>CAZYXX010000025.1:0-1565 GCA_964651805.1 uncultured Hyphomicrobium sp. | reverse complement strand
CGATCAACTTCGATCGCTGCATCGCGACGCCCGACATGATGGGCCTCGTCGGCCGGCTTGGTAAGATCCTGGGTCCGCGCAATCTGATGCCGAATCCGCGCGTCGGAACGGTGACGATGGATGTCGCGAGCGCCATCAAAGGCGCCAAGGGTGGCTCGGTCGAGTTCCGTGTCGAGAAGGCCGGCATCATTCACGCTGGCGTCGGCAAGGCGAGCTTCACGGAGACGGCGCTGGTCGAGAACATCAAGGCGTTCGTTGATGCGGTGGTCAAGGCGAAGCCGACCGGAGCGAAGGGAACGTATGTGAAGAAGGTATCGCTTTCGTCGACGATGGGGCCGGGGCTGAAACTTGACCCGACGACCGTTTCGACGGGACCTGTAGCCTGATCGCGAAACACGAATTCCGGGGTAACCCGGAAGACCCTGGAGCGGGCAGCAACGCTGCGCTCCAGCACTGTCCGAGATTGCGGGTGCCGATCCTCAATTCGAGGTGACGCCTAAATCGATCGAGCCCGCATGAGACAGAAGTTGCGCCGGATTTCGGGGGCGACCCCGCAAAGACGGTTCGAACCTTCTGGGTCAGCACCGTGCCGCGCATGCGGTCCACGGACACGAGGACAGACCAAGCGTCGCCAAGCCCGCATGGGTGCGGCGGCAAGGTGCAACCCGCGGGGCTTCGCGAATGGAGCCACGCACCAAGGAGACGAGACGTGGATAGAGCCGCGAAACGTGAGCTCATCGACAACCTTCATGGCGTGCTGAAAAGCACCGGCCTGGTGGTCGTCGCCCACAACACCGGCATGGTGGCCGCTCAATCCGCGGACTTCCGCAAGCGTGTGAAAGACGCCGGCGGGTCCGTGAAGGTGGCCAAGAACAAGCTGGCACAGCTCGCGCTCAAGGATACCGACGCCGAACAGCTTTCGGGACTGATGAAGGGGCCGACCATTCTGGCCTTTTCGAAGGACCCGATCTCTGCGGCCAAGGTTGCCGTCACTTATGCCAAGGGGAACGACAAGCTCGTCATCCTCGGCGGAGCGATGGGCAAGACCATCCTTGACGCGAACGGCGTGAAAGCACTCGCCGAGCTGCCGTCGCTTGATGAACTGCGCGCCAAGATCATTGGCCTGTTGAACGCTCCGGCGACCAAGATCGCCCGGACGATCAAGGAGCCGGGAGCGAAGCTCGCACGCGTCATCCAGGCGAAGGCATCGCAGGAAGAGGCCGCCGGCTGATTGGTGTTGGGCCCCTTGCGGGCCGAATGACAAGCTCACAGCAGTGAAAGCTGCAAACTCCATTCTGAAGGTTCAAACCGAAGGGTACTGAAATGTCGAAGATCGAGAAAATCGTTGATGACCTGTCGAGCCTGACCGTGCTCGAAGCCGCTGAGCTCGCCAAGCTTCTGGAAGAGAAGTGGGGCGTTTCCGCTGCTGCCGCTGTCGCCGTTGCGGCGCCTGCTGGCGGCGGTGCAGCTGCTGCTCCGGTCGAGGAGAAGACGGAGTTCACCGTGTTCCTCAAGTCGGGCGGCGACAAGAAGATCAACGTCATCAAGGAAGTCCGCGCCATCAC
>CAZYXX010000024.1:0-1805 GCA_964651805.1 uncultured Hyphomicrobium sp. | reverse complement strand
CCTTTCCCGTCGTCACCAAATCCCTCGATTATACGGTGCTCGCCGCCGACCAGAACACGCTGTTCGCCGTCAACTGTTCTTCCGCCGACGTCACCCTGACCCTGCCCTCCGCCGTCACGGTCGGCGACGGCTTTGCGCTTCAGGTTCAGCACGCCGGGTCCGCCAACCAGGCCATTCTGGCAACGGTTTCCAGCCAGACGATCTCGGAAGGATCAAAGAGCTACGGTACGTCGTTTTCGCTGGGGCTCAACGGGGAAGAGTGCTGGATTGTTTCCGACGGCGGCAACTGGCGCGTCACAAGCCACACGACGCCGTTCCCCAAGGTCATGCCGATCCCGGTCATCGATCGCGTGACGGCGGCGCCCGGTGCTCCCGTCCAGGGCGGCTATTATCTTGTCTCATCGGCTTACTCGACGTTCTCGACCGGCGACATCATCCAATACAGCGGCGCCTCCTACGTCGCGTTCACGCCGTACACCGATTGCGGCTGGGTGTGCTGGGTGGCGGACGAAGACCTGTTCTATAATTTCCGGGGTACGGCGTGGCTCGTTGAATCGGCATCCGATACGCAGCGCGGCACCATAGAAATTGCGGTCCAGTCGGAAATGGAAACGGCCACGGATACGGGCCGCGCGGTCGTGCCCGGCCGACAGCATTTCCATCCCGGTGTCGCCAAGTGCTGGGGCAAAGCCACGGTTTCCGGCGGCACGCCGACGCTGGCGGTTTCCTACAACATGACGTCGATCACCGATTCCGGTGCCGGGCTTTTGACCGCGACGATTGCGACCGACTTTTCCAGCGCCCATTGGGCGTGCGTGATCACCATCGAAACCGATGGTGCCGACAGCTATTCGGACGCGATCGATAACGGACAGCAGGCGGCGGGCACGGTCCGCATTCAGAACGAAGATTCAACGGATTCATCCAACGAAGACCCGGCGTCCTGGCATTGGGTTGGCTTCGGCGATCACGCATGACGCGCGAGCGCATCCTAGCAACCCGCCCGGATGGCGGCGTCGATATCACCATCCCAGCCGAGAACGGCATTCTCTACCTGATGCACGGGCCGACAGGTCCCTGGCATCCGTGGTTTGGAGAAGGGTGGTGGTTTGCTATTCGGCAGTGGCGCAGCCAGGTCAAGCGCGGCGTGCCGGCAAAGGCCGCATGGGTTTACGCGCAGACCATGCTGAAAGGCGGGGTGACGCGGCGAGAGGCCGTCGAAATCATAGCGGCGCGTGACTGCCGGGGCGCGGCCATCGAGATCGTGGACGTGTCCGAGATCCCTGACGACCGCACGTATCGCGACGCGTGGCGGCGGTCGATGAATGGCGGCCCGATCTGGATCGACGAGGCCATTCAGGCGCGCATTGAAGAAGAACGCATGTGGAGGTCCTATGGCGCGAGAGCCTGAGGAAATGGGGTATTATGCCATCCGCGATGCGGAAGGGAACCCGAGGGCGATGCACTGTGTCGTCGCTCACGCCCCCGAGAAGGCAATTCCGATCACAGAGGACGAAGCCCGCGCGATCTCAGCGGCGTATCGGGGACCTAAGGTCCGCAAGCCAAAGGCTGACCCTGACGGATTGGCAATCGCGGTTTTGAACGAGGCCAAAGACCAGATCGTCGCGATCGTGAACGAAGCGAGCGCGGACCGGGATAAGGCGTTCGAGGGCGTGCTTCTGCGATTGCAGGCGCTGGAAGCGATCTTCGACACGATGAGCGCGCGCGCGGATACGGTCCTGGGAGGGAAGGAATGATCAGCATTCCAGCGGAAGCTGTCCGGCTCAATAAATCCTTCGAGGGCT
>CAZYXX010000023.1:0-3690 GCA_964651805.1 uncultured Hyphomicrobium sp. | reverse complement strand
GGCCTGACGCAGGCGACCTACGTTTACGACGGCAAGGAGCAGCTGGCGATCCGCGTCCTCAAAGACGTCAGCATCGCGCCTGTAACCGGACTCTCGATGGACACACGCAAAGGGCGGTCTGCCGCCGAAAGCTGACGCTGGCAGGCTCACCCGGTTCGAGAACGCGCGGTCGGCCGCCGACTTCTGCAATTGGGACTGACCGTCAAATTGGCTCGGGTAGCAACGGGCCATTAAGCCGACTTCGCGGTTATCGCTAGGAGGCTGTGCCTCCGCTCGCTAAATCTGCGAGTGCATGTTGCAGCTCTTGAAGGAAGAAACCTTTCCGGTGGCCGGCTTGATGTACACCGGCCCGCATCTTCGTCCTTGCCACGATCATGGAACGCGGCCGCCGGGCAACGCCGGCGCGCCGCTTTGAGGCTTAGCCCAAAATGAACGCGAGAATGTCGGAGTTGATAACGTCGGCATGCGTGGTGGGCATGCCGTGGGGGAAGCCAGGATAAATCTTGAGCTGGCTGTTTTTCAGCAGCTTGTCCTGTAGCAGGGCGGCGTTCTTGTAGGGCACAACCTGATCGTCGTCGCCGTGCATGACGAGGGTGGGCACGGTGATTGCCTTCAGATCTTCCGTCTGGTCGGTTTCCGAAAATGCCTTGATGCCTTCGTAGTGTGCTTTCGCGCTGCCCATCATGCCCTGTCGCCACCAGTTCCAGATGATTCCATCCGAGGCTTTCGCGCCGGGGCGATTGTAGCCGTAGAACGGACCTGATGGCACATCGAGGAAGAACTGCGCGCGATTGGAGGCGAGTGCAGCGCGGAAGCCGTCGAACACCTCGATTGGCGTTCCACCCGGATTGCTGTCGGTCTTGACCATCAGGGGCGGCACCGCGCTGATCAGGACGGCCTTGGCCACGCGGCCCTGCGGCTGTCCGTGCTTGGCGACGTAGCGTGCAACCTGCCCGCCCCCGGTTGAATGGCCGATATGGATCGTGTTCTTCAGATCAAGATGTTCTGCCACGGCGGCTGCGTCGGCCGCGTAGTGGTCCATGTCATGGCCGTCGCTCACCTGGCTGGAACGGCCATGGCCGCGACGGTCATGGGCAACCACACGGAAGCCCTGCGCCAGAAAGAACAGCATCTGCGCATCCCAGTCATCGGCACTGAGCGGCCAGCCGTGATGAAAATGGAGCGGTTGCGCGTCTCTCGGTCCCCAGTCCTTGTAGAAAATGCTCGTGCCGTCTTTCGTGGTGACGAAGCTCATCGCTGGGTCTCCTTTTGATCGGGGGGTCAGTAGTTTTGGAGCGCCTTCAATGGCAACGGCATGTTGAGAATGATCTGCCCGTCTTTGACGACGTTCATGCGCAATATCGTGGATGCACCGAGGCCGTCGAGCAACTGGCTGATAGGTCCGCCGCCGCGCGTCAGCGCCACGTCTCGCGGAAACATGCGCTCGCCAAACGTCAGCACGTTGGATTGTACCAGGGTCTGGTGCCACGTACCGTCGATGCGATTGATGAGAATGTTGGTTGCCATATGCGAATGCGCGGCGACAGGGCGCAGCGTCGGAACCGGCACCCTGAGCGCCAGGTCCGGTTTGCCGTCCGTCGTGTCGATGCGCGCCGTCGCCTCATCGCCGAGAGTGAGGTCGATACCGGTGCACCACTTGGGCAACTGGTAGCCGTAGAGCCCCCGCACGCGCGCAATCTCCGTATCGACGGGCAATGCCAGGACGTGGGCGAAAAAGGTCCGGCGACGCAGATCGCGAAACAGCTCCAGCGCGTGCGGACCGCGCGCGCCGGGGTCCCGAACCACGACGGCGACGGAGACTTCCTTGTACGGGTCGTTGTCGCAGACCCAATAGGCAAAGAACGTCAGCGCGACCAGCCCGTAGCCTGGAAATGCCCGCAATGGCTTGAGCGGCAACGGCAGCATGGGTGCAAGCCGCGCGATGGGCGCCAAGAAGAGCAACTGGATGCTGCTGCTGCGATAGTAGAAGTTTGGCGCCCACGTCGGACCGACGCGCGATTCCACTAGCTGCTTTGGGATGCGCCGAAGCCAGTCGATGTTGCCGGCGGCAGGGTCGCGAGCCACCTCGTCGAGATCGGGGTTCGAACGAAAGCGGTCATAGTATCCGCCTGTCGGCACCTCCACCCTGTGGCCGCCGAAGTCAACCTCCGTGTAACTTTCCGCCATCCTCCGCAACCTCTTCGCTGGATTTGACGTCTTCTACTGCAGACCCTAAGCTTGAACCTAACTTGAGGGTCAATCCTTCTCGTTCTCATCGGCTGGAGGGTCAAAGCGTTGAACATCGGTGAATTAGCCAGACGCAGCGGCCTCAGCCATTCCAGAATCCGCTTCTACGAGAAGATTGGGCTTCTGAAAGCGGCAGACCGGCGCCCCAACGGGTATCGGGCCTATTCTTCCGATGCAGTGGTGATCCTCGACCTGATCGCCACCGCGCAAAGCGCAGGGTTCAGTCTGGACGAGATCCGCGCTCTGGTACCGCCTGACCTCGCCAACTGGAAGCATGGTACGCTTGTCGCCACGCTGCGCGCCAAGATCGCCGACGTCAAAGCGCTGCAACGCAAGCTCGCCCAGAACAAGAAGAGCCTCGTGAAGCTGCTCGGCGAGATCGAGGCGAAGCCGGACGGTATGGATTGCGCGACGAATGCGCGCCGCGTCCTGACGCAATTGCAGAAGGGACAGATCGAAAAGCCAAAACTGGCGGCGCGAGAAGTGCGCCTTCTCGGCCAAGCCAAACAGCGGCGCGCCAAGGCACACTAGCTGGTTGCACCGCCTTCGAGGGCTGTCACAATCCTCTCGGCCGTGGCCTTGGCGGAGAATGGATTCTGGCCCGTGATAAGCCGGCCATCGGCGACGACGTTCGACACGAACGGTAGAAGCGCCTTTTCGTAAAGGGCACCGCGCTTCTTTATCTCGGCCTCGGCGTTGTAGGGCATGTACTTGGCAACGCCAGCCAGCACCTCTTCGGTCCATGAGAAGCCAGTGATGCGCCTGCCGGCTACCAGCAGCTTTCCGTCGGACAGCTGCGTGTTGAGCAGGCCGCAATAGCCGTGGCAGACGGCCGACACGATTCCGCCCCGCTCCCAGATGGCGCGTGTGATGGCCTGCAGTCCTTCGCTGTCGGGGAAATCCCACATTACCGCATGCCCACCGGTGAAATAGATGACGTCATAATCGCTCGGGTCGATTTCGTCGGGCCGGGCGGTCGCGGTGAGCAACGCCATCCGCTTCTTTTCGTTAAGCCAGGCTTTGGCGGATGCATCCAGAAGCGGCCATTTGAGCGCACGCGGTTCGAGCGGCGATGGGCCGCCCTTCGGGCTTACGAGCCTCTGCTCGTAGTCCTTCGCCTCAAACACATCGTAGGCGTGCGTCAGTTCCGACAGCCAAAGCCCCGTAGGGTGGCCCGGATCGTCGTAGTGGGCGATATTGCTGACGACATGGAGAATGCGGGGGCGCATTGTCAAGTTTCCGAACTGAGTAGGATGCGTGAGCTGCGGCTCGACCATTGCGTTGGCACCATAACTTTAGAGCGAAGTTTAGGGTCAAGCGCGCCTGCATCAAGAGTCGCCCGATGTCCGCTCTGGGTCAAAATCGACGGGCGCTAACCATCGGATGGAAGAAGAAGGCCGAAACCTGTCGTGAGAGCCGCAACTTAGATGGACGAAGGCGCAT
>CAZYXX010000022.1:0-4221 GCA_964651805.1 uncultured Hyphomicrobium sp. | reverse complement strand
CCACGGCCGGCTTTGGGCTGCACCGTCCAGCCGATCCAGCGTTGTTGCGATCTTTTCAATGTCCACCGGCTTGAGGCGATCCTGTTCACGCAAGGCAATGCGCGGATCGGCGCGGTCAAAATGAAAGATTATGCGGTAGAGCTTCGAGCCGTCACGCTGATCGAGTTCGGCCAAGAGTTGGCTTTTCTCATCAAAGCCCGCCGCACGCGCATCGCGCTCAGATATGTCAGCCGGTTCGCAGCGTTCCACCGATTCAATCGCCAGTTCCCCGACTGACGTGCGGAGCCTTCCGCCTGCCTTGACGGTCGGCCTCCGCCAATATCGGAAGGCGATTGTCACTTCACCGCGCGCGATCTTTTCGAGGATGGCGGCGCGGAACAGCATGTCAGCGCAACATCGCAGCGTGGTCTCGGGCGAACCCTGAAAAGGGTATCGCCGGATGCCCTGTAATGTCGGAAACGATTGACGTTACTGGCTCTGACTCTCCACGACGATACGAAGCGCATAGCTCGATCACTTCGCGTGTGTAGCTTGATGGCAGCCCGAAACGCTCCATGTCTGTATGGAAGTCCGCCTCCGAAACACATTCATATCGAAGTTGCTTGCCGGTCGCCTGTGCGAGCAACGCCACCGCTTCACCAAACGTCAGGGCTTGCGGCCCGGACAGTGCATAAGTCTCGTTCTGATGCTGTGCTGGACTGGCTAGGGTTGCAGCGGCCACCGTTGCGATGTCACGCGCGTCAATAAAGCTGATGCGATCCTCGTCGCAGGGCAGCCGCAAAATCCCGAAGTCGCGGAGCGTTGTGAGATAGTAAGTTACGAAGTTCTGCATGAAGCAGTTCGGCCGTAGGAACGTATAGGCTAGGCCGGATGCTTCGATGGCCAGCTCAACAGGCCGATGGATACGGGCTATCGAGAAACCTTCGGTTTCCGCGCCCCATGTCGAGAGTTTGACGATATGGGCGACGCCAGCCTTCGCCGCCGCCTCAACGATGCGAAGCTCGGCCTGCGTCTGCTCCGGCATGTCGCCGGTCAGGAGAAAAAGCGATTGCGCACCCCGCAACGCTTCATTCAACCCTTCGCCGGATGCAACATCGGCCTTGGCGGATTCCACGCCCGGAATCTGCACCAGTCGACTGCGCCATATTGCTCGAACGGGCAGACCTCGCGCGATCAGGTTGGTGCAAAGATGGCGGCCAATGGTTCCGCTCGCTCCTAGAACGACGATGGGGGACGGCTCGGACAAAGGGATTCTCCACATACTTTCAGTATGTGTTTTTGACATACCATAGGTATGTTGGTCAAGCGTGCGCCGCCGCCCGGACAAGCGACAGAACGACCTCTTCCCCCTTGGCAATCCGCGAGGGAGTCCTGCCGTGAGATGCCCATTCGACAGTCTGATAGATGGAGCCGGTGATGACACGGGTGATCGCTTCCGTGTCCAGCGAAGCCAGCCCGCCGCTTGCCTGAGAGGCCGCGACAAACTCACGCATCACCGCAAGCATATGCTTGTCATCAATCTCGGCGCACTCTGCCCAAGACAGAAACACACCGGCCTCCATGCAAACGATCCTCATAACGTCCGGCTTGCGGAGCTGGGAGAAAAAGGACCGGCAAACCGCAAGCAACGCTTCGATAGGTTCGGTTTGAGCCTGCCCGACTCGGCGAGCCTTCGCCGCGACCTCGCTCTGCACAAGCGTCACCACCTCACGAAAGAGGCCCTTCTTGTCGCCGAAATGATGATAGATTGCGCCTTTGGTTAGGTTGGCTTTCTTGAGGATGTCGTCGAGGCTCACGGCTTCGTAACCGCGCTCGGCGAACTGCGCGCGCGCGATTCCAATCAGCCGTTCTTTCGTCGCCGTTGCCTGTGCGGTCTTTGTAGTTTTCCTTGTTTCTTGCATACCTACCGTTTGCATGTTTGCGGCCGCTAGGGAAGACTTGCGCTGGCGCAGACTACAAATCCGCCCCCCTTTGCCGGCCCATGCAAACTGCGAGGTTGAGCAGGTTCTGCAGGGTGGCGCTGCGATTGAATGGCGACCAGACGGCAGTAAAGGCAACCGGCTCTGGCTCGTCGGCGAACGGCAAGAATACGATGCCGGTTGTCGGCAGCAACGCCGTGGCGGCTCCGACTATGGTAATGCCGAAGTCCTGTCCTACCATAGACAGCAACGTGCTACGCTCCACATCGAAACGCAGGATCGACGGCGCGGGCCAGCGGCCGGCATGGCGCAGCACGATATGGTCGTGGACTTGCGGACCAGTGCCGCCATAGCGGACAATAAAGGTCTCGCCGACCAGATCGACCCATGTAATTGCCGATTGCCCGGCAAGGCGATGCCCCTCCGACAGCACCGCCACCAGCGGTTCGGTCCAGATCGGTCGAGTGTGGCAGTCGGACAACTCTGGCTTCCCGGCGACGAACGCCACGTCCAGCCGATCAGCGCGAAGCTGCATTACCGTATCGCGGGCCGTGCCTTCGGTCATCACGACTTCCACGCCGGGGTGGTCTTCGCGGTATTGGCCGATCAGCTTTGCTAGGAAGCTGCGAGGGATCAGGGCATGAATTCCGATGCGCAGGTGACCCCATTTCCCCGCCGCCGCCATGCCTGCGGTCTTCACCGCATGGTCGAGTTGATCGACGCCAGCAGCGACGCGCTGGATGAAGTGGCGTCCGGCCTCGGTCAGCCTGACGCCCCGTGCGTGTCGCTCGAACAGGAGGATGCCAAGATCTTCCTCCAGCGCCTTCACGCGCGCGCTGACGCTGGACTGCGCCACGCCGAGCGCCTTGGCGGCGTGGCGGAAGTTCAAGTATTCGGCGACGGCGAGCGTCTGGATTAGCGAGGCGAGGGGGACGCGCGATCCGAGTAGCGTTTCACTTGATCGGAAGGCGTCGTTCGCATGTCCTCTCAAACGTCGCATCCCACACTCCTGCTACGCGGCTTTTTTCGCGGCCCCGCGTTTTTCGACCGGGATGCCGCGCAGGTCGCGCAACCAGAGCTGACCGCATGCAGCCGAAATATCCCGTCCCTGTGTATCCCGCACCACCACGGGCACACCGGCGCGATCCAGCACTTCACGGAAAAGCCCAAGGCTGCGGTCGCTCGTTCGATCAAGCGCGATGCCATCGACGGGATTCCAGCGCATGAGGTTCACGCGCGCCCTTCGCTTGTTCATCAGACCGGCAAGCCGCTTTGCATCAGCAAGCGTGTCGTTGATGCCGGGCAGGACTAGATAGACAAAGGTGACGATCCGGTTGTGCCGTTCCGCCCATGACGAAGCGCGCGCGATGACTTCCTTGATGTCGTGCTTACGCGATCCGGGGATGAGACGGTCGCGAACTTCCTGCGTCGTCGCATGCAGCGATATAGTCAGATTGATCGCCAGATGCTCTTCTCGCAATTGCGCTAGAGCCTTCGGTATGCCGATGGTCGAAAGCGTGATTCCCGTGGTGGGAAAATTCATCCCTCGCCGGTCGCGCAGGATACGAATCGCCTTCATCACCTGCTCGTAGTTGTTCAAAGGCTCGCCGATGCCCATGAACACGATCCGGTTGACCTTCGGCCCGAGTTGAACGACCTGTTCGACAATCTCGCCCGCCGAAAGGTTGCGCTTGAGGCCGGCTTGGCCGGAAGCGCAGAACTGGCAGGCGAAGGCACATCCAACCTGTGACGAAATACAGGCGGTGTGTCCGTCGTGACGACGGATCAGAACGGATTCAACGGCATAACCGTCATGAAGGCCGAAAAGCACCTTCTGCGACCGACCGCCGCGCTCATGCGTGATTTTGCGAAGGCTCCGCAACTGGACGCCCCGAGCCTCTGACCAGTTCCGCAAGGCGCGCGGCAAGTCGATGTGTGGGCAGAACAGGTCGCGAAAGGCAATTTGCGGCTCGCTGCACGCGTTCAACGCTTCGAACTCGTCCGCTGTCAGGTTAAGCGCAAAGGTTGGTACGGGTGCTGTCTTCTGTCGTTCCGCCCCGGTCGGGCTTGGTTCTCGTATAGGCATGATGGTCTTTCCGGGTTTTCGAGCCCGGCGATACCGTGGCACATGCCTCATAAATAACCGACGCGTCGGTTATAAACAACCCTCCAGATTGAATCAGCCAAACACATGGTCAGGATAGAGAATGGACAGGACCATGCGCGTGCGTGCGGTCATAAAGGTCGCTAGCTCGCCTTCCGGCTCCACAAGCCACTGCATGCAAGAGCCCTGAATGACCGT
>CAZYXX010000021.1:0-5035 GCA_964651805.1 uncultured Hyphomicrobium sp. | reverse complement strand
GCCACATCGCCGGCAATGCTGGTTGCCGCCGCTGTGCCGGCTTGCGTCAACACTTGCAGGCCGAGCCCGGCACCGCGCGTGGCAACGCCCGCAGCGCCGCCCGTTGCAACGTAGGGCAGCGCACCGCGCACGCCGCGCACAAGGTCTTCGCTATCGAACCCCGGCTGATTGAGGTATCCGCGCTGCTCCTGCCCATCCTGACCGCGCGTGACGAACACTTCATAGCCGCCGTCCACTGGCTCGCGGCGAACAAAACGCTCGCCCAGGTTCTTTTGCACGATGTCGCCCATCTGGGCATCCGAGGCGCCGGCCGTGGCGGCAAGGCCCATCGGGTTTTCGAGCTCGCGCGGAAACTGCGAATAGACGCTCGGCAACTGTTCCCGGGGCGCTGCTTTCGCAGTCGGCTGTTGGGAACCGTCGGCGCCGCCCAGCAACTGTTCCGAATACCGGCCGCGCGCCTGCGGTTCGTCAGCCGTGTTCAGCAGCATATCGGAATAACGGCCCATCAGATGCCGAACTCCCGCTTGAGCTGCTGCCGGACGCCCTGCTGCAGCGACTGCGGGTCGATTTTCGGGTTTCTCTGCTGCAACTGCTGTTCGATCTCGGCGCCGCGCGCATCGATTGCTGCTGGCACATCGTCAAGCGCCATGAACTGATCGAGGCTGTCGCGGTCGAAATTGAGCCCGCGCGCCCGCATGAAATTGAACCGGGCGATCGACATCTTGAGGGTCTGTTCGGTGCGGTCCAGCTTGGACTGGAAGCTGACCGGATCGTCACCGTCAAAGATGCCGGTGCCGGCGGCCGGCGCGTCGTTCTGGATGCGCTCGTATTCCTGCGGCGTCACCGCAGCGCCCGACAATTCCTTCAGAATGGTGTTCAGGTTGTTGACGGCCGCCGAGCGGAAAGACGCGTAGCCATTGAGTTCGCGCGTCTGTTCCGGCGACAGCGTGCCGCCGGCCTTTGCCGTCCATGAGTTGGCCAGCATCTGCATCCGGGTCGGAACCTGGAGAAACCGCGATTTGAAGCGCTGCTTGATGTCGGCGATGCGCCCCAACTGCGTTGCGGCGTTCATCGTCCGCTCTTCGAGTTGATTGACCGTCGGCTTGGCTAGTCCGCCCCCGCCACCCGTCTGGATGCTGTCGAGAATGGCCTTGCCCGCCGCCTGATACTTGGGGTCAAGGAGCATGGGGCCGGCGAGATCGCGCGCATCCTGTTCCGTCATGGGGCCGAACGGCGTTTCGAACATCTGCGGCCCGGAAGGCGCGGCGGGTTGCGGCGGCGCGCTCTGTTCGTCCGTAATATTGATGATCCCCGTCTGCGGGACTTGCATCGGCGCCGACTGAGGTTGCACGCCTGGCGCCGCGGGCTGTGATGTTCCACCCCGGCTGCGCAGCCGTTCCATCAGCAGTTGCCGGACGGGGTCATCCTGCTTGCGGGACAACTCACCGATCTGAGCACGCTTGTATTGCAGCTCGAGGTCCGCCGCCTGATCCTCCCTCGGATCGCGCCACTGGCCCGCTTCCGCCATCAGCATCTTCGGCCCCGTGATCGGGTCCAGCTCTTCCGGGCTCAATCCTTGCCCACCGTGACGGCGCAGCACGCCCTGCCACGCTTGCGCTCGCTCCGGGCCTTGCAGCCGGTCAACGGCCGCCGCCGCCTTGCCGTACCATTCCACATCGGCCCGCGCGTCGATCTTCGCGACACGCGCATCCTGTTTCGCGTCACGGCCGCGCTGATAGGTGCGCTCTTCCTGCTGCGCGTCAAACTGACGATTGGCGTTGTTCTGCGCCCGCATGGATTCCAGCGCGTTGTTCACGGGCGAGAAATCCATCATCGCATTGCGGGGCATCTCTGCCCCAGGTAAATTGACGTAGTATCGGCTCATCAGCGCCGCCCCCCTGAGAAGCCGGTATAGGCGTTGATGCCCGTCCCGAGTGCTCCAAGGAGATTGTTGACACCTATGGACCGCGACTGCGCCATGGCGTTTCCATAATTTATCGCGTTTCCTGCTCGCGTTGCTGCGAAACCGTACGCGTTATCGCCTTGTCCCATGCGAACATTCGACTGCTGCGAAGTCGCGTCCAGACCTTGACGGCCAGCATCGCGGTAGCGATCCATCCAGTTACCATAATTGTCCATCAGCACGCGCTGGCCCGCCAGAAACGCCTTGCCGCCGCCGCCCTCGCCGCGCGCGTTCAAGTACTTCAGCATCGCGTTCTGATCCTGCGCCAAACCGCCTGACCACAAGGGATCGCTGGTAATGACGCCCTGCGCCGTGCCGCGTGCATCCGCGCCGTTGAGGCCCAGCAGATCGTTGTAGAACGTCTGTGCCTGACCGCCGGCCTTCATATACGGGTCGTAGAGGCCCGCCGCCTGATCGTAGTAGCCCTGGCTTTGGGCGTAACCCTGATCAAGCGCGGCGTTGGCTTTGGTCTGCGCGGCCCGCAAGTCCTTGCGCTGCGTCGAGCCGGTCAGTGATCCGAGAAACGACATTCTCTATCCCTCAGTTATCGGAATGTAGCGCCGCAACCACAAATGAACCCACTCATGCCGGAGCACTGAATGGCTCTTCCGGTTTCTGCCGCTGTCGCTGTGTAGGAAGCACCGGAGTGCAGCCGTTCAGAACCGCCGCTACCCGGCAACATCAGCTCGAAATCTTCGGTGGCTCCGCTCCAACTCGCACTACCGGATGAACCCCCGCTGTTCGCGTAAGCCGTGGCCACGAGAATTCCACGCGCCGGGATGTCGAGAGAAAGATCGGTTGTGCCTAAGTTGTCAGTGGCCGTGTCGGCTGGCGTGGCCGACACCAGCCCCTTCGCCGAGTAAACCGCGATTGCCGTATAATTTGTGTCGTCGGAGAACGTCAGAACGACGGCGCCGCTTGTGCCGCTCGGAACCGACGCAATCCATATCTCAGAATGCCCGCCGTTCTCGACATCAACGCATTTGGTTGCCGATTGCCCGCCAATCGTGACGTTCGAAAGAACGCCAGATGAAACGTACCCGACCGACAGGATGATCCGACGATCGCTGCGTGCCGTTCCTAGACTGACACTGCTGTACGTATGCGTTACGTACGGGCTTGGTTCACCAGATGCGTCCTTATTGTCGGCTGCTAGAAACTCCAGAAAGGGGGGCGCGACCGACACCAGGAAGTAATGCCCCACCTAGACGCGCCTGTATTTGATCGTAACGTCCAGATCCTCGGCGCCGGAAATCGCGGAAACCGTCACCACGACATCGTCGCCAGCGGCTCCGACATTGGCGGCCGTGGCGGCCCGTTCAGTTTCCGACGTGGTTGCCGAACCGTTCGTGCCCGTGATCGTTGTCGAATTGATCTTCGGCGTGATCGTGCACGATCCGGTGCTCGTCTTGCACGTCACGGATATGACTTCGAACGCAAACGGGATTTTCCGGATCGTGATGTTACGGGCTTCCGGGTAACGATCGGTAAAGCCCCAGAAATCTTCTCGGGCTGCGATGGCGGCAAGTTCCGCAGAAGCGGATCGCGCCGCCCTATCGAGCGACTGATAATACCGATACCCCGCCTGTGTCGTCTGGCCCTTGGCGTCGTTCAGCGCGTTCGGTTGCGGGATCGGCAGCGGCGTGTCCGTCATGCCGCCGGCCGCATCAATGGCGTCACCCGCAGAGACGCCGCATAAAACCCGCGCCGCACTTTGGCACTCATGCGGAAGCGATAGACCCGACCATCGATCGGCGGGATACCAAGCCGCTGCGACGTCACCCGCACCACCCGCTTGCCCTGCTGCCCGACTTTCAGCACCCGCCCGTTGCCGAACGTGTTGCCGCCGTCGTCCGACCAATCGAGCATCAGTTCCGGGTCGATGTCCTGTGCGTCGCCCTGCCCGGTGCCAACGCCGCGCTCCAGATCGATGAACAGTTCATCGTGCCGGAACTGTTTCGGGAAACCGTGAACCGGCGGCAGGATAATTTCCGTCACCAGAGGCTCGCCCGCCTCATCCGAGAATGCCGCGCTCATCTCGTACAGCGTGCCCGACGTCGCATCGCCTGCGATCAGCTTGCCGTCGAACAGCGTCACCGTCGCGATCCTCCAGTCGGACTGTCCGTAGCTCATGCGGCGATGCCAGAAATTCGTGACCGTGTCGTAGGTCCACGTCCACGAGCCGGGCGCCGTGATCGAATAGAACGTGTGGCCGTCCTTCACCCAGGTCGCCGACTTGATCTGCGAGCGGTCGGTAAGGGCTTCAATGTCCCGCTCGACGGCGTGCGTCGAAATCCGCCGCGCCTCGTAGCCTGCAAAAATGCGCACGGTGCGGTCCTGCGCCACGAACGCAATCGACTGTTCCATCTGCCGCACGCTGCCCGCTGCAACGCAGCCAACGTCGCTCGACGTCACGCGCTCAAAGGCAAAGTCCGAAGCCCCCGTGTTGCGCCAGAACTCGGTTGAGGACTCGCCGAAAATGACCGCCTGCCCCTGCGTCGCCGAGACCACCACGACCGCATCGGGGTTGCTGTCGGCGCGGGTGAAATCCAGTGCATCCCAGGCCGACGCATCGTCAATGGCGCCGATCTGCCAGGTGTTGTTCACCGTGCCGATGACAAAATATCCATCCACGAACGACAGGCTTGTGGGTGCCAGCAGATCAACGTCCGTCACCTGTGCCAGCACATCGGCACGGATGTAGTACATGAGACCATCGCAGACGATGGCGATGTCCGGCACGGTGCGGCGGTTGCGTTCCATGAACAGCGGCGCCGAATCGGAAATATTCATCGACCCGATCAGCGTCACGGTCTGGTTCGCCGTGATCTTGTAGACGCGCGTGCCGGCAACCGCGTAGAGCACACCATCGACGTTGATCGCCGCGCGCACGCCGCCGTCGGCCGATTCCAGCAGCGCAAAGCCCTGCAAGCCGTCGCTGGGATAGATATGCCAGGGGCTTTTGCCTTCTTCGCCGATCTGCTCGACGAAACCGTTGATGATCTGCGCCGAGCCGCCCTGCTTGTAGCGGGCGGGGTTTGAGGCGAGGCCAAGCGAGATCGGGATGATCTG
>CAZYXX010000020.1:0-5646 GCA_964651805.1 uncultured Hyphomicrobium sp. | reverse complement strand
TGCGCCATTCTCGAACTGTCCAGCCCGGAGACATGGGTGTCGGTTTCTACCTAGGACATGGGTCACAACCTCGTGCCGAACGGGTTCTCGAGGGACTGCAGGGTTCTCGCTTCCAAGTCGACGAGCCCGAGTCGTAGCTTATGAAGCCGACGCGCCAGCATTCTCTTCCACGGCATCGACACCTCCGCTGGTGAAAACCAGCCAAACGTCTCACCCATGTCTCCGGAACGATCCGTCACCTCTGTCTCGGGTCAGGACAGTTGACCCGAAGCCGAATTCGCCGATCGCGATCGAGATCGCGTTGCCTGAGGCGGGCTGCGGCGGCTGCGGACCTACCCGCGATCGGGATTGGGAGTATCCGCCGAGGTCCTCCACCGGAGCAGCCTGATGAAGCCGTAGAAGTAGCCGAGCCAGAGGAAGACGGAGAAGCCGTAGAAAATGACAGTGCGCACAGACCACAGCGGCCAGGACCCGGCGGGGCCGATGGCGATCACGTTGGGGTAGAAGGAGAAGAGGGTGGAGCGCCATCCGCTCCACAGGAGGGTCACTTCCGTGTTGCGAGCCTCGGCAGTCTTGGCGTCGTTGAAGACCCGATCGCTATTGCGCTTCAACCACCACCAGGAATCCTCGTTGATCAGTTCGAGCCCCCGGTCGGATCGGTTGCGAATGTAAATGTATTGGATGTCGCTCGTGTTGCCGCGGGTGTCGGGATCGCTGCGGCGCACTTCCGTTCCGGTCACGCGGCCGGTCGTCCACGTGGGACGCGCGTATTCCCATCCGAACCAGAGGGGGATGCCCACAACCACCGACGCGATGGCCAGAACGGCCCCGCCCCTGCGCCATAGGACATAGGCGAGCACGGCGATCGCGAGCAGGACGATATAGCCGTAAGACATCCAGGCCTGGAGCATGCCTCAAACCTCACTATGAACAGTTTCGAAGCGGTCGTGCCAGCGGCAGCTTGCCGATGACGCCCACACCGGCGTTAAAGACCGGCGAGCCGGTCTGGCGTGCTCTCGAGTCCTGCCGCCATCCCGCCATATGACTCTGTAAGTCGGGCGACGTCTCGGCCGCATGCGAACTCGCTAGCGGAGCGTAGGGCAGCTCTCACGCCATCAGCAAGATCGATTTTCGTTGCGAGGGGATGACCGGGGCAACCGCAAGGAGGGCTCCCCGATGCCGACAGAGTGTAGCCGGGATTCGTTTGCGTTCCGAACCGTAGAAGGCCGCGTTGTTGCAGGCGCCGTCGACGGCGGTGAGATCCCCTCGGATGAACTGCGGGCGATAGAGATTGCAGCCATGCAACAAGCATTCGAATGCGACGTATATTGAGCGCAATCCACTTGCGTGACGGCCTCGCCTTCCTTAAAGCCTGACGGCTACAAGCCGGTAGCGTCCGCGTGCACCGATTCCAATCCGCCGGGATATGACGCTATGCGGACATGGATACTTGGTTCTGCGATACGTGGTTCTGCGAGCATCCTTCTTGCCGCGAGTGCAGCGTCGGTCTACGCCGCCGACGCAGCCGGCGACTGCTGCAGCGATCTCGACGAACGCATCGCAGAGCTCTCAGCGACTTCGGCGCGCAAGGGCAATCGCGCGGTTTCGCTGACGATTTCCGGCTGGATCAACGAGGCCGTCTTTTTCTGGAACGACGGCGTCGAGAACAATGTTTACGTCGGCACCAATTCCCTCGAGCAGACACGCTTCCGTTTCCTCGGCGAGGCCAAGATCGGGGACGGCTGGTCTGCCGGCTATACGCTGGAAGTCGGCGTGTCTGCGAATGCTTCGAACGGCTTCAGTCAGCTGACAGATAAGGGTGGCGCGCCGCCCATCGTTCGCAAGAGCAACTGGTTCTTGAAGAACAGCACGCTCGGTAAATTGACCGTCGGGCTCGAAGGCGAGGCAACCTATCATTTGCTCGACAGCGCCAACGCGACGAACACCATGCTGTTCGCCAATGCCGAGTCACCCGCTGTCGCACTCGGCGCGTTCCGCCTGCGAACCGGAGGCGAGCTCAGCGCCTTGCGCTGGACGGACATCATGCGCGGTGGCAACAACTCCACGCCGGGCCAGGGCGGACGCCGCAATATCGTCCGCTACGATAGTCCAACCAACGCCGGCTTCACCCTGACAGCCTCGTGGGGCGAAGACGATCTTTGGAGTGGAGCACTCCGGTATGCCGGTCAAGCAGGCGACTTCAAATTGCTGGCGAATGCTGGCTATGCGAACAATACGGACGAGAACATGCAGCTCTGCCATGTCAGCCCTGTGCAGCAGGACTGTGCGTGGTGGGGTGCGGCCGCCACCGTCATGCACGTCCCGACCGGCCTATACATGTATGGTGGATTTGGCGCTCAAGAGGATGAGACACGGGGCGAAAGCTTTCCGGCGCTCGACGTCGAAAAGGATGATCGCATCTGGTTCGTTCAGACCGGCATCGAGCGCAAGTTCTGGGCTCTCGGCAAATCCACCGTCTTCGCACAGTACAGGCAAGACGATGCCGGTTCGAATCCTGACCGGACCATAGCCGGAAGCTTCATACGTGCGAGCGATATCGATCACTGGTCGGCTGGCGTGGTTCAGAACATCGAGACTGCTGATATGGACGTGTACGTAACTTACGACCATGCCTCAGCCGAGGTCACGAACGGCGCCGGTATCACTGTTGATGTCGATGACTTCTCGGTGGTTCAAGCCGGCGCGATGATCAAGTTCTAGCATCCGGAAGCCAAACCGCACGACGCCGAGGATCGCGCTCTCGATATGACCGAGTATGCCTCGGGGATAGGGCCGATACCGCCAAAGAGCTAGCTCTTCTTCCCTGAGGCGACCCTTTAGGACGGCATGACGCGTCCGCCGCGCTTCGATATCCTCTTGCGAGGCTCTCTCTAGCGCCGGTGTTTCGTGTCAGAATTCGAACTTTCCCGAATGTTCCTGGCGTTGCTCTGCTTGCTCGGGCTGGCCCACGCTTGCGGTTACGCCTGGCAGCGCATGCGGATGCCGCGTGTGGTCGGCGAGATCATGGGCGGACTTCTGCTGGGGCCGACATTTCTGGGATACTTCTTTCCCGATCTGCAGAATGCGATTTTCAATGCATTTCCGAAGCAGGATGCGGTCCTGTCGGCATTCTACTGGATCGGCCTTACCGCCCTGATGTTCATCGCCGGCTTCCAAGTGCAGCGGCGGTTCGATCGGGTCGACGCAAATATCATTGGCGTCATCCTCGTCGCGCACACTCTTCCATTCCTGGCCGGCTGGATTGCCCCGCAACTGATGGATTTCACTCCGTACGCTGGACCGAACGGGGGAGGAATCCCGTTCACATTGGTCCTGGGCATCGCGTTCTCGGTCACCTCGATCCCCGTCATTTCAAAAATCTTCCTTGACTTGAAGATCATAGATACGCGCTTCGCCCGCATCGTGCTCGCGGCCGCCACGACGCAGGACCTGATCCTGTGGGTGGGGCTGTCGGCCGCTACGGCCGTCGCGCAGGGCTCTGAGGCCGATTCGGCGTCGGTGGCTGCGACCTTGCTCACGACCGCGGCATTCGTGGGGCTTACACTCGCTTTCGGGCCTGGCCTCTTGGAGCGAGCAACCCGGGCGCGGTTCAATCTCGTGAGGAAGGCATCGTTGACCGGCTATCTCTTCGCGATCCTCTTCCTGTTCGTCGCCGTAGCGAGCCTGCTTTCCATCAATCTGGTCTTCGGCGCGCTCATTGCGGGAATTGTCGTCGGCGCGGTTCCTAACGAGAAGCTGACGGTCGTCAAGGAGCGCATCAGAGATGTTTCGGTCGGGTTGTTCGTACCGATCTATTTCGCCCTTGTCGGGTTGAAGATCGATCTGCCGAACGACCTCGATCTCGCATTCACGCTCGGCTTCATCGCGGTCTCGTCCGCGATCGAAATCGGCTGCGTCTACCTGGGATGCCGCCTCCTGGGACGCGACATGCTCACGAGCCTCAACTTCGGCTTCGCGATGAACACCCGGGGCGGTCCGGGCATCGTGCTTGCCAGTGTGGCTCTGGCTGCGGGCATCATCAACGAAACCTTCTACGTCACGCTCGTTATCGCAGCGCTGCTGACCTCCTTGTTCTCGGGAATGTGGTTCCGTTGGCTACTGGCCCGTGGCAGGCCCTTGATGACGACCGTTGGCGATTCTGTGGTGCTGGCCGCCGAGAGACCGGCCGGTCGGGAAGCCTGACCTCATCTGCGGTCCTCGCTGCGATCGGCTATCGAGACTCATGACCGCGCTTCCTCAAGGAGCGGGCATCGTGCCGTCGAAGGTGCCTCGGGCGCCGCTTCCGCGGCGGCGCCTCGGGTCCGATCTTAAAAGAGCAGGTAGCGCCAGGTTCTTGGCGCAGGCAGGCGACAATGAGCCAGACGCTGAGGCCGCCGATAATTCTGATTGGCAATTATCGCTCGGGTACGTCGATCACTCAGAAGCTCTTGGGTTTGCACCCGGACATCGTCACCTGGTACGAGCCGCGGACGGTGTGGCTCTACGCCGACCCGCGGCGCCCTCACGACGAATTCGGCGAGGCGGAGGCGTCGGACGAAGTCGCGCGGTACATTCGCGGCCGTTTCCTCAGCTACCAGAGCCACAACGGCAATCGGCGGGTCATGGAGAAAACGCCCGGCAACGTTCTACGAGTGCCTTATGTCAGGGCGATTTTCCCTGAGGCGACGTTTCTGTACATCACGCGTCATCCGCTTCCCTGCATGAGCTCCATGGAATTCAAGTGGCAGCGGACCAAGACCTGGCATGGCATCCGTCGATCTGTTGCGGACGCTCCGTTGGCGCAGCTCCCCTATTACTTCGGGCAGTTTGCCAACGACATGGTGCGAAAGAAGCTGCTGAGGCAAAAATATATCTCGATCTATGGCCCACGATACAACGGCATCCATGACGATCTGAAGCAGATGGGCAAGTTGAGGGTGATCGCGCGCCAATGGGCGATCGGAAATCGCCGGGCGCGGGAGGATCTCGGCGCGCTTGGACCGGGACGCGTGCTGTCTTTCAGATATGAAGACCTGGTCGCGTCGCCGCAGACTTGGTTTCGGAAGATCTATGAATTTTGCGGCCTCGAGTATGATTCGGCAATGCTATGTGCCGCTGAGCAAATGGTAGATCCTGGCCGGCAGGAGAGATGGCACCGTCTCGACCCGCAAGAGATCGACGCCGTTTTGCCCGAGCTTGAGCGCGAGATGCAGCACTATGGATACGAAATTCCGCCGTCGCGGTGCGCCGAAGCGGCAGCGTTCCTTGGCCAACCGCTCCATGCATCGGTGATTTGACGGCATGAATGGGAAGGGCGTCGGGGCCGCGTCCCGTCTTGCGCCGAGCTGTCGCGCACTACTCCCGGTCCTGACGGCAAAACACGCGCCACGGACGAGCCACGACAAATCGGTCACTCCGTACCCTAAGCAATAGCCACAAGAGGGTACTGCGGATTCTGCGTATTGCGGGTCCGTGGAGAGGCCTATGATAGCGAGAAATTTCCACACGTAACTCTGGGTACGGGAACACGCGAATTTTGGGCGGTGGCAATCAGCCCATCGAAGCTCAAGAAGCGGGAAAAGGCTCATGCCCATATTCGAGAAGCGCGTGGTTTCGGGGCTGGATGATGCCGAGCAGGCTGCGTCG
>CAZYXX010000019.1:0-7246 GCA_964651805.1 uncultured Hyphomicrobium sp. | reverse complement strand
ACCTAAACACTTTCGAATCAGATGATGCACCACTTTACACCAAGGTGGTGCACCGCTCCAGTTGTAGTCAGTGACGCCCGCATCCCGCCACGGTGGGCAGTGCGCCGGAGCACGCTGCACCTTGCTGCGCCCGGTTGTGCGAAAACGTGCCGTCCTCGACGCTGATGGTGGGCTGTCCGGGCCGTCACGCCGGCCTGTTCACCGACATGCCCCACGGCCTTGCCATGACGCATCCACACCACGCCTCAAACCGTCCGCCGCTGGATGCGGTGGGCATTCCGCCTGTCGCTGTGGGCCAGACCTTGCCAGCATTCGGGCGCGTGCCATCAACGCCTTCATGCGGAGCGCCGAGCTGGCCATCGCTCCATTCGGGTCAGTTCGGCCCGTTGCGTCCTTGGTTCGTTGTGAATCCTGGCGGGAGCACGGCTGCGCCTCGGGCTTCATGGCTGCAACCGTCCGGCGCAAACAATTTCCCCTGCGCTGCGCGCATTCCTCGCGGGACAAATTCTTTGCGCCTCCCGGTCCTCCACGCTGTTGCGGCCGCTGCGCGATGCAGCCAGCCCGTCCCCCGCCGACCGGATCACAACAAGGACGCGATGGGCGCGACCTTGGCAACCCGAAAGGAGCAAACATCATGGCCAACATCGGCACATTCACCGCACAGAACGACGGCTTCACCGGCACGGTCCGCACCCTGACACTCAACGTCAAGGTCAAGTTCGTCCCCAACGACAAAGGCAGCGAGAACGCCCCCGATTTCCGCATCCAGGCGGCGGGCGGCTACGACATCGGCGCGGCATGGAAGAAAGTCAGCCAGGCCGAGCGGCCCTACCTGTCGGTGACACTGGATGATCCGTCGTTCCCGGCGACCATCTACGCCCGCCTGATCGAAGAAGAAGACGGCTCGCACAACCTGATCTGGTCGCGCAGCAAGCCGGCGGCCTGACGGCCGCCCCGGCGCCCCGCCCATCGTGGCGGGGCGCCTCACTCCGAGAGCACAAGCGCCAGTATTGCCCGTGTCGGCTAGCGTCCGGGAGTGGCGCATGGCTTCCTGAAACGTTACTATTGACGTTTCAGAAACGTTTCTGTATCGTTTCCATAAATTCTGGAGGCAACGATGAACAGAGACGCGGCGATTGGTAAGCGCATTGCTGCCCTGCGCGATGAAGCAGGGCTCAAGCAGAACGAACTGGCAAAGAAACTCACCTGGAGCGCCGCAGTGCTATCCCGCGTCGAGAACGGCGACCGACCGTTGGCGCCGGAGGAACTTCAGACCGTGCTCGATGGCATCGGCACGGCTGACGCGCTGAAGCTGCGGGAGATACTGGAGCGCCAGTGGCAGATGATCCCGGAGCCGACCCTCGGCGATCCGGATGCCGACCTGCTGTGGGAAGCGGAACAGACGGCGCAACAGGTGCATGCGCTTGCCGAGCGCCCCGATGTGAAACAGTTCTACGAGCGCCGTCTGGTTCGCTATCAGGAAGAATTGCTCGCCAAAGCGGCGAGCGTGGCGGACAAGCGCTACCAGGCGGCCTTCATAGGAACCATTGCGGTGGGCAAGTCCACTGCGATTTGCCGCGCGGAAGGTCTTGAAATTCCGGGCAGCAAGGGAATGCCAAAAGCTGTCCTGGAAACCGGCGCTGGCGGCATAACTATCTGTGAAGTGCATGTACGGCGCGGTCCTGGATATGGGCTTATCGTGGAGCCGTGCACCGAAGATGAAGTACGGCGGCACGTTGCTGATTTCGCGAACTTTCTTGTGAATCCTCCACAAGCGTCGCGTTCAGTGAATGATGACGGCGAAGGCGGCGCGTCGCCGGGAATCTCCCGTGAGGTCGAGCGTGCCTTGCGGAATATGACCGGGCTTCGACGTCGCCGCAGCGAAAAACGCTCGGACGGCTCCGTCATTCCTGCGGTCGATGAAGCCCGTGAGCTGGCTGCGCGGTTCACCGATGCCAAGTCGCTGTCTGTGGAAATCCTGTCTCGCATGGAGTTGCACAAGCGCGATCGGCGCGACATCTGGCACGACGACACCCTGGGCAAGCCGCCGCTCGATTGGTTGCAGGAAATCTTCGAGCGCGTCAACAACGGCCGCAGCGAGGAATTCACTTTGCCGCGCCGGATCGAGTTGGTCGTGCCTGTCGCGATCCTGGGCGATGAATCGGTTTCGGTCACACTGATCGACACGCAAGGCATCGACGACATCGCTGAACGCGGCGATCTTGAAGTTCATTTTGATGACACGCATACCGTGGTCGTGTTATGCACCGTGTTCAATGAAGCGCCAGCTACTGCCGTGCGGCAATTGCTGACCCGCGCTCGGGAAGGAGGGGTTCGGACACTGGATAGTCACGCAGCCATCCTTGCGCTGCCGCGCCCCAGTGAAGCACTCGCTGTTAAGGACAATGGTTTCCCCGTGCAGTCGGCCGAAGAAGGCTATGAAGTCAAGGGCGAAGAAGTGCAGTTGAAGCTGCAACCTATGGGGCTCGACCACTTGCCTGTCATGTTCTTCAATGCCGCGGAGGATGCGCCTGAGCAACTGCGGAACTTCATCCGTGCCCGCATCACCGCCGTGCAGGAGTGGCAGCGCAATGGGTTGCGCGAAATCATCGCCGGCGCCAAATCCATGCTTGAGAACTACGAAAAAGACCAGGCTCGGGGGGCGATGGCGGCCGCAGCGCGTCGTCTGACGATCTGGTTGGACAACAACGAAGCAATTCCGGCACAAACCAAGCGGCATGTCCACGACAGTCTGGTGGCGGCTGTGGGCACCGCACACCCGCGCACCGTCTATGCCGCCATCGTAAGAGACGGCGATTGGTGGAATCTTAACTATGCCCACCAACTCAGTCACGGTGCCCGGCGCATCGCTGCCGGTATTGCCGAACCGAAGTTGCAGAAGTTCAAGGAGATCGCCGAGAACCTGCTGCAAGACGACCAGTTCAGTGATGCCCACGACCTCATCCATCAAACAGTCAGAACGATGGAGGCCGGCTTCGATGCGCTTGTCCGAAAGGCCCAACTGGTTGGACAAAGCATTCATTCGGATGAAATGACCGCTGACGCCAACTTCTGGAAGACGTGCTACAGCGAATGGGGAAGAGGTTCGGGCTATCGTGATCGCATCAACAATCACAACCAAAGCTGGTTTGAAGAGAAGAACGAAGGAGGAGCCGATGCTCGCGTGATGCAACTGGTCACGGACAGTTGGCATGAAGCGGTTGCGACCGTTCGCCATCTGCTAGCGCAAGACTGAGAAGGTCGCTGCCAAGATGAATAGCACTCCAGCGACCAGCATACGCGCTTCTGCAACGGCCAAGCTGATGGCGTTCTACCTCAGCCGCGACCGCATTCTCTCTTTGGTCAATACGGAGGGGCTGCCGCCCCACGTCCTCCATACGTTGCAAGGCAAGGACGTACCCATGACCTCAGCCATACTCGGCAGCGCTGTCGGCAGCTACGTGCTGGATGCGATTGCATCGGGTGGTATCAAGACCCTGCAACAGCTTGCGGTCGAGAACGCGATTCAGCCTGGCACTCCCTTCATCTACAACGGACATTTTTATGGCAAAGGCTTCGGCTACGCCAACAAGAAATCGGCGTTGACGTTGACCGAGAAACTCGACGAGCCAATGGAGGGAAAGAAGCTCGTCCTCGAATTCTCGAAGAACGGCCTTGTAAACGACACGGCCTACACCCGCATGGCGGGATCGACTCGGCTCTTCGCCTTCGCCTACATCGCCGACGTCACCGCAGATACCATCCGTGCGATTCCCTATGCAATCGGGGATCTGGTCAGCGGTCAGTCGTCGATGCCGTTGCCTTTCGCCTCAACCTTGGAGTTGCAGCCCAACGACATTGAGCAGTTTGCAGGCATGGATAGAACATGGATTCCTTCCAAGACCGAGTTTGCCCGTCTTGCTGATATTCCCGAGCACAAGATCAAGGAGTTGATCTGTCATCTGCTCAATGAGCACGATGTTCCCAAGGATTGGGGCGGAGAAGAGAGCGATTTGTTCTCTGACCGGCTCTTGATCGACGGCGAACGCAAGACCGGCGCCTTTCTGCTCAAAGGGCCGGCCAAATTCCATCCGATGACGCCGCGCGACCTGGGTAAGAACGCCGACCAGATTTATCGCCTCTTCAATACTCCCGCGCAGGTCTATATCGTTCAGCACTGCCACAACGTCGGCGCGGCCGTGCGCAAGACCGTGGAGGCTTACGCCCTACATCGCTCATTTACAGCCCCTTGCCGCTACGTGATTATGGACGGCGTGGCAACCGCGCAGTTGCTGCGAGCACATGGCCTTTGGGACACCGGAGTGCCTGCACAGCGCGGAAGAAAGTCAGCCAGGTCGGGTGGCAGTAGCAAGGCCGATTGAGCATCGCCCCCGCCCACCGTGGCGGGGCGCTTCTCGCACTACGACTCCGACGCCGCCAGGCGGCGTTCCGTCTCCGCCATCAGCTCGGCCGAACTGCACCCGAGCGCTCGCGCGATCTTGAGGATGAGCGCAAGCGTCGGCATATGCTCACCACGCTCCACCTTGCCCATGTGCGAGCGCTCGACGCCGGCCAGATGCGCCAGCGCCTCCTGCGCCACGCCATGCTCCGTGCGCAGCGCACGCACCGCCTCGCCGAAAGCCCGTGCCGGCTCGGCCTCGAAGGTGGTGGCGCCGGTTGGCCGGCCGCGCTGGATTGGACGCTTCTGCATGCATAGAAGCGTCGATTCACGGCACAATTAAAACCACGTTAAAGATAACTCTTTCCTCGCTTTTGCCCTACGATTCGAGCACTTGCTGCTGGCCCGCTCGGCCGGCTTTGGGTGGATGCGCAAAGGCGGATTGCCGCCTTCGTGCTTCCGTGGATTCGGTGATTGCCGCGAGTACGGTTCCGTGAGCTTCTGCAAATCCGCTTCGCCTGCTCCGAGGCTTTTCGTACTTCCGCAAATCCGGCTTTGCGGATTGGCGTGCAAGCACATGCGTGCTTCGTCGGCTTCGTGCGGATCAGTACCGCTTCCCCGGTTCTCCCCACAGCGAACAAGCACGCGAGCCTGGCGCACGCCGCTTGCCGTCAACCCCGGCCCGCACCGAACCGTGTTGGGGTATGACGGCCGCGCTGGCCGCGTGCGCCCTGTGTCGCCTCGCTCCGCCGTGGAGCGAACCCTTCAAGAGGAAGCGACCATGAAGACACTCATTACCGACGAACAACGCGCGCAACTGCTCGCCAACGGCCGCGCACGCGCCGAAGGCGCGGGCATCGACCCGCTGCCGGTGGTCAAGCTGTTCACCCCGGACGCGCACGCGACCTGGCTGCTGACCGAACTCGATCCCGAGGATGGCGACACCGCCTTCGGCCTGTGCGACCTGGGCCTGGGTATGCCGGAGGAAGGCACCGTGCGGCTGTCCGAGCTGGCGTCGATCGTTGGGCCGCTGAAGCTGCCCGTCGAACGCGATCTGTACTTCGTCGCCACGCGCACGCTATCGGAGTACACGCGGCTGGCACAGCGCAACGGGTCGATCATCGACTGACCGGCCCCGCTGGCCCGCGATCGTGGGTCAGCACAGTGCCGCCAAGCGCGGCGCACTGTGTCTATTTCGGTCTGAGTTCAGACCGCCCACGCATCAATCGGCACTCATGCACCGGCGAAGTGCGTGCATGACCAAAACAGTCCTGATTCCCGACGCGGCTTGCGGCACCGTGTCCATTGCTGCGCACCATCATCGTTCGCGCAGCCGTCGCATTCGGACGACCTGTGCAATGCCCTGGAGCCAATCGGTCTTGACACCGCCAGTTTAGCGAGTACCCGTGACGATACGCCGATGAAGCCGTAGCTCCCCCTGACGCCCGTGGCGACGAGCCCTGCTGTCCGACAGGAGGCTGCGTCATGGCAGAGTCCGATCACTGGCACCCCGGTGCCGCTTACCTTTACGTCCTGCACCTGGACGGCCCCGCGTTGGCGTGGGAATACCTGCGCCGCCACCCCGACTACCGGCGCGACTGGCTGCGCCGTCGCCGTCATCCCGGAGCGGCGCAGCACTGGGGCCTGCGCCTGCTGGAAGACCCGGCCCTGGATGCGCGCGACGCGCACCCGGCCTGGTTCCCCGATCACGACAGCGTGGTGCAGCTCTATCCCGATGCGGACCCGCCGCCCGATGCCGCACGCTTTGCGTTCTGGCATCTGCCGGGCCGCAAGCAACTGATCCACGACGGGCGGCGGCTGGTGCTCGCCACCCGCTGGGCCGGCTGCTGTCTGCGCCTGGCCTTCGCGTCCGATCTGGCGGATGGCATGGCCTACGCCTATGCCATGCGTGCATCGCCTGATCCCTGTTCCCGTTGCCGCGCACTGGTGGGAGAACTGGACAAACTGGTGGCGGTCGCGCCGACGGCACTGGCCGGGGCACGCCCTTCGACGACCGCGCTGTTGGAACTGCGCACCTTGCAGGCGCTCGACGGCACGCTGGCCGGTGCATCCCTGCGCGCCGTGGCTGACGTGCTGTTCGGCACTGCGGCGGTCGCCAAGGACTGGCACGCCGACGGCGCGCTGCGTGCCCGCGTGCGCCGCCTGGTGCGGCGGGGCCAGACCTTGATGCGCGGCGGCTACCGCCGTCTCGCGCAGCTTCATCCACACACGCAGGGACGTTTCGCATCCTTCGCAAAACGTCCCTGAGCACAGCGCCTTTCTTTTCTGAGACTGCCTCCATCCGGCCGCGCTGTCGCGGTCGGCGATTCAGACCGATGGAGGTTCACGCCATGAGACCCGCACCGCTGCGGCCGCAAGCCGCTCCCGCTGTCACGCAACAACCCGCCCAGCCTTCGCGCTACCTGACCAACGACGAAGCCGCCGACTACCTGCGCTTGTCGCCGCGCACGCTGGAGAAGCAGCGCGTCATCGGCGGCGGCCCGCGCTTTCGCAAGTTCGGCCGCCGCGTGATGTATTCGGTGGCCGACCTCGATGCCTGGGCCGACGCGCGCAGCTTCGAGGCCACGTCCGACCCCGAGTACGCCGAGCGCCACGCCGGTGACTACCGCGATGGCCGCTGACGACCGGCGCGCGGATGGTTCTCGTCGTGTCCAGCTCGGAGAAAGAGCGCGAACAGCTCGACCTGTTCCGCGCGCTGCCGGGCGACATGGCGCCGCGCGACGCACAAGACATGATGGCCTATCCGTTCTTCTCGCTGGCCAAGTCGCGGCGCACGGCGCCGATCGACTTCCGCTCCGGCGGCGTCACCGTGCGCGTGGAAGGCAC
>CAZYXX010000018.1:0-7352 GCA_964651805.1 uncultured Hyphomicrobium sp. | reverse complement strand
TCCCCGTCCTTTAGGGCGGGGAAGACGTTAAGGCTTAGACCCCGATCAGTTGCCACGCATCCCAGGCGGGATTGTAGACCACCATCAGGATGTCGTTTGTCAGGATGTCGCCTGTGGCGAGCGCGGTGTTGCCCTTCTTTCTGAGGGGCTTTGCGGCGAGCGCATTGACTTGCAGGGTGCAGGCGCCATTGTTGGCGACATGGAACCGGATCACGAGGGTTCCGGTTTCGGAATTCGCTGTGAGCCCGGTGCGGTTCGTGGCAATGACGTAGGCGGTGTTTGAACCGGTTGTGGTATTCGAGCCGTTGGTGTCCTTGTAATTGCGTGCGATCATGCCTTCGAGGGCTTGGCCGGCGCCGTCAAGCGACGAGACATTGTTTGAGCCGTTGAAACGGGCGGTATTCGCGGCGTCGGTGTTGTTCAGGGAATGGATTTCAGCGATGACACGGCCCTCCGATGGGAGTGGAAGATGGAAAGCTTTTGGATCGAAGCACTAGGCACGCCGACTTGGGTCTATGGCTTCGTTTGCGGGTTGGCGCTCGCAGGTCTGTTGATGCTGCGCGACCACTACAGAGAGTTCGTCCGCAAGGACTTGGAAGACGCGAGACGACGGGAAAACGACTAACGCGCTCGCCGCTCTTCAGCAGCGCGAGAGCCTGGAAGTGGGTTCCCGAACTCGTCGTACTGCGGCCCCATTCCGCCGATCAAACCGCGCGGTCGCTCCAGTTCTGATGCCGCCTGTGGAACGCGCAGGAGAGCGTTCAATTGCTGGGACCTGTAAGAATTGATAGCGTCATCGAGCAGACGGTTTGAGAAATATTTCTGCACGGGGGCTGACAGAACAGCGCGGGCCGTTCCACCTTTCACGATAGGTCCCGCGATGGCACCGAGCGCTGCTCCTGGCGCCCCACCGAACGCGGCGCCAGTCGCAGCGCCGCCACCTGCCGCGAACAGATCATTGAACGCCATGCGTGGTGCAGTGCCAGACTGCGGCAACGGCCGCATGATCGCTTCTCCTGCTCGCGCCAAGTTTCCAAGGTCGTCCTGACCCCTGGCATACCCGCGCCGGTTCTGCGTTCTGACCGCGTTACGAAGTTGCGCTGGCGAAATCAGACCAAGAGCGGCGTTCTCACCCGCCCCCGTAGCGGCTTTTTCGATATTCAATAAGTTTCGGTATTGCCCGCGCACACTACGCCAACGCCCAGCGTCGATCGACTTGACGCTACGTTCCATCCCGTCGTCGAGCGCATCGCGAATACGTCCGAGCGCATATGAAAGCTGCGGATCAGAGCCCGACGAACGGCGCTGACGCTCTAGTCGCGACCTTACTGACTGATAAACGTCACCAGCTATGCCTTCACCCGGCTTCGCAACGGTACGAAGATCGGCAATCAGGTTGCCAATTATCGGTGCCCGCTGCGTTGGCGGCACTAGCTCATCATACTCGCGAACGGCCTTGGCGATGTCGTCTTGTAATGTCCTATCAACCCTAAGCGAGTTGCGCGCCGCAACTTCATCGAACTGCTTGCCAAGAGCCCTGAACCCTTCGTCAATGACCTCTGGTATTGCGCGACTGGCATTGATGCCGGCACGGCGAAGCGCGGCACGCGTGAACTGTTCCGCGCCCGCGGTGTTGATCTTTTCCGCCTTTCGGGCAGCGCCAGGAATATCGGCGGCGGCGGCCTCTGCCCAGCGAAGTGCGCGATTGCCAGACTTTTGCCCCGCAGTCAGAGCCGTAACGCCTTCATCTTCAAGGCGGGCAACGTGGCCAGCACGCGCCGCATCCCGGCTAACCGGAGTGACCGCCCGCATTGCTGCTGTCGGCACCATGCCTCCAACCAAGCCCCCAGCTGCACGAGCCCAAGGCTCGTACTTCGTGCCTTCCGTCAACTGGCCCGCTGTTTCGCTTGCGATCGCAGGGCCCGCCACGTTCGCCGCCCGCGCGGCCATTCCGCCTGGACCAAGAGCGGCCAAGGGCGCGAACTCTCCGAATGTGCGGGCATATTCGCCGGCCGTCGTTTGGGGCTTGTAGAACTCGCCTGTATGCCGCTCGATCGCGCCCTTGGCGTCACTATAGGTCGGTAGCGCCGTGGCCGCGGAAAGTTGCGGATCTTCAAACCCCAGGCCCCTCGCTGCGGCATCAATGCCAGCGCGCCCGAGGTATTCGAGGTTTCCAGGAAGTGTCCAAACACCGATTGCGCCTTGTGCGACGCCGATGCCGAGAGACTTAGCGACGTCTGCGCCAACTTCGCCCACTGAAACCGGTCGTTGCCGCTGTTCTTTTGGATCGGCAACAGTTCCCGCTTGCCGCTCGAACTGCTTGCCAACAAAATCCATGACCTCGGATGCCGGAACATTGTCCGGTGCCTCGATCTGGTAGTTTCCGCCATCTGGTCCGGTGAACTGGTATTTGGCCATCAGTCAACCCGCCGGAATGATTTGCGCCAGTCGTCTGCCGCCGGCTGCTGCTGCGGTGACTGCCCCCCATCAGGGTTTGGCACATTAGCAGCTCCGAACCGTGCAACATCCTGCTCATAGGCTCTGCGCTTGAGTTCCCGATATTGGTCGACCACGCCGTTCAAGCGCGTCAGATTGTAGACGAACTGGTCTTTCGTCTGCGCCTGAGACAGCGCACCAAGCACTGACTGCAACAGGATATTCTCCTGCTCAGACACCTGACCAAGCGCGCCGCCCGTCGGCGACGCATCACGCATGGCCTGCAACTTGTCGAAACCGATATTCGCTTTGATCGTGTTCAGCGTTGCCCCAAGGTCATATCCAGCCGTTCCGGGGATATTGCTCGTGACTGCGCCGGCCATGCCCGTAGTCGTTGCTCCCTCCGCGAGTTTCAGAGCGCGTCCGATGTCTTCTTTTAGCGTGTTGGTCTGGATCTCGTACTGATCCAGCGCCGACTTCGTCTTTGGAAGCGCAACGGCACCTTGCGCCGTCTCGCGGCCCATCGTCTTTAGCCGTTCCTCCTCGGCAGGATTCTTCCGTATCGTCGCGACCGGCGGTCCTGCGGGATTGACCGCACTTGGCTGCACGAACTCAACGCCCGTGTCGTACATTTTCTGCGCACGACGAAGGTTGAGGTACTGTTGCTGGGCCTCGGGCGGCAGGCTCTTGAAATACTGATATTCTCGAACGTTCGCAGGCGTTTCGCCGCCCGTTGCTGCTTCTCTGTTCAGCTTATTGATCTGCGCCTGCTTGTACTGACGCTCAAGCTTTGTGTTTGGATCGACCGTCTTGGCGAGATAGTCGATTGCCTGATCCCGGCTCATCGCTCCGACGAACGGCGCCATTTCTTTCGGGAACGCGCCCGATTGCACGAGACCGTCGAATGCTGATTTCCTCTGATCTTCTTCCGCCTGCTGCCGGCGTCGATCCTGCATCCCGGCACCCATGCGCATTCCGCTCATGGCACCGTCCCAGCCGCCGCCCGAGAGCAAACCGAGCCCGCCGAGCGTCAGAGGGTTTTCGAACATATCGAGTAGTCCGCGCATGGGATCAGCCCCCATAAAGCTGGTTGAGATTGAACATGCTGTTGCTGGCGTAGGGCGTCGAAGGACGCACCCAAGGCGCCGCACTGCCACCCATCATCCCAGCCCCTGCCATCCCGAGCCCCGGCATCCCCGTCATGAGCCCGAGCCCCGCCATCACGCCACCCGCGATCTGTTGCGACATCGGCGTCTTCTGCGTCGTTGTCGAGGTCGACGAGTTCGTTCCGAAACGCGAGCCCAGGTCCGACACCATCGGGAAGATTTCCGACCACGCCTTGATCGGTGCTGTCCGCTGTTCCTCGAACTTGGCCATGTCCGCGTTGATCTTGTTCTGGTTGTAGCTATCGAGGATCGAGCCGGCGTCGAGCCTGTTGTTGGTGCGCAACTGATCAGCCGCTTGAATGCCCGTGGCGGCCTGCATCTTGCGGCCCATGTCGTTTTCGTAAGCGGCAAACAATGGCTGTGCCATGCCGTCCGCCAGCCCCTTGGCCAAGCTCTCCTGATGGGCTGTTCCGCCCACTGTGCCGGAATTCGAGAACGTCGCATTCGTCGCCGCCATGACCTGGCGCTTGATCGCGTCCTGCATGGCCTGCACCTGGGGATTCATCGTGCCGGCGCCCGAACCGATAAGCCCGTCGTAGAAGTCGAAGGCGGTATTGGCGCCCTGCGACCCCCTGAGCATGTCGAGCCCTGCCTGCGTATCCGCCGACAGGTCCGCAACCCGAGGTCCGTCATAGACCGCATTCGAGTTCGGGTTTTCGAGATACGAATTCATGATGCCAGCGCCAGTGTTGATAGTGGGCGCGACAGCGTCATAGGCTTTCGACTGCGACGTGCTCGATTGCGTCGTCTTGGTTTTTCCGCCCATATCAAAGCGCCTTTCTCATCGTAACCGCGATTTCTTCGTAGCCGTGGGGTTTCAAGGCACGCGCCCAACCCCTACGCCCACGCATGACGATCTCTGACGCGCCGTGGGCCTTGGCCCAGATGTCGATCTGACCGAAGTGCTCGGGCGCGTGTTCGAGGATTCCCTCCCCGCCCGTGATGATGATTTCCGCGACCTTGCGGCCGTCCCAATCGCAGATCGTTGTGACGACACCGGCAATCGGAACGCCGTTGCTGGCCAACACCCACACAACAGCCCTTCCGTCAGAGATCAGGTCTTCCAGAGCATCGATCGTCCACCAGCCATCGCCCTTGGTGCAGGCGGTCTCGATCCAGGGGCGCACAACGGGCCAGTGCTCGGCCGCCGGCACGAACGTTACGGTCATTCGCTCGTCACTTGCGCTGGCCGGTCGATCCCCGCCTCGACGAGCGCGGCCATGAACGTCTCGTGCGCTTCGCCGGCATCGAGCGCTGCGAAAGCGGCGAGCCACACCTGATCGCGCCAATCGCAGAACCGGCGCGCCTCGTCGGCCCACGCCTCGACCTTGCTCACCGCGAACGAGGCCACGGCGTCACCGTTGCGATAGCCCATCGACTGCGCGACCGCGTCGATATGGGCCTGCGTCAACGTGTCGAAATCGGCGGCCGTGCGGCGCTTTTCGGCTTGCTCCGTGAACGCGTCGATCTCGCGGACCGCCGCGATAGCCGCCTCGGCCGTGTCGGCGTAAACCTCGGCGTGCTCCGCCCCGTCGTCGCGCGTGACGATCCAATAGGCGGCGTCCGCCGGCTCTTTCGGCCGCGCGGCCGTGTAGGTGTGCCCCGTCATCGTGCCCCCTTTACAGCGCCGCGATCAGGTGCTTGATCTTGGCGACGCCATCGACCGCAATCGGCGGGTATCCGATGCTTGCCAGATGCGTCTGCACAATCTCAATCTGCTGATCCAGCGTAAGTTGGTTCTCTGCCGGACGACTAGGGTCGAGCGGATAGAGGGCGAAGCGGTGCGGTTCGTCTACGAGCAGTCGCTCGCCGGGCTCGCTATGCGTGCCATCGTCGTCGGTCTTTGTGATCTCGCATGGTTCCGCCAGTTGCTTTGCGAGCACGACATGCACTGTTCCGCCATCGACGCCGAGTTCTACACGCCTGACGACTGTTCGCTTTTCCATTTCTACCCCTTTCTGCCCTAGTGCGTTAGGCCGCGACGTAAACCGCCGTGCCGATGATGTTTCCGGCCGTGTCCATATCCAGCGATGCGTTCGAGTTCGATGCCGGGTTCTCCAAGTCAATACGGGTGAGGGTCGTTCCGATCACGCCCTGCACAATGGCGTTCGTGTATGTGATGTTAGCCAAACGCAGCGCGGCTACGCCGTCCATTGTCGGCGTGAACGGCAACCCCGCAATGCGCATCTGGCCTGTTCCCGTGTGCGCCGACCACGCGAGGTTAAACGTCACCATCACCATCTTGCCGATTTTGACGTAGGCGCCCGCTTGGAACGAGTAGGTGCCGGAGCCGGTCGACGTGCCGCCCTGCAATACCGGCGTCCAAGAGCCTTCCTCGTAATCATCGAGAACATTCGCGCCGGAGGAAGCGTTCTGCGCCGCCGGGAAATTGATCTGTCCTGAGGCGAGGTCGAGTGCGGCGGAAAGCGTCTGCGCAGCGGACCATGTGTTAGCGGTGTTGAGCAGCGGGATTTTCGCGCCAGACGTGCCGATATTGTCGAACGTGACGATCTCGACCCAAGGATACACGGTGCCGCCAGACTTTCGGCGGGTCCATGCGCGGGCGGACGCTAAATCGAGGTAGACTTGGCGAGCTGCGTTCACGTCCCAAACAAACGACGCGACATGCGCACCGTTGACGGTCGCGCCCGATGGGGTATTGGTTGCCCCCGTCTGAACGCGATGGAACTGTAAGCCAGCGGACGAGCCCATGAGCGCGTCCATGTCGCCATTTGCGAGGCCCCACGTAATTGGCCCTGTAAGCGTGCCGCCCGCCGTGCCGAGCGCGGCGATTGTCGCGCGCATCGTCGCCGCGTCGGGATCATCAAGCAGCGTGCGCGCGAACGCCGTGAACGTCGCCAGCGCCGCCGCGCTCGCGCCCGTGTAGTAGGGCAGGCGATCCGCAGCGGGCGTTAGGCCAGCAAGCGCGTTGAGCGCTGTGTTCGGCACGCCGCCATTAGCGCGGTGATAGTCGAGGCACGTCCAGTTGCCCGATGCGTCCGCTGAGAACGTCGCGCAGTCCCCGGCCGTAACGTTGATGTTAGCGGCACCCGGCAAAATCAGCGACGTGCCGTTGTGCGTCAGAATTGGCGTGCCGGTGAAGCGCACGAAGCGGAGCCGGGAAACCGAAGTGCCAAGGCTCGTAATCGTCGCGTTGCCGGTGACATCGACACGATCGGACGACGCCGCGCCGATGTCCGTCGTCGCGGCCGAGGCTACGGTGGCGGGCGCGTGCTGGGCGTTGGCGAGGAGAGCAGCGAACGAGATCCAATCCAACCCGAGCGCCGCCGCGCTGTTGGCCCGCAGGATCGCATTGTTCGCACCAACCGCCAGTGCTTGAAACGCCGACGCATCACCGACCGGCAGGTTGCCCTTGTTGGTCGCGATGCCGGACAGCTGCCCGGAGAACGCGTTGATCAGCGCCTGCACCTGCACCGACAGGTTCGACGCATCGCCCCAGCCGGGACCGGGGATGATGTAGTAAGGCTGCGCCGACTGGTTCGCGTTCGGCCAGTTCTCCGCGAGCGTCCACTCCGTGTTCTCCTGGACGCTGAGGATTTCGACCGGCGCGAAATTGCCGATCACCATCGCGTCGCCAGGCTTGATGTTGGCGAGCGCAAGCGTGCCGACTCCGGTAACAGTCGCAGCGCCGTTGTTCACCGACACCGTGCCGGCGCGATACCAGATGCCCATTATTGCCCCGTGTGCCTATTTCAAGAAACGCATGGCGGCGAAGTAGCGATAGTTATT
>CAZYXX010000017.1:0-19038 GCA_964651805.1 uncultured Hyphomicrobium sp. | reverse complement strand
CACTTCCCGTTCCGGCAGGAGGCTGAACGGGGGCTCGGGTTGCATCGGCCTTCTTCGTGTTGGCTGCGCGCGGTCCGGGAGGCGCTCAACGCGCCGTCCCCCAGTGTCTTCTCCTTTGGGTTCCAGATGGGCCTTTCTCGGTCCACAGGGCTTTGCGCCGGCGAGGAAAGAAAGCGTCCGTGGCGTGCCGCTGCGGGCACCACCGAAACGAAAGGCCGTTCCGAATGCCGCTATACGAGCATACGTTCCTGGCACGCCAGGACGTGACGCAGGCTCAGGTCGAAGCCCTCATGAAGGAATTCGAGGGGGTCGTTGCCGAAGGTCAGGGCAAGGTCACGAAGCAAGAGTACTGGGGCCTCAAGGGCCTCGCCTTCAAGATCAAGAAGAACCGCAAGGCGCACTACGCCTTCTTCAATATCGATGCACCCCCCGCTGCCATCGCCGAGATGGAGCGCCGCATGGGCATCAACTCGGACGTCATCCGCTTCCTTACCGTCCGCGTCGATGAGCACGAGACCGAGCCCAGCGCCCAGATGCGCAAGCAGGATCGCGAGGAACGCGGTGACCGCGGCGGCTTCGGCGGCGGTCGTGGCTTCGGCGGTCCGCGAGGCGATCGTGGCGGTGCCGGCGGCGGCTTCCGTGGCGACCGCGAAGGCGGTTCGACCTTCCGCGCCCGTCCGCCTCGCGATGGCGATAATCCACGCCCCCCCCGTGACGGTGATCGCGGACCGCGTCCCCCCCGTGATGGCGACGCGCCGCGCGCGCCGCGTCCCCCACGTGAAGGCAACACCGGTTCGGAGACCTGATCCATGGCTGAAATCGCAACCGGTGGACCGGCGCGCCGCCCCTTCCATCGCCGCCGCAAGACCTGCCCCTTCTCGGGCGATCACGCGCCGAAGATCGATTACAAGGATGTGCGCACGCTCGGCCGCTACATTTCCGAGCGCGGCAAGATCGTGCCGAGCCGCATCACCGCCGTCTCGGCCAAGAAGCAGCGCGAACTGGCGCGCGCCATTAAACGCGCCCGCTTCCTCGGCCTGCTGCCGTACGTGATCAAATAAAACAATAGCGGCGGGGGTCGTGCTCCCGCCGCTATTTGCGCGCCCTCGGCGCGCCCTGGACTTCAACCCGTTGGGTCGGGACGGGAAACCGGATCCGGCTCTAACCGCGAAATGAGCGCGGGACAGCAAACAGATGCCGACGAACGCATTTCTCCTTGCCCTCGCTGCCGGCTTGATCTCGGCCGTCGTCTTCGCGTCCGCGACGACGGGACCAATGCTGCTTCGCTTCATTCTGTTCTTCCTGACCCCGCTGTCACTGTACCTGGCGGGTCTCGGCCTCGGACAGGTGGCCGCCGCCATCGCGGCCATAGTGGCAACGCTTCTCATCATGGTGCTCGCGAGCCCGCTGACCGCGTTCGTCTACGCCATCAGCAGCGCGATCCCGGCCATCGTGACGACGCGGCTCGCGCTGCTGAGCCGGCCGACGGACGGCGGGCAGGAATGGTATCCGATCGGGCGCATCGTTGCCGCCGCCGCGTTCTTCGGCGGCGCCTTCGCGATCCTCGTTCTGATGCTGATGGGCGGCGACACCGAGTCCCTCACCAAGATCATGCGCGACGTGGTCGACGCCTTCGTGAAGAGCCAGATTGCGAACTTGCCCGGAGCTCCGACCTTCACAGACGATCAGATAACGGAACTCGCCAAGACGACGTTGAACTCGCTGCCCTGGGTCTTGGGCGGCCTTGGCATGGCGACGATCCTGTTCAATCTCTGGCTTGCCGGGCGCATCACGCTCGCCTCCGGCCGGCTCGTGCGCCCCTGGCCCGATCTTGCCGCCCTCGAATTGCCCGCCAGCGCCCTCTTCGCGCTTCTGATCGCGATGGTGTTGACGTTCCTCGGCAACATGCCTGGCCTTTTCGCCGGCGGCATCGCCGGCGCGTTCCTTATCGCGTTCGCACTCGTCGGCTTGGCGCTCGTGCACACGCTGACGCGCACGTCACCTTGGCGCAACTTCGCGCTCGCTGCCGTCTATGGCGCGCTCCTTTTCTTTACCGCGCCTGCCCTAGCCCTGCTGGCGATCGGCGGGCTTGCCGAGACCGTATTCGGGTACCGCACCATCCGAACGGGCGAGCCGCCCGAGCCACCGCCTCAGAACTGAACGTTACAAATCACATCAGAACAAACACGGAGCCATAACCATGCAGGTCATTCTTCTTCAGCGCATCGGCCGCCTCGGTCAGATGGGCGACATCGTCAACGTCAAGGATGGATACGCGCGCAATTATCTGCTGCCGCAGAAAAAGGCGCTTCGCGCCACCGAAGAGAACAAGAAGGTCTTCGAGGGCCGTCGCGCCCAGCTCGAAGCCGACAACCTCGCCCACAAGTCGGAAGCCGGAGCCGTTGCCGCCAAGCTCGACGGTAAGAGCTTCATCTTGATCCGCGCCGCCGGCGACACCGGCCAGCTCTACGGCTCGGTTTCCAACCGCGACATCGCTGACGTCGTCACCCAAGGCGGATTCACGGTTGGTCGCAACCAAATCGTGCTCGATAAGCCGATCAAGACGCTGGGGCTCACGGTCGCGAAGGTTCAGCTTCACCCCGAGGTTGAAGCCAGCATCACACTCAACATCGCCCGATCGCAGGACGAGGCGGAAAAGCAGGCACGCGGCGAGAGCGTTTCCGTCGTAAAGGACGAGGCGCTCGATCTGGAAACCTTCAACCCCGACGCCGTCTTCGAAGAAGGCGCGCGCAAGGACGAAGAGCAGCCTGCCGACGCGAACTAACAAGTCCGGTTATGTATCGGCCAAGAAAGCGCCCGGCACCGTCAAAGGTTCCGGGCGTTTGCTTTTGAAAGTTGTCGCAACATCCGTGTTTGCGATTCGCACACTTCAAACAGAATCGGCTAGCCATGTTGATAACGGGGACGACGGCAGCATGAACTCAACCACGAGCCGTCCGTGAAGCGGAATCGTGTAAGGGTCCGCCCATGCCAAATACCGCCATGTCGAATCCCGCCGTAACCCCGATCGAAAAGCTCCGTCAGGCAGCTGCGGCGAGCGAGCCGCTCACCTTTCGGCACGCGCCTCACAACCTGGAGGCGGAGCAAGCCCTGCTCGGCGCCGTCCTCGTCAATAACGAGGCGCTGGATCGCGTCTCCGGCTTCCTGTCGCCCTCGCACTTTTTCGATCCGCTCCACGGCCAGATCTATGAAACGCTGGCAACCCTCATTCACGCCGGCAAGACGGCGACACCGATCACCGTCAAGACCTTCTTCGAGAACTCTGAGCCCATCGACGCCAACACCAGCGTGCCCCAATACCTGGGACGCCTCGCCGCCAATGCCACGACCGTCATCAACGCCGCCGAATATGGCCGCACGATCTACGACCTTGCTACACGCCGCGCGCTGATCGTCATCGGCGAGGATATGGTCAACACCGCCTACGATAGCGCGGTCGACCACGCGCCCAAGGCGCAGATTGAGGAAGCCGAAGGCCGCCTCTACTCGCTTGCCGAGCAGAACAAGTACGGCCAGGGCTTCGAGTCGTTCGGCTCGGCGCTGAGAACCGCCATCGACATGGCGAATAGCGCCTATCAGCGCTCCGGACATTTGTCGGGCCTCTCGACGGGTCTTGCCGATCTCGACAGCAAGCTCGGCGGGTTGCAGCGCTCCGACCTCGTCATCCTCGCCGGCCGCCCTTCGATGGGCAAGACGGCGCTCGCCACCAACATCGCCTACAACGTCGCCAAGCTCTATGAGCCGGAGCGCCAAGCCGACGGCACGACGACTGCCAAGAACGGCGGCATCGTCGGCTTCTTCTCGCTCGAAATGTCGTCCGAGCAGCTCGCCACTCGTATCCTTGCCGAGCAGGCCGAGATCAGCTCGGAGAAAATTCGCCGCGGCATGATCAATGAAAACGAGTTCCGCAAACTCGCCGAAGTTGCTTCGGAGATGTCGCGCATCCCGCTCTATATCGATCAGACTGGCGGTATTACCGTCGCGCAGCTGTCCGCACGCGCGCGCAAATTGAAGCGCCAGAACGGCCTTGACCTTCTCGTCGTCGACTATCTGCAGCTGCTTTCCGGATCGAAAGCGCGCAGCGAAAACCGCGTGCAGGAAATCACCGAGATCACCACGGGGCTCAAAGCACTCGCCAAGGAGTTGGGCGTGCCGGTCATCGCACTCTCCCAGCTTTCCCGTCAGGTCGAGACGCGCGAGGACAAGCGCCCGCAGCTGTCGGACTTGCGCGAGTCGGGCTCGATCGAACAGGACGCCGACGTCGTAATGTTCGTCTTCCGCGAGGAATACTACGTCGAGCGCACAAAGCCCGCCGAAGGAACGCCCGAATTCGCCGATTGGATGACGCGCATGAGCCAAGTGTCGGGCAAGGCCGAAGTCATCATCGGCAAGCAGCGTCACGGTCCGGTCGGCACCGTTGAGCTGTCGTTCGAAGGCCAGTTCACGCGCTTTGGCAATTTGGCCCGCGACTACATGCTGCCGCCGCACTGACGAGCGGCCCAAGGGAGAAACCGTGAGCGTGCGCATGGCCGGCACTATCGCGAGCGCCACCGGCACGATCACCATTGATCTGGGGCAGATCGCGCGCAACTGGCAGGCGCTCGCAAAGCGCGTCGCGCCCGCCGAGTGCGCCGCCGTCGTGAAAGCCGACGCCTACGGCCTCGGCGCGGAGCGAGTCGTCCCGGCACTTGCGCGCGCCGGCTGCCGGACATTCTTCATTGCCACGCCCGCCGAAGCGGAACTCATCCGTCGCCTCGTGCCGGAAGGGACGATCTACGCGCTCGATGGCTTGGTCGGCAATTCGGGCGAAACCTTCGCGCGCATCGGCGTGCGTCCGCTGCTCTCAACGCTGGATGATGTCGTTGCTTGGTCTCAGCTCGCGCGCTCGCGTAGCGAACGGCTCCCCGCTGGCCTACACATCGATACCGGGCTCAATCGGCTCGGGTTGCCGACGCGTGACACCCGCCGTCTTGCGGCCGAAGTCGAGCTTCGTCGCGACATCTCGTTCGAATTGGTAATGAGCCACCTCGCCTCCGCCGATAACACGCGAGATCCGAAAAATCGCGACCAGCTCTTGGCCTTCGAAACGCTCTCGGCTCTCTTTCCGGGCGTGCGCCGCAGCCTCGCTGCCTCGGACGGGCTGATGCTGGGCCCGCCGTACCATTTCGATCTGGTGCGTCCCGGCTACGCGCTCTACGGCGGCCAGGCATCGCAAACAAATCCCGCACCCGTCAGCCCGGCGGTTGGCGTCCAGGCTCGCATCCTTGCTGTTGCCGACGTGGCGCCAGGAGAAACTGTCGGCTACTCCGCCACCTGGCGCGCCAAACGACCGAGCCGGATCGCAACCATTGCTGCAGGTTACGCTGACGGCGTCCCCCGCGGCGCCAGCGCACCAGACGATCATGGAGGCGGTCACGTTCTCATTCTCGGCCACCTGGCACCCATCGTCGGTCGCGTCTCGATGGACTTGATCACCGTCGATGTAACGGACATGCCTGAAGGCGTCGCCGTGCCCGGAGCATTCGCGCGCTTGATCGGCGAAGGCATTTCCATTGAACAGGCAGGCTTTGCGGCTGGAACCATCGGCTACGAAATCCTGACGCGCCTCGGCCCGCGCTTCACGCGCTTCTATCTGGACGACGGCCCATGACCCCCGTCCTCGATCCGGGCCTGGAAGGTTTTGCCGCGGTCGCATTCGCTTTCGCCGTCGCAATCGCTATCGCTGGCCGTGCCGCTTCCAAGAACATTCTCGCGCTTCCCGAGTCTCAGGACCGCCTGGGTTGCATTGACGGCATTCGCGGCTATCTCGCACTTGCCGTCCTGATGCACCACTTCTTTCTCTGGCTGCGCTTTGCGTCTGGCAAGCCTTGGGCCGCTCCGCCGTCGCATGTGTTCAATAATCTGGGCCAAGCTGCCGTGCTGGTCTTCTTCATGATAACGGGTGCTTTGTTCTACCGTCGCATTCTCGCGTCCACCACAAGACCGATCGATTGGCCAACGCTCTACGTCTCGCGCGTCTTCAGGCTGGTGCCAATCTATTGGGTCGCCGTTGCCGTCGTCGTTCTGCTCGCCTGCCTTCGCACCGAGGTACAAACTCAAACCCCGAGCGAATTTGCATCGTCCGTTGCGACATGGTTGACCTTCACCGGAATGCCGAGCATTGCGGGTTACGGACGCACCGGCCAGATCGTGGCCGGAGTATTTTGGACGCTGCAATACGAATGGGTGTTCTACCTCCTGCTGCCCGCACTTGCGCTCGCCGTCACAGCCGCACGGAGCGCAGCACTGCCGACGTTATTTGTCCCCATCATACTCTTGGCTCTATTCGCGTCAGGCATCGTGCCATCGAATCTTAAAGTCGCAATCGGCATGTCGTTCGTATTCGGAATGGTCGCCGTCGAAATCGCGGATCGAACGGCAATTCGCCGCTGGCTGCAATCCGCACCCGCGGCCGCGCTGGGCGTTACCGCGCTATTGATCGCCCTCGTCACATTTCCACACAGTTTCGCGTTTCTGCCTATTGTCTTGCTCGCGCTCTTCTTCGCCCCCGTCGTCTCGGGCAATTCGTACTTCGGCGCCCTTAAGGCACCCGGCAGCATCGCACTTGGCGAGATCAGCTACTCGATCTACCTTCTGCACGGCATCATAATGAGCGTATTCATGATGGAGGGCCTAACCGCATTAGGTTGGCCGGTCTCGCCCGCGCTTTGGATTGCGCTTCCAGTCCTAACCGCCATCACCGTCACGTTGTCGATCGCCACATATCGCACGATAGAAAAACCGGCGATCGATTTTGGTAAGCGCATCAATTTGCGGCGCCGCTTCACGAACGATCACAAAGAGACGGTCGGCTAAAAGAGGACCGCGAAACTTTGGCAAAGCCATCCAAGTCCCTTTACGTCTGCCAGAACTGCGGCGCCACTAGTCCGCGCTGGGCGGGAAAATGCACCGCATGCGGTGAATGGAACTCGCTCGTCGAGGAAACAGACGCCGGGCCGCCGCCAGGCTCCGGCCTCACACGCCAATCGAAGGGCCGCGTCGTGAAGCTCGAAAGCCTGAAGGGCTCGACGGCCGCCGCTCCACGCTTTGCCACCGGCATTGCCGAACTGGACCGCGTCACCGGTGGCGGCATCGTGCCCGGCTCCGCCATCCTGATCGGCGGCGAACCCGGAATTGGCAAATCGACGCTGCTGCTCCAGCTTACGGCCAACCTCGGCAACGCCAATCGTCGCGCCGTCTATTTTTCCGGCGAGGAAGCGATCGCCCAGGTCCGTTTGCGCGCCGAACGCCTCGGCCTTGCCGACGCAGCGGTGGGTCTCGCGTCCGAAACGAACCTATCGAACATCCTTGCGACACTTGCGGAGGACAAACCGCCCGACCTTGTCGTCATCGACTCGATCCAGACGCTCTGGGCCGACACTCTCGATGCCGCGCCCGGCACCGTCAGCCAGGTTCGCGCCGCCGCGCAGTCTCTCATCCGCTACGCCAAGATGGCAGGCTCCGCGCTGCTCCTCGTCGGCCACGTAACCAAGGACGGCCAGATCGCGGGCCCGAAAGTCATCGAGCACATGGTCGACACCGTGCTCTATTTTGAGGGCGACGGTAGCCACCCGTTTCGCATCCTTCGTGCTGTTAAAAACCGCTTCGGACCGAGTGACGAAATCGGCGTGTTCGAGATGGTGACCGGCGGCCTGCGCGAGGTCGTCAATCCGTCCGAACTGTTTCTGGGCGACCGCATGACCGCGAGCCCCGGGGCTGCAATTTTCGCGGGTATCGAGGGCACGCGACCGCTCTTGGTCGAGATCCAGGCTCTCGTCGCTCCGTCAGGACTTGGCACGCCCCGGCGCGCTGTCGTCGGGTGGGATAGCAATCGCCTGGCGATGGTGCTGGCGGTGCTCGATGCGCGCTGCGGCGTGTCGTTTTCGGGCCACGATGTCTATCTGAATGTCGCCGGCGGGCTGAAGATAACGGAACCGGCCGCCGACCTCGCGGCCGCTGCCGCCCTTCTGTCGTCAATATCGGGTGTTGCGCTGCCGCGTGACGCTGTCTACTTCGGCGAAGTGGCGCTTTCCGGCGCCGTTCGTGCCGCGCCGATGATGACCGCACGGCTGAAGGAAGCGTCAAAACTCGGCTTCGCCTCGGCTCTGCTGCCGGAATCAGGGGAAGCCGATACCGCAGGATCCAAGCTCACGCTCACCCGTATCGGCCATCTCAAGTCCCTTGCAGCACAGGCCCTGGCATGCGACTGAGAAATCGCCGCAACAGGGGCCGGCGACGCCTGACGGGACACGGGTTTAATGAGGGACTTCGGCCATGATCGGCCCGTTCACCTACCTTGACATCGCGCTCATCGCAGTGGCCTTCATCTCGGGCCTGCTCGCCATGTATCGCGGGCTGGCACGCGAACTGTTGTCGATCCTGTCCTGGATCGCCGCCGGCGCGGTCGGCTACTGGATCTTCTCAACCAAAAGCGACCTGACGGGCGATATCGCCAGTCAGACCGGATTGCCGCCGCAGGTGGCGACCATCGTGGTTGCGCTCGTCGTGGCACTCATTGTCCTGATCCTGGTGCACTTGGTGACGGCACGGGTCTCCGACGCCATCCTCGACAGCCACGTAGGCATGATCGATCGAATCTTGGGCTTCGCCTTCGGGGTCCTGCGCGGCTTCCTGCTTTTCGTCATTCCCTACATGGCCTACGAGGCCTTCATCACGCCGGACAAGGAAAAGCAGCACCCACTGGTCCGTGACGCCTATTTTCGCGACAGCGTAAGGGTTACGGGGGAGGCAATCCGTTCGGTTCTGCTGCAGGTCCTGCCACCTATTTCGGCGCCCCCTGCTGACGGCGCTCCGACGGGTGAGCAACAAGGTTACATGATCAATGGTCAACTGGTCACGCTGGCTTCCGGCGGCGACCGGTACTATATGACAGCCGCGTGACGCGGCCCTGAGGTCCGACGGCCTCTGAACTGTTTGTGTGACCCGGCGTATTTCGGGCGTTAACGGCGGCTCTTGCGCGGGAGATGGCAGCCATGACGCAGCTCGTATCGCAGCACCCGGGTGGACATCCCACCATCGATGGCTTGACGATCACCCGTTACGACGACGATAGGCTCCGCGAAGAGTGCGGCGTCTTCGGTATCTTCGATCACGCGGACGCCGCCGCCATTACAGCGCTGGGCCTCCACGCTCTCCAGCACCGCGGCCAGGAAGCATCCGGCATCGTCTCGTACGACGGCCGCAACTTCCACTCCGAGCGCCGCATGGGTCTCGTCGGCGACAACTTTTCCAAAGCCGACGTTCTGGCGCGCCTCAAAGGCCGAATGGCGATTGGCCATAACCGCTACTCCACCACCGGCGATCCGCTGATCCGCAACGTCCAGCCCCTCTTCTGCGATATCGACACCGGCGGCTTTGCCGTCGCCCACAACGGCAATCTGACGAACGCGCTCACACTTCGCCGCGAATTGATCTCCTCGGGCGCCATCTGCCAATCGACCTCCGACACCGAAGTTATTCTGCACCTGCTCTCGCGCTCTAAGAAGCGCCGTGTCGTCGAACGCTTCGTCGATGCCATCCGCCAGGTCGAAGGGTCCTACGCGCTCGTCTGTTTGACCGATGACACGATGATCGGCGCGCGAGATCCCGTCGGCATCCGCCCACTCGTCCTTGGACGGCTCAATAACTCTTACGTGCTTGCGTCGGAAACCTGCGCGCTCGACATGGTTGGCGCCGAGTTCATCCGCGAGATCGAGAACGGCGAAGTGGTCGTCATCACCGACGCCGGGCTTGAAAGCCACCGCCCGTTCCCGCGCCGGCCGGCCCGGCCGTGCATCTTCGAATACATCTACTTCTCGCGTCCCGATTCCATCGTCGGCGGCCAGACCGTCTATCAGATCCGCAAGCAGATGGGCTTTGAGCTTGCCCGCGAGGCTCCGGCCAACGTCGACGTCATCGTACCGATCCCCGACTCTGGTGTCCCCGCCGCTATCGGCTTCAGTCAGAAAAGCGGCATCCCCTTCGAACTCGGCATCATCCGCAACCACTACGTCGGCCGCACGTTCATCGAACCTGAACAGCGCATCCGCCAGCTCGGCGTGAAGCTGAAACACTCCGCCAACGCCAGCGTCATACGCGGTAACCGCGTTCTCCTCGTCGACGACAGCGTGGTGCGCGGCACGACCTCAAAGAAGATCGTGCAGTTGATCCGAGATGCCGGCGCGTTGGAGGTTCATCTGCGCATCTCGTCGCCGCCTATCACCCATCCCGATTTTTATGGCATCGACACACCTCGCAAGAAGGATCTGCTCGCCGCCAACATGAACCTCGAGGAGATGCGGGCGTTCATGGGCGCGGACAGTCTGGCGTTCCTCTCGGTTGATGGCATCTACCGTTCGATCGGACTTGAAGGCCGCGACAATCGCGCCCCGCAATTCACCGATCACTGCTTCACCGGGGACTATCCGACGGAACTCACCGACCAGAATGGCGATGGCGTACCGCGCCAGTTGTCCCTGCTGGCCGAGGTCGGCTGACACCACCGCAAGGTGCAAAGTATGCGAGTGAGCCTGGATGCCGGATGACGCGCCTCTGAAAAACCGTCTCGCGCTGGTGACCGGCGCCTCACGCGGTATCGGGCGGGCGGTGGCGCTGGGACTTGCCAAGGCCGGTGCCCACGTCATCGTAACGGCGCGTTCGCTGCCGGGGCTTGAAAGCCTCGATGACGAAATCCAGGCCGCCGGCGGTCAGGCCACACTGCTACAGCTCGATCTGCGTAAGGGCGACCGCATCGACCAACTCGGACCAACGCTCTATCAGCGCTGGAAGCATCTCGATATCCTTGTCGCCAACGCCGGCATACTTGGCCCTCTTTCTCCGCTCGGACACACGACCGACGACGGCTTTCTGAGCACCATCGATGTGAACTTGACCGCCAACTGGCGGCTCATCCGCACGCTCGACCCGTTGCTCAAGCGTTCCGACGCCGGCCGCGCCATCTTCGTCACGTCAGGCGCATCGAGCGGAAAATACGCCTATTGGGGACCTTATGCAGCCTCGAAGGCGGGGCTCGAAGCGCTCGTCAAGAGCTGGGCCGCCGAACTCGCCAACACGAATGTTTGCGCCAACCTTGTCAATCCTGGCGCCACGCGAACCGCCATGCGCGCCAAGGCATTCCCCGGCGAGGACCCATTGACGTTACCGGCGCCGGAAGCACTCGTGCCGCTCTTCATCGAACTCGCGTCGCCCGCCTGCACGCTAAGCGGCACCATCGTGAACTATCGCGACTGGTCCGCCTCGCACCACGGCGACCGCACGGAAGCCGAAGCATCCAAGTCCGGCATCAACTGATCTCTCAACTCAATCGAATGCCATGGTCATGCCATCGTAGGCTGGTTCGACACCGGCTGGGAGCTGACCCGCCAACGTCGCATAATCGAGCTCGCTCGTCATATGCGTGAGGACCGTCCGTTTCGGCTTCAGCCGTTCCACCCACTCCAGAACCTGCTTAACGCTGAAATGACTTTCGTGCGGCGTGTATCGCAACGCATCGACGATCCAGACGTCGAGCCCTTCCAGCAGCGGAATTGAACTTTCCGGTACGTCGTTTATGTCCGGCGAATAGGCCACGTCACGGACGCGATAGCCGAGCGTTGGGATATCGCCGTGCCGTTGCGGAATCGGCCGCGCCTCGATCGGCCCGCCAGGTCCCTTGATGACGACGGGCGACACCCCGTCGATCTCGATGCCGTTGAGGATCGGCCGATAACTCGAACCCTCGGGCGTCTTGAAGCAATACGCAAACCGCTCCTTCAAGCTATCACCGGTAGCGGCATCGAAATAAACATCGACGCGACGCTTCATGGCAAAGGCCACCATTCGCAAATCGTCGATGCCGTGCGTATGATCGGCATGGTCATGGGTATAGAGAACACCATCGAGCGCCGTGATCCGTGTGGCGAGAATCTGCGCGCGAAAGTCCGGTGAGGTATCGATCAGTACGGCCGTCTGTCCGCCTGACCCCTTTCGCTCGATCAGCGCAGAACAGCGCAGCCGTCGGTTTTTCGGATTTTCCGGATCGCACGCGCCCCACGTCATACCGATGCGCGGTACGCCGCCCGACGACCCACAACCAAGAATCGTGAACCTGTAATTGCTCATGCAGCGGCAGGTCCTGCGGACGCCGGCGGTCGCGCCTTGCTGTAAAGACGGAAGAAATTCTCCGTCGTCGCGCGCGCGAAGTCGGCCTCGCTAATGCCTTTCACACGCGCAAGCGCGGCCGCGGTATGAACGACATAGGCCGGCTCGTTGCGCTTTCCGCGAAATGGATCGGGCGCAAGGAACGGCGCGTCGGTCTCGACCAAAATGCGTTCGATCGGCACGTCGCGCGCAATCTCGCGCAGTGCATCCGACTTCTTGAACGTAACGACGCCCGAGAACGAAACATAAAGCCCCATGTCGAGTGCGCGCATGGCAAGTTCGTGGCCACCGGTAAAGCAGTGCAGAACCGCGGGGAAGGCGCCATTGCGATGCTCATCCGTTAGGATCTCGATCGTGTCGTCGTCCGCTTCCCGTGTGTGGATCTCGAGCGGCAGCCCGGTCTCGCGCGCCACCGCGATATGACGGCGGAAGCCCAGCGCCTGGTTCTCAGGAGTTGAGTGCTTGTAGTAATAGTCGAGCCCAGCTTCACCGACCGCGACCACCTTGGGATGGTTCGTCAGCGCGACGATATCCGCGACAGAGAAATCGCGCTCCTCGTCGGCGTTGTGCGGATGCGTGCCAGCCGAGCAATAAACATCATCATAGCGTTCGACGATCGCCTTCAGCTTATCGAACTGCCGCATCCGCGTCGAAATCGTAACGAGCGTACCGACGCCGGCCGCCTTCGCCCGCGCCACGACCGCATCGAGTTCGCAAGCGAATTCGGGAAAATCCAGATGGCAGTGATGATCGACCAGCATGGCAGGTTGTAGAGCCGTTGCGGCGGCCCAAGACAAGCCGCCCAGTTGCCGCGTACCCGGCGCGATCAGGCCGCGCCAGGTTCCACGTATCGCGGAAACACGCCTTGTGGTTCACCGACTGTGGTTCCCGGCACCAGGCGACCCGCTTTTCCAAGCGCCGCAAACCTCCTTTCCGCTTCGTCCGCCGAGAGCTGGTCTAGAAGCTTGCCGCACAGCTCAGGCATGACGGGCAGCGCCAGGATGGCGAATTGGCGCACGCACTCCGCCGTCACATAGAGGATGGTCTCCATGCGCTTGGGGTCCGTCTTCTTTTTCGCCCACGGCTCCTCGACCGCGAAGTATCGATTGGCTTCCCCAATGATACCCCAGACGGCGTCGAGATAACGCGTGACGGCTTGCCGATCCATCGCCGCGCGCGCTTCGCCGTAAAGGGCGTCCGTCGCCGCTAGGATGGCTTTGTCCTCGGCGCTGAATTCGCCCGGCTCAGGAATCCTGCCGCCGCAGTTTTTGTAGATCATCGATAACGAACGCTGGGCGAGATTGCCGAGGTTGTTGGCGAGATCGGCATTGATGCGGTTCGCGATCGCTTCTGGCGAATAGTTGCCGTCCTGTCCGAACGTCACCTCCCGCAGGAAGAAGTAACGCACCTGATCACGACCATAAGCGCGCACCAGATCGAACGGGTCGACGACGTTGCCGACCGACTTCGACATCTTCTCACCCTTGTTGAGCACGAACCCGTGCGAGAAGATGCGCTTCGGAAGCGCGATATCGGCCGACATCAAGAAAGCCGGCCAGTAGACCGCGTGGAACCGCGTAATGTCCTTGCCGATGACGTGCACATCCGCCGGCCAATAGTGCCAGCGCGGCGAATTCTCATCCGGAAATCCGGCGGCCGTGATGTAGTTCGTCAGCGCATCGACCCAAACGTACATGACGTGGCGCGCGCCGTTCGCCGCCGCCCCGCCAGGCACCGGAATGCCCCAGTCGAGCGTCGTGCGCGATATCGACAGGTCTTCAAGCCCGCCCTTCACGAAGCTCACGACCTCGTTGCGCTTCTCCGGCGGCAAGATGAAATCGGGCTGCATCTCGTAAAGCTCGAGCAGCTTTTTCTCGTAGGCCGAGAGGCGAAAGAAATAGGTCTCTTCCTCGGTCCACTCCACCGGCGTACCCTGCGGACCGATGCGCACACCGTCGTCGCCGATCGTCGTCTCGCTCTCTGCGTAGAACGCCTCATCGCGAACCGAGTACCAGCCGGCATAGGCCTTGAGAAAGATGTCGCCCGCGGCTTCCATCCGCCGCCAGATCTCTTCGGATGCCCGATAGTGCCGTGCCTCGGTCGTACGGATGAAATCGGTATTGGAGAGCCCCAGTACCTCGGCCATCTCGCGGAAACGCGCCGAATTGCGGTCCGCCAGTTCGCGCGGACTTAAGCCCTCCTTGGCGGCGGTCTGCTTCATCTTCAGGCCGTGCTCGTCCGTGCCCGTCAGAAACAGGACGTCCTTGCCATCGAGTCGCTCGAAGCGCGCGATCGCATCCGTGGCAATCGCCTCGTAGGCGTGGCCGATGTGCGGCACGCCATTGGGATAGGAAATGGCGGTCGTGATGTAGAACTTCTCGCCCAACGTCTGGGGTATCCTTTGTTTTGCGGAAGGCCGCACGACCGGCAATCAGGACCGGCTGGCAACCTCAAGACGCGCGAAGCTCGCAACGATGAGCGCCCGGCGGTCGAGATTGAGGGATTGAACGTCGGCCTTTTCGCGGCCGAGTGTTTCCCACAGCTCCGCAAAGGTGGCAAGGCGTCCGCTGCCGATCAGCTTCTCCGCGAGCGCCAAATCCCGTGCGGACCCCTCTTTTCGCGCCGACGCCCGGATGAGCCGGGCCAGCGTCTCGTCCAACAGCTCGAAAAACAGCTGATACTTCTGCTCCTGCGCCGCCCCCTGTAGCTCGTCGCCGAGCGCATGCACCGCACGTGTATCGAGCCGCGGCAACCCTTCCAGAATCGTATCAATACGAGCCTGCAAGGCAAGTCCGCCGTTCTCAATGAGCGCCAGGGCACGCCGCACGCTGCCCGAAGCCGCGACCGCAAGTTTCCGCCAATCGAGATCGGCTGGCAGCACTTTCCCCGCGGCCTGCATCGCTTGCGTGACGGCGCGCACCAGATCGCCCTCTGAAAGCGGCTGGAAGGAGAGCGTGCGCGTGCGTGACCGGATCGTCGGCAGCAGTCGACCGGGAACGGCCGTGACGATCAGAAAAATGGTGCGCGGCGGCGGCTCTTCGAGCGACTTCAGCAATGCGTTCGCCGCATTGGCGTTCATCTCTTCCGCGCTATCGACGATGACGACGCGCCGGCTTCCTTCATCCGCGCTGAGCGCCAGAAATGACTTCAAGCGGCGCACATCATCAACCGCGATCGAGGCAGAAAACCGTTTAGCCTTCTGGTCCCACGCCCGGCGAATAACGAGCAGCCCTGGGTGCGCAAGCGATGAAACCTGTCGCGCCGTCTGCGAACCCGCAGCAACATCCAGCACTCCACCGAACATATCGCGCTCGTCCGGCCGCGCCAGCGCCGCGCGCGCAACCCTGTATGCGAACGTCGCTTTGCCGATACCGGAGGGACCACTGAGAAGCCAAGCATGATGCATGCGGCCAGAGCCCAGCGCGTCCGCGATCACCATTCCAGGCCCAGAATGCCCAATAAGTTGCTCCGTATCGCGCGGGTGCGCAAAACCTTCCAGCCGATCGGCCTCCGGAAGCGCCTCGATCTCGGCCACGACGGCGCCGCGCGCCATCAGGAGACCTCCGCCAGCAGGTGCGACTTCACGGCCTGCCACACCGCCGTCTCGACGCTCGCGACGGGCAGGTTGCCGTCGATCAGTACGCAACGCTCCGAATTCGCCTCTGCGATCTCGAGGAAGCCCTGACGCAACACCTCGTGCGTCTCGATCCGCTCCGCATCATAGCGTGAGAGCGTGCCGCGCGTTTCAGCCCGCGCCATGCCCGCATCCGCAGGCAAGTCGAGAATCAGCGTTAGATCAGGATAGTCAGGCGCAACCGTGTAGCGTTCCAGCATCGTGATCAACTCCGGCTCAAGTCCATAGAGCTTGCCCTGGTAGACGCGCGTTGAATCGATGAAGCGGTCCGAAATGACCCAAGTCCCCTCGTCCAGCGCCGGACGGATGACGGCCGTCATGTGCTCGGCACGCGCGGCCGCGAAAAGAAGGAGCTCCGTTACCGGATCCTGAGGTCGGTCCTTCAGGATCAGCGCGCGCACGTCCTCACCAACCGGCGTGCCGCCCGGCTCGCGCGTCACGACGACCGGAATGCCGGCACTCTCCAGCCGCTCGGCAAGATGCCTTGCCTGCGTGGACTTGCCGGCGCCCTCGCCACCTTCGAACGTAATGAACTTGCCGCGTTGCATAGACCCGAACCAAAACGACTGACGTTCGCCGCAGTCTAGAGCGCCAGCCGTCGCAGCGCCATGAGAACAAGGGTGTCGAGACCCTTTCGGATCGTACCCGCCTCTCCAACGTCCTCCGCCGCATAAAGGGGAATTTCCGCCGAGCTGCTGGACGTGCTCATGATCTTTAACGTCGCGACCTGATCGCCGCGCGTAACCGGCGGCTTGAGCGGCGCCTTGTAGACGATCTCGGCCGACAGCCGCTGGTTCGCCGGATATTTCGGCAACGTGAACATGGCGTCGCCCTTGGTCGCAAGCGGCACGTACATTTGCGTGCCGCCCCAGACACGCGCGTGCCCGACCACCTCGCCGTCATCGTAGACCTTGACGGTACTGAGCGACTTAAAACCCCATTCGAGAATACGCGCCGCTTCGCCCTTGCGCTCGTCCGCCGTCGCAAGTCCGCCGACAACGACGATCAACCGGCGTCCGTCCTGCACGGCCGAACCCACAAGGCCAAAGCCCGCTTCTTTCGTATGTCCGGTTTTCAGCCCGTCCGCACCGATCGAAAGGAACAGCAGTGGGTTGCGGTTGAAGAACCTGTGCTTGCGATACAAAAACTCCTTCTGTCCGAAAATAGGGTAGAACTCGGGATACGTATCAATGAGATGCTTCGCGAGCAGCGCGAGTTCCCGCACCGTCATCAAGTGCTGAGGATCGCTTAAGCCTGTCGAGTTCCGGAACGTAGATTGCGTCAACCCGATGCGGCGTGCTTCCTCCGTCATCTGCTTGGCGAACGCGGCCTCGCTTCCCGCCAGTTTCTCCGCAATCGCCATGCACGCATCGTTGCCTGACTGGACGATGATGCCCTGGATCAACTCTTCCACGGTTGCCGTCGTGTTGACCGGCACCATCATCGCGGAGGTGCCGGACGGCGCGCCGCCCTTGCGCCAGGCGTTCACGCTCATCTTCACTTCGTCGGTGGTCTTGATCTTACCATCGCGAATAGCCTTGAACAGCACGGCCAGCGTCATCAGCTTGCTCATGCTCGCCGGTGCTGCAAGCTCATCCGCACTCTTCTGGAAATAGATCGCGCCGGAGCCCGCATCCATCAGGATGACTCGCGGCGCCTTTGTCGTAAGACCGCCCGTGCCGCTTGATTGTGCCGTCGCCGGACCGGTCGCGGAAAGGCACATCACAAGAGCGGAAATGACCGCCCGTATCGAAGCCAACCGCATGCACCCTCCCGCAAGTTTTCAGCGGCGGTCTTTTCGCCGCCTTGCACCTCAAGGTGGTGACTATCGGTGGCAGAATGCGGCCGGTCAATCCGCAGCGCTATTGGCTGACCGTAACCGCGTCTTTCGCGCCGCGCGCAACAGCAGCATCCGTGACTTTCGCAGCGTCGTCTTTCGAGAACGGGCCGAGACGGACGCGGTAGAATTGATCACCAGACGGCATCGTGAGCGCTTGCACCTCACTGCGTCCAATGCCGTCGAGCCGAGCCCGTAGAACGTCCGCGCTCGCACGATCCCGGAAATATCCCGCTTGCACCCACACTTGGTGATCGGTTTTCGCACTCGGCGGACCGCCCAGATAGGACGGCGACGGCCGCCCCGCGAGCTGCGCACGATAAGCACGTGGCGACCATATGGTCTCCGCACCGTACGAAGCGCTACCGTTATCGGCTACCGCAAACGGCGCACGTTGGGGCGGCGCGCTCGCAAAAACCGGCCCGCGGTCCATGTTGCGCTGCTGCTCGGCCAGAAAGCGGCGTTCGTGCCGATCGTCGCCATTGAGCGGCGCGCGGCCCGCGTAGCGTACGCGCACGCGCGCCTTTCCGCGCTCGACATATCCAAGTGCCCGCGCGGAGGCGTGCGACAGGTCGATGATGCGGTCCGCGACATAGGGACCCCGATCATTGACGCGTACGAGCACCGTGCGCCCATTTTCAAGATTGGTCACGTATGCGTAGCTCGGCAACGGCAGTGTCGGATGCGCTGCAGTCAGACCGGCAAGATCGAAGATTTCGCCATTCGCCGTACGGCGTCCATGAAAGTCGGCGCCGTACCATGAGGCAGTCCCCACGCGATCATAGTTCGCATCTTCGCGCGGCACGTACCATCGTCCCGCGACTTTATAGGGCGACCCCAATTTGAAATGGCCGCCGCCCTTGGGAATGCGATCATTGAGACTCGCGACACGCTGACTTGTACGTACGCCGTACTCGTCCTCGGTGAAGGCAGGGCGCGCGACGCTGGCAGATGGTCTGGAAGGCGTGTCGCCAGATTGCGAGCAGGCGGCCAGCAGGGCGGATGCGCTAACGGCCAGCAACGGCCGCGGTGCGGCATTCCGCAATAAGCCTCGATACATACGCAAACCCGAAGTGAGAGACGCAACGCGACTGCCCCTTCGCCCGCGCCCCTCTGGCATGCCAGAAGAGGTTGGCCGAAGCGTGCCTGAAAGATGTCAAACTAGGCTTAGCGGGACGTTAACGAGGCGTTACGCTTGAGACGGCCGGCGGAAGCGTATAGGACGCACGTTCCGGCTCGCGTCGCGCGCCGCTGAGCGGAAGGGTGGCCGAGTGGTTTAAGGCACCGGTCTTGAAAACCGGCGTGGGCGCAAGTCCACCGTGGGTTCGAATCCCACCCCTTCCGCCAC
>CAZYXX010000016.1:0-20213 GCA_964651805.1 uncultured Hyphomicrobium sp. | reverse complement strand
AAGTGGCTGGTTTTGCCCCGCCCCCGCATGGCTGGTTTTGCCCGCCCGCTGACACTACGCGGCATCATGGCGTCATTCTGCCCGTATGAACGTCCTAGATTCATAGAGTCATAGTCTCTGAGACTCTGAATCTCATAGTCTCTGAGTATCAGAGAGTCAGACTCTCCTACATTCAGAATCTCAGAGTATCTGAGTATCAGAATCCCTGAGTCTATGAACTTCTGAGATTCAGAACTTCTGAAGCTCTGAACATTTGAGCTTCGGAGTGTCAGACTTTCAGACAATCGCAAGCTCTGACTTTCATAACTTCATAAGAACACTCACGATTGTCCTTGCGTCATCTCCCTGCCTGAGCGAAGCTCGGACCGAAAGGGGGGAACACGGTTTGTGAAGGAATTGGCGGCAAAGCGGCTTGAAAACGCTTCAGTTGTAGCACTTCCCGGTGTCGAGTTGCGGCTCACCGCAGAGCACGCCTTGCGTGCGGCGATTGATAACCAAGTTTTTGCGGCCCTCCACGACCTGGAGCGACTAGACGGCGGTCGGGCTGTGCAAGCCGTCTACATCGCCCTTATCCGAAGGCTCCCAAACGTCATCCCCGACAGGAAGCGACTTGCAATCGACACGGGCTTTTCAGAAAGCTCCGTTAAAAGGGCAATAGGCCTCTTAGAGCGTGTGAAACTCGTGAGGGTGGAGCGGATGAAGGGCCGAAGCTCAACTTACGTCCTAGCTGATATACGGACCTCTGAGGTGGCATCGGCATGCGTGGCTGAAATCCGAAAGCTCGCTCGCGGTCATTCGCCCGCTCAACGGGAGAGAGGGAGTCGGGCCACAAGTGAACCGACTGTCGATGATGGTCGGGTCACAAGTGAGCCGGGTAGTCGGCTCAGAAGTGAACCGCGGGTCGGGTCACTTGTGAGCCACAAAGAAGCAAAGAAGATTCAACTCAAGCAGCAAGGTGCTGCTGCTGTGAGTTCAATTGAGCAAACGCTTCGACGCTGGGGCTTGGAATCGGCGTCGTATCTCGTCACGCCTGGTCACAAGCAATCCATCCCCGAGCTTGTCGAGAATCCGGAGGCGGCTCGTCTCATCGACGTGACGATGCGAAGCGGAGCATGGTCATCCGGTGCCGGAGTCGGCTCGAAAGTTGATTATCTGCGGCGGCATGTGGGCGACGCGGTTGCAAGGCTCTCGCGTCAAACGCAGAAACGGGAAGGTGACGTTCGGCCGCAATCCCCGCCAGTGGAACCGACACCTCCACGGTGCGAAGAGCGGGAGGCGGCTGAAGCGGCAGTCGCCGCGATGACCGACGGTGAGTTCGCTCAAGCCTGTGAGCGACTGTTCGCTGAGCGACCGGGGCTGCGAAGGCTCTACCCTGAGCGTAACCGGGCGAGCCTGGGCTTGCGAGTTCTTCTCGTGAAAGCTCTCATTAAATCTGCGACTGAGCCTTTGCCTTCTTTGGCGAGTCCTGGTTCATGCTCCCCGACGACAGACGCTTTCGAACCCATTCAATGACTTCCCGGTATTCGGGGCGAACAGGCCGCATGTAAAGGTCTGCCACATCACTACTCGCCGAGTGCCCGAGCCAACGTTTCACGTCCCCGATAGATGCTCCGGGCCGTGAGCCGAATTCGGTCGCTCCCAAGTGGCGAAGGGTGTAAAAACCGTCGAGCGTATGTTTCGTCTCCCCGATTTTCGTTCGGAGCTTATCCCACCAAAGGGTCACGGCGTTCGATGTCGGTGAAACGAGCGGAACACCGTTTCGCGTGACGAAGAGGATTTGTCCCGCCTCACGGCGAGCGGCCTCTTGGTACTTCTTCACGTAAGCCCAAACAAGGGGAGGGGTATCGCCGTAACGCTCAACGCCGGTTTTGGGCCGTCGTAGGTCGTATGCTTTCACCGAAATCTGTCCGACGTGAATCGCCGCAAGGTCTTTCGCTCCAAGCCCCAAGCCAAGCCCAAGCCAAATCATGGTGCGGCCGCGAAGGTCTGTGCCTTGAAGCATTCGCTTCAACTGGTCCACGGTCGGAAGTGTTCGCTGCTCCGATGGCCTGCCGTGAACCACGTCGCGGGAGTCCCAATTCCACGTGAGAACTTGCTGACCGTGCTCGGGGCGTCCCGCCCGGTCGATGATGGCCTTTACGATTTGCAGACGCTTGGCGACTTGCGACGCTGAGAAGCCTTTCTTTACGACGGCTCGGTTGAACTCCTCGATGTCCTGCATCGACAAGTCGGAAAGGCGAAGCCGCGTGATTGCGTTCGTGCCGTGCCGGTCATTCAGAAACTCAAGGAAGTCGTGGATGACCTTCACACGGTCTCGATAGACCGGTGCCGCGATGCTGCCCTGCCGCCTTGGCTCTCCGGCCTCGCGGACGCGGGCCTCCTCCGCCTTCTTCAACCCGGTTGCCACTTCAAGCACGCAACCTGAGAGCATCTCGGGCCGCTTGCTCGTTCGTGGCGGACGTTTCACCTGGGTCGGGTAGGTTTTCCCGTTTGCTCCAAGGTGCTCAAGCACCCAACCGTGATAGAGCACGCGGGCTTCGGCCTCACGCTCTCGCTCGTGGATGTTGAAGAGGTGCTTCCGGGGGATGCGGGTTTCTTTGTCGCGGAAGGCCACGTGCCAACCGAGGTCACGCCACGTCGTGAACCTGAGTTTCGGGATTCGCTGCCTGCTCTTGGACACGGCTGCTCTCCGGGTATAATGCCGGGTTGTCCGGACGGCCGATTATAGGCGGCTTCCGGGCTTAAGTAGAGCAAGCCGTCAAGCTTAAGTAGAGCAAAACGGCCTTCGCGGGCGTAATTCAGTGGTAGAATGCCAGCTTCCCAAGCTGGACGTCGTGGGTTCGAATCCCATCGCCCGCTTTGATATAATGGCTGAGCCGAACGCGAGTTAGCGTACCTGCCGATGGTCGGCAGCGCGGCTTTTGAAGCCCTCGAATCCGGTACGTACCGGATTCAAGCTTCAGGAGCCCAAACGCATGGCTCGCACACCCGCCCATGAGCTTCCGTCGTATCGCCGCCACAAAGCGAAGGGCTTGGCCGTGGTCACGCTCTCGGGCCGTGATTTCTATCTCGGCCGGTACGGGACGCCTGAGAGTCGCAAGGCTTACGAGCGCATCATCGCCGAGTGGCTCGCCAATGGCCGGCAGCTGCTTCCCGTGGCTTCCGCACAAACTTCTTCCGCGGCGGTCACCGTCAACGAACTCATACTCGCGTACATGGCGTTCGCCCGGCCGTACTACGTCAAGCACGGCCAGCCGACCGGCGAGCTCTCGAACATTCAGGACGCACTCAAGCCCGTCAGCCTCCGCTACGGCACCGAACCCGTGACGCGCTTCACGCCAACGGCCCTGAAGGCCGTACGACAGTCGATGGTCGATTCCGGTCTCTGCCGCAACGTGGTGAACTGCCGCGTCAATCGCATGCGCCGCATGTTCAAGTGGGGAGTGGAAAACGAACTGCTGCCCGCCACGGTGCTTCACGCGTTGCAGGCGGTTGCGCCACTGAAGCGCGGCAGAACGGAGGCGCGAGAGACCAAACCCATCGGCCCCGTTCCCGATGAGGCCGTGGATGCCGTCGTCAAAGTCGTCTCTCGGCAGGTCGCCGCCATGATTCAGGTTCAGAGGTTGGCGGGGATGCGTCCGAACGAAGTCACGAACATGCGAGTGTGCGACATCGACCGGACGAAAGAGCCCTGGCTCTACGTCCCGTTCACGCACAAAACTGAGCACCACGGGCGTGCTCGGCTCATCTATCTCGGCCCCCGCGCCCAGGCCGTCCTTCGGCCCTTCCTGGACCGCGACCAGGAGGCGTTCCTCTTCTCGCCGGCAGAGGCCGTCGAGGACCACCGAGCCGCGCTTCGAGCGAATCGCAAAACACCGATGACGCCCAGTCAGGCCGCGAGACGACGGAAGGTCGCCCCGCAGCGTGCGGCGGGCGAGAAGTACGACCGCAGGAGCTACGCTTACGCCATCGTCCGCGGTTGCGACCGCGCGTTTCCGCCACCGAAGAAGCTCAACGCCGAGGCGCGTCGCGAATGGCGACGCGCTCATCGATGGTCTCCGAATCAGCTACGGCACTCCGCCGCGACCGAGCTTCGGCGGGAGTTCGGAATCGAAGCCGCCCGCGTCGTCTTGGGGCATACGAGCCCTGCGGTTACGATGATTTACGCGGCGGCGGATGAGAAAGCCGCGGCAGAGATCATGAACCGCGTCGGGTAGGCCCCAGTCCGTGCCGCCGGTTCGAAATTCCACAGGAACTCGCAGTGGCGGATTTACCGGACCAGCCGAGGCATCGAGCAGCAACGGGCAGTGACGGAATCCGATTGCCTGACTCCCGCTACCCGACTCACCCTCCTCCTCCTCCTCTTCCTCCGAAGGTAGCCGAGCACGCCGACTGGTATCGAGAGTGGGCGGCGCGGGCCGTCGGCCCGCTGCTTGACCCACTCTTCGCCCGTGCGCTTGCGGCGCAACCGGGGGAGAGTCACTTCTACGCGCGACTCTTCACTGACCGTTCCACCGTGCCAATGTGCGAGTATGTCAGGTCCGGAGCGGACCCGCGCGAGGAATCTGACAGCTTCCCCTATCGTGTTCGCCGCCCCGGAGAACGAGTCGCCGTCCTGATTCACCTTCGCACACTCGACGAGCCGCTATTCGGTTTTGCGGGCGAGCCGCTGCCCGCCCATGAACCCGCTCTTCGCGACTTCGCTCGCGAACGTGAGCGGGTATGGAGGGAGCTCCGCGCTGCGGTGAACGGTTTGCTCCCTATTCCACCCGGGCGCGAGCTCTTTGACCTTGCGGGGCTCGATAAACGCCTGATTTTCGAGGAGGAGTTTGACGTTCTTGTATGCGCGGGTCCGAGGCACCTCAAGTCCTTTGGGCTCTCTGGCGGGTCGAGCGTCCACCAGGCCCCGAACACAGCCTTGCTACTGCCCGAGGCCCAGAGCTATTGGACACTCGCTGACCGGGTGCTCGCCGCCGCCCGAGAGTACGGCGGCGAGCTCATCCTCCAGGTGGCTTTCGTTCCCGCGAACTGGCAATCTCGCTACGTGGAGCGGGAACGGCAACAACAGGCACGGAGCGGACTGCGGCAGTTCATCGAGGAACGGTTGGGGAATCCGGGCGACCTTCGCCCGTCGGACGCATTCAGCGGGTTCCCGGGAGTGCGGCGAGAGTTCGGCGAAGAGCTAAAGGAGCGGCTAGAGGAGCGCGTCTCGCGTGTGACGCAACTCCTAAACCAGGCCGGGCCTAAAGAGCGTCGTGCATTCGTCGCTGCTCTTCGCGAGGAATTGAACTCCCTGAACCTCCGCGTCGTCTGCCCGGCGTGCGAACAGCCGGCAATCCTGAGGTTCGGCCGCACCGGGACCGCGAAGGATGGCGCGTTTTTCTTTGAGCACTCGACGGGTGGCCGGAAGACATCCCACGGTGTCACCACAGCCGTCCCGACTATCACGTTCGTTTCTAAGCCACCAGATAAGCGCATGAAATAGCGAGGGTTACACCCTCACGCCCGAAGGTGCGCTTGACGATACGCCCATATGGGCGTATTATGAGTGCCGGCCGCAGTTGAGCCCTGCGAAGCCGAACGAGGTGAGGCTCGAATGCCGACGCTCCGTTTCGATATTGAGCGACTCGTCCCGCTCCGTGATGTTCCTCGACTCCTACCGGTGCGCCCAAATGGCCGACGGACTCACCTTTCAGTCATCTATCGGTGGACCAGTTCGGGAGTGGCCGGCGTAGTCCTCGAATCCATCCGCATCGGGGGCTCGACCTACACGTCCGTCGAAGCCCTCCAACGTTTCGCCGAAAGGCTCTCATCCAGGAATCGCGCGGCCGAGATTCCGCCTTCGACAACCGGCGGTCGCGACCCATCGCTGACGGCCCGTCGAGTCGCCGCCGAACTCGGCATCCGGAACGACCGCAGGCCGGAGCTGAGAACTTACCGCCCAGGGAACGCTCCATGCTGACCCAACCAGCGTGCGGCTTCGTGGTCTCGACCGGGCGATTCGCGGCCGCGCCGGGGCCGGGCGCACGGGCCGATGCCGTCGCTTTGCTCCGTCACGCGCCCGTGCTCGGTTGCCCGACCTGTCCGGCGCTTTTCGCCACGTCTGCCCGGTCCGTTTCTCCCGCGGGCGCTCGCTGCCCGTCAGCCGGGAGTGAACGGGCCAGCGTAGGCCCCCAACGAAAAGGAGAAACGCGATGACGACCAAGAAACCCGCACACACGATTCGGCTCGGCAGCATCAAGGCGGCCATTTGGGCCAACGAGGCGAAGAACTCCGGCACGCGGTTCAACGTCACCGTCTGCCGGCTCTACAAGGACGGCGACGAGTGGAAGCAGTCCGACAGCTTCGGTCGCGACGACCTTCTCGTGGTCGCCAAGGTGCTCGACGTGGCCCACACCTGGATTTTCGAGAACGCGAGGTCTCGGGACGAGCACGAGAACTACTGAACGTTCACCGTGGCGCGAAAGCTCGCTAGCTCAGCGAGCTTTCTTTTTGTCCCGGCGAAGGAGAACCGCGTGGACCGAAAGCAAGCAAGCCGCTCCGACTCGGGTCCGACCCGGCAGCAGGGTCAGGAAGCCGCCGACTCGTCCGCCGCACGCCGCGGCCAAGGGCCTGACGGCCTCCGCGGGGCGAGCCGCGACGACGACGGCCGAGTACGGCAGCAGCAGGGCGAGGTTTGTGGAATGGGGCAGGTGGTCCACGTCGCGCGATTCCGGAACGTGAAGGCCGAGGTTTGCCGGCTGGAGACGGAACTCGGCGTGCAACTCGTGGTGCAGTTCTTCCGCCGGCGAGGCGGGAGGTGGCGACCGCTGGATGGCGCGTCTCCCCACTCGACCGCAACGAACGCCGCCGTCGGCGCGCTCTCCGACGAAGTGCTCGGGTGGATTCTCGCGCACTCCCCGGCGCTTCCCCTCTCACCGGATACCCCCCCGAATTGAATTTGCTGGAGCAGTCTCATGGAAAAAGTGCATGCAACTTCGCCCACCGGACCGGAACATCCGGCGCGTTGCGATGTTCCCGGCGATGTACCCCGCTTCCGTGGCGTAACTCACGGCGGAACAAGTGGTTGCACTCGGAGCACCGGCAGTGGTTCCCCGGCTCCCAAGGGTGCCAGAACCTGTGCGCGCGGCGATTCGCGAGCGAGCCTCATCGCCCGCCGCGAACTGTTGCTCGACACGCTCGCTTCAAAGGTTCGGCTGCTGACCTTGGAGCAGGTGGCGACACTTTGGTCGCTCGGCCGGGTGGACAAACGGGTGGGAGTCCGGGCGGCGCTTCAGCGCCTTGCCAAGCGCGGACTCGTCACGCTGTCGGCCGTCGCCATTCAGGAACCCGTGGCACCGGTCCAACCGACCTTTCGGTGGGAACCAGGACTGCCCGGTCCGTCGCCTACCAAGCTCGCGGCATTGCTCCGCCGTCGCTGGTCGCTCCCATCCCGGCGGGCGACCGTCATTGAAATCACTCCCCCGGCGGCCGAGGCTCGCGGGTGCCGGCCGCCCCATCCGGCGCGGCCCAGCGAGGTCTCGCACGACGTACGCCTGGCCGAGGTCTATCTGCTGTTCCAACGGACGCGACCCGAAGCAGCCCGGCACTGGCTCGCCGAAGCCGAGCTCCTGGCGCGCGGATTCGGGGACAACGCGCCGCTGCCCGACGCGATGGTCGCGTCGCGCGGCGGACGGCTCGTCATCGAGGTGCTGGGCCAGTACCCGGCCACAAAGCTGGCCGATTTCCACGAGTTCTGTGACGGAAACGAGGAGCTTCCATATGAATTCTGGTGAATTGGTACGGCTCGGTGTGAGCCTCTCTCCCCGACATCGCCGGATTCTCGAACATATCGCGGCGTACCGAGTGTCCCTGCGTTCGGTCATGGAATCGACACTGTTCGGCGGACGTGGCATGCGGAAGGACCTGGCGGCCCTCTGTGCGGCCGGTCTGCTTTGCTCACGCCGGCAACTCAGCGGGAGCCGGTCGTACTACCAGCTTTCGCATCCAGGAGCCCAAGCCCTGGGGCTGTCGAGCTATTGGGCTCGCCCAATGGGGATGCAGTCGCTCGTCACAAATTTGGGGCTGCTCTGGTTCTGCTGTATGGGCGAGTACCCGCGGCGTCGGCTCACCGCGGCGGCCCTCACAGCATTCTTCGAAAGCGAGTGCCCGGCAGGGCACCACAGCGTTGAGAAACGGGGCGAAGAGTATCGCCTTTACCGCGTGTTCATCCCGATGCCGGGCACTCCCCGCCGCTCCATTATCGCGAGCGTCAAAAGCGCTATCGAAGCCGCACTCGATGACCCGGCCCGCGAATCGCTTGTACGCGAACGGCGATACGTGTTCGCCGTGCTCGTGAGTCACGCCGACCGCAAACGTTCGCTCTTCGACTCCCTGCGGAAGACCGAGCTCGACACGGAAGGCGTGCCGCTACTGGCCCGCGTGAAGTGCAGCGTGGAGCTCGTGCCAGATTTCTTTTCGGGTACCCCATACACAAGGAGACCTCGCAATGTTCGGATGGAAGAAGAAACCATCGCCTCTCAGCATGACGCCGGAGACGATGAAGTGGCTCGGTGAGCATGGACCAATGCCGGCCCCGAAGGTCGTCGCCGGCGGACCCACCGGGTACTTCGCGAAAAAGGTTGACCTCACGCCGGCTCCGCCGGCCACTTTTCGGGACGAGTGGTGGCGGTCGCTCGCACCGGAAGAAGCGTGGCGGATACTCCAGGGCGTCCGCGCGGCGAAGCTCTTCCCGGCGGACAGCGCGGATGAGTATCTCGTCTACTTCGACCTTTTGCGGCGCAGCCGCGGGCTTTTCTCCAATCAGGTGTTCATGGGCGTCCAGGGCGGCGGGACGGCTCCGGTGTTCATGAGCCGGGCCGCCCTTATGCTCCACGGCTACATTCTCGGCACGACCGGCTCCGGCAAATCGACGCAGGCCATCGCGAACCTTCTGTTTCACCTCACGCTCGGCCATGACAACGGAACGGAGTATGAGCCGCCGCCGGCTGTGCTCGTGGTTGACGCTAAGCCTGACGGCCGCGGGCCGCTCTATCTGTCCCGGCTCACCCAGATGCTCTCGAACATGCGAAGTCGGTTTGAATTCGGCGACACCCGCAATCGCTTTCAGTTCCTCACGACCAACACCACGTTCGCGAGTGCGAGCCTTGACCCGCTGGCGGGGTTCCGCGGCAGCCACGACCCGCACTTCATCGTCGAAACCATGATGCTATTTCTCGGGCTCGTCTACGACCCGGGCTACGGCTCCGACTACTTCACCGCGACGCAGCGTCACACGGCGCTCCGCGCCGTCGTGAAACTGCTCAAAAACCGTCAGTCAGCCGGCGCGTTCACGCTCAAGAGTTTTCTCGCCGAGTTGAAGCGGGCCGTTAAATCTATTCCCGATGCAGTGCACTTCTATCGAGAACTCGACAGCTTCGGAATGTCCCAGCGCGTGCAGCTTGGGGATGAGAAGAAGCCGACGCTCGACTTCGACCGGCTTCTGGAGGAGCGGGGATTCATGTACCTGCACATTGACGCGATGACCAAGCCGCTCGGGCGGCAGCTCAGCGCTTTCGCCTTGCTGAATCTGCATCTCGCGCAGCGACGCCGGCGCATTGGGGGACTCACGCCGGCGAAGGTGTTCGTGTTCATCGATGAATTCCACATGCTCGCCTGTCAGCCGCTCGTCGACTGGCTCACTACGGCCCGTGATAACGGAATCCATGTCATTCTTTCCCACCAGGCGCCTGAGTCGCTGCCGAAGACCATGTCGTCGGGCGACCTCTTCGCCCGCGTGTTTCGGAACTGCGGTTTTACACAGCTCTACAATGTTGAGCACCCAACCGTGCTTGAGTCGCTGCGTAATGTCGCAGGCGAGCGCATTCGGATTCTCAATTCTGAGTCGCACACACACAGCGTTCACTGCGGTTTCAGCAATTGGTCGTCTACGACGGACTGCGGGCAGGGGACGGCGACCGGCTGGACAGATTCGACGGGGCGCACGCGCCGCGAGGAGTACGTCTCGCGGCTTGACCCGGAGACCGTCCGCCGCGTGCATTCAACGGGGCGCTGGTTCCTGCTTCACGTGAAGGAAGAACCGGGTGATTCGGTCACGCCGCTCGGCGGCGTGCCAACGGCGGTCGAAGGGCTCTTTCCGCTGCGGAAGGCGGCGGTGGACGAGATGAGTGCAGGCACATGGCCGAAAGCGCCTCCGGAAGATGACGAACCAGGCGACGAACCCGAAGCGCCGAAACGCAAGGGACCGCCCCGCAAGCCGAAGAGTCCGGGAACCGGCCGAACCGATGAGGACTTGAAAGACGCCTTCGCCGCCGCGGCAGGCTGACATGCAATTGAATTGACGAGCGCCTTCGCTTGATGAGAACATCGACATGGCCATTGGGAACGAATACGCAATTCGGGATGGAACGGCGAAAGAGGTGGAGCCCTCCCCGAAAGGGAAGGGCTCCGGCTCGACTAATAGCCCAGTAGCACGGGGAGCTTCACGATGAGCACGTGGAGCGCCGGACCACCAATGGCCAACATCTTCATCCGGTCGAGCAGCCGGGTGAAGTGCGAGGGTTCCTTGACCACGAAGACGTACTTCGGAGTCCAACCCTTCTTGTCTCGCTTCTTGTTCAGCATATTGCCTCCATCATTGAGTACGGCCGGTCAGAACGACCTTGCCGCGGTTAACGACTCAGGTGCCGACGGCACGTCGGTACCGGAGTGGTCCAACCAGGAGGCGGACGAGACGACTTTCCGAAGTCACAGGGACGACGGAGAGAAAAAAACAATGTCAAACAACGTCTAGATTGTAGCCGCGCCGAAGCGGCCGCGGCTCGTTGACGGCGGATTTTCTGAAAATTTCTGACCTGCCAAGGAGGTGTGCGATGTCGCACGACTGGCGAGACCCGTTCGATACGCTTGGCGTCCGCCGCAACGCACGGACGCAGGAGATTGAGGTCGCATGGAGCCGCCATGTGGCCGCGCACGGCGGCGAACCGAACCGCGTTCCCGCCGATATTTGGAGGGCCTATGAGTGCCTGCGCGTCGAATGCAACGCAGCATTGCTCCGCGAAATCCTGAATCACCACGAAACCAAGCGCTCCGTGCATATCAAGCCAAGCGAGTATGCGCTCTACGAGCGATTCTGCCTTCCGTTTGGCATTCGGCTGGCCCAGGCGAAAAACGCGGCCGACGTGTACTTCGTTCGGCTCCCCGGCGACGACCCGCCGGATGCGACGCTGGAAGACGTGATAGCCGATGTAATTCGCTCACAATCCGCCGTTCCCTTAGCCCGCCCCGTGGCGAGAGGGTTGAGGGCATCGGCCGCGGCGCTGGTTGTCCTGGGGACCGTCTACATGGGCGCTCTGGCGCTTCAGCACGGGCTGGCCAACTGGCGCGACTGGCGCGCCGAGGAGCACCGGCGCTTGCGTGGGGAACTTGAGGCCGAGCTTCCCCGTCTCCGGACTTTGGCGAGTGCGCTCGACGCCAAGTTGCGTGGTACGTTCGGCGTTTCTGTGGAGGAAGCGCGCGCCGGCATCCGCGCGCCGCGCTCCCTCGACGCAGCGCTCTTGCGGCACAAGACGGCGCGGGAGGCGTGGGCTGAGCTTCAATCGGCCTGGGTAGATGAGCGCTGGACGGCCGACCATGCCGCGGCGCTGAAGCGAGCAGACATTCCGTTCGGTGAGCTCAAGAGCCGGCTGCAAGCGGTGCAGCGGCGGCTTGCCGAGTTGGAAGCGCAAGAGTCCAATTTCCGGCACGTGCTGGAAATCGTTCAGGCCACCGCGGTCGAACTCGCCCGCAACGCGGCTGACGCGCGGAGAAAGGAACAACCATGAGGCCCTACCGGATGATGGGTGTCACGATGATGTGCGGCTTCATTCTGGCTGGCGGAGTCGCCGCCCAGAACGCACGCACGCCCGAGCAGGTTCGCATCGAAGCGGAAGCGCGGGAGCGGCAGCGCGAGCAGCAGCAGGTTGTCGCTGCCGAACACCGTCGGCTTTGGGAGCGGTTTGCGTCGAATGCTCGCGACGCCTTCGAGCAGATGAGCCAGCTGCATGAGGCCACGCGCGCCCTGGAGAAGCAACTGGAGGAGATTCAAACCAACGACATCGGGAAGCGTCTGGCTACCAACGGGGTCTCCTACCAAGTCATCGCGGAACTCCTGCGTTCGCCGCCTGTCACCACGGCGGAAATCACTGAGCGGCAGGAGGACCTCGCGCGGAGCATCGCGGCCGCGGAGAAGGCGCTGCAATCAGGGACCATCAATCCACCGCCCAGCGACGCGCAGTTTCGTGAGACCGACCAGTTCTTATTCTGGGTGGCCGACCGACTGGGCCGCGTGCGGGAGAAGGAGGCGCTACTGGCCGACACCATCGAGAATGCGCCTAAGGTGGACGACCTGACGAAGCTCAGAACATTCCGCGAGAAATCCAACGCCTTTATCGCAGCGCAGCTACGAGTTCGAGCTGAGGTGTTCGACCTCGTAGCAACGTCCACAATCGAACAAACCCGACAAATACTCCTAGATGCCGCGACCGTAGCCGAACTGGAGCGCGCGAAGTCGGAAGCCGACCGATTGCTGAGCGAAGCCAGAAGTCGAAACGCGACACTCAAGCTGGAGCATGAGCAAATCCTGCGGCAACGCGACCTGACCGACCGGCAGCGCGCCGCGGCGGACGAAATGCGCTACACCGCTGCTCTGGCGGAAATCGAGCGGTTACGCAAAGACGCCGAGGTCGCCCAGCTCAAGGAGGACTTCGCGCGCGAGAAGGCCCGCGAAAATGAACGGACCGCCATCGAGCGCGAGAAACTGAAACAGCGCTGCCAGGAGCCGCAGGTGAAGAGCCGGCTCGCTCCGTTCACCGGCGTCGGTTACGCACAGCCGGGCGTGGCCCGCGGCGCGTGGCTGACCAAGGGACCAGTTTCGCTCGCGGCGCTGCGTGCCCACGGCGCGCTCCAATTGACGCCGGACGGCGTCCAGAAGCTCCTTGATGTCGGGAACGGCGGCGGCGCGTACACCCTTCATGGCAAGGACGAGCACGGCGACAGGCTTCGCGCGCGTTGGGGCTACCCCAATCGTGTCGCCGACCTGAGTCCCGCGCAGCGCGATGAACTGATTCAGGCCCAGCGCGACCTGATTGAGCTCGGGGACGTGCTGGTCGAACTCGGCATGCTCGCGCCATAAAAAAGGGCGCGAACGCCTGACGGCATTCGAGCCCAAAGGTCTCGCTGTCCATAGGCCTCCTCCAGTTGTTTGTTCTCAGCACCGGCTTATCCGATGCTCAGGCAAGCAGCCGAAGTAGACTCGGACGACCTTCTCTCCGCCGTTGTTTTGACTCGGGGCGGACGCGAGCGAAAAAACAAGCTGACCTCCACATTGTAGCGCGGAAGCGGCGGGCGCCTAGGCGATTATCACGCCTGGGCGTCTTTATTTCTGTTCCCGTGGTCGAACCGTGACCGCCCCGGCCCGTTCCCGCTCGCTCGGCATTCAACGGCGACTCCGGGTCGCGGGCTTTCCGCTCTGCTCCACACCCTTCACGACGCATCGGTCGCGACCGGACCTCCCTGTCCGGCACGCCCGCTGCTTCGTCGCTCCGGGCGCCACCCGCATCCCGGCTCGCCCGGCTCCTTTCGGCTTGGGGTCCGTCCCCCGGCTGCGAATGAAGGGACGGAACCCCTTCGCTCAAACGAAAGGAGCCAGAATCATGAAAGCCGAGCAAGCCAAGAAACTCGCCGAAGACGCACTCACTCAACTCACCACGGCGCTCGAACGCGGCCAGAGCGACGCCCTGCGGCGGTATCTCGCTGCCATGAGCCGCTTCCACACGTACTCGTGGGGCAACGTGCTGCTCATCCTCTCGCAGAAGCCCGACGCCACGCACGTCGCGGGCTTCCAGACGTGGCGGACGCTCGGTCGCTTCGTCAGGAAGGGCGAGCACGGCATCGTCATCATCGCGCCGATGCTGATTACGCGGAAGGAGGAGGCCGCCGCGGACGGCGACGAAACGCAGAAGCTCCTGCGTTTCAAAGCCGTCTACGTCTTCGACGTGTCGCAGACCGACGGCGAGCCGCTGCCCGAGTTCGCCCGCGTCGCCGGAAATCCGAACGGCCACACCGACCGGCTCAAGGCGCTGGTCGCCGAGAAGGGCATCGCGCTGGAGTACGCGGAGACTCTGGCCGGCGCGATGGGCCGCTCGCACGGCGGCCGCATCGAACTGCTGTGCGCGCTGGCGCCGGCCGAGGAATTCTCGGTGCTCGTGCACGAGTTGGCGCACGAGCTCCTCCACCGGACCGAGCGCCGCAACAGCACGACGAAGACCATACGGGAGACCGAAGCCGAGGCCGTCGCCTTCGTGGTCTGCCAGGCCATCGGACTGGAGACCGGGACGGCCGCGGCGGACTACATCCGACTGTACAACGGCGACCAGGCGACGCTCGCCGAGTCGCTGGACAGCGTGCAGAAGACCGCCGCCGAGATTCTGGCCGCCATTCTGCGCGAGCCAGAGAACGCATGAGTTCGCGCCCGTTGAAGCCGGTCGATACGACCGGCTTCTTTTTTGGGGACGCGAACCAACAACGCGCTCGCGGCTTGCGAGTCGGCCTGAGGCGGCGGAAATCGGCGAAGCACATCGTTTCACGTCAAAAGGAAAAGGCCGCTTGCTGAGCGGCCTTTCCCTACCGAGAGTTCAGGGGCGGTTCAAGTCCTCGCCGTCCGACGCTTCGGAGACGGCTTGCGGTCCGTCGCCGCCCGCACTTTGGGGGTCGCCTCGCGTTTGGCTGATTTCTTCGGCGCCTTGGCTTCGTGCGAGCTTTCTGGATGGAACCCGTTCGTCATGCAGCACCTTTCTTTCCCGCTCGCCCAGAAGCATCGAGGAGCGCTCGTAGTACCTTCTGAGGGCGTCGCGTGAACTGGCCAGAAATATGGCCTCCAGCACCAGGACGGCTACACCGACCCACGCGGGCCAGCGCGCGCCGTCCACAAGCATCACAATCGCCGCGAACGCGGTCGCGACGGCCATGTTCGAATAGAACTGGTAGTAGCGATAATGGTTCTCGACCAAGGCGTAGAAGGCGTCGAGCCGGTCCGGGAGCTTTCGGAAATCGAGCCGCGGCGGGCGAAGTCCGGTCCGATGATGAAGCTGGTCGATGCTGGCCCAGCGGACCGCGCTCACCGTCATGCCGAGCGCGATGGAGGCGAAGGATGCGAGCGCCACGCCCCCGAGTGTCGGAGCGCCTGTCGGACCGCCCGTCAGCCAGTTTTCGACCGGGGCACAGGCCTCCGAGAGGCCCCAGAGCGCCACGAAACCGGGAATGAAGTACGCGATGGCGAGCCCGAAGTTGCGGCTCGAAAGCTCCGTCACAGGACCGTGCTGGGTTGATGCACATGAAACTGCCCTTACGACGCTGCGAATTGTCGGCTGACACGGAACCCGTGTCAAGGCGAACTTGCGGCATGCTTACGGCATGGCGATGAAGGCACAGCACGCGCGTCGCTATCGCCGCCTGCCGGCGCTGCTTCGCACCCTTCGGGAAGAGGCCGAGCTCACGCAGCGCGAACTCGGCAAGCGGCTCAGACGCCCGCAGTCATGGATTTACAATTGCGAAACCGGCAATCGCCGGGTGGACCTGGCCGAGTTCTGTGAGTGGTGTGAGGGTTGCGAGGTCGAAGCGACGGTCGCCGTGAAGCGGTTTCTCGAGCTGGCCCGGTCCGTCTGACGAAGGGAGGGTGCGTGGCCAAAGCCGGCTTCCAGCCGGTAAACACAGGCTCACTGGTTAGAACTAGCCGGCCGCACGAGGCGGCCGGACAATCGCCCCTTTCTACGACCGTTAGCGCATGATACAAGACGTTATCATGCACAACTCGGCGGAAAAGGGGAGTCGGCAGCCTGCCTGTTCCCAGCCGAATCAGCACGGTGTTCGCCCATGACGACCGCACTCATACCCCGACATGCCCGTGTCACGCCGACTGCCGGTCCGCACGAACCGCCGGCGATTGTTCGCATGGGCGGCAATAATGCGCGATATGCGTACGATGAGTTCTTCGCTGGCGAGGAGAACTCGCACACGGAGCGAGCGTACCGCCACGCCGTCCATCGGTTCCTTGAACACTGCCAAGCGCTTGAAGTCTCACTGCCGGAAGTCACGCCCGGCATCGTCAGCGACTATCTCAAGCGGCTCCAGGCCGAGGTCAAAGGCCGGCGCGGCGAACCGCCGCGCTACCGGCCGGCGTCGAAGCCGACGAGGAAGCTCCACCTTGCGGGCATCCGCAAGTTCTTTGACAAGCTCGTCGAGCGGCATGCCGTGGTTCTCAATCCGTCCCTGTCGGTGCGCGGCCCCCGACTCAGCGTCCGCGAGGGCAAGACGCCGGCGCTGACGGTCCAGCAAACCCGCGCCGTGCTCGCGCGCATCGACACGCGAACGCTGGTCGGCCTCAGAGACCGGGCCATCATCGCTATCATGGTCTACACCGCGGTCCGAGCTGGCGCGGTTGCGAAGCTACGCACCGGCGATTATTACTCCGATGGTCGTCAATCCGTGTTCCGATTCGATGAGAAAGGGGGCAAGGTTCGCGACATTCCCGCGAGGCACGACCTCGACGGATTCGTTCGAGATTACCTGTCCGCCGCCGGGGGTGGCCGCGAAAAGGATGCTCCCCTCTTCCGAACCGCCATCGGACGAACAGGCGAGCTTAGCGAGGCTGCGATGAGCGAAAATGACGTGCTGCGCATGGTGAAGCGGAGGTTTGCCGATGCGGGCCTGCCGGCCGACCGGCTCACCTGCCATTCCTTCCGGACCACGACCATTACCGACTTGCTTGACCAGGGCGTGCCGCTGGAGGATGTTCAATATCTCGCAGGTCACGCGGACCCGCGCACCACGCAGTTGTATGACCGGCGGAAGAAGCAGCTTACACGGAACATCGTTGAGAGGATATCAATTTGACGAAGCGTGTGACCAACGACGCAACCGCCATGGCTGGACGCTGGAGGGTGGCTCCGGCCGAGGCGCTAGCCACACTCAAATCGCGGTGTGGCTCAGCACGACCGAACATGCGAGGATGACTTAATGGGACTGACTCACCACTGGCAACGACCGACCGAGCTTCCTGCCGCCGCGTTCAAGCAGGCGGTGGGTGATTGTCGCGTCGTGTTTGAGTCGGTCGCTGCCGAACTCGGAGGCTTCGAGGGATTTGGAGAGCCCCTGCTCCGCGACGACCAAATCGTGTTCAACGGTAAGCACCCGGCCTCATGCGAGCCGTTCGAGATAGCCGCCGTTCAATTCGACCGACGTGGAAACGACGAGTTTTACTGCCACTGCAAGACCGAGCACCTGCCGTACGACCTCTTCGTGAAGGCGGCTCTTATCGTCTTCGCCGAGAGAATCGGGCCGCAGTTCAGGGTCACGAGCGACGCCCCCGACTCTTGGGGGCCTGCCCGTGAACTGGTTCAACGAACTCTTGGCTACGGGGCCGACTTTCGACTTTCGTTCGAGTAAACTCGAACGCCTTTAGGGCTGGTACGGAATGGCGACGGCACCTACTGCACTGGCTTCGCATTCTTTCGATGCTCGGCAGCACTGGAGCAACGCGGGTGTCACGTTGGAACGAACGCCAGGAACTCGTGAAGTTTGCGTCTCAGGGAATCAGAATCCCGAGTCTCGCATTCCCATACGATGAGGACTTTCCAGCCGAGGCGTCGGAGTTTTCGTTGTGTTTGTTGGTCTCGCGAGCGGTTCCGTTTGAGTTTTTCCGTCCAGTACCGGACGCGGCTCTTCGGGACCATGCCCTTCGAGCAAGCTTTATGATGGTGCCAAAAACATCCATGCACGAATACGACCTTGCGATGGCTGGCGAAAGTAAGGTCAGGAGTTCCCGGTAGATGCCGCACATAAAGCCGAAAGCGATATCCCATGCGATGCACAAGCGAACGAACCGTTCGCTCAGGCACTGTGTCTTTGCCTCGCACTCGCGACATACACCGCGACCGTTGCTCGACTGTCATTCTGTCCGCCAACGTCACTCTCCGCTACGCTTCGGACTGCGATGAGCGAACCGCCGAACCATACTGGCCTGCCCGTCTACGGTTCGACCGCCCCAACTGTCAGCGTCCGCACTCGCTCCGGCGTGTTTGCACTTCAGCCGGGGCGTCTGCGGCAGGACCTTCCGGACCTCTCCGGCTACGTGGTTGTCGACGCTCCGAACGAACGTCGCCTTCCCCGTCTCGACGGCCGGGCCTTGCAGCCCTTAGGGAACGGAAACTTCATCGGAGAGGTCCTCCTTGTCGGGGACGCAGCATACCACGAAATCACCGCTTACCAACGGGGCGACCGGACGCCGCTGGCCTTCGCCTTTTGCACGCAGCGGGCGAGCCGCCGATTGCCGCTGATTCGTGAAATGATGGAATTCGTTCCGGGGCTTGCCCAGCTTCCGGAACACCTTTTTCCTTTCGGAGCCCTCGGGAGCGAGAATGAACGCGTGCCTGGCGTCGTTCTCGGGTGGATGACCGAACGCTTGTCGCAGTTGATGTCATGCCTTGCGGCGATTACGGCTCGTCCAACAATGCCGCTGCAGTTCTCCCAAATGAAAAGTCCGTTCGGACGCCGCGTAGCCGTTAACGCTACGCGACGCCTGATTCGGGAGGACCGACGCGTCCTTCAACGGCGAACCCCCGGTCTAATCACCATTGCAGAGCGCCAATATACGCCGGAGTTTGTTATCGAGCTCCACGCCCAGCAGCAACGCGATACGCATGAACATCGACAAATCAAGAAGTTCATTCAAATACTTCTCGCCGAGATTGCGTCGCTTCGCTCAACGGGGCGGCTCGGCAGTTACAAGGGCCAAATTGAGGAACATGAACGCGACTTGCGGTCAATGATGGCAAAGCCCCCTTGGCGGCCCACGCAGATTGTGCGGGATAGGTCGGTCCTTCGCATTGCGAAAACGCCGCTTCAGCACCAAGACCGCCGCTACTCAACCGCGTTCGATATTTTGCACGAGTACTTACACCTTCGGTCTTTTGAGCCGGCCGATGATGATTTTAGGACGATTCTTGAAGGGGCACCGCGTCTGTTTCAAGTGTTCGCTGCGTATGTGTTGGCCGATGCTCTCAACCTTACACCGGTTGGACGCACAATTGTGCACCGCGTGAACAAGGCTTCTTTCATCGGCGACGACGCCTCCCTCTACTACGACGTCCATCCGCCAGCATCGGTTTTGCGTTCCTGGCGAGACGGGTCGTTGCTTCCCGACCGCGGACGCCCTGATATCGTTATCGTTAGCCGCAGTCGCGGCGTTCTAGTCCTGGATGCAAAGTTCAAGGACTACGGGGACGATGGGGACCTGAATTCAGATGTTCGCGAAATGCAGGTATATCACGACGCCTTCGGAATTACTCGGTCCGGGATTCTAACGCCGTTTTCCAAGCCGCTAACAGTCGAGGGGAGAGCGCGGCGTATTCGTGTAATTCCAATTCGGCCTGTGCCATTCGACCGGACCGACCAGCTTCGCGCACATGTTCTCGCCAGCGTGTCAGACTTGTTCTGCACAGCTCAGGCCAGCGGCTGAATCTCGCCGGACACTGTGTCGGCTCGTTCAATGAGCCGCGTCAGGTAGGCGAGCGTCCGGGGTATGTCGTTCGCACGGTCGGCCAGGCTCTCATGTAGAGACTCAGCCACCGTCACCGGCCCCCGAAGTTGGGGCAACACTTTCTGTATCAGTGCCTCATCTAGCGTGGCCATGCTTGGCGATGACATTAGAATATAATCAGCAACATCCTGCAGAACCCCGAACGTCAATGCGGTTGTGGGGTCTTCGGCTAGTCCACGCGCAATGTCAAACAGTATCGTGCGAATTGGAGGGGCTATAGTGTCTGTGTCATCGATGAAAGCCTGAAGTCGAGCTTTGCGGTCCTCATCAAGAAAGCTCTCCCCACGAGTCGAGGACCGGTCGGCAATTCGTTCTGCCGATTGGCGAGTTAACGAAACCAGAGCCTGGAGAAACTGCTGCTCGGCCTCGCCTTCAGAAAGAAGTTCGCTCAATGCGTTCGGCATTTCGATAAGGTGGGCTCGTCTCAGCACTGGGCCGCTCAGCGGAAGGCGAGAACTCTCTTCGAGGTAGCTATTGGCAGTCCCAACGACGAACGTATCTGGAGGGAGGTATGACGCGTCTCGGCCGGGAAGTGCTACTTTTTGGTCGCTTTCGACACCGGGAAGTACCCTTGCCAAAT
>CAZYXX010000015.1:0-20409 GCA_964651805.1 uncultured Hyphomicrobium sp. | reverse complement strand
CGGTGAAAAAGAAGATGGGGCTCGCACTGACGTCGTCCAAGGCCGAAGGCGATGTTCGCCGATACCGGATCGCGACGCGTCGGGGACGCTGACATGGCTAAGCCGAACCTCGATATCTCGGCGGAGATCATCCGGCTCGAGAGCCTTGGGCTCGATCGATTGCGCGAGGAATGGCGGCGTCTTCATCAGACGCCGCCGCCAAAGCGACTGAGCAGGGACATCCTGTTGCGCGGGATCACGTACAAGATGCAAGAGACCGCGTTCGGCGGCTTGTCGAAAGCCATCCTCCGCAAGTTGCAGACCTCCGCTTCCACAGATGCGTCCCCGGCCAAGAAGCGCCGATCACGGCCGTCGTTCAAGCCGGGGACGCGTCTCGTGCGCGAATGGCATGGTGTCACGCACACGGTCGTTATCCTCTCCGATGGCGTCGAATGGCGCGGTCAGCGCTACCGGTCGCTCTCGGTCGTCGCGCGCCAAATCACCGGCGCACATTGGTCCGGGCCACGGTTTTTTGGCCTCAATGGAGAACGCGCCGATGGCTGAGGCAACTCGATCGGCGGCCAGCCAATCGTGCGATTGCATAATCGGGCTGCTGGAAACGTCCTTCGAGCAACTGCAGCGGTCTCGGAGGTGGCTCGGATGACCCGCGTCGCTTGCGCCATCTACACCCGCAAATCCTCAGAGGAGGGGCTCGAGAAGGAGTTCAACTCGCTCGATGCACAGCGCGAAGCCTGCGCGGCCTACATCACCAGCCAGAAGCATGCCGGGTGGAGCGCCGTGCGCGACCTCTATGATGACGGCGGGCTGTCCGGCGGAACCCTGGAGCGTCCTGCGCTCAGGCGGCTGCTCACCGACATCAAATCCGGCAAGGTGCAGATCGTCGTTGTCTACAAGGTCGACCGGCTGACGCGTTCGTTGGCCGATTTCGCCAAGATCGTCGACGTGCTCGATGCACACGGCGCCTCGTTCGTCTCTGTGACGCAGCAGTTTAACACGACCACCTCGATGGGCCGGCTGACGCTCAACATGCTGCTCTCGTTCGCGCAGTTCGAGCGTGAGATTGCGGGCGAACGCATCCGCGACAAGATCGCTGCGTCCAAGGCCAAGGGCATGTGGATGGGCGGCAACGTCCCGCTCGGCTACGACGCCAGGGACCGGAAGCTGGTCATCAATGAGGCCGAGGCCAAGACGGTAAGGATGATCTTTCGACGTTATGCCGACCTCGGCTCCGTCACCCTTCTCCAGGAGGAACTCGACCGGCAAGGCATCCGCAGCAAGCAGCGCGAGGGCACCGGTGGTCGCCTCGCCGGAGGCCGGCCGTTCTCGCGCGGCATCCTGTACCTGATCCTGCAGAACCACCTCTATCATGGCGAGGTTGAGCACAAGGGGCGCGTCTATCCCGGCCAGCACGAGGCCCTCGTGGATGCCGATCTGTGGCGTGTCGTCCAGGAGAAGCTGTCCGCCAACCGCAAGGCGCGCGAATTGGCCGTCGGGGCCAAGGCACCGAGCCTGCTGTCCGGCCTCATCTTCGATGGTGACGGCAATCGCATGACGCCGACGCACGCCAACAAGAGCGGTCGACGGTACCGGTACTACATTTCGGCGTCACTGCTCGACCGCGGAAAGCCGGGAGCGGGCACGATGCGCGTCCCGGCCAGCGAGGTGGAAAGCCTCGTGCTCGTTCAAATCCGGGATCTCTTGGAGTCGCAGAATGCGGTCGGCCGCGCCCTTGCTCCGCTGGCACTCGATGCGCCCGAGCTACATGGCGTGCTCGAACGTGCCGCCCAGCTCAGCAAAGGCTGGATCGGGATCCCACCCGAGGAGATGAAGGGGCTATTGCGCAGCGTCGTGACCCGGGTGACGCTTCTGACCGATCGGGTCGATGTCACAATTGGAGCAGGCCGACTGGCGCACGTGCTCGGTGCGTCGACCGCGTCCGGGCATGACGCCGACCGGACGATAGATCTGTCGGTAGTCGCCGAACTGCGGCGGTCCGGTCAGGGCAAGCGCATGGTCATTGGGAACCTGCATCAAGCCGCGAGCGACGCAAGCTTGGTCGACGTTCTGAAGGAGGCCGTTGCCGCCCGGGAGAAGCTGCTGGCCGATACCGACGAGACGCTGAACGAGATCACGGAGCGCACGACGAAGTGCAAGGGGCGGCTGACGGCGCTCATGCGCCTGTCCTATCTGGCGCCCGACATCATCGGGAACATCCTGGCCGGACAGCAGCCACCCGAACTCAGCGTGAAGCGGCTGCTGCGCACGTCCCGGGGACTGCCGCTCGATTGGCCGGGGCAGCGCGCTTTCCTGGGTCTCACCTGACCAAAACCGCGCCCACGGTTCGCGAAGAGTTCCCAATCCGCCCGCCCCGATTGACGGCACTTGAGACGTTATCCCGCGCGACTCCCGAAACGGTGGCGTTCGCTGTCTCTGTTCGGCTTCGCTGCGATGTCGAGGCCCATAACCCGCGGACATATCGGCGCAATTCCGCAGAGTGCGGAGACGAAGAAAAACGCTCGATTTCAACGAGTTGCGTGGCTGGGGGACTAGGATTCGAACCTAGACAGGCAGCGTCAGAGCGTATTGTTCTAGCGAAGGACCGCTTTCCCTTCAAAATGTCGGCCCTCGGGCGGAAGGATACTCGTCGACTTTTTCGGTACCCGCCGCGGAGCATTTCGAGATGGAAGTAGCGATCATGATCTCTTACGCTCTTTGAGTGTGCCAAAGGCAAGCGCGCGTAGCGATGGACGATGTGGCATCGATCGACGCTTCAAGACGCAAAGCTGTAGGAACGATCGGTTGGCTTGCCTCGGCTAATCTGGCGATCTTCCTGCTGGTGGGCCTGTGGAGCGCGAGCTCGAACTCGCGGGCACTAGAGAAATACGAGCAGTCTCGGTCGACCGCCACAAGCAGTTTCGTTGGTTCGGAGCGATGCGCAACGTGTCACGCTTCCGAGCACGGCGACTGGCTTGCGTCTCAGCACGCGATCGCCATGCAAACGGCGAGTGACCGGACTATCCTGGGAAATTTTGATGGTGATACCTTCGTCAAGGACGGTGTCGAGAGCACTTTTTTCAAGAAGGATGGGAAATTCTGGATTCGCACCGACGGGCCTAACGGAAAGCTCTCCGACTTTGAGATCCGCTACACATTTGGCGTCTCACCCCTGCAGCAGTATCTGATCGAGTTGCCCAAGGGCAGGCTGCAGGCGCTCGGCATTGCCTGGGACGCACGCCCGAAGGAAGAGGGTGGCCAGCGCTGGTTTCATCTTTATCCCGATCGCAACCTAAAGGCCGGAGATCCTCTCCACTGGACGGGGATCGACCAGAACTGGAATTACCAGTGTGCCTTCTGTCACTCGACAAATGTCAAGAAGGGTTACGACGTCACTGCCGACGCTTTTGACACAACATGGTCTGAGGTCAGCATCGGCTGCGAAGCCTGCCATGGGCCAGCTTCGCGTCACATCGCGTGGGCCGCAAAGACGGGTGACTGGCAGAAGTTCGACGGTCCAGGCAAGGGCTTTGCCGCAAGACTGAACGAGCGAAAAGGGATCGTGTGGACGATGACCGCGAGTGGGACGGCCGCGCGCTCTGAGACCCGCAAGACCAACAACGAGATCGAGACGTGTGCAACGTGCCACGCCAGGCGGCAGCAAGTTTCGGATGACTTCGCTGAGACCCGCCGCTTTCTCGATGCCTTTCGCCCGTTCACCCTCGAGCCGGGCCTTTATCATGTCGACGGTCAGCAACGTGAAGAGGTGTATACGTACGCCTCGTTCCTGCAGAGCCGTATGCATGCTGCGGGCGTAACCTGCTCTGATTGTCACAACCCGCACACGGGGAAGCTTCGCGCTTCGGGCAACGCAGTCTGCGCACAATGCCACGCGTCCGAGACATTCGATACACCCTCCCATCACCATCATACGTCAGGTTCAGAGGGAGCGGCATGCGCCTCCTGCCATATGCCAACGACGACATATATGGTCGTCGATCCTCGCCACGATCACTCGATACGCATCCCCCGTCCCGATCGGACAAGCCAGCTTGGTACGCCGAACGCCTGCAATCAGTGCCACTCCGACAAAACCGCGTTGTGGGCCACGGATGTAATCAGGAGCTGGTACCCCTCTCCGAAGCCCGGCTATCAGAGCTTCGCCGAGGCTTTCGATCTTGGCGACCACGCCGCCCCCGAGGCCCAGGCCGCGCTGCGGCGCATCGCCGAGGATGACACGCTCCCACCAATCGCGCGAGCGAGCACGGTTGCCCGGCTCGAGCAATTCCCGTCTCCCCAGACGCTGGAAGTCGCGATCAAGTCCCTGCGGAGTGCCGATGTGGGCGTTCGGGCGGCGGCGGTCGGTGTGATCGCTGGTGCGCCGCCGGAAATTCGGCGCTCACATCTTATTCCGCTGTTGCGGGACGACGCGCGTCTGGTGCGGATGGATGTCGCGCGATCACTCGCTGGGCCGGACGAGCAGCACCTGACTCCGGACGACCATGCTTATTTCGAGACCGCTCTCAAGGAGTACATCGAGGCCGAGCTTTTCAACGCGGAACGACCCGAATCGCAGGTCAATCTTGCCAATCTCTATTTTGCGCGGGGCCAGTTCGACCAGGCTGAGTCTGCCCTATTAGCGGCCATCATGATCGAGCCGACTTTCATTGCAGCCCCCATAACGCTTGCCGAACTGCGACGCACACGTGGGCAAGAGGATGCCGCCGAGCATGCGTTGCGGTTGGCACTCCAAAAAAACCCGAAGTCGGCAGACCTCATGCACGCGCTAGGGTTGTCGCTGGTGCGCCAACGGCGCGTGCAAGAAGCAGTCGACAGGCTCGTCGAAGCAGCAAATCTGGCGCCAGATCAAGCACGCTTCTCGTATGTTGCCGCTGTTGCCATCCACGATATAGGCAACCCTGCCGAGGCGCTTACGCTGCTTCGAGCCGCTCTCACCCGTCATCCCTACGATCGGAACATCCTCGCCTCGCTTGCCCTGTATGAGATGCAAGCCGGTGAACTTTCTGAAGCGCTGGATCACGCAGAGCTGCTGCAAAAACTTGAGCCTCAAAACCAACAGTTCCAACAGATGGTCAAAGCCATCGAGCGCATGAAGGACTAAGCGTTAGAAACATAAGGAGACTCATAGGCTGTTCGTAATCCTCTCCGGTCGTTGATCTGCGTCAATGAAATCCGGAGCAACAAGGCAGCTGCTATGCGTCACATACGAGTGAGGAGAGTTCGCCATGTCGGTCTTTAAGCGCATCGTCCCTCTCACTGCCACACTCCTCTTATCGGCGTTCGGCGTTCCCGTTTACGCTCAGCAGGGGACAGACAAGTTCGATCGTACCGTTCTGCCGATCGCTGAGCCGACGCGGCCGACCTATACGGAGCTAGATGCGCGCAACGCAACGGCGCCTCCGCGCTTCGACGTCAAGGCGCCCGCGGGCGCACCCAACGTCGTGATCATTCTCATCGATGATCTGGGATTCGGTGCTCCAAGCACGTTTGGCGGGCCGATTGCTACTCCGACGCTCGATGGTCTCGCCAAGCAAGGATTGCGCTACACCAACTTTCACACGACCGCGCTGTGCTCACCGACGCGCGCCGCACTGAAGTCCGGCCGCAATCATCACATGGTCAACATGGGCTTCATCACCGAGTTGGCAACCGGTTTTCCAGGCGCGACGGGATCCATTCCGAATTCCACTGCGCCCGTGGCCGAAATGCTGAGGTTGAACGGCTACAGCACGGCTGCGTTCGGCAAATGGCACGAGACAGCCGCGTGGGAGGCCAGCGTTTCGGGGCCTTTCGATCGCTGGCCGACGCGACAGGGCTTCGACAAGTTCTACGGCTTTATTGGCGGCGAGACGAACCAGTGGGCGCCCTACCTCTATGACGGCGATGCTCAGGTCGAGCTGCCCAACGACCCTAACTACCATTTCATGGCCGATATGACGGACAAGGCGGTGGCGTGGGTCCAATATCAAAAGGCGCTCACCCCACAAAAGCCCTTCTTCGTCTATTTCGCGCCTGGTGCCACCCACGCGCCGCATCACGTGCCGAAAGACTGGATCGCAAAGTGGCAGGGCAAGTTCGACATGGGTTGGGATAAGCTGCGGGAGGAGACGCTCGCCCGACAGCTTGAGATGGGCATTGTCCCACCAGGCACCAAGCTCGCCAAGAAGCCGGACGCGATTAAGGATTGGAGCACGCTTTCCAACGACGAACGTCGGCTTTTTACGCATCAAGCTGAGGTATTCGCGGCGTTCTTGGACTATACGGATCACCAGATCGGCAGGCTTGTCAAAGCGATCGAAGCGACGGGCGAGCTCGACAACACGCTGATCTTCTACATCGCCGGCGACAACGGGACGAGCGGAGAAGGCGGCGAGAACGGCATGTTCAACGAGTACACCTATTTCAACGGTGTACCTGAGAACGTCCCAGACATGCTGAAGCACATCGACAAGTGGGGTTCTCCGGAGACCTATCCGCACATGGCGGCAGGCTGGTCGGTGGCGCTCAACGCGCCGTTCGGCTGGATGAAACAAGTTGCTTCCGATTTTGGCGGCACTCGCAATGGCATGGTCGTTCACTGGCCGAAGAGCATAAAGGCGAAGAACGAGATCCGCTCACAGTTCGGCCATGTGATTGACATCGCGCCGACCATCCTTGAGGCCGCCGGTTTACCCGAGCCGACTCAGGTGAACGGGACCAAACAGATTCCGATGCAGGGCAAAAGCCTGCGCTACTCGTTCGACAATCCAGCCGCGAAGGAGCAGCACACCACGCAGTACTTCGAGATTGCTGGCAATCGCGCCATCTATCACGACGGGTGGTACGCTCGCACCATTCACAAAGCACCTTGGGAACCCAAGCCGCGCAACTCGCTGGAGAGCGACTCCTGGGAGCTCTACGACGTGCGCTCGGATTTCAGTCTGTCCGCCGATGTCACTGCGACGAACCCAAAAAAGTTAGTGGAGATGCAAAAGTTGTTCATTGCGGAGGCCGAAGCCAATCACGTGCTTCCGCTCGATGACCGCTTCATGGAACGCATGAATGGCAAGCTCGTCGGTCGCCCGGATTTGATGGAAGGGCGAACCCGCCTCACCCTCTCCGAGGGCATGTCCGGCATAATGGAAAGTGTCTTCATCAATGTGAAAAATACTTCCAATGTCATCATTGCCGAGGTCGATGTTCCGGAGGGCGGTGCCAACGGAACGATCATCGCGCAGGGCGGACGCTTTGGCGGCTGGTCGCTTTACGTCAAAGATGGGATCCCAGGCTATGACTATAATTTCCTCGGACTGCAGCGGACGACACTATTGGCTACCAGTCCACTCAAGCCCGGCAAAGCGACCATTACGTTCGAATTCGCATACGATGGCGGCGGCCCTGGCAAAGGTGGCACCGGTACCCTTCTCGTCAACGGTGAAAAAGTCGCCGAAGGGCGCATCGAGCGTACGCAGGCGGGCATGTTCTCCGCAGACGAGACGGCTGATGTGGGAATTGACCTCGGCACTCCGGTCGTCGAGGCAATCGGATCGGAAGCCAAGTCTAGGTTCACCGGCCACATCCCAAGCATCACTATCGAAGTGAAAAGCCCTGAGAAAAAGGCCGACAGTGGAAAGGACTGATTTCCGCAAGCTGTTGCGAGGATGAGTCCACGGCACAAGTTACGCGGGAGTTGCCAGACGGATGACACGGAGAGCGGTTGCCGTAGGCGCAGCCGCGACCGCGCGATGCGTCCAAGTCGTAGATGCTTATGGCAGTGCGGTCACCAAGTGCTACTAGCGGTCGTTAACCGACGCTTCGAGCCGACTTTTGGACAGAATGGGCGAATAATAGCGCCCTCGTCGAGAACACATTAGCTAGTTCAGTTCGTTCGGCGCCCTGATATAGATCAGAGGTGTTTTTGCCGGAACATGTTGCTCGCAAGTCCTGCCATGTGCCGGCTCACCCCGCTAAACTTATCGGAAAATGCGCTGATTCCCGGCCAGAACGCTCCGGGCGTCAAAGGCTTTGCGATTGCAGAGCTACGCAATAAAGCGAGATAGGCAAGGGCGATGAAACGAGCGACAGCATTGCTCCTGGCGGGGCTGGCCTTTCAGGTGATCATGCGCCCGCACTCGGCGCAGGCTGCCGAGGGTGCGTTGGGATTCTATCTGCTGGGTTCCAAGACGAGCATGGCGGGCTTTGTCCCACCTCCCGGGACGTATCTTGCGGATTTCAACTACTATTACGCTGGCAGTACCGACATTGATTTCAATATCGGCGGCGTGGAAGTTTCCGGCGGTGTCGATGCGGACGCCTACATCAAGTTGTTCAACGGGCTCTGGGTGGCGCCCGACAAGGTACTCGGGGGGCATGCGGCCTTCAGCGTTGCGTTGCCCGTTGGCTGGAAGAGTGTTTCGGTCGGAGCTGCGATTGTCGGTGGCCCTGGCCCTGGAATTGGTTTCGAAGCCGATGATGTCCACATCGGTGACCCTGTCCTCGGGGCCTCGCTCGGTTGGCACGAGGGCAACTGGCACTGGAGTGTTGGGACGCTCGTGAACATCCCGATCGGGTATTGGGAGCGGGGCGACGTTACCAACATTGGTTTCAACCGCTGGGCTGCGGATTTGACGGGCGCCGTGACGTATCTCGACATGAAGACAGGACTAGAACTGTCTGGCGCCGCTGGCTTCACGTTCAACGGAGAAAACGACGATACCGACTACAAGACCGGCACCGAGTTCCATTTGGAAGGCGCTGTGATGCAGCACTTCTCGAAGACGTTCGCCTTGGGTGTCCAGGGCTACCTTTACCAGCAAGTAACGGGTGACAGCGGAACTGGCGCACGTCTCGGCGATTTCGAGGGCCGTGTGATTGCTCTCGGCCCAGCGGTCGACTTCTCATTCGCTTTGGGGTCGACCCCCGTTAGCGGAAATCTCAGGTACTTCCACGAATTCGATGCGGAAAACCGTCTCGAAGGTGATGCCGGTTATTTGAATTTCGTGATCCCGCTATCTGGCGGAACACACTAGGACATCCGGTCGTCGGCCCGAGCTTTGCTTCGCTGGCAGCATGCGCCGCGCCGCGCTACTCGGCGACTTTGTCAACGAAATTGGTCAAAAAGCACGCTTGGCGCCGCGAGTATCGCGTCCGCTCCGGCCCAGCTAGCTGACAAAGCGTCGACCCGGTGCTCTCACAGCAAAGCATCGAGCACTCTTCGCATGTTGGTAGCATCGCGCAGAGCGTCGGCAATCGCTCTACCGCGTGATCGGTACGCCCGAAGTACGCCCGACGATTTTGAGGAGATTTCGAAGGCTTCTAAGTTATTGATTTTGTTGGCTGGGGGACTAGGATTCGAACCTAGACAGGCAGAGTCAGAGTCTGCAGTCCTACCATTAGACGATCCCCCAAGGCTCAAGGACCGTGCGGCTAGCCTAAGGAGCGCGGGTCATAGCAGCCGCGGCCCGGCTCGGCAAGCCTGGGGCTGCTCGGCGCCGTTCTGCCTGAAAATTGTAGGATGACGGGCACGGCGATGAGCCCGGCGAGATTGAGCTCCATAGCTGGTGCCGTGCGGTTCAGTGGTCGGCGCGACGACCCAAGCCTTGTTTCCACCGCTCTATTTCCGTGACTTCTTTGAACCGGCGGCGCCGCATTTGGTCGGCGTGTTGTCGTCGATGCGTTCGTGCCGCATCGCCGTGGCTACGGCTTCTCGGCCGGCAGCAGCTCGGGCCGGTATTCGAAATGCATGGTGTCGTAGTGATACCAGCGGCCGCCCCAGATGAAGCCGTGCTTCTCGAAGATCGCGACGATCTCGAGCGGGATGTCGTTTCTAAAGCGAACCGGTCCGTCCGGGCCGCCCTTGGCCCAACGCCAGTAGTGCGAGCGGGCGACCGAGATATCTATGGCGATGCCGTAGCCGTGGGCGGAGCGCTGGTCCGTGCCGGCGACCGTGCGGCATACGTAGGTGCCGCCCGAGGGCACGAGGTATTTCTTGAAACGCGCGGGCAGCTTCTCGAGGTCGGCGACGACCGCTTCGAGACGGCGCGCGACCCCGTTGACGCGCGTTACCTTCAACGGCTGTCCGCCCCATTTCGGCATCCAGGCGACGGTCACCAGGTCCGCTCTTACGCCACCTTTGCCGCAATCGCCGTACATGCGCTTGAAGAACGCTTCATTGCGCGCGCGGCCGGGATCGAAATTGAGCGCGGGGGCGTCGGCCTTGCCGCCGGCCGGATAGTCGTAGCGGAACATATCCTTGAGATCGGGCCGCGCGAGCCACGCGGCGTGTGATTTCGTGCCCTCGCCGTCGTCCATTGCCAGGCGCGTGCCGTCCCTCAAGAGCAGCGCGTCGCCATCGCGACCTTTGACGAAGTCGGGATAGGCTGCCGCCAGCCGGTCGGCGATCGCCGAGAGATTCGCGCGTGCAAGCGCGTCCGCTTCTTTGGTCGCAAGCTGCGGGTGCGCGCTACCGGGCCACATGCTCAGCGCTGCAAGAAGGTAAATTGCGAACGCTGGCAGCGGCTTTCGGGCTTTCATCGCGCGCGTCTTCACTCTTTCGGGCCGTGTCCTTTACGTCGGGAGATGAGGTGATAAACTCGCCGGCAACCGTGGTCCAGACAAACGGCCTGAAGAGCACGAAGGCGTCGCGAAGCCGCCCGCGTCATGCCAGGCCCTGGAGTGGAATTTGACGTCACATCCTTACGCCCCCGATGCGCCCGACGAGTCGCAAGGCGCCAACGAACCGGGAAGTTCGGATGCACGAGCCCCGGCCCATCAAAAGCCATCCTCGCACAACAATTCGCATGGTGTGAACGATCCTGGTGCCGCGCGGCGCTTTCCTTACCGCGCGCGCGTTGAGGACGACGACCCGGCGGGGCCGATCTACGGCGCGCTCGATCTTGGCACGAACAACTGCCGGCTTCTGCTCGCGCGGCCTTCCCGGCGCGGGTTTCGCGTCATCGACGCGTTCTCGCGCATCATCCGGCTGGGCGAAGGCGTCAGTCAGACAGGCCGGCTCTCGGATCACGCCATGGAGCGCACGATGGAAGCGCTGCGGGTGTGCGCCGGCAAGATCGAGCGCCACAACGGTGCGCGTACGCGCATGGTCGCGACGCAAGCCTGCCGTGTGGCTGCCAACGGCGCGGAGTTCATCGACCGGGTCAAGCGCAACTTCGGTCTCGACATCGAAGTGCTGACGCCCGAGACGGAGGCGCGGCTGGCGGTGGCGGGTTGTGCGTCGCTCGTCGATCCGGCAGCTGACTATGTGCTTGTCTTTGACATCGGCGGCGGGTCATCGGAGATCGCCTGGCTCGACATGACGCGGCTTGGCAAGCAACGCGGCGGGGCGGCCGGTCGCGGCAACATCGACCAGGCCATCGTTGCGTGGACGTCGCTCCCTGTCGGGGTCGTCACGCTGGCGGAACGCTTCGACGGCCGGGTCGTCACGCCGCAATCGTTCGCGGCCATGTCGGCCTATGTCACTGAACTGCTCAAGCCGTTTCAGGCCGCACACGCTTTCGACGATGCGCTTGCGGGGCGGCGCGTGCATCTGCTCGGCACATCGGGAACGGTGACGACGATCGCGGGCGTATTGCTCGGGCTCGCACGCTACGATCGCAGCCGCGTCGACGGCATCTGGCTGCGGTCGCCGGACATCGCAGACGTCACGCAGCGGCTTTTGCAGCTCAGCTACGATCAGCGCATCGCGGAGCCGTGCATCGGGCGCGAGCGTGCCGATCTCGTACTTGCGGGCTGCGCGATTCTGGACGCCATCATGAGCATGTGGCCGGCGGAGCGGCTGCGCGTCGCCGATCGTGGTCTGCGTGAGGGCATTCTCGCGACGTTGATGATCGAGGATGGCGTTTGGCGCGCCGGCCGGCGCCGCCGCCGTGGTCGCCGCGGGGGCCAGGAGTGAGCAAGAAGCCCGGCAGCGGCCGTCGCGGATCGAAAAGCTCTCTCTCCGGCGGTCAGCGGTTGCTGCACACGGCGGTGAAGACGGCGGGCAAGCGCTCGGTCTCGTCGGCGCGCTGGCTTGAGCGCCAGCTCAACGATCCTTACGTCGCGGCATCGAAACGCGAAGGCTATCGCTCGCGGGCCGCCTATAAGCTCAGAGAGATCGACGACCGCTACCGCTTTCTGAAGCCGGGCCAGCGCGTCGTGGACCTCGGCGCGGCGCCGGGCGGCTGGTCGCAGATCGCGGCCGACCGGGTGAAGTCGGTTGACGGCAAGGGCCAGGTCGTCGCGATCGATTATCTCGGCATCGAGCCGATCGCGGGTGTCGAGATCCTGAAGCTCGACTTTACCGAGGACGGTGCGGAGGACGCGCTGAAGGCGCTGTTGCGCGACGGCGGCGCAGATATCGTGCTCTCCGACATGGCGGCGCCGACCACCGGACACACGAAAACCGATCACTTGCGCATCATGGGGCTCGCGGAAACGGCGGCTCACTTCGCGGCCGACGTGCTGGCGCCGGGCGGTGCCTTTCTGTGCAAGGTGTTCCAAGGCGGCACGGAGCGCGATCTGCTCGACCTCTTGAAGCGCAGTTTCGCGACCGTGCGGCATGTGAAGCCGCCCGCTAGCCGCGCCGATTCGGCTGAGCTTTACGTGCTGGCGACGGGGTTTCGCGGCGCGGGCGTCAATGAACGCTGAACGCGATCGCATCCTTGTCGTCGCGCGAGACATCCGCATGCTCTTCACTCGCGACGCGTGATGCCAGGCGGATCGCCTGCTGGCACACGCTCGCCGCACCGAGCGTGTTGCGGCGGGCGTCGAGTTCAGCCGTCATCATCAGGAAATCTTCAGCCTGTAGCCGCGGTGCGCCGTGCTTCAGCCCTGCTTTAAGTCCGCAGTTCGACTGCGCCCAGGCGAGGGCCGCAACCGGGTGAACCGGCTGACTGCGGCTTGTTGCGTAGGGCTCGGTCTCTGGGTTTGAGGGGAGGGTCGTCACGTAGGCGACCAGAGCAGCGGCAAGGGCCAGCGTCGCGTTCGTGGTCTTCGTTTCGAGCATGGCGTCGTTTGAAACCTATGGGGGCTATCAACCCCGTGGCTGCAACCTCGCCGAATCGCACGACAGGGTTATGACAACGATGGCGCGCCATCGCCGCAGCCGATCCGTTATGCGTTTGTTCAAAAGGTAAATTTGGCCACATTTGACGCGGGAATGGGCGCTTGGAAGGCAGAAAGCTTGGTGCTATAGACCCCGCGACAAGTTCGCCCCAGGGGGCTTGAACGCGTCGCCCCCCAGAATGGAGACTGTCGCATGACCTCGAGCCCGTTTGCGCTCGATTCGGGGGTCGCCCTGACGTTCGACGACGTGCTGCTCGTGCCGGGTCCGTCTGATGTCATGCCAGGGCAGGTCGATGTCTCGACCCAGCTCACCAAATCGATCCGCCTCAACATCCCGCTGCTGTCGTCCGCCATGGATACGGTGACGGAATCCCGCCTTGCCATCGCCATGGCGCAGGAAGGCGGCATCGGCGTCATTCACCGCAACTTGTCGATCGAGGAACAGGCGCGGCACGTGGCGCAGGTGAAGCGCTACGAGAGCGGCATTGTTCTCAATCCGGTGACGATCTCGCCCCGTAAGACGCTCGGCGATGCGCTCCGGCTCATGGCGGAAAAAGGTGTTACGGGCGTGCCGGTCGTCGAGAGCACGAGCGAGCTGGCGGACGGTAGCGCTGGTAAGGGCAAGCTCGTCGGCATCCTGACGAACCGCGACGTGCGTTTCGCTACCGGCATCGATCAGCCGGTGCACGAACTGATGACCAAGGGCAACCTGGTCACGGTGAAGCGCAACGTCTCGCAGGATCAGGCCAAGAAGCTGCTACACCAGAACAGGATCGAGAAGCTCATCGTCGTCGACGACGACTACCGCTGCATCGGCCTCATTACGGTGAAGGACATCGAGAAGGCGGCCAAGCATCCGAACGCCGCAAAGGACGCCCAGGGCCGCCTGCGCGTCGCCGCCGCGACGACGGTCGGCGAAGAAGGTCACGAGCGCACCGAGCGGTTGATCGACGCCGGCTGCGACGTGATCGTGGTCGACACCGCGCACGGTCACTCGGCCAAGGTCATTGAAGCCGTTACCCGCATCAAGCGGCTGTCGAACAGCGTGCAGGTGGTCGCTGGCAACGTCGCGACCGCGGACGCCACGAAGGCCTTGATCGACGCGGGCGCGGACGCGGTGAAGGTCGGCATCGGTCCGGGCTCGATCTGCACCACGCGCATCGTCGCCGGTGTCGGCGTTCCGCAGCTCACCGCGGTCATGGACTGCGCGCGTGAGGCGAGCCGTTCCGGCATCCCCGTCATCGCCGACGGCGGCATCCGTTTCTCGGGCGACATCTCGAAGGCGATCGCGGCGGGGGCGTCGTGTGTGATGGTCGGCTCGCTTCTGGCGGGTACGGACGAAGCGCCGGGCGAGACCTATCTCTATCAGGGCCGCACATACAAATCGTATCGCGGCATGGGCTCGGTTGGCGCGATGGCGCGCGGTTCGGCCGACCGCTACTTCCAGGCGGAGGTGCGCGACACGCTGAAGCTCGTACCGGAGGGGATCGAAGGCCAGGTGCCCTACAAGGGACCGATGGACTCGGTCGTTCACCAACTCGTCGGCGGCTTGCGCGCGGGCATGGGGTATCTCGGCGCGCGCACTATTGCAGAGTTCCAGAAGCGGGCGAAGTTCGTGCGCATCTCGAATGCCGGCATCCGCGAAAGCCACGCGCACGGCGTGCTGATCACGCGCGAAAGCCCGAACTATCCCGGTGTTTCGGGCTAGGGTCAACAGGAGTCGCAATGAGAGACACGGCGCTGCTTTATCCTGTCTTCGTGCAGGTGTTTCTGACCTTCTTCATCGTGTTCTGGATGGCGAAGGAGCGGATCGGCGCGGTGCGCGAGGGCACCGTTGTCCGCAACGAGCCAGGGCAACGCCCGACGTGGCCGAAACGCGCCGCCATCGTTTCGAACGCCTACCATAATCAGTTCGAAATGCCGGTGCTGTTCTATGCGGTCTGCGCCTTCGCGATGCTTGCCAACGGCGTCGACTCCTTCATGCTTCTGCTCGCCTGGATCTATGTCATCCTGCGCATCCTGCACGCGGGCATTCACACCACATACAATCATGTGCCGCATCGCTTCGCGATGTTTAAGTTGAGCAACATCGTGCTTCTCATTATGTGGGTGAAGCTCGCGCTGCATGTGCTGTCGTCGGGCGTTGCGCCTCTATGAGGCCAGGGGCCCGGATCGCTGCGGCAATCGAGGTTCTCGACGAGGTGCTGCAACGCCATCAGCCGGTGTCGCTGGCGTTGCAGAGCTGGGGCAAGGCGCATCGCTTCGCCGGCTCGGGAGATCGCAATGCGATCGGCCACATGGTCTACGACGCGCTGCGCCACAAGGCGTCGTCGGAAGCGATCCTGGGCTCGAATTCCTCGCGTGCGCTCGTGATCGGCGGCCTTGCCGCGCAAGGCGTTGCGCCCGACGCGATCGCCGCCATGTGCCGTTCGGCGGAACACGGACCGCAAGAGCTGACGGCGGACGAGAGCGAAGCGCTGGAACGCGGGCTGCCCACCGACGCCCCGGCCTTTGTCGCCGGCAATTATCCCGAATGGCTGGATAGTTCGTTCCGGCGTGCGTTCGGCGATCGCGCGGCGCAAGAAGGCAAAGCGTTATCCGAACGCGCCCCCGCCGACATCCGTGTCAACTCGCTGAAGGCGACGCGCGAGAAGGTTCTCAAAGCGCTGAACAGTTTCGGCGCGGTCCCCACACAATTCGTGCCTACCGGCGTGCGCGTCGCGGCTCCGAAGGGCGATGCGCGCACGCCGAACCTGCAGGCCGAAGCGGCGTTCCAGGCCGGTTGGTGCGAAATCCAGGACGAAGGCAGCCAGATCGCGGCCGTGCTCACAGGAGCGAGCCCACGTCAGCAGGTGCTCGATTTGTGTGCGGGCGCGGGCGGCAAGAGCCTTGCGATGGCGGCCGCCATGCAGAACACCGGGCAGCTCTATGCGTACGATGCGGACCGCATTCGCCTGAAGCCGATCCACGACCGCGTTCGCCGCGCGGGCGTGCGGAATATTCAAATCCTGCGCGCGCGCGATACGTCCGCCCTCGAAGCGCTGGGTCCGCGTTTCGACGTCGTGCTGATCGATGCACCCTGCACGGGCGCCGGAACGTGGCGTCGCCGTCCGGATGCCAAGTGGCGGCTCAAGCCGGAAGCGCTGGCTTCGCGCATCAGCGAGCAGAAGGCGGTGTTGCGGCAGGGAGCGGCACTCGTCAAACCAGGGGGCCGCCTCGTCTACGTGACATGCTCGGTCCTGCCGGAGGAGAACGTGGAGCAGGTCGCGACATTCCTGAGCGACCATAGCGAATTCAAGATCATACCTTACGGGGACGCTTGGCGCGCGGCGCTTTCATCGGAGCCGCCGCCGTCGGCCGACGGTTCGGCGGACACGCTGCTGCTCACGCCCGCGATGCACGGGACGGATGGCTTCTTTATCGCGGTTATGGGCCGGGCAGATTGAGGGGTGCTAGCTGGCCCGGCGTTCATGCCGTCGCGCGAACCGCGTTTGGCCGACTGACTGACTATCATGCTTAACCAATCCGCGCGTCGCTCGACCGAGTGAAAATAAAGTCAGCGGTTGGTCGCCTCGCTGCCGATTGCGTCGCAATTTGCCGCAACACACGCGCTATGTGTTCGGCACGATCACCCGGGTCTCGGTTTGGCTCAGGTGATCCGAATTGCGTCTAGGGGGCCTTCCGAGGCGAATGCATCATCACAAAAAATAACAAAAATGATCTATCTGCCATTCGTTGACGGATTGCGCGCGATCGCGATCCTGGCCGTCGTCGCCTATCACGCGCTGCCAGCGCTGCTCCCCGGTGGGTTCGTTGGGGTCGATGTATTTTTCGTCATCTCGGGCTTTCTGATCACGCGCCAGATCGCGGATGAGATCGCAACGCGCACATTCTCGCTTTCGCACTTCTTCCTGCGCCGGTTGCGGCGCCTGGCGCCTGCGGCGCTCGTTTGCCTTGCGGTCGTGACGGTGGTTGCCGCGATCATTCTGCTTCCCTACGCATTCCGCGACTATGGCCGAAGCCTGCTCGCCTCGTCGATGATGTACGCCAACGTCTATTTCTATCTCACAAGCGACTACTTTTCCGCTCCATCGCTGGAAAAGCCGCTGCTGCACATCTGGTCTTTGGCGGTTGAGGATCAATTCTACCTGACGTGGCCGCTGCTGCTCATGCTGCTTATTCCGCGCGTCCGGAGCAGCACGGTGATCGTCACCTCGGTCCTGTTGATCGCCGCATCGCTGGCGCTTTGCGAGTTTCTGCTGCCGCGTTCGCAGGAGTTCGTTTTCTACATGCTGCCGACGCGCGCGTGGGAGCTGCTGACGGGGGCAGTCCTCGCCCTTGCCGCGTCGCGCATTCGCTTGCCGCGCGTCGCCGCCGAAGTCGTGGCACTCGCCGGTGTGGGTGCAATCGCAGCGAGTTTCTTTCTGTTGAATTCGGGCAAGACGTTTCCGGGCGTTGCGGCCGCGCCGGCGGTGTTCGGAACCGCGGCCGTGATCGTAGCCGGCCTGTCGGCGCGGACCGTGGTCAGCGCGCTCTTGAGCCTGCCGCCCGTCGTGTTCGTCGGTCTCGTCTCTTATTCGTTCTACCTCTGGCACTGGCCGCTCATCGCCTTGTCGAGCTATCGGCTCGAAAGGGTGCTCACTACATCCGAAGCGCTGGGCGTAATCACCGTGAGCTTTGCCGTCGCCTGCCTGTCCTGGCAGTTCGTCGAACGAACGTTCCGTTTGCGTCCGCACGCGTCGGGTGCGTTCGCCTGGCAGCGCGGAGATGTGAAATTCGCCGCGTCCGGCGTCGGCGTTGCGGTGCTGCTCGCATTGACCGGCGCGGGCATATCGATCGCCAAAGGCGTGCCAAGCCGCATCGACGATACAGTGCAGCCGCTGCTCGATCAGATGATTTCCGGAAATCCCTGGCGGCGGAAGTGCGACGACTTCCAGAACATCTTTCGTAATGATGATGTCTGCAACTTCGGTCGCCGCAAGGGAGCGGGTGAATCCTACGAGGTTGCGGTATTCGGAGATTCGATGGCGGATCATTGGGTGCCGCTCGTCGCCGGATATGCGAAGTCGATGTCGCTCGCAGGACGGCAGGTGACGAACGGCGGCTGTGCGCTGCTGTTCGGTACGGTCATCCCCGCGAGCCCGCCGGCGAAGGCGCTCGAATGCGCCAACTACCAGCGAGAAGCACGCAATTGGCTGGACGCGAACCCGGGTCTCAAGCTCGCGGTCATTTCCGGTTACTGGAACAAGTGGATGCGACTTGTCGGCAACGATGCGGCGCATGAGCTTTCTGACGGTGATTGGAAGACGGCCGCTGCACCCGCGACGAACGCGGATTTTGATGCCGCGATGCGCGAGACGATTGGTGTCTTCACCGAGCGCGGCGTCAAAGTTCTGCTTGTCGGTCAGATCCCGACGTACGAGCGGCTTCCGATTCGATGCATCGTCGCGGCGGCGTATGAAAGCGCCGATCCTGGCCGCTGCGGCGCAACCGCCGAGGCGGCGGAGGAGGAACTCTCCGAATCGGACCGGGCGCTTGAGAAGCTGGTGGCGAGCAATCCCGCGATCAGCATCTTTCTGCCTTCCGGGCCCATGTGCTCGCAGGATCGCTGCCCGCCTGTCGTCAAGGGCGTGATGCTGTACAAGAACGAGGAGCATCTCAATCGATTCGGCGCGGAATATCTCCGGCCGTTCGTGCGGTTTCCAGAGCTCAGTTCGCGCGGCGTCGTCCCGCCTTGACGCTCAGCTTTGAGGATGATTTACCCGGCGCCAAGGTGCGCCGCTCTTGGCGCGCAGCGGGCGATAGATGACCGGAAGCGTTCTCATCATCGACTTTGGCAGTCAGGTGACGCAGCTCATTGCACGCCGCGTCCGCGAGACCGGGGTCTACTGCGAAATTCACCCCTTCCAGAGTGCCGCCTCCGCATTCGCGAAGATGCGGCCGGACGCGGTCATTCTTTCGGGCGGGCCGGCATCGGTGACGGAAGACGCGTCACCGCGCGCGCCGGCGGAAATCTTTTCAGCCGGTATTCCGGTGCTCGGCATCTGCTACGGCCAGCAGACGATGGCGGAACAGCTCGGCGGCAAGGTTGAGAGCGGGCATCATCGCGAGTTCGGCCGCGCGCTCGTCGAGGTCAAATCGCCGAGCCCGCTGTTCGAGGGCGTTTGGGCTCCGGGCGAGAAGCATCAAGTCTGGATGAGCCACGGCGATCGCGTCACGCGCCTGCCTGACGGTTTCGGCGTCATCGCTCTCAGCGAGAATGCGCCGTTTGCGGCCGTGTCGGACGAAGCGCGCCGCTTCTATGCCGTGCAGTTCCACCCGGAGGTCGTGCACACGCCGGACGGCGCGCGGCTGATTTCCAACTTCGTGCACAACATCGCGGGTCTCAAGTCCGATTGGACGATGGCCGCTTACCGGCGCGAAATGACGGCGCGCATCCGCCAGCAGGTTGGCAAGGGGCGCGTGATCTGCGGTCTCTCTGGCGGCGTCGACAGCGCTGTTGCTGCCGTCCTCATACACGAGGCCATCGGCGACCAGCTCACCTGCGTGTTCGTCGATCACGGCTTGATGCGCCAGGGCGAGGCGGAGCAGGTCGTGGGGTTGTTCCGCGATCACTACAACATTCCGCTCGTGCACGTGGATGCGTCCGAGCAATTCCTGTCGGCGCTCGCGGGCGTGTCCGATCCGGAGACGAAGCGCAAAACCATCGGCAAGCACTTCATCGACGTGTTCGACGCGGAAGCGGCCAAGATCGGCGGCGCGGAGTTTCTTGCGCAGGGCACGCTCTATCCCGACGTGATCGAGAGCGTGTCGTTTTCGGGCGGCCCGTCGGTCACGATCAAGTCGCACCATAACGTCGGTGGTTTGCCTGAGCGCATGAACATGAAGCTCGTCGAGCCGTTGCGCGAGCTGTTCAAGGACGAGGTTCGGGCGCTTGGGCGCGAGCTCGGCCTTCCCGAAGCATTCGTCGGGCGTCATCCTTTTCCGGGGCCGGGACTTGCTATCCGCGTGCCGGGCGAGATCACGCGCGAGAAGCTCGATATCCTGCGCAAGGCCGATGCGATCTACCTGGAAGAGATCCGCAACGCGGGTCTTTACGACGCCATCTGGCAGGCATTCGCCGTGCTGCTGCCTGTGCGCACGGTCGGCGTGATGGGTGACGGGCGCACCTACGATCATGTTCTGGCGCTGCGTGCGGTCACCTCCGTCGACGGTATGACGGCTGATTTCTATCCCTTCGACATGGGTTTCCTCGGACGGGCGGCGACGCGCATCATCAACGAGGTGCGCGGCATCAACCGCGTCGTCTACGACGTAACGTCAAAGCCCCCCGGCACGATCGAGTGGGAGTGA
>CAZYXX010000014.1:0-25042 GCA_964651805.1 uncultured Hyphomicrobium sp. | reverse complement strand
ATGCGCCTTCGTCCATCTAAGTTGCGGCTCTCACGACAGGTTTCGGCCTTCTTCTCCCATCCGATGGTTAGCGCCCGTCGATTTTGACCCTGAGCGGACATGGTCGCATCGAGGTCTTGGTTCCGTGCGGACCGTGCCGGGCGCTACGCGCCACCGGATGCGTGGCAAATGCGGCACGCCTTCCGGTTCCTTGCGGCATAACCCTGCTTGCGGCAGGCCGATCTGTTGTCGAGGGGCACGCGCTCCACTAGGTTTCACTACTGATGAAGAACCTTTTTCGGAGGGGCGAATGCGTTCTCTTAAACTGGGCTTAGCCGCCACGGCGGTGATCTGCGCACTTTCGGCGACGGCTCACGCCGACTGCGTCAAGGTCGGATCGGTCGGCGAGTTCGCGAGCCACGATGTCGCCGCGCTCTTTGCGACCAACGGTCTCAAAAACATCATCTACGGGCAGGGCCGCGAGGGCAAAGGCCCCGTCAGCCTGAAGTGCGAAGACGGCTCAGGTACAACGACCTGTCGTGCCTCGCAGATGGCGTGCAAAGTGTCGGAACCCAAAACCTGCCTGGGCGCTTGGTTGTGCTTCTGACCCGTTGCTCGGCGCAAATGAAGAAGAGCGCGGCATCGGACGAGGGCTTTGATCTGATTTAGGGATGCGGTCGGCTTTGTACACGGGCGATCGTCGAAGTCGGGTCGAAGACCACTTGTTCCCTTGTCCGCTTCTGGCCCGTCGCCGATATCGTGGCATCGGCGGGTTGTCCCAATAACGGACATCGCCGCGCTCCAAGCCGGCGCCCCCGTCTGCACGCCGACCAGGTCTCCTCACAGATGCACTGCGGCCATCAGATGTCGATCTTCTCAGCGATCTCGATCGCATCGTCGACCTCGATACCGAGGTACCTGACGGTGCTCTCAATCTTGGAATGCTCAAGCAGAAGCTGGACGGCGCGAAGATTGCCGGTGCGGCGATAGATCAACACCGCCTTCGTGCGCCGCAGTGAGTGTGTTCCAAACTTGGCCGGGTCTAGCCCGATGCTCGCGACCCATTCGTGAACGAGTCGAGCGTACTGCCTTGTTGTTAGATCGTGTGATCCACCTCCTCGACCAGCAAACAAGAATTGCCCTGATTTTCGTCCGGTCAGTCTTAGGTACTCATCGACGGCCAAGCGCGTTTGCTCTGTCAGCTCGAAACGCACCGGTCTGCCCGTCTTCTTCTGTCGGATGGTCGCTCGGTCCATCGCGTAGCCGCTCGGCGCCACGTCATCGACGCGCAGGGCAATGACGTCACAGCCGCGCAGCTTGCTGTCGATAGCAAGGTTGAAGAGCGCCAGATCGCGCTTTCGATCCGCCATCTGGAGCTTGGTTCTTGTCGACCAGATGTGGCTTGGTCGCAGCGGTGGCTTGGCGCCGATGAGCTTTCCTTTGTTCCACGGCACGCGAACACGTTCCTGTTCCATGGCCTGTCTCCTTTCTAGAGAGACGAACGACCATGCGCTCGTGACGGCTACTCGGACCGATCTGACTGTCGCTATTGGATCGATTCTTCCTTGGCTTGGTTACCGGGCGACGATTCTAACCCGAAGCGGACGTTTCGCCCGGCATCGAGTAGATTGGCTATCCGGACGACCGCCAAGCGTGTTTGTCGTCACGCCGACTTGGCCTTGAGCGGAGGCCGGCGCGTGAAACCATCCGCCGCGGCGCATTCGTCTGCCAGCAGGCTCATGAACTTGGGCGAGTTGAAATAGGCCGTGTGGATCAGCTCGTCCCAGGTCAGATACTCGGCAAAGCGCGCCTTCAGGTCGTCCATCTTCTCGGAGAGCGCTAACTCGCTGAGCGCCGCGCGGAACTTTGGCAGCGCGGCACTCGCAGCCCGGTCGCTGATGGCCGTGATATCGGCGCAGATGTCGGCGGGAAGCGGATCGGGCGTGGTGCTGCGCCAATGAGGATGGACATTGCAGCTAACGGCCCGTTCGGATTCCAGGTCTACACCGTCGACCAGGCTGCGAAACTGGGAGAGCGTCACCGTGTTCAGCGCCATGCTCGTTGGTCTGCTCAGGACATGCGCAACGACCTTTGCCACGTATACGTAGGCAAAGGACGCGCCAACAATGATCATACCGAGCATCTGCGGTGTTTCGGAGCCAATCCACCGGCAGAAGCGTGCCGCGAGCACAGGGAAGGCGAGAATTGTCATGATGGTGCGGTCAAAGAGATTGGTCGATGTCAGCTCAACCGGTGAAGAGTACCAGTCGGCAAGCTTAAAGATGTCCTGCGTTACGATCGCCGAGCTGGCAGCCTCCGCCGACGCCGTGAAGCTCAACATGTTCGCGACGTGAACATCGAGCCCAGTGAGAGCCATGACGAACGCGAGCAGAGGAAGGCCCGGAATAAGCATGGTCAGGTAGCGCTGCGTGGCGAAATCGGGCGGAAACAGGTTGCTTTGCATCAGATGCGCTTGGCGCAGGCCCAGGATGGCCTCGTCGGACGGATGCCAGAAGGCCGTCCACCGCTTCGAGAAGCTGGTGTCGACGGAGGCAACGAAAGCCGGGTCGAGCATCTTCCACTCCGGCGCGTCTCCCTCGGAATAATAGGAGATCATGTAGGTCACGGCGGCGAGGCAGAGCAGCGAAGCGCCGGAGATCGCCAGCACGTAGAGAATGTCAGTCGAAGGGCCTTGCATCAGGTAGCGCGCCGTGGCGGCAAGGATCAGCAGTACAGACAGCACGTAGATGCTTTTCACGAAGAAGTCGCCACGCGAATAGAGCCACTTCTTTTTCTGGAAAGCGATGAACGGCGTACCGACAGTGATCCAGCGCTTGAGATTCGGAAGCTCCAGCGTTTGCCGCTGTGCGAGTTGGAGAGCGAAAGCGATGACGGAGCCGCCATGACTGTGTCCGATCGCGATGTAAGGTTCACCTTTCTCCTCCAGTTCCCTGAAGGTGTGAAGCAGCGCGCCGCCGGCGCTGCGTCGCGACCGCTCGCTGTTCCTGCCATCCCAGATGAAGGGTTGATAGGTTATCTCTCCGACTGTGGGGGCGAGCACGTTCTGCAGAGCGGCCTCTTGCTCCGATCCACGCTGCCACCAGCGCGATCCGGTCGTCTCACCCGAAGCAAACGTGCCATGAACCGTCACGATCGTCGGCATGCTCCCCCTCCGTCAGCCCACCACTTGATTAGCACAACCGGCCCGGAGAAGCAGTCGCCGCGGAGAAATACGGCTTAATAAGTGCGCGCAGCGGGTGATGGCGAGCACGTGTTCCAATTGATGGCGCGCATTCGATGAAGCGGCTCGGGCAGTACGGCCGGCAGCCCATATTATGCTGTGAGGTGATAAGGGAGGCCGCGTAAACGACCACAAGTTTATGCCTTCGCACGTCCACTGTTGGCCCGTCGCTGCCTCGATCGATTTGACGGTCGGTTCCAGAAGCGGACTCTCGACTGCATTGGACTATCACGACGGCTTTCGAGTGGCTGCGGCCCAGCGAACCGTTGCAGAACTCCTCTGACACCGCAAGATGATCGGGCCAACGCTAAACTGTGGAGAATTCCAGGCGTCGGAATTTCCTCGCTCAACTTCGGGCAATCCTGGCGCAACAATGGCTCATGAGATTGGAGTATGCAGCTAGGGGCGTGGCGAGTGCGTACCGCGCGCGTCTACGGATGGCACGTATGGGCCGGACGCCGAGGGGCCATTGGCTCTGGACGAAGAAGGAAGACAACCTCGTCCGCGATCTCTATCCTGACTACGGCGCCTTACAAAAGGCTCTGAGACGACGGACTTATTATGCTCTGAGAGCAAGGGCCCGTACACTCGATGTCGTGAAGCGCCGACATACTTGGCTTGGCACCGAAATCTCTCGCCTACGGCGCATGTATCCCAAAGCAGCCCGACACGAACTCATGGCCGCTTTTCCTGACGTTTCGTGGGAAACAATCAAAGCCATGGCGAGCCGTGTCGGGGTACGACGCGCGCGCCCGAAGCTAATATCAACAGGACATCCGCTGATCGATCGGATTCGGGATCGAGCCTCTGATTTGAATCTTTCCATGGTCGATCTCGATGCTATGGCGGGCACCAAGAAATACTTTCAGAAAGCTGGCTGGGTAAACGGCAACCTCAACCGCAACGCAATGCTTCGCGCCGTCGAGGCACTAGGTGGCGAAGTTTCGGTGCAGTGGCAGTGTTGATGCGACGACTGTCGAAGCCTTGTCATCTGCCGAGCATGCGAGCGTCATGGACAGCGGGCAAACTGGATCTCCAGGATAAGCCGCCCTGTCCGCATTTCGGCGGGCCCGAAGTCCCATTAGCAGACTCTGCCGCGACGGACGTAAGAGGCTCACATCGTCGTGCCACCCACGTGTGCAATTATGTGACTTCCGGAAGTGCTTGGCACTTCGCAATACGCGACTCCTGAGCCAGCAAGCACATTGACTTAGCGGCTACCGCCGGTCACTTCTTCGGCGCGGGAGCGACGGCTGCACCCGCTGCAGCGGGCTGCATTGCCGTAGGCGTCGCCGCGGTAGTAGTAACCGCTGGCTTCTTCTTAGCCGCCGCCGGCTTTTTCGCCTTGGGCTTTGCGGGAGGGGAGCTGAAAAAGCCGAAGTCGAACAGCGATGACAACGGCATGGTCTCGCTCACGCCACCGGCGTAAGCCTGCAGCACGCTCACCTTCGTGCCGATCTTCGCAATCGATGCCAAGTGTACGACGTGCTCATTCGTCAGGCGGAAGCAGCCCGACGAATTCGCGCGCCCGACCGTGCGATCGTTGTTAGTGCCATGGATACGATACACGGTATTGCCGAGGTAGAGCGCGCGCGCGCCTTGCGGGTTCTTGAGTCCGCCCGAGACCGTGAGCGGTAGGCCCGGCACACGCTCGTGCATTTCAGGCGGCGGCGTCCACGACGGCCAGGATGCGATTCGACTGATGCGCTGCGTGCCGGTCCAGGTGAAGCCCTCGCGACCGACCGAAATGGGATACTCGTAGGCTTGTTTGTTCGGCAGCACGAAATACAGCTTGCGCGACTGCGTATCGATAATGATGGAGCCGGCCTCCTCGCTACGGTCGAAATAGACGACCGGCGGCGCGGCAGGCGGGATGTCCGGCCGTTCGCCGCCGTCCATATGCTTGGGATAGATAACGGGCTCGGAGGTTGCACGGCGCGCTTCGCGTTCAACGCGCTCCGCTTCCCGCATTTGCGCATCATGTTCAGCGACAGAGTCGCTGACGAACTGCGCCTTCGCCGGCCCCGCAATCAGAGCGACGCAGGCCGCCAAAGCCAAACACGTTGCGCGCAATTCCATAAGCGTTCTGCGACCGGTTGATCGCTTCAGCCCTGATAGGGCACCTCGCTACCCCTGGACAAGTCCGATCGCATTTTAGCAGGTGCGCCACGGGTTAACTGTTGCCGTCCGGCCCCAGCGGCGAGTTAAGGTCCCAGTCCCATCGTTTGGGGAACGTCTGTTTTTCCCATTGCTAACATAGGCATCGGAAACTCAACGTCCCAATAACAGACGTCAATCAGAAGCAGTTTGACTAGCTGATGCTGGCGTGGCCCACGTCGGCTTCCGGGTGAGGAGTTGTCACAGTTTGAGAGACAGCCCCCTGTTCCCATCCGCTAAGCGTTTTGCGCTGCCTTGGACCTTGCCAGCCTCCCAGGTGATAGAGCTTCGATGATCCGGCAGTCGGCGACGGTGCCGCAGCGGCATTGCTCGAGCAGGCTGCTGAGCTCGCGGCGGAGCGCACGCAGGTCGGCGATCTTGCGGTCGACGGCGTTCAAATGCTCCTTGACGATGGCGTCCACGGCCTCACACGGTCGATCTCGGTCGTCCGAAAGATCGAGCAAGGCCCGCACTTGATCGAGGGAGAAGCCGAGGTCGCGGGAGCGACGGATGAAGCTCAGCCGGTTCAGATGTTCGGACGTGTAAGCCCGGTAGTTGCCGGCCGTGCGCCCCGGCTCGGCGAGGAGCCCGATCCGCTCATAGTAGCGGATGGTCTCAACCTTGGTTCCGGTCATTCGACCCAATTCCCCGATTGCGAGATGCGCGTCTGACATGGCTTGACCCTGCAGTTGCTACAGGGTGCATATAGACGGTCACATCGATTTGTCGAGGTGACACCATGGCAGCCGTTTCTGCTTTCAAGCTACGTGTGGAGGGAATGGATTGCCCCGCTTGCGCGCTCAAAATCGAGAACGCGATGCGGCGGCTTCCGGGCGTTGGCGATATCAACGTCAGCTATGCGGCTGGCACGCTCGCCCTTGAGCTCGATGAGGATCAGACGTCCGCTCGCAACATCGAGGAGACGGTCAAGGCGCTCGGCTACACCCCTGTCTCTGGCGCGACGCAGGGGCTAGGCGCGTCGCGGCGCGAACGACGGCCGTGGTGGCAGGAAACCAAGGGGCGGCTCGTTCTGGGCACAGGCGCGCTGTTCGCGCTGGCGTTCGTATTTTCCGTCGTCCTGCCTGAATGGGAGCGGTGGCTCTTTTCCGCTGCCGCATTGATGAACCTGGTTCCGTTTGCCCGGCGTGCCGTGGCCGGCGTGCGTTCGGGCTCGCCCTTCACCATCGAGACCTTGATGACGGTCGCTGCGTTAGGCGCGGTCTCTATTGGAGAGGCCGAGGAAGCTGCGGTCGTCATCTTTCTGTTCGCGGTCGGCGAGCTGTTGGAAACCGTCGCGGCCGGGCGGGCCCGCGCGGGCATCGAAGCGCTGATCGATCTCGTTCCTCCCACGGCGCGGCGGTTGCGCGGTGAGTCCGACGATGTGGAGGAGATTCCCGCTGCCGATCTTGCCGTGGGAGATGTCGTTGTTGTCCGTCCAGGCGACCGTATTCCCTCGGACGGCGAAGTGGTCGCGGGCGTGTCCGAGGTCGACGAGGCGCCGGTCACCGGAGAATCGGTGCCGGTCACGAAGGAGCCCGGCGCCAAGGTCTATGCCGGCACCATCAATGCCAATGGCGAGCTGCGTGTTGCGGTCACGCGTGCCGCATCCGACAACACGATTGCCCGCATCATCCATTTGGTGGAGGAAGCTCAGGAAGCGAAGGCCCCCACCGCGCGCATGATCGACAGGTTCAGCCGCTGGTACACGCCCGGTGCGATGCTGGCTGCTCTCCTCGTTATGGTGGTCCCGCCCCTTGCTTTCGGCGGCGATTGGATGACGTGGATCTATCGCGGCCTGGCGACACTCCTGATCGCTTGCCCCTGCGCCTTAGTGATCTCGACGCCGGCCGCCATCGCGTCGGGCCTCGCCGCCGGAGCCCGCAAAGGGCTGCTGATCAAGGGCGGCGCCGCGCTGGAGACGCTCGGCAAGGTCCAAACGGTTGCCTTCGACAAGACGGGCACGCTGACACGCGGCCGGCCGCAGGTCACGGATGTCGTGGCGGTCGAAAGCGACGAAGGGAGCGTGCTCGCAAAGGCTGCCGCGATCGAGCGCAATACAAGCCACCCGCTGGGGCAGGCTATCGTGGAGACTGCGCAGAAACGGACGCTGGAATTGCCGGCTACGTTCGGCGGTGGTGTCGCAATCCCCGGCAAGGCGGTTTCCGCGCGGCTCAGGGATGGCTTCGCCTCGGTCGGCTCACCGCGCTACGCGGCCGAGCAGACGGCGCTTGCCAGTGATCTTGCCGAGAGGATCGCCTCGCTCGAAAGCGAGGGAAAGACGGTCGTCATCCTTCTGTCCGGCAAGACCATCGAAGGGCTGATCGCATTGCGCGACGAGCCGCGGCCGGATGCGCGCGAAGGCGTGAAGCGTCTCGCCGAGAAGGGTATCCAGGCCCTCATGCTGACGGGCGACAACGCGCGTACGGCCCATGCGATTGCGGGCCAGCTTGGACTGGAGGCACGCGCGGAGCTCCTGCCCGATGCGAAGCTTGTGGAGATCGGCAAGCTGAAAGCAACAGGCCCCATCGCCATGGTGGGCGACGGGATCAACGATGCGCCCGCTCTTGCCGCAGCCTCGGTCGGCGTGGCCATGGGTGGCGGAACGGATGTGGCGCTAGAGACGGCCGATGCCGCTCTGCTCAAGAACCGCGTGACGGGCGTTGCCGAGCTGATCGCGCTTTCGCAGGCGACGCTTTCCAATATCTGGCAGAACATCGCCATCGCGCTCGGCCTCAAGGCGGTGTTTCTCGTGACGACCCTTGCCGGCATGACCACGCTTTGGATGGCAATCCTTGCCGACACGGGCGCCACCGTTCTCGTGACGCTGAACGCCTTGAGGCTTCTGACGTGGCGCAGCCATGACTAACCGTATTGCCAATTCCGAATTAAAGTCGTCAGACCCCGGCTGGGCGTTGCTCTTCGCGGCCTGGCTTCTGTCGCTCGTTGCAACGCTGGGTGCACTCTTCATCGGAGAGATCATGGGTCAGGAACCTTGCGCTCTCTGCTGGTATCAGCGGATCTTCATGTTTCCGCTGCCGATCGTTCTCGGGATTGCGCTGCTGCGAAACGACATCCGTGTCTGGATCTATGCGCTGCCTCTTAGCGGGCTCGGTGCCCTCATCGCCGCCTATCACATGCTTGAGTATGCCGGAGTCATTCCGCCGGGCATGACGCCCTGCACAGCTACAGGTCCTTCGTGTTCTGGAGCGAGCATGACCCTCTGGGGATGGATGCCGATCCCACTTCTTTCTCTCGCCGCATTTGCCGCGATCAGCGGCGCACTTGCTCTCATCCTGTGGAGGGACGAATGTTGACTAAACGCACCTTGGTTCTGTTGAGCGCAACGATCGCCATTGTCGGTTTCGCTCTTGCGGCAACGTTTTATCGTCCCGGCACGGAGACAGAGTCTGGCCTCGTCCGACCGCACGCTCCTGTGATGGGGCCCGCGAATGCGCCGGTGACGATCGTCGAGTTCTTCGATCCGGCATGCGAAACCTGCCGCGCCGTCTATCCGTTCGTCAAAGAGTTGCTGGCCCAATATCTGGACGACGTCCGCCTGGTGCTGCGCTACGCGCCTTTCCACGAGGGGTCCGCCGAGGCGGTCAAGATCATCGAGGCGTCCCGCTTGCAGGACAAGTTCCTGCCGGTCCTCGAAGCGCTTTTGGACAAGCAGCCTCTCTGGGCCGATCACGACCGCCCCGACATCAGCATGGCATGGGCGGCTGCAGGTCTTGCCGGCCTAGACCTCGAACGCGCCCGCAAGGATGCAACACGGCCTGAGTTCGAGGAATTGCTCCGGCAGGATGTCGCGGACATCAAAAGATTCGAGGTGAGAGCCACGCCCACCTTCTTTGTGAACGGCAAGCGCCTCGCGTCTCTGGGAAGACCGCAACTGCAGTCGCTCGTCGAAGAAGAATTGAAGGCCGCTCGCGGAACCAAATGACGCTATTGCCCAAGTGTCCCATTTGCAGACATCCTACGATTTCGCGAGGCCGAGAGTGCGCAGCAAAAATCGATGTCTGCTTTCGGGAGGGAGCGGTATTGGCTGGTTGGACTAGCTCGCGATTTTCAACGTCGGGATGAAGCCGCCGACCGAACGATTATGATCGTAGATGTGCAGCGCCAGATCAGCCTTCGGCATCAGCACTCTCCCTACCTCGACCGCAGCCGAATTCTCGCTGCAAACGCGCGAGTTCGAAGCCATAGTTAAAGAAGGCCATACGATAGAGCACTAGGCAACCATCGGCGAAGGTCCGGAAGCTCTACAAGGCCGGCACCTCCACCAGACTGGACGGTGTGGCCCGTCGGGCGCATGAATAGTGGCGGAGCGGCTTGCAACAGAAGCGAGGAACGAGGATGTTCTCGAGGCAATTGGTCAATTCAGTTTCGGCTTGCGTTGCTGTCGGCGTGTTTCTGCTTTCTTCCCACGCCTTTGCCTGCACTCGCTTCGTCTATCATGGTGCCGGCGATCTAGTGATCACTGGACGGTCGATGGACTGGAAGGTGGATGTGGGGACGAACTTGTGGGTCTTTCCGCGGGGCACCGCACGGAGTGGAGAGGCGGGGCCGAACTCCATCACATGGACTTCAAAGTACGGCAGCGCAATCGCGTCCGGCTACGACGTGGCTACGACCGACGGGATGAATGAGGCGGGGCTCGTCGCCAACGTGCTGTGGCTCGTGGAGTCGAAGTATCCGGCATATGACGGCAAGACGCCGGGGCTCGCGATTTCGGTGTGGGCCCAGTACGTGCTCGACAACTTCGCGACCGTGGCGGAGGCTGTAGCAGCATTGGAAAAAGAGCCGTTCACGCTCGTGACCGCCAACGTGCCGGGCGAGGACAGGCTCGCGACGCTGCACCTCTCGATCTCGGACGCCACGGGCGACAGTGCAATCTTTGAGTACATCGATGGCAAGCAGGTTATTCACCACAGCCGCCAATATCAAGTGATGACCAATTCGCCGATTTTCAGCGAGCAACTGGCCCTTGACGCATACTGGAAGCAGATCGGGGGGACCGTGATGCTGCCGGGGACGAACCGGGCCGCAGACCGGTTCGCGCGGGTGTCGTTCTACGTCAACGCGATTCCGAAAATAGAGAACCCGGTCGAGGCGATCGCGAGTGCATTCAGCGTGATCCGCAATGCGTCCGTGCCATTCGGGATCGCAACTCCGGACGAACCGAACATCTCCTCCACGCGCTGGCGGACCATAGCCGATCACAAGCGCAAGCTGTATTTCTTCGAGAGCGTGCTGACGCCGAATGTGTTCTGGATCGATCTGACAAAGCTCGATCTAACGGCGAAGACGGGTAAGGTCATGAAGCTGGACCTCGGGCAGAACCAGACCAACATCTATTCTGGCGTGGCGAACGACCAGTTCAAAGAAGCGAAGCCATTCAAATTTCTCGGATTGACGAAGTAACTCTGGCATACGCAACGACACGTTAAAATAAAATGGCAATGCAAGGCTGCGCGGCCAGTCTGGACTTGGCGACAATAAGGGCTGTCGGGATCATGAGACGCACCAGTCGATCCTGTGCGACAACAACAAACTTACAGTAGCGCTCATTCTGAGCGATGGCGCTCGCTCGTGGACGCAGGCGTTCACGGGGCGTCAGCCATGCGAACTGGGCGCTGCCATCGTTCGCCGCAAGTCCAAGGCGCTCTCGTATATTTCTGACAACCGAGTGAGTAATCCGGAGACGGCGCGGGCGGTGCGTATCGATTTGCCAGTGCATTCGTCGCGAGGAGTTGTGGTCTCCTGTCGGGTTCGGACGGTAGTATCCGGCCATGCGCAAGATCATCCACATCGATATGGATGCGTTCTATGCTTCGATCGAGCAGCGGGATAACCCGGCACTGCGGGGCAAGCCCGTGGCTGTGGGATATGCCGCAAAACGCGGTGTGGTGGCGGCGGCAAGTTATGAGGCTCGTGCTTTCGGGGTCAGGTCAGCCATGCCGTCGATCGCGGCGCAGCGAAAGTGCCAGGACCTCCTGTTCGTGCCGCCACGGTTCGATGTGTATCGGGCAGTGTCGCAGGAAATTCATGCCATCTTCCGCGAATATACGCCGCTCGTTGAGCCGCTGTCTCTGGATGAAGCCTACCTTGATGTGACGGAAAACCGGCGTGGTATCCTCACGGCATCGGATACGGCCGCCGAAATCCGCGCGCGTATTCGGGATACGATCGGGCTCACCGCTTCGGCAGGGGTCTCCTACAATAAGTTTCTCGCCAAGCTGGCGTCCGATCAGAGAAAACCCAATGGCCAATTCGTGGTGACGCCAAGGGACGGACCTTCCTTCGTCGAAGCCTTGCCGGTGGAGCGGTTCCATGGCGTTGGGCCGAAAACAGCCGAGCGGATGAGGGGGCTGGGCATCCATACCGGCGCCGATCTGAAGCGGCAGCCGTTGGCCTTTCTTGAGGAGCATTTCGGGCGGTCGGGAAGTTGGTATTACGGAATCGCGCGGGGCGAGGACAACCGGCCTGTGGAGCCTAACCGGCCGCGCAAGTCATCCGGCAGCGAAACCACCTTCGACGAGGATCTGTTCCTTCCGGGCGACATCGAGGCGGCCATATGCCGGATGGCCGATGATGTGTGGTCTTGGTGCGAGAAGCGCGGAGTTTACGGCCAAACCGTCACCGTGAAGGTGAAATACACCAACTTCCACCAAATCACCCGCAGCAGGACGCTGTTGACCCCAATCAGGACGCAAGCGTCACTGCGGGAGCTGAGCGTGGCGCTGGTGCGCAGCGTGTACCCGGTGACCGAAGGTGTGCGGCTGGTGGGCGTTTCGGTGTCGAAGCTGGAAGGCTCCGAAGAACCGGCGCCGCAACTGGAGCTTGCGTTGATCGAGGTCGCGGATAACAAGGATGTGGCGCCGGAGACGTGCAACTAAGACGGCATAAAGACCAATGCGGGCCGATGTTTTGCGGCGCAACGGAACGACAGAGTCATAACGCCAACTAGGCCGCTACCGTTCGATCTGCCAGTGGTTCACGCCGACGGACTCATATGCCGGTGGCCGGAAGCATTGCGCGAGGGTGATTGGCCATAGCGCTGCGCTGACGGCCGGCGACCAACGCTGCGGTCCAACTTTCCGGTAAGCATCGGCAGCGCTCGCCATGACGTGTCGACCTTGAAGACGAGCCGGCGCTGTGGACCATCGAGCCGACTAAGGCTCATTCAGGTTCTTCATTTTTGTGGCGGCGAAATTTCCGTTCAGCTGGCGCAAGAAGTAATGAGCTTCTCCACCCCCTGCCGGAGAATGCGGGGATCGATTCCACCGACAACTGCCGCCTGGACGGTGTAGCCAAGCAGCAGGGCCAGCATCGCCCGCGCCAGCGGCTCCGTGTCCGCTGATCCGTCGAGGACACCCGCCGCCTTCCATCGCGCGATACATCCCATGAATTGGGCAAGGAACGCATCGTAGAATGCGCGCATGATGCCCTTCAGCTTCTCGTCGCGCTGGCTCTCGGCCCAGCCGAGCAGAGCAATGCGTTTGAGATCGAAGCCGTCGCGCTTCGTGAACGCCTCAATGGCGGTCGCAATGTCCTCGAGCAGCACGGCCGGCGGTGCGGGATTGTCGCTCTCGAGCATTGGCCGCAGCCGTTCAGCGAGCCCCGTCATGGACGTGGTCAGGGCGGCCTGAACCAGATCGTCCTTGTTCTTGAAATACGAGTAGACGGCGCCAGCGGACAGCCCCGCCTCGGCGATGATGTCGTCCATCCGCGTGGCGTGCAGGCCGTTGCGGTCGAAGCATTTCCAGCCTGCATTCAAGATCTGCAGGCGGCGCGCAAGCTTCTGTTCTTCTGAGAGTTTTGCCATAAATCAAATATAGAACGAGCGTTCGTTCTTGACAATAGCAGGATCTCTTTTTATACAGAACGAGCGTTCGCTCTATGTATGGAGGCGATTGTGATCCGCGTTATTCCCGTCGAGACTGGCAAGGCCCGGATGAAGACGGCTCAGATGACGGGCCGGGACGGTCGCGGCGGTGTCGGCCGCAAGATCGACATCTTCCGCGACAGGCACTGGGTCGATCCGCTGCCGATCTTCGCGTTCCTGATCGAGCATCCGGAGGGGAAGTTCATCGTCGACACTGGCGACACGTGGCGCAACTCGGTGCCGGGCTATCTGCCGTGGTGGGATCCGTTCTTCACCAAGCAGGTGCAGATCAAGGTGGCACCGCTCGAGGAGATCGGCACGCGGCTTGCCGCCATGGAGATCGACCCGGCGCGGGACGTTGCGGCTGTGATCCTGACCCACTTCCATCACGATCACACCGGCGGTCTCGATCATTTCCCGCACAACCGTATCATCGCACCGCGCGAGAGTTACGAGGCGTCAGTCGGCCTGAAGGGCAAGATGATGGGCTGCCTGCCGCAGTGCTGGCCGATCTGGTTCAAACCCGACTTGATCGTGCCCGAGACCCGCGCAGACGGATCGTTCCCCCTGATCCATCCCATCACGAGGGACGGTCGCATCTTCATGGTGCCGACGCCCGGCCACAGCGAGGGGCACATGTCTGTCGTCGTCCGAGCAGAGGACGTGACCTACTTTCTCGCTGGCGACGCGACCTACACGCAAACAAACCTGCGCGCGGAAAAAGCAGACGGCGTGACCAACGATCCAAAGCGCTCGATCGCGACGCTGCGCGCCATCAAGGCATTCGCGTCAACGGAGGCGACCATCATCCTGCCGGCGCACGATCCGGACGGCCCGACCCGACTCGCTAAGCGCCTAGTCTTTGCCTGAACGGCCGCTAACCCACATTGGTCCGGCCATCGCCGCGCTCTTCTTCAATGAGTACGCGGCCTTCAGCGGCGCGTCCTGCTACTTGCTCGCCGGCCGGCACCTTCAATGCCTTAGCAATCTTGTCCAGGATGACCACCGTGGGATTGCGCACGCCGCGCTCGATGCCGCTGATGTACGTCCGGTGCAGGCCGCAGAGATCGGCAGCTCTCCTGCGAGAAGCCCTCGTCCTCCCGCAGTCTCTTGAGGTTCAGCCCTAGCCGGCGGCGCACGTCCATCGGCTAAGGGTTTCGACACCTTAGTCGATCGATCTACAGACGATGAGTCTCATTTCTCTGGACTTCACAGCCCAGTGGAGCGATCAGTTCAGCCGCTACAGATGACGATGAGTCTCAGGATCGGTGAGCGAGCGGTTCGGCGGAAGAAAGTGACGATTGGCGTGCAACTCACCTCAACCCAGAAGGGGAAGGTCACCGAGCAACTGGTCGCCAGCGCGCTCCTGATCGCCTCGAACGGACGACTCGCCCCGTTTGTACCCCTGGCCGATGACCACGGCCTCGACCTCATCGTTCTCGACAAGGTCACGCGGTGCACGATCGCGATACAGGTCAAGTCCGCAATCGTCAACGCGACTCGCGGCACGGTTCAGTTCGACGTCCGCAAGCAGACCTACAGCAAGGTCGAAAGCGAGTACCTGCTTATGGTCGTCTTCGAACCGGCGCATATGGCGCTCGCTGCGTCTTGGCTCATACCGATGTCAGTCGTTCCAAGCGTATCGACGGAGCAGCCCGGGAAATATGCCCTGGTGCCAAGCCTCAAAGCAACGACGAAGGACCGCTGCCGTCCGTATCGCTACGACAATGCTCGCGCTCTGGTCGCTGCGATTGAGAAGGAGTTCGACGGCGGCTGATTGCGGCCGCCTCTCTATTCCTCATCCGGGTCATACTGCGTCGGATCACGCTTGTCCTCGAACCTCGCTCTCCAAGCTTCCATCGTCAGCCGACCCGGCACAAGCAAGATGCCGGCGCGTTGCGTCTGCGGTTGCGGATCATACTTTGCGGCGAGCTTCTCCAAGTCCTTGAAGGCGCGGTTGCTGCCCTCGAAGGATTTGTTGCGCAAGGTGAGCAGGATCAACTCGAGCGTCGTGCGCTGCACCTTGCGATCGCCTTCCACAACCTCATGCTTCTCGAGCAGCACCCTCTCGGCAATCTGCCGCTTGCCCTTGGCACCCTTGGGCCGGCCACGTAGGTTGCCCGACTGGCCCTTCTTGAACTGATGTTCTGCGGGTGGGGCTTTGTAACCGCGGCGGGGCTTGGGCGGCCCCACAGCGCGTCTCTCGTCTTCGGGGGCGTTATCGTCCTGCATTGCTGTTTCCTTTTCGAGTTATGCGCCTGCCTCAAGCGCTGTCCTTATCGGATGCTGATTTCTTTCCGTAGAGATCGTCGTCGAACTTGAGATCGAGCAGGCCAGGCCAGATGCGGACTCCGCCGTTGAGCGGTGGCGCCGGGGGAGGCGCGACGAGGTCGTACTTCAAGGCGACGTCGAGCAGGCTCCGGATTGCATTGAGACTCTGCTCTTTCAGCGCCTTCTTCACGAGCGCACGCAGGCCGACCTCGAACGGCGTCATGCGCTGTTCGCGTCCCTGCTTGCCGACCTTGACCGGCTTCGTGAGAATGGTCGTGACATTGATCTTGCTTGCCGCCTTGCGCGTGTGGCGCGAGGGCTGCTTGGGCCCTGGCGTCGTCATGCGACGATCTCCTCATGCGCGATCGTCTTCGCGACGGTGGTTCGCTCGGTGGCCAGCTCGCAAAAGCTCTTGCCCGTACCGACAAGCACAGCCTCGCACGACATGATTGCTTCGAGGCGGCGGACGATGACGTCGCAGTAGTGCGGGTCGAGTTCGATCGCATAGCCGCGACGGCCGGTACGCTCGGCAGCGGCCAGCGTTGTGCCCGAGCCGCCGAAGGCATCGAGTACGATGTCTTTGCGTTTCGAGCAGTCGAGGATCGCGTCGGCGATAAGCGCGACGGGCTTGACTGTCGGGTGCATCGCCAGATCGTCGTCACGCGACTTGCTGAACGTGTTGGCGCCGGCATAGGACCAGACGTTCGTGCGATAGCGCCCGTGCTTGCCGAGCTCGACGTTGTTGATATGCGGAGCGCGGCCGCTTTTGTAGACGAACACAAGTTCGTGCTGTGAACGGTAGAGCGAGCCCATGCCGCCGTTGGTCTTGGCCCAGACGCAGAGGTTCTTCAATTCGCTGTAGACGGGCGAGGCCGCGGCGAGCACTTCGTTCATGTGCCGCCAGTCCATGCAGATGAAATGCATGGCGCCATCGACGGAATGAGCGGCAAGGTTGCCGAAGACGTCGGCGAGAAAATGCGTGAACTCGTGCGTGCTCATTTCGCCAGAGGCCATCGCGAACTCGCGATGCTTGACATTGCCGAGACCCGAGACGTGGCCATCGATCTTCACGTTGTAGGGCGGGTCCGTGAAGATCATCTGGGCGCGATCGCCATCGAGCAGGCGGGCATAAGTCTCGGCCTTGGTCGAGTCGCCGCAGATCAGGCGATGCGGGCCGATCTGCCAGATGTCGCCGAGGCGCGTGACGGCAGGACCAGGCTCGATGGCGGGAACGTCATCCGCCGGATCGCTATCCGGAGCCGCATCGCTCAGCAGCAGGTCGATCTCGGGCATCTCGAAGCCGGTGACCGAGAGATCGAAATCCAGATCGAGACTGGTGAGGTGCTGCAACTCAATCTTGAGAATCTCGGGGTCCCAGCCGGCCTTCTCGGCGAGCTTGTTGTCGGCGAGGATGTAGGCGCGCTTCTGCGCTTCCGAGAGATGCTCGAGCCGTACGCACGGCACGGTCTTGTGACCGAGCATCTTGGCGGCCTCGACGCGGCCATGGCCGGCAATGATGCCGCCGTCCTTATCGATCAGAACCGGGTTGTTGAACCCGAACGCCTTGATGCTCGCCGCGATCTGAGCGATCTGCTTCGGGCTGTGCGTCCTAGCATTCCGATCGTAGGGCGTGAGGCTACTGACCGGCAGGCTCGTGACAGTGAGTTGGGTCATGAACGACACCTTCAAAGTTGCGAGGTGCCGTGGCGCAAGCACAGGCCAGCGTTCGCGCGAACGCCGCGTCACCTCAAGATCCAAGTTGTCGTTCTGAGGTTCTGGGCCGCGCCGCGGGCCGAATTAAACCTGCGGCGAGGACTGGCCTATGATCTAAATATCATGGGGTGGTGACGCGGTGTAAGTCCCCCACCTGCGCAATAGCGCCGAAAAAATTATCCATTGAGGGCATTTGCTCGCAGATTAGCGTGCATATGCATCAACGGCGGGCAGTATGATGCTTGCCGTCGCAGTTGGACTGACGCCAATGAGCTACCGTCAAGAACTGGCTGACGGGGTCCAGCGGTCCGAGAGGTGAACACCTCGTCGGTATCGTACGTCATTCGGACGTAGCGTTCAGTGCCTTCCTTCGGCTTTGTGGGCGAGAGCAGGCAAACATCATTGTGAGCCTGATAGATGCTCGTTCGCAGCTTGAGGCAACAATCTCCGAACTCGATCGGCTGCTCGGCAAGTCAGAAAGGGCGTAGCTCGGGACGGTCGTGGCGGCACAAAAACGTCATGACAATGTCGGACATCTATGCTATAGCGTGCCTCGAAGGAGATTCCCCCATGACCTCATCCAGAAGCGCAAACACAACTCGCAGTGAGAAGCTGGACCTGCGGTTGACGCCGGAAGCGAAGCGCGCCTTGCAATCAGCGGCCGCCGCCTCGCAGCGCTCGGTGTCGGAATTCGTGTTGGAAAGCGCTCTGCAACGCGCCGCCGAAACACTTCCCGACCGCCAGCGGTTCGGGTTGTCGACCGACTCGTGGACTGCCTTCCAAGAGGCCCTTGACGCACCTCCCCGGGCAATACCGCGTCTCAAGAAGCTCTTGACCAACAAGACGACGTTCGACCGGACGCCGAAAAAGTGACAGGCGCGCATGGGGGTGTTCGGGTCGAGAAGCTGGATCGGCATCATGATGTCGATGCATTCGATTGCGGCAAGGAGCCGCTCAATAAGTTCCTGATCCGCTACGCACTGCAAAATCAGAAGGCCAACGCCTCGCAGACCTACGTCGCGGTGTCCAACGAGCGTGTTGTCGGATACTATACCCTCGTCGTGGGCGAGGTAGCTTACGAGCATGCCGCCGAGCGCATGAAGAAGGGGCTTGCCCGCCATCCGGTTCCCGTCATGGTGCTAGGCCGCCTCGCCGTGGCGATCGGGCAGCAGGGGAGAGGTCTCGGTGCGGGCCTCCTCAAGAACGCGCTCTTGCGCACGCTGCAGGCCGCCGACCTCGCGGGCATCCGCGCATTCGTCGTGCATGCCAAGGACGACGAGGCGAGGACCTTCTACGAGCGTTACGACTTCGCCTCTTCGCCAACCGATCCCTATCACCTCTTTATCCAGCTGAAGGACGTCCGCGCCGCTTTGGGGGGTTGAAATGCCGTACGATACGCCGCCGCCGTCTCCCTCACGCGATCAGGCGCAAGCGTCGCCCTGTTCAGGATCGCTGGCCGCCCTGTTTGCTCGTGCATATTCCCTGCAAGTCGCGCCAGAGTTCCCTGTTAAATTTGAGCCTGCACGACGGCCAAGTTTCCTCTAACGTGCTGTGAAGACGTCGAAATATGGCCGTGAGGCGCGGTTTCCAGGCCCCAGAAATCGCGAAAATTCGCTGTTATTTGGCATTTGTCGCAGAGGCCCGTTCGCGCCGGACTGCCAGCACAGCCAGCTTTCCGCGATTTCGGCAGGTAGCGGTGGTGATCGCGTATGGGCCGAGATTTCAGAAGGGTGGACTGGCTGGACTGAAACGTTCTTGATGTGTGTCAAGATTTTTTGCATTTAGTACACCTACAGTTTGGTCTCGGTGAAGCGATGAAAAGATCAAACAAGTCTCGCAAACGGCCACGTTTAATCCGTGGTGGCCCGGGTCTTTATGGACGGTCTGAGCGGACAAAAACAACGGCTCGCGACGCTCGACCGAAACCCAGGATTCTGCCCGCTAGCTATCCGGTTCCGATCAGCTTGGACGAAGTTGACGATTGCGTAGCAAAACTCCCGTCGATGATCGATTTTGATCTTGCGGCTTTGGCTGGAGCGTTGATCAAAAGGCGCCCGGTATGCGATGATCCCTACTTGCGCGCTGGCTACACGCGGCTATTGCAGGCCATACGTCGCGTGGCGATTGCTGCTGGCCCTGCCGCAATGGCGGCAATCGGTCATGACCTGTATTTTAAATGGCCTTCGACACTTTACCTCGGACTTGGCGCCCCTCTTCCCGTCGATTGGAGCAAAGACGGCCCGCTTAAATATTTTGGCTACTGCGTTGGCATAAGTTCTCCACTCAACAACGATCAAAGGCGAGCGATCCTTAGTCAAGTTTTTGTTGCAGACTTTCCTGAAACGGTTCCTGACGATGTCAGGAAGAAGTGGGGCGCGCCCAAGTCGACTCAGCGGTTAAGTAAAATCGCCCACGCCCTTGCTTATTTAGCGAAGAACGCTAAAGGGCGCACGGACGCCGATCTCGGCGAAGCGATCTGCGCCTGGGAAAGTGATTTAGATTACCTGCGGCGGAAGTACTATGTCGAAATGTTTGGGTTCGGTTGATCAGTTTGCCGAAGAAGGTTAGAGCATTTCCCTTGAATATCAGTCGGCGCGAGGGGTCATGACCGCGTACAAGAACTTTGTGAGTGACTTTCCCGCGCGTTGTCTGGACGTACTTGAGCAGGCCGAGCGGGCGGGCACACTGCGTCATCGAGATGTGACACTCACGTTAATGACCGCGTGTGCAGGGTTTATCGTGCCTTTCGAACGTTTGAATTTGAATAAGGAGAAGCCCCATCCATCGGGCGATGCCACGCGATTCGGCAGGGCGGCACAGAAACTTCAGGGGCTGCTGGAAGAGAAATTTTTGACCAGTAGCCTGGGGCAAGGATCCACTAGCTGGCGCACCGGTAAACTAAAATCGATCGAGGGTGATCCTGATACCTGGAGTGGCCTTCAGAAGGCCAGGGCTATGACCAAGGACAAGAAGGTTCGTGGCGTTCTAGGGGTCGTTCGGAACGCTCTGGCGCACGGCAACATCTTCACGTATGAAAACCCTATCCAGGAAATTCTGCTCGTCAGTGCAATCGAAGACAACAATCAAAATATTGTAGGTTTCAGGTTCATCGAATCCTCCCCTGCTAACTTCCGGCGTTTCCTGATCGCTTGGTTTTCGTTTCTTTTAACCGCCAATATTCCACCGGAAGCCGTTGAACTGGAGTTTGCCCGTGCGGCGTAGGATTGCCTTCTACCCCTGCTGCGCATTCGACATTGGCGAGCCGCTGCGTCTTCTCAGCCCCTTTGTCGACGAGATCATTTTCTGTGATGTGAATCCCAATGTGTCCGTCAGGGGTGCCAAAGCTGCCCGAGTTTCGAACAGGGTCGCCACGTTCATAACCGGAGATGTGCGACAGGTTCTAACGCAGGCTCCGGAGATCGACGTGCTTTTTTACCGACGCGATAGCGACGGTGAAGGAGGAAGTCGTGTGTTTATTCTGGGTGACGCGATGCTACCTTTAATTCTCAGCCGCTTCAATCCGGCGGGGGGCCTCATCGTCACGGACGGCTCGAACAGTCGTGGCGAGAATTTCCGGAAGATGTGTCGCCCAAGCGGACTTCGTAAAAACAACTGGCTGCTCAAGGCGCAAGACGACCAGCCACTACAGAAGCGACACGGGCTCACGATAGTCACGGTTAGTCCGATATGCGACGTCGATGTTGGCTGAAACAGCCATCGCGCGATGGTCTTCCAACCCAATCTTAAAGAAGAAAGATTCGCCAGCCCTGTGGTTCTGCTCCGTTATCGTGCCGGTTCCAAGCGCCATATACAGCGCGATTGAGTGCGGCGCCGGCTGCATTGATTGCGCTATTCATCTCCACTAGCCACATCGCGTCCTTTTCTAAGGCGGGCGTCGTGTTGGCTGCTGTCGTACGTCGGGTCTAATCGGCGCCTATTCCATATCGTTCAATTGTCCCGGCGGATCGTTCCTCGCATCGCCTACCACTATTTGCGTCAGCGCTTCAGACGCGCTTCAGAAATGATCGCTTAAAGTATCGAAATTCCGGGAGGTTTGTTACAGTGACGCCCGTAAGTCTCAAGTTCCGATTTTCGCCGAAGTGGGGGAGTGCTAACGAGGGAAGGCCATGCCTTCGCCGCTGGGTTGGGTTTAGCGGCGACCGGCGCCCCCGTCGCTGACGCGAAACGCGCCGATGTCCGGGCCGTCCCAGTAGCGTATCTGATCGGCCTTAACCCGGATCATGACGAGGCCGGGCGTGTCGACGCCTTTTTCAAACCAACGGTCGAGGTCGGCGGACCAATGCTCGGCAAACTGTTGCTTGTCGCGGATCAATTGCGCTCGGCCCTCCACGATCACGAAGAAATGCTTCTGAGAAATGAGGCCAGGCTTGCCGGCGAAAGACAGGGTTACGAGGTCGTCGAACTCGATGTCTCGAACTTTCTGAGTGTCACCGTCGCTGAAGTAATACGACGTTCCATCGTACTCGACGTCGCCGTTGTTACTCATCGGACGCGCGTGGACGCCTCCGCTCGAGCCCGCGGTCGACAGGACCGCGATATCGATGCCCTTCATGTGCCCGGCGAGGTCTTTGATGGAGTGTAGCGTCATGATGCGGGTCGCCTCATTAGGATGCATCAAAAGGACGAAACGCGCTGAACTCGGCAGCCACCACTGACGTGACAGAGCGTGTCAACTGGGTTGTGAACGCGTGCCGCCGGTCAGAGTTCCGTACACCGCAGCGGGGCGTGAAAGGCCAACTTCGCAGGCCACACCGCGTGGTGTGGGGCGCCGCTTTTTTGGCTGGAAGGCACTTTTGGCGAGGACTTGACAGCCGTGCTCCGTGAACAGTGAGATGGGGCATCTCAACGCGCCGGGGCTCTGCGAGCTTGGCCTTGATCCAGTACGCATCATCCTCGTTCAGGCGGGAGATATGGAAGGAATTTTGCGCGGTAGCGAGCAGGGCGCACGCGCCGATTGGCGTCATAGAAACGAGCTCGTCTGGAGATATTGCGCATGAGCCGTAAAATTCAGATCAGTGGACGTTTGGTTGCTGCGGCTCGAGCCTTGACCGGCGTTAGTCAGGAAGATTTTGCGGCGGCCGCTAAACTTCCGGTCGAAACGCTGCGCTTCTTGGAGGCAGGTGGCAGCGCGTGGATCAATTCCGAGCAAGATGTCGAGGCCGTGAGCCGCGCCTTGGAGTATTTCGGCGTGATCGTCGTTGAAGAATCGGACGGAATGGGTGCGGGAGTGAGGTTCAAGTTCACTCGCCAGGATGTGGCACAGATCGCTCGCTTGGAAGGCGAAGGTGGGATCGTGGGTTCCGATGATGCGCCGTGACCCTATGACCGATCAAGCCATGCGCGCCAGCCGCCATGGCGAGTGATCTCGGTCGCGCGCTCGATGGCGTAGGATTCGCACAGAAACCCCTTGGCCGAGCTGCCGTCTGCCAGCCGCAGGGTTCCGATGGCGAGAGGTGCGGGGATGAGCGCCACGAACGAGCCGAACGCCGGGACGGGCATGCGCCAGATTTCCACCTCGATATTTCCGGCCCCCACGCCGTCGAACACCAGGCCCGGCTTTTGCGGCACGGTATCGGCGAGCGCGTAGAAGCTGTAGCCCGGCGCTGTGCGCGTCACGCGCACGAGCTGCGCGTTGCGTTCGGTCAGCTGCCAATTGAGCGGTTGACCGGTGAGATGCGCACCGACGACCGCAACATCGATGGTGTTGGCCGTGCTGGTGACGACGGCCGGTGTTTCGGCAAGCGGTTTGGTCGTCGCGCCGAGCTTGCTGTCCGCCAAAGCGCGGTGCAGGACGTCGCCGATGGCGGCGAGTGCGCCGTCATCGAAGGCGCGGCCGATCAACGTCACGCCAAAGGGCAGGCCGTTCGGCCGGAAGCCGGCCGGAACGGCCAGTGCCGACAAGTCCATCAGGTTGACGAAGTTGGTGTAGGCGCCGAGGTTGGAGTTCAGCTTGATGGGATCGGCCAGCATTTCAGCGATCTTGTATGTCGTGCCGGTGGTGGGCAGCAGCATGACGTCCATCTTCTTCCATTCGGCCTCGGCTGCCCGAGTGAGTTCCGCCAAGCGGTAGAAGCCCGCGAAGGCATCGACGGCGGATTGCGTGCCTGCGCCCTGGATGATGCCGCCGACGACCTCGTGCAGCGCCGACGGATGCCGGTCTGCGAAGGCGCGGATGGCGGCGAGACGCTCGCAAACCCAGGGGCCGGAGTAGAGCAGCAGCGCGGCGTCGCGGAAGGGTGAGAAATCGAACGGAACGAGGGTCGCACCGAGCTGCTGCAGGCGAGCGTGCGCCGCGCGATAGAGCCTTTCGGCCTCCGCGTCGCCAAAGAACTCCAGGGGAGAGGAGGGCACGCCGACGCGGAGTGCCGGCGTAATCGGCGGTACGACAAAGCGGGCCGCAGCGGCGCGCGCGTATGGGTCTTCGGCGTCGAACGCGGCGGCCGTCGTCATGATACATGCGGCGTCCGAGACCGTCAGGGCGAAGATGCAGACGACGTCCTGGGTGCGGCACGCGGGTACGACGCCGCGCGTGCTGACGAGACCCTTGGTCGGCTTGAGGCCCACGATGTTGTTGAAGGCCGCAGGCACGCGGCCGGAGCCGGCGGTGTCGGTGCCGAGAGCGAACGAAACGAGCCCGCCTGCCACGGCAACGCCCGAGCCAGAGCTCGATCCGCCGGAAATGTAGTCCTTGTTGAACACACTCGCGGGAATGCCGTAGGGCGAGCGTGTGCCGACGAGGCCGGTTGCGAACTGGTCCAGGTTCGTCTTGCCGATGACGATGGCGCCCGCGGCTTCGAGGCGCTCCACCACGGCGGCCGATCGTTCCGGCACGTAGGCGAAGGCCGGGCAGGCGCAGGTGGTGGGAAGGCCGGCAACGTCGATGTTATCCTTCACCGCGAAAGGAATGCCGCGCAGCGGGCCCGCGGCGCTGGCGGCCTTGGCCAGCGCGTCCCCCTTAGGCGTCAGCGTGATCCAGACGGGCCGCTCGCCTGCGGCGGCGATGCGGCGATAGACTTCGCCGATGACGTCCTCAGGCATGAAGGCGCCCCCGGCGTAGCCGGCGGCCAGTGTCTGGATGTCGAGCGAGAGGGTGGCAAGGGTGGCGGTCATTGTGCGGCGTCCGCGCGATCCTCGACGAGCACGGCGAGTGTTTGGCCGAGCGCGACAGGCTTGCCCTCCGCGCAGCGGATGTCGCAGACCACGCCGGACGCCGGCGCGGGCACCGCCATTTCCATCTTCATGGATTCCACCACGACGAGCACGTCGCCCTCCTTGACGCGGGCGCCCTTGGCCACGTTGATTTTCCAGACAGCGCCTGGCACCGGGCTGGCGATGGCCACGGCGCCCGGCTGCAGCTCCTCCGTGTCACCCGCGCTGCCGCCGGCGTCGGCCACCATGGCGCCGGACTGGTCGCTCGCCTGCCAGCGCGAGCGCTCGTCCTCGAAAGCCTGCTGTTGGCGCGTTTTGAACGCGGCGATGTCGTCGGCGTTGTCTGCGAGATATCTGCGGTAGTCCGCCAGCTTGAAGGTCGTCGGCTCGATCTTCAGGCCGCACGTGCCTTGCAGGAATCCGTCGCGGAACTCAGCCAGCTCCTCGGCCGTGACAGGATAGAAGCGGATCTGGTCGAAGAAGCGGAGCAGCCATGGCTTGCCACCGTCGAACTCCGGCGTGACGCGGTAGGCGTTCCAAACCTGCGCGGTGCGTCCTATGAACTGATAGCCGCCGGGACCTTCCATGCCGTAGATGCACAAGTAGGCGCCGCCGATGCCGAC
>CAZYXX010000013.1:0-26712 GCA_964651805.1 uncultured Hyphomicrobium sp. | reverse complement strand
ACGCGCCATGAATCAGACCGATTGCGAACGCGCGGGGTTGTTCAGATGTCCCAAATATCTGTCGGCTTGAGCGAGGTTGAATTCATCCAATACGAGGAAGAAAACGCCTCGACGTTCACGGGCAAGGTCTGAATCGAATACTTGCCGTACGAACTCCGTACCGACGTGCCGTCCTTCCAGATTCTCGTAGCCGAGGACATCCGATTCTGAATGTTCGGGCGACACGGCCTGAAACACTTGGACTATCGCATTGGTCTGGAAGAAATCCATCAGGCCCCGGAGGAATGCTTGGACAAATTGCGACTTGCCGGTGCCCGGCTTCCCACATAATATGACGAAGCCTTGAGCTTTTAGTGCCGAAAAAAACCTGCGAACGAAGCCCACCGGCAGAATGAAACGTTCTTGTTCCTCCAAGAACGTCACTAAGTGCTCAATTAATTCACCCTCCCTGCCACCCAGAACGACAGACGCGAGTCGGCCACCAATTAGCCGCGTCAACTCCTCGTTGGCTATCGCTTCGGCCGCAAAGAAGGATTCTGAGGTCTCATCGGGAGCGTCGAATACTGCATCAAATTCTGTCGCCGCGAGGCGGAATTCTGTCCGGAACTCTTCCACCAAGGCTTGGGGCGTCTTTGCGTCGTCGAACGTGTCGTTCCGCCTCATCCAAGCTATCAGGTCCAGGGCGTTTAGTTTGGTTCTTCCACCGTCCGGAGCCCTAGGGAACGATGCCATGAGCCTGGCGGTAACGTCGGGAGCAAACTTGAAACTCCGGCCGTTCCGCTCCACCCCGTTAGCAAACACCGTCCCGGCGGAATTCTTGCTTGTGCGGGCACGCTGCAATGTGCTGCCGCTGTACCGCTCGTCCACCCAGCCCGACCTGCCAAGCGGGATGAAGTAACGCTTCCCTGTCGGCGCTCCCCGTTCTGGACGGAAATATGCATCCAGCAGCTGATTCTCTTGAACCGACCCGTACTCGGTCCAGGTGTCGTAATTGACTCCTGCCTTTTTCATGGCAAGGAACGCAAGCAGGGCGGGCGGATATCCACCTCGCAAGCCCTCAAGAGCTCGCCGCACGCGTTCCAGGCTTACATGTTTTGCCATTCAAGCACTCGCGGTAAAGAGCGATGCCTCCGGCTCCATAAATACAAGGTCGTCGCGGTCCGCAGAATGACCTTCCAGCATGCTCATTACAGCACCGGCAAGTCGCTCAGCCAGTAGCGGCGGAACGCTGTTGCCGATTTGTCTCCTCTGGTCAAGCTGTGAGCCGTAGAACCTAAAGCGGTCGGGGAAGGACTGTAGGCGGGCCGCTTCTCTGACGCTAATCGTGCGGTCTTGCTCCGGGTGAATGAAAGCCCCGCTAGTAACTTCCGCAGACTTCGTCGTAATCGTGTAGCTGGGGCGGTCCCATCTCAAACGCATTATCAGCGTGCTCGCATCATAGGGGCGTATCTTCTCGAATCGTTTTGGAAGCACTGATTTTGGCAGGGCTCGCCAGTTCTCTCCCGGCTTGAGTGCCCGAATCATTTTGCGTTCTGCAGGCGAATGACCTCCTGACACGTGGTTAAACAGGTGTTTGCGGTAGCCGCGAAGCGTTTTCTGGTAATTTGAACGAGGGGGACTCTCGTATTCAGAAACGTCGGCTCCGTCCATTTCGCCTAGCGGAGGCAAATCATCAATAGCTTCGGCCACCGTGATATGTGGCGGTAGGTGCTTGCAGCCGTTTTTTTGTCCGATGGAAGAGAGCTCAGCGAAGGGTAAGGCGTACTCTGCCCAGAGCTCGGGGTCGCTGTGCGTCGGCTTAGGAAATGCAACCGGAACGTCGAGTGCCGTGCCTATGAAAAACACTCGCCTTCGCAGCTGCGGGACGCCGAAATCGGCCGCCAAAAGGATTTTGGCCCGGGTCGCATATCCCAATTCGCCGAAGAGTTCGCAGACTTCATTTCCGACCTGGCCCTTCTTGTACAAGAGTAGCCCGACGACGTTCTCCATCAAAACGCATTTCGGCTTGAGGTCTCGCACGAGCCGTACGAATTCGCGAAACTGTGCGTTGCGAGGGTCGCTGAAATCGCGGGGGCCAACGGTGCTAAACCCTTGGCAGCTTGGGCCTCCAACAACGACGTCGGGACGCTCGCCGTCGGCTAGGTCTAAAATGGCCTCGGCCGAGACTTTTCTAATGTCGCTTGCAATGACCCGTGCATTGCTGTGGTTCGCTTCGAAGGTGCGACAGGCTTCGGGGTCGTTATCGACCCCCACTGTAATTCGAAAACCGGCCTGTTCGAATCCGTATGAGAGTCCGCCCGCGCCGCAGAACAGGTCGATGACGCTCGGTTTTCGCACGATTCGATTTTTCACAGTCCCCTCTCGGCGAACAAAGGCCGCTCGGCCTCGACGAACTTCTTCACAGCTTGCCGAATCACCCATGCGACCGAGACCTGTTGTCGAGCCGCAATGCGCTCCACCTCTTCATGAAGCTCCTGCGGGATGCTGACGGAGGTGCGGACGCTCTTGGCCCTCTCGCGGCTCTTCCGTCTTCTGTCCTTGCTCATCGAGCTCGCCTCTGGTGCACCACATTGCATCATAGCGGTGCATTCCAAGCTGTCAAGCCCGAACATGTGCCGAACATAATGGCCCAAAGGACCGCTTGCAAGGGCAATTATCTTCGGGCTGATTGGGAACCGTTGGTCCGTGCACCACCCCGACCGCAAACCGGACGGGTTGGCGGCGAAGTCGCAAGGCTGCAACGGGGACGCACTCGAAGCCCGCCAGTGCTCGGATGCGATTGACGGCCCGAAGAATGTTCAGGAACTGTCGGCGGACCGGGGCGTATCGTTCGAATCGAACGGCCGCGAAGACAGCCGAGAAGTTCTCGACTGACCGGTGGAGGGCCAGGTCGAGCAGGTACGCCTTGAGCTTTCGATAATCGTCCGGATGAATCCGGACCGATGGATGCAGCCGCCCATCGGTTCCCCGCTTCAGCGAAATGCTGTACCCCGCGAACCGAATCGCGTCCCGGCGAGCATCCCGAAATTGCGGTTCTTCGATGAAGAACCGGTGCTCGCCGTGCGACGCCAGCAGGACGAAGAAGCGGCCAAGCCTCAGATAGTGCATGTTCGCGAGCCCGGCCCGTTTGCGTCGGACCCGCGCCCACCGGGAAATGCCGATGCCGTAACGCTCGATGAGCTTCGCATCCACGGCCGCCGGGTCTTTCTGCTCCGGAATGCGGCCGGTCACATAAAACACGTACCCGTGCCCGAGGTACGAAACCGCTAGTTGCTGGACGAAACCAGCTTCCGAAGTTGCCACGCACTGATACGCCGTTCGCATTTCGCCTCTCGTGAGTGAAAGGACGGAGAATGTTTAGGGCACATTCTCCAATGCCCGGAGACGAAGTCCTCCGCCAAAGCCTTCGACGGCATCGGCCGCGCGCCACACGATTGCGGCGGTCGGCTCCTGGCCGGCAACCTCGCTCATCAACCTCTGCTCGTTGGTCACCGTTCCTTTCTGTTGCTCGCTCGATTGCGGCGGCGTCGCCCGCTGTCTTTCACAGTTGGCCCCGCCGCAATACATAGGTGTTGCGCGAAAAAGGCAGCCGACAGACGCCGGGTAAAACCCGAGCGTCTGTCGTCATTTCGCCGTCAAACGACGCTTCACGTCCCCGTGAAGTCTCGTCTGACCGCCGTACCTGCCTTACCCAGGAATCCCGGTCTCGGCGATTCCTCGCCGAACCGAACGTCACACTTGATGGTTTCAACCTGTCACCGCTTTCGTCGTCGTCTCGTGCCCGGCACCACCCGTAAGCACACGAACGGTTGCAGCACTGCCTTGCACTGCATCCGCACGGCTCCCGCCGTCTCCTACTTGCGGCACACTCCCAGTCTGCGGTTTTTCAAGCACCTGAGTGACCGCTCAGGCACCGGCAACCACGCCGGCCGCCACAGACCTTCCCCGGTTAGCATGAATCGTCACGCACTTGTTCACGTCGCTAGAGGCTTGCCGCCTCGACAGAGCGTCCTATGTCCGGAACTCCCGTCCCGGCATAGTTTCCAGCCGCACGGCTGATTTCAGGCGTCAAAAGACAGAAACTACGCCTTACCCGTGGGCGCCCTGCGTTCGCAGTTCGGCACCGTCTCCAAGTGCATTGACCGGCAAGGGCTTATTGCCCCTCTCATCGTTGAGCTATTCGCAGCCTCGCGTTTCGCGAGGACTCCGGGCATCGTCCGATGCTCGGTTCCCGGTGTCGCCACCGTGGAAGCTCCCGACGCCGGCACACGTTGAACGAACCTGACGGGACTTGCACCCGAATTGCCCGAGAGGGCTTTGGTCCGTTCCCCGCTGGGGGATTTGCACCCCTTCGATTCACACGGCCTCAGCGCTCGCACGCCGAGGGCTTTCCCGGTCGCCCGTCTTCGTTCGGGCGACCGAAATGGGATAGAAGCCGGAGATTCGTTCCGAAAGGAGGATTACTTCCGGCAGCCTCCCTCGAACGTGGCGAGCTACTCTCGTAGCACCACGCTCTACAGGTTCACTCGCATGACGGTTGGTTAGACCGCCCCCTTAGCTCGGTTGGTAGCCGAGTTTACCGGGTGCGAGTGACCATCAAGGTGCGTCATGGCACACGTTAGCGTGTCCGACGACAACGAGACGTTTCGTCTCGCAGAAGCGACCGTGCCACAGCTGAAAGTGAAGTGCACGTAGATTCTCGCGCGCGGCATCAAATGAAACGCTATTCGGATTCGAAAGCAGAAGCAGCCCGCACACCCGCCACGAAAGCGTCGGCGATACGAGCCTCGAAGCGCTCGCGGTCTATCTCACGCCCCCGTGCGTTGGCGGGAAGTTTCTGCGGCTCCAGGCGGCGGGCCTCACGTTCAAGCGTGTCCATGCAGTGCTCAATGCCCTTGAAGACCGCACGTGCGACGTGACTACTCGTAAGCCGGGTGCCCGTGGAGCGTCGATAGAGGTCCACGAGTCTCGTGAACGTCGCGTCGGCTGACGGTGTGAGGACGAATTCTCGCTTGATGGTCGGTTGCTCCCCCGTTGTGAGCCGAGCGGCGGTTTGAACGACTGGAGGAGGCTCAGAGACCTTGCTGCGCATCGAAGCCGGAGGTTCGAGCGCTGCGGGAGCTGGCGCCGGAGTGTTGACCGGAGTCGCCACCGCACGAGCGGCTGCGCCCACGTCGAAGAGATGCACCACGGAGCTACTTGGAGGCGGTTCGCGAAGTAATTTTGGCATATCCCCTCACCTACCCGTTTGCCACCAACGGCTGCGACACCTCCGCTGGCGACTCGATGAGACCGCCCAGCAGTGCGTAATTCGGTTCTGACAGCGTTCCGTTCAGGAATTCCTCGCGATTCCGAACCCGGTGTTCGAGTTCGACTGAGAGCCGCAGGTACTGTTGCGCCACCGGTATCGTCGAGAACTTCGGCAGCTGAAAGAGCGTTTTGCCCCGCCCCGACACCTCCGGCAGAGCCACAGCTTGCGAGATAGACGTTCCGAAGCGCCGTCCCGGCAATGCTTCGGAAACGACCGATTCGAGCTGGTTTCGAAGCCGTGTCGCGCGCCCATCAACATTCGTGAATATGACGCCCAGGACTTCGAGGCCGGGGTTGCGGTGTTTTCGCACGTCCGCAATATCGTCGAAAGCGTGGGTCAGACCGCCAAGTGAGAGCGGATGCGGGAACGCCGAGAGCAGGAACCATTCAGCCGAGGAGTACGCCGCCACCGTGGTCGCAAACGCTGCGGACGGCCCCGTATCGAGAAAGATGAAGTCGTACTCGGCACGGGCCTCTGTGATAGGCCGTTCAAGGATTCGCGTCCGGTCCACATATTTCGAGAGCAGATTATCAATCTCCGCAAGTTGCGGACGGGACGGAATCAGATGCACCCCTTCCGGCATCCGGTCCGCAATCGCCAGACTTCCGACGGTTTCGTCGGTCGTAAGCAGTTCGAGTGCCCCGCTGAAGCTGTTCACCGGAACGCCCAGGTGTTTTGTTGAACCAGCGGCCGGGTCCAGGTCCATCACCAGGCACTGAAACCCACGTTGCCCGAGCGCGGCCGCCAGGTGCACGGCGTTCGTCGTCTTCCCCACTCCGCCCTTTTGGTTGCCGACGGCGATTACGACGCCGAGTTTTATGTGATTGTCCATGCGCTCCTTTTGTTGCTCGCCCCTTTGCATGCGGGGATGCAGGCATTCCCGCATGCGAGCATGCAGCCGTTCCCGATTGCCCGCGTGCCCGCATGCTCAGCGATAGCCTGTCCGTAGAGGTTCAACAAGATGGGATTTTTTCTAGCTCCCGATTGCCCGCATGCCGGCATCCCCGAGCGCCGGCATGGGCGCGTGTCGGCGAGCTGGCATCCCCGCGTTCCCGCATCCCGCCATCCCCGCACGCTGGCATTCCCGCGTGCGGGGTCACGGGTGGAAAAATAAGTCTTGTCAACCAGTTGAATGCGTGCGAGAGGTGACGTGACCGGGCCAGTTTCAAGTCGATTGATGGTCTGAAACTCGCTTCGCGCTTTCATACAACAAGTTCAGGAAGTGGCGGCAGGGCAGGGACCATAAACGAAAAGAGCGACCACAAAGGGTCGCTCGTTTCGCGGCTGAAAGCTCCGACAATGCGAAGCCCGAACAGCCAGGTGATGCTCACACCGTCACCGTAGCTCGGGCTTTCCCGTACTGTCAATCCGCTTTCCGCCGTTCACGGGATTCGTGCGCACTCCGCGCCGATATCCCGCACCGCTGCTGTAGGCATGGCGGCACACTCAACGTGTGTCCGCACGGGACAGTGAAAATGACGGGAAAAGCAACCAAGCCGGACGGTGGGTTCGTGTTCATTCCAGCAATGGCGCTTATAAGCGCGTGGTGGGCCTACAAGCGACGAATCATCGAGCTTGGCGACCTGAGGGTGTGGCTCGCGTCGCACGAGCTTGTGGCCGAACGTTGCACGTTACAGAAGGGAAGGGTGCCAGCGTTTCGAATCGAGGAGCTGGTCACACTTTTACGTGTTCGAGACAATGTTCGAATCGAGCGGGCGGTTCGACGACTTCAACGCGTCGGCCTTCTCACATGGTCGGGGTCAAAAATTGCGTTTGTGAAATCGCCCGCGGATATGCGCGTCGCGAGCGACGACCTTGTCGTAACCATCGAGTCCGTCACGAACCATCGCCGAAAAGTCCCCGTGCCGCGCCGGATGCTTCGCTTTCTCGCTACGGCTCGTAAGCCCGCTGTTATCGCAACGCTCATGGGTCACTTCCTTCGCTGCCTCTACTATCGAGACCGGGCATGCTCGCCGTCAGGGCTTTGCAAGGCATCGTGGATTGCGTCCGTGTTCGAGGTCGATGTTCGAAACGTCAAGGCCGCCCGCAAGCAGCTTGAAGGACAGGGGTTGCTCATCCGCCATCAGACGGACCAGTGGCGCTTGAACCGATGGGGACCGAGCGTCGAGGTGAACCTCGCGTGGGCTGCCCCGTCACTCGTGAAGCGACGCAAATCACCACCCCGGCCGCCCGATTTCAGCACGGTTTCGCCACCCCCTGAATCAAACCGAGAACTTTCTTCGAAAGAAAAAACCAGAAACGCGGATGCTCCGCACCGTTCTGGTGCTTGCATGCGAAGGGAGCCTGACTCGGTCTCACTTCGGGACGTTCGAAACGAGCACTTGCGAGACGGTCGCACGCTTCGCGTGCTCTATCAGCAGGCCGTGGGGGAGGGGCTTGTTTCTGCCAGCGAGAGCGATGAGCTGCGATTCTTCGCAGCGGCCGAACATGCCCGAGTCAGAGGCTCGACGAATCCGCCAGGGCTCTTCGTGGCTGTCATTCGTCGGGGGCTCTGGACCTATATCACGCAGCGCGAGGAGGACGCGGCGCAGAAACGAATCCAACATGAGCGGCACGACCGAGGCGACCCGCGGACTGATTCGCGTTCGCGCAATCCGAACGAGGGCCGAATAACGGCTTCAGACGTGGTGGAACGGGCGCAAATCCGCGACACGGTTTCTCGTTCGCTTCAGAGACTCACGGAACTCGCTTGTAGTAGTGGTCAGGCCGCTGCGGGACTCGCTTTGGTCCCTTCGCGGCCTGCTCCGTCGCAGCCCACCCCAACGCACCCGCCCCGCCCCGATGCTTGCCCCCTCCCATCCCCGAGGGGGCTGCGCGAGGGCGACTGGCCCGCGTTTCAGAATCCGGTACGTACCGGTATCCGCAGTCAAGTACCGCAAAACCACGCGAAAAAACGCGAATCAGCGAGAAGCCTTGAGAATCACTCGGAGCATCGGTAAACTACCGGAATTCGAGGGTTTTCCAGCCATTTTGAGCGGCCGTCCAGTCTTTTTCCCAAGCTGGACGTCGTGGGTTCGAATCCCATCGCCCGCTTTGATATAATCCCTTAGCCGATCGCAACTTGCGAACCGGCCCGCGTTGGGCTGTGCGGCTCGGGAAGCTCGAAAACGAGGGTAATTTACCCCCGTCGTGCTTCCAGGAGCCGGCCATGCCTGCCAGCACGAAACTCCGCGTTCCCGTTTACCGCCACCACAAGCCCTCCGGGCTCGCGTCTGTCCGCATCGAAAATCGCGACATCTATCTTGGCCCGCACGGCACGCCAGAGAGTCGCGCGGAATACAAGCGCGTTATCGCGGAGTGGCTCGCGAACCACAAGGCCGAACCGAGCAGCTTGAACGGCAGCGGGCAAGCGACGAACCGGGTTGTGGACGAGCTCATCGCGGCCTATCTCGACTTTGCGAAATCATATTACGTCAAGAACGGCACGCTCACGGGCGAGTACCGCAACATCGGCGATGCCCTTCGGCCGCTGACGAGCCTGTACGGCCGTACGCGCGTCGCCGACTTCGGCCCGTCCTCACTCAAGGCGGTTCGGCAGGCGATGATCGAAGCCGACCTGTGCCGGCGGACGATCAACAATCGCATCAACCGCATTCGCCGTGTTTTCAAATGGGGCGTCGAGAACGAACTTGTTTCAGCCGAGATACTTCACTCGCTCCAAGCCGTCGCGCCGTTGAAGTTCGGTCGCTGCAACGTCCGCGAAGCCGACCCGGTCAAACCGGTGCCGGAGCACCTGATCGAGCCGGTGCTGAAGCTCGTCGCTCCGCAGGTCGCTGCCATGATTCGAGTGCAGCTCCTAACCGGCATGCGGCCCGGCGAAGTGATGCAGATGCGGGCCTGCGATATCGACATGAGCGGGCCGATCTGGGTCTACCGGCCGTTGCGGCACAAGACCGAGCATCATGGCCGGCAGCGTGTGATCTATTTGGGGCCGAAAGCTCAGGACGTGCTGCGGCCCTTCCGATCGGAGGACCGCACGGCGTGGCTGTTCAGCCCGCGGGACGCGATGGCCCACATCCATCGTGAGCGGCGCGCCGCGCGACAGACTCCGATGACGCCCAGCCAGGCGGCGAGGAAGCGAAAGCGATTTCCCCGAAGGTCTCCCGGCGACTGCTACGACCGGCGCAGCTACGCATGGGCGATTCGACGCGCGTGCGACACGGCGTTCCCGCCTCCGAACCATGTCAAGGAAACGGAGTTGAGCGCATGGCGGCGCGAGCACCGCTGGTCGCCCAATCAGCTGAGGCACAACGCAGCAACGTACCTCCGAAAACAGTTCGGAATCGAAGCTGCTCGGGTAGTCCTGGGCCATTCGTCGGCGGACGTAACCGAAATCTACGCCGAGGTCGATCTTGCGAAGGCGGCTGACATCATGGGCCGTGTTGGGTAGCTGTGCGGGCTACGCGAATGGACCGCTTACGTGCAGTTCATGAACGATCTGGCGAGATTGCAGTAAACCTATGATCTTTCGATCTAACAAGCCGTCCTGGAGCAACAAGCGACCCGGCCTGCGCAAGACTGTCACCTTGCGGCGAGCTGTCGAGCATGCCCAAGCCTCCCGAAGGACGTAATCGACTTCAATCGATGGTAGCGGCGCGGGAAAGACCGTGTGCACGCTGGGTCCACCAGCGCCTTCGATTCTTGCGACTCCGCACGGGCCAGTAGTCCTGCATGATTCGAGCGGTCCTGGTAGCGGCGCATGATGATCTCGAACAGTTTACTTGCCAGAGCGCCTGGCAGTTGCTTCATTCCCATGTCGTTCACACTGAGCAGCCGGGCGGACGTACCGCTCCAACGTTTTGTCCTGCCCGCCGAGTGCTTCGCCGGGGAGGAAGTTGCGCACCAGTTCGACGATCAAACGATGTCTAGTCGGCGCGAGCACCGCGCCGCCAGAGGATCTCCCTGTACCAGCAGTACGCCACGGGCAGCACAAACAGCGACAGTAACTCGATGGACAATCCGCCGATCGACGGAAGCGCGATCGGGATCATCACATCGGCGCCGCGGCCGGTGCTGGTTAGGACGGGCATCAGTGAGAGGACAGTCGTCGCCGAGGTCATCAGGCACGGCCGGACCCGGCGTGTTCCGGCGATGATGATGTTGGCGCGGATGTCGGCGATACTCCGCACCGGCCGTTTCTCGAACTCCTGTCCGAGATAGGTAGCCAGCACGACGCCGTCGTCGGCCGTCACGCTGAAGAGCGCGATGAACCCGACCCAGACCGCGGCGCTGAGGTTGTAGACGTCGAAATTCAACAACTCCCGCACGTTACGGCCGAAGATCATGAAGTCGAAGAACCACGGCTGCGCGATCAGCCACAAGCCGATGAAACCCCCGGCCCAGGCGACCGGAATGGCGCCGAACACGATCAGCGAGATCGGGACCGAGCGGAATTGGAAGTAAAGCAGCAGGAACAGAAGGAACAGGCTGATCGGAAGGATGACGTTCAAACGTTGTTGGAACCGCACCTGGTTCTCGTAGCTCCCGGCAAACTTGTAATGCACGCCGGCCGGCAGCTTGAATTCGCCGGATTTCTGCAGGTCGGCCAGGACACGGCCGGCGGCCTCGACCACCTCCACCTCGGCGTGTCCGGGCTGCTTGTCGAAGAGCACGTACGAGACGAGGAAGTTGTCCTCGCTCTTGATCTCCTGCGGGCCGCGAACGTAGCGAATGTCCGCCAGTTGCGCCAGCGGCACCTGTTGGCCGTCCATGCCCGGCACGATGATCCGCCCCAGGGCGTCGAAGTTGTCGCGCAGTTCGCGCTGGTAGCGGACGCGGATGGGATAGCGCTCGCGCCCCTCGACGGTGGTTGTGGCCTGAATCCCCCCGAGCGCGACCTCGATCACGTCCTGCACGTCGCGGATATTGATGCCGTAGCGGGCCATGCGCTGCCGATCTATTTCGATCTCCAGATACGGCTTGCCGACGACCCGGTCGGGGATCACGGCGGCCGGCGCGACGCCGGGAGACTTCTTCAAAACCTCGGCGATCTGGTAGCCGACTTGCTCGATCTCCTCCAGACTGCGGCCGAATACCTTGACCCCCATCGGGGCGCGCATGCCGGACTGGAGCATGACAAGCCGCGCCGCAATGGGCTGAAGCATCGGAGCGCCGGTTACGCCCGGCACATCGGCCGCCTTCTGTATCTCGGCCCAGATATCGGCCGGAGAGCGGATGTGATCGCGCCACTGACGGATCGGATCGCCGTTCTCATCCAGCACGAGTTCGCCCGTGAGCGGGTGCTTGCGATATTCGTCCTTGTAGATGATGACCGTCTCGATCATCGAGATCGGGGCAGGGTCGATAGCCGTCTCCGCCCGGCCGATCTTTCCCACAACGCTTTCGACCTCCGGAATGGCCGCAATCGCCCGATCCTGTAGCGAAATCGCATCGAGCGCCGACCCGAGACTCGCGTGCGGCATGAGCGTTGGCATGTACAGAAACGAGCCCTCGTCGAGCGGTGGCATGAACTCACGCCCGAGCCCTGGGAACTCGTGAACGCCGGCCGTCCAGAGGCGCGTGTACACCCCGGACAGTCCTTTCGCCGCTGAATCGTTCTGCGCCACGTCGGTCGAAGGCCTGGGCAGCCAGCCAAAAACGCGACCGAACCCCAGCCACACGACCAGACCGAAAACGACCACCGACACCGGCACCAGCATGAATGCGAGTTTGTGATCGAGAAACAACCGCAAAAAGTAAGGGTAGAAGTCGATGAACACGACGCGCACGCTGGCCCAGGCCAGGTTGATGCCCAGGACGATCAGCAGATTGCGCGTCATGCCAGCGCCGGGACCGAGCGGCATCCAGTGCTCCGTGAGCAAGTAAAGGACGCCGGCCATGACGATCAGGCTCGCCACGATGCCGCCCCAGCGCAGGGCGCGCTTCGGCAGATGCCCTTCGATCCAGGTGAAAGCGCCGTAGGCCGCCGACGCCAAGCCAGCCCATTTCCAGCCATAGAGGAGCAGTCCGACCCCGAGCGCGATGAAGAGCACCGGCCACAGTATTCCGCGCAGCCCGCGCAAACCGCGGCGGGCGAAGATGATCTGGGCCAGCGACGGCAGGATCAGGATGGCTACCAGGAGCGAGCCGAGCAGGCAGAACGTCTTCGTATAGGCAAGCGGCCGGAAGAGCTTGCCCTCCGGCCCCTCCAGCGCGAAGACCGGCAGGAATGCGATCACGGTCATCAGAATCGCGGTTGTGATCGCCGACCCGATTTCGCGCGCGGCTTCGTAGACGATGTCGATCAGCGGCTTGCGATCGCCGTCCGCCTCGATGTGGCGGACGATGTTCTCGGTAAGGATGATGCCCATGTCCACCATCGTGCCGATGGCGATCGCGATGCCGCCGAGACTCATGAGGTTCGAATCGACGCCGGCGTACTTCATGAAAATGAAGCACAGCATGACCGACAGCGGCATGGTGAGACTGATGACAATCGAGCTGCGCACATGCCACAGGAACATCAGCACGACGAACGTCGTTATGAGGATCTGCTCGTAGAGCGCGGCGCTGAGCGTACCCAGGGTTTCCTCGATGAGCTTCGTGCGGTCGTAGAAGGGGACGATCTGCACCTTCGAGACGACACCGTCTTCGAGCGTGCGGCTGGGCAATCCGGGCTCGATCTCGGCGATCCGTGCCTTGACCCGCTCGATCACTTCCATCGGGTTGGCGCCGTAACGCACGAGCACGACGCCGCCAACCGCCTCGACGCCATCCTTGTCGAGCGCTCCGCGGCGCAGGGCCGGCCCGAGCTGCACGCGGGCGACATTGCGCACGTAAATCGGCACGTTCTCGGCGGTGCGCACGATCACGTTCTCAACGTCGCTGACGTTCTTGACGAAGCCCTTGCCGCGCAGGATGTACTCGACGCCGTTCCACTCGATCGTCTCCGCGCCCACGTCGATGTTGGCGCGCTGCACGGCCATGAAGACGTCCTGCAGCTTCACGCCGTGAGCGCGCATCGCATCGGGGTCGACGTCCACCTGATACTCGCGGACGAACCCGCCGACGCTCGCCACCTCGCTGACGCCGGGAATCGCTTGAAGGCCGTAGCGAACGTACCAGTCCTGGATGCTCCGCAACTCGACCGGGTCGAAGCCGCCGTGCGAGCCCTCCAGCGTGTACCAAAACACCTGGCCGAGGCCGGTGGCGTCGGGCCCCAGCGAAGGCGTGACGCCCTGCGGGAGCTTTTGCTGCGCGATATTCAGCTTTTCTAGCAGTCGCGAACGGCACCAGTAGAAGTCGTATTGCTCATCGAAGATCACGTAGACGACGGAGAAACCGAACATCGAGAACGCACGGATGGTCTTGAAACCCGGCGTGCCCTGCAGCGTCGTCGTCAGCGGATAGGTGACCTGATCCTCCACGTCCTGGGGCGAGCGGCCCGGCCAGTCCGTGAAGACGACCTGCTGGTTCTCACCGATGTCAGGGATCGCATCGACGGGTATCGGATCGCGCGGCATGAACTCCTGCGCGCCGCGAAACGGCATCACGCGGTAGCCCCAAAGGAGCACCAGCGCGAGCAGCAGAAACACGACCAGCTTGTTTTCAAGGCAGAAACGGATGAGCCAGTCGACCGGACCAGCAACCGTGGGGCGCGCCGGCGGTTCGGCCGGTCCGGATGGGAGCGGCGAACCGGCCATCAGCGCACCTCCCGGCCGTCGGATGCGATCGCACCCGTCGCGTCGCCGCAGCGGTACATGCGCTTGCCGAAATACGGATTTCGCACCTTATCGTCGAGCTGTAGCCAGCTCGCGCCGCGGTTGTCGAACGCCATCGGGCAGAACATGCGAACAAGCGGTTGCGCGCGAGCGTGACCGAACGTCCGCAGGTAGGTCTCGACGGCGCTGGTCAGCGGCGCCAACTGGGTCCGCAATGCGTCGATGTCGGACTTGTCCGCCGAGGGCAGCGCTGCGTTGATCGACTCAACCTGCTTGCGAAACAACTCGGCGCTGTCGCCTGCGAGGCCGTGTGGACTGGCCAGAGTGAGGGCATCGCGAAGTCGACCGATCGCCGCCCGCGCCGCTTCCGCGTCGTCGGCGGCCAACGCCTCGGTAAAGGCGATGTACGCGTCGAGAACCGGCGCCATGTGCTGGTGGTACATCGCCCCCGCCACGGCGCGTGAGACAACGGCAGGCGCGGATGCTGCGGCTTTCGCTTCATCTGCGCCCGGCGACGACTCTGCCGCATCATCGGCCGGCTGCATCATGCTCGGCCGGGCTTGAATCTGGAGGGCCGAGTCGATCTGGAACGCGCCGCGCGTTACGACGCGCTCGCCTTGGGACAAGCCGTCTTTCACCACGTACCAGTCGCCCGCCCGTGGTCCGAGCTCGACGACACGACCTTCGTACGCGATGCCTCCGGAAGCGTCCTTCGTCTCGACATACACCACCGCGCGACGGCCTGTGATCAGGACAGCCGTCTGCGGGACGGCGAGCACGTGTGCGCTCGGCGTCTGGGGAGCGGCGAAGCCCAGCGACTCGGCCGTCACCAGCGGCATCCCGCAGTTGTCGCATGCGCCCGGTCCGTCCTTCACAATCTCGGGGTGCATCGGGCAGATCCACTTGCCGCCGAGAGATGGCTCAATGACCTGCCCGCCCTCACCGACCTGGGTACGCACAACGGCCCGCAGGAACATGCCCGGGCGAAGTTGCAGGTCGTCGTTGATGACGTTGACGCGCACCTTCACCGTCCGGCTCACTTCCGTTAGTTGCGGATCGATGTAGGAAATGCGGCCCTCGAACGTGCGGCCGGGATACGCCTCGGTCACGAACTCGACGCGCTGCCCGTAGCGCAGGAACGGCAAGTCCAGTTCGTACGCGTCGAGCATCACCCAGACGCTGCGCAGGTCGGCGAGCGTGAAGAGCCGCGTGCCGGTCTCGACGTACATGCCCTGGTAGGCCTGCCGTTCCAGCACCCAGCCGCTCTGCGGTGCGTCCAGCCGCACCTGATCGGTCGGGCGCCGCTCGCGCTCCAGGCGGTCGATCTCATCCTTCGGAACCGCCCACAACTCGAGCTTTCGGCGGGCCGCTTCGAATACCGCGTCTGCGCGCTGCCGCACGGATGGGTCGGTCGCGTTGCGGACACGTTCGACCCCCTCCAGGCCGAGCAGGAATTCCTGCTGCGCAACGAGCAGGTCGGGGCTGTAGATTTCGACCAGATGATCGCCCTGGCGCACGAAGATGCCGGCGTAGTTGACGAACAGCCGGTCCAGCCGACCGGCGATGTAGCTGCTGACGTAGGTGATGCGCGTCTCGTCGGCCGCTACCTTGCCCACCATGTGCAGTTCGTGCGTCAGCTCGCGGAGCGCAACCGGCGTCGTCGCCACGCGCGCGAGAGTCCGTGCACGCTCGCTGAGCGCCAGTTGCGGAACGCCCTCGTCGGTCGAGCCGGCCTGCACGGGGATCAAGTCCATAAAACAGATCGGGCATTGCCCCTTCTCGGGCAGCTTGATCTGAGGGTGCATCGAACAGGTCCAGTACTGAACGGCCGACTCCGCCGTTGGCGCGGCCGAGCTCCCCACCTGATGCGTCCCGTCAGGTACCAGGAACCAGCCGCCGAGGACGAACGCCGCCGCCAGGGCGATGAGTCCCACGAGCGTCCGGACGATCCACATCTTCCATACCCGGAATACCAGGCCGGCTGGCCAGGATGCCGGTGTGCGGGACGGCGCGCGGGTACTGCTCTCGCTCATGAGTCACCTCGATTACACTACGCCCATCAATCCACGCCGCAGGCTCACCGGCCTTGCATTTCAGCTCAAATCAACAGCGCGGCCAGCGCGTTGCGAAAGAACTCCTCGGCAAACACTCGCAACTGCTCGGTCAGGGACGGCGCACTTGTGTCGCAGCCGGCCAGAAGCGACAAGCCGGTGATGAGCCAGATCAGGACCGCCATCTGCCGCTTCATCGTTGTGACTCCTCGCGTTCCGTAACCGACCGACCACTCGCCGCCGGCTGCTTCGTGAGAGGTTCTTCGCCGACTCGCGGCAGCCGTCCGCCCAGTTCCCGCTCCAATCCGGCCGTCGCGGTCAATTCGTCGCGTATCGCAGCCGTCAGCCCCAGCCGGGCCTGAATGAGATCCTGCTGCGCCAGCAGCACGGTCAGGATCGACTCCCGGCCGGACTGGTACGCCGTTTCGGCGACCTGGAGATTGGATTCCTGAACCGGCAGCAATGACGACTGGTAGATTTCCCGGCGTTTCGCCGCGGTCTGGCGCGTCGCTATCGCCGCGCGAATCTGCTCGACCGTCCGCTGCTCCAGTTCGCAGTAGCGCTCGTGTAGCTCGCGTGCGCGATACTGGGCTTTGGCGATCTGAGCCTGGTTCTGATCAAAGATCGGCAGCGGCACCTCGATGACCGGCCCGAGCACGAAGTCAATCTCCTGGCTTCGTTCGGCGCGGCGTGCGCTGCGCGGCTCGATCTCCGGCGCCGTGAGTTGACCATTGGCGATCGACGCACGCGCTGTGTCCGCGGCGATATTGCGGCCCGGAATCCCACGGCGCGCCATCCGCTCGCCGGAAACTCCGACACCGAAGCTCTGAATCAGCCGGAGCTTCTGCTGCTGGAACTCGGCCACGGCCGCGTCCACTTCCCAGCCGGCAGCCTGGATGTCGAGCCGTCGACGCAGCCCCCAGTCGATCAGCGCTTCCTCGCCCACGTCCCCGGTCGGCGGGCCGTTCGGCAGCGGGGTCGGACGCCATTCTGCCGAAGCGCGCGAAGTTCCCATCAGTCGCAAGAGATTGAGCTGTGTCGTGCGACGCTCGTTGCGCAGCTGGAGCAGGTCCAGTTCGGCCTGCAATCGCCGCGCCTCCAGCAGGTTCACGTCCAGTTGCGTCGTGCCGCCTGACCGCAGCCGCGCCTGCGCCACGTCGATCGCCTGGCGCAGGATGTCCAGGTTTTCCACCTGCAATTCGACGGCGCGGTCGAGGTATTGGAGCAGTGCGTAGGCCGTTCGCACCTCGCGAATCAGACCCACCGCGCCATCCGTGAAGCTGAGTACCCGCTGCTGAAGCGTGGACAGAGCGGCGCGCTTCCGCGCCGGGATCAACCACAGGTCCGCGAAGTCCTTCACCAGCCCGAAGTCGAGACTCGCTCGGCCGCCAGCCTCCGGGAACCGCAGCATCACCGTCAGCATCGGGTTTGTCAGCAGGCCGGCCTGAACCAGCTCCGACTTGGCCTGCCCGATCACCTCGATGTCCGCGCGCAGGCTGCGGTTGTTCGTCAAGGCGAGGTCGATCGCCAAGTCTTCGGTCAACTCGCCGCCGGGCGGAGCCTGGAACTCGCCCAGCGGCGTATCCACGGACCAGCTTGGGCGACGTCCCGTCGCGTCGTCCATCCGTTGCTTCGCCTGTTGCAGCTCGCGACCGTGTTCGATCGCGACGCACGAGCACAGCCCCAGACACAGCGCGGTTGCCGTGATTTGTCCAATGCGCCGGTAGACCATCGCGATCGACCCTCGTTCGCCGGTTCCTCGCCGTTACGCGTGGGGCAGCACCAGCATGACCGCCGCCATCACGGCCATCACAAGGTCCTCAGCCAGCGTGACCTGCGTCAGCGGGAGCTTCAGCACCGTGCCAAGACATGCGCAGCGAATCCGACGCTTGTTGAACAAGGCCTTCAGAACGCCGACCGCGCCGACCAACATCAGGACCAGCGTCACCGAATTCGTGAGGACCGGAATCGCGCCGGTAACGTATGCGACACCCAATCCCAGCTCAACGAAGGGGTAAACGTAGCCCCAGGTCGGCCACGCCGCCGCGACCAGATCGTACGTGCGATACGACGTGGCGAAACCCCGCACGTCGAGGAGTTTGAAGAACGAAAAAACGAGGAAGAAGCCGCCCATGAACCCGTTCATGAGCGCGGCAAGCGTGAGCGACCCGCTGGACCACGCCGCCAGCACGGTCGTTCCGGCGATGTACGCCACGATCAGCACGAGCGGATAAAACGAGCCGCGCTCGGCTTCGTCGATCTGCGGCGTCGCCGGCAGCGACGGCTCGGGAACAGACTCAACCTTGTAGTTCCCGGCGCTTCGCACCGCGGTGTCGATTTCAGTGCGTGAGACGGGCTCGGAGGAACGAAGTCGAGCCACCGGCGGATGTAGCGAGACGTCGACCGCTTCGACCCCGGCAAGGCGCTTCAGTGCCGAGGTGATCTTGCCCACGCACGATTGACAGTGCATGCCGCTGAGTTGAACGGAGATTTCCATGGTGGAGTGTTCCCTTTTTGTTTCGTGACACCCGGTCGGCCGCTTACGGGTGCTTATGCCCGCCGTGGTCGTCCTTCTTGGTCTTTTGATCTGCGGACGTCACCTTCTTTGGGTCGATCCTGACGCCTTGCTCCTCCAGCTTCGGTGCATACTTCGCCGGGTCCTTGAGCAGCTTGTCGCCGCAACTCGCGCAGCAGAAGTAGATGCGCTGGCCGGTGCTCAGGTCAGTGAACACGTTCGGCTGAATCTTTTCGCCGCTGATTGGACAGCGCGATTGATACGTATAGCTGTCAGCCAGCTTCGCCTTGAACGCGCCGGGATGTTCCGTGTATTTGGCCTGGCATTCCTTGGTACAGAACGCGATCTTGTGATCGCCGATCTCGGCTGTCAGTTTCCCGTCCACGCTCTTGCCATCCACGGGGCAGGTCACCTGGACCCGGTCGAGTTTGGTGAGCGCTGTACGCTGCGCCGCGATCTTCTCGGCGTACTTCGCGGGGTCTTTCTTGAACTTCGGAATGCACATGTCACAGCAGAAGTAGACCGGCCCGTCGTCGGTCATCGTCTTGATGTTGAAGTCCACGCTTTCGCCCATCACGGGGCAAGCGGGCAACGCGGCGTTCTGTGAATCCTGTTTTCCCGCGGCGTGCCGCGCCCCCGCGTCCTGGGCTGCGGGTTGCGCCTGTTCCTGGGAAACGGCGACGTGCTGGGCGCCTCCACACGGCATTCCGCACTGCGCCAGGGCGATCCCGCCGCAGCCCGGCATCATCCAAGCCAACATTCCCGCGAGCCCGGTCATCATCATCCATCCGTTCATCATGTGCGATCTCCTTCCGGGTGACCCGGCGCGGCCCATCGCTGTGACGGGCGCCTCGCGCCGAACGTAGCCTTGGATGCGCCGGCGACCGGCCTTCTTCCCCGGAGTGCCCGCCTTCGGGAAAATCGCTCCGCCGGTCGGCGCGACTTTCTCGACTTGGACTTCATCGCGGTCACGGATAATCTCATGTTGTGGACCGTCGCGATTCTGCCCCAACGATCCCCGACCACGAGCTGATCGCCCGCTGCAAACGCGGCGACCGCGAAGCGCAGCGCGCCCTATACGAGCAAACCTGCGAGCGCATGCTTCGGCTGCTGCAGCGCATGACGCATTCGCCCGAGACGGCCGAGGATCTTGCCCATGACACGTATCTGAAGGCGTTTTCCGCGATCGCGACGTTCGACGAGCGCTCGGCCGTGCAGACCTGGCTGTACCGGATCGCGGTCAACGAGGCGCTCCAATGGCTGCGACGAAAGCGGCCGTCGACTCTGGACCCGGACGTCGCCGCGCTCCGCCCCGACCCGCGAAACAACGGCCACGAAGCCGCAACACGACTCGACATCGAGTCTGCGATGGCGCTGCTCGACCCGATCGACCGCGCGGTACTGCTGCTCCGCTACCAGGAGGGGCTCGATTATCAGGCCATCTCGGAGGCGGCCGATGTGCCGATGGGTACGGTGGCGTCGAGGCTGAACCGGGCTCGACAGCGGCTGCGCGAGCTGCTGGGGGATTTCGCGCCAACCGGGGAAGAAACCCGGTCCGCGGCGCATCGAATTCAACACGGGCTGGAGGGCGCGCCGCGGAGCGGCCCGACAGTGCCGGAACGGACTTATTGAGGAACTGCGTGGCCATGTGCTGCGACGAAATGCGTGAAAGACTCGGCCCGTACGTTGACGGCGAGGTATCGCCGGAAGCACGTGCGGCGATCGACGCGCATGTTTGCACATGCGAGCACTGTCGCTGCGAGATCGGGCGCCTTCAGGATCTGGGCGAGCGAATCAAGACGGGTGGATCGGTCTGTGTGCCACCGGCACTCTGGGAGCGCATCGAGGCCGAGCTTGGCAACAAGACAAAGACGCATCGCCTTTCGCGGCTATTGCGCCTGCGATCGATTCTTGCGGCAGCGGCCTGCCTCGTGGTGGCCATTGGCGGCAGCTACCTCTTTGTAACGCAGGGCCTGGCCACGCGAGCGGAAGCCGCGACCGTGAATTTCTCCGTGCTTCTCGATGGCTTGGCGGTGGACGCGGAAGCCGCGTTCCGGCAGTTCGTGGAGCTCTATAAGGGCCGTCCGGTGACCGCGACGCAGGCCCGCCAGCATGCTTCGCAGCTCAATTTCGATCTGCCCAGCAATCTGCCAGGCGGCTTCGAGTTGGAGGGGGCGTTCGCCCTCCAGATCGGAGACGCACCAGCGGCCGCTGCGATCTACCGTCGCGGTAGCGAGTTCATCGGCACGATCTTCCATCGCGCCATTCACCCCGAGGACTACGGCACACATCGAGATCACCCATGCGTCGTTGGGGAACACCGCGGCCATCAGGTTCAGGTTGGCGAGTGGCGGCTGGTTCACGTCACCGACGCGACGACCTGCCACTGCGTTTTGAGCCGCCTGGATGAATCGAAGGAACTTCCGCCGATCCTCCGGGCCGTTGCACCCGACTTCAAACCCGGGATTGACCACTCCCATCCGTAGTCCGCCCGTCGCCCGAGGTCACTTCTGAAAAAATGCGAGCGGCAGGGAAGAATCTCCAAGACGCGGGCATCCAACCTCACAACCGTCTTATCCGAAACCTCGGTCTTGGAGCGATTTGACGTGTCTCGCTCGAAATCGCGTTCAATACGCGGCGCACTGTCAGGCAGTCTGCTTGCGGTCGTCGTCGGACTCTGCGTTGGCGGGTGCCCGACGTCGCCGGACACGTCCGGGGCAGGCCGTTTGGACCCGAACTTCGCACCCACGCTCGACTTGCGCTTGAGCGCCCGGTCGGTTTCGACGCAGATTCTCGCTGGAGCCGCCACGCAGACCTTGACGTACGCGCCGGAGGTGATCGGCGGCGACGCCGCTCGCATTGCGGCGTTGCCGAGTTCTTACCTTGGGCCGATTATCCGCGTCCAGCGCGGCGACCGTCTTCGCGTGCGGCTTCAGAACGAACTCGACGATGCAACGATCATCCACTGGCATGGCATGCGCGTCCCCGCAGGGCAGGATGGTCACCCGTCCGCGGCGATCGGCCCGGGAGAGGAATTTGTCTACGAGTTCGAGGTGCGCGACCGGGCTGGTACGTACTGGTTCCACCCTCATGCGCACGGAACGACGGCGAGCCAGGTGTACGCTGGGCTGGCCGGTCTGCTGCTGGTTTCCGACGACGAAGAAACGGCCGCCGGTTTGCCGGCCGGTGAGTTCGACATTCCGCTCGTTATTCAGGACCGCACGTTCGACGCGGACAACCAACTCGTCTATCCGCCTCACGCGGGCCGGATGATGGATGGGTTCCTTGGCGACACGATCCTCGTGAATGGCCGTCCGTCGTACCAACTGAACGCAGCGACGCGCGCCTACCGCCTGCGTCTGATCAATGGCTCAAACTCCCGCACGTACAAGCTGGCCTGGAACGACGGCACACCGCTCGTAGCCATTGCGACCGACGGCGGACTGCTCGAAGCACCGGTGGCGCGCGAGTATCTGACGCTCGCCCCCGGGGAGCGCGTGGAAGTGTGGGCCGACTTCTCCGGCCGTGCCGTCGGAACGAAATTCGCGCTGGAGAGTCTCGAATTCCTGGGCGCCGACATTGGCATGGATGGCATGGATGGCATGGCTGACGGCATGGATCACGCGATGCATGGCATGAAGGTCGTCACTGGAACCGCGCAGACGACGGCTGACCGACCGAACGGCGCCGCGTTTACGGTCATGAACGTGCTCGTGGACCGTCCGGAGACCGAGACGCACACGCTGCCCGCGAGTCTCGCAAAGCTCACCCGCTATCGGCTCGAAGACGCGGTCAATGCCGACTCCCCGCGTGAATTCGCGGTCACGGTCGGGATGGGTATGGGCATGACGGGGATGGCAATGCGCTGGGGCATTAGTGGGCGTCAGTTTTCGGAGACCGGCGTTTCCGCCAACGAGACGGTTCCCTTCGACCAGCTTGAGCTCTGGGAGCTAGTGAACGAAACCGCTCCGATGGCGATGAACCATCCGATCCACATCCACGGCGCTCAATTCCAGGTCGTTGACCGCAGCGTCAATGACGCCTACATGGCCGGCTGGGAGGCGGTGCGCGGCGGCTACGTGGATGAAGGTTGGAAGGACACCGTACTCCTGATGCCCGGCGAGCGCGTTCGTCTTCTGATTCGTTTCGGGGATTTTGCTGGCACATATGTGTACCACTGCCACAACCTCGAACACAGCGACAGCGGCATGATGCGGAATTTGCGAATCGAATGACCGCGGCTTGAACCCCCGCTGCGGCATTGAACGCTGATCACGACCGTGGAGAGATTGATGCGGAAGATCACATGGTTCGGTTGCGCGACTTTGCTGCTTGCGGTCCTCGGCTGTGCTTCAGCCGATCGCGGTGAACCGGGAACGCAGCCCGCACCTCGCGCCGCGGCGGAATCGACAACGGCGCAGTCTGCCACGCTGACAGTACACGGACTCGCCTGTCCACTTTGCGCGCACAACATAGACAAGCAGCTCCTGAGGGTGAGCGGTGTGCAAGACGTGGATGTCGATCTGGGATCGGGGCTCGTCAAGGTCCGCTTCGTGGATGGCACGCAACCCAGTGATAAAGAGCTGGCCGCCGCGGTTGAAGCGGGCGGCTTCACGCTGAACAAGATCGAACGCCCGTGAACATGGCGCCCCGGCGGCCCGCCGCCGCCGACGGAGGTTTCTTGAATGCCGCTTGTGCCACTACGCTTCGTCTGCGCGCTGGCAGCAGTGATGATCGGTTCGCTGACCGCTATCGCTCAGGAGCCGCCGAACGCGTATGAGTCCGCGACCCAGCCCGGGCCCGGAACATTCATCTTCAAGCCGCAGCTTCGGTACTTCTACCTCGATGATGCTCCGTCATCGCCGTGGGGCGACACGCATCAGTTGAACTTCTCGAACACGCTGAACTTCGGCATCGCCCCGGACTGGTCTGCGAGCATCCGGTTTCCGCTCGAACAGCGCTGGCAATCCGATCGCACCTCCGCCAGCGGTTCGGAAGAGTCGGTCGGCGTCGGGGACCTCATGACGCTGTTGAAATGGCGCGTTTGGCGCAACGACACCAGCCCGCTCGATACCCAACGCCTCGCGCTCTTCGGCGGGATGGAGTGGCCACTGGGGCAGAGTGAGTTTTCCAGTTACTCGTTCGACCCCATTCTCGGCCTCGCGTATACGCAGGTGACGGGCCGTCACGGTGTCAACCTGTCGGGCGCGTGGAAGTTCACTACCGACGGAGACGATGCGCCGCTGCTGGCGGGGGAGGGCCAGGCGGACCTTTTCCGCTACGACGCCGCATACCTCTTTCGACTCGATCCGGCCCGCTACACGGCGGAGACGAAGGGCGCATGGTACGCGGTATTCGAGCTGAACGGCCTTTACGAGACGAACGGCGATCACGAAGTGTTTCTCTCACCGGGCATCATGTACGAGGCGCAGTCCTGGGTGCTCGAACTGTCCGTCCAGTTGCCGGTGATTCAACGGCTCGACTGGCGGCCCGAAACCGACTTTGCCGTAGTTTTCGGACTGCGATTCCTGTTTTAGTGCGGCAGACATGACAGCGTAGATGCTGCCAAGCGTCTTTCGGAGGGCCGGTTCCTCTACTTCGTCGGTCGGCTCGTAACGTGGATCTCGACCTTCGTGCTCGATGCGAATCGTTCAGCTCGCACATGCGCTCACTCAGCTTTACCAGACCGTTCCTTGCCAGGGCACCCTTACGTGACATAAACCTGCCTGACAGTGACTGCGAACGGAATCGAAGCCGTCGATCCTGACAATCGGCAAGCCCCGGCCTGAGTACGCGTGAGCAGCGTCTCGCGAGACCGGGAAGCGGAGCGGCGTTGGTTGCTTCTATTCGACCTAATTCCGTCGTCGGCCCCGAACGGTCCATGCGTCCGCCGCCGTCCAGCCTGGGCGGCTGGGCAACGCTTGGCCGTTTACGGGTTGTAACCAACGACCAGAAAGCATCTTACGATCGGAATATCCGCCCGAGAATCTACCCTCTGGAGCCCGATTTACCCCTGAGCACGCCGGCAATGGTTCCGTTCCCGTTCGGGAATGGGATTGCGATTGAATCCGCTCAAGCCGAAGGTAACGCCTAGATTCGGACGCGATTATTCCCGATCGGTAACATACGACTTGACGTCCTAGGCTGGGATGACTATGCTCGCATAAAGGACAGTCGGATTGTCCCGATCGGGAATATATGATGCCGAAGCCGAGGCCTAACCGAACAGACGTGAACACCGAGCTCGGCGCGTTCGTTCGCACGCGTCGAAAAGCCAGCAGGCTCTCGCAACGTGAGCTCGGCGAACTGGCCGGTGTCGGCACCCGCTTCGTTTCCGAACTCGAACGCGGAAAGTCGTCCGTCCGCCTCGACGCCGTGAGCCGCGTGCTCGCCGTATTCGGCAAGACGCTCGGCGTGGTGGATTCGATGCGAAAGGACCCGACCGATGAGAACGCGTAGAGCCGTCGTGCGTCTCGACGGGCAGCCGGTCGGGACACTCGTCGAAGCCGGTCGGCAGGTCACGTTCGTGTACGACGCGCCCTGGCTCGCTCGCGCCGATGCAGTCCCCGTTTCGGTCACGTTGCCGCTACGCACCGAACCATATGTGACGGAAGGCCTGCACCCGTTCTTCGAGAACCTCCTCCCCGAAGGCTGGCTGCTGGAACTGGCCACACGCAAGCTCAAGATCTCCAAGGACGATGCGTTCGGATTGCTCCTGGCCACGTGCGCCGACTGCGTTGGCGCCGTCGAGATTATTCCGGCAGAGAACGCCGCTGACGGGGGACGCGACGAATGAGCCACGTCTGCCGCGTCTGCCTGAAACCGGTGCGCGACCAGGAGTATCACGCCGCCTGCCTGCGCGGATTGTTCGGCTCGGCGAAGGTACCGCAACTCGACATCAGTCTCGCCAAGCTCCATACCGCGGGCCTCGCGATGGTCGGTCGTTCGTCCCTGTCCGGCGTGCAAAAGAAAATCTCCGTCACGCTGACCACCGACCGCGAGACACTCCAGGTCGCTGCGGACGGCGGGCGCTACATCCTGAAGCCGCAGACCCAGACGTTCCCGGCGCTGCCCGAAATCGAACACGTCACGACCTGCCTGGCGAAGCTGGTCGAGATCGAGGTGCCCCCGTCCGGCCTGGTGGCGCTCAGCGACGGCTCGCTGGCGTTCATTTCGAAGCGTTTTGATCGCCTGCCGGACGGTCGCAAGCTGCGGCAGGAGGATTTCTGCCAACTCGCCGAGCAGTCCCCCAAGGACAAGTACGAAGCCTCGGCCGAACTCTGTGTGCGACTGCTGCGGAAGTACGCGTCCGAGCCGTTGATCGAGATCCTGAAGCTCTATCGCCTGCTGCTTTTCGCCTGGTGGACCGGCAACGGCGATATGCACCTAAAGAACCTGTCGCTGTTCACGGACACGCAGGGCATCATGCGACTGACGCCGGCGTACGACCTGGTCAGCACGCGACTCGTCATTCCAGATGACCCTCTGGCGCTACCCGTACTCGGCAAGAAATCCAAGCTCACTCGCAAGACGTGGGTCGAATTCGCGGAGTACTGCCCGATTCCGAGAAAGACGGCGCTGCGTGTATTGGAAAAGCAGGCATCGGTCGAAGGTGCTGCGCGAGACGCAATCGACGCCTGTTTTCTGTCCGCCGAGCAGAAGATTGCACTGAAGGAACTTCTCGCGGAACGCGGAGCGGCGTTGCGCGACTGAGCCTGGGGCGACAGGCTGGTCGAGCGGGCCGGAATCGGCTACCCGGGCTGCGAATAAGCCACCAATTGGCTACCCGCTTGGTGGTCACAGACTGGATCTTCATAGCTCGCTTGGCGATTCCGGTCGGTGGTGGTCAACCGGCTGAAACTGCTTACGGTTCATGATCGTGGAAATCTCATCCAGGCTGAGCGGCTGAAAGGCGTTGCGGTCCACGCCCACGTCCCAGGAGCGCGCACACGGATCGTCGGGAAGCGAACCGTGGCTGTGACCGAACAGGTGCCAGGTGCCGTAATGGGCCCGGTCCCAGACCCGCATGGCGTAGTGACACAGAATTATGTTCTGCGTGGAGCCGTTCACCGCGACCTTGATTCGCAGGAGCGGTTGGACTGTCACCGGGCGGGTTGAATCCAGCCATTGAGGGGCGGGTTAGAACCAGCCCGT
>CAZYXX010000012.1:0-30187 GCA_964651805.1 uncultured Hyphomicrobium sp. | reverse complement strand
CTTGGCGCGCGGGTCGTAGTTCTTGTAGACGCGGTGGCCGAAGCCCATCAGGCGGAAGCCGGAATTCTTGTCTTTGGCCTTGGCAATGAACTCCGGGATGCGATCGACTGAACCGATCTCCTGCAGCATGTTGAGCGCGGCTTCATTCGCGCCGCCATGTGCCGGGCCCCACAGGCAGGCGATGCCGGCCGAGATGCACGCGAAGGGGTTGGCGCCGGACGAGCCGGCGAGACGCACGGTCGAAGTCGAGGCGTTCTGCTCGTGGTCGGCGTGCAGAATAAAGATGCGGTCGAGCGCGCGCGACAGAACCGGGTTGACGACGTAGGGCTCGCACGGAACTGCGAAGCACATCTGCATGAAGTTCGAGGTGTAGTCGAGGTCGTTGCGCGGATAGATGAAGGGCTGGCCGACCGAGTACTTGTACGCCATTGCCGCGATCGTCGGCATCTTGGCGATCATACGAAGGGAGGCGACCTCACGCTGGGCCGGGTCGGTGATGTCGGTCGAGTCGTGGTAAAACGCGGACAGCGCGCCGACGGTTCCGACCATCACGGCCATGGGATGTGCGTCGCGCCGGAAGCCGGTGAAGAACCGCGTCATCTGTTCGTGCACCATAGTGTGGCGCGTGACGGTGTTGCGGAATTTGATGAAGTCGGCGTTAGTCGGCAGCTCTCCATAGAGCAGCAGATAGCAGACGGCGAGGAAGTTGGTGTTCTCGGCGAGTTGGTCGATGGGGTAGCCGCGATAGAGCAGCTCACCCTTGTCGCCATCGATGAAGGTGATCGAGCTCTTGCAGTTCGCGGTGGACGTGAAGCCAGGGTCGTAGGTGAAGCAACCCGTCTCCTTGTAGAGCGTCGCGACGTCGATCACGTCGGGGCCGATGGTTCCTGACCTTACCGGCAGATCGAGCGTTTTGCCGTCGGCCGTCAGCTTGACGGCGGGGTGCGCGGCGGCCGCGGGTTTTGGGTCCTGGGCGTTCATGGCCTACCTCCGTGGCGCGGCACCCGCGCATATCAACTCAAGGTTAATCCAGACCACCCGACGTGGCGAGAACGCTGCGACGCTTCCCCCGCGGCGGTTCGGAATGTTCTAACCGCTCTCGCAACGCACTTAGCGGACTTTTTGCGGTGCGACAAGAAGGAGTTCGGGCAGTGACCGACTAAGGTGCACGGTGGCTATGCAGTTAGGCAGACGCGTCGCTCAATCGCGCGAGCGCCTCTTCCCGGCCGAGCACTTCGAGCACGTCGAACACAGGCGGGGAAACCGCGCGGCCCGTGAGTGCGGCGCGCAGCGGCTGCGCCACGCTGCCCAACTTAAGCGCGTTGGCATCGGCGTAGGATTTGACCTCGGTTTCGAGCGCCGCCGCGTGCCAGTCGCTTTTCGCCTCCAGCAAATTCTTGATCGCGGTGACCTGAGCGCGTCCCGCTTCATCGAGCAGCTTCGCGGCCTTGTCGTCGCGCTTCAAAGGCCTCTCTGCGACGATGAACAGCGCGCCGCCTACGAGTTCGGCGAGCGTCTTGGCGCGTTCCTTCAGGCTCGGGATGGCGCGCAGGAGGCGATCCCAACCTCGTGCTTCAAAGCGGGCGGCGAGACCCGCACCATCGTTGATGCCGTCGAGTTGACGGGCAACCTCGGCGGCGAGCGCTACGTCGGAGCGCGCCGGCGCTTTCGGGTCGACGGAAAGCGCACGAAGTGCCTCGAAATCCAGGTGCGGGAGCATGTCCTTGATTGCTGTAAGCAGTTCCTCATCCGGTGTCTGTCGGATGTAGTGGCCGTTCAAGTCATCGAGCTTCTTGAAGTCGAAGCGTGCGGGGCTCTTGTTGACATCATCGATGTCGAACCACGCGATCAATTGCTCGGTCGCGATGATCTCGTCGTCGCCGTGGCTCCAGCCAAGCCGCACGAGGTAGTTACGCAGTGCGACCGGGAGATAGCCCATTGAGCGATAATCTTCGACGCCCTGCGCACCATGCCGCTTCGACAGCTTTGCGCCGTCGGCACCGTGGATCAGCGGCAGGTGTGCGAACTGCGGTACTGTCCAGCCCATGGCATTGTAAATCTGCGTTTGACGCGCGGCGTTGGTCAGATGATCGACGCCGCGGATGACATGCGAGATGCCCATGTCGTGGTCGTCCACCACGACGGCGAGATTGTACGTCGGGTTGCCATCGGAGCGCAGGATGATGAGGTCATCGAGGTCCTTGTTGGGAATGACGACGCGGCCCTGCACGTGATCCTCGATCACCGTTTCGCCCTCGCGCGGGGCTTTCAGACGGATCGCTGGCCTTACGTCAGTCGGCGCGTCCTTCGGGTCGCGCTCCCGCCAGGGCGACAGAAAGATTTGCGGCCGGCCGGCTGCCTTGGCTGCCTCGCGAGCGGCCTCGATCTCGGCGGGCGATGCGTAGCAGCGATAGGCGGCGCCGCGCTTTAGAAGTTCTTCTGTGACCTCCCGGTGGCGGTCGGCGCGCGCGTACTGCGATACGGCTTCGCCCTGCCAGTCGAGACCGAGCCAATTGAGGCCGTCGAGGATCGCTGCGACGGCGGCTTCGTTGTTGCGTTCCCGATCGGTGTCCTCGATACGCAGCAGGTATGTGCCGTTGCGGCCCTTGGCGTAGAGCCAGTTGAAGAGCGCGGTGCGCGCGCCGCCGATGTGCAGATAGCCGGTCGGCGAGGGCGCAAAGCGCACCACGGGTGCGCCGGACGGCGCAGGCTTTTTCGAGGTCGCGGACATCAGACCTTCTTCTTAAATCACGCGTGTTGAGGAGTTCGGAGCGAGCACCTAGCATGGCAGGCAGGCGAAGTTAAGGGGCGCGCGGGCGGCGCAAAATCGGGGCGGGCGATGGCGTCTGACGCCGCATGGCGGGATGGGCACGGTGGCGCCGCGGAGGCAGGCGCCAAAGAGCGCCTCAGCGCGGCGTTTGAAGATGAGCGCCCGCGTATTTTTCTTTTCGCGCCGGTTGCGCTTGGCTCGGGGATCGCGGCCTATTTCGCGCTTCCTGCCGAGCCCGGACTTTGGACTGCCTTCGGTCTGTTGCTGTTTGCGCTCCTCGTTCGCTTTGCGATTGCGTGCGGGACGCTCGCCTCGGTCCTGATCGCCGGGATCACACTCGCAACAGCCGGGTTCGCGCTCGCTAAACTTCGCGTCGAGACGGTGCGCGCGCCGGTGCTTGAGCGTGCGCTGCGCAATGTGGATGTGACCGGTGTGGTCGTGCGCGCGGAGACGCGCCTGCCTCATGGTCAACGGCTGACGATCGCGGTGAGGAGCATCGCGGGTGTTGACGAACCGAAGCTGCCCGCGCTGGTGCGTGTCCGCGTGCCGAAAGTTGCGGCCGAAGCGCGTCCCGGCGACGGTGTTCGCATCAAGGCCAATCTGTCGCCGCCGTCGGAACCGGTGCTGCCTGGCGGCTTCGACTATGCGCGGCTGGCCTGGTTCGAGCGGCTCGGTGCGGTCGGCTATGCGTTCAAGCCGCCGGAGGTTACGCAGCGTGACGAATTGGCGGATGTCGAGACGCGAGCACGACGCGTGATCGAAGACATCCGTCATGAAATCAGTGTGCGTGTGCGCGCGGCCTTGCCGGGCGAAGCAGGCGCAATCGCCACCGCGCTGATCACTGGCGAGCGCACCGGCATTAGCGAAGAGACGAACGCGGCGTTTAAGGATTCAGGCCTGTTTCACATCCTATCGATCTCGGGCCTGCACATGGTTGTCATGGCGGGTGCGGTCTTCTTCGCCGTACGGTTACTGCTCGCGGCTATCCCGGCGATCGCGCTCAGGCTGCCGATCAAGAAGATCGCGGCATTCGCGGGCATCGTGGCGGCGCTTCTTTATCTCTCGATCTCGGGCGGCGCGTTCGCCACCGTGCGGTCGGCGCTGATGATCGTCATCATGTTCACGGCTGTGCTGCTCGACAGGCCCGCACTTGCGTTGCGCAATGTCGCGATCGCCGCTTTCGTCATTTTGGCGATCTATCCCGAAAGCCTGCTGGATGCGGGTTTTCAGATGTCGTTTGCGGCGGTGACCGCGCTCATCGCCGTCTATGAGGCAGTGCGGCGGCGGTTCAAGCGTCGCTCGGAACCGCATCCCGTGCTGCGTGTCCTGATGTTCTTCGGCGGCATCGTGCTTTCGACCGTGATCGCGAGCGTCGCGGTCGCGCCGTTCGCGGCCTATCATTTCCACCAGAGTCAGCAGTATGCGGTGGTCGCGAACCTGCTCGCCATTCCGATCTGCAACTTCGTTGTGATGCCGGCAGCGCTGCTGACGCTGCTCTTGATGCCGCTGGGGCTGGAAAGCCTTCCACTTTACCTTATGGGGCTCGGTATTTCCGCCATGACGTGGTGCGCCAACGTGGTTGCGGCGCTACCCGGCGCGGTTGGGCGCATTTCCGCCATTCCCACTCTTTCATTCGCCTTGATGGTTGCGGGCGGGTTGTGGCTCGTGCTCTGGCAGAGCCGATTGCGGCTGCTGGGGGCCGCGGCGATCGTCGCCGGCGTACTCACCGCGCCCTGGCTGCCGAGGCCCGACATGCTGATCGCGCGCGGCGGTGAAGCGGTGGCCGTGCGCGACGGCGGCGGGCTGCTGTCGGTGCTGCCGCGATCGGGGCGGACCTTCGAAATGCGCCGCTGGCTTGAGCACGACGGCGATGGTCGCCAACCGAAGGCGGCAGCCGGCGATACGTTCACGTGCGACGCGTCGGGCTGCGTGGCCCGCGTCAAGGGCAAGCGGGTGGCGGTGGCGCGGCATCCATCGGCAATCGAGGACGATTGCGCGCGTTCCGACATTCTCGTGCTTTCGGCGCCGCGTCCGAAGACTTGCATTGGCCCGGAGCTGATCGTGGATGTGTTCGATGTCTGGCGCGGTGGCACGCACGCGATCTACATTGGAGACGGTGTGGGTGCGGGCGGCTTGCGTGTCGAAACGGTCGCGTCCGAGCGCGGTGACCGGCCGTGGAGCACAATGCCGGAGCGGCGTCGCCAGCGGCCCGCGTCGGGATTGCCCAAGCCGGTCATTGTGGAGGCGCCGCGCGCGACGGATGAACGGCCGGCGCAATCAAGCAGCGCGGAGCAGGCGACGGAAGCGATGCCAGACAGCGTCCGCCAGCCGGCGGACCATCTTGCGCCGGATGAAGACTCGCTCGGCGCGCCGCCGTTCGCCGAAGACCCTCAGTAGCGGCGCAGCAGACCGATGAGCCGACCCTGGATGTCGACCTGGTCGGGTCCGAAAATGCGGGTCTTGAACTCGGGGTTGGCCGCTTCAAGCGCGATGGTCGAGCCCTTCTTGCGCAACCGCTTCAGGGTCGCTTCCTCGCCCTCCACGAGCGCGACGACGATGTCGCCGTTCTCGGCCGAATTGCAGCGTCGGATGATGACCGTGTCGCCGTCGTGGATGCCGGCCTCGATCATGGAATCGCCCTTCACCTCCAGCGCGAAGTGCTCGCCGTTGGTCAAGATGTCCGGCGGCACGGCAATGTCGTGCGTGTGGTTCTGAATGGCGCTGATGGGTGTGCCGGCGGCGATGCGGCCCATGACCGGGATGGAGACAGTGCGCGCGTCGATGACGTGCGAAGGTGGCGGGGCAACGTTCATGCGCGGCGGGCCGGAACCCTCGATCACGCTAGGCTGGAAGCCGCGGCTGGCGGAACTTGACACCGCGGCGGTCGCCACCGCGATCTGGTTCTCGGGGAGCTTGATCACCTCGATGGCTCGGGCCCGATGCGGCAGGCGGCGGATGAAGCCACGCTCCACGAGTGCTGTGATCAAGCGGTGAATGCCCGATTTGGACTTCAGATCGAGCGCATCCTTCATCTCGTCGAAGGAGGGCGGCACGCCGCGCTCCTGCATGCGCTCATGAATGAATAGCAGCAGCTCTTTCTGTTTCTCGGTGAGCATCCGTGGTCCTAGCCCCTCGGCGTTTCTGTCGTCTTAGCGGTCCCCGTCCGGCAGAGCGGGCGAACACCCCCTCGCCAACGCCGGTACAAATCATGTCTGTACACTACACGTTCTACAACCGTTCCGCAAGCGGGGGGCTCGGGATCGTCAACGGCAGAGAATTTCAAACTGAGACACTACCCTCTCTGTTTGTGCGGGATACGATGTCGCCGACAACAAGCTACATAGACCGCCATCCCGAGCGATTGCTGGTTCGGCGGCAGGAACGCTCGCGCCCAAGACTTCAGGCGTTCTTTCGCTCTTCTCTCAAGTGCTCCAGCTCCTTGCGAACGGTGATGGTCTCCTCAAGAATGGCGAGGAGGACAGCGATCACAGCATCCTGCGTGTGAAGCACGACGTCTTGCGGGTTGTAGCCCGCTTTGGTCATGATCGCGTTGGTCTCTTTCACGACGGCTGCGTAATCGGCCATGGGCGGGTTCCTCGACGGTCGGTTTCCTTCCATCCGCGGCGCGAAACCTATCGTGGGTGCTTGGCCAAGATTGGGCTGCAAAGTCAACGTTGTTAAACTTCAAAGCTAGACGAGAGATGCGCTTGCCGCTCGTTCACAGCGACGGAATGCTCGGCAAGCCCCGTTTCCCAGCGAAGCGCGCTGTTCTTTGAGCAATGCCCCCAGGGAGGGCTGATGCGCATGCGACGGGTGGTTTCGCAGATTTTCGTCGGCGTCATCGTGACGGTCATTGGAACGGTCATCGCCGATTGCATTACGCGCGGATCGCACGGCGTTTTCTTCAAGCCGGTTTTTCACACGCACGGCACGATGCGCGGCGGGCGTTGACGGCTGCTTCTCCGTCAGCCCTGCTGAAGCAGCCGGCCCTCGATCTGCACGACGCAGGAATCGATGTTCCAGAGCACTTCGTCGGTGGCGTGAATATCGGCCTCGATCTCGGCCAGTTCGCGCTTGGGCGTGCGCGCTTTCGCCTTGCGGAACATCCGGCTGAAGAAGGCCGAAAAGCCCTGCTTCTTTCGCTGAGCAGGCGTGCCCTCGGCGCGCTGGGCGGCGGCACGCGCTTTCTTCGCCTGCGCCAGCAGCGCGCGGCGGCGCAATGCGAATTCCTTCTTCTTCAGGCGCAGCTCTTTCAGCGCGATCTGCGCTTCCGCGTTCGAGGTGGGGTTGGCGCGCACCTCCGTGCCCTCGATGGCGACAAAGCGTGTCGGTGAAAGCTTCATGTCCCTCGCCGGCCGTCCCGCGCGATCTGCGTGCCGCCAACCAGATAGGCTGACGGGCGCGACGGTTCAACGGGCAAGTCGCCGCCTGCGGGGACTGCGCCTTAGCCGTCGAGCTTCCAGATGCCGTTCGACAGGCGACAGGCCACCGCCTCGGTGCGTTCGCTCTTTTCGGCGGTATTGAGTACGACGATGACATGACGGCAGACGCCGCCGCTCGCGTCCTTGAAGGACGAGGTTGGCTGTACTAGGCCGGAAAGGCGGCCGTGGCCGCGGTGCCAGACGTAGCTCGCGCCGTCGGCGACTTCGCTCAGCGCATATTGCACCGTCTGCAGGGCGGCGATGGCGTCGTCGTCGTCGAGGTCGGTTCTCAGTTCTGCGAGCTTGGGGCGCGCCGTCTTGCCGTCGGGGCAGCTGCAGGCGGGCGGAGGTGGTGCGGCCTGTTCCTCGGCACCGGCGCGTTTGGCGACCGCGCACATAGCGAGAAACGTGGTCAGCGCCGCAATTATCGCGGCGGACGGGGACGCAAGCGTGAAACGCATGGACATGACGCGACACTCGACGGAAAACACAACCGGTACAGCGCAGCCGAGCCCCACCACACACGCGGGCCCAGATGGCGCGAGCATGCATGGATATGGTTAAAGGGTGCTGAAGGCGTGTATCGCGTGTGCCGCTTCGGTTGCCGCGAGGCGTTAAAATAAAGGGTTGGAACTACAGCATGGGAGACGCGCAGGTTCAGGCAGGGTCGGGCGACTTCACGGACGCGGGCGAGCCGTTCGCGCTGTTCCAATCGTGGTTCGATGAGGCGAAGGCGTCGGAAATCAACGATCCGAACGCGATGGCGGTTGCGACCGTGGACGGCGAGGGGATGCCGGACGTGCGCATGGTGCTTCTCAACGGCCTGGACGACCCGGACGCGGAGGCGCGCGGTTTCATCTTTTATACGAACTTCGAAAGCGCCAAGGGCCGTGAGCTGCTGGCGCACCCGGAAGCGGCGCTGCTCTTTCATTGGAAGAGCCTTGAGCGGCAGGTGCGCATTCGCGGGCATGTCTCGGTCGTCGCAGACGCGGAAGCCGACGCCTATTTCAAGTCGCGGCACCGATTGAGCCGGATCGGCGCCTGGGCCTCCAAGCAGTCGCGGCCGCTTGCGGGGCGTTTTGCGCTCGAAGCCGAAGTGGCGAAATACACCGCCAAGTTTGGAATAGGCGAGATCCCCCGGCCGCCCTACTGGTCGGGCTTCCGCGTCGTGCCGGTTTCAATCGAATTCTGGAAAAGCGGTGCGTTCCGGCTGCACGACCGCATTGTTTTCCGGCGTCAATCGGTGTCCGAGGGCTGGACGAAAAGCCGACTCTTTCCTTGATAGAATGCGCTGCCTGGACGGTTTGCCGTCTGAGCCAAACAAAAAGCGGAGTTCTCGTGCTCACTACGCTGCGCAACATGGGCAAGGGGTCGGCACCGGACGTGACGCCCGACGTGCCGCTAGAAAAGGCGCAAGCCGGTTGGCGGCACAAGCGCAAGCGGGGACCTGGCACTCGCGTCTACTATGCGGCGGACGCGCCGCCGACGCTGCTCGCCGTGTGGGCGAGCCGGATCGCGTTATTCTCGGCCGTCACACTGCTGATCACGGCGGTCCTGCATCGGCTCTTATCCTTGCCAACGCCGGTGGCCATGACAATCGCGTGGGGCGTGTTCATCGCGGCCGCGGCGGCACTCACGATGGCGGCGATCGCGGGTCTCGACATATGGGTCACGGGCCGCCAGGGCGCGGCGCGCGTGGTGCTTGCGTCAGTCGTGTCACTGGTGCTGCTCGCGATCCCGGCCTCGGTCGCCGCGTTGAGCCTCAATTGGCCGGCTATCACGGACGTTACAACGGATCTCACGGAGCCGCCGGAATACACCGAAGCCAAGAGCGTGCGGGCGGCGACGGGCGGGATTGGCGTCAACGCCGTTGCGTATGCGGGCGCGCGTTTCGCCAATCAGCAGATCGCGCACTATCCGGACTTGAAGAGCCTCGTCGTGCCAAGGCCGCCGGAGCAGGCCTATGAGCTCGTGCTTCAGGCACTGGCAAAGCAGCGGCAACATACGACGTTCGAGTCGCCGCCCGATCCCGAGACGGGGAGCGCGGGCTTTGTCGAGTATTCCGAGCGTACGCTCGTTCTGGGGCTCACCGACGACGTCGTGATCCGCGTGCTTCCTGAAGGAGACGGCGCGCGCATCGATGTGCGCTCGTCCTCGCGCTACGGGAGCAATGATTTCGGCGGCAACGCGGAACGCGTGCGGCTGCTGTTGAAGGAGATCGTGGGCCGGCTTGAAGCCTCGATCCCGGAGCCGCGCTCAACACGGCCCGACGCGACGGACGACAAGAGCAAGGCTAAACGCAAGCGAGAGCGCGGTCCGGCGTCAGCGGCAGATCGCAGGCGACCCGACCCTTCTCGATCAAGTGCTCGACGTGAGCCTGCACGGAGAGCGTCGCCGCAGGAATAAGGTGCGTCGCGATTCCCTGATAAACATCGGGCACGATGCGGCGGATCGTGTTCTGGCCGCGCACGATGGCGTGAAGGATCGCCTGCTCGCGCCAGCGGCGATGGAGCAGATAGGCCTTGATCGTGCGCTGGGGCTCGAAAATGCGTCCGCCATGGCCGGGCAAAAATGCGCTGTCCGCGCGATCCAGCAGGATTTCGAGCGAGCGGACGTAATCGCCCATGTGCCCCTCGGGCGGCGCGACGACGGTCGTGTTCCAGGCCATCACGTGATCGCCGGAAAAGACGAGATCGCGGCCTTCGAGCGCGAAGCACAAATGGTCGGGCGCGTGCCCGGGCGTGTGGATGGCGGTGAGCGCGAAGTCGCCGCCCTCGACGCGGTCGCCCGGAGCAAGTGCGATGTCGGGCTTCAAGTCATAGTCGACGAAATAGCTGCCCGAGGGTGAATCGTTCAGCGCGATGCGGGTCGCTTCGGGATCGCGCGGATAGGCGCAGACGACGGCGCCGGTCGCGGCCTTCAGTTTCGCGATACCGTCGACGTGGTCGCGGTGGGCGTGGGTGGAAAGAATGTGGGTGATGGGCCGCGCGCCGGCCGTCTTCAGGATCGCCTCGCGGTGCGCGTCGTCGTCGGGGCCCGGGTCGATCACGGCGAGCGCGGTCGAGCCGACGAGATAAGTGTTGGTGCCTTTGAATGTGAAGGGACCGGCGTTGGGGGCGACAAGGCGTGCAACGCCGGGACCCATCGGCGATGGAACACCGTATTGGAACGCCATGTCGGTCCGGAATTTCAGTTCCTGCACGTTCGCTTCACCCGTGCCTTTGGTGATCGCCTGCAAAACCGCGAACCGTTCGCGGCGCTCGGGTGTCCTTTGCACGCAAGATGCGCACGACGCGCCAACAAAGATGAGAATTGGTCGGAGCGAGAGGATTCGAACCTCCGACCCCTTGCTCCCGAAGCAAGTGCGCTACCAGGCTGCGCTACGCTCCGCCCGACCGACAGCCTGAGTTTAGGCTATTTCTCTTCCCGGCCGCACGGGAAACTTAGGCGGCCGGAAGAAGCGCCTTATAGCGACAGCATTGCGGCATCGCAAGCTCCTCGCCGAGCGGCGCTTTCAACTTGTTTTCAACTCGGATTCTTGGGCGGCGGCGGGTCCCTGAATGCCCGCGCGATCACGCGCAGACCGTAGGCAACAGCCAATATGATGAAGACGAGGCCGGCAATGTCCAGGAACGCATTTCCGGTGTCGACCGCGATCGGCCCCCCAACGTGCTTGATCCAGGCCCATGTTTCAGCCCCGCCGTTTCTACGGTCTCGACGGCCGCCGAGCGCCAGCTTCGGCACCGCTCGCCAATTCTTGCCGCCGTTTAGGGGTGTGCGCGCCAGCCGGCGCGCGCCTCGGCGCGCTCTGGCGTCATGCGACGTTTCTCTTGTTGTCGCCCGACTTGTTCTGGCCCGCGAACGCCGCTAAACGACGACCTTCTACGCGTTGGGATGTAGCCAAGTGGTAAGGCAGCGGATTTTGATTCCGCCATTCCCAGGTTCGAATCCTGGCATCCCAGCCAATCTCAGAAACTCGTCGCTGACTTGGCCTGCATCGGCCCCGAGCGTTTCGCGGCCGGGCAACTGTTGCACACGCCCGGGGGGCTTGTCGCACGGGTGCGGGCGGGCCAAGTTGCGCGGCTAGAGTTCTGATTTGGGCGTGCAGCACGCTCCTTTCTTCACGCGGGGGACATCCATTGAGCGGCTTGCTGGCACTTCTCGACGACGTGGTCGCGATCGCCAAGGTGGCGGCCGCCACGCTGGACGACGTTGCCGCGCAAGCCGCCAAGGCTGGCTCGAAGGCCGCTGGCGTCGTCATCGACGATGCGGCCGTGACGCCGCGCTATGTCACCGGACTGGCGGCGGCGCGCGAACTCCCGATCGTCGGGCGCATCGCCGTCGGCTCGCTCAAGAACAAGCTGCTGTTCCTGCTGCCGGCGGCGCTGCTGCTGTCGGAGTTCCTGCCCGGCGCGATCACGCCGCTCTTGATGATCGGCGGCTTGTTCCTCTGCTTTGAGGGCTACGAGAAAGTTCATCACATGATCGCGGGCGGCGGCAGTCACGGCGATGCCCAAGCAGCCGTGCAGGCGCTCGATGCGAAGACGCTTGAGGACCAGCGGGTCAACGGCGCCATCCGGACCGATTTCATCCTGTCGGCCGAGATCATGGCGATTGCGCTGTCGCAGGTGACGGCACCCGATTTCATCACCAAGGCGATCGTGCTCGCGGCAGTCGGCGTGTTCATCACAGCCGCAGTCTATGGCGCGGTTGCGCTGATCGTGAAAGCCGACGATTTCGGCGTGTACCTCGCGCAGCGACCGTCGGCCGCTTCGCAGGCCATCGGCCGGGCGCTCGTCTACGGCATGCCGACATTCTTAAAGATCTTGAGCTTCGTCGGCATGATCGCGATGCTGTGGGTTGGCGGGGGCATTCTGGTCCACGGACTTGCCGAGTACGGCATTACGGGGCCCGAGCACACGATCCATGCGCTGGCCGACGCAGTTGCAGCCATCTTCCCGTTCGCAAACGGCTTCGTATGGTGGCTCGCGTCGGCGCTGTGCGCGGCAGCGATCGGGCTGGTGGCGGGTGCGATTACGGCGGCGCTCATCGCGGTCTTCATCACGCCGTTCCGCAAGTCGACGCCGGCGGCGCACTGACGTCGGCCCGCGCCGCTCAGCCCGAAGCGGCCGATTTGGGCGCGAACTTCATCGCGATGCCGTTCATGCAATAGCGCAGGCCGGTCGGCTGCGGTCCGTCCTCGAACACGTGGCCGAGGTGCCCGCCGCAGCGACGGCAGTGCACTTCGGTGCGCGTCATGAAAAAGCTGTTGTCGCCCGACGTACCAACCGCGTTCTCCAGCGGCTGCCAGAAACTCGGCCAGCCGGTGCCGCTGTCGAACTTGGTCTCGGACGAATAGAGCGGCAGGTCGCAGCCGGCGCAATGATAGGTGCCGGCAGCGTAATTCTTGTCGAGCGGCGAGGTGCCGGCGCGCTCGGTGCCGTGCTTGCGCAGCACGCGGAACTGATCGGGTGTGAGGATATTCTTCCACTCCGCTTCGGTCTTCATGATCTCGAACCTTTTGGCCGGGTCATCGCCAGCGCTGGCGAGGTGCGGTGTCAGCAATCCAGCGGCGGTGCTGCCCGTCAGCGCCAGACCGAGCTTCGCGAATGTGCGGCGTGAGTACATAATCCGTGTCCTGATTGAATAGCGGTTTTGGCCGAGAGGCGACCGGTTCGCGATCAGATACGCGCGCGGTGCGTCGTCCGTTTCAAGGCACGGCATTTATGTCGATGCGGCGGTCAAGCACGATTTCGCGCGTGCTCAAGCGGCAGCGATAGCAGAGCATTTCGACACCGGCGTCGGCCGCGCGCTTGAATGCTGACGCATAGCGCGGGTCGATATCGGCGGCGAGGCTGAACGCGCGCGCGTCCGCGCGTTGCACCAGGAACAGCATGGCCGCGCGGTGTCCGGCGGCGACCATGCGGGAGAGCTCTTCCAGATGCTTTACCCCGCGCTCGGTGCGGCTGTCGGGAAATTCGGCCAGATGCTGCCGGCGCATCATATGAACGTTCTTGATCTCGACGTAACACACGGGTTTGCCCGCCGCGCCCTCAAGCAGAATGTCGATGCGGCTTGCTTCGCCGTAGCGCACTTCTTGGCGCAGCACGGGGTAGCCCGCAAGTTCCGGAACCTTGCCCGCCTCGATCGCCTCGCGCACGATCGTGTTCGGCAGGCCTGTGTTGATGCCGACGAGCGACGGCTCGCCGGGGCCGGCTTCGGCCATTTCCCAGGTGAGCGGATATTTGCGCGTGGTGCGATCGCTGCGCGACAGCCAGACCCTGGTACCGGGCTCGACGAGCCCGATCATCGAACCGGTGTTCGGGCAGGTCGCGGTGACGGCGCCGCCGTCGTCCAGCGCCACGTCGGCGAGGAAACGCTTGTAGCGCCGCACTAGGCGGCCGGGGGTCAGCGGCGAGGGAAATTTCATGCCGGTCGCATATCGCGGCGCAAACGCGGCAGGCAATCGAAAAGGACGCATCCGGCGTAAGAAGGGATCATCGGCGGAGCTGTTCTCGGCGTGCCCGTGCGGTGCTAAGAGCTGGCGCTCAAGACGGCGCGGAGGTTTTCAGTGAGTGGCGATGCACAGGCGGTTGTGACGGCGGCGGTCCTCGTGATCGGGGACGAAATCCTGTCGGGCCGCACCAAGGATCGCAACATCGGCGCGATCGCGGAGCACCTCACCGGCATCGGCATCGCGCTCAGGGAAGTGCGGGTCGTCGGCGACGTGGAGGACGAGATCGTGGCGGCCCTCAATGCACTGCGTGGACGGTACGATTACGTCTTTACGACCGGCGGCATCGGCCCGACGCATGACGACATCACCGCCGACAGCGTCGCCAAGGCCTTTGGCGTCGGTATCGGCGTCCATCCCGAGGCCGAGAAACTGATGGCGGCCTACTACGCCGGCCGCGGCATGGAGTTGACGCCGGCGCGTTTACGCATGGCGCGGGTTCCGGAAGGCGGAACGCTGATCGGCAATCGGGTGACCGGGGCGCCGGGCTTCTGCGTCGACAACGTCATCGTGATGGCGGGCGTGCCCGAGATCATGCGCGCCATGCTGATGGCGGTCAGCCCTGAACTGCGGACCGGCGCCAAAGTCCTTTCCATGACGCTGCCGGTCGACCGGCCCGAGAGCGAGATCGCCGATGTCTTTGCGGCGCACCAGCAGCGGTATCCGGGCGTAGCGATGGGCAGCTATCCGCTTTTGCGCAACGGCGAGGCCGCCACCGACCTCGTCCTGCGGTCCAGCGATGGCGCGGTGCTCGATGAGGCTGTCGCGGGACTCAGAAAGGCCCTCGGGCTCTAAGGGTTTGCTGCGACAATCGCTACCTAACTGCAAAAACTACGTCATAACAAATTGAAATTCATCGTTTTTTAAAGTGTGCGCGTGGCGGCAATCCGCCACGGTGCTGGCCGTTGGTTAATGCGTAAGTTGAGCCCACGGAATGTTTGTCTTTTGTTCCGGGCGGCTTTGGGAGCCGCTTTCAACGGAGGCCGTCAAGCGCGTTGGCCCGCGCTGGTGATCGAGGGAGTTTAGATATGATGGGCAGCATCTGGGCGCGGCCTTTGTCGCGCGTCACACCCGTCTGGACGCTGATAGCAACGATATTCATCGCAGGTCTCGCTTCAACCGCCAGCACGGAGGCCGAGGCCAAGACGCCCGGCAAGACCTACTGCTTCAACGGCGTCTGCCACCGCGTGAAGACCATCTCCGAGATGGTTGCGCTGGTCGGCAAGGACGAAATTCTCAGCGCCTCGCACTACGACGACTGCAAGCGTGACCGCTACAACCCGTGCGGTCTGACGTCATCGGGCGAGAAGTTCCGGCCCAAGGACGCTGATAACGCCGCCAGCCCGATCTATCCCAACGGTACCATCCTTCTTGTCCGCAACCCGGATAACGGGCTGTCCGCGGTCGTGCGCGTGAACAATGCCGGACCGTACTGGGGCAAGCGCAAGCTCGATGTTTCACGCGGAACGGCGGACAAGCTCGGATTTGCGCGCCGTGGCGTTGCGAAACTTGAGGTTCGCGTCGTGGCGGCCCCGACGCTGGCGGAGACGCGCTACAAGAAGAACCGGCGCTACGCGCCGGTCCCGGGACCGATTGGCCAGTTCGCATCGCTCGACCGCGCCCAGGGCGGCATGATGGTTGCCATGGCGCTCAACGCCATGTCGGGCTCGGTGTTTGCGCCTGCCGCGGGCAAGTTCCTGCCGGCGCTCAAGACCGCCAAGCCCGCGCTTGCCAACCTGCTGCGCAGCGGTGGAGACATGGTGGCGGGGGGCCAAGGGGCCGAGCTTGAGCGGCTTACAAAGGGGATGAGCCCGGCTGACGGCCTCAAGGCCACGGCACGGCACGTCTATGGCGTCGACCGCAAGCCGCGCCGGGAGGTGCCGAGTTCGATCCTGGCAGATGAGCCGCATATCGTGCGCGAGCAGTTGCGGCTCGAGCGCGCCGGCTAGGTTCCGGCTGAGGCTCAGTTGATGGGCAGCCTGTCGCGGCGGCTTTCGTCCGCGCCGGCCGTTACGGGTTCGCCCTCGTCTTCGGCGAACAACTCGTATTGCGACTCCAGTGCGTCCAGGAACGCCGCTGCCATGTCGAGCAGGGGGCCGAGCGCGATGCGCTTGGCGATCAGGAAGGTGTCATCGATCGAGAGCTGAGCGGCGGTATGCACCGTCACGGCATCCGGCGCGATCAGACCCCGGCTGCGGATATAGGCGATCAGTTCGTCGCCGGTGTCGAAGTCGTCTGCGCGCGTATCCCCGCATTCCGCCACCGCGTCGAGTAAAACGGCGGTGCCGGAGGCGAACAGGTTGGCGACGGGCTGAAAGCGCGGATCGATCTCGGCCAGATCACGGGCATAATCGCGGGCCTTTAAGGTGCGCGCCACGACCATCAGTTCCAGCGCGCGCACCGCTTCTGCCACATCGCGCTGCTCGCGCGCAAACTCGTCGGGCGCGCCCGCCGCGAGGTAGGTCATCTGCCAGTCCTGGCCGCGCGACACAAGGTCTTCGCCAGCGGCCAGCACCGCATCCAGATGCTCGGCGAGCATATATACGGCGAGCGGTGCCCGCGGTTCGGCCATTCCCATTGAAGTTCCTGGTACCCCGACGAATTCGAAGGAATCCTGGACCGATTCGGGCGGCCGCCACCAGCAGCGCGGGCAACACACACAGCGCGATTTGGTCGTGCTGTGGACGGGTTTGGAAAAGATGTGTCGGTATGTGTTCGCGCTCGCCGTCGCCCCACACACCACCACTGTCACCCTCGGCTTTATGCCGAGGATCAATTGCGATGCTTGTCGTGTGCGGCGTGTGGGTTGGATCGATCCTCGGGCCAAGCACGAGGATGACATCGACTGATGTTCAGACCGGCCGATACCGACGCGGCCGAGATCCTGCGCCCGCCCTCAAGCGGCGCTGGCGCAAGTGCTTACCGCCTTGGCGGCATCGATACGGCGCGCGCGCTCAGTGCCGACGATGCGGATGGTGCGGTCGGCCAGACGCTGCTTCAAGCCGTGTGCCCGTCTGCCGCGACCTGAGCGCACCCCGTGTCCGATGACTTTGAGCCTTGATTTGTCGGCGCGGGCCCGCAGTACGGGCAGGGTTGGCGTGGCGCGCGTCAGCAGGCGGGACGCACTCTCTTCTTTTGCGTCTCGGATCGGTCGCCGGTTCGCCGCGCGGGCTGAAGCTCCGGCGATCTTCGGTCGCGTCGAAGTGGTGGAGCGCGGTGGCTTTGTGCTTTTCTTGGGCGTGGCGTCCGTCGTAGCGATCGGGTCGGCGATGGCTGGCTTGATCTCGGGTGAGGCCCGCGCCGCAGGTGGTGGCGGCGATTGCGGCGTTGGTGCCGGCGGAAGGGTCGCCGCAACGCTCGGCGTGAGCAGGGGGCTCGCGGGCCCGATCGTCGCTGCAATGTTAGGGCGAAGCGCGGCAGGCGCCGGCGGTTGCGGGTTCAGAGTTGCGGCGATGCTCGGGGCGAGGGACGTTCGGGGCGGCGCGACGTGGGTTTGTGCCGGCGTCGAAGCCGCGGCAGGCGTAGGGGACGCCGCGAAAACCGGGCTTGGCGGTTCAGGTTGGCTTGCCGCTTTTTCGGGGGGCGTCCGCGGGCCGGACGCGAACACGTCTCCCGTGGTCTCTTGGGCCCGCGACCGCGATCGGCGCCCGAGCCAGGCGAAAAAGCGATACAGCAGTCCGACGCTGACGACGAACAGCAAAGCCATTGCAAGGGCTTGGGCTTGCGGCGGCACGGCTCCCCTCCGTGGTTAAGCAGCGTGACAGTCTCCGGAATCGGGTTCACCCGTCAACGGGGTGCGGTGCGAAAACTCCGCGGGTCAAGGTCCTGCGTTGGTCGTAGTGGCACGTTGGGCCCAGCTTCGGGCCGCGCACCGTGGCCGCCATGCGCCTTGTTTCGTAAGGAACAGCGGAACCAGGCCGTTTGAACCAAAGTTCTCCTCACGACGACAGAACTGGCGAACACGAGACGCCAACGCTGAACTCAACAGGAGACGAAGACAATGTCCGCAACGGTTATCGGGTCGGCCGCAGCCGCTTTCACCACCGCCGCCACCGTCATCGTCGCGACGATGCCCGAGGCTCAGGCTCTGCTCTCGCCGATCACGGAAAGCGGCAGCGAGTTCGCAACGGCCGGTGTCGCCATGCTCATCGGTTTTCCCATTCTTGCCGTGCTGACGATCGTCGCCGGCTCCGCCAACGACTGACTTCACGCTCCTCCTTCTGCCACGCACTCCTCCCCCCGTGACTGGGCCGGCTTCCTCCCCTCAAGGACGCCGGCCTTTTTTTGCGTGACGCGTCTTCTTTGAACCTGCCGTCCGTGCATCGCGACGAAATGGATGCGGCCGTGCTCTTCGCGGCCCGCCTTCGAACGAGAGGACATCCCCATGACCTTCATTCGCATCGCATTCGGCGCGATGGTAGGCTTCGCCATCGTTCTTTTCACGTTCGCGAGCCTGGCGCACGCGGCCGAGAAGGGACGCACGCTGTCGGACTACAACATCCAGAAGGAGAGCACGTCTCCGCGTCCGCTCATCGTGCGGCGATAAAAAATTTGCGCGGACGAGTCGCGCGACTCTAGCGAGCGCGTTCGACTCCTGGCACCATTGGGCAAATGGCCGCGTCCGGTCTGCGAGGCGCAGACTTTCCTGTCGGGTCTTGGTTTCGAGATCGAGGAGACAGTCATGTCCATGACGCTGATCGGCTCCGCCGTCACCGCGACTGCTGCCGCGGCCGTTGCCGCCGCAGTGCCCGAAGCGCACGCTCTGCTTTCGCCGATAACGGAAAGCGGCTGCGAATTCGCGGCCGGCGCGCTCGCGATGCTCATATCCTTCCCGTTCATCGCCGTACTGACGCTCGTCGGCGCCGCCGCGGGCGACTAGGAATCAGCGCTCTTTCGTCCGTCCCAATCCGCCGGTCGCGGCCGTGAGATGGTTGCGACCAGCGTGTACGAGATGATCATCAGCAGGAACCACGAACCGAGCTTGCCAAGGCTCACCACGTGCCAGCCGCTTGTTTGGCTGGGGTAGACCCAGGCGGCTGTAAACGTGCCGATGTTCTCGGCGAACCAGATAAAGAGCGCCACCAGCACCAGCCCGAGCAAAAGCGGCATGTGGCGGTGCGTCTTCCACACCTTGAAATAGATTGTGCACGGGCCGAACAACGCTGCGCTTGCCAGAAACAGCAGGGATCGGATGTCCCACGTGTAGTGGTGGGCGAAGAAGTTGACGTAGATCGCCACACTCAAGAGCCCGAGCGCCCACAGCGGCGGATGGCGCGTAAAGCGGAAGTCAAACAACCGCCAGCAGCGGGCAATGTAAGAACCGACCGCCGCGTACATGAAGCCAGTGAACAGCGGCACGCCGCCGATGCGCAGCACGCTCGGCTCCGGATAGATCCAAGACCCGACAGAAGTCTTGAAGATCTCCATGATCGTGCCGACTACGTGAAACACGAGGATGACCTTCGCCTCCTCCCAGGTCTCCAGCTTGAAAGTGAGCATGGCGACCTGGATCAGCACGGCGGCGATGACGAGAAAGTCGTAGCGGGCGAGCGGCGCGTCGCGCGGATAGAAAAGATGCGTCGCGATCAGAAGCGCCAGCAGCAGCGCCCCGAACAGGCAGGCCCATGCCTGTTTGACGCCGAAGCGGACGAATTCATAGGCGAAGTGCGCCGTCCGGCCTTTCGCTTCGGCGCGTTCGCCAAGCTCGGCCTCCCAGTCGACGAAGCGAGCGAGAGGGGCCCACAGCAGCGCCGCGCTCCGCCTGCGGCTGGCGTTGCCGGATTCCCGCTGCATATGCCTCGCTATTCCTCCCTGGTGCGCGGGTTGGGTTTTGCCCCTGCGACCCGCGCGAATTTAAGGCGCGGGTCGCGGGGGGCTGCTAGGCTCAGGGCGTTGCCAGATGTGGAGGTTGCGTGCGGCCGTCTTTGAAAGCGCTGACGATCAGCCTCGCTTTTCTTGCCGCCTCGACGTGTGCGGCCATTGCCCAGGCGCAGGTCGCGGCGCCCGATACGCGGTCGTTCATCGCGGCCGCTCGCAAGGCGCTTAAATGGGATGAGCCCTTGGAGCCGTTCAAGGTCGCGGGACCCATCTATTTCGTCGGCACGCACGGGCTCGGTGCGTGGTTGTTTGCGACGCGCGACGGGCTCTTGCTTCTCAACACCGCCATGCCGGGGTCCGGTCCGATGATCGCGGACTCGATCCGAAAGCTTGGCTTCAAGCCCGAAGACATCAAGATCATCGCCAGCGGACACGCCCATCTCGATCACGTCGGCGGTCACGCCTACATGAAGGCTCTGTCCGGCGCGCAGGTCGTGGCGATGGACGGCGATGTCGCCGTCATGGAGAGCGGGGGTAAGGATGACTTCTTCTACCGGCACGAGCTCGACATCATGGGCTTTGATCCCGTGAAGGTCGATCGCGTGCTGCACGATGGCGACACCGTCACGCTTGGCGAGGTGACCTTGACGGCGCGCAAGACAGCGGGACACACGAAGGGCACGACGACGTTCGTCGCGAGCATCTCCGATGACGGCAAGGAGTACACGGTCGTGTTCCCCGACGGCGTCAGCGTTAATCCCGGATACAAGCTCATGGCCTCGCCCTCATATGACGGCATTGCAGACGACTACCGGCGCACGTTGCAAACGCTTGAAGCGTTGGTGCCCGACATCTGGCTCACCGCGCATACGGAGTGGTTCGATATCGACGGAAAGCGTGCGCGCGCGCTGAAAGATGGAGTCGCGGCGTGGGTCGATCCGGATGGTTATCGCGCGTTCATCGCCAAACGCCGCAAGCTGTTTGAACAGCGCCTCGAATTGGAAAGCGGGTCGAAGTAGCGCGCAAGCGCTCGGGCTGGCATGGAACTAAACGATGTTACGCGCGTTGTTTCTCGGCACGTTCTGCACTCCGATGGATAGGCAACCCAACAAACAGCGCGCCATCTAAGGGTTGACCGCGTGCTTCAATCCGACGAGCATGCCGGCGCGATGCCCGATCAGACAAACATACTTCGAGCCCTGGGCAGTTCGATTTTCCAAACCACCGATGGAAGACCGGCAATGCAAGTCCGGCAATCGGCGGCGCGTGTCACGCGCTACGGAATCGGCGCTGCGATCGTCGCGCTCATATCCGCCCTTGTGCTCGCTCCACTGTTAACCTCGATCGTCGATGACTGGTCGCGGCGCGATGTCGAGTTGCGTTCCCGACTCGTGTTCAACTCGATGCAGGATCCGCTCGCAGCGATGCTCGCCAACAACGAGACCGTGCGCATCCAAAATATGTTCGAAAGCGTGGCGACCGATGCGCGTGTCATGGCGCTTGCATTCTGCCGGGGTGATGGTCCTCCGGAGGTTGCCTCGAAGCTGATGCCGGCGTCGCTCACATGCGAGAAGATCGCGCGCGGCGATACCGAGAGTTTCTCATCTCTTGTCGTCAACGGGCGCGATGTGCTGGTCGGCGCGTTCCCGATTTCCACGCGCGAGGTGAGCGGCCATTTCATCATCGCGCACGACTTGAGCTTCGCGGCACGGCGCGGGGCGGAAGCACGCAAATATATGGCGCTCATGCTCGGCGGCATCGTGCTGCTCAGCGGCGCGTTCGCCATCGGGCTTGTGCTGTTTCTCATCCGCAGGTGGATGCAGACGTTCAAGCGCGCGGTCAAGGGCGCGACCGCCTACGATGCGCCGCAGGACGTCAAGGGCGGCTTTGGCGTGCTCGACGGCGAAATGCGCCTCGTGCTGCGCCAGCTCAGGATTGGCCGCGGTTCCATCGATGTCGACAACGTCGGTTGGAACAAGGACACGCTGCGCCAGATCATGGCGGCCGAACTTCCCGGCGTCGAAGTGATGGTCGTCGCCAACCGAGAGCCCTACATCCACAACCGCGAGGGGAACGGGATCGCGGTGCAAACGCCGGCGAGCGGCCTCGTCTCGGCGCTGGAGCCGATCATGCGCGCCTGCGGCGGCACTTGGATCGCGCACGGCAGCGGCTCGGCGGACAAGGAGACGGTCGACACGCACGATCGCATTCGCGTGCCGCCGGACGCGCCCGAGTACGTCCTACGGCGCATATGGATCAGCGAAGTGGAGCAGGACGGATACTATTATGGGCTCGCCAACGAAGGGCTCTGGCCGCTGTGCCACATCGCCTTCACGCGGCCCGTATTCCGGGCGTCCGACTGGGCGGCATATCGGGCGATCAACGAGCGCTTCGCCGATGCGGTCGTCAGCGAGGCCAAGACCGCAAACCCCATCGTGCTCGTGCAGGATTATCATTTCGCGCTGCTGCCGCGCATGCTGCGCGAGCGGTTGCCCGACGCGACGATCATCACGTTCTGGCACATTCCGTGGCCGAACTCGGAGACGTTCGGCATCTTCCCGTGGAAGGAAGATATCATCCATGGGCTGCTAGGCAGCACCATCATCGGGTTCCACACGCAGTTCCACTGCAACAATTTTCTGGAGACGGTCGACCGCTTCGTCGAAAGCCGCATCGACCGCGAGCACGAGTCGGTGACGCTGAAGGGGCACGAGACCTTCGTCAGGCCGTACCCCATTTCCGTCGATTGGCCGCCGGCGGCTCTCAAACATCAAAGGAGCATCGCCGAGTGCCGGGAAGCGGTGCGCGCTCGGCTCAACCTGCCTCCTGATTGCCGGATCGCGGTCGGGATCGAGCGGTTCGACTACACGAAGGGCGTGCTGGACCGTATGCGCGCCGTCGAATGCATGTTGGAAGAGCATCCGGAGCTGGTCGGGCGCTTCACGCTCGTCCAGGCGGCGGCGCCCACGCGCAGCAAGCTGCCGACCTATCGCGGTCTGCAGGAAGAAGCGATGCGGGTTGCGGGCGAGATCAACAAAAAATACCCCGATGCCGCGTGCCCGCCGATCACGCTTATGATCCGCCACCACGAACCGGGCGAGGTGTTCGAGCTGTTCCGGGCGGCGGACGCGTGCATCGTGTCGAGCCTGCACGACGGCATGAACCTGGTCGCCAAGGAGTTCATCGCGGCGCGCGACGACGAGCGGGGCGTGCTGCTGCTTTCGAGCTTCGCGGGTGCGTCGCGCGAGCTGTCGGAGGCGATTATTATCAATCCCTACGACGCCCAGTCGATGGGAGAAGCCTTGCATCAGGCGCTAACCATGCCTGAAGCCGAACAGCACGAGCGCATGCGGCTGATGCGCGAGCAAGTGCGCACCCGCAACGTCTACCGCTGGGCCGGCCAGATGCTGATCGACGCCAGCGCCATCCGCAAAAAGCAGCGGATCGAGCGCATCGCATCCTCTGCCCGCGGCGTGGACGCCGCAGTCTAGGCCCCGCACACGAGCTTCCCGGCGATCACGACAAATTGCGCGGCACTTGCAGCCTATTGACGCCGCCGCTTTGCATCCCATTTGAGCGCTCAGTCCGGCGTCCGATGTCCAGGCGCCGGGTTATCCGCAACGCTTTAGAGGAGAAGTGGACACGCTCCCCCACGGAGACCAACCATGCGTCCGATGCATTCCGTCGAGGCCGCTCCGCGCGGCCACTGGGTCGGCGACGGCTTTCCTGTCCGTTCGCTGATCTCGCACCACACGCACGGCAGCGCCATCAGTCCGTTCCTGCTGCTCGACTATGCGGGCCCCGCCACCTTCAACGCGGCGGACAAGGCACGCGGCGTCGGAGAGCATCCGCATCGCGGTTTCGAGACGGTTACGATCGTCTATCAGGGCGAACTGGAGCACCGGGATTCCGCCGGCAACAGCGGCAAGATCGGCGCCGGCGACGTGCAGTGGATGACGGCGGCCTCGGGCGTTCTGCACGAGGAGTTCCACTCGCCGGAGTTCACCCGCAACGGCGGCGTGCTCGAAATGGTGCAGCTGTGGGTCAACCTGCCGGCCAAGGACAAGATGACGGCGCCAGGCTACCAGACGCTGATGGCGGCCGACATTCCGTCGGTCGCGCTGGCGGATGGCGCGGGCACGCTGCGCGTCATCGCGGGCGACTACGAAGGGCACAGAGGCCCGGCGCGCACGTTCACGCCGGTCAACGTCTTCGACGTCCGGCTGAACCGCGATGGGAGAGTGCGTCTCAGCCCGCCCGGCGATCACACGGCGCTGGCGATCGTGCTGTCCGGCACGGTGCTCGTGAATGACGAGGAAGTCGCGCGCGAAGCGCAGGTCGTGCGCTTTGCGGCGGCGGATGGCGCCATCACGTTCGAGGCCAACAACGCGGCCAAGGTGCTCGTGCTTACCGGCGCGCCGATCGACGAGCCGGTGGCGGCCTACGGACCGTTCGTCATGAACACGACGGACGAGATCCGGCAGGCGATCGAGGATCTGAACGCCGGCAGGTTCGGCGCGCTGGTCTCGTGATCCTGGCTGCCTAGGTCAACGGAAGGCCCTGCCCATCGAGGGCGGGGCCTTCTGCCGCGTACGAAAGAGCGGCGCCAAGCCCCACTTGCGCGGCCGCGCCAAACAACCGAAAACTGCGCTGGAGCGCAGCGCGGGAGATCCTCGGCGCCGCTGAAAAGATTAACCTTTTCCGCCACGGACGCCACGCATGTCATCGCCGACGACGTCTATTCCCAATTTCGCGAATGTTCCGTTCGCTGCCGATGTTTCGGTCGCGGCGGGCGAAACGCCCAAGGGCCCGGTGTGGGAGACGCCGGAAGGCATCGCGGTCAAACCCGTCTATACCGGCGCGGATACGGCCGGGCTCGACTTCCTCGACACCTATCCCGGCATCGCGCCGTTCGTGCGCGGACCGTATCCGGCGATGTACGCGCTGCAGCCGTGGACGATCCGGCAGTACGCCGGCTTCTCGACGGCGGAAGATTCAAACGCTTTCTATCGCCGCAACATCGCGGCCGGCCAGAAGGGCCTTTCCATCGCCTTCGACCTTGCGACCCACCGCGGCTACGATTCCGACCATCCGCGCGTCAAAGGCGACGTCGGCATGGCGGGCGTCGCGATCGACAGCATCTTCGACATGCGCGTGCTGTTCGACGGCATTCCGCTGCAAGACATGACCGTGTCGATGACCATGAACGGCGCGGTGCTTCCCGTGCTCGCGCTCTTCATCGTGGCGGGCGAGGAGCAGGGCGTCAGCCCCTCGAGGCTCGCGGGTACCATCCAGAACGACATCCTCAAAGAGTTCATGGTGCGGAACACCTACATTTATCCGCCCGCACCCTCGATGCGCATCGTCTCCGACATCTTCGCCTACACCAGCGCGAACATGCCGAAGTTCAACTCGATCTCGATCTCCGGCTATCACATGCAGGAAGCCGGCGCGACGGCCGACCTTGAGCTCGGCTACACCATCGCCGACGGCATCGAGTACGCGCGCGCTGGCGTCGCCGGCGGCCTCGACATCGATGCGTTTGCGCCCCGGTTGTCGTTCTTCTGGGCGATCGGCATGAACTACTTCATGGAGATCGCCAAGATGCGCGCCGCGCGTCTGCTGTGGGCGAAGCTCATCAAGGAAGAATTCAACCCGAAGGATTCCCGCTCGCTGTCGCTCAGGACGCATTCGCAGACCTCGGGGTGGTCACTCACCGCACAGGACATCTTCAACAATGCGACGCGCACCTGCCTCGAAGCGATGGCGGCGACGCAGGGGCACACGCAGTCGCTGCACACTAACGGGCTTGACGAAGCGATCGCGCTGCCGACCGACTTCTCGGCCCGCATCGCGCGCAACACGCAGCTTCTGTTGCAGCAAGAATCGGGCACCTGCCGCACCATCGACCCGTGGGGTGGTTCGCACTACGTCGAACGGCTGACGTACGAGCTGGCGCAGAAGGCGCTCGCTCACATCGCGGAAGTCGAGGAGCTCGGCGGCATGGCGAAGGCGATCGCCGCCGGCATCCCGAAGATGCGCATCGAGGAAGCCGCCGCACGCACGCAGGCGCGCATCGATAGCGGCCGGCAGACGATCACGGGCGTCAACAAGTTCCAGATCGTCGGCGACAAAGAAATCAACTTCCTCAAGGTCGACAACCATGCGGTGCGCGAGGCGCAGCTCGCCAAGCTCGCGCGACTGCGGGCCGAGCGCAACGAGGAAGAGGTGCAGGCCGCGCTCGACGCGTTGACCGAAGGCGCCAAGGGCGATGGCAACCTGCTCGACCTCGCGGTCAAGGCCGCGCGCAAGAAGGCGACGGTCGGTGAGATTTCGTTCGCGCTCGAAAAGGTATTCACCCGGCACAAAGCCGAAATCCGCGCGATCAGCGGCGTCTACAAGAAGGAAGCGGCGATGAACCCGAGCCTCGATCGCGTCAAGCGCCTGGTCGAGCAGTTCGACAAAGACGACGGACGCCGCCCGCGCATCCTCATCGCCAAGCTCGGGCAGGACGGCCACGATCGCGGGCAGAAGGTCATTGCGTCGGCGTTCGCGGACTTAGGCTTCGACGTCGACATCGGGCCGCTGTTTGCCACCGCGGACGAGGCCGCGCGGCAAGCGGTCGAGAACGACGTGCATATCGTCGGCGTGTCGACGATGACGGCCGGTCACCTCACTCTGGTGCCGGAGCTGAAAGCGGCGCTCGACAAGGAGGGTCGCGGTGACATCATGGTGGTGGTCGGCGGCGTCATTCCTCCGCACGACTACGACGCTCTGTTCAAAGCGGGTGCGAAGGCCGTGTTCGGTCCCGGCACGAACATTCCGGAAGCTGCGGCCGATCTGGTCGAAAAGCTTAACGCGCAGCTTGGCTACGCGGAAAAACAGGCGGCGGAGTAGTGGGCGGTTTTGCTCGCGGCGGTCGGGGAAGTCAGGAGGTCGCTCATGCGAAGCCCAAGCCGACTGCCGTTATTGGCTGCCTGTCTGCTCGGCGCATGGGGGCCGATCGCGGGCGTTTCGCCCACAGCCGCGCAATCGCAGCAGGACGGTCCGCTGACCGATACCGGCGTTGTCCCCGATGATCTGCTGACACTCGTCGTCGGTACGCGCTTCGTGACCGCGTCCACCAACCAGGCCTCTCTCAAGGCCCAGTTCAGCGACGCGCGCATTCCGATGGCGGCATTCAACGAAACCGATACCTGCATCGATCAGCGCGCGCTCGAAGCGGCGCAGGACTATTTCGCAACTCTTGGCCGGGCTCTCGGCAAGGCGGGCTACTACTATCTGGTGCCCGACGAGGACGTTGCAAAATTCGTGTCGGCTTGCGAGACGACGCACGGACAGCCGCCGAAAGCCTGGGTGCGAGACAAGATCAAGATTGTCGCCTTCGGGCGCGTCGTGCCGACTGATAGCGCCTCCGCGCTCGAAGAATCCATCCGTTGAAAGCGGTTTTCTGGCGATGCAGGGAAAGTTGCGGCGCGGTGCCGACAGCCGCCGCCGACTGTGTCGAAAAGCCCAACGCGCAGCGAGGCCACGCGGAAAAGCAGGCGGCGGAGTGAGCGCGGCGGAACTCCGTTGCAAACCTCTTCCTCGGGCGCCCGCTCGCGTCCCGCAACGTTACTGCCGACTGAGGCTTACTCGCGCGCCCTGCAAGCCGGTGCCCTTTGTATCAATGGTGACGGATACCGATTGGCTTGTCGGCGTGAAGGTCAGATCAAGCCTGCCCGCGAGGCTTCCGCCAAACTGAACGTTGAGCTTGCCCGGTGCGGCCGTGCCTGCTGCGTCGCCGGACGCGTTATACGTTCGCTCTTCCCAGACACCCGATACCTTGTCGCCTTCGGACTTCAGCAACTTGCTGCGCAGTTCAAACTTGGAGTCGGACCCCTTGCACCGGATGACGACGCTCATATTCGGTCCGGCTCTGTAATAGCCGTTGCAGTTGATCGCCTCGCTCGTGCCGTCTTCGAAAAGCATATTGCCGTTGCCCCGCCACGAGCCGGCCAGGACATCGAGCGCTGTTTGCGCGTTGGCGGCATTGGTGGACAGTCCGACTAGGCCCGCGCCGATTGTCAGCAACGCGAGGACGTTCTTGGCCGCGCCGGTTGTTGTCATCCTGACCACCGTTCCCAGTCTTGTGCGAACGAAAGCCAAGCACGCGAACAGCCGCCGCGCAACCGCCTATCGCGGAGGTGCGCATCGTGGTCATCAATGCCGACACTTATGAAATCGTCGACATTATCGTCATCATTCCCGCAGTTCGGAACAATTCCCGGCCCCAAACCGTTTGCGACCTGTGCGGGCGGACATTGTCAACGGACGCCGCCATGCCGCGTTCGTAGCGGAACGCTGGAGAACAGACTCATGAAATATTCACTTGCTGCCCTCGCGCTTGCCGCATCGAGCGTATTCGCGCTCGCGCAGGAGCCGCCGCCACCCGGCGGCAACTCAGGCGGCGGACAACAGATGGATCGCGGCGCCGACCAATCCGGCCAAGGCGCGCCATCGGGCGCAGAAGTCCCGTCCGCCCGCGACCAGGCTCCCGGCCAGATGAAGGATGGCGGCAGCGCACGAGACGACGCGCCCGGCGAGCTGAAGGGTGACGGAAGATCGGCGCGTGATCAGGCGCCCGGCCAGCGCAAGGACGACGCCGCCGAGGCCCCATCCAGGAATGAGGGCTATTCGAAGCGCGGCGACAGCGCGTCGCCGGATGCGAAACAGCGGAGGACCGAGAAATCAGGTTCGGACTCGGGAGCCGGCAGCGGCGCGAGTTCGGGTGAAGCCGGGTCTTCGAGCTCAGGCCAGAAAGGCTCGGTCGCGGAAGTGACGCAAGAGCAGAAGAGCAAGGTGAAGTCGGCCTTCGGCGGGCACAAGGTCAAACCCGCGCGCGATATCGATATCAACGTCAACGTCGGCGTGGCTGTGCCGCGCAGCGTGACGGTGTACTCGGTGCCGGCCGACGTCATTGCCATCGTTCCCGCCTATCGCGGGTACAAGTATTTCATGCTGGATGAAGTGCGCATCGTGATCGTCGATCCCGACACGTACGAAATCGTCGATATCATCGTCATCGCGTAGAGGTCTTGCGCGATCTGACAACAATCGAAGGGCACTTCCGGATGGGGGTGCCCTTCGTATTGGCGTTTGTGGGAGTCGCGCGCGCGCGCCCCGTGCCCTGCGCCAGCGTCAATCCGATCGACGGAGCGCCACCCCCTTCGCTTGTTTCGATCGGAACAGAAACCAGCGCATTTCCAATGAAATATGCTTGGCGATCCGTACCTCGGAGCCAGGCTCATGCCGTCGAAAGTGCTCGATATTATCCGGAATGTTCTGCGCGGCGTCTGGCGGCCACTCTACCCGCTCGATTCCCGGCGGCGGTGGTGGCATTATCTCGAGTATTGGTCGCATCGCGTCCAGGATATTGCGGCCGCGCTTTGCGTCGTGCTGTTTCCCTTTGGGATCGGCTTTCTCGTATTCGACCGCTATGCCATCAACCCGACAGGCACCGTTGCCTTCGCCGCGATCCTCGCAATCCTATGGCTTTGCTTCGTGGCGCTGTCGTATTCGAGAGGCCGGGCGATGGTTGCGCGCGATACGACGTCGCGAGATGCGCCAAACGACGGCATCCAGTGACAATCGAATTTGCGCACTGCGCCGTTCCTTGATAGCGAGCGTGGCACTGGCGCTCACCGTGTCGCCGGTCGCCGCGACTGATGTGTGTACGGTTCAGGAAAGCGCTGACGGGTTCGTGGTGCTGCGTGATGCACCGTCCGCCAAGGGCGCGGAGATCGCGCGCGCCAAGCCGGGCGAGGCGCTCGTCATCCAGAAGACCGAGAATGGCGACCTTATCGAGCAAGGCCGCTGGCTCAAGGTGTTCCATTATCCCGGTGAGGTCGTCCCGCAAGAGAGTGACCCTGAATACAAAAAGGGGAACATCGGCTGGATGCATCGGAGTTTCGTCGGCGATTGCGGGTGAGGCAGGGAAGCGAAAGTCGCGTGGCCTATCGGCTCCAAGGCACGAGGAGCATCACATGGCAAACGTGCGTTCAAAGATGTCTTTGTCGTCACGGGCGATGTTTGCGGCCGGCGTTGCGTTCGCGGGCATGAGCGCGACCGGCGCGCTGGTGTCACCGGCGGAGGCGGCCAAGCCCGCCGTTACTGTCGATCAATGCAATCAGACCTCGGGCGACGGAATGGGACACGAATGCCCGAACGCCACCGATCTCCTGATCCGTCCGAAGCACGGCGACTATTGCGCCGACTGGATGCTGTCCGGCCAATCCGGACGGTAAGACATATAATTGCGCGGCGGCAACGAACCCGACGCTGGTCGGGCCGGTCAAGGGACGCTTCAAGGACGTGATGGGTCCGCGCGCGGGTACCTTCGATCCCGGACCGAAAACGCGCGATCCCAAAGGCGTGGTAGCACCGAAGGTCAAACCGCCGAAGGCGGCGACGGATTAGCGTCGGTGGATATCTGCGGCGCTTGCCGGCAGAGACCGCGTTAGCGAAATGGCTCGCCAAGCCGCGACCGCATCGGGCGAGATCGGCGCCGTCTATGATCGGGATGTTCCGGCTAGCAACTGCGCGCCGCTGGCGCCGCCCCAGATATACGACGCGATCACCTATATCGAGCAAAGCACGGCCGCGAAGGCGCTGGAGTAGGGTGGC
>CAZYXX010000011.1:0-38914 GCA_964651805.1 uncultured Hyphomicrobium sp. | reverse complement strand
CCGTCTGCTGGTTGTAGGCCCCGATGTGCTTGAGGAGCCGGCCGAGCTCGTCGAAGGTCTGGGTCTGGTTGAAGGTGATCGTGCCCGAGGCGTCCTTGATCACCTGGCCCGTCTGGTTGCCCATGAGATCGTAGGTGTACTCGATCTTCTGCCCGTCCGACTGCGTGACCGACGTCAGCCGGCGGGCGTCGTTGTAGACGTAGTCGAGGTAGGATCCGTCGGGACGCGTGATGCGCGTCACCTGGCCGATCGCGTCGTAGGTCATCGACGTGACCGCCTGGCTCGCGCCGGGATCGACGGTCATCGTGTTCAGGCGGCCCTGCAGGTCGTAGGCGAGGGTGGTGACAACGCCGTTGGCGTCCGTGACCTGGGTCGGCTGGCCGCGGCCGTTCTTGGCGTTGACCGTCGTGACGTGGCCGACCTCGTTGGTCACCGTGTCGACGTAGCCGCTGGCGTCATAGGTGTAGCTCACCGTGTCGCCCGCGCCGGCGAGCGGGCCATCGACCGAGGCGAGCAGTCCCGCGGCGCCCGTGTAGGCATAAGCCCAGGTCCGCGTCTCGCCGTTGGAGGAGTAGGGCACCGTCTCCGTCGTCGTGTCCACTTGCGACATCGACGTCAGGCGTCCCGTCCCCGCATCCCACGCGTAGTTCGTCGTCAGGCCCGGCTTCACCTTCTGCGTCGGAACACGCAGCGTCGCATGATAGGTGAAGCTCGTCGTCACCGCCGCAGCCGTGCCGTACCCCTGCGTGATCGACGTCGGAAGACCCCGCGCGTCGCGTGTGTAGCGTGTCTTGCGGCCCTCCTCGTCGGTCGTCTCAAGCAGCCCGCCGTCCGTCGCGTATGTCATGGACTTGGCACTCGCCGGACACGACGCGCTGGCTACACCGTCGACACCTTTCAATCGCTTCACGCCAACCGTATTGGCATATTTGTAGACCGTCTGCTTTCCGAGCGCATTGGTCACCGTCGTCGTCATGGTCGAGCCAGACACGCCGTAGCTGAAAGTCGTCTTATCGTTATTCCCAACCGTGCCGCTCTCGGTTGCCCGGCTGAGAGCGTCATAGCCCGCCGTCTTGTAACGAACGCCGCGGGCGTCCGTGGTGCCGGTCAGGTGATACGGATACTCGGTGTCCTCGTAGTGATAAGTCGTCGTCTCGCTCGTCGTGCCATCCGTGGCCGTGACGCCAGTCAACCGCTTGGTCGTCACGTCACCCGTTGTGGCGAGGTTGTACGTGTAGTTGATCAATATCCCGCCGGGGGCACCGACCTGGGTCAAATCTCCGCTCGACCACGTAAACATGAACGACCGCCCGAGGTTGTCGCTCAGCCCCGTGATTCTCCCTGCCCCATCGCGCGTGATCGTGCGCTGATATCCGGTCCGGTCGCGCAGGATCGTCGGGCGGTAGGTGTTCGGAGTCTTTCCATCTGTCGCCTTCTCGACCCTAACGAAGAGGTCGTCCTCGAAGGTGATGTCATAGCCGGTTCCAACGGCGATGGCCTTTAGAATTACAGGATTGCCAGAGGGACGGAATTCTCCGCTGCCCGAGTTGAGGACGAGCTCGTATCGGTTGCCACGAGGGTCTCGCAAAAACAGCATGCTGGAAAAGTATCGAACAAGCTCAAACTCGAACGAGAACGACCAGCCATTGCCAAGCGAGCTCGAGCCATAGTCGGAGCCTGCCAACAGGCTCGAATACACCCGTGCTAGGCTGAGAGGGGCTCCGCCACCGGTCGTGAAATCCTCGACGTATTCAGTTTTCTGTCCAGTCGAGAAATAAACAGGTTGAGAACTGACCGCAGGAGAATTCCCACCGCACTGATCTTGCTGGCACTTGAAGCAATCTCCTCCAAGACCATATCCATTGGCCTGCGCTTCCTGCAGGTTGTGAAAGCATTTCCAATCCCCGCATCCTTGATATCTACTATAGCCAGAAGGACATCCTTCAAAAATAACGCCCCGGCCGACAAACTTACAGCGGACATGATATCTCTTATAACACGGGTTGGAAGGGCTAGCCTCGATGGGTCCAGCTTCCAACATCGGCTGGCCGTAATGATCACAAACCGACTTAGCCGCATCGACGGGGTTCGAATACCAAGCGTCATTATGCCCATGCCAACCCTTAAGTGACTGCTGCGCCTGAACGCCTGGCGATCCTATCGCCAAGGCCAGAACGAGAGCCGCCACAAGAAAGCGAGCGCTGTTCCAAGTCCAGGCATGCTGCATGATACGCCTCCGGCCAATAAGACACCGACCGCGCGTTCCGACCGGAACGCGACGTCGTCGATCCGGCGGTGCGCCGGACTTCAGATGAAAGCTTGAGCGGAAACTGCCCTCGCCAACCCCACCGGATTTCATACATCGCAATTGCGACGTGACAAGAGAAACAGGGCTAGAAAACTACAATCGCATTTCGGTTGCGCACCAAGCGATGCAGGCCGGTTACGGCGACTACTGAGCAGAATGCCTCTCGATGAGATCGAATGCATATGAGCGATTGTTATCGAGAAGAAATAGGTGTTGAGGACGAAGCGCACCTCCGCGCAAGTGTGCACCGAACCCGCGCAAGAAGACTGAGAAAAAACGCTGAGCTAGATAAACCCAGCGATCGGGCCGAATAAGGCGAAGCCGTGCAGCATGCAGCGCGCCGCACCCAAGTTCGTTCTCGCCACCGCTGCTTACAACCGGAGCCGTGTGCGGGCTGCTGCCTGCAGCGCGAGCAGAAGCGGGGCGATCCTGCAAAGCACTGAACCCGAAGTGGAAATATCCAGACAAACTTGATCGTCGCCCGGAGATACGAAGTCGTCCACGACATCGTTGAATCGCTGGCTAACGCAGGATGCGGTCAGCATCGCGTCGATAGTGGCGGTTTCCCCGCGTCTTCATCAACTCGTCCATGTTGATGCGCGACTGGAACTCATCGGTCACCTGACGAGCCTCGTCATCGTTGCGAACAACGAGCGGCCGCAGGAAGATGACGAGCTCTGTGCGGTCGATCTCCGTTTCCTTCACGCGAAATGCGGAGCCAACCACGGGCAGGTTCCCGAGAAGTGGAACTTGGCTCTTGGAGAGCGTATCGCGTTGTTGGATGAGCCCACCCAGGGCTACGACCTCGCCGTCGAGGACCGATACGGCAGTCTTGATTCGTCTTTGCTGAATCGTCGGCGAGTCGATCCCAGACGTCGTGGTGCGTTTGACGTTGCTCACCTCCTGCTCAACGTCGAGCACGACACGGCCGCTTTCGTTCACGCGCGGCACAACGGCGAGAATAACGCCCGTATCCTTCAGTGCCACGGAGTTGACGATGGGGGCATCGGGGTTCGTTACACCTTGCGCGAACTGCGTGACGACAGGCACTTGGTCGCCGATCTGCAAGGTGGCGCGGCGGTTGTCCATCACCATCAGAGACGGAGCGGAAACGACCTTGACGTCGGTGATCTCGGACAGCGCGTCAATCGCAACCCGTACGTCCTTGACCGCGAAGAAGTACGAGAACCCCGGAAACTGTGACGCGACGACGCCGTTGATGGCATCTGTAAACGTGAAGCTGCTCTTCTTGTGCTCAAAGTACCATTTTACCCCAAAGCGCAGGTCATCGTTGAGGCTGACTTCGGCAATGACCGCCTCAAGCATAACCTGGATCGGCTGAACATCGAGCCGTTTGAGAATGCGCGCGATGCGCTCGTACTGCTTTGGCAGCGCCTCAATGATAAGCGCGTTGTTTCCTGGATCGGCGACGACCTTCACGTCCTCTGTCCGAAACGACTGACGCAGATCACTCCGTGGCTCCGTCGAGGGCTCCGTGTTGGCAAGAGTGCGGCTCGATAGTTCGACCGGTGAAGCGTCGGCCGCAGCAAGCTGGGTACCGGACTCGGTCAGTGACCTCGCGTCGCTCACGGCCTCAGCGAGGCCTGGGGATTGAGTTTCGATGGGTTCGAAGCGTGGCGCGATGCGGCCGTCGTCAGAGCCACGTTGTTGATTGAGATCAGTAGAGAGGACGTTTCGCAGGAGCTCAGCAAGCTCCCCGGCAGGCCGGTTCTGGATCTGATAGACGAACAGTTGACGCTCGCTCTGCTCGGCCGCTTTATCCAGCTTTTCGATCCAGTCTCGCGCCGTGTCGAGATGGCTTGGCTTGGACGATATGACGAGGACCGAGCCTAGGCGATCATTCGGAAAGACGCGGATTGTTCCCTTGAGGGGGCCGTCCTTATCGAGGCCCAGGATCGTAATAAGCTCCTTCGCGACCGCTTCGGGAGCCGAGCTCCGGACGGGATAGAGCCCGACGGACATGCCGCGCATCCAATCCACATCGAAGGTTTCCACGAGCCGTGCGACGTCGGCGAGCTCTCGGGCGGTACCGGAGACAACCAAGAGGCTACGCGCGTTGTCCGCACGGAGTATCGCCCCCTGGTGCACGATTGGCTCGATGAGCCGCTTCATCTCCGACGGGCCCACATGCTGCAGTGGGACGATCTGCGCTTGAACCCCAGCGGCACGCTGGCGATCCTTATCGGCAAGAGGTATTCCCATCTGAGCCGCGCCGGCAGCTGGAACGATGCTGTAGAAGTCTCCGGCCACGACGATGACTGCGCCGTTCGCTTTGAGAACGGCCTCGAAAGCATCGACAAGAGCGCCTTTTGCCGTCGGGGAAGAGGTTTGGAGTGTGATGCTCCCGGCGACGCGCTCGTCGACGGAGTACTTCAGTCCAAGCGTGTCGCCGAGGATCGTCTTGGCCGCCTGATGAACGGGAACATTGACGAGGTTAAGGGTTATGCCGTCTTCGCCTCGAAGGGTTCGTCCCGATTGAACCTCGTTGATGAACTGGCCTGAGCCGCGAACCTCGGTCTCCTGGAGGTGGTCGCCAGTCGGGGGCCGATCTGCGAAGAAGTCGCTTCCGGCAGCAGGAATATGGTCTGCTTTCAGAGTGCGCCGTCCACTCAGATGATTTTCAGGCCTGAGATTGGCATCTCCCGCAAGATCATGAGGCTCGCTCTGCTTTAAACCACCTTCGCAGCCCGCCATTAGAAGGGCCAATGTTACGCACACGCAGACTCTGGCTGGGCCCCCGAGACGCACAACCACTTCCTCCCCCTCGGAACAGTTACCCTCTCTGCTCCGCACGCAGAACTATCGGCTTCCTAGCCTGCGGTTTACTCCGGGGTCAATTCATGATTTGGCAGCGGATCATAAAGTCGAAGCTGGACTATGCTTGATCCAGATTGAAGCGTTGCGTGATCCGGTCCTATTTCCGTAACGATCCATCCATCGATTGCGTCTCCTAACACATACCACGTCGGCGAGTTGTTCGATGATTTTATGAGCGCTTTTCGCGCATCCTTTGCAATTTGCACGCCTTGCAGCCGGAGATGATCTGAAATCGCGCGAGGAGGAGCCCCGGAGGCTGCGGGTGTCTGCTCGGCAACAGCCGCCACGATTTCCGGATAGGTCCTTCCTTCGAAGAAAATCGGCTTATCTCTCGTCTGTGAGAAAGCGGCTATTGGAAGTTCCTTGAAACGCACGTCGGCAACGGACGCGTGCGCAGGCGCAATGGCCCCTTCGTCGGAGGGTATAATCGAAAAGAGCATAGGCGCGTTCGAGGCGTGGAGTGCACAGAGCGCAAGATAGACGCATGAAGCCAGCAGCAGCCCGATGGCAAGGAGCTTGATCGGGTATTTCATGGCCGGGCCGCGCTCTGTTGCTGGGATGGCGCGCGCGGTGCGGATTCCCATTTCGCACCGTAGACTTCGAGATCGGCCAAGAGGCGTGGCTTTTGGCTCACGGCATCGCGGATGCCAGCTCGTCGGTCGTCAAGCCGCAAAGTCGCCTTGCGAATTGACAGATAGGGTGAGCCGAACTCGATCGCATGCAGGATCTCTTGGATGTTTTTAAGTTCCCCGCGCACCTGCAGTGCGAGACCAACATGATCCAGATCGTTGTCTGATCGTGATGGAAGCGTGCGCGCACTCAGCAGCTCGCTGTGTTTGTCCGTCGCAAGCGACCGAAGGCGAGTTTGCAGATCCGCCAGGACGAGGTTGTCCTCGCCGCTTCTGAGAAAGTGGCGCCTGAGCGAGTCTCTATCGCGATCCGTTGTCGGTGGTTGGCGATGCTCGGAAGCCTGCAGCGCTGCCTTCAGTCGGCCCGCGGTCCGTGCAGCAGTCTCGACGGAATCCTGATTGGCGGTAAGGCGATCTACCACCGGTCGAGCCACGCCAAAGTGCACAACGCCAATGAGCAGGCCGAGCAAGGCTATGGCTCCGCTGCGACTGACCGCACTCATCGTCACGGTTCGCGCCTTGTGTCATTACCTGTGCCAGAGGGCATCGTCAGCTCTGCTGAGTTGGCCTCACGTGCAACGACGAGCCGCATCTGATAGCGCTCGAGGCCGGACTGCTCTTCTCGGGTCACCTGAGCGTAGAGCTGAACGCCGGAAAAGAGACTTGAGCGATCGAAGAGGGCAACGAGCTCGGCAGCGGACCTAGCCAAGCCATCCAAATGCAAGACGTTTTCTTCAAGTCGGAGAGACGTGATCCAGGCATGCTCTGGCAGGATACGCGATACTTCCTCCCAGACTTCCGTAAGGGATACCGACGCGATCTTCGCTGCCTTCAGTCGCTCGGCTCCGGATATTTCGAGATCAGCGCGTTCCCGTTCCATTCGTATTGAGTCGACTTTCTCTCTATAGGCTGCAATTTCCTGCTGCAGGTCAGACAGCGTACGAAGCTGACGAGCTTCCAATGCGTAGATCGAGAGCGGCAGCAACAAGGCAGTCAATGCCAGGAGGCCACCAATGCATATTGAGAGCATTTGGTCGACGGACCGACGTTGAGCTGGCGTTCCTGCTATTAGGTTCGATCGGAATTCTGTCTCTTTCGCAGTCCCAGCACGCACGGCATTGGTTCTGATCCCATGGGAGTTTAAGTCTCCAATGAGCGCGTCGATGGGTTCCTTCTTGGCTATGATCAAAAGTGCGGTGATCTTGTCGTCGGCCGTTGCATGTCGTGCCGCGATCTCGCAGCCGACGTAAACCTCATCTCGAGTGAATGGGCTGTTCTGGAACGCGTCAATCGCGGCAATCTGATAAGCGCGAGGCAGGGCGCTGCGTGGGAGTGTCCGCCTGATGACAAGACAGCTCTTGGTTGGAACAACCAGCTCGACCGTGCGGAAGGCTTTCCGCTTGATCTTTGCAAAACCGCGAGATCTTAGATCGCTCCATGAGCCACGGTCTAAGATCGTTGACGGTGCACTTATGGAGGCGCGGGACCTCTTTTCGTGGATCTCCGCATAATCGCCATCGACCACAATCCGCACGATGTAAGGTTCGGTCGACCAAGCCCGTCGTGCCCGGCGAGGAATGCAATCTGTCAGCTCCTCGCTCCACCAGTGCCAAAACCTGCGCAAGCTTTCAGCGATGGCGTACGGCCGCACCTGAGCTACTCGTACGGTCATATCCCCTGCACTCTCACTTCTGATGCGCGTCACTGCAACGTCTACCTCAGCAACGCGCGCTGATCGTGTCTTGGCGGTCTGTCACTTTGACACTAGCTTTACCACGCGCATCGTCGAGGCGACAACGAACCGGTAGAGGGTTGGGCACATGCTAGAGGATCGAGCGGGGAGAGTTGGAGAAGACATCATCGGCCGCGATCCCCGCGATCCTGAACTCGCAGGTGAGCTTGTGACATATCTTGGCGAGCACAAGCTGCTGGAGAAGGCGAGTGGGGAAAGGGCGCTTCAAGCTCAGAAGCGCTCACACGAGCGTATCGATGTCGTGCTGACGGAACTTGGCCTGTTGTCGGCTGCGGACTTGCATAAAGCTCTGTCGGGATTTCTTGGCATGCCAACCGTCGACCGCTCGTGCTTCCCGCTTGAGCCTGTCTCGCTTGAGAAAATTCAGACTGAGTATATTCGCGAGGCAAGGCTGGTGCCTCTAGGTCACACGGACAATGGGCCGTTGCTAGTTGCGACCGATGACCCTTTCGCCACTGAAGATATCTCGAAATTGGGCTTCTGGGCAGACGTCGAGACCGCCCCTCGATTGGCAACCCGGCAGGACATCGATGCCGCTCTCGCGCGACTCTATCCCGTCGGCACGGAGAATAAGCCGGAGCGCGTCGTTTCGCGTGACGGACAGTATGCGAGCGAGGAGGATCTGCAGAGGCTCCTCGATATTGCCAGCGAGGCGCCTATCATTCGACTGGTCAATCGCCTCATCAGCGACGCCGTGAACCAGCGCGCGTCGGACATCCATATCGAACCGCTGGCGGACAGCATTCGCATCCGCTACCGCATCGATGGACTCCTGAGCGAAGTAGAGCGGCTGCCTCCGGAAGCGCATGCCGGTGTGGCGACGCGCATCAAGGTGATCGCAAAGCTAAATATTGCCGAACGAAGGCTTCCGCAGGATGGGCGGGCCGAGTTCGTGGTGCTCGGCCGCAAGATTGATCTGCGCGTGTCCACGACGCCGACCCTTCATGGTGAGAGCCTTGTTCTGCGCATTCTCGACAAGGCGGCTGTGAACCTAACATTTCCTGCTTTGGGGCTTAAGCCAGATGTCATCGCAACTTTTGAAGCCCTCTTGGCTCGTCCGAACGGCATATTGCTTGTCACCGGGCCAACAGGGAGTGGCAAGACAACAACCCTCTATGCGGCACTCACCGCTCTGAACTCAGTGAAACGGAAAATCTTCTCGGTCGAAGATCCGATTGAGTACGAGCTCCCCGGCGTTAATCAGAGCCAAGTTAAGCCCGGGATCGGGCTCGACTTTCCGCAGGTCCTCAGGTCGATTCTCCGGCAGGATCCCGACGTCATCATGATCGGAGAAATGCGAGACACCGAAACCGCCCGGATCGGCATTCAGGCCTCGCTGACCGGGCACCTCGTTCTTGCAACACTCCACACAAACTCGGCGGCCGCGGCGGTGACGCGGCTCTTGGATATGGGGATCGAGGACTATCTGTTGGCGTCCACACTCTCAGGCGTGATGGCTCAGCGTCTGGTGCGACGGCTGTGTCCCTTGTGCGCCCAGCCGTCGCGAGATTTTGATCTCGCGCCGATCCCGCACGACTTGGGGACATCAAGTGCCGGAGCGGCCGCACCGTCACAGGGGTGCACCGCCGTCGGCTGCCAGGCCTGCCACGGCACCGGTTATAGAGGTCGCATCGCGATCACAGAGATCCTGACAGTTGATGATGTCGTGCGCCCATTGATCCGGCGAGGCGTAACCGACAAGGAAATCGCTTCCGTCGCGGCCTCCAGAGGCATGGCAACGCTCCTTGAAGCTGGCCAGCGTTTGGTGTCGTCTGGTGAGACGACGCTTGAAGAAGTGCTCGCAGCGGCGACCCACTGAGATGGCGTCTTACAAGTTCAAAGCTTATCGCCCGGACGGCCTGCTTGAGCAGGGCGCGGTCCAGGCTGTATCAGAACAGGATGCCGTCAAGCTGATAAAGGCGCGGGGTCTTCTACCGTTCCTCGTGGCAAAGGCAACGTTGGAGCCGTCATCGAACATCGGAGTCGGTATTTTTCGGCGGCGAGATCCTTGTACGTTTGACGACTACGCCGTCTTGGCGCGGGAGCTTGCGACGCTTCTGGATGCAGACTTGACCATCGACCAAGCCCTGCGCTTGGTGCAAGCTGGTGCAGGCAACTCACGCTTGCGCGGTCTGGCTGAGCAGTTGTTGGAGTCCGTCGTTGCGGGATCGCCGCTCTCCGATGCTCTTATGCGTCACGCTACAGGCGCCCCGCCGTACTTTGCGAATATTGTCTGCGCGGGGGAAGCGCGGGGGAATGTCGGCGCCACCCTACAAGAATTGGCAGACTTTCTCGAAGCGCGTGTCGACATTCGGACTAAGCTGAAGTCGGCGCTGGTCTACCCGTTGATCTTGGCTGTCGCAGCTCTGGCGACGATTGCGATCGTTGCTGTCTTTCTGGTGCCCAACCTGATGTCGCTCTTTAAGGATACCGGCAGCGAGCCGCCGGTCATCCTTCAAGCGATCGAGACGGTGTCGGCCTTTCTGGCTGAGTATTGGCCGCTCGTGACAGGCGCGACGTGTGTAGCCGCTATTGGCATTGCGGCGCTCTCGAAAAATCGGACGATACAGCTTCGCGCGAGTCGACTGGTCAACGCATCGCCCCTCCTTGGTCTGCTCGTCCGTGATGCTGCATCTTCCCTCTTCGCGCGCACGTTGGGAACGCTGACCCAATCGGGAGTCCCCTTGATCGCGGCGTTGCAGCTTGTCTCGAATGTCATGCCAAATCAGCTTTACTCGGACGCTGTCGGTGAAGCGACTGAGCGCGTTAAGGAGGGCGTGAGGCTTTCGGCAGCTCTTGAGCGGACGGGCCACTTCTCCCCCATGGCAGTTCGATTTGTGGCGGTTGGCGAGGAAACCGGCAAGCTTGAGCGAATGCTCCTCAGGTCGAGCGCGGTTCTCGATAAGCAGATCCAACGGCGCATCGAGCGCGGCATGACACTGCTTGGTCCCGCGTTGACGATACTCATCGGCCTCCTTGTTGGTGGGCTCATGGTCTCCGTAATGCAGGCCCTGCTGAGCGTGAATGAGATTGTACTGAGATGAAGATGTCGATCGCCCGCTCCGAGGCGGGAGTAACCCTCATCGAGAGCTTAATCGTCCTCGCAATCTTGACGGCTGTCATCGCGATCTCCGCGCAACAACTGGCCCCAAAGTCATCGAGCATGACTCATCGTAAGCTGGTTCATGAGATCTGGTCCGCCCTGAAAGTCGCGCGCTCTGATGCGATCCTGGAAAATCGCGAGGAGGTCGTCTCGTTCGATCCGCAGAAGCGCGTATTTGTGCTCAAGAGAGGTGCGCGAAAAGTGGCGGTGGACGACGGCATCGATGTAGCAATTCAGCTTGCGCGCGTCAGCGATCGAAAGGGCGCGAGCGGATACATCGCCTTCTACGCCGATGGCAGCAGCACGGGAGGCACTATTACTCTTACGTCGCAGAAGCAAAGCTCCTCAATCACCGTTGGGTGGCTCACAGGACGGCTCGAACTCAATGACAACTGATGGTGGATGCCCAAAAGCATCAACTTTCGAAGGTTCTTGGCCGCGCCTCTGGCAGCGGGGGATGCGAGACACCTCCAATTCTGGAGATGGTGGCTACACGTTGGTCGAGGCCCTCATCGCATTCTCGATCCTGGTCCTCGGCATGACGGCGCTTTATGGCAGTCTAAGTCAGATGGGGTCTGGAGAGAGGAAGGCGCAGGCGGTGCGTGCGGCCGCACGGATCGCGCAGTCGAAACTTGAGCTGTTTGCGCTTTCCAAAAGTGTTGCTGGGAACGCGGAAGGCCAGGACGGGACGCTCCGGTGGCGCAGAAGCGTTCAACCCTACTCTCAGAATCCGTCGCTTCCGCCGCAGGGTTACTGGGTCAGTGTCAAGGTTTGGGATGACAGGGAGTCGTCAAGGGAACTGGTGACGTTGACGACTTTCAGATTGGTGCCGAGACCACGCTGATGGCCGCGCGAGACGTACCAGAATCTGGCTTTACGCTTCTTGAGCTATTGGTTGCCATGGCGCTGGCAGCAATAATTTCGGCTATCTTGCTCAACGGCATCTCGTCGACGCATAGGCTTTGGACGCATGTGCAGCGGTTTCACGTGGCGGAAGAAATAGAGACGGGGGCGCAGCGCTTGCGCGAGATGCTGAGTACGGCCAGAGTTGCGTATGTGGCCGACGCAACGGATCGTCCCGCGCGCCTGTTGTTCGATGGCAGGCCGGACGAGCTGACATTCGTTACGCTAAGTGAGGGATACGCCTTCCAGGGAGGATTGATGCGTGTTCGATTGAGCCAAGCACCATCAACAGATGAGCCGAACGGCCGGAGCGTTTTGCTTCACACGGCCGTCTTTCGTGCTAACGCCGCGGCAATGACAGACGTTCCACCCTCAAGTGTATTCCGTTCCATTATCAGTTTTCAACTCCGTTACTTCGGACGCGCAAATCCAGGTGAGCCGCTCAAGTGGCGAAGCGATTGGCTGGGGAAGAAGTATCTCCCGCGGCTCATTGAAGCTCAGCTTACTTTTCGGGACGGAGCGCAGGTGCGCGAAATTGAGCTGCCTGTAGAGTTGCGCCATGCGGCGCAGGACGAGACCTATTGACATAGGGGGAGACGGCCACTCCTGCCTTGTTCCAGGGCGCTGCGGAGAACGTCCTCAAACCTTGGCGTGCCTCGACGAATTTCATGGAGGACGATCGGGGCTCGTCCTGACGCCAATTCGACGATCGCTTGCCGCGATGCCAGGGCACCGCCTGCTGTCAGCACCTCAGAATGGATGAGGTACATGCGTCGAGGTGATCGTGCCAAGTGCTCTGCCGGTGAAGAGTGGATCGCGGCAGCGGCATCCGATCGGCCGGCCACTCGTTCAATCAGCGTCAACAATTGAGGCGGGGCGAAGCGCGGATCGAATCCGGGCTGTCGGGAGTGCATGGTAAGGAATGGCATCAGAGCATGAAAGCGCTCCTGACTGATCCCGAGCACCTGATCAAGCTCAAGAATGGTCTCGAACGGAGCGCGCTTCGGACCGAAGATACGACCGGCCGCTCTGTACGCCGCCACCGTCTGTTCAGGATGCGGATCGGCAGAGTCGCTGTGCGAGAAACGCCCAATCTCCGCGGCCAGTTGGGTCGCCTCTTGCGGACTGGCACCCACGCCTTGCAGCAGACGTTCCAGCAGACCGACGGGAGCGGCATTCAGGTCGATTTTGCCACTCTCATCCTCGATGGCGATTGCTGCGACCGCGCCGCCGGGCATGGCGCATAGCACCGGCTGTCTTCTGTACGATTCGGGAATAACGGAACGAGGATCAGTGGCAAGCCGCAATTGCCAGAGATTGAGGCCAGCCTCACTCAAGGCCCGGGCATTGAGAGCTTCGGCAAAATTGTGGGAGCTAGCAATGCGACCGCGCACTGTCGCGATGATTGCGAATGTGAAGAGCCCCATGAGCCCAAGCCCCCATAGGACTGTTACGAGCGTGAAGCCGGATTCTTGCGATGAAGGATGCACGCAGGCGGTAGGTGCTGTAGGAGGCGGTACCACACGAGACGTTTGTGCGCCTGTGCTGACTTTGCTCTGCTCCTTGCTCGCTGTGTGTTCGGGGGCAATGGAGTGGCGCATTGGTAACACGCTACCAGCTTGTTACGTCACGATCTTCGTCACTGCCGCCCACCGCCTGATCGCGGCCAAGCGTGAAGAGATCGAACGGCCCATGCTCTCCAGGGCTTCGGTACTGATAGATAACGCCCCAAGGATCAATGATGGCGCTTTCCTTGGGGAGATACGGACCGCTCCATGCCTTGGCTTGTGGGGGAGCTGTGAGTAGCGCCTTCAGACCGTATTCGGTGTGGGGGTAGCCGCCGTTGTCCAGCCGGAAGAGTTCGAGCGCATTCGTTATGTTGCTGAGCTGAACCTGCGCTGTCTGGCTTTTAGCGCGTCCGAAGTATGTCATCACCTGCGGGCCCACCAACGTGGCGAGCAGCGTCAGGATCGCGAGCACCACAAGCAGCTCGATCAGAGAGAAGCCCGCCTGTGTCGATCTCGTGTGCAGCGCGAACTGCCTTACTCGGTGTCTCTTCAGAGCAGCATGCGTCGATCTCATATCCATTGCCCGATCTCGGTGATCCAAGCAGCCCACAGTCCGATGGCCAGAAACGGTCCAAAGGGTATGGCTGTGGAGCCCGTTAGAGGACGGCCAGTCAGCCACCATAACAGGACAAAAATGAGACCCAGGACGGAGGCCCACAGCCATGCCGTCAGGATGCCAGTCAGTCCGACCCAAGTCGCGCCGGCGGCGCTCATCTTGACGTCCCCGAAGCCAAGCCCGGTCCGACCGCGAACACTCGAGTACGCGGCTCCGACGAGCCACGGTGCCACGAATCCGACCATGGCTGCCAGGATCGCCCATTGTAGTCGGTTGGTTCCGATCAGCGTCGCATTTGCCAAGCCTGTCACTGCCAGCGCCACGCACAGTGAATTCGGGATCCGGAAAGTGCGCATGTCGTAGAGAGCGATGGTCAGCAGGAGCGTGGCCAGTATGGCAGACACGGCCAGTAGCCAATTAGGGTCTGACACGGGATCCAGTTCCGTTGTTCATAGCCCTGATGAGGCGAATGCTTTCCGCGCACTATCGTCAGTCTCACGCAGAGGACGGAAGCTGGCAAGCATTCAACGCGCAGTGTGATGGGCAGTATCAGCAACATTTGAGCGCCGATGCTGAAGCTAGCGGCCTTCGCGGCGCACGGTTTCCCTAATTCTGAAGAACCAAGCCTATCGCGACACTGAAATTCGCTCGGGGTGGATCACTCCCTGATGAGGTGTGAACAACTCAAAGCGGTCCGGTCGGCCTGACTTCTTCTGCCGGATCGTTGCGCGATCTTCGGGTGCTCGAAGGCCGCGGTGATGCACCTGTGCAAGGTGCTGGCAATGGAGCTTCTCTCCGACCGCATTCGACGGCGCGTCCGTCGGTGGCTGCGGCACTGCCTTGTCCAAAAGATTATGCCCGGCAAGGATGCGTTTTCAGCACATGATCGGTGGGGTCGTCGCGCCTACGGCGTCGTTCCTGCTCACTGCAGCAGCCGCAATGGTTTGGCTCTCCCTCTCGGTGGCGTGGTGCCTGTTCGTGCTGCTTCTCACCGGCCGCCTGCCATGGTTCGTGCGGAGACACTTCTGATGACGGTCGCTTGAAGCGGAGCTTCGATCTCGACCTATGTTCAAGGCGGGCGCCGCGACGCCTGAAAAAATGCCGTCGTAGGTACGCCATCACCGACGATTTGCTGCGGGTGTCGTGTGTTGAAGCGCGGTCTTTCTTGTGGACTGTCGGCCCGTCTGGCGGGCGTGCTGGGGCCTTCGGCGTGTAACGTCATACGTATGTCAGGGCGGAGAGGGACATGCGCCGCGCGCTATTGGGATTGTTGTTCATCTTAAGCTGTTCGGTCGCATCGGCGGTAGCGGGTGACCGCGAAGCGCGTCTCAAGGACATGATCGATGCACACCGGCACAAGGCGAGGAAGATGAGCGAAGGGATCGGCACCTCGGGGGCGGGCAACCTCGGCACGGCGTTGAACGAGGCGGGCGTCAAGGAATACAGCTGCGCGGCTTTGGCGTTCCTGTTCGGCAAGGATGACATTTTCCGTCGCATCGGCACGATCGAGGAAACCCCGCGTGAGACCTATCTGAAAACGCCGCTGGCGGTGTTCGGGGACGCCTTGTTTCATGAAAATTGGGCGCTGTCAGCCGAATATGCCTTAGCCATGTCGGCGCGCGACCGCGTGGAAACGTGGAACCTTGATTGCGTCCGGCAGCACGGCATCGCTGAAGACGAAGCAATGCCCCAGATTGCGCCCGCAGCTGAATTCGAGGTCGACGGCGATCAGATTTATGTGCTGGGCGACATCGAACCCGGGTTCTACGAACGGTTCGCTGAATATTTGGCGAAAAGTCCCCGCGTGAAATACGTGGCGCTTGGAAGCGGTGGGGGGAGTGTCCGCGACGCTATCCTTGCCGGACTTCTCATCCGCAAGAAGCGGCTCGAAACCACGCTCAAGTCGGATTGCTATTCGGCGTGCCCGCTGCTTTTCCTGGGCGGGGTCCAACGGACGGTTTTATCGCCCTACCGAAGACTCGGGTTCCATCAGATCTCAAGGGACGGCCGCGCTGTGCCCCCCGATGACGAGGTGTACGCCCTCGTCCGCAAGTACGCGGACAGCATGGGCGCGGACGGCTCGTTCGTTCTCGCGCAGATGCAGAGCGCCAAGCCGTCGGCCATGACCTATCCCGATGTGTGGGAATTGTGTGAGCCGGGCATTACGACGTGGGTGCAGCGCGGATGTTGATGAGTGACGGTGCCTCGCGCTCAGCTGAACGACCGCCGAGTTATGTAATCGCGACAGATGGTCGATCCCATGTGTGGATTGCGCTCGCGCGAGCCAATCGCGACCACGACCGCTTTCGAGTGGTCTGCGACCGGCACCGGGTGAACCCACGCAAAACCCTTCTGACGCAGCCAATGAACGAGGCGATTTCGCTTGTTGCAAGCGGAGAGCCTTGAAGCGGTGCGAATCATCTTAAGGTCGGACCCCAGTGAGGGAGCCCTATGACGACGTCGCTTGACCTAACGCGAGAGGCAGAGGCGTTTCTGAGAGAGCACAGAGGCGGGTTCGCCGATACTGAAGCCGTGTCGTTCTTCGACGGCCTTTGTTAGCGGATGATGGCACTTGAAGTGCCGTGCGCTCAGATGCGGATCGCAAGAATGTGGTCCTTCGCGCCAATTCTTTATAGCGAGGATAGGCACGTCACTTCCCCGAGGGGATCAATCAGCGGCGCCGAGTTCGTCTGGCAGATAGTCCTTCAAGACATCAAAGTCTTTGATGATATTGCTGGGCGGGTGTGCGCTGCTGCGGCATAGAAACCACTTTCGCTCCCCCTATCGGCCCAATTTTTTCCGGGCACGTGTTATCTACAGCCCAGCTCACGCGTGACGCGCACGGAGGGAATACGCGCGCACCTCTCCTGACTATAGGCATTCAGATTTGTGATCCCAACTATAGGACAATGCCGATCGCTGGAATGCCCCCCGGCCAGCTCCCAAGGAGCTGCAGGACAAATCCGGAAAGCACAGTCGCAACGCCGGTAAAAAACCACCATGCCCTGACTTTCATCTGAGCGTCAGTGGCTTGCTTTCTGAACTCCGCATATGTCCCGTCATCGCGAGCGCCAAGGAAACTTCTTCCCAAGAGTTGGTCTCCCCTGTGGCGCTCGCCCCACTCTTGCATGAACCCCCGCGACCACTCCCAAGCGAGTATCCAGAAACCAACGATGTCCAATCCAACACCCACCACATTTAGCCATGCTTGCTGCATAAGTCGTTCCCGTCGTTGCTATCGTATTACTGCGGCCAGCTTGCCGACCTTCTCCTGAGGTTCGAGTATCTGCCGGTGCAATCCGTTGGCGGCGCCGTTGCTGGCTCTCAGAAGTTCACCGACGTGAGAACGTTTATCCTTAAGGTTGATTGATTCCGCGGCAACGTGGAAGAGTTGGTCAGACCTCCTCTAATGACATCTTCATCTTTTTTGTGAGGAGCATAGGAATCCACCAACATGAAAAGATTGCTGAAGCTTACGTGCCACCCGATTTTTCTTCGTTCAATGTGAAGCCGCGCGTGATTTTAGCATGCACTCCAACTTGAATCTGCTGCGCCTGTCTAGCAAGACGGGAGAGCGTGGTGTGAATTCTTCGCAATTGCGATGGACCAGTTTTACGGATCAGGACCAGTCTATGCTCACAGACGCCGGATACACTGTGCGGAGGCCTATGGCCGCTACTGTAATAGTATCACCAAATGCGACATCCGACGTCTCAGGCCAACCAGCTAAAACTTACAAGCATCCGCGATAACGACTGAACGCATGCGATCAGTTCGGGCCGGGCAGACCCCACTCCGCGGCGAACCAGCGCCGCATTCCAGCAAACGGCTCACTGTGGTGCTGCATCTTGCGTATCTCACTAGTCGCGATTTGGAGCGCGGCAGCGCTCACATTTGCCTGAATAACCTGGTTCAATACGGCCAGCATGCGATAGTTGTTGTACCGCTCTCGGCGCAATGTCTCACGGTTGAGCCCAAGGCAAGCCTCTGCGGCCGCAAGCGCTCTGCCGGCGCGGGCTCCGCTTGCGGAGCGGATCCAGACTTCTTCGTTGTTGTCGTCGACCTCGTAAACGAAATACCTGCTTGGGTCCTCTAGGTACGGATTGGGTAGGTCCGCGTCTTCATCCACCCACAGCTGAGCGAAGTGCTTATCGTCGAGAACCGAGCTATCGAGGCTCAAATTGTCGACCAGACGATCCAGAGCGGCGCCGGCTGGAAGTTGATCCGGCATTTCGACCGTCGGCGCCAAGGTGCCCGCGATAGGGAACTTATTGCCCTTGTAGGTTTGGTTGCAGATCTGACAGCTGTAGAGATAGTTGTCGAAGCAGTAAGCCAGCCACCAGTATGCCGATATCGGTCGAAAATGCTCGACGTCGCCGTGTGCGACAATATCGGTTGGCGCTTCGCAGTAGGCGCACTTTCCGCCGGTGTCTTTCTTGAGCGCTGCTTTTGCGGACTTCCACTCGGACGCTGAGAACGCAATCTTGGCGTCGGTCGCCTGCGCCAGGTAAAAAGCATCGATGAGCTTCCGTGATTTGGCTTTCAACTTGTCTCCGCGGAACGCAACCGGAATCGCGCTTTTCGTTCGCTGCCGCTTTAAGCGAATCATGACTGCCGCCGAGACCGCAGACTGCGGCTTGATCTCTCCACCACCGTATTGACCGGGTTCGGGTCTTCTGGCCCTCCGGCAAGATGGCGCGCTACCTCTTCGAGAGCTTTATTCGTCCGCTCCAAATAAGGGGGAACACGGTTCAAATTCGGCATATCAGCCAGTTGTTTTGTCAGCTTCGTGATCCGGCGCTTCTCCGGACCCGTTGGAGCCTTGTCTCTGGGCTCGCCAATGCCCTGCAGCTTTCGGAGCTCCTCCCTCATTTCGGCCACTTGGGGAGAGTCCAGTGTATCAAGCCCGAAAATCGGGCTCTCTATCAGCTGAGGAAGCAACAGGCGGTTAGGGGCGCCAGGATACGGCTCAAGGGTTGCGCCGCCGTCAACCCGCCGCAAAACAAAAAGCTCTCCTTCACCAGCCTGATGAACGGTAAGGGGCGAGTGCGTGGATGCGACCACCTGCAGGTTCGGAAAGGTCTCCTTCAGGAAGAGGACGAGCAACCGCTGCCAAGTCGGATGAAGGTGCAGATCAAGTTCATCGATGAGAAGGAGCCCGCGCGCCTTGAGAGGGTCTTTGCGCTCTTTGAAGGCTTCAGTGATCCGGAAGAGAAGATCACCGCACCAAGCCGCCATAGCCTGGTAGCCATCGGACAGCGCACCCAAGGGCAGAACCCCGTCGGCCGTCTTGAACTTGAGTTGCCGCCGGTCCTTGTCGATGCCGGCGAATACAACGTCTTTCAGAAGTGCATCAAAGGCCTTCTTGACTGCGGCAAGTCCCACCTCGCCGCGGCGATACTCCATATCCATTGCCCACTGCTCCAGGGAGATCAGAGAAGCGTCGTTGGAGAACAATGTAGCAACCGACTGCGCGCGCGAAGTGCGATAGTGGGAATAGCCTGTGGTGCCGATCAGCGACTCGGCACTTGCGCGCCGCGTAACTCCGTAGCCGACGACAAAGTAATTGCGGTCCGCTTTGTCGATCGCGGCATCGAGTTGTTCAAGCGGCGCGCTGTTCTCGGCGAGAAAATTGCGGAGGCCCACGCCCCGTCGAAAGCGCAGACCGGCGGCGCGGGCCTGACTGTCCGCGGTCGCAAATTCGACCTCGATTTCGGCGTTGTCCGCACCCAGGCGGATCCAACAGTCAGGGTCGCCGACCAACTCGGCCAGAGCCTCACCCCCTGAAAGCGCCAGCACTACGGAACGCAAGATAGTTGTCTTGCCGAGGCCGTTCTCGCCCAGCAGATAGGTCCAGGGTCGACCGCCGTTGCCGAGCCACAGCGGCAGATCTAATGCGCGGATTGACCGCACATTCCGTATTCTGACGTGTCGCAGAAACATCGCACCCTCCGCGTTGAGCCCCATGGTATCTGATTTCATCGCACTGCTCCACGTACAGCCAAACCAAGTGACGTCTCACAGCGAACGAGTCTCAGACCGCTTCCCGTCCAGCCTCTGGGAGCGGGGCAGAATCAGATACTTGTGGTGGCAGTCCCGCTCTCGCTTCTCAAGGAGCAATGGGATAGGTTGCGCGGAAGCAGATCCAGCGATGAGAGGCAAGCGACCGGAACACGCGATTGCGAAAGGGACCACGGTGGCAACACGAAAAGACAAGAGTGAAAATGGGCGTGTGCCTGGGCCGCGAGAGATAACGCCGCTTCGCCTTTCAAACCTGCTCCTGGACGAAGACAATCCGCGCTTCGGAATGCAGAACCGAGGTTCGAGCCAGCAGTTGCTTCTGGACCATATCGTAGAAAAATTCGGCGTCGATGACTGCTGAGCTCGCTTGCCGTCAATGGGTACTTCACTGCCGAACCGATGGTATGCCGGCAGCTGCAGAAGAACTCTGAGAAGGCAGTGGTCGTGGAGGGCAACCGCCGGCTGGCTGCGTGCCTCATCATTACGGGTGATCCGCGCGCGGCAAGCCAAGCGCGCCGGACGGAAGAGTTCCGGACCATTTGGGAGGCGCACGGCCAGCCACGGCTTGACCCGGTGCCGACCATCATGTTCGCCCCACATGAAGATGAAGAGGAGGTTCTTTCATATCTCGGCGTGCGCCATATCATGTCTTCGCAGGCATGGGATTCTTACGCGAAGGCAGCGTGGATCGCCCGCGTCGTCGAGCAGAAGAAGATGTCCGTCGCCGAGGTTTCCAGCATGATCGGCGATCAGCACAGCACCGTAAGCCGTCTGCTTGAAGGGTACTATCTCGTCAGGCAGTTGCAGGCTGAAGGTCAGTTTCAGCCTGAGGACAGCGTCAGAAGAGGACGCGGCAGCGTAACTGATTATCCGTTTTCTTGGGTCTATACGGCGCTAGGCTACAGGTCTGTCAGAGATTTTCTGGTGCTTTCTGATGAGCGGAGCGGACCTAAGCCGCTTCAGAAGGCAAACCTCCCCCGAGGCCGGGTACCACGCTCCATGGTGTAGCTTTTCGCGAAGCCCATTGCGGCTTTGAGCTCGTCCACCTGGAGCATCCGCAGCAGGTCCGTGTGCGTTGTCGCCACTATCGGCCTCGACAAATAGGATGGTCTTCCAGACACGCTGATCACTGCAACTTTTCGCGTTCACGGGCGAGACACGGTAGCCCCGAACTGCGAGTGTCACGAGCCAATGAGCCATTACGCGTCCGAGATTCGACTTGTTCGTCAATGCTGGCGCGGCATCATCTGAGAACGTCTGTTTCAAAAAGGACACGGCTCCACCGGTCCGGGTATGCGGAGCACTTGTTGCCAACCCTCTGATCATTATGCGTGTTCTCGCTTAGTGAGCCTCTTTTGAGATAGGTTTCCTGCGCTGTTGAATAGACAGGCCCACGCGTTGACACGCAAAGTGGACCAGCATGTAATGATGCGATCCCTAGGAGGGTATGCGTGTTCGCATATGAGTGGGAGTTCAATTAATGGGCAAAACAGTTCTTTCATTTGCAGTAGGCGCCGCGTTCATTTTGACTGCGACTGGAGTCCAGGCTCAATCGTGGTCCTCGCCAACAGCCGTAAACTGGTCGGGCTTCTATCTCGGAGGTCACTTTGGTTGGGCCGGAACGGATGTCGCCGTTCAGGATGTTGATAGCTATAACGGCGCAGGTTTAGGGAATTTCGGATACGACGCCGATGATATTTTTGGGGGTGTGCAAATCGGTTATAATATTCAAAATAGTGGTTTCGTTTATGGTATTGAGGGCGACTTCGGCGGGTTGGGCTTCGATGAGAGCCAACAGTATCCGCCATATGTCGGCGTCCGCGACCCCGACGATAGCCGTTCCAGTATTGACGGCGGGTATTATGGCACTATTGCCGGCCGTCTTGGGTTTGCATTTAATGGTATCCTTGTCTATGCGAAGGCGGGGTGGGGGTTCGCCGATGTCGATGTGAATTACATAGACACCGATCCAACTGGCTTAACATTGGTCAGTGGGACCAGAAAAAGCGAGACTTTAGACGGTGCCGTTTACGGCGGCGGGTTGGAGTTTGCAGTTGGAACTAACGCTTCCATTAAATTTGAGTATCTGCGACTTGACTTTGACCAAGATATTACAGTGTCCGCCTTGGACAGCATAGGCATTACACGGCGATTTGTACACGAGGTTGACTCGATCGACACCGTGAGGGTTGGCTTCAATTTGAGGCTGGATCACGAACGCTACACTGTTGCACCACTTAAGTAGTTTGAGCGATCCTATTGCGGCCTTGGACAAGACTCTGAACCCGTTTTCCTGCCGCTTGTAGCTGATCCCCCGCAACAGGACATCGCGGCTTAGCCACTTGGGAGGCGGCGTCTGATGCAGACGCCGCCACTCTTCGTGCAGACGATCGATTGTGAGATACTCCAGCCGGGCGATCTCCGCAGTGACCCTGCGCCCGACCGGTGCTCGTTCATAACGAGAGTCCGTCGCTACTCTGGCCCCGATTGGACCGGCGTGCAAACTCTGCGGGGGTGAGCCTGCCGAGGCTGGTGTGAGGGCGGCGACCGTTGTAGTCGTCGCGCCATTCGGCGATCAGCGCGCGGGCGTGGCCGAGCGAGCGGAATGCGGTCTCGTTGAGGCACTCGTCCCTGAGCCGCCTGTTGAACGACTCAGCGGCATGCACACGATAGTCTAGAGACATGAGCAACTCCGGGAACATGCAGAAACTAGTTGAGATAGCCAACACGCTTGTTTGGCAGGCGCCGGCCCTCCGTGTGCTGCGACAGGATATGATGGGTCAGTATTCGGTGCTCTCGACTATTTTTGCAGATGCAGATCGAGGCTAGTCACGCTCGCGGCAAGCTGATTTTGCCAAATCTTATCGCTTACTCTAACGAAACCGTTGCTGTCTTCTCAGATTATAGCGGCGAGGGCTCGGGCGATTACCACACTTACTCGCGCTTTCTTTGCGCGTGGAACTTGACCGGTCCTTTCACCGAGAAGATGAAGGAGTTGAGAACGAAAGAGGCGGACCTGATGCGACGTTTCTTTCCTCTGGCTGTGTTGCTAGCCTCCACGCTGCTTCAAGCCGTTCCCGCTCTCGCGAACGACGAAGACTTTCAAGCTTGGCAGCAGGTCATCGTGTCGAAAGCGTTGCGGCCGGACGTGACCGCCAACATGGAAGTGCAGACGCGCTTCGACGACGACGCCTCGAACTTTCACCAGTTGCTGCTCAGGCCTTCGATCGGCTTCAGGATTTTCGATAATACGGTGCTAACGGTCGGCTACGCATACGTGCGAACGGAATCCGTGGACGGCCCGGATACTGACGAGAACCGAATTTGGGAACAGATCTCATTTCCGATTTTGACTCGAGCCGGGACCTTTACCCTTTCAAGTCGGACCCGACTGGAGCAGCGCTTCCGCGAGGACGAGACGAGCTGGCGACTTCGCGAGCAGCTTCGCTTGGCGATCCCGCTTGGGCAGCCTGGAGTCGAGCTCGTCGGGTGGTCGGAGGTCTTCTACAATTTAAACGCTACCGATTGGGCCGGAGATACCGGGTTCGACCGCTGGCGTAATTTTGCTGGCATCAGCGTCGCGCTGAGCGAGGACATATCGATCGAGCCGGGCTACATGAATCAGCTTGTGAACAAGACAACGGGCGACGAAGTCGACAACGTCTTCAATGTCACTCTCAGCATTCGGTACTAGGGTGCCAAGCTCGCCGAACAGATTCCTGCAGGCGGTCGAAGCGCGCCCCAGATCGCTCGCGCCGGCGCGCATACATGATTCCGGTGGCCGCGCACGAGGCTGGGTAATCCGGTTTCTATTTGACGGCGCTGCCGCCCGGTGACGACTGTCTGGGCGTTGGCGCCTCAAGGAAGAATAGCTCAAGTTTGTGGCGACCGATGAGCACGGCGATTGTCAGGACGATGAAGTTCGATGACGCAGGAGCTTTTTCCAAAGCCCTGTCAAAGTCAAACGTCGTCTGCATGCAAACAACTGCCGGCGCACTCGAGTTCGGCCTGACCATCGTAGGTTTCGCTGGACTCGAACTGCACTTGACGTCGTTGCCGGTCGGCGGCTGCATTGCCGTTGGCGACGCAGCTAACGACAGCGTGAGCTTTCACGTCCCCCTCAGTCACGAGGGATCACTCTGTCTCATGGGGCTACCGGCAGCGCCCGATGCATTTGCCGCGTATACGCGTGGTGGAGAGTTGGCAGTTCGGGCGGGAAGCGGGGCTCGTCTGGCCTACATTGTGCCAGACTTGCAGTCCTTCTCCGACTTTTGCCGAACGTTCTATGAAGAGGACGCCCTCGCACTTGGCCAGCAAACCGGTTGTATCATTGCAGATACGTTCGAGCTGAATAAGCTCAAGATGGTTCTTGATGAGATTGCACAGATTGTTCGCCATTCGCCTGCGATCATAAGCAATGGCGAAATAGTCAAGAATCTTGAGCAGTCACTGCTGCGGCAGCTGCTTGCCGTCGCGAGGGCGCAAGCCCGGACGCGGATCTCGTTCGGTCGAGCCCACCGCTCCAACGTAAAGGTCGTCAAGACGGTCCAGGACTATCTGCACGAGTTCTCGAACGAGCCGGTTTACGTGCTGGATTTGTGCCGTGCCATCGGCATCAGCCAACCGACGTTGTTCAGAGCATTTCGGCAAATTCTAGGGATGGGGCCAAAGGAATATCTGCAAGCACGTCGGCTGCATTTGTCGCGGCAGAGGTTTCTTCACGATTGTGATCCCTGCTTAAGCGTTCACGCCGTAGCCTACGATTTGGGCTTCTGGCACCTCGGGCGCTTCGGTATCGCCTATCGTGAGCTGTTCGGAGAAGCGCCGTCAGAAACTCTCCGCCGGACGCGGAGCCGAAGCTAGCCGACCTATTCGTCGCGCTTCTTGTCTGGGTGCCGCAGTCGCGCCGCGGCTACCGGTGGATGCCCGCGGACCGCCTCGGCCGTGCGGCCGGCCAAGATGCGTCTGAATGAATTTGACCTAGTCGGCCCGAACCTGCGGCTGTTAAGCTTGAATGAACCGTGTCGACTTCCGGTGGGTGGGACTGCAGAAGAGGAATGCCAATGGGAGATATTCGCAAGGAGCTCCGCCGTTCCACCATGGCTGGTGTCACTCTATTGAGCCGCCTAATGCTGTTGTTGGTTGGCGTCTTGATGGCCCCGCTCTTCAGTGTTGCCGTTCAGGCCGCCGGTTCCTCCAGGCCCAACATCATCTATATCCTTGCGGATGATCTCGGCTGGAAAGATGTCGGCTTCCACGGTTCCGATATCAAGACGCCAAACCTCGACAAGCTTGCCGCTGAAGGCGTTCGTCTGGAACGGCACTATGCGGCGCCCATGTGCACGCCCACGCGTGCGGCTCTCATGACCGGTCGCTATCCGATGCGCTACGGACTTCAGGTTGGCGTCATTCCTGGAGCTGGAACCTACGCGCTCGCTCTGGACGAATTCCTTTTGCCGCAAATGTTCAAGGATGCCGGCTACAAGACCTACATGAGCGGCAAGTGGCACCTGGGGCATGCGCGTAAAGAATTCTGGCCGAACCACCGGGGTTTCGACTCGTTCTACGGAGCGACCGTCGGAGAGATCGATCACTTCCAGCATGCATCGCATGGTGTCGGAGATTGGTATCGCAATGATACCGCGATTAAGGAGGAGGGGTTTGACAACAGCCTCTTTGGTTCGGAAGCGGTTCGGGTCGTGGAGGCTCACGATGCGAAGGAACCCTTCTTCCTCTATCTCGCGTTCACAGCGCCTCATACGCCTTTTCAGGCGCCCAAGGAGTATCTGGATCGCTATCCGTCGGTAACGGATCCCAACCGGAAGGCTTACGCAGCGATGGTTTCGGTTATCGACGACGAGGTCGGCAACCTCGTCGCGGCGCTCGAGAAACGAGGTATGCGCGACAATACGCTGATCGTTTTCTCAAGCGACAACGGGGGAGTTAGGTCGTCCCTTTTTTCAGGCGATACGAAGGTCACGGGAGACCTACCCGCGAGTAACGGTCCGTATCGCGACGGCAAGGGAACGCTCTATGAAGGCGGAACCCGTGTCGTCGCCCTGGCCAATTGGCCGGGCCACATCAATGCCGGCATCGTCGAGGAGCCCTTACATGTTACTGATTGGCTCCCGACATTCGCCATGCTGGCCGGGGGCTCCACGGAAAAAAGCAAGCCGCTGGATGGCATGAATGTTTGGGAGACGATCAGCACCGGCGCGCCCTCTCCGCGCAAAGAGGTTCTCTACAATGTCGACCCTCTCGGCGGAGCGCTCGGTGTAGGGAACTGGAAGCTCGTCTGGAAGGCGTCCCTGCCACAGAAGATCGAAGTGTTCGATCTCCAGAGGGACCCCTCGGAAGCCACCAACCTTGCAGGTGAACAACGCGATATCGTGACAGCGTTTCAGAGCCGGCTCACGGAGCTTTCGACGCAAATGGCGCCCCCGTTGCTCATCATGGAGGCCGTTCGGCTGACGTTCTACGCACCGCCGGTCACCACGGATCCATCCGCCGTTCTGTCAGGCGGCGACTAATGTGCCTAAAACGTTCCAAGCGACCCAGGAGATGAACTATGAGCAGAGGCTCTCTAGCACTCGCTGTTCTTTGGATCTCGATCGCATCGTCCAACGCCTTCGGAGCCCAAGGCAATCTGGCGGCCGATTGTGCCGCCGAAATCAAGACATTCTGCGCCAATGTTACCCCCGGCTCCGATCGGATCGTGGCTTGTCTTATCGCTTATGAAGACAAGATCCCTGCGCGGTGCCGCCTAACGGCTTACCTGGGCTCGGATGATCTCGGCGCGCGCATGAAGGCGCTCAAAGGGCTGGCGAAGACATGTTCCAGCGATATTCTTCAGTACTGCTCGACCGTGCCGGCCGGCGGCGGCCGCATTTATGACTGTCTTGAGAAGAACAAGGCTACACTGACCGATGATTGTCGATCGCAGCTGCCCGCTGCACAGCAGTACATGAAACATTGATGCGGGCGGCACGTTGTCCGGGGTTGATCGAACGGCACCGGCGTCATGGCAACCTCACTCAGTCGGCCGGCAAACACAGCAATGCTGAAGATCTTTAGTCGGTATTTTGCGTGTTCGACGGGTGACAGGTGATCGTAAACTGTGGACCGTGTCGAAAACTCCATATCAGAACTCATTGCCAAATGCATTCTGGAGCCCGGGCGGGGTGCGAATTTGACCGCGGGGGAGTATGTCCGTAGTTCATCTCATTCGTTTTCCGGCGGCGGCCATGCTGGCTTTTGCTGTTTGCGGCGCTCCTCCGGCTTCAGCCGCTGATCTGGACGCGCCGCTGCCTGTCGTCAGCCAGCCGGCTTCCGACTGGAAATTTTCGCTCGCCACCTATGCTTGGCTGCCCTGGATTTCGGGCGATCTCGATGTCCGAGGCCGCAGCTTCGACGTGGACGTGGCCCCGAACGACATCCTGCGGTCTCTCGACTGGTCAACGCTGCCAGTGTGGATGAGCTACGCGGAACTGCGCAACGGCCCGCTGACTTTCTTTAATGACATCGTCTGGACGGCGCTGGAGGATGGGCAGGGCTTCAATCGACAGTTCATCTCCGGTGACGTTCAGGTTGACTATACGCAGTTGACCGTCGAACTGGGTGCCGCATACGCCATCTGGTCTCAGGGCGGAGCAACAGTGGACGTGCTGGCTGGCGGGCGGTACTGGCGCCAGAGCACCGACGTTTATGTTGATCTTGGTAGCGGGTTGTCCTTGGACCGGTCCGCAACCGTCGACTGGGTGGATCCCTTCATTGGCGCGCGCCTCATTCAGCCGGTTGCGCCGGGTCAGAGCATCCTGGTCCGCGGCGATGTTGGTGGGTTTGGAGCCGGCAGCGATTTCTCCTGGCAAGCCCTTGCCACTTACAACATGAAGCTGTGCGAGACCGGCGGCACCGTTATCGATGGCTATTTCGGATACCGTGCGCTGGCCGTCGACTATTCGGAAGGCTCCTACGAGCTTGACGTCGTGCAGCATGGACCGGTGATGGGCCTGACCATGAACTTCTAACCGCTGCCGTCTCCAAGAGATGCATATCGAGCGTGCGGTCGTGAATACTGGGGCTGAAATCCGTTTTGATCATGCCGCGCCGCTGCCGCCACTTGATCCGGCGGTGTGGTATGCGCTGCGGCCCGAGATCCGTTCTCATCCTCTTCGTCTGGCCGATCTGAAGCTGTTGGCCGCCCAGCAACAACTGCGCCACGATGATTTCATCTGGCATCCCGACTGGGAGACTTGGCGCCCTGCTCATGAATTGGCGGGGCTCTTCGCCGATCCTGCGCACGGTCTGCCTGCTCTGGTCGCGCAGTCTCCAGTCACGAACGCCAGCGAAGGACGCTCAGATCCCCGGACCACAAAAAGGAATTTAAAAGCTCGTGCGCAGCATGAGCTGCGCTCCTACGTCATGATTACCGTCTATGTCTGGACAATTCTGAGCCTGTTGCGGCTGCACGAGGCCTTACTGGCAGATAGCTACCATATCGGGCTGCAGGCTCACGGCCTCGCTATTGTCAATGCACTCATTCTTGGGAAAGTCGTTCTCATTGCGGAAGCTTTGCGCGTTGGCGACCGAACCGCGGAGCGCGCGCCTGCCTTCGCCATTCTCATCAAATCCGCCCTCTTCGCCCTTGCGATCCTTCTTTTCCATGCCACCGAGCACCTCGTCACTGAGCTGTGGCATGGCGCGGCGTTGAATGCAGAGTTGCTGATGGTTGACGCGGCCCAGGCCAGGCGATCGCTCATCACGGCCGCGATTATCACGATCGCGCTGATGCCCTATTTTCTCATCAAGGAAATCGAGCGACGCACGGGGGAAGCCGATCTCCTGTTGATGGCAGTCGGCCTCAAGCGCTAATGCGCGAAAAATGCGCGCTGCTGTCCGAATCTGCATAGCGCAGAACTTCCGTTGATGGCCGCACTGACAATTCACATGGGATGGCCGTATTGGTCCGGATACGGACGCGACCGCCGGAAAAGAGAAGGGGCACTGAATGACGATTCTGCGCGCGGACCAGAGCACCCGACTTATAATGTCTGCACTTGCCGCGCTTCTCAGCGTCGTCGTCTCGAGCGGTGCTGAGGCTGGTGATGCCGTCGAAACACCGCCGACAGCGAATGCAAACGTCATCTTGGGCGCCCTGGCCAATGGCGGCAACTATCAGGTGGCACCACTTGTCCGCAGCGACGGCTTCCTCGAAATTTTCACTGTCCAGAGTACAGTTGGAACGTTCACAGTCAGCGGGTGTCAGCTGCTCAATCGCCGGATCAACGAACTGAATGCGATTGCAGCGCTCGATAAGCTGAACAAGACAGACCTGTTCACACAAGCACTCGTCAAATCGGCGGCAAGCCCGGTCAAATTCGGGATCGACCTGCTGCGCAATCCTTTCGGCACGTTCGATCAGACCGTCTCGGGCGTCACGAATGCCTTCGGCAAAATCGGCGCGGGCGTTGCAAACCCCGGCGGTGATCCCGACAGTCTGGCAGCCAGCGCGATCGGGGTCAGCGCTGCGAAACGCCAACTCGCAGCGAAGCTCGATGTCGACCCCTACACGGACTTCAAGCCACTTTCGGAAAAGCTCAACGATATCGCGACGACCATGGCCCTCGGCGGGCTCGGACCGAAGGCTGCATTCTCGCTGATCGGCGGTGGTGTAGGCGTGGCGCTTTCCTATTCGAGCACGGCCGATGGCGTTCGCGACCTCGTGCGTGACAAGACACCCGCCGAGCTGATCGAAATAAATATGCAACGGTTGCGCGCCATGGGCGTCGACGACCGGACCGCACACGGCTTCCTGGCCAGCGACTTTTACACGATCACCGATCAAACTCGCCTGATCGAAGCGCTGCGCCAGCTTGGAAACGTCAGCAACAGGTCTGTGTTCGTCGAGCGGGCGGCGGACGTGAATGCACGGGATCTGGCCTTCTTCCTGGTGCGAAGGGCTGAAATGATCGCCGATTATCAAAAGGCCAACGGCGGGGCCATTACACAGTTTGTTTCGGCAAACGGATTTCCGGTCAACATTCTGGCCAATGGACACGCCGTGATCATTGCGCCGATTGATCTGCTTGCATGGTCGCCAACGCCGCTGAAAGCGCTAGCCGCGGTTTCCTCGGGGTTGAGGGCGGATGGCAAGGACCAGAATGTCGAACTTCGTATCAGCGGGTCAGCCACGCCTGCAGCGCGTCTCGCTCTGAAGAGGATGGGGTGGTCTGTTTGGGAAGAAAAGTCCAAGTGAGCGCGGGTCTTCTGTGCGTATGACGACAGCCCTGATCCTATGCGATCGTGCGCCCTGGTTTTCCTCGAAGGCCGGGCGGACGGCCGGTTTGCGCCGACGGTTCCACCGTGCGCTTGCCGCCGTTGGACTTGCCGTATTGGCGGCAGGATGCGCTGCCGACTTTGTTCCCCGCGCCGCCGTTCCGGCAGGGCTGGTCGATCAGGCAGCCGTCTCCGAGATGCAGCATGTGAGATTCTGGGGCGACAGCAAGCCTGGGGCCTACAAGGATCTGACATCCAAGCGGATCGAGGCGGTGCGAAAGGCCTACGGCCCGAATGCCTCCAAGATATCGCGGACGGGCAATATCCTCACGCTGTCGGGTGGAGGAAGCGACGGTGCCTTCGGGGCAGGCCTGCTCGTCGGGTGGACGGAACATGGCGACCGTCCGCAATTCGATTTCGTAACCGGGATCAGCACCGGCGCGATGATGGCACCGCTGGCGTTTCTTGGCTCGAAATATGATCCGCAACTGAAGGAATCCTACACGACGCTCAGCACCCAAGACGTCGCGTCACCGCAAGTGTTCGCAGCCGTCATAGGCGCGGCCGATAGTCTTGCAGATACGAAGCCTCTGCAGGGACTGGTCGCGAAGTACATGACGGCCGAGATGATGAAGGAGATCGCTGCCGAGCATCACAAGGGCCGCGTCTTGATGATCGGCACCACCAATCTCGATGCACAGCGATCCGTCATCTGGGATATCGGTGCAATCGCTTCGAGCGGCAATCCTGGGGCGCTGTCGCTGATCCGAAAAATCATTCTCGCATCCGCCGCCATTCCCGGCGCCTTTCCGCCGGTCGATATCAGCGTAACGGCCGATGGTAAGGAGTTCGAGGAAATGCATGTCGACGGAGGCGTAACCCGGCAGGTCTTTCTTTATCCGCCCGGCTTTTCGCCGAAGGACGTCGACAAGGCGATTGGATGGAAGATGAAGCGGCGGCTCTTCATCGTGCGCAACACCAAAATTGATCCCGAGTTTGCGGTCACCAAGGATCAGTTGCTGCCGATCGCATCGCGCTCGATTTCTACGCTCATCAAGACACAGGGCATCGGCGATCTCTACCAGATCTACTCGATGGCGAAGCGTGATGGTGTCGACTATAACCTCGCCTATATCCCGCAAGAGTTCGACGTGGTTTCGACCAGCGGATTCGACAAAGCCTACATGAACGCGCTTTACCAACGTGGCTACGAGCTGGGACGGGCCGGATATGCTTGGCACAAGTATCCGCCCGGGCTCGATGCGAAGCAGGACTAGTGTGAAGCGGCCCGGGTATGGGCGTAACAGGTGCAAGGACGAACCCGCGTTGTTTCAGCGTTATCTCCGCCGCATCCCTCTTGTATTGATTGCGATTGCTGTGTCCGCGACGGCGGCGGCCTTCGATGGTGATCCGTTGCTTACCGTCGATGCGACAAGCCCGCGCGCCACGCTTCAAACGCTGCTGACACTATCAGCTGCAGTTGAAGATACGGCGATCGCGATGCGAACCTCGCCGAATGCTGGCTCACAGGCAAAGATCTACCAGTTTATGCAGAAGCTCGGTTCGCTCCTGGATTTGAGCGATGTGCCGCCGGCGTCCCGGCGAGAAAGCGGACGAGACGCCATCGTCTTTCTCGTCGACGTGCTGCGCCGGATCGAACTCCCGCCGCTGCAGGCCATTCCCGATGCCGACCGATATCCCGATATAACCAAGCCCGCGAGTTGGACGATCCCGGGCACCGAAATCACGATCAGTCGCGTCCTATCTGGTCCGAAGGCCGGAAAATTTGCTTTCGATCCAGACACCGTCGCGCGCGCCGGCGAGTTCTATTCGCTTGTCAAGAATATGCCGTTGAAGATGCCAGCCCGTATTCCCAGTTGGCGCAATGAACAGCTCCAATTGCATGGGTGGATGATTCCATCGAGCCTCGTTGACGGGTTGCCAGCGGCACTCAAGGTTGCCGTGTTCGATACGCCGCTCTGGAAGATCCTGGCAACGCTTGTGCTCCTTGGCCTGATGGGGGTGCTCGTCGCGATAGTGGCTCGCATGAGCAAGCCGGATCCGGCGGCACATTCGCCGAAGAGCTACCTGCAGCGTTTACTGCTGCCGGCTGCTATCCTTCTTGCCGTCTTCGCCGCGTCCAGCATCAACGCGTTTCAAATCGTCACCATCGGCCGGGTCTCGAGCTTTATTGATTTTGCGCTCGCAATCGTGTGGTTCGTTGCGGCTGCCTGGGCGGCGTGGATGCTCGTCTTTGTGGTCATCGAATGGATCATCGAATCGCCGAGCATTCCCGATCAATCGCTCGACGCCAACCTACTGCGTTTGCTCGGACGCGTCCTGGGTATTCTGGCCGTTGCCGGTCTCGTGGGGTATGGCGCGCAGGAGGTGGGGCTACCGGTGGTCGGCGTCATTGCCGGGCTTGGCGTCGGCGGCCTCGCGGTGGCGCTGGCCGCGCAAAGCAGCATTGAGAATCTGATCGGCGGCTTGAACATTTATGCCGACCGCCCGATCCGCGTTGGCGACTTTTGCGACTATGCCGGCATTCAGGGACATGTCGAACATATCGGACTGAGATCCACGCGCATTCGCGCGCTGGACCGAACCGTCACATCGGTACCGAATTCGCTTCTGGCGAAGGTCCATATCACTAACTACGCGTTGCGCGATCAGATGCTGTTCCGGCACACTCTCGATCTGCGCTACGAGATAACGACGCCGCAGTTGCGCGATCTTGCGGACGCAATCACGACCTATCTGCATGAACATCCGAAAGTCGTCCGAAACGTTGGCTTGCCGCGCGTCCGCGTCGTGGGCTTCGGCGACTGGTCTATCAAGATGGAAGTCTATGCGTATGTGAATGCAACAGAGCTTCCGGTCTTCTTGGTCATTCAGCAGGAGCTGACGATTGCGATCATCGATCTGGTCCGTCAGTTAGGCGCCGATTTCGCCTTTCCGTCGCAGACCGTGTATCTATCCAGGGATACGCTTGCGACGAGCGGGGCAATTGACCGTGAACCAACGGAGACGTTTGCGCCATGAACCATCGCCTGACATGGTTTCTCATCGGAGCTGCCGTTGCGTCGGTGTTCTGGATTGCCGTGATGCGCGGCATCGGCAATGAGTGGCTCAACATCCTCTTGCAAGCGCGCTGAAACGTGGCCGACGACTTCGGCGACGGCATGCGGTGTCGCTATCGCGAGAGCCTGCGCAACCTCACCCCGGCTGACGTCCACTTCGGCAGAGACCAGCGCATCCTGGAGCGGCGATCTTGGGGATCAGGCTCATGCGTGACCGTTTTGGGACGGTTGAGCGCGACAGGGAAACGAGCGGGGTGCCCTGTCGCGCTGTGCGTCAATTCTTAATGCGCGCCTCGATGCCAGCCACTTCGGCGTTGCATGCGGCACTGAGTTTGGCCTTGTTTGTGATCAGGCACTGGGCGATCTGGCCCCCACCCGCCTCGACGTCTGCGCAAAGCGTGTCGATTTCCGGCCCGCAGACGGACGCGGCACGCTTGGCACTGCTGATAGTGAGTTCCACGGCATCGCCAACATCGACGAGCGTCGTGAAGCAGCCGTCACTGAGCTTGTCTTCATGCGCCATCATGCAAAGCATGAGACGGCCCTCACCCGGCGTGACTTGACTGCAGAACGACTTGATATCGGCTGAGCACGATGCTTCGATTTTTGCGACGACCTTTTCGGCCTTGTCTGTGACAGCCTTCGCGATGTCGGTCTCGGCATTCGACAGCGATGCCGTCATTAAAAAGGCCATGGCAGAGCAAAGATAAATCTGGCTGACTGGGCGCACGTCACTCTCCATTCGATGAGGGACAGAAGTAAACATTGGCACGATCCCCCAATACTGCCCGGATGCGAGCAAGCAGGAAAGGTTGAAATTGGTGATGCGATGAGCCCTGTTCGATAGACCTGATCATGCACGAGAGCGATGGCCGGGTGGTCGCTCATGCCAGGCAACGCCCGTTGGGCTTCACGCGCCCCAGTCGACACGTCGGGGAGGGTCTCCCGGTTCCTGGCGGACATGATGCTCTAGGCAGGGCGGTCGCCCACGCCACCGTGGACGCGTCGTGTCGGAATTTGCACAGACACGATCCTTCAGGTTCGCTAAATTGCTCATCTTCATTTGAAAGGTTGGGATTGCCATGAACATCACGCGCCGCGACGCATTGGGTGCTTTTTCGCTTTTCACCACAACCGCTGTCGGATCGACCGCCATTGGATCGGCGGCCTGGGCCTGGGATGGCCCCCTCGTTGACCTCATTCGAGGCGGCGACGACTTCGCCATCGCCTCGGAAGCATACATTTACGGCTATCCGCTCGTGACGATGGAAATGACGCGTCGTGTCATTACAAATGTTGCGAAGCCCGAGGGCACGCGCGCTCCACAGGGTCAACTCATCAAGTTGCGGGCCTATCCCGACGCGACCTTCCGCGATGTCACCGCGCCCAATGCTGACACGCTTTACACGACCTCGTTCATCGATGTCGGCGATGAGCCGTGGGTCTTGGGCATTCCGGACATGAAAGGCCGATATTTCCTCCTGCCGTTCTTGAGCGGATGGACGGACGTGTTCCAGGTTCCCGGCACGCGAACGAGCGGCACGCAGGCTCAGACCTTCCTCATCACAGGCCCGAACTGGTCGGGGACGGTTCCGGCCGGGATGTCGCAGTTGAAGTCGCCGACGAGCATCGTGTGGCTGCTCGGCCGCATCTATTGCAGCGGGACGCCGGAGGACTATGCCGCCGTGCACGCACTGCAGGATCAGTTCAAGCTGCAGCCGCTCAGTACCTACGGCAAGGACTACGTGCCGGCGGCGGGAAAGGCCGATCCGTCGATCGACATGAAGACCCCCGTCCGCGACCAGGTCAACAATCTGTCGACGGTCGAGTACTTCACGCTGCTGGCGGAACTCTTGAAAAGGAATCCTCCATCGGCCGCCGACGCCCCGGCGCTTGAAAAGTTCGCACGCATCGGCCTTGTTCCCGGGCAGGACTTCGATCCGAAGTTTGTCGAGAGCCGCTGGGAGGCCCATCTACCGAAGATGGCGCAAAGCCGCATTCTTCTCCATTTCATGTCCAGAGACGGGGACATGTCGCGCGTGAATGGCTGGACTTATACCACGCAGGCCGGTGTCTACGGCACGAACTATCTTCAGCGAGCGCTGATAACGTACATCGGTCTTGGCGCCAACCGCCCGCAGGACGCCGTCTATCCGACGTCGCTGAAGCCGTCGCTGCTGACAAGCTACGAGGGAACGAACAAATACACGATCCGCTTCGAGAAAGGTCAGCTGCCGCCGGTCAAGGGCTTCTGGTCGCTCACGATGTATGACGAGAACATGTTCTTCGTCGCCAATCCCATCAACCGCTACTCGATGAGCCTCCGGACCAACCCGAAGTTCGAGGATGACGGAGCGCTCGTCATCTATGTCCAGAACGAGAGCCCGGGAGCCGACAAGGAAGCAAACTGGCTGCCCGCGCCGAAGGGCAAGTTCGGCCTGATGTTGCGCTTGTACTGGCCCGACGAGAATCATCCTTCGATCATCGACGGCTCTTGGATCATCCCACCCATTAAGCGAGCTTGACGAGTTGCTGCGGGTTCGCAGGCTGATGTGTACGGCGCGTATCTCGCTTACGCCGACCATGAGATCAGACGTGTCGTGCAGGCCGTCGAAAACTTCGGTGAATTGGATAACACACTGATCATCTACATTGGCGGCGACAACGGCGCGAGTGCCGAAAGCAGGCTCAATGGTACGCCGAACGAGTTTACGATTCAACGGCGTGCCAGTGCCGGTAAAAGACCGACTCCTCTGGTATCCGCTTTGGGGTTCCGAACGGACGTTTCCTCACTGACGATCCTCGAGGCGACGGGATCAAGGCACCGGAGGAAATCAACGGGATTGAGCAAGCGCCAATCGAAGGCGTGAGCATGCTTTACGCGTGGGACAAGGCGAACGCCAACGCACCCACGCGACATTCGACGCAATACTTCGAGATGCTCGGCAACCGGGCCATCTATCATGAGGGTTGGGTGGCGTGCACGACACCGGCAACGCTGCCGTGGGAACTGAGCACTGCGACGCCTCCGGATGTGATCACCGGCTACAACTGGGAACTCTACGACGTTGTCGACGACCCGACCCTGTCCCCCGTCAGGACCTGCCGGGCAGATTGAGCTGATTGCGTAAGGCAGAGGTTCTGGCTCATCGTCACCCGAGGAGGGACGCGATGAGACAGCGAGACAAGCAGGCTCCGCAGACCGCGGAGGAGACCGTCAGGGACATCCGGCGAGCCACTAGGCGACACTTCTCGGCCGAGGAGAAGATCCGCATCGTGCTGGAAAGTCTGCGCGGCGAGGACAGCATCGCCGAGCTCTGCCGGAAGGAGGGCATTGCCCAGAATCTCTACTATCGGTGGTCCAAGGAGTTCCTCGAGGCCGGCAAGAAGCGGCTCGCCGGCGATACCGCTCGCGAGGCGACCTCCGATGAGGTCAAGACGCTCAGAGCCGAAGCCCGTCAGCTCAAGGAAGCGCTGGCCGAGGTCACTCTCGAGAACCGGCTGCTCAAAAAAAGCGTTATCGCAGATGGGGAGGACGGCGAATGAAGTACGCCGCATCCGAGAAGCTCGAGATCATCAGAACCGTCGAGACCTCGCACCTGCCGGTCCGGCGTACGCTCGATAAGATCGGCATCCCCAAAACGAGGTTCTACGCGCCGGGCTCGATCGCTATGTATCCGGCGGCTTCGACGCGCTCGAAGATTGAAAGTCGCGGCCGAAGCGCGTGTGGAACCGCATCCCAGATGAGATCCGCACCGGGATCATCGAGCGGGCACTGGAGAAGCCGGAGCTGTCACCACGCGAGGTCGCCGTCGTCTTCACAGATGCCGAGAAAACCTTCGTATCCGAAGCCAGCGTTTTTCGCATCCTGAAAGCCGAGGGGTTCGTCACGTCACCAGCCTTCATCATCATGAAAGCTACTGACGCCTTCGCCAATCCCACGACGGCTATCAATCAACTCTGGCAAACCGACTTCACCTATCTCAAGGTCACAGGCTGGGGCTGGTTCTACCTCGCAACCGTCCTCGACGACTTCTCCCGCTACATCATCGCCTGGAAGCTCTGCACCACGATGAGCGCTGTCGACGTTACCGCAACACTCGATCTGGCCTTGCAGGCTTCAGGCATCGATCAGGTCGATGCCGATCGTCGCCCGCGCCTGCTCCCCGACAACGGCCCGTCCTACGTCGCAAATGATCTGGCCGAATGGCTCGAGGTGCAGGGGATGCGGCACACGCGCGGCAAACCCTATCACCCGATGACACAGGGCAAGATCGAGCGATGGCATCTCTCATTGAAAAGCCGAATCCTGCACGAGAACTACTTCGTTCCCGGCGATCTCGAACGCGCTGTCACCGACTTCTTCGATCACTACAATCATCGCCGCTATCATGAGAGCCTGGACAGCCTCACCCCGGATGACGTCTACTTCGGACTCGGCGCGCGCATCCTCGAACGACGACGAGAGATCAAGCGACGAACCATCGAGCAGCGTCGCCGGCAGCACTTCAACGCAGCAGCATGAGCTTCAACCAGATGAACCGAACCCTCCCTTAGATCACACGCTCAACTGTCCCGAAAAACCTGACGACGGACAAAGCCGTTGGCGCGAAGATAGGCTAGCAGCTAGAGCATCGGCTGGTAGACCATGTCGGTGTAGGGCCGGTGGGTCTTGGGATGCTAGGCGCCGGCAAGCCAGCCATCGACGATCTCGCCGAACTTTTCCGTGATGATCCCGGTGTGCGTCGCGCCCAATAGTTCGAGGATGCCTTTTCGCCCGTCGCGAGTGCCGCCTCGAGGTCGCCCTTGAGGATGCCCTTGAACGGCTGCTTCTCTTTCCAGTCCGGATGCTCCGGCGCGAGAGCCGCGACCCGGTCGATGGCGAAGGCGAACTGGAAGTAGATCGGCTGCTCGGCCCGCAGCGTGCCGTCGTTGTCGAAGGTGGCGATGCGATCCGGCACGGGCACGCAGTCAGGACCTCCCTCCTTGGTGACCTTGCCCACGAAGTCGACGATGGCCGTCTTGGCCGCGCTGTCGTTCCAGGACGGGAGCGGATCGTTGGCCGCGCAGGCGGGCGGCACGGCGAGAAGCAAAGCCGCCAACAGGAAATATGCTGCACGATGCATGGGACGCTCTAGAGCCAGGAAACCAGTTTGAAGTTTGCGCCGCAGCGGAGAACCTGCGGACCGGCGCCAGCCGCGGCCGCTATGGCGCGCCCCGCTGATCAAGCGACTTGTCGATCATTTGCCGAATACCGCCGCGGATGCGTTCCGGATCGAGACTCTCCTTCAGCATTTTCTTGGTTTTGATGTCGTCGAGCGTTTGCTCCATGATGTTCGCGGGGTTGAAGCTCGGCGGGAACGAGCGCGGCGGGAACTCCTTGAACGTCGCGACGAACTTGAACACTTCGTCCATCATCCCGTAGGCGTTGCCGACATGGTTGAGGTTCCAGTCCCAGTAGATGTTAGACGTGATGTCAGCCCGCTCGAAGGGATCCTGGAACAGATTGTAGATCTTTTGTAGACGGAGCGTGGTAAACGGCTCAGCCCACACCATCATCGTTCCCGGGGAGCGCTGCTCGGAGAAGACGTACTTGTAGTCGCCCCACCGCATGGCAACGAGTAGGCCGTCGTCGTCGGAATAAAAGAACTTGTCGCGCGCACTCTTCGTGCCGTTGTTCTTCGTCGCAGTGCCTTCGACGGCGGTCAGGAACTTCGCCGCCGACCGTGTCCGGTCTCGGCGGCATCGCGTCGGCCGGTCAGATGTCGATCTTCTCCGCGATCTCGATCGCATCATCGACCTCAATGCCGAGATACCTCACCGTGCTCTCGATCTTCGAATGCCCCAGCAGGAGCTGGACCGCTCGAAGATTGCCGGTTC
>CAZYXX010000010.1:0-69723 GCA_964651805.1 uncultured Hyphomicrobium sp. | reverse complement strand
TCCGGCGGAGGATCTGAGCTACTTGCCGGGCTGGATTCTTGAGTTCGAGAGAGAGCGTCTCGCAGCGAGCTCGCAGCATGGTATACTGTGGGGTGTTTGGGGTGCCGGCGAGGTTCATGCCGCGGTGGCCTAGCACGTAAAGCCGTGCGTTGCTTTTGATTAGATGTGGAGTCCGTATAGGTCGATCAGGGAGTTGTGTTGATCGTCGATGGTGGACAAAGGCGAACTGCCGGATTCAAATGTGGCATCTAAATGGGTGAGGCGGACCTGCTGCAGGTTTGATTGACCCCCGGTCGCGCCCGTCAATCCCAAGTATACTAGAAACGAGCCGCCGAAGTATGCCGTGATGATGTCCTTATCCATCGTCCCGGCAAGGCTTCCATCAAACCAGTAGCGGAGCTTCTGAGCAGACGCGTCCCAATCGACGATGACGTTGTGCCATGCGCCGTCTTCAATGTTGTTAAGAGCGACAGCCTTGCTCACATTTCTATTGGCGTAGTCGACATCGGTGTCGATGAAGTTCGTGTGATCCGCGGCGAGTTCTCCGGCGTTCCGAAAAGTGTCGAATTCTATGCCGAGACCATTAGCGATTCCCGTTGCGCCATGGCCGCCGCCGCCGCCACCTAGTGCTGCGGCGCCGCGCGGGTCCGCGTGCATCACAAAGGCGATGCCGTCGGCGCCAGCGTCATTAGATCCAAGGTTGACCTGGAACACGAGAGTGAAGTCGTGCGTGAGATTCAGGCGATCCTCGATGGCGAAGCCACCGATCTTCCTAAGGTCATCGGGTGTGAGCGTAATAACGTTCGTACTCTGATCGTATTGTGCGTCGCCGTTTAACTTCACGGCCTGGGCGAGTTTTGAGGGATCGATAGTCGTTCCGCTTCTGGGGGCTGCACTAAAGTCTCCTTCTATGGAGACGACTTTCACTTGCTGAATGTTGGACTTTCCGCCCGTGGCAGCAGTAAAACCAATGTTGGCGAGGGACGAGCCGCCCAGATAGGTGCTGACAATGTCAGAATGGAGGGTTCCGGCGAGCTTGCCGTCGAACCAGTATCGCAGGATCTGGCCTGACGCATCCCAATCGACTACGACGCTGTGCCATGCGCCGTTCTCGATGTTTCCAAGTCCTAGGGGCGAGTTTAGGTCTCTCTCTAGAAACGGAACGTCAGTATCGACAAAATTCGTGTGGTCATCAGCGATGTCCCCGGCGTTGCGATAGGTGTCAAATTCGATGCCGATTCCATTAATGACGCCCGTCAAGCCATGCGCGCCGCCACCATTGCCCAACGCCGCGACGCCTCGCGGATCATCGTGCAGGATGAAGCCCATGCCATCAGCGCCGGCATCGTCACTTCCCAAGTTGACCTGAAATACGATTTTGAAGTCTTTGAGGAGGTTCACTCGGTCATCCAGGGTCGCGCCGCCGGTTACCCTTTGAGAATTTGGCGTTAGCGTGATTGTGCCGGTTCGCTCTGAGAAACTTGCGCTTCCCGTCAGGACAAGGTGCTTTCCGAGCTCTTCGGGTGAAAGCGAAAGGCCGACGGTGGGGTCCGAAGTCAATTGTCCGTTGAAGGAGACGAGCTTTATTTGCTGCAGGTTCGTACTGCCGCCGGTCGCCGCAGTGAAGCCGAAATAAGCCGCCGAAGAGCCTCCGAGGTGAGTGTCGATGATGTTGCTCTGCAGGGCACCTGCAAGTTTGCCGTCAAACCAGTATTTGAGGGTCTGGGTCTCGGCATCCCAAATCACTGTTACGTTGTGCCAGGCATTGTCCTCGATGTTGCCAAGGGAATACTGGTCACCTATGTTTCGTGCCGCATACGGCAGGTCCGTATCGACAAAATTCGTGTGATCCTCGCGCAGATCAACGCCTGCATTTCTGAAAGTATCGAACTCGATACCCAACCCATTTCTGATTTCAGTCAAGCCGTGGGCGCCGCCTCGACCGCCGACCGCGTCAGCACCGTATGGGTCGTCGTGCAGCAGAAAGCCGATGCCATCGGCGCCAGCGTCGTTCGCGCCAAAGTAGGCATCGAATTTGAGTTCGAAGTCGTGAGCAAGGTTGATCTTGTCATTGCTCATGACGGCGCCCAGTGAATTTTTTGCATCGGGCGTTAGTGTGAAAATGTCGCTTTTGGCATCGTAAAACGCGGTTCCGTTGAGCGTGAGATGAGATTGTAGTGTGTTTGAATACAGTTCGCCGCCGATTCCAACCTGAATAGTTGCAGCTATGGAAGGCGTTCCTTTCGAGTTGAACGCGAACAGCATCCACTGGCCGGCTGTCAGGATATTGGAGTTTTCGGGAAGCGTGATCTGCAGTGTGTTGCCGGGACCTGCAGTGAACTCCAGTTCGACCTTCGTCGTCGACATGTTGAGCGAATGCGTGACCGCACCCGCCTTGACGAATGTCAGGCGCGATATGTCGGCGGCATCGTCGACAGTAATTGTGAATGTCTCGCGCTGTTCGATCTTTTCCGGGGCGTCAACGATCGCTGGACGCGTTGCGAGGTTGCCGTTTCCGTCAAATAGATAAGACGGCGTATAAATTTCACCGTTGAGATTGTTTATCGGTCCCGGCGCGCCACCACCGAGTGACAACACGGTTGCATCTGGAAGCAGTATCGTTGTTGAATGATAAAGACGCGCTATATGAGCATCATCGACCGTGGTCCAATGTCCGGTTTCCGGGTTCCAGATAGCTGCATCGTAGCTGGGAGTGCCGAGGGTAGAGGTCTGGGCGCTGTTGAGGTCGCCACCGCCACTCGCAAGGACGGTACCATCGGCCAGCAAAACGAGGTTGGACCAAAAGCGGTTCGCGCCAAGGTCGTCAGTGCGCGCAAACGTTGGAACGTCGCCGCTGATGTCCATGATCCATGCGCTTCCATCGGCGCCGATGATCAGAGTCTTGTCCTGATCGAACATGATCGCGGGCATTCCGGCGGCGGTTTCGAAGGGCAGCTTTCCGATGGTCTTGATGCTGCCGTTGCCCGACGGGTCGATCATCTGGACGGTGTAGCGTGCTCCGGCATCGTTGGTGGTACCGAACAGAACGACATTACCATCACCGTTCAGGAATGTTCTTGGATACCACCAGTCCTTCGCGATCTCCGCGGAATAGGCGCCGATCAACGACTTCCAGCCGACATCCGGCGTGTAGAGTTCGGGCATGCCTACGCCCTTGCCGTTGATGTCCTTGCCGCCCAAGATGAGAACCTTGCCGTTCGCAAGCGAGATCGTCGTGGGGTACCAGCGCGCGTAGGCCATGTCGCCGGTGATCGAAGCGGACAAGCTCATGTCCTGATAGTTGAAGACATTGACGTCGTCGACGCCCTGGTTGACCTTTCCAAGGGGACGCGCGTCGCCGCCACCGATGAGGATCTCGCCTGTGAGTGGCACGAGGATGCAGGCGGAGCAGAAGAGGTCGGTCGCGGTTTTGTTCGGCAGTGTGTAGTGACTATTCGTCTTGATGTCCCAGACGTCGTAGACGAAGCCGCCTTGCGTGCCTTGCTGGTCGGTTCCGAAACTCAGGATTTTGTTGTCGGGCGTGATGATGACGTGCAGCCCGATCAGAGGCCACTCAAATACCTCGCTCCAGGAGCCATAGAGTGATGGGAATTCGGGCTGCATTTCGTGTCCTGATACTTTTCGGAGATCATCCTTCTATATCTATGCAAATGCCGTGCTCAACCAATTGAGCTGTTTAGGGTTAGCCCTGGCCGAGGTCAGATTTATCGACTTCAAGGCATTTATTTCGCATAATTTTCCGATTGGATCATTTTCGGACAGTTTCGGTCTGGCCAATAGATTAAAGCCTTCTAAATATTGGAAGCACTCTGGCACGACGAATGCATCGCGGGTGACCAAATAGGATTTGGAACACTCTGAATGCGAATGGCTCTGAAAGATAATGAGCTTGCGTCAGTTATTGGCAAGTTCAAGGTGCAGATCATTGCGGCAGCGGTGTTTTCGGGCGCGATCAGCATCCTCGCGCTCGCCGGGTCCATGTACATGCTGCAGGTCTATGATCGGGTTCTGCCGTCGCAGAGTGTCCCGACGCTCATCGGGCTCAGCGCGCTGCTGCTGCTCCTCTATGGAGCTTTCGGGTCGCTCGACTACTGCCGGTCGCGGCTGCTGAGCAGAGTGGGGCGGGGGGTCGATAGACGGATCCGAGCGCGTGTGCTGGATGCAGCTCTCTCGGGCCGTAAGAACTCTAACGATGCGCGCTCTGGTCAACAGGCGATACGTGACCTCGACACCATCTGCGGATTTGCGTCGAGCGCGGGGCCGAATGCGCTTTTTGACCTCCCTTGGCTGCCGCTCTATTTGCTGTTGATCTATTTTCTGCATCCGACGCTTGGAATATTCGCGACGGTCGGCGGACTGCTGCTGGTCGTGATAACCGCCATTACAGAGGTCCGAGCGCGCAAGGCGGTGGCGCTGACCAACGAGGGCCAGACGCGGGCCAACGCGTTCGGATTTGGTGCCGACGGCACGTCGGACGCGATCCTCGCCATGGGCATGAACCAATCGATTGTATCGAAGTGGCTAGGTTTGCGCGATCGTGGTCAGGAACATGGCCTTCGCATGGGTGACATCACGAACGGCATGGGTGCCGTCTCCAAGACGCTACGGATGCTGCTTCAGTCGGGTATCCTTGGGCTGGGCGCTTATCTGGCGATTCAGCATCAGCTTTCGGCTGGTTCGATCATCGCGGCTTCGATTGTGATGTCGAGGGCGCTTGCCCCCATCGAAATCGCGATTGCTAACTGGAAAGGCTTTACCGCCGCGCGCCAAGCATATGCGCGGGTGACCGAACTCCTCCAGGCCGAGCCGGTCCACGACAGGGGTACGGCGCTGCCGATGCCGAAGCAGAAGCTCGAGGTCTCGGGATTGACGCTAAAGGCGCCGGGAGCGGCTGATCCGACCGTGCGGGACGTAAGTTTTGTGCTGGCCGCGGGTGATGGGCTCGGCGTGATTGGTCCGAGTGCAGCAGGTAAGTCAACACTGATTAAGGGGATCATCGGCATCTGGTCATCGGCCGACGGGAGTCCTTGTGTCCGGCTGGACGGCGCGACCATTGATCAATGGTCGACCCGCGAGCGCGGCCAGATCGTCGGATATCTGCCCCAGGAAGTTTCGCTGATCGAAGGCACGATCACGGAGAATATCTCGCGTTTCGATCCCAAGGCGACGAGCGAACATGTGGTTGCTGCCGCGAAGCTCGCCGGAGTGCATGAGGTTATCCTCAAACTGCCGAACGGATACGACACCGTCGTCGAGCCATTCGGTCGCAATCTGTCAGCTGGCCAGCGTCAGCAGATTGGGCTTTCCCGCGCGCTTTATGGCAACCCGTTTCTGCTGGTTCTGGACGAGCCAAACTCCAATCTCGACGCGAACGGGGACGCCAACCTGACCGCTGCGATCAAGGCGACGCGCGAGCGTGGCGGGATCGTGATTGTTATTGCGCACCGTCCCTCCGTGCTCAATGCCGTGAACAAGGTCCTGCTGCTGGCGAACGGCGTCGTCGAGGACCTTGGGCCGAAGGACCGAATATTGAAGCGGCTCATGAACCCGCAGGCGGCGCGCGAGCCGAAGTCTGTTCCAAAAGCTCCGGTTGCTCAGCTGACGCACTCCTGACCGATCAAACGAAATTCACAGCGAAGTAAGACGAGTATGAACGCAGAGAGCGAAGTGCGCGAAGGCAAGGGCTACATGCTTGGCGGGCTGACCGTATTGGCCTTGCTCGGCTGCAGCATCGGCGTCTGGGCCGCTACGACCAAGATTTCCGGTGCCGTCATTTCGAGTGGCGTCGTGGTCGTGGCGCAATATCCAAAGGTGGTGCAGCCGACCGGCGCGGGTGCGGTGAAAGAAATCCTGGTTACCGACGGCGATAATGTGAAGGCCGGCGACGTTCTGGTGCGGCTCGATGACACGATTGCGCAGGCGAACGTGCGGCTCAATGCAACGCAAATTAATGAAGTGAAGGCGCGATTGACACGTCTGCGCGCGGAGCTGATCGATGCCGAACTTGTCAAAAGCGATTTCAACGACATTTCGTCGTCGTCCGCACAGTCCGCGTCGGTTGCCGAGGAACTGACGCTTTACCGCAGCCGGCTGGCCGGGCGGCTTGCACTCAATCAGCAGTGCAGCGCGCGGATCGATCAGGTGCGCGAGGAACTCTCGGGGCTCGAAGCTCAACTGAAGGCGCGGCAGCGCCAGCTCGATCTGGCACGGGACGAGCTGTCAGGTCTTGAGACGCTGGAAGACCAGAACCTCGTCGCGAAGACAAAGATTACTGCTTCGCGTCGCGGCGTTGCGCAGCTCGAGGGCGATGTCGCGCAGATCAAGGCTCAGTACGCTCAGGCCAAGGAAAAAGTGCTTGAGCACGAGGCAATGATAAAAAAGAACGACTACGATTTCAAATCCGATGTCGGCAAGGAGATCCGCGAGCAGCAATCGCGCCTGAGCGAGCTCAACGAAAAGATGATCGCTGCGGAGGATCGCTTGGCGAAAATGGAGATCCGCGCGCCGGTGGATGGTGTCGTGAGCCAGATGTCGATCCACACGATTGGCGGCGTCGTTGCAGATGGTCAGGCTCTCATGACTGTGGTGCCGACAACGGACCGCCTTGTCGTAGAGGCGAAACTCGCTCCGAAGGATATCGATCAGATCGCGATCGGGCATGTGGCGGATGTGAAGTTTACCGCCTTCAACCAGCGTTCGACGCCGACCTACAAGGCGAATGTTTCGCGGGTCTCCGCGGACGTGATGACGCGCGATGCGTCGACTCCGGGTTCATCGGAACAGCAGCCGTATTATCTTGCTCGGCTTGAAGTTGATCCGGGTGAACTCGCAAAGGGTGACGAGCTGAACCTGATCCCGGGTATGCCCGTCGAGGTCTTCTTCAAGACGGGCGAACGAACTGCGTTTACCTATTTGGTGAAGCCGCTGACGGATCAATTCGAGCGCGCGTTCCGCGAGGAGTAGGCGCGGCCCACAAGCGCACGGGTTCACATGACAATCCTATGACGGCTCAAAATTGAGCGCGGAAGCGCGTCGTCATCGTTCGTTCAAAAAACCGAAACCGGCGCGTCGCGAATCGCGGTTACGAGCACGCCCAGCTTGGCAATCTTTCGCCGAGCCGAGGGGCGAGCCGCCATGCGGGCCATTCCGGGTAGCTGGCTAACCAGACGTCAGGCCATGACGGCGCTCAGCGCTGGCGCGCTGGCGTTGGGCACGGGGAGAGCGACGCCTTCCATCGCGGGGCGCGCCGAAATTGCGCATGGGCGCGTCTTCGCGGATGAACACGGCGACGGCTTGCGGCGGGTCGACGATCGGGGCATCGCCGGTGTTTTGGTTTCGAACGGTCGCGATGTGGTGCTGACGGATAGCGACGGCGGATGGGCATTGCCGGTCGCTGAGGGAGAGTACGTCTTCGTCGTTGGACCTTCGGGTTGGCAGATAAGTGGTTCGCCGCGAGAGTTCGCTTACCTGCATCAGCCAAATGGTACGCCATTGCGCGCAGGGCTGCGCCAAACAGGCGTCGAGGCAACGGGTAGGTTGCGGGAATGCATCGATTTCCGGTTAAAGCGCGTTGGCGACGAAATTGACTTCGAGGCGCTTCTGTTTGCCGACACGCAAGCGGCAAATGCAGTGGAACTCGACTACGTTCGCCGCCTCGTTCTCGAGAGTGCGGTGGGGACTAGCGCTGCTTTCGCGATAAGTCATGGCGACGTGATGGGCGATGATCTTTCGCTTCTGCCGGACTATCTCGATATCCTGAAACAGTCGCGCCTCACGTGGCACCACTGCCCTGGCAATCACGATATGAATCTGGAGGCGACCGATCCGGCATTCGCGTTTGAGACATGGAAGCGCCACATCGGCCCAACGCACTACGCATTTCAGCACGGGGATGCGACGTTCATTCTGCTGAACAATATCGAATACTTCGGCGCGGGGCGCGTTGGCTCAAGCGGGCGCGGTTATCGGGGTCGTATCGGTCCAGCCCAATTGCAGTTTGTAGAGAATGTCCTGAGGCGCGTTCCGGAAGATCACCTCATCGTGGTCTCAATGCACATTCCTTTGGTGAGCTTCGACGCACCCCATAGCGCCGCAGATACGACGGCTGATCGCGATACGCTGTTGAGCCTTCTCTCGCGTCGCGCCTTTACGGCGAGTTTCGCGGGGCATTCGCATACAACAGAACATCACTATCTCGGCGCGGCACACGGCTTTGCCGGTCCCGGGTTACATCATCACCATGTCCTTACGGCCGCGAGTGGGAGTTGGTGGAGTGGGCCCAAGGACGCGCGTGGCATTCCCGTAGCTGACAGCAGAGACGGCAGCCCGAAGGGGTTTCACGTTCTGTCGGTCGAAGGCAACCGCTATTCAACGAGGTTCGTGCCATTTGACGCCGCCGCAGATACCGCCATGCGAGCCATGCTGATTGAGGAAGGCAGGGACGCGCAATGGCGTACGCTTGTCGTCAACGTCTTCGATGGCGGACCCAATACGACCGTGACGTGCAATCTCGACGACGGGCCTACGCTGACGCTTGCGCGCACGACCATGGCCGATCCGCACGTGAGCGACCTGTTCTCAAGGCATCGCGACTTATGCAAGCCGTGGGTTGAGGCGGCGCCGTCGTCTCACGTGTGGATGGTGCCTCTTGCGGCCGACGCGCAGACTTCGCGCTGCGTGACTTTGCGCGTCAAAGACGAGATGGGCCGGTCGTATACTCGTTCTATCGTGCTTGGCGCCACTCACACCAAAGGTAGCGCAGCCAGTCCGATCAGAGCGGGGTGAGGTGCCAGGATCTGGCTAACGCCGACGCGCGCCATGCGCGGCGCCATCGGCCCCTTTGACTCGAAGGCGTCCAGGAAGGCCGGCAAGTCGGGCTTGCGCAGCCATTCGGCTGCGACACTGCCGCAGAGGTGAACGCCGCCCCAGGCGCCGCATGCGAGGACCAGATCACCGCAGACCTGACCGAGCAGCGCACTGAAGTTGGTATTGAACGAACGCTGCAAAAAGAGCCCACCGGCCGGTGGGCTTGCGTCAGCATCAAGACTTGCCGCAAATCCGTCGCGCGTAAGCGCGAGGCCGGAGATGGTCTCCTCGACGGAACCGGCCCCGAGCGGTGTGCCGCTCGTCGCAGCGAAAGTGCGTGCAAGTTTCATATGGCCCGGCTCGCAAGCAATGCTTTGCCAGCCCTCGCCCGTCGCGATCAGAAGCGCTCCGCCGAAGCCGGTACCAACATTCACGACGAGCCGCGGGCCGCCAAGCGGCGTATCAGGCGAGCGGACCGGTGTCAGTTGTTCCGGCTGAAGCCATGGCAACGACCAGGCGACGGCTTCGAGATCATTGAGGAGGCGAACGGGCCGGTTGCCGAATTCAGCGCTTACAATTTGGGCGTCAATCGAAAGCGTATGGTTGGTGAGTTCGACACGGCCATCTTCCACTGGTCCAGCGGCCGCAATGGCGATACCTTCGAGCAGGTCGCCCCTGTCGAAACTGTTTGCATACTTGAGCAAAGCAGTTGCCATCGACGTGCAATCGCGCGTAGGGAGCACAACGGTATCGGTGATTTGACGGCGGTCGTCGGCGCGCGCAATTCGAATGTTCGTTCCGCCAACGTCGCAGACGATGCGCCACGGCGTCATATCTCGACGTCCCACGACGTCGAGAGCAGGCGCGCTGCGTTAATGATCCCAACCATCGAATAGGTTTGTGGAAAGTTGCCCCAGGCTTCGCCGGTATGCGGGCTGATGTCCTCCGACATGAGGCCGAGGTGATTGCGGCCTGCGAGCAGCGCGGAAAAGATCTCGCGTGCCTCTTCGCGCCGTCCCGAGCGCGCCAGCGCGGTCACACGCCAGAAGGCGCAGATGTTGAAGGCGGTGTCGGGTAGGCCGAAGTCGTCGGCTGCTTCGTAGCGCATCATGAACGGGCCGCGGCCCAAGACCTTTTCGTGTGCAGCGAGTGTCGCAATGAAGCGCGGGTCATTGGCGTCGATAAAGCCGACCTCGGTCATCAACAGCACGCCAGCGTCAAGCGTGTCTCCGCCGAAGCTGGAAGCGAACGCCTGACGCTTCTCGGACCATGCATTCTTGAGGATTGTCGTCTTGATCTCATCGGCGTGTTGCTGCCAGAAGGTCGCGCGGTCGGCCCGTCCCAGATGACGAGAGATGCGTGCAAGCCGGTCGCAGGTCGCCCAGCACATGAGGCTGGACGTGGTGTGAATTTTGGCGCTAAAGCGCAATTCCCACATGCCGGCGTCGGGTTTGTCATGGAGGCGGATCGCCTGAAGCCCGGCGCGTTCAAGCTGTTCGAATTCACCATAGCCGGGCGGGCTCAGCAGACGGCGATCAAGGAAGGCCTGAGCGGCGCCGAGTACGACGTTGCCGTAAGAGTCGTGCTGGAAGTGTTCGTAGGCTTGGTTGCCGACCCGCACCGGGCCCATGCCCCGATAGCCGGGGAGCGTGGTCACGATACGCTCGGTTAGCGTGTGCTCGAGTCCGACGCCGTAGACCGGCTGGATGTGCCCGCCGTTTGCCGAGCTGACGACGTTCATCAGCCAGCGGAAATAGTTTTCCATGGTGCGGACTGCAGACAAGCTGTTCAGCGCGCGCACGACGAAGTAGGCGTCCCGAAGCCAACAAAAACGGTAGTCCCAGTTGCGCTCGGTTGCAGGCGCCTCGGGGATGCTCGTGGTGACAGCCGCGACGATGGCCCCGGTCGGCTCGTAGGTGCATAGCTTTAGCGTGATAGCGGCACGTATGACGGCATCTTGCCATTCGAAAGGAATGGCGAGCCGGTGGGTCCAGCCGCGCCAGTAGCGCTCGGTCATTTCGTATTCGCTGCGTGCGAAGGCGCTGGCGGAGTCCGACACCGTCTCGTCGGGGCCGAGAATGAGGCAGATCGGTTCGTGCAGGTTGAAGAGCGTTTCGTCCAGAACGTAGTCGATCGGCGCATCGGTCGTTAAGCGCACTGTGAATTTCGGTCCGACGTAGCGGATGTGGTTGGAGCCGTGGGTCAGTACGGGCGGCTGCGCCCCATACTCGAAAGAGGGACGCGCGCGAATGCTTATGCGTGGTGTTCCCGCAAGCGGCCTGATGATGCGGATGAGCGTCTGAGGCCGGTAGGCGCGTCCGCGCGACTCGTAGCGCGGCGCGAAGTCTATGATCTCGACGGCGCCGTCGCCGTTGCGCAACACCGTGCGCAGGATAGCGGTATTGTCGACGTAGCTTTGCTCGCTTGCCTTCTGGTTCTCGAGCGCGACCGAGAAACTGCCCGTTCCGGGGCGCGCGGCGGGCGCGCCGAGCAGACTGTGAAAGATAGGGTCGCCATCAATGCGCGGAAGACAATACCAGATGATGCTGGCGTCGCGATCGATGAGTGCCGTGATGCAGCAGTTGCCGACCAGTCCGAGATCCAGAGTTGTCACGCTGCCGGTTTCCCTGTCGCGTCCTGGGAGAGGCGCTGCAGCCACTCGCGGAAACCCGCCGCGGTGTTGAACCCCCACTCGGCCTGCGAAGGGCCATTGCCGATCTTGATCGAAATGCCGTTCATCTCCCGTACCACGATGAAGCCGTCCTCGTCTGTCACATCGTCACCGGCAAAAATGGGCGTGCGGCCGGAAAATGGCGGAGACTGCATGAGGGTGCGAATAGCTAGTCCTTTGTCGATGCGAGCGGGAAGTATTTCAATGATCATCTTGCCTGTCATCAGTTTGAACTGAGGTCGCGAACGAACAAGTTGAACCGCGAGTTCGTGGATCTCGTCGTGGAGGGCTGGATTTTCGCGGTAGTGCACGGCGACGGAAACCGGCTTTCGCTCAACGATGATGCCGTCCGCGCCGCCAACGCGGCCGCGCAATTCAGCCTCAAGCTCGCCGATAGATGGGGCGAGCGCATGATCGATCGTCACCCGTCCGTCGGCGCTGCGCAACTCGGCGCCGTGGATTCCGGCGGCAGCATATTTCTGCAGGCCCATGAGCGCGTCGACCTCTTCGAGCTTGCGACCCGAAATGATAGCGACCGCACCCTCCATGCGCGAGGATAGGATGCCAAGCGCCGCCAGTGTGTCTGGCGTGATCTTCGCGAGTGTGGGCCGCGACGCAATATCCGCCAGCGTGCCATCGACATCAAGGAACAGAGCGAAATCTTGAAGGTTTGGTGGTTGAGGAGGCTGGCGCCGCATGCTGATTTCTATGGCTCGAAGTGCTTTGTTTATTGATGCGACCAGCGTTCGTGTGATTGACAGATCACGCAATGCCGCGGCCCAACAGGTACTAGAATAGGAATTTGGAGCAGGTGATGGCAAGAAGGCAGGCGACGTGAGGGCGCTTACGGTCGGCGGCGCGATGGTCGACACGATTGCAATCGTGGACGATGTCTTGATCGAGCGCATGAGCATGAGCAATGCCGGCAAAACCTTCCTGCTCCTCGAGCAAGGCAGCAAGACGGAAGCTTCGAGCATTTCGACGCACTGCGGCGGCGGGGCGATCAATGCGGGCGTCGGGCTCGCGCGTCTTGGCTACGAGGTAACCGTACTCGCCAAAGTGGGTGAAGACGCGCGCGCGGAGTTAGTTCGGCAAAAACTTGCGTCCGAAGGCATCGGCGCGCAAGGATTGCGCGTTACGGAGGCTGCGCCGACGGGATCGTCTGCCATCATATCCGCGCACGATCGGAACGCGGCTATTTTCACATTTCGCGGTGCCAATACGCTGCTAACGCAGGCGGATATCGAGCCTGCGCTATTTGATACCGATCTCGTCTACATTTCGACGCTGAGTGGCGGCTCAGCCGATCTTCTCCCGCATTTGTTGCAGCAGGGAGCGCCGTCGACGCGGTTCGCCGTCAATCCCGGTGTGCGGCAGATCACAACGCGGTTTCACACGGTTTCGCAGCTTTTACCGCAGATCGGGATACTCGCGGTCAACAGGCTGGAAGCGGAAGCGTTTGTCCGCCAGGCGGTGGCGGAGATCGCAGGGAGCGAGAACCTCACACTGCGCCGCATCGCGGCGGCGAGCCTCAAGTTTGCGTACGAAGCTGACGGTGCGCCGCGCAGCGATGTCGCTCGCGCGCTGATCGGTGGTCTCATCCAACTAGGTGCGCAAACGGTATTGCTGACAGACGGCAGGCATGGAGCCTACGTGGGAAGTGAACGTGAGGTCCTGTATTGTCCGGCACTTGAGGTGCCGGTGGTCAGCAGCGCCGGTGCCGGGGACGCATTCGCCTCTACGTTCGCCGGAGTTTGGGCCGAGTTGGGCGATGCGGCGTCCGCGCTGATCGCGGCGACGGTTAATGCGAGTGCCGTCGTCACACAGGTCGATTCCCAGTCAGGACTGCTTTGCGCGGATGAACTTGCCCTGCGGGTATTGGACGTGCGTGGTCAGCTTGACGTGCAGCGCTTCGGCAGCGGTTGAGGCGTGTTGGTCGCGTGTGGCGGGGTGGCCAGTTTGTCGCAAGGGTCACTTCTTTTGCGATTCTCAGGGCGCGGAGGGTTGCGGATCGCAAACTCGTGTGGAAACGATGAGCGGTCTTTAAAGGGACGCTATGGGCTTTCGGGGGATAGGTTCGGGAATGCGACTGCGGGGGTGGCTTGCCCACTTGCTGCTATCCCTTTTCGTTTTGCGCGCTCTCGTACCCGTTGGCTACATGCCGGATTTCTCCGCTGTCGCTCAGGGCGTGTTCAAGGTCGTGATCTGTTCGGCGTCGGGCGCCAAGACGCTGACGGTCGACGCCGACGGCCACGAAGTTCCTAGCAAGTCGGACCTGTCGCACGACCAGCCCTGCGCGTTTGCCGGGCTCACCAAGTTTGCAACGCCGGTCCTTGCGACCGTAGTCGTTGACCCTCCGGCAATCGCTCCGCAGCCGGTCGTTTCTGCGCATGCCGAGCTTCGGCCGCCCGTTCGTGCCGGGCCTGCCCTGGGCTCTAGGGCCCCACCGCTTTTCTCCTGACGAACTGTCATCGCGCGCGTGCTGAAGCGCGCGCATTTCGGCATTTTCTTGGGGGAAACACCATGTCTCGCATCAATCGGCGCCACGCGTGCGCCGTTGCCGCCGCTACCAGCATTTCACTTGTCGCACTTGCAGCCGTTGTCCGTGCCCAGGACGCACCTACAGAAGCACCACTTCCCGATGTTGTCGTGACGCAGCCGACGGCCGAGGCGCCAAAGCCGGCCTCGAAAAAGAAGCCGGCCAAGAAGACACAAGCACCGGCTCAGAGTGCCGCCGCGCAGCCGGCACAACCGCAAGAAAGTTACGAGTCGGTGGATTTCGAGGGCCCTAGTTCAGAGGGTGTGACGGGCGGTTCGGTGGCGCCGGGGACGCGTAGAGGGAGCCTAACCGTCCCGACGACCGCGGAAGCAAAAGCGGATATCCAAACCACGCCGGGCGGCGTCGACCTGGTGCCGGCGGAAGAATACAAATCGTCAACGCCGGCGGTCACGATCAAGGACGCGCTTGATTACGTCCCGGGCGTTTTCGTGCAGCCGAAGTGGGGTGAGGATTCGCGCATTTCGATCCGCGGCTCCAGCCTCTCGCGCAACTTCCACTTGCGTGGCCTGCAGCTCTACATGGACGGCATTCCCATCAACACTGCCGATGGATTCGGCGACTTTCAGGAAATCGATCTGACAGCGTACCGCTACATCGAAGTTTACAAGGGCGCGAATGCGCTTCGGTTTGGTGCCAACTCGCTCGGCGGCGCCATCAACTTCGTCATGCCCACCGGGTACGATTCAGATCTGTTTGGCGCCCGCGTCGATGTCGGCTCGTTCGGCTTACACAAGCTCTCAGCGAGTTCGGGCGGCGTGTACGGTGCGGCCGACTACTTCATCACTGGCACTTGGCAGGAGCAGGACGGATTCCGCGAACACAGTGACGGCGAAAGTGTGCGTGGGTCCATGAATCTCGGTTATCGCCTGTCGCGTGACCTCGAGACTCGGTTCTATATCAACGCCAACGATGTCGATCAGCGCATTCCCGGCGGCGTGACGAAGGCCGTGGCGCTCAGCGATCCGAAGCAAGCGGCAGCGATCAACGTCGCCAACGATTGGCAACGCAATATCGATACTGTGAGGATTGCGAACAAGACAACTTGGAGGGTGCAACCCGGGACTTATGTGGAGCTCGGTACGTTCTACGTCGACCGCCACCTCATGCACCCGATCTTCGAGTGGCTTGATTACCAGTACGATGACTATGGCGGTTTCGCCCGCGTGTTCGACGATCGCGTTATCGGCGGCTTCCGCAACCGTTTCGTTGCCGGCGTCAATATTCACAACGGCGAGGTCGACGCGCGTCAGTATGCGAATGGCCCGGGCGCTGTGAAAGGCGCGCCCACGAGTCGCAGCATCGACACCTCGCGCAATACGTCAGTGTATCTTGAAAATTCATTCTACATCACGCCGCAGATCGCGGTCGTTGGCGGCACGCAGTTTCTGCATGCCGAGCGCGAGCGTGATGGTATCCTCAACTTGAACGATGGTAGCGGCGAGTTTGACCTTTGGAGTCCCAAGGTCGGCTTACTCTACGAGGTGACGCCGACCGCACAGATCTTTGCCAACATCTCGCGTAGCGCCGAAGTCCCTTCATTTGGAGAGAACACGCCGATTTTCGGCTCGCCTTTTGCGGCGAAAGCTCAACGAGGTACGACATACGAAATCGGTACGCGAGGGGGTGACGAGGATTTCGCCTGGGATGTCGCGCTCTACCGCGCAAATCTCGACAACGAGCTGATGTGTATGGCGCCGTTTCCGGTGGCGACGTTCTGCATCGTTGCCAACGCCAACGAGACGATTCACCAGGGTGTCGAAGCCGGCGCCAGCGGTACCTTGTGGAAGGGCCTTTTCGAGACGGGGGGTCGACCCGATCGGCTTTGGTTCAATGCGGCCTATACCTTCAGCGACTTCCGCTTCGATGATGATCCGCTGTTCGGCAACAACGAGCTGCCGGGGGCGCCGCGCCACTATTTGCGTGCGGAGCTGCTCTACAAGCATCCGAGCGGCATCTATTTCGGACCGAATGTCGAATGGGTGCCGGAAGCGTATTACGTCGACAGCGCGAATACGCTCGACACCAAGCCCTACGCGCTGCTCGGCGCGACGGCCGGCTTCGACAACGGCGGGGCGTGGTCGGCGTACATCGAAGGCCGCAACCTGACCGACGAAATCTATATCGCTTCGACAAGCATCACGAACGTTGCCGATCCCGCGACCACGACATTTTTCGAGCCGGGTACGGGTCGGGCCGTGTACGGCGGCGTCAGCTATCGGTGGTGAGAACATGAATGTGCGCGACGTGCTCCCGTCCCGTCCGTTCGCGCGCTTTGCGGCCAGAGCGGCTCTCATTGCCGCTCTGGTCGCGATTTGCTCGCCGGTTGGAGTTAGGGCGGATGATGCAAATGACATTCGATCTCTGATCGGCGTCACGTGGGACAAACCCGAGGCGAAGGTCGATACTCGTCCGGTCGTTGTCGCCAATGACCATGCCGTCGCTGGTTGGACGCAGGCAGAGCGTGGCGGCCGCGCACTCCTGCGGCGCGTCCATGGAAAATGGTACGTCATGCTTTGCGGCGGGGATGCGCTGAAGGAGGCAGGGCGGCTTCACGAGGCTGGTGTGCCGATGGACACAGCAAAGGAACTTGCGTTCATGTTGGACGCAGCGGAAGCGCAGATTTCAACCGAACGCCGCAAGGCGTTCTCAACGTTCAACGGCATCGTCGAAATCGAAGCCGATCACTCACACCATTGAGAGCACACCATGAGAGCACGTCGTCTTTTCGCCATCGCCGCATTCGGGGCCGTGGCTTCGATATCCGCGTCAGCCCACGTTACGATCGACAACCCGCAGGCCGCGGTCGGAACTTCATTTAAGGCGGTGTTCAAGATCCCGCACGGCTGCAAGGAATCGCCGACCACGAAGGTAATAGTTACCATTCCGGAAGGCATCATCAGCGTCAAACCGATGGTGAAGCCCGGCTGGAACACCTCCGTCACGAAGGGCGACTACACTCGAGCCTATGATTTCTATCACGGCATGAAGCTCAACGAGGGCGTGAAGGAAGTCGTCTGGTCGGGCGGTTCTCTGCCAAACGACTTTTACGACGAGTTCACGCTTATCGGTTTCGTGAGCGACGCGTTTCGAGCGGGCGATACTATCTATTTTCCGACGCGGCAGGATTGCCCGGATGGGCACCTGTTCTGGAATGAAGTGCCGCCGGAGGGCAAGTCGGCGCATGGCCTGGAAGCGCCGGCGCCGAGCTTGCGGATCGTGGCTGGTGACGATGGACACGCCCACCATGGGGCTGCTGCAGCAAATGGACCGCTCAACGTGGAAGCCGCGTGGGCCCGCGCGACGCCGGAAGGCACGCAGGTCGCGGCGGCATACTTCACGATGAAGAATTCAGGCTCGGAGGCGGATCGGCTAGTTTCGGTCGCGACCGATGGCGCAGGGCGCACGGAAATCCACGAGATGTTTAAGGACGGCGACGTGATGCGGATGCGTGAATTGGCGAGTGGGCTGGACGTTCCGGCCGGCGGGAAGGTTAGCCTCGCGCCGGGCGGTCTGCATCTGATGCTTTTGGACCTCAAAGGGCCGCTCGTTCAGGGGCAGACGGTGAAAGGTATGCTCAAGTTCGAGAAGGCAGGCAGCGTTCCGGTCGAGTTCCACATTGAAGCGGCTGGTGCGAGCGCGCCGGGAGAGCATCACCACTGATGCTGGCTTGCTGGCGTTGTTGGATTTTCACGTATCTCGGGCGCGGCGTGTTAGCGAAGACGCTAACCGAGGATGTTTTGGTTACGGTCGGGGGGCACGCCGCCCGCTCGAAACACAAGGGCTTGGCCGCGACCGCGGATTGTAATAAAGTTACAATTGCGGCGATGCCGCGGCCGCGTGGTCGAACTCGACGCACCGGACCAAAAAGAAAGCAGGGAGTGGAACATGAATTCGGGTTGCAAGCTGGGCGTCGCCGTCGCGGCGGCCGTGGTTTCGGCGAGCGTTTTGGCGATGGCGGCCGGGCTTGCCGTGGGTCGCAAGGCGGAGATCAATGTCGATCCGGCGAAGATGGCGGAAGAAAAGGCGGCGCTGTGGGCGAAGTTTGGTGGCTGGTGCGCCATTAAAGACTGGCACCCTGCAGTCGAGAATTGCGAGGAGTCCAAGGAAGGCGAAAAGACCTTCCGCACGTTGACGCTCAAGGACGGCGCCAAGATCAAAGAGCTGCTGCTCGAAAGCAAGCCCGACATCTACCGTTACGAGATTATTGAAAGCCCGCTGCCGGTTAAGAACTATCAGGCGCAGTTTGCGCTCACGCCTGATGACGACGATGAGGACGAGATTAATTTCGCGTGGTCCGCTGTGTTTGACGCCAACGGCAAGCCCGACAAGGAAGCGCGCGATGTGATCGACGGCATCTTCAAGGCCGGTCTCGACAACATCAAAACGCTGACGGGCAGCAAAGACTGACGTGCGGCTTATGGGCTACTTCTGTAGTCTGCAGTGCAGATCAGGGCGCCGGACGTGATCGTGCGGCGCTCTTTTGCGTCTAGGACTTCAATGTTTCGACCGCGAGGCGGATGAGATCGGCGGTACGGTCGACACCAAGCTTCACCTTGATCTGCGTGCAGATGTTAGCGACGGTCTTGTAGGCGATGCCGAGATTGTCGGAGATGGCCGTCATGCTCTTGCCCTGTCCGAGCATACGCAGGATCTCCACCTCACGGATGGAAAGCGACTGGAGTGGGTCTTCGGTCGCTATCTGGCTCAGTGCAATGCGCGAGGCTATCTCTTTATCGACGTATTGCTCGCCGGCCATCACCCTTTGTATGCCCGTGATCAGTTCGTCGACAGGTGCGCTTTTCGTGACGTAACCGCGGGCGCCGCCGCGTAGCGCGCGCGTGGCGTAGACCGGTTCGTGATGCATGCTGAAGACGATGATGCGGGCTTCAGGATCACTCGCGATCAGCCGGCGTAAGAGTTCGAGGCCGCCGGCACCCTCCAGATTGAGATCGAGGACGAGTATGTCGGGTCGTTCCTTGGCGTAGGCGGCAAGACCCTGTTCGACGTCGGCCGCCTCGATGATGGTGGCGTCGAAGTGCACGGTCAGCAACCGGCGCAGACCTTCGCGCACAACGCCATGATCGTCGACTATGAGAATCTTCATAACGGTCTCACCGCCTCGATGGCTTCTTCTTGTTTGGCTGCCGATAAGGGCGCTGGGCGGGCGCTCTCGGGCAGCGGCAACTCGGCAGTCAGCAGGACGCCGGACCCCGTGACGCCGGGTTGAAGGGATAACGTGCCCCCGAGCAAGCGGACGCGTTCGCGCATGCCTTTCAGACCAAAGCCGCCGCTTGCGGAAGACACGAGCCCGCTGCCATCGTCGGATACCGATATACGCAGGCGACCACTGTCGCCGATGCGCGCGGTGAGTGCGATGTGCGCGGGTTCGCCGTGGCGGATGGCATTGCTTGTGCCCTCTTGGAGAATGCGAAACGCGGCTTCCTCAATATTGGGCGGGAGGCGCTGCTCGTCGATATCGGTGGTAAACTCGATCGCCGGGCGCCTGCCCTGCCAGAATGCGACGAGTTGGTCGACGGCGTGGGTAAGGCCGAGATCCAGCATCAGAGCCGGACGCAGTCGGCTCAGTACGTTGCGCAGGTGCTTCTGCATGTGCGTGACGGACTGGCGAATGGACTTTCCGCGGGCGAGCACCTCATCTCGGGCGCCCTTATCCATTAGAGGCGGGATCGTCTGAGCGTCGACATCGACTGCGAAAAGGAACGGGCCGATCTCATCGTGCAGATCGCGGGCGATCTCGGCGCGCTCCTCCTCCTGCACCGTCGAGAGCTGCTCGGCGAGGCGGCGGTTCTGGCGCTCGGAACGGTCGAGTTCCTGGGCCATGTTGTTGAAGGCCTTGTAGATGATGGTCAGCTCGTGCGGACCTGTTTCATCAACCTGGACGCGGTAGTCACCCTTGCCGACGCGGGCAAGAGCCGCCGACAGTGTTTCGAGCGGACGAAGTGCCGAGCCCAGCGTGGCGTAGGTCAGGGCGAGAACGAGCGCGCAGAAACCGCCGATGATCAGCAGCTTCAACTTGGCGTCCTCCCAAACCTCGCTGATCTCGTTGGCGGGCTGCGCCTCGACCTCAATGTGCCCCAAGGCGCGCATGTGAGGTGGCAGCTCGATCACCCTTGGGCTGCGTTCGCCGGCGAGCAGGGCGAAGAGCCACTCGGGCGCCGGGTCGGCGGGTGGTGGCACGCGTGAGCGTTCGAGAATGTCTCCGGTCGGCGATACGAGCCGCACTTTCAGATGGCGGTCTCCGTCGAATGCGGAAAGCACGCGCCGTATTTGTAGCCGTGCATCGGAGGTCGGATCATGTGCGGCAAGGAGAGCATCTCGGAGTGCGCTCACGCCAACCTCTTCGGCTGAGATCATCTCTATGTCGACCTTGCGCACGCTATGCCAATACGTAAGCGCGCTGCCGGCGACTAGGCAAAGTCCCAGCACCACGAACACCATTGTGAGCAAACGTCGTCTCAACGACATCGTCGATCTCGGCGCTGTATTGGAGTGTAACAATGTAACTTTTTGGCGCACCGGCGTCCGGTCGTCAAGACGCGGGTAACGGCGCGCACCCCAATGGCAGGCTTCCTGCATAACGCACACCGGACGCCAGGAGGCACGAATTGGTTAAGTCGGACTTTCTCGACGTTTTTGCGCAGCGGCTGCGCCGCTTGCATATTCTTTCCATGATCGACGACGTCGAGTTGAAGGCGCGCGTCGCACGTGCTCGCGCGTCTCTTGTCGTCAATCCGTTGTCGGGACGCCACTATGGCGCCACGGTGGTTTCCGCAGCGATCGAGAAAGCGGCCAGGCCGCGCTGACCGGGATCAGCTTGCGCGTGCGTAACGCGATGCTCTGAGCGAATATCGAAAGCAGCAGCAGGCCAAAGACGATGCCGAGTGCGTTTGGGCTCAACGCGTGCAACAGCGCATCTTGCGTCTGCTCTGTATCAGCGGTCCGGACAAGGCGCGCGGGTTTAAATTTGGCTGATACGGAGTGACCGCTCGCTGTCCCCGCACGGGAGGCGGCAGGATGCTCAACCGCAGTCGCGGGCGTTGTGAGGACCGGTGCGATCAGGATGGCAATCCGCACGATCTTACGTAGCATTTGCAATTCCTCGGGGTGTCAACCGCTTCTTCAGAGCAGGAGCCGTGCCGAGCGTACCCGACATGCAGCGGCAACGCGCGTCGTGCCCGCCTAGCGGTAAACGGCCGGTCTGCCCGCGTTCAGGAACGGCACGGTTAAGGGCTTGCTAACCCTCACGGGCTTTACTGCGGTCTGTAAGGCCCTAGCCGGATCCGGTCATGTCTGTACGAGTAACCGCGTCGCCCAACGGCATCGAGCAAAAATCGATGCTTCAGGCGTTGAAGCGCATCGCGCCGAAGGTGTTGATCGCAAGCCCGCTTGCAGCGGCCCTGACTTTTGGGCTCCTTTCGCTTGCGGCGCCGCGATTCCAGAGCAAGGCCGAACTTGTCGTTTTGTCCGGTGCAGCTGCCAAGGACGCCGAGACGCACGTGCGCGGATTGACGTCGCCAGATATTCTGGCGCGTGTCGCGGACGATCTGAAGTTTCGCGACCGGCCGGAGTTCAATCCTGCGCTCGGCGCGACCGACACGCTCGACACCGTTCTCAGATTTGCCGGGCTGAAAGGGTCGCACGCGATGCGCGATTCAGTCTCCGTTTCTGTAACGGGCGATCGGCGGTTTTCGGTTCACTTCACGTCTCGCGACTCATCGCTTGCCGCAGACGCTGCCAACAGAATCGCGGACGTCTATGCGCGTTCGATCGCGCCGGAGGGCCTCGACGCGCTGAGCGTGGTGCGCGATGCGCTCAAACGCCAATCCGATGTGCTTTCGCAATCGCTGCAGTCGGACAAGGCGCAAATCTCGCGACGGCGGAACGAGGTTGAAGCGGCGACGGGAGTCGATGTAGGCGCGATCGATCAGCGTCTGGCGGTGCTCTCGGATGATCTGTTGAAGGCCAAGTCGGGGCTCAAGGCTGCGGACGAACAGGTCTTGCGCGCGCGCGATCTCGTAAAAAAGGGAGCGTCAGTTACCCGTACAGATGCAGAGCCATTTCCTATCATTGACGATCTGACGCAGCAGCGCGCCCGTGCCGACCGGCAGATGGCAGAGCTCAAGTCGATGCTCAATCCAGCGCATCCGCGCGTGCGCCAGATTGATGCCGAGTTGGCGCGACTGAAGAAACGGATCGCTGGCGAGGTCAGCAAGGTCGTTGAGGGTGCCGAGGCGGACGCGAAAGTAGCGGCAGCGCGCGAGGACGCCGCGCGGACTCACTATGATGCGTTCAAGGCACGCGTCGACAGCGTTGCGCCGCAACGTGGAGCGCTAAACAAGCTTGAAGTGGGTATGCTCGCGAAGCAGGGTGAACTGAATTCCAAGCAGCAACAGCTCGCTGAAAGTCAAAAAGCGATCGACAAGCTTGCGGCCACGCCGGGAGCCGAAGTCGTTGCGCGCGCGCAGCCGTCCAAGGTCGCGCTGCCGACGAAGAATGCGTTGATTGCTGGTTTCGTTTTCCTGGCGACACTGCTGCTCGGCACGGCCCTGGCGGTGACAATGGCACTGTGGGCTGCAAAGAGAGACAATGTCGCAAATGCGCTTGGCGAGACGCCTGAAAGACGTGTGTCTTCGGTGGCGATGAAGTCGGCTCAAGGGAGCAACGAGATTTCGATCTCGGCTGTAGCCGATCGGCTTGCGCAGGCGCGCTCGCCTCAAGGCGGACATCGTACGCTTGTGACGGCGGCAGTGCCTGACGGTATCGACGCTGGAGTTGAGGCATTTGCGATCGCGGAGAGGCTAGCGGAGGCTGGCGCGAGCGTGATCCTCCTCGACTGGAACCGGCACGGTGTGGCGGGGACCGCATTCACCGCGATGCCCTCGACGCCTGGCCTCAACGATCTCATCATGGGCTCGTCCGGGTTTGAGGATAGCGTGCGGCGTATACCCGGTACGGGCGTTCACGCCATCGCGTGCGGCAATGCATTGCCCGAAGGACACTACGCGGTCGATGCCAATCTCATGAACCTCGTGCTCGATGCGCTCGATGAGGCGTACGATCACATTATCGTCGCGGGCCCGCATCGCGAAGCGCGTTACCTGTTCGAGGTCATTCTGGGGCGTTTCGATGCCTGCATCAGCGTTGCTGACGGTCCACGTGCGCTGCGCGATCTCGAAGATCTAGAGGGTACCTTCCTCGGATTTCCGGTGGCAGACATTGACGTCATCCGCTTCAAACGCGTGACGGTCATGAGCGTGCCGTCTCGGTCGCCACTCAGCCGTATCGGACGGAGCAATGGGCTGGTCGCCGCGTCCTAGCATAGCCGTCAGTCCTCAAGCGTCGGGCTTTTGCATCCAAGTGATCAGCAAGCCGGCGGGTAGGACCCAAAGCAGACCCGCGACGACATAGTAAAGCAATTCGACGAATTTGTTGGCATTGTTAACCTGCAGGATCATGGCTGCCGCCATTGCGAGCAGGGCATAAACCGCGATAACGACGATCAGGGCGATCGTGCCGACAAATTTTCGCGTGCGCTGGGTCATTTCCGTCGTTTCTGTGTGAGGCGCGCGTTCCGCGCCCGATGGGCGCATTGCCCGGCAGTCAAGGCAATGCGTATCACCGGCGGTGCATAGCCAGGCAAGGATTAAGTTGTCATGAATGCCACACCAATCGCCGCAAGCAGACGTGCGGAGCGCGATATATCCAGTAACGGCACGGTGTCCGCGGTCGCCGTCTGGCTATGGAGCGTCGTGGCGCTCGTGTTTGCCATGATCGTCGTCGGCGGTGCAACGCGACTGACCGACAGCGGCCTGTCGATCACAGAGTGGCAGCCTATCCTGGGTGCTATTCCGCCGCTCAACGAGGCCGATTGGCTCACCGCGTTCGAAAAGTACAAGCAGATCCCCGAGTACCACATCGTCAACCAGGGCATGTCGCTCGAGGCGTTTAAGGAAATCTATTGGTGGGAGTGGTCGCACCGGTTTCTCGGCCGCATCATAGGCATCGCCTTTGGGCTGCCGCTGGTCTTTTTCTGGCTGACGGGACGGCTGCGCGCCGGTCAGCCGCTCAAGCTTCTTTCCATCCTTGCGCTGGGCGGGCTGCAGGGCGCGATTGGCTGGTACATGGTGTCTTCCGGTCTTGTCGATCGCATCGACGTCAGCCAATACCGACTCGCGCTGCACCTGACGATGGCGTTCGCGATCCTGGGGTTGCTTGTCTGGTTTGCACTTGGAGAGAGCCGAAAAGTGCGGGCAGATACTCAATCCGTGTCTCGGGTCGTATCCACGCTCGCCATCGTTCTGGTCGCGTTGGTGATGGTCCAAGTCGTTCTGGGAGCATTCGTCGCCGGCCTTAAGGCCGGGCTCGTCTACAACACCTGGCCCGACATGAATGGATCGTTCCTGCCATCGACATATTTTGCCCAACCGCTCGGCTGGCACAGCATGTTTGAGGATCATGGAACCGTCCAGTTTCATCACCGGATCGCGGCTTACATTGTCGGTGCGATGGCGCTGTTGCAGGCCTGGGCGGTGTGGCGCGCCGGTATTCCACGGGCGGCGCGAATATCGGCGTTCGTGCTCGGCGCCGCCGTGTTCACGCAGATGGCGATCGGAATCTGGACGTTGCTCGCGCAGGTACCGCTTACGCTAGGACTTCTGCATCAGGGCGGCGGCGCGGTCGTGCTCGCCATCGCGGTTTGGCACCTGTTCGAGACGCGTCAGTGCGGCGTTCAGGCCAAACCGAGCATCAGCTGAATGTTCTGTACGGCGGCGCCGGCTGCGCCTTTGCCCAGATTGTCGAGGCGCGCAATCAACAGCGCGTGGTGCAGCGCGCTTTTGCCAAACACGAAGAGCTCGAGCTTGTCGGTGTCGTTCAGCGCCTTGGGTTCGAGACGCGACAGCTTCGCCGCCGGTTCGGGCAGTACCGTCACGTGGGCGCTTCCGGCGTAGTGGCGGTGCAGCGCTTCTTCCAGATCGCGCAGGCAGGGCTTGCCCGGCAACGTATCGAGATGCAGCGGGATCGACACCAGCATGCCCTGGCGGAAATTGCCTACGCTTGGCACGAAGATAGGCCGTCGCGTCAAGCCCGCGTACTTCATCAGCTCTGGAATGTGCTTGTGCTCCAAGCCGAGCGCGTAGAGTTCGAAATCCGGCGCGGTCTTCGACGCTTCATAGCTATCGATCATCGACTTGCCGCCGCCGGAATAACCGGATACCGCGTTGACGGTGATCGGATAGTCGGCCGGAATTAAGCCGACTGCTATCAGCGGATGGAGCAGGGCGATTGCGCCCGTCGGGTAGCAGCCTGGGTTCGCGACGCGATGAGCTTTTCGAATGCGCTCGCTCTGTTCGGCGTCAAGCTCGGCAAAGCCGTAAACCCAACCGGGCGCGACGCGATGGGCGGTCGAAGCGTCGACGATCTTGGGAGCGTCGGTGCCGAGCGTGTCGGCGATGGCGACAGCTTCTTTCGCGGCATCGTCCGGCAGGCAGAGCACGACAAGATCGGCCTTTCGCATCAATGCTGCGCGTTCGGTGGCGTCCTTGCGTAAGGCAGGGTCAACGCTGAGCACCGTAATGCCGTCGAGCGCCGCCAGGCGGTCGCGGATCTGCAACCCCGTTGTGCCGGCCTCGCCGTCTATGAAGACGCTTGCGGCGCTGGTGCGTTTCGACATGTCATCCGCCAAATCCGAGCCGGTGCTTGATGCCTTGGAAGAGGGTTTCCGAGCAGCCGATATTATAAGCTGCGCAGAAGACTTTGTGGCTGTCGCGGTAGATCATGTCGAGCGCGACGAAGAGGATAATGATGAGGCCGAGCCAAGCGATCCAAGGATAACGGCCAAGCAGCTTGGCGATGTAGCTTGAGGCAACCGCCATCAAGATGATCGCGATCGCGAGTCCGATCACGAGGACGAGGGTCGAGTCCTTGGCGGCGCCGGCAACGGCGAGCACGTTGTCGAGAGACATCGACACGTCGGCGAGAATGATCGTCCAGAGTGCGCCCCAGAAACTCTTCTGGTCGTCGGGTGTGACTGGTGCGGCCAGGTTCTTCTCGACTTCTTCCATCGAGTGGCCGTTATGGTCGATGATCTGCTTGTACATCTTCCAGCTTACGAAGAGCAGCAGCAGGCCGCCGGCCAGCGTCAGGCCGATGATCTGAAGCATTTGCTGGGTGATGCCGGCAAAGAGGATGCGGAGTACGACGGCGCCGGTAATGCCCCAAAAAATGACCTTCGACCGCATCGAGGGGTGAACCTTGGACGCGGCCATGCCGACGACGATGGCGTTGTCGCCGGCGAGCGTCAGGTCGATCATCAGGATGTTAAAAAGCGGAACCGTATGGGTACGCCACCATTCCGGTGACACCAGGTGGGCGATTTCGATCGACAGTGCCGTAAAGAGTTCCTGCAGACCGTTCAGCAGCCATTCCATACCGTGTCTCCCTTCGGCGAAGCACCATGCCGGCTGCCGGACCTATGTCGTTCTTTAGGCAGGCGCTATGTGGCATCGGGGCCGCCGCCCGGCAAGGCTGGGTCACACAAAAACACTTCAGCCCGCCGTTGGGGCGGGCTGGAGCGCAACTCGACGTGTCAGAAACGCAACTAGCGCTTCGAGAACTGGAAGGATTTTCGCGCTTTGACGCGACCATACTTCTTTCGTTCGACCGTGCGGCTATCGCGGGTCAGGAAGCCCTGCTTCTTAAGTACGCCGCGCAGCTCCGGCTCATAATAGGTGAGCGCCTTCGAGATGCCGTGACGAACGGCCCCCGCCTGGCCGGACAAGCCGCCGCCAGCGACCGAAACGCGAATGTCGTACTGCGTCGAGCGGTTGGCGATGTTGAGCGGCTGCTGCAGCATCATCTGCAGCACGGGGCGCGCGAAATAGGCCTTGAAGTCCTTTTCGTTGACAGTGATTGCACCCTTGCCCGGCTTAAGCCAGACGCGCGCAACGGCGTCCTTGCGCTTGCCGGTCGCATAGGCGCGGCCGAGCTTGTCCAGCTTCTGGGTGCGGACGGGAGCGGTCTCGGGCGCGGCGGTTTTGGTGCCGGCGAGATCAGCCAGGGTCCTTGCTTCGGTTGCCATCGACTTAGACCCTCACGTTCTTGCGGTTGAGCTTGGCAACGTCGAGCGCCACCGGGTTCTGTGCGGCGTGCGGATGCTCGGTGCCTTTGTAGACGCGCAGGTTGCGCATGAGCTGGCGCTGCAGCGGACCACGGGCGAGCATGCGCTCGACCGCCTTCTCGACAACGCGCTCGGGGTGTTTGCCTTCAAGAATTTGGCGCGGGGAGCGCTCCTTGATGCCGCCGGGATAGCCCGTGTGCTTGTAGTAGACCTTGTCGTCGCGCTTGGCGCCGGTGAAGACGACCTTATCGGCGTTGATGACGATGACGTTGTCACCGCAGTCGACATGCGGCGTGTAGATCGGCTTGTGTTTGCCTTTGAGGCGGGTGGCGATGATGGTCGCGAGGCGGCCGACGACAAGGCCCGTGCCGTCGATCACGATCCAATTCTTCTCCACCGTTGCCGGTTTGGCGACGTAGGTAGACATAGAGCTGCTGGCTCCCCGGATTGCCGCGCGCTCAGCGGTTGGTCGAATGCGCGCGTTGACTGATACATCGGCGCAAAGCCGATCGCTGGCGCGTCTGTATGCGCTAGACGTTACATGCGCAACAAGAATCGTCGCCGAAACGGCATATTTTATTCATAAATTGCAGTGCGTTATCTGTGTGGTATTTTATTACCTCTAATGAGGTATTTTATTACCGTATCACCGGTCAACATTTGCTTGTGTGCTACTGATGCTATGGCGCCGAAAACGTGATTTGTTCGGCGACCCGCGCGCCGACCGCCTTCTTATTGTCGTCGCAGTCGCCGTATCATTCGGCGAACAACAATCGGCGGGGCGTGGAAGGAGAGAATAATAATGGCGACAACAATTGCCGGTGCGCTGCGCATCATCGCAGTCCTGCTCGCAGGTGCCGTGCTGGCCCTGTCGTCAGCGCTTGCGCAAGACGTGAAGCAGGTCCAGCTGACTGAGGAGAAGGTGAAGAACTTCATCCAAGCGCAGGGTGACTTGGCATCGATCGCGTCCAAGATCCAGTCGGCCGGCGACAAGCCGGACCCGGCGCTACAGGCGGAGCTCGAAGGCATCGCAAAGAAACACAAATTTGCGAGTTTCTCTGAACTCGACGATGTTGCAGCCAACATCTCCATCGTCATGGCAGGTCTCGACTCGCAGACGGGTACGTTCACCGATCCGGTGGAGGCGCTGCAAAAGGAGCTTGAGGACGTCAAGAAGGATGAAAGCATCCCGGCAGCCGATAAAGAGCAGCTGGTTCAGGAATTGACCGAAGCAATCAAGACCACGCCGCCGGTGCAGTACAAAGAGAACGTCGAGATCGTGAAAGCCCATCGGGCAGAAATCGAGAAAGCGCTGCAATAGCGCTCTCGGGGCGGCAAGATATGCAGGAGCGCGTTGGTGGCAGCGAACCGATCGTCCTTTATGGGCGGATCGAGCCGGCAATCGCGATTGTAACGCTGAACCGCCCGGCCGCGCGCAATGCGCTTTCGCGCGGCTTGATCTCGGATCTGCACGCCACGATCGTCACTGCGGGTGAGGATCGCAGTGTTGCCGCCATCGTCCTTGCGGCCAACGGTCCGGTATTCTCAGCCGGGCACGACCTCAAGGAATTGACCGCACGCCGCGCCGACGCTGACGGAGGCAGGGCCTTCTTTGCCGATACGATGACGGCGTGCTCGGCGCTGATGCAGGCGATCGTCGCTTGTCCGAAGCCGGTGATCGCGGCGGTGCAGGGCACGGCGACAGCGGCGGGGTGCCAGCTCGTTGCGACGTGCGACCTCGCCGTTGCCGCGGAGACGGCGGAATTTGCGACGCCGGGCGTCAACATCGGGCTCTTCTGTTCAACACCGATGGTCGCGCTGGCGCGCAATGTGGCGCCGAAACGCGCGATGGAGATGCTGCTGCTCGGCGGGCCTATAACGGCCGAAACGGCAGCGTCCTTCGGTCTCGTTAACCGGGTCGTTGCAAAGGAAGACGTTCTTGCGGTCGCCACCGAGATGGCTCGTACGATTGGCGCCAAATCGAAGGTGACAGTCGCGCTCGGCAAGCAGGCCTTCTACCGGCAACGCGAGATGCCGCTCTCCGATGCTTATGCGTTCGCAACCCAGGTGATGGTCGAGAACATGATGAGTGCCGATGCCGCGGAGGGTATTTGCGCTTTCGTCGAGAAGCGACCGCCGAGCTGGAAGGATTCGTAGGTGCTCTTGACGGCCTTCTCTCACAACGTCCGACGGTGCGTGACCTTGTCGCCGTTGGAGGATACATGACCGTCGACGGACTTGCGGACGCCGACATCATGGCGGTTCTGAAGGGTGTGCGCACGATCGCGATGGTCGGAGCGAGCCCGTCGCGGGATCGGCCGAGCAACGGCGTCTTGGCCTTTCTGCTGTCGCGCGGCTACGCTGTGCATCCCATCAATCCCGGTTTTGCGGGCCGGGAGATTCATGGTGCGAAAGTCTATGCGCGGCTTGCGGACCTGTCCGGGGCCGTCGACATGGTCGATATCTTTCGCGCTTCGAGTGCGGTGCCGGGCGTTGTCGAGGAGGCGATCGCTGACAAGGATCGCCTTGGCATAAAGGTGATCTGGATGCAGCTCGGCGTCATCAGCGAGGACGCCGCGGCCGCGGCACGCCGGGCGGGACTTACGGTCGTGATGGATCGCTGTCCGAAGATCGAGATCGGGCGGCTTGCTCAAGGTTGAGCATCAAGGCGGCGAGCACGATGACCGCAGCGGCGATGGCCGCCAGGGAACTCGTGGTGCTCAGAACGGCAAGTCCGATCAGCACGAGATTGGCACCGGCGATGCGTGCCACGATCGGCAGATGCGCGCCGATTGCGGTGGCCGCACGCTGGTAGGTGTGCGTGCGATGCGGCTCCCATATGCGCTCGCCACGAAGCGCACGCTTCAGGAGCGTCAGCGTGGCATCGAGCAGGAAGTAGCCGGGTAGGATCAGCGCCGCCGCCCAGAAGCCCTTGACGGCGAGGTCGAGCATTAGAACCCCGGCCAAAAAGCCAAGCGGTACGCTCCCCACATCGCCAAGAAAGACGAAGGGTTTTTCACGGGCGTTCCAGACAAGGAAACCGGCGCATGCGCCAATGAGGGTAGCGGCGAGGGCCGTAAATTGCAGGGATTGCGATGCGGTGCATGCGACCGCGAGGTAGCCGGTCGCAATTGCAATGGTCTCGACGCCGGCTATAGCGTTGATACCATCCATGAAATTGAAGAGGTTCATCATCCAGGCGAGTGCAATCGCAGCGGTCGCGCGATCGGCCATGTAGGGTAGCCAGCCTTGAAAGACGCGGGCGTCCTCGGGCAGTGACCAGACTGCCCAGGTGGCAACCGAGAGATGCACGGGTAAGCGGACGACGGCGGGAAGCCCCTTCAGATCGTCGAGCCAGGAGAGTGCGACAAGCAAAAGCGTGCCGCCGATAATGGTAGCGGGCAGGGAGGCGATCGGCGCTGTTGCTGCAAGTGCGATGAAGGCGGCGGCGAGCAGTGGCAAGCCGCCCCCCTTGGGGACGCTGCCCGAATGCATCGTTCTTTCGTTTTCATGCGCCAAGGCGCCGGACTGCGCCAGCCAGGGAATGGCAGCCCAGGTAGCTGCTGCCGCGAGCAGGGCTGCGAGTGCGATTGTCAGCAGGAGCAAGGAGCCGGTCTCCGAGGGTGCCTCCGACCGATACCAGAGTGGCCCCATCGGCGCTATCGGCCCCGGCTGCCGCGTATTAAGGACGCGGGGACGCTAAATTGAATAGGCGCGGCTCGTAACCATCTGATGTCGTGTCGCATCCATAGGGAATGTCATTGTGGTGTCCCAATTTCGGCTTCCGGTCGATTTCTTGGCCGCCGGAGTTGGCACCCTGAGCACAGACCGGTTTCGGGCTTTGCCTCGGCGCCGGAATGGGGCATATGCCAGTCGTTGACCCTGGAGCCAGCATGAAGTCGGGAGCCTTGAAGTCGGTGAAGTTGCCAGAGGCGTGGGCCGTTGAAACGGTCCTGCCGATCGAATTTGCGGGCCGCGAGCTCCTATTCGAGGCGCATGCTTACCAGGGCGATACGCCCGAGGAGCAGGTTCTGGCGCTCGTGCATCGCGGGGCGAACGTCCCCGAGGGGACGCTGCCGATCGTGCGCGTGCACTCGGGCTGTGTGACGGGTGACATTTTCCATTCGTTGCGCTGCGACTGCTATCAGCAGTTGCAGGTGGCGCTGAAAGTCATCTCGGAGTCGCCGCTCGGAGCCGTGGTCTATGTGCCTTATCACGAGGGTCGCGGTATCGGGCTGTTCAAGAAGATTCAGGCCTATGCGCTGCAGGATCGCGGGCTCGATACTGTCGAAGCCAACATCAGGGTCGGCGAGCCGGTCGATGGCCGCGACTACGAGTTGACGGCGCGTGTTCTGCGCGATCTCGACATGACTGAGATCAAGCTCCTGTCGAACAATCCGGCCAAGGAGCAGGCGCTGAAGGCGCTGGGCATCGGCGTCGCAGAACGTGTCCCGATCGTCGTGCCGCCCAACAAATTCAATGCGCGCTATCTCGAGACGAAGCGCGCGCGCATGGCGCACAAGCTCTAGACTTCTTTACGGACGCGATGGTTCCTCCGCGCTCTCGGTCGACTTCGGCACCGTGAAACCGCCTTCCGCCACAAGCCGCGCAAACAGGCCATTCCCCTCGGCGAGTTCGACAAACTTACCGCATTCGACGATACGGCCATGATCGAGCACGATGATCTCGTCGGCGTCGGCGACGGTTGAAAGCCGGTGAGCGATGACGATCGTCGTGCGGCCTTCGCGCAAAGCATCCAGCGCGCGCTTGATCTTTGCTTCGGTTTCTGAATCGAGGGCGCTTGTTGCTTCATCGAGTATCAGGATCGGCGCGTCCTTCAGTATGGCGCGCGCGATCGCGATGCGCTGGCGCTCGCCTCCGGAGAGTGCGGCGCCGCGTTCGCCGATCATGAAGTCGTAGCCGGCAGGCTTCAGAGTGATGAACTCGTGCGCTTGCGCGAGACGCGCGGCTCGCTCGACCTCGGCGTCTGTTGCCCCCGGCTTGCCGATGCGGATGTTCTCGCCGATTGAACGATTGAATAGGCCTGCGTCTTGGAAGACGACGGCGATCGACTTCCTGAGGGACAAGAGTGTGGCGTCCGCTATGTCGTGACCATCTATTCTGATCGTGCCGCCGTCGGGATCGCGAAAGCGCTGCAATAGCGCGATGGTGGTGGACTTTCCGGAGCCGGTCGGGCCGACGAGCGCAAGCGTCTTGCCGGCTTCGACTGCGAACGTGAGGCCTTCCACGCCTTGTGGGCCGGCGCCGTATTTGAAGGTGACGTTGTCAAATGCGATCGCGCCCGTCACGGCCGCGAGCGGTTGAGAGTGAGGCTTTTCAGCGCTCGCGACTGCCTCGTCAATAAGCGCGAAGAAGGCGCGCAGCGAGGGGCCCTGCTGATGAATGCGGACGAAAAAGCCGGAAAGCTGGTCGAGCTTGCCAATCAGCAGCGTGGCAAAAGCGACGAAGCTTACGATCTCGCCGACGGTCAGTTCCCCGCGCCGCGCCAGGATTGACCCCGCGACCAGCACGATCACCATCGTCAATGTGGCAGCGGCGCGCTGCAAGACGGTCAGTACGCCCCACCATGTGAGCACGGGATATTGGGCGGTGAGCAGATCGCGGGCGAGTTGGCGAAGGGCGTCGGCCTCGGCGGCGAGACGGGCATAGCTCTGGACGACACTGACATTGCCGACGACGTCGACGACCCGGCTCGACAAGGCCGACTCGTATCGTTCGACCGACGCCTGTCCGGTGGATGTCCGGCGCATCACGATGATGTTGAGCAGGGTGTAGAAGGCCGCGAGCGCCAGCAGGATCAAGGCCATGCGCGCGTCCATGCCGAGGGCAGTCGGCACCAGCAGGACGATGCTGAATAGCGCGGTCATCTGATCGCGCATCGCACCGAGCCAAAGCCAGAAGAGCGATGAGGTGCCGTTTAGAATAGTGCGGATCACCGCACCTGAGCCGCGTGCAGCGTGGTAGCCCTGAGGCAGCGCGATGGCGCGCTCAAAGGCCTGTGCTAAGTATGACAGTTTTTGACGGTGAGCGAGGCGGTCTGCGTAAATGCCGACCGCCACGCCGGCAACGATGCCGAACAAGCCGAGGAACGCCCACAGCGCGATATAGACGGTCGGATCCTCGTTGCGGCTTAAGGCGTCGACGACACGGCCGAACAGGATTGGCTCGGCGAGTTGCACGCCGGCGAGGATAACGCCGGCGATCGCGAGCGCGATCGCAAGTGCCTTTTCTGGCTCCAAGAGCCCAAGGGCACGCTTGTAGATATCCAGCAGCGACGTTTCAGGAGGTGGGAGCGGCTTCATTTGTAGCCATTTTAGCGGGTGTCGAAGTTCGAATGTCGACGCAATCGTATGGCGCCGACCTTTTATCGCAACTGAGCGAATGCGCGCGTTGGGCCTAGAGGCTGTGATCAGGACATGGCGTCCAACCCTAATCGGCTCGTTGCGGTAAGCATGGCCACCTTGCCGCCTTGTTCGCCGCAAATTGAGACCGTATCAGGTTTATGGCCGCCCGGTTTCCCCGGTTCAGAAACCGTTCAGAGGCCGCTCGATATAAGAACGCTGCCTCCAAAGGAAATCAGGGAACGGACATTCCAATGCCCGCACAACCCTTCGAGATCAGAGCGCTGCGGTCGGCCTCGGACTACGATGCCGTATTTGAACCGATACTCACCGCACCACCTGACAAGCCGTTCGTTGTTGCTCAACTCGGGCAGTCGCTCGACGGACGGATTGCGACGCCTACGGGCGCTTCGCGCTGGATCAACGGCAGTGCTGCGCTCGATCATTTGCATCGGCTCAGGGCGCACGTCGATGCGGTGATCGTTGGGGCGGGAACCGTGCTCGCCGACGATCCGATGCTGACTGTGCGGCGTGTGCCGGGCCGGCATCCAGCGCGCGTCGTCATCGATCCCAATGGCCGCGTGGGAGGCATGGCGCGCTGCTTTGCCGATGACGGGGTGAAGAGCATTCTGGTGACGTCGCGCGGCCGGCGCGGACCTAGTCATGTTGATGTGCTGCCGGTCGGATGCCGCGATGGGTGGGTTGATCCGGCAGAAATTGCGCGCGAGTTGTACGATCGCGGGCTACGCAAGACTCTGGTGGAAGGCGGCGCGACCACGATTTCGCGCTTCATCGATGCGGACGTGGTGGACCGGGTTCATCTGCTCGTGGCACCGATCATTCTAGGTTCGGGTACCATGGGGCTGTCGCTGTCGCCCATCGCGGGGCTCGATGAGGCGCTCCGCCCGCAAACGAGGCTGCATCAGCTTGACGATGGCGAAGCGTTGTTCGATTGTGACCTGAGGCAACAGCGCAGAGGGTGACCCTCATGGCTCAGGATCCTGCCTATGACCTCCCGACCTACACGCCGACGGCGCGGCGCTTTCACTGGCTGGTCGCGTTCCTGATCCTTCTGCAGTTTCCGATCGGTATCTATATGACGTACCGCGGTTACGAGATGGATGGCGGCGTCAACGAGAAGGGTGAGCCGATCAGGGGTGTATGGGACGCGGTTACCGACACGCTGTATAGTTCGCACAAGACCATCGGCATCCTAATCCTATTGTTTGTTTTGCTTCGGCTGATCTACCGGTTCACTCAGGGCGCGCCGCGCTCCGATCCATCGGTTCCGCCGGCTCTAACGGGGCTCGCGCACCTTTTGCATTGGGCCATCTACGCGCTGCTGATCGCCGTGCCAGTCGGCGGCTACCTCGGCATTTCCTACGGCAATTATCTCGATGTATTTGGAGTCAAGCTGCCGGCCGTGACGATCACTGACAAGACCCTCTCTGAAGAGATCTTTAAGTATCACGGGGCAGCAGCTTTCATTCTTCTGGCACTGATCGGCCTGCACATCGCGGCGGCGATCTATCACCGGTTTGTGCGAAGGGATCGTGTTGTCGAACGTATGATCCCGAAGCGCATCGCCTAGCGACCGTCTTTAGGCGGGTACGGCAATAATATCTGTATGACCGACGATCGCCCCGGTGCGCTTGACGGTGATCCACGTCTCTATCGTCTGCGTCGGGACGGCTCCGGTCTCCGCCACGGCCAGTGCATAGCCGCGTGCGGTTTCCTCGATCAGCGAGCGGTCGTCGCGTGTCAGCACCCAGGGGCTTTCGCCCTCGATCACGCTGTAGCCGTGCATTGCGAGCTGGTCGGAGAGGTCCCCCGCGGCCAGCGGCCCGGCGGCCGGGCCGAAGCCCTTGTCGCGCATCTGATGGTGGTGGAACGCTGAAGTCATTTCGTTGTCTTGCGGCCGGTGCGGCGTCCAGCGCTGGATGCCGTTGTAGGTGAGCACGCCGTAGAACACCGCGCGCCGGAGTGCGACGGCGGATACGAACTTGCGGATAAACTCCGCTGAGACGATGTCGAAGAACGCGGAGGCCGTGACGAGGTCAACATTGGCAGGCAGCGCATCTTCGATCGACTGAGAGATATCGACGCGCGTGAACGTGATATCGATGGTGCTGGCGCCCTTGCGCACCCTCAGATGGCCGGCGCCGATGTCCTCGCCTTCGTCCGCCCATTTCAATATCGAGCGCCGCGCGGCGGCCAACAGGCCGGCATCGTTGTCGATCAACGTCCAGTTTTGGATGTTGGGGAGTAGCGGTGCGGTTGCGCGCAGATTTGCGCCGGCACCGCAACCGATATCGACGACGTTGATGCGGTCGCGCAGCGCGAAGCGGGCATTGAGGGCGGCGGCGAGTTCGGCATTGCGGGCACGGGCATCGGCGGACTCGCGCAGTGCCAGCCATTCGGGCGCGAATGCCGATGCGTCGGGCGTGGTGCCGGGCGTGGTCATGATTGTGGTCTCAAGGGCGCAAGCCGAGAATGACGGCGGCGAGTCTACGCGCCGTCTCATGCCAGGTCGGCAGCGTTCGCCCGGCTTCCCAGGCGGCATCGGCCAGACGGTCACGCAGCTTTTTATCGGTCAAGGCGCGTCGCAGCGCGGTGGTAAGCTCGTCGACGTTTCCGGCCTCGACGTGCAAAGCCGCAAGCTCACCCGCGGTCTCCCCGGCAGCGCCGCCTGTTGCGACGATGATCGGAAGGCCGCGTGCCATCGCCTCGGCGAGCACCATGCCGTAGCCTTCGAAGAAAGAAGCGGACACAAAGAGATCGGCGCTTTCGTAGAAGCGGTCGAGCGTTGCGGGGACGACCTTGCCCGCAAGCGTAACGCGGCCATCAAGCCCGTGGGCCGCGATGATGTCCTGCAACGCTTCCACCGCCTGTTGGTGGCGATCGGTCGCGCCGGCGATGGTGAGGCGCCAGTCGAGGTCGGTGAGCGGTGCGAGCGCCGAGACGAGCACGTCGTAACCCTTGCGCGGAACGACGGCGCCGACGCTCAGAATCTGAAGGGGTGCGCCGGTACCAGTCGCGCGAGGTGCCGGATCGGTGCCTGGTTCGGCGACGGTGATCTTGTCTCGGGGCACGCCCAGATGCTCAATTACGATCTTCTTGATGGCGCGGCTTGACACGACGATGTGGTCGGCGCGCGCCAGCGCTGCGGCCTCGCTGGCCTTCAATTCGACCTTGCGGGCGTGCGGCAGACCGGTTTCCAAAAACAGCGGATGATGAACGAGAGCTACCACGCGCCCCTCAAGCTGGCGCAGGAGTTCGGGCGTGAAGGCACCATAGGCCAAGCCATCGAAGAGCAACGCTGCGGCGGGTCGGCGGCTGGCAAGCAGGCGGGCGGTTTCCGCCATATCCGCCTTCGAAGGATTGGGGAAGGAAGGCGGAAGCTGCAGGTGCTCGACCGTTACACCGAAGTCGGGCAGTAGCTGCATGACGCGGCGGTCATAAGCGTAGCCACCCGTTGGACTACGCAAATCGCCAGGGATCGCAAAGAGCGCTTCAGCCACCGACAGGACCCTCATAGCTCGCGCGCGCCAAGTCAGTTTCGCTCAGCGTCACGCGAATCTTGGAGAGCGCGCGGCCATCGGCCCCAAAGGCGTCTGCACGGGCCGCTTTCGCGATCTCGTCATGAATATGCCGGCAAAGATATTCAGTCGTCGTCAGCACGCCGTTGAAGCGGGGCAGAGCATCGAGGTTCTGGTAGGCGAGCGGTTTCAATGTTCGTGCGAGAACGTCGAGCGCTGCGCCGATATCAATGACGACGTTCTGCGCGTTGAGTTCCTCGCGGAAAAAAGCGACGTCGACGATGAACGTTGCGCCGTGCATGTTCTGCGCAGGGCCAAAGAACGGGTCGGGCAGCGAGTGCGCGATCATAATGCGATCTCGAACCTCGACGGAGTACATTTCTTCCAACCCGTTCCCAGTTACGAGTGACGATAGCGAATGACAGGAGGCAGCGTAGCCGCGCCTTGCGACCAGATTCGGGGCAGTTCTTCAGGTAGTGCGTCGAAACTTATCTCGTGACTGACGAGGCAATCCAGCGCCGGATCATGCAACAGGGCAACGGCCGTTGCGAGACGGTCACGGTGCGCAACGGTCGCGCGCCGGGATGGCGCGACATGGCCGACCTGCGACGAGACGAGCTTTAATCGACGGCTATGAAACGCGCCGCCAAGATTTACGTTAACCGTCTTCGTTCCGTACCAGCTCATTTCGACGATAGTGGCTTCGAATGCGGCGCGATCTATCGCGGTCTGAAGCCCTGCGGCGTTGGCGCTAGTGTGAAAAACCACTGTGTTGTCGCGCGGCGCTTCCTCAGGGAGGAAGAATGGGATTTGAAGTGCCGCAGCTTCTTTGCCCCGTGACGGTTCGATATCGACCAGTGCTGCCGAGGTACCGGCGATGCGGTTTGCGAGATAGGCCGTCAGCAAGCCGACGATGCCTGCGCCGACGACGAGTACACGGTCGCCCGGCCGGGTACCGGCATCCCAATGGGCGTTAAGCGCGGTCTCCATGTTGGCGGCGAGTGTCGCGCGTTTTGTCGGCACGCCTTCGGGCAATATGACGGTGCCCGCCTCGGGTAGCTGGAAATGATCCTGGTGTGGGTGCAACGCGAAGGCGCGTCGGCCGACAAGTGGTTCCGGTCCGGCCGTGATAACGCCCGTCGCCGAATAGCCGTATTTGACCGGGAATGGAAAATGGCCCGCCTGATGGGGTGCGCGCATGCGCGTCCATTCGCTCTGCGGGATGTCGCCGTGGGCAACCAGACGCTCCGTTCCGCGGCTCACGGCCGAATACTCGGTCGCGATGCGGAGTTCGCCGGGACCGGGGGCCTCAAGACGTTCGGTGCGTAGCTCGGCAGTGCCCGCTTTGACATACCAGAGGGCGCGGGCCACGACGAATTGGCCGACGCTGCGTCGGCTGGAGGCACTCGTTGCGGCATGGAAAGCGTGCTGCGGCTCATTCATCTGGCGACACTCAGTTGGTCATGACCGTTGATATCGAACGCGCAGTTGTGAGTGAAGCGATGTTGCAGCCCGCAAGCCTTACGACACCGGCGGGCTTGCAGGCAATCGCGGTTCTGAAGCGCCGGCGCGTGCTGGTGCTTGCGCTTAACCTTGTTACCTGGCTTGCACTACTTGCGTGGGTTGCAAGCATTCTTGCAACCGGCGGATGGAGCTGGGTTGAGGCCATCGCGTTTTCCGCGTTCGCGGTCGGAACCCCGTGGCCGGTGCTCGGCTTCTGGAATGCGGTGATCGGCCTCGTCCAGCTTCATGTGGCGCGCGATGGACTTGCGAATGTGGCGCCATTCCTTGCGGCGGCCAAGCGCGAGACGCCCCTATCGGTCAACACGGCAGTGCTGATGACGCTGCGGAACGAAGACCCGGCGCGGGCCATTCTCCGCTTGCAGACGGTTAAGGAAAGCATCGACGCAACGGGCGAGGGCGCGCGCTTTTCCTATTTCGTCCTGAGCGACACGGACCAAGCCGACGTTGCTGCCGCGGAGGCAGCGAGCGTCGCGGAGTGGCGCGCTTCGGAACCGCCAGGGGCGCGCATCGTCTACCGCCGCCGCGAGGCCAACACCGGGTTCAAGGCCGGTAACGTTCGCGATTTTTGCGCCCGCTGGGGTGGCGATTTCGAACTTATGGTGCCGCTCGATGCCGACAGCCTGATGACGGGTGACGCGATCGTCCGCTTGGTGCGCATCATGCAGACTTATCCGAAAATCGGCATTCTGCAGAGCCTTGTGGTTGGAACGCCCTCGCGCTCGGCGTTCGCACGTATTTTTCAGTTCGGAATGCGCATGGGAATGCGGACTTACACCATGGGCCAAGCGTGGTGGACGGCGGATTGCGGACCGTTCTGGGGTCACAATGCGGTCGTGCGTATCGCACCGTTCACGCGTGCCTGCGCGCTGCCGCTGTTGCCGGGACGGCCTCCGATCGGCGGGCACATCCTGTCACACGATCAGGTGGAGGCGGTACTCATGCGCCGCGCGGGTTACGAGGTTCGCGTTATGCCGGTCGAGGACGGCTCGTATGAGGACAACCCGCCCGATGCTCTGGAGTTCATGCGCCGGGACGTGCGCTGGTGCCAAGGTAACATGCAGTATTTGAAGCTGCTCGATCTGCCTTGCCTGCTACCCGTCAGCCGCTTCCAGCTTCTGTGGGCAATTCTCATGTTCGCGGGTGTACCGGCCTTCACGGTGATGCTAGCGCTGCTTCCCGCGCTTGCCGCCGAGGCCACTGCGCAGCCGGCGTTTCCAAATGTATCCGCACAAGCACTTTATGTGACGTTCCTCGTTATGTCTTTTTCGCCGAAAATCGCTGGCCTTATCGATGCAGCGTTGACGCGCGGAGAGGTTCAACGCTTCGGGGGTGCCGCACGTTTTGTGTTGAGCGCGGCGGTCGAGTTTGTATTCTCATTGCTGCAAGGTGCGCTGACGACAATCCGCACTTCACTGTTCATGGCAGGTCTGCCGTTTGGGCGGTCGATCGTCTGGAGCGGGCAAACGCGAGAGGCGAGGGGCATTTCCTGGGCCGAGGCGTTCTCGGCGCTGTGGCCGCAGCTCGTGTTTGGCGTGATGGTCGTTGGCGCGCTGTTCGTCATTTCTCCGGAGGTCCTGCTTTGGAGTCTGCCGTTGACGGCTGGCTATCTGCTCGCAATTCCGTTCGCGGCTCTGACAGCACGGCCGGCGTTCGGGCGCTGGATGCCGAAACGCGGGCTCGCCGCGATCCCGGAGGATTTCGCGCCCCCGCCGGAGGTGACGCGTGTGCAGGCCGGCAAGGTCTAGGCCGATGGTGTCGGATGCGCTCGCCGGTGTGTTTCGCTCGCTCAGGATCTATCACGGTCCGGCGGCATCGCGGGCGGCCATGGATGCACTCTACAGCCGGTTTGTGAAAGCGGGCGATGTCGTGTTCGACATCGGCGCGCATGTCGGCGACCGCGTTTCGTCGTTCCGCAGGCTAGGTGCCCGCGTCGTGGCGGTTGAGCCGCAGCCGCTCCTTGTGTGCGCGCTGCGCCATATCCACGGTGTCGATAAGAACGTGATGATCCTGCCCTTTGCTGCGGGGGCTGAGGACGGCGAACAGGTCTTGAAGATCAACACGCGCAATCCAACCGTGTCGACGTTGTCGGACGCGTTCCCACGCGACGCCGCAGGTGCCATCGGCTGGGAAGGGCAGTCGTGGGATGCATCGACCGTGGTGCCGACGATCACGCTCGATAGGCTGATCGGAAGATTCGGAGTGCCGGCTTTTATAAAAATTGATGTCGAAGGGTACGAGGACGAAGTCCTCGCTGGTCTTTCCCACCCCGTACGCGGGCTATCCTTCGAATGGACGGCGATTGCGCGCGACGTGGCAACCCGGGCGGTCGAACGATTGAGCGCACTTGGCCACTACAGCTACGATATGGCGCTGGGTGAAAGCCAACAACTCACCTTCAAGCGCTGGACAGGTGTGAACGACATCTTGCATCATCTCGCTCAACTCCCGCCCGAGGCCAATTCGGGCGACGTTTATGCCCGCCTCGATCAGGCGGACTAGACGATCCATATTCACGAACACGGAGTTTTCCATGCCGCCTTACACTTGCCGCGCGCTAACCGCGCTTGCCCTCGTCATGTGCCTGGGGATGCCTGCCTTTGCCGCGTCTCTCGACGGGCTTGCGGTCGACGTGCGCAATCAGAGCGAACCCGTTCTGTGCGCGGAAAAGGACAATGTGGCGGTGTCGTTCACGAACAAGGAGGTGCGCTCTTTCCGCATCGAGGCGGCGCATCCGGTCTATTTGTCGGCGGGCATGCGCGACAATTTCGAGGCCGACTGGACTGCTTGTGATATGTCGTCTGACACTTCGTACGCATCTCCGGCGGAGCCACGCAAGGTCACGCTCTATGAGCAGACTGATCTTTGGGTTGTCGGCTATGCTTTTCCTGCGTTCTGGCGACCAGCTACGGCCAAGGTACGCATCGGTGAGCGTGTCGAGGAAGGCATCCATCTGCTCCAGGTGTGGGTGCTGCGGACCGATGGTGCGGAGGAGGTGCTGGTGCTTTATCCGCAGGACGGCTACTGGCGTCCACGGCCGATGACGCCGAAAAACATGCGCAACACCGGCTACGGCTCGTCGTTTCTGGTCGGTCCGGTCGAAGTCGATCAGCGGCCATTGGTCAAAATAAAAGAGGTCGTGTTCGAGCCGAAGTCGCGCAGCTTTATGCTGCAGTTTGAAAAAGGCGGCAGCGCGGATGTTCGCATGGTGAATGTCGATACCAACCGCCTCGCGCTCGACGTTACCTTTGATGCGCCTATCAAGGGTGGTCCGTTTGCGATGCTCCGCTCCATGTATGTCACGGAGTTCAACAACGACGCGGCGCGCATCGCGGTGCGCGAGAAGGGCGCCAAGGGCTGGCGCGAGGACAACATCATGAAATTTGACTCGGCGACCGCTACCGACATTTGGGTTGGGCGGCTTTCGCCGTCGCAGCACAACACGTCATCGCCCGATGTGGTGTTCAACAGCTTCTCGAATGGTCCCCATCCGAAGCGACCGAAGAATGAGCCGCCGCCGACGCTTCCGGTGACGGAGGCGAAGTAGCCTTCACTTCGCCTTACCAGGCCAATTGTGCCATTGCGCCAATGGCGGGCGAGCCATCGGCCGCGAAGAGTGCGGCGAGTTTTTCTGCGGATAGTGCGTCACCATCCATTGTCTCGTGGCGGTGAATACCACCGGCGATGAAGAGAGCGTCGCAGCCGTACATCCGTGCGCCCTTCAAGTCGGTGCGGATGGCATCGCCAATGACAAGGATCTTCGATTTTTCGACGTTGGCGCCGCGCAGCGTCTCGGCGCGCGAATGTGCGGTTTCGTAGGCGCTAAGGTAGGGCTTGCCGGCCCAGAAAACGGTGCCGCCCATATGCTCGTAGAGATCGGCGATGGCGCCAGCGCAGTAGTAGAGCGTTCCGCCGACATCGACGACGAAATCGGGGTTGGCGCAGACGAAGTGAAGGTCCGCGGCCAGTGCGTCCTTGAGCAGCGGCTTGTAGTCTTCCGGTACTTCGTTGCGGTCGTCGTTGAGACCGCTGCACAGGATGGCTTCTGCGGCGTTCAGCGGCGTGGCGCGTGCCTTAAGCGCGGTAAAGAGCGCGGCGTCGCGGTCCCTTGGACCGATGCAGTAGAGGCTCGAGTAGCCGCGGGCTTTGACGTGTGTGAGTGCCAGGTCGCCGGATGAGACGATGTCATCCCAGGCATTTCTCGGTACTCTGCGAATTTGAAGCATGTCAGCGACACGGTGCTTCGGAACCGGCGCGTTCGACACTAAGATGACGGTTCCGCCTGAAGCGCGGAAGGTCGTGAGCGCGTCGCAGGCTTCGGCATACGCGACAACGCCGTTATGTATGACGCCCCATACATCACAGAACAGCACGTCGTAACCTGCGAGCAAATCGCCGGCGCGTTCGCGGATGATCGGAGCGGGTGCTTGAGAGGAGGGCGGGGGTGATGGCTGCAATGAGGATCCATGTGGGAAGTGAGGTTCTGGCTGTCGCTTCTAGACTATCTGAATCGAAAGCGATATTTGCCTTTGTCTTGGGTTCGCGCCAAATTCTGAATCGGGCATCAGTCCGAAGTGTTCCCAGAGGCGGTGCCCCGTGCAGTAAGCGCGTGCGTGCGAGTTTCGCTGTTCTCGCGGATGCCTAAGTGACAGTTGGCGAACGATGAAATCTTGTGCTAAGCGCGCGGCCTTCGCCGATTGAGCGCGTGGATGCCCGAGCCAGAACCAACACTTTCCATCCTCATCATCGATGAGAACCGGCTGAGAGCCGCGGTCATCGAGGATGGTTTGCGCGACGCTGGTTACAGCAATCTCACGCTCATACACGACATGGTCGGGATCGCACGGCGCATCGAAGAAGTTGCGCCAGATGTCATCGTCATCGACCTGGAGAACCCCAACCGCGACGTGCTGGAAAGCATGTTTCAGATTTCGCGCGCGGTAAAGCGCCCAATCGCCATGTTCGTCGACCGCTCCGATCAGGCGGCGATCGAGGCGGCGGTTGAAGCCGGCGTCTCGGCCTACGTCGTCGATGGGTTGAAGCGCGAGCGCGTGAAGCCGATCCTCGATATGGCGATCAGCCGTTTCAACGCATTCGCACGCATGGCGCGCGAATTGGATGAGGCTCGCTCGCAACTCGAGAGCAGAAAACTCGTCGATCGCGCCAAGGGAATACTTATGAAAACGCGCGGGCTGTCGGAGGCAGACGCCTACGCTCTGCTGCGCAAGACGGCGATGAACCAGAACCGCAAGATTTCAGAGATTGCCGAGGGTTTGATCATGGCTGCTGGCCTGCTTGCCCCGCCGGAGGAGAAATGAGCGAGCGCCGTTCATGCGAGATCATCGCGGGATTCATGCCGCTGCTCGACAGCGCCGTTCTGGTCGCAGCAAGGGAGAAGGGCTTTGCTGCCGCCGAAGGTATCGATCTGACCCTCGTGCGAGAAACATCCTGGGCCAATATCCGCGACCGCATGGCTGTCGGCCATTTCCAGGTCGCGCACATGCTGGCACCCATTCCTATCGCGGCAAACCTCGGCCTTACGCCGCTCGCCGCCAAGACGATCGTGCCGATCGCGCTTGGCCTCGGCGGAAATGCGATCACGGTTTCCAATGCGTTGTGGGAGCGCATGCTTTCCCACGGCGCCGAAGCAGACTTGGACCCGAATGGCGCTGGCCGCGCGCTGCGGCGCGTACTCGTCGATCACAAGGGTAAAGGCGTCGTCCGCTTCGCCGTCGTCCATCCCTTCTCAGGTCACAATTACGAACTGCGCTACTGGCTCGCCGCCTGCGGTATCGATCCGGAGCGTGAAATCGAGATCGCCTTTGTACCGCCGCCGCTCATGGCCGATGCGCTCGCCACCGGGACGATAGATGGCTACTGCGTCGGCGAGCCGTGGAGCACGGCCGCGGCAAAGGCTGCACTCGGCCACATCGCGACGGTCAAAGCCGCGCTCTGGCGTTCGAGCCCTGAAAAAGTGCTGGGTGTGGCGGCCGGCTGGGCTGAGCGCGAACCTGAAGCCTTGGCCGCACTGCTGCGCGCCCTGTGCCGTTCGGCGCAGTGGTGCGCTTTACCTGCGAACCATCGCGAACTCGCCGAGATGTTGAGCGCGCGCGCGTTCGTCGATCGTCCCGCCGACTGGATGATGCATGGTCTTACCGGCGCCCTTGATCTTGGCGGCGGCGAGATCAGGCACGTTGAAGACTTCTTCGTCCCATTCGCGAAAGCCGCGACGTTTCCGTGGAAGAGCCATGCACTGTGGTTCTATTCGCAAATGGTGCGGTGGGCGCAGGTCCGGCACTCGCCCGAGCGCGCAGCGATCGCGCGCGAGACGTATCGGCCGGATATCTACCGCAGCGCCTTGAAGTCGCTGGGCGTCGCATTCCCCTCGGCCAACGCCAAGGTGGAAGGCGCGCTTCTCGCTCCAACGCCTGTCGGCTCGGCCGGTGCAAGCCTGGTGCTCGGTCCGGACGGGTTTTTCGATGGCGCTCTGTTCGACCCAAATCATCTCGACGCCTACATCGCCGCGCAGAGACCATAGACTGCGCGTGTGTTGCGGTGCACAAACTTTGTGCTGTCTGGTGGGTAGAATGTCTATTCTTTGGCCTTGCTGAAGGCCCGGCGACGCGCGTATCCGTTCATACGACGAGTAAATCCCGAACGATTTGCTGCAGCGCCAAGGACGGCGCGGGCGCTTAAGGTTCGGGAACGTTCGCTGCCCAATGATGGGCGCTCATCCGGCAAAGCCGCCGTTCAAGCCAGTGCGCATCCGCGCAGAGGTTTGATCGGCGGCTTTTTTTATTCTGAGACGCGAGAGGACATCGCATGCACAAAACCACCATTGTGGCGACCGCACGACCCGGTGCCGAGACCGGCGCTCCGTGGATTGTAGTGCTCACCTGCACGCTCTGTTTTGCCGTTCTCATGGTGGTCTCGGCTCTCTCGGCGCGTGCTGAGCCTTTGGTGCCCGAGAAGGACGAGTTGAAGCTCGGCTTCATCAAGCTCACCGACATGGCGCCGCTCGCGATCGCCAAAGAGCTCGGCTTCTTCGAGGATGAGGGGCTCTACGTGACGCTCGAGCCGCAGGCCAACTGGAAGGTGCTGCTCGACCGCGTGATCAGCGGCGAGCTTGACGGCGCCCACATGCTCGCGGGCCAGCCGCTGGCCGCCACCATCGGCTTCGGTACCAAGGCCGACATCGTCACGCCGTTCTCAATGGATCTCAACGGCAATGCCATCACCGTTTCCAACGATGTGTGGGCCATGATGAAGGAACACGTGCCCGTTGCAGACGGCAAGCCCGTGCACCCCGTCAAGGCCGACGCCCTGAAGCCGGTCGTCGACACGTTCCGTTCGGCGGGCAAGCCCTTCAACATGGGCATGGTGTTCCCGGTCTCGACGCACAATTACGAGCTGCGCTACTGGCTCGCGGCCGGCAACATCCATCCGGGCTTCTACTCGCCGAGCGACGTCTCCGGAAAAATCAAAGCCGACGTTCTTTTGTCCGTGACGCCGCCGCCGCAGATGCCCGCCACTCTCGATGCCGGCACGATCAACGGCTACTGCGTGGGCGAGCCGTGGAACCAGGCCGCCGTGTTCAAGGGCATCGGCGTGCCTGTCATCACGGACTACGAGATCTGGAAGAACAATCCGGAAAAAGTCTTCGGCATCACCAAGGCATTTACCGAACAACACCCCAACACGACACTGGCGCTGACGAAAGCGCTCATCCGTGCCGCCATGTGGCTCGATGAGAACAACAACGCCAACCGTATGAAGGCCGTTGAGATCCTCTCGAAGCCGGAGTACGTCGGCGCCGATGCCAAGGTGATTGCCAATTCGATGACCGGCACGTTCGAATACGAGAAGGGCGACAAGCGCGCCGTGCCGGACTTCAACGTCTTCTTCCGTTACTTCGCCACGTACCCCTATTATTCGGACGCCGTCTGGTATCTGACGCAGATGCGCCGCTGGGGCCAGATCCCCGAAGGCAAGCCCGATGACTGGTACGGGCAGATCGCCAAGGACGTCTACAAGCCCGACATCTATCTCAAGGCCGCCAAGGCGCTCGTCGCCGATGGCAAGGCCAAGGATTCCGACTTCCCCTGGGACAGCGACGGGTACCGGGCGCCTACGGCGGATTTCATCGACGGCATCACCTACGACGGGCGCAAACCGAACAGCTACATCGATTCACTGCGGATTGGCCTCAAGGGGCAACAAACGGTGCAGGGCAATGAAGTGGCGGGCGGATGATGAAACGGGATGTTCGCAGTCCGCGGCGACCGTCGCCGATCGCCACAGAAACTGAATATTTGACCGGGGCCGAGAAAGCATGACCGTCACATCCGATACGATTGCGGCCGCCGAGGCGCGACACCTCCTTCGCAGGGAAAGACGTTTCGTCCGCATCAACCGCGCCGCGGGCTGGCTCGATGCCCTCGGGCTGGGATGGTTGACGCCGCTCCTGCGCATCGCGGCGGGCGACAACGTGAACGAGCAACTCGGCGAGCTGAAACGCTCGCTGCTCATTCCGCTCGCTGGCATCGGCATCTTCGTCCTCGCGTGGGCCGCGCTGGCGCCACGCGTTGACACTTCCCTCGGCGCGCTTCCCGGACCCGGAGCGGTGTGGGCGCAGGCACAGAATCTGTGGGAAGATCACACCGCAGAGCGTGCCAAGGAGGCGGCATTCTACGAACGACAGGAGGCCCGCAACGCCGCTCTCGTTGAGGCGGGAAAGGGTGATGAGGCGAAGGTCCGCGCCTACACGGGCAAGCCGACCTTCTTCGATCAGATACTGACCTCGCTGAAAACGGTCGGTCTGGGCTTCATCATCGCGACTCTCATCGCCGTGCCGCTCGGCATCGCCTGCGGCCTGTCGCAGACCGTGAACGGCGCGGTCAACCCACTGATCCAGATCTTCAAGCCGGTGTCGCCGCTGGCCTGGCTTCCCATCGTCACCATGGTCGTCTCGGCGCTTTATGTGGACCCATCGGATGCGCTGCCGAAATCACTGCTCATCTCGGCGATTACCGTGACGCTTTGCTCCCTTTGGCCGACGTTGATCAACACGGCGCTTGGGGTCGCGTCCATCGACAAGGATCTCGTCAACGTCGGTAAGGTCCTGCAGCTCTCGACCCCGACGACCATCCGCAAGCTCGTGCTGCCGTCGGCATTGCCGCTCATATTCACGGGCCTGCGCCTGTCGCTCGGCGTCGGCTGGATGGTGTTGATCGCTGCCGAAATGCTGGCGCAGAACCCCGGTCTCGGGAAGTTCGTGTGGGACGAGTTCCAGAACGGATCCTCCTCGTCGCTGGCACGCATCATGGTCGCCGTGCTTGCGATCGGCATCATCGGTTTCATGCTCGATCGCATCATGTACGCGCTGCAATCGGCCTTCACCTTCCAATCGAGCCGCTGAGGTGCACATGAGCTTTCTCGAAATCAGCGGGCTGTCCAAGAGCTACGGGGAGGGTGCGGCGCGCACCGATGTCCTTGCTGACATCAACCTCTCCGTGGAGGAAGGCGAATTCATTGCCATCGTCGGCTTCTCCGGCTCGGGAAAGACGACGCTCATTTCGGCGATCGCTGGGTTGGTCGCGCCCGATGGGGGCAGCATCAAGATTCGCGACAAGGACATCGATTGCCCCGGTCCCGACCGCGGCATCGTCTTCCAGTCCTATGCGCTGATGCCGTGGCTCAGCGTGTATGGCAACGTCGCGCTCGCCGTCGACGCGGTGCATAAGGACAAAACGGCGGCCGAGCGGCGCGCTATCGCCCGCCAGTACATCGACATGGTCGGCCTATCGCACGCCCTCGACCGCAGGCCGGCTGAGCTTTCGGGCGGCATGCGTCAGCGCGTGGCGGTAGCGCGGGCTTTGGCGATTCGACCCGAGATCATTCTGCTCGACGAGCCGCTTTCAGCGCTTGACGCGCTCACGCGTGCGAAATTGCAGGATGAGTTCGCCGAGATCTCGGCGCGCGAGAAGAAGACGATCATTCTCATCACTAACGACGTCGACGAGGCGATCCTCCTCGCGGACCGCATCATTCCGCTGACACCCGGCCCGCGGGCAACGCTGGGGCCGTCGTTCAAGGTCGAGTTGCGGCGCCCGCGTGACCGGGCTGCCATGAACTCCGATCCCGATTTTATTCGTCTCCGCGCGGAAATTACGGCGTTCCTCATGGAACTCGGGACCGCGCGCGCCGCCAGCTCGCAGAGCGAGCCCGTGCTTCCCAATATTGCGCCCATCACATTCAAGCGCGATCTGCCGGAGGCCTACAAGAAGGCGGCGCACTCACCGATCGACGACCGCTACGTCGAGTTCTACGAGGTCTGCAAGACCTATCCCACGCCGAAGGGCCCGCTGACTGTCGTCGACGGATTCAACCTCACGATCAAAAAGGGCGAGTTTGTCACTCTCATCGGCCATTCGGGCTGCGGTAAGTCGACGGTCCTGTCGATGGCCGCCGGTCTCAACAGCATATCGAGCGGCGGCATCGTTCTGGAGCGGTCCGAGGTTACGGACGCCGGTCCCGACCGCGCCGTCGTCTTCCAGTCGCCGTCGCTTATGCCGTGGCTGACGGCGCGCGAGAACGTCGCTCTTGGCGTCGACCGTGTCTATCCGAAAGCGAGCCCGGCGGAGCGGCGCGACGTCGTTGAATACTACCTGCACCGCGTCGGTCTCGCCGATGCGATGCACCGGCGCGCGGCGGAGCTTTCCAACGGCATGAAGCAGCGGGTCGGCATCGCACGCGCGTTTGCCCTGTCGCCGAAGCTGCTTCTGCTGGACGAGCCCTTCGGCATGCTCGACAGCCTCACCCGGTGGGAGCTTCAGGACGTGATCATGGACGTATGGGCGCGTACCAAGGTCACCGCCATCTGCGTGACGCACGATGTCGACGAGGCGATCTTGCTCGCCGACCGGGTGGTGATGATGTCGAACGGGCCGAATGCGACCATCGGCAATATCATGGACGTGAAGTTGCCGCGGCCTCGCTCGCGCAAGATGCTTCTCTCGCACCCTGACTATTACGCGTATCGCGAGGAACTGCTCGATTTTCTGGAAGCCTATGAGGGCGGCGCGAACCCGGAGCCGGCGCTGATCGAGGACATCAAGCGCAAGCGCGGGGAGCGGTTGGCGTCCGGCAGGAAACTTCGCATCGAGGCAGCGGAATGAGCGCCATGCGTGAAAAACTCGTCATCATCGGCAACGGCATGGCGCCAGGACGCATGCTCGAGCATCTGCTCGAAAAGGCGCCCGGGCGTTATGAAGTTACGATCTTCAACGCCGAGCCGCGCGTCAACTACGACCGCATCATGCTGTCGCCTGTTCTCTCGGGCGAGAAGGACTACGAGCAGATCATCATTCACGGTGACGGCTGGTACATCAAGAATGGCATCACGCTCTACAAGAGTCATAAGGTCGTCGGCGTAGACCGTGTCGCAAAGACCGTGACATCCGACAAGGGCGTGACGGAGCCTTACGACAAGCTTGTGATCGCAACCGGATCGGTGCCGTTCATCCTTCCGGTGCCGGGCAACAACCTGGCGGGCGTTCTCTCCTACCGTGATCTGGACGACGTCAATGCCATGCTGCTCGCCGCGCAGTCGCGGTCCACGGCGGTGGTGATCGGCGGCGGCCTCTTGGGGCTTGAAGCAGCCGCGGGATTGAACGAACGCGGCATGGATGTGACGGTGCTGCACTTGATGCCGACGCTGATGGAGCGCCAGCTCGATCCCGCCGCCGGCTACATGCTGCAGCGCGAGTTGGAAAGCCGCGGCATTAAGGTCATCACCAAGGCCTCAACCAAGGCTATCTTGGGCGACCGCAAAGTGGAAGGCGTCGCGCTCGAAGATGGACGGGTGATACCGGCCACGCTGGTCGTCATGGCGGCTGGCATCAAGCCCAACGCCTGGATTGCCAAGGAAGCGGGGCTGGCCACCAAACGCGGCATCCTGGTTGATGATCGGATGCAGACGTCCGACCCGGACATCCTCGCGCTCGGCGAATGTGCGGAAGTCGGCGGTCATGTCTACGGTCTCGTTGCACCACTCTACGAGATGGCGCGCATTGCAGCCGCGAAACTGGCGGGTGAAGGGGGGGCGGGCTTCGTCCACAACGACACGCCGACCAAGCTGAAAGTTACCGGCATCGATGTGTTTTCGCTTGGCGATTTCGCGGATGGCGATGATCGCCAGGAGATCGTGCTGCGCGACGCGGCCGCCGGCGTCTACAAGCGCCTCGTCCTTAAAGAGAACCGCATCGTCGGCACCGTGCTCTACGGCGAGACGGCGGACGGCGCCTGGTTCAACGACCTCAAGAAAAAGGCTGTCGACATCTCGGAGATGCGCGACACGTTGATCTTTGGCCAAGCCTACCAGGGCGGTGCTCCGCTGGACCCTACGGCGGCCGTTGCAGCGTTGCCCGATGACGCAGAGATCTGCGGCTGCAACGGCGTGTGTAAGGGCAAGATCGTCAAAACGATCCAAAGTAAAGGGCTCACGTCGCTCGACGACGTCCGCGCTCACACCAAGGCGTCCGCTTCGTGCGGGTCCTGCACCGGTCTCGTCGAGCAGGTGATGAAGCTCACGCTTGGCGATGGCTACAATCCCACCGCCGTCCAGCCGATGTGCTCCTGCACCACGCTCGGTCATGACGATGTGCGCCGGCTGATCAAGGCCAAAGGCCTCAAGACGGTTTACGCGGTCATGCAGGAACTCGAGTGGAAGACCTCGTGCGGCTGCGCAAAGTGCCGCCCGGCGCTCAACTACTACCTGGTGTGCGATTGGCCGGGCGAATACGCCGACGACTACCAGTCGCGCTTCGTCAACGAACGCGTGCATGCCAACATCCAGAAGGACGGCACGTATTCCGTTGTGCCGCGTATGTGGGGCGGCGTCACGAATGCGAAAGAATTGCGCGCCATCGCCGATGTCGTGGACAAGTTCCAGATCCCAACCGTGAAGGTCACCGGCGGTCAGCGCATAGACATGCTTGGTGTTCGCAAGGAAGACCTGCCGGCGGTGTGGGCCGATCTCGGTAAAGCCGGGTTCGTTTCAGGGCACGCCTATGCGAAGGGCCTGCGCACGGTGAAGACTTGCGTCGGCAGCGAGTGGTGCCGTTTTGGAACGCAAGATTCGACCGGGCTCGGCGTCCGCATCGAGAAATTCATGTGGGGCTCGTGGACACCCGCGAAGGTAAAGATGGCGGTGTCGGGATGCCCGCGCAATTGCGCCGAGGCGACATGCAAGGATGTGGGTGTCGTTTGCGTCGACAGCGGCTTCGAAATTCATTTTGCTGGTGCCGCCGGCCTCGACATCAAGGGCACGGAAGTTCTGGGCCTTGTGAAGACCGAGGACGAAGCTCTCGAAGTCATCGTCGCGCTGACGCAGATGTATCGCGAGCAGGCGCGCTACCTTGAGCGTATCTACAAATGGGCGAAGCGCGTGGGCGTCGATGAAATCCGGCGCCAGGTTCTCGTTGACACGGAGCGCCGTCGCGGCTTCTACGAACGCTTCATCTACTCCCAGAAATTTGCGCAAGTGGACCCGTGGTCGGAACGTGTTTCCGGACTGCACAAACACGAGTTTCGTCCGCTCGCCACGGTTGGCATTCCTCAGGCAGCGGAGTAATGCCATGCAATGGATCGCAATCGGTCAAATCGCTGATATCCCACTGCGCGGAGCGCGCTGCGTCGAGACGCCGGCCGGACGGGTAGCGGTCTTCCGAACCGGCGACGATCGCCTCTTCGCCATCGCTGACCGTTGCCCGCATAAGGGTGGTCCCCTGAGTCAGGGGATCGTGCACGGTGCATCGGTCACGTGTCCGCTGCACAACTGGGTGATCTCGCTGGAGACCGGCAGGGCCGAGGGCGCCGACGAAGGCTGTGTCCGCACCATTCCGGTGAAAACGGAAAACGGCGTGGTGTTCATCGGCGGTCGTGTCACGGTCGAGGCTGCCTGATCATGGATATGGCCGCGCCCCGCTCCGTCAAGACGACCTGCCCCTACTGCGGCGTCGGCTGCGGGGTTATCGCCGACATCGGCGCGGGCGGCGAGGTGAGCGTGCGCGGTGATAGTGAGCATCCCGCCAACTACGGCAGGCTCTGTTCCAAAGGTTCCGCGCTTGCAGAGACCATCGGGCTCGAAGAGCGATTGCTCCATCCCGAGGTCTTGGGTGCGCACACAAATTGGAACACCGCGCTAAACCTGGTGGCCGCGCGCTTCAACGAGACCATCCGCCAACACGGTCCCGACTCCGTAGCGTTCTACGTGTCCGGCCAGCTCCTGACCGAGGATTATTACGTCGCGAACAAGCTGATGAAAGGCTTCATCGGCTCGGCCAACATCGACACCAATTCCCGCCTGTGCATGGCGTCTTCCGTCGCGGGCCATCGGCGTGCTTTCGGTTCCGACACGGTGCCCGGGTGCTATGAAGATCTCGAAATCGCGGACCTCATCGTTCTCGTTGGCTCCAATCTGGCATGGTGCCATCCGGTGCTTTACCAGCGCATTGTCGCCGCCAAGGAGAAGCGTCCGGAACTGAAAGTCGTCCTGATTGATCCGCGTCGCACGGCCAGCGCGGATATCGCCGACATCCACCTTGCGATCCGTCCGGATGGTGACGTTGCGCTTTTTCTCGGATTGCTGCGCCACCTCGCCATCAACCGCGCGATGGATACCCGCTATATCGGCACCTTCACGAACGGCATCGGTCCGGCTCTCATCGCGGTCGATGCATTGGACCCTCATACCCTCGCACAGCACACGGGGCTTGCGGTTGCCGCGCTCGAAGAATTCTATCGGCTGTTTACCGCAACCGAACGCACCGTGACGGTCTACAGCCAGGGCGTGAACCAGTCGTCGTCCGGTACCGACAAGGTCAACGCGATCATCAACTGCCATCTGGCGACGGGACGCATCGGCAGGCCTGGCATGGGGCCGTTCTCAGTTACCGGGCAGCCAAACGCCATGGGCGGGCGCGAGGTGGGCGGCCTTGCCAATATGCTCGCCGCCCACATGGCCATCGAGGATGCGGCGGATCGCGATCGTGTCCAACGTTTCTGGCGCGCACCAACGATGGCCACGAAACCGGGCCTCAAGGCGGTCGATATGTTCCGCGCGGTCGCCGACGGACGCATCAAGGCCTTGTGGATCATGGCAACCAACCCGGTCGTATCGATGCCGGAAGCGGGGAGCGTCAAACAAGCCATTGCTGACTGTCCGTTCGTCGTGATGTCGGACGTGACCGCGGCAACCGATACAGCGCGGTTCGCGCACGTTCTGCTGCCCGCTCATGCCTGGGGCGAGAAGAGCGGTACGGTCACGAACTCAGAGCGGCGCATCTCGCGTCAGCGCAGTTTCCTTCGCGCGCCCGGCGATGCGAGACCCGATTGGTGGATCGTCGCAGAAGTCGCCAAGAGAATGGGACACGGAGAAGCGTTCGCCTACACGGAGCCAGACGAAATTTTTGCAGAGCACGCGGCCTTGTCGTCGTTCGAGAACGATGGCACGCGTGATTTCGACATCGGCGCCTATGCCAACGTCGATCCTTGCGAATACGAAGAGCTTGCGCCTTTCCAATGGCCGCGTCCGGCGAGCGCGACCGGCACAGAGCGCATGTTCGCAGATGGCCGATACTACACGGAAAACGGCAAGGCCCGCATCGTGCCCGTGACGCTGCCTTCAGTGGAGGGAGCAAGGTGCGGTTTTCCGCTTACGCTCAACACTGGCAGAGTGCGCGATCACTGGCACACCATGACCCGTACCGGCAAAAGCCAGCGGCTGTCTCAGCACTACGCCGAGCCGTTCGTCGAGATTCATCCCGAGGACGCCAAGCGCTTTCGCATCACCGATGCCGATCTGGTCCGCGTCTCGACCGGGCTCGACGCGATTTTGGTCCGTGCGCTCGTTACCCTTCGCCAGCAACCGGGCTCGATCTTCGTTCCCATGCATTGGAATGACCAGTTCGCATCCAGCGCCCGCGTCGACTGTCTCGTGCCGGGCATCACCGATCCGATTTCCGGTCAGCCCGCCTCCAAGAACGCTCCGGCCCGCGTCGAGCGCTTTGTTGCCGCCATCTACGGTTTCGCCGTGCTGCGCGAAAGGCCTGCGCAGATCGCGGCGCAGTACTGGGCGATCGCGAAGTGCAGCGATGGCTGGCGGCTGGAATTGGCACTTGCTGCCGATCCTTCCGACTGCATGGCATTCGCGCGCGAATTGCTCGGGAAGGAGAGCGATCCCATCGTCTACGAGGACGCGCAGACGGGACGCATGCGCTTTGCCGCCTACGACAACGGGCGTCTTGCCGGCATGCTGTTTCTGGCACGCGAGCCGGTCGCCGTTTCGCGTGAATGGGCGATCTCTCAACTTACCGAAAGCGATGCCAATACGGGCAAACGCAATGCTGTGCTTGCCGGCCGCCCGGGCGCAGGCGCAGTCGATCGCGGGGCGGCTGTCTGCGCCTGTTTCGGCGTCGGCGCTAACGAGATCGCAGCGGCCGTCGCCGGTGGTTGCTGCACGGTCGCGACGATCGGCGAGGCCACGCAAGCAGGCACCAACTGCGGGTCGTGCCGGCCCGAGATCAAGAGGATCATCGACGAACATGCGCTCGCGAAAGTCGTCTAGCACTTCGAAAAGGCGTGGCCGCGTCACGCTTGTCGGCGCCGGACCGGGCGATCCGGAACACCTGACCATGAAAGCCGTGCGCGCGATGCAAGAAGCCGACGTCATCCTCTTCGATGCGCTCGTCTCGGAGGAGGTTCTGGCGTTCGCGCGATCGACCGCGAAACGCATGCTGGTCGGCAAACGCGGACACCGTCCATCTTGCCGGCAGGAGGACATCAATAATCTCATGGTGAAGCTGGCGCGGCTGGGAAAGCACGTCGTCAGGTTGAAGTGCGGCGATCCGGCTCTGTTCGGACGCGCCGGAGAGGAAATTGCGCACTTAAGCGCGGCGGGGATACCGGTCTCGATCGTCCCGGGCATCACCAGTGCTTCGGCCATGGCGTCCATGTTCAACGTTTCGCTGACTCACCGACACCACGCGCAATCCGTGCGCTTCGTCACCGGTCATGCCAAAGACGGTGCCATGCCTGACGATCTCGATTGGCGCGGCGTTGCCGATGCTTCGACGACGCTCGTCATCTACATGGGCGGCCGCACCGGTGCCGCGATCGGACAGAGGCTCATCGCCGAGGGCTTGGCTGAGCAAACGCCGTGTGCAGTCGCCATCTCGATTTCCCGCCCTGATGAACGCCAGTGCTTCGGCACTCTTGGCGAGCTTGCCTCAGGGACACTGACGACTGTGAGCGACGAACCCGTTCTCATCGGCATCGGAGCCGTTTTCGCTGAGTGCGCGACCTCGAGCTCTACCGCACGGTGGCAGGTGGCGATGCGCGCGTGATGGCTAAGCGTTTTTGAAAACAGAGAGGATTGCAGAAATGAGTCGACACACAGCTTCCCGGACGTTGCAGGTTGCGTTGGCGGTCGTCGTTATCGTGAGCGCCGGACATGCGGGAGCGGCGGACCTTGGCGACAATTGCTGCGCCGATCTTGAGGAGCGCATCGCGGAGCTTGAGGCCACGACCGCGCGCAAGGGCAATCGCAAGGTCAAGCTGACAATCTCCGGCTACGTCGCGCAGGAGCTCACCTGGTGGGATGACGGCGGCGAGAGCAACATCTATTTCAACGGTCTCGGGCCCACGCAGGCAACGCACATCAAGTTCAACGGCAGCGCGGAGATCGCGCCGGGATGGACGGCCGGATACATGCTGCGCATCCAGAACCTTGCCGACAATCCATTCGGACGCAGCGGTACCGCCGCCATGAACCAGAACGACGACAACTTTAGCCAGGGCCTAAACCTGCAGATGTCCTACTGGTATCTGCAGAGCGCGTCGCTCGGCACACTCAGCGTCGGCAAGCAGGCACCGGCCGCCAAAAGCGTTGCCATGTTCACCGACAAATCCGGCACGCAGATCATCGACAACTATACGTTTCTCGATGGCTTTCCGCAGTTCATCATCCGCAGCGGCGGCGATCTCGTGCCGGTTGGGCTCACCTGGGGGCAGATTGCGTTTTGCTATTCGCAGGCTGTTCCGCTCGGCGGCGACTGCGATGGCTTGGTCATGAACGCAGTGCGCTATGATACGCCCGTGTTCGCAGGTTTCAGCGCGTCGGCAAGCTGGGGCGAGGACGACGACTGGCAGCTTGCTGCGCGCTATACAGGTGAAATGTCCGGGTTCAAGATCTTGCTCGGCGCCGGCTACTCGGAAAGCGCGGACGAAAACCTAACCGTACCGCTCGCGGGCCTCATCAAGAAAGACTCGCACTATTTCCAGGCGGGCGTCTACGCCGAGCACATTGCATCCGGTCTGTTCGTCCACGGTGCCTATGGACACGAAGACAACAGCGGCACTTTGCTTGCAGGAGGTGTTACGCCGCCGGACGGTGAACATTGGTACGTCAAGGCCGGTATTCGGCAGAAATGGACGCCGCTCGGCGCGACGATCATCTATGGCGACTATGGCCAATACCTTGACCAGATCGGTCCGGCCGCGCTCGCGTTGGGCGTGACATCAAGCCAACTAGATCTTGTCGGTGGCGGTATCGTGCAAGAGCTGGATGCGGCCTCGATGTCGATATGGCTCAAGTATCGGGAGCAAAGCGCTGATATCGTCAGTGCGGGAGCAATCGGTCCGCTCGACGATTTCCGCACTGTCTCGTTGGGCGCTCTCGTCAATTTCTGAGCCGAGTTGCCAAAGCTTTCTCGACTAGGGGCGGGGCGCGCTCTGCGCGAATATCTTTGATTGGTGCCGGCTGTAGGATTTGAACCTACGACCCCCTGATTACAAATCAGGTGCACTACCACTGTGCTAAGCCGGCAACAATTAAAGACGCGGCGCGTGCCGCGTCGGGCTTATAGCGTGATTGGTGGGTCAGGGCCAGAGCCGGAGCGTGGCAGAGAATCGCGCGGTTGCGACGGCGGCGAGGGATCAGGGTCGCTAGAAATCTGGCGCCATCGTCAAGACCGCGCCGGCAATGCGATCGCGGACCGGAACGAGAAGGTCCTCGACTGCCACGACGTCATTTGGTCGTGTGACGGCATAGCGCGTGACAAACCAGATCTGGTCGGCAAGCGGCGAGAGGCTTGCGGCCGCCTCGTCTTCTGCAATGCCGCCGGCGTCGATGAAAATCAGGTCAAAGTCCTGAACAAGCGCGTTCAAAGCCGCCACGAGACGGCGCCGCTCTGTCACGTCTGGCCGGATGAGGCCACTGGCGGCAAGTGGCAGCGTCGAAAAAGAGGTTGGATCGTCATGCTCGATGAGGGCGCTGAGGGCGTCGCGATTTATTTCCGTCTTGCCGTCTTCAAGGCCGGCACACGTCTGACCTTCGCGGCGCATCGCGGGGTTCGCAACGGTTGAGTCGATGAGCAGCACGCGCTCGGCTGCAAGGGCGCTGGCCTCGGCGAGCGCGATCGCAAGTGTTGTGTTGCCCGCTCCGCGCTTCGGCGCTGCGAGCATCACGACGTGAGGCCGTCCGGGCTTGGCGCGCGCACGCAGGCGCGCAAGGAGCCGTAGGACAGATTGCCGAAATGCGGGTGCGCCAACATAGTCGGTGCCGGACATAGCGTGGAGTGCCGCCTCGAAACTCGCAACATCCGCTTCGCCTGGCCGCGTATCGGCCGAGCGGAGGATGAATAGATGCTCATTCGAGAGCGGCGGGATAGGCAGGACGACGGACACGTTAGCTGTGCGGGCAAGGCTGTCGGTGCTGCGGAAGGTGCGGTCGCGTGATATCGCGGTCATGGCCGCGGCGAGGCCCGCGAGCATTCCGGCTAAACCGCAAACCGCCGTCCACGCGACGAGTGTGCCGCGGGGGCGCTCGACAAGCTGCGGCGGACGAACGGTCGACACTTGCGCCTCCGCTGTTCTGCCGCGCGACGCGAAATAGGCGTCGAGCAAATCCTGTAGCTTGCGAACGGGTGTGGTGTCCCGGAGGCTGACGCGAAGCAGACGGCGGTCCGGTTCAACAGCTACGTCGAGCGCTCGCAATCCCGACGCTGAGCCGAGCGATTCGAGTAGTGCAGCTTCGCGAGCCAGGGTGTTCACCGCTGCACTGTCCGACGCAACGCGCGCGTTGGCGGGATCGACGAAGATGCTCGCGGCCGCGGTGGCGTGCCGGTCGGTGAGGATAGCGGTGAGCGCGCCGATCGCCAGTCCGACGAGTGCGCTTACAAAAATGGCACGGGCGTAACGCTGCATGGCGTCGAAAAGAACGTCTGCGCGGGAAAACGCGGCCTCCTGCGGGCGGTCGCCGTCTGTACGCGCATCCCGGACATTCATTGCAGACATTGCTATTCGCAGGTTTCGCGCGCCAAATCATGCCGTGCCGGGGTGCTTCCCGGACGGTTGGCCGGAAGGTGCACCGGCCGGGGCCGCGGGCTAATCGCGAAGCAAAATCTTGCTTAATGTCCGGGGAGGTGGGTTACGCTGCAACGGGACTAAATGCGTCAGCGCTCGCGGAAAGAGCGCGCCATCATGTCGGCGAGCGGCTTCAAGAAATACGAGAGGATCGAGCGGTCGCCGGTCTGTAGGTAAACCTCGGCCGGCATGCCGGGCAAGAGGTGCTGCTTGCGCGTGAGCTTGTCGAGTTCGGCGGGCGGTATCTCGATTTCGACTGTGAAATAAGCGTGGCCCTGGTCGTCCGTCAACTCAGCGGCGGAGACCTTGCGGACGACACCGTCGAGGCGCGGCGTGGTGTGGGCGTCGAATGCCGAGAAGCGGACGTGGGCAATTTGGCCGACGTGCACGCTGTCGATATCGCGCGGTGCGATTTTGCCGTCGACAACGAATTCGCGGCCCTCGGGCACAATTTGCATCAATGTGGCGCCAGGCTGCAGGACGCCGCCTTCGGTCGTGAGGGCAAGCGCGTGCACCAGTCCGGCGACTGGGGCGCGGATCGCTGTGCGATTGACGCGGTCGGCGAGCGATTTTTCGGATTCGGTTTGTTCCGCAAGAGACGCCTGGACCTTCTGCAAGTCGTCGGCCGCGCGCTCGACGAAGTCCTTGTCGATCTGCTGCAGGCGCGCTTTGGATTCGGCGATGGCAGCGCGCGTCTTGTTCATGTTGGCCTCGAGCGCGCCGATCTCGCCGCCCAGTCGTGCAAGCTCGCGCTCGATCCCGCTCATGCGCGGCTGGCTGACGTAACCCTGCGCGAAAAGCGGCTTCAGCTTGCCGTATTCGACCTCGTTGATCTGGCGTTCCTTCGCGCGCGCCTTCAATTGTGCGGTCGTGCTCGTCAGTTCGCTTTCAGCCTGCGTGATGCGCTCGCCATAAAGCGTCTTCTGGCCGAGGTAGGCGCGGCGGCGTGCCTCGAATAACGTCTGCTGGGCCGCGAGGACCTTGGCGTTGTCGCCGTCGGTCACTGTTAGGGAGCCCGGCGCCTCGAAACGATCTTTAAGGTCGCGCTCGGCGATGAGGCGCGCTTCCTGGATCGCGAGCTCCGCCACGCGGGCGGCTGTCGCGGCGTAGTTGGCGCGGACCTGCGCGGCATCGATCTGCGCCAGCTCCTGGCCCGCTGCGACGCGGTCACCGTTGCGCACGAAGATTTTGCGAACAATGCCGCCTTCCAGATGCTGGACGGCTTTGTATTGGCCGTCGACGGAGACCGCGCCGGTCGCGACGACAGCGCCTGAGATCGACAGCAGGACGGAAGCGAGTAGCAGGCCGCCGCACAGGAATACGACGACGCGCGTGCCGAAACGCACCCATGGCTCGGTCGCATGCCATTCCAAATTCGCGCTGGGGGCGGCGTTGCGGTCGGCGAGAAATGCTGAGAGCTTCATGCGGCATCGCTCCCGGCCGTCTGAAGCGCGACTTTTTCATCGTCGGCTATGGATTGGTTCGGCTTGTCCGATCCTTCACCCGTGCGGGTCTTGGCGGGCGCGGGCGGTTGGAAAAGCTTCATGACCTCGTTGCGGGGGCCGAAGGCGCGCTGCTGGCCGCGTTCGAGCACGAGCAGCAGGTCGGCTTTGCCGATGGCCTGGACGCGGTGGGAGACAAGCACGATCGTTTGTCCGCGTTCACGCATACCGTCGATGGCGGCAGAGAGAGCTTCATCGCCCGCGCGATCGAGGTTCGCGTTGGGCTCGTCGAGGACGACGAGGGGTGGTGCGCGGAAGAGGGCGCGGGCGAGGCCGATGCGCTGGCGCTGTCCGCCGGAGAGATACGTCGCGGCGGCCCCAAGTTCAGTATCGTAACCCTTGGGCAGCGCGAGGATCAATTCGTGCGCGTGCGCCTGGCGGGCCGCGTCGACAACCTCTTCGTCGGTGGCATCGTCGCGGAAGCGGCAGATGTTTTCGCGCACCGTTCCGGCGAAGAGTTCCACGCTCTGTGGCAGATAGCCGATATATTCGCCGAGGTCTTCCGGGTGCCACTGGTCGATGCGGGCACCGTCCAGCATCACAGCGCCACCAAACGGTGGCCACAGCCCGACGATCGTGCGCGCAAGGGTCGATTTGCCGGATGCGCTTGGGCCGATGATCGCCAGCATCTGACCGGGACGTGTCGAGAACGTGATGCCGTTCAGGATGGTCATGCGGGATTCAGGCGCTGCGACGCGGATGTTTTCGACCTCGAGAATGCCCTCTGGACGCGGTAGTTCGGTGCGTCCGCGCGAGGCCGGCGCATAGTTCAACACATCCTCAAGCTTGAAGAAGCTCTCGCGCGCTTTGATGAAGCCGCGCCAATGGCCTATGATTTGCTCGACGGGCGCGAGCGCACGCCCGAAGATGATTGTCGCGGCGATGATGGAGCCGGCCGAGATCTGACCCGTGATGGCGAGCCCGGCAGCGATCGCCAGCATCAGCGACTGCAGCAAGAGTCGCATCGCTTTCGTGAATGAAGAAATGCCCCCTAATCGATCGGACGCCAGGAGCTGCCAACCGAGGCCCTCGGCGTTCAGTTGTTGCCACCTTGCGCGGTAGGCGCCGAGCATCCCCATGGCGGTGAGCGCCTCGGCGCTGCGCATGCCCGCGTCGGCCATTTCGAGGCTCTTGCCGACGGCCTGATTGGCGGCGAGCAGCGGCATGCGTCCGCGCTGTTCGCTGATCCAGGCGAGCGCTAGCAGGATGAGGGTGCCGATGGTCGCGGCGACGCCCAGGATCCAGTGGGCCATGAAAATCACGAGCAAGTAGACTGGCGTCCAGGGCGTATCGAAGAACGTGATCGGCGCGGGGCCGGAGATGAACTGGCGGAAGCTGTCGAGTTCGCGCAGAGCGGAGCCGCCGCTTGCCTGTGTGGCGAGGCTTTTGCGCAGGGATGCTTCGAAGATGCGGTCGCTCAGGCGCAGATCGATCTCGGCACCGACACGGCCGATGATGCGGGAACGGGCGAGTTCCAGCATGCCGATGATGCCGTAGAGGCCGGCGGTGATGAGCGACAGAGAAATGAGGGTCGGGAAGGACGAGGACGTGAGGACTCGGTCATATACCTGCAGCATGAACAGCGGGCCCGCCAGCATCAGGATGTTGATGACGGCGCTAAACAGGAAGGTCGCGTGAAAGGCGCGACGGCTGGCGGCGACGGCGTCCTTGACTTCGCTGTCGCGCGGGCCGAGCAGCCAGGCGAGGAATATGCCGAACAAGCCGCCGGACGAGGCGGACGGTTTGCGCAGGGTGTGCGGTGTCCTGGCGGCGGGCCTTGGAGGCGGTTGCGGCGGCGTGTGTTGCTGCGGGTTGGGTTGTGCGGGTCTGTGCGGCGAGGGCGGCAGCGTGGATGCGTCTTTCGTCCGCGCTTGCGCCAGCGTGGTCTGCGGGACGGGGCCGGCAGTCGGTTCAGCGACGACATGCTCCGTTGTGGCTTTGGGCCTTGCCGTTTCGGGCGCCGCCGCGCGTTCCTTAGGCTGTGCGCGTTGCGCGGGTGGCGGCTGCTCGACTGCGGTTGCCGAGGGAGCGCCGTAGTCAGGTTCGTCGGCGCGGCGGTAGAGCGCGCGGCTTGCTTCTCCAGGCGGTGAGACGATGATGCGGGGGCCGGGGTTCTGCAACAGCTCTTCGAGACGCCGCATGGCCGCCGTCATGCGTACGGCGTCATCATTCCCGACCTTCGACTTGCGCCGCACGACGTTTCCCGCTCCGCATTTCCGGCGCCGGCCGTTTCACCGCGCGCCGCTCCGGCCCGGTCCGCGACGGCCGGCCGAATCGCCCGGCGAATAGTTTCACGGCTTTAGGGTTGGCAATTGATTAAGGTCCGTTATCCGTATGTTGCGCGCGGGTGACCCTTGCTGCGCAAGACGCGGAGTGGGGTGGCATTTAATCGATTCTTAGATATTCTGGCGGAGAGTTACCGGAGTCTTACCGGGCATTGCGCATGGAATTCCACCGCGCCGCGCCGCCTCGTTTTCACCGTGACGGAGCCACGTTATGCGTCTGAAAATCGTTCTGGCCGTTGCATCGGCCGCAGCAGCGCTCTCGGCCGTCACGTCGGCCTCCGCCTTCGATCGCCCTGACCGGCGCGACCGGCCGTACAGCCAAGCGTACGCCGACTATCTCGAAGACCGCTATGCCTACCGGTATCGGCCGAACGGCTATTATCCCTATTACAACTCGAATTACTGGGGTCCGCCGCGCATCAAGCGCTACGCAGGTTCGCTGCCGCCGTACTTCGAGTCGTGGGGTGCGCCGCGCCGCAAGTACCGTCACGTCGAGTGGCATCGCAAGCACTACGGCGGGCACCCGCGCGGCGACTGGTAATCACCGTCGCGACTGCAACTGACTTTTGCAAAGCGCTGCGACTCTTGTTCCGTCGAACTTTCGGCGTCCACACGCGTTCATGCCATATTCATGTGGTGTGGAGCAGCCTCACACACGCGTGAATCCCAGACGCGCCACGCGGGGACAGTGATGCGTGGGCCGCCGACCGCGGCGAGATTGCATTCGGAGACATACCATGTTCAAGAAGCTCACCAACGCGCTGATGGCGCTCGTTATGGCGCTCAGCGTCACCATGGCGACGGCGCCCCAGGCCGAGGCGCGCCGCGGCGTTGGCCTCGGGATCGCGGCGGGCATCATCGGCCTCGGCATCCTTGGCGCTGCTGCGCACGCCGACCGCTACGACGGTCCTCGCTACTACTCGCGCTATGATGACGATGGCTATTGCTATCGCGGTCCGCGCGAGTGCCATTGGACGGGGCGGCGTTGCTTTGAAAATCGCTACGGCGACTATGTATGCCGTGGCGGCCGCTACGTGTGCGAACGCCCGCTGGTCTGCGACTAGGCGCAGTCGCTTTAGGTGTAGATGCCGGCCCGATGTTTCGGGTCGGCATTTTCATTTCCGGCGGGCCATGACGGCAGTGTGAAGTGCGACAGCGGCAGCGTTCGAGACGTTGAGGCTGCCGATCGGGCCATCCGTAGTGATGCGGGCGAGCACATCACACGTCTTGCGAGTCAAGTCGCGCAGGCCTTTGCCCTCCGAGCCCATGACAAGTGCCGTGGGTCGGGACCAGTCGAGGTCTTCGAGCAGGGTTTCGCCTTGGCCGTCGAGGCCGACGAGCGTGACGCCGGCGGAGCGCAGCTCTTCGAGCGCGGTGGCGAGGTTTTGCACGAGCGCCACAGGTACGAGTTCAAGCGCACCGGAGGCCGATTTTGCGAGTACCCCGTTGAGGGGTGGACTGTGTCGGCGGGTCATGACTAGACCAGCGGCTCCGAACACGGCGGCCGAACGCAATATGGCGCCGACGTTATGAGGGTCAGTCACTTGGTCGAGCACAATTACAGGGCGACCGGCGGCGTTGGCAGCCAAGGCGTCGAATGTCGGCTCCGGCAACTCGTCGGTTTCGAGCGCGGCGCCCTGGTGCACCGTTTCTTCGCCGAGAAGACGGTCCAGATCGCGCGGGTTCACACGTTTGACCGGGTGCTGAAGAGAGCCCAGGGCCTCCACGAGGCGGCGCTCCGCGTTTTCCGTCAGCATCAGTTTCTTGACGACGCGGACGGGATTTTTGAGCGCGGCTTCGACGGCATGCAGGCCGAACAGACAGAGGGGCGGCTCGGGAATTTCCAAGGGCCCGAGTTCGCGGTCGCGCTTCAATTTTTCGGCGCGGCGGCGAGCCGCGAAATGGGCGTCGGTGCCGCCTATGGGTGCGGCCTTGCCGCGTGACGCAGCTTTCGTGGGGTGCTTTTTCAGGTGGATACTCTCCGAGCCTCAAGGCCTGACGGCTGTCGGGCGCGGACCTTGCCGCTTTTCCGATTGACAGGAAAGGGGGCCATGAACATAACGCGGTGCAAGCCCTGCCGGCTCCGGCAGGGCGCTTTCGTTTGCGACTTGTCGCGGGCGCGGACGGAGAGGTGCCCGAGTGGCTAAAGGGGACGGACTGTAAATCCGTTGGCTTCGCCTACGCTGGTTCGAATCCAGCCCTCTCCACCACATTCCTGTCAGGCGCGAAAGGCAGGGTTCAGTCGTGAATAGAACGGTGAGAGCGGTCGTGGGCCGCGGCCGCCGCGTCAGACGTTAGATAAAACCGAGCAGACGCAACGCGATGATTCCGACGATCGGAACACCGGCGAGCCAGAGAACCACGTAGCGCATGGCGACAACCTCCCAGCGATAGATCTTGTTGCTGGAGAGAACGCCGGTGGCCTGCCGCCGGTTCCACTCACGCGGAGCCAACTGGCTTGAGTAACGGGCTTCAAAGGGTGCCCGGCGTGACGGGCCAATCGGCTGCGACGTATTTCGCAAACCATGCCGTATAGCGTTGGGGTGCCTGCGTGACACCGATACGGAAATCCTGTGGCGGCATCCAGGCGTAGCCATCGCACTCGTAGGGGTGGGGATGGATGGGGCCGTCGTAGCTGCCTCGATAAATATGCACGAGTTCGTGTTCGGTCAGGCCGCGATCCACTTCGGTACGATAGCGAAACAAGCCGATGGGCTCGATGGGGCAGGTGAAGCCCATCTCTTCTTTGAGGCGGCGGGTGGCGGCTTGCGGCGGCGTTTCGCCCGGGCGCGGGTGGCCACAGCAGGCGTTCGTCCAGAGCCCGCCAGAATGATATTTGGCGATTGCCCGCTTTTGCAGAAGCATTCGACCGTGGCGATCCCAAATCATGATCGAAAAGGCGCGGTGCAGAAGCCCGTCGCGATGAGCCTCGAGCTTTTCGGCCGCGCCAGTCTCCTGGTCCGCTTCATCAACCAGGATCACCTGTTCCAGGCTATCCGCCAAGCTTGTCTATCCTTCCGCCGTCTAACGCATTGCGAAGGTGATGCCGTAACAGTTCGCGGCGCGCAATCCCGACCCAACTTACATTTCGGAGGACCCATAATGCCGTTACCGATTATCGGTGATGCGACGTGCGTTCGCACGCACGATCTGGGCTCTCATGTCGCCGGGCTTCTGACAGACATAGAGAGCGTCGGTCTGGTCGAATACCTCTACGTGATGCCGGTGGTGCGCAAGAGCGATCAGGCTACGACGATGGTGTTCACTTCGGAGGCGAACAGGATGGCTTTTCTCGGTGGTGGTTCACATTTTCTGTGTGCGTTCAGGGGCGGCAATCACGTGAACTACGGGTGCTCTGATGCATGGGCGAACATCGAGCGCTTCGAAGCCGCAGCGCTTGAGAAGATCCGTGCGTCGATCGGGCAGGACGACGACGCCTAAGGGTAGAAACGGCGTAGTGCGCGCACGGCCAGAAGCGCGCAAAGAGCGAGCGCGACGATTTGGGCCGCGAGGAAGGGTGGCTCGGACTGCGTCGGCGCGAGCGGCTGCAGAAATTCGATTTTCTGGAACGATTGTACGATCGCGACGAAGACGTTGAGGAACAGCGCCGCCGCTGCGGTGATGACGTAGAGCCAGCGCCACGGCCCGTTCAGCTTGAAGATGTAGAGCGCGAGCAGGGCCACGATCAGGATGGCAAGCGAGATGTAGCCGACGATCTGGGCCGGCGTCAGTCCGCCTGTCGGGAAGAAGAAGCCGGTCAGAGTGGTCAGCAGCGTGGTCAATAGGAACACACCGGTGAGACCGGCCGGGTAACGCCCGGACGACATGGCAATGAGGACGACGATACCGGTGGCGATGCCGATTAGGCTCAGGATAACGTGCAACTGCGTGAAGGTTTCGATCGACAGACCAAGTATCATGGCAACCTCCCCGTGATGCGCATTGCAGTCGATTGGGTACAAGATAGCTGCCGGATGACTTGTCGCAAGCGCCGGTCAAAAGGATTTGCCCTGAAAGCCGGTTTTTTGTCCGTTGTCGATCTGTCGGCCACAGCGTCCCTGCGACCAGGGGCGTCTTGAAATCTTGTGCGTCCCTGCGATGAGGGGACTTTGGAGATCGAACGGGATGGGGACGCGCGATGTTTCACGGCATGACGGTCTATGACATCGTCGCGCTCGCTTTGTTTCTCGTCTGCTGGCCCGGTTATCACCTGGCGGCGCGCAGTTTCGATGCGCGCAGGCCGAGTCTAATGTCGATGGTGAAAACGTTCCGTCACGGTTGGATCGCGCGCATGGCGGAACGCGACAGTCACATTGCGGATGCGACATTGCTTGGCAACTTACTGCGCGGCGCTTTGTTTTTCGCCTCGACAACGGTCTTCATCCTTGGTGGTTTGGTGGCGCTGCTGGGGACAGCCCCGAAGGTGGCGGAGCTCGTTGCGCAGCTGCCGTTCAGCGCGCCCCAGGACCCGGTGCTGGCCGAGGCGAAAGCTCTCATTCTAATCCTGGTATTCGTCTACGCCTTCTTCAAGTTCACGTGGTCGGCCTGGCAGTATAACGTGCTTTCGATTCTGGTCGGCGGCATGCCGGCCCACGGGACCGATACGGCCAAGCGCGTAAGATACGTGCAAGCGGCTGGGCAAGTCGCGGCGCTTGCTGGCGAAAGCTACAATAACGGGGTGCGTGCCTATTATTTTTCCATTCCGCTCATGGCGTGGTTTATCGATCCGCTGCTGTTTCTCGCAGCTACGCTCGTCGTCACGTTCGTGCTCTATCAGCGCGAGTTTCACTCGCCGATCATGTCTGCCTTGCGCGACGCGCGCAAAGAGCACTGAGGCGTCCGGCGGGGCTTCACACCGCGCCGGAAACCGACTAACAGTCCGGTCGCTGCGGATGTAGTTCAATGGTAGAACGGCAGCCTTCCAAGCTGCATACGTGGGTTCGATTCCCATCATCCGCTCCATTTCTTTGTGTCGAACGGCGTGGGGCTGGCCTGGCCGCGACGCTCGACATGCGCAGCCAAGTTCGGAGGCACGGCATGATTGTCGTCACCACCAACGACCTGCCGGGCTATAGGGTCGTCCGCCAGCTCGGCGTGGTGCGCGGCATTACGGTCAGGTCGCGATCGGTCGTCGGCAACATCGGCGCGGCGATCCAGATCTTTTTCGGCGGCAACATCACCGTTTACACGAAGCTCGCCGAGCAGACGCGCCAGGAGGCCTTCGATCTCCTCATCCAGCACGCCAAGGAGATGGGCGCGAATGCGGTGCTCGCCATGCGCTATGACGCTAACGAGATCGCCGCGGCCGTGACGGAAGTGCTCGCCTACGGGTCAGCGGTCGTGGTCGAGCCGATCACGCCGGGTGACGTGGCCACCGGAGGGCCCTGGACGGGCACGCCGGGCTAAGTTCGGCTGCTTTTAGGCCCATTCCACCACCGCAAACCGGCAGGGTTAAAAAAAGCCCTTGACGGTGCTGACAAGCCACCCGACATGGGCTAAGGAAGCGCTCCCCGAAAGAGGCACGGCGGTAAGAGCTTATGCTCATGTCGCGTTTTAGGGGTGTAGCTCAATTGGTAGAGCGTCGGTCTCCAAAACCGAAGGTCGGGGGTTCGAGACCCTCCGCCCCTGCCAGCCTCGCTCTGGTTTGACCTGTCGGCCGGCCTCTTTAGCGGAGGGTGTCGGTTGCGGCAGGTTGTCGCATTGGCGGACGGATTGTAGTTTGATGGCGAAGTTAAATCCCCTTCAGTTTATTCAAGAAGTCCGGCAAGAAGTCGCCAAGGTCACTTGGCCAACTTGGAAAGAAGTTTGGGTGACGACAGTGATGGTTCTCATCATGGTCGCTTTCGCCAGTATTTTCTTTTTGCTTGTCGACCAAACGCTGAGTTACCTCGTTCGTTTCGTTCTGGGGTTCGGTAGCTGACAGCCAAAAATTGGCATCCGGTTTTGAACCGATAGTGAGCCACTAGAGGGCCTTCGACGATGGTTGTCGCGCAAGAACGCGAAGAAAAAAAGACTGTGCCGGGTACCCGTTGGTACATCGTGCACGCCTACACGAATTTTGAGCGCAAGGTCGCCGATGCGATCCGCGAACGCGCGAAGGCTGGCGGCCTCGATCATCTCTTTGAAGAGATCGTGGTGCCGACGGAAGACGTCGTCGAGATCAAGCGCGGGCGCAAGATCCAGACGGAACGCAAGTTCCTTCCCGGGTATGTGCTCGTCAAAATGAAGATGACGGACGCGGCGTTCGTCATGATCAAGAACACGCCGAAAGTGACGGGCTTTCTGGGCGCCGACAACAAACCGATGCCGATACCCGAGGCCGAAGCGTTGCGTATGCTCGACCAGGTCAAGGAAGGTGTCGAGCGGCCGAAGCCTACGATCACGTTCGAGGTTGGTGAGAACGTCAAGGTTGCGGACGGCCCGTTCGCTTCGTTCACCGGTGTCGTGGAGGAAGTGGACGAGGAGCGCAGCCGCGTGAAAGTCGCGGTTTCGATTTTCGGCCGGCCGACGCCGGTGGAGTTGGAGTTCGGACAAGTTGAGAAGGTCGCGAGCTGAGGGATCGGGCGCGATTGAACAGTGAAGGAATTCGGCGGGTGACCGCCGGGTACCGCGACGAAGGGTTCGCCTTCGGTGCGGTGATGTGCGGGAGGGCCTCAGTGTTCTCAATTGAGAACTTAGGCCCGTTGGACCGCTAACCCTGGGACACGCACAAGCCTTTAAGGCGCGTGACCCGACAGTGGAGAAGGGGAAAGAATGGCGAAGAAAATTGACGGCTACATCAACCTCCAAGTGCCGGCCGGGGCGGCCAATCCGTCGCCACCGATCGGACCTGCGCTCGGTCAGCGCGGCGTCAACATCATGGAGTTCTGCAAGTCCTTCAACGCCAAGACGAAGG
>CAZYXX010000009.1:0-106976 GCA_964651805.1 uncultured Hyphomicrobium sp. | reverse complement strand
CGAACAAGCCATGGGCAAAAAAGCCTATACCGGACACGACCGCGACGAGGACGACATGCGCGAAACCGATAGCGACACAGCAGAAGCGTCCCAAACCATGCCCGCCCTCTAACTCACCATCCAACGCCAAAACCCCTCCTGCCGAAGCAGAAGGGGTCTTCGCTATTGGAGACGAAGAATGTCCCGCTTAATCGTGCTCAGCGCGATCATGCGCGCGCTCGGGGGAAGCTTCTGAAGTTTGGCTACAAGATCATGCTTGGAACACGGATACCCTAGGCCCCACCGCCGCCGTCCGACTACCGCGCCGAGAAACTTCGGAAAGTCGTCGTCGCGCCATCGAACAATAACCGCACCGTATCGGTCGGCCCTTTGCGATTTTTGCTCACCAGCACCTCCGTAATTCCCCGCACCTTTTCCAGCCGTTCGCGGTTTTCCGACACTCTCGCTCGCTCTGAAACACCGACCGCCCCGCTTTCCTCCTGCGCGCCCAGGCTCCGCGACAAGTAATAATCCTCCCGATAGAGCATCAACACCACGTCCGCGTCCTGCTCGATGCTGCCACTCTCCCGCAGATCCGACAGCTGCGGCCGCTTGTTGTCACGGCTTTCCACTTGCCGGGATAATTGGCTCGCCACCAGCACGGGCACATCCAGCTCCCGCGCCACCTGCTTTAAGCCCTGGCTGATCTGGCTGATTTCCTGCACCCGGTTGTGGTCGCCCTTGATCGGCGCGCTCATCAGTTGCAGGTAGTCAACGACAATAAGCCCTATTCCATGCTTGCGTTTCAATTGGCGTGCCCGCGAGCGTAACGCCGTGATCGTTAGCCCCGGCGTATCGTCGATATGGAGCGGAAGCTTCTGCAGATTGTCGGCCGCGACCAGCATCCGCTCCATGTCGGCATCGCTAAACTGTCCGCTGCCCACGTTCTGCGACACAAGCCCCACCTCCGCCGCCAGCATCCGTTGCGTCAACTGCTCCGCGCTCATCTCCAAGCTGAACACGGCAACCGCCGCCCCGTTGCGCTCTCCACGCTGTGCACGTCCCGAAACCGCGTGAGCAATATTCAAGAGCAGACTTGTCTTACCCATGCTCGGCCGCGCGCCCAGGATCACGAGGTCGCTGCGCTGCAAGCCCCCCAATACCCGGTCAAGATCGCAAAACCCTGTCGCAACCCCTGAAATGCCCCCGCCGCTCTTCTTTGCCGCGTCGGCCTGTCGGATAACCCCCAAAAGGTTTTCGCGCATACCGCGCGCACTACCCTTCGTTCCTCCCGCCTCCGTCAGCCGAAACAACTCAGCCCCGGCCGATTCCAGCACGCCCTCCACGTCTTCAGCGCGGGACGCCCCGCGCGCGTTGACGTAGACACTTTCAGCAAGCCCCATCAGTTGCCGCTGCCGGTAAGCCGTGAGGATTACATCCGCTAGACTCGGCGCATCGCCTGCAAACGCCGCGTTCTCGAAAAGGCTCGTTAGATGAGGGAATAGTTTCTCATCGGCATCGAAGGGCGTGCCGCGCAGCCATTGTCGAATGGTGATCGGATTGGCTTCGCCGCCGCGGCCGTTGATAATCCCTTCGATCGCCGAAAACACCGCACCGTGCATCGGAACGTAGAAGTGATCCGCGTCCAAGCGGCCATACAGGTCATCGTAGAAGCGGTTATTGACCATGATAGCGCCGAGAAGCGCCTGCTCGGCCGTCACGCTATGGGGAACGCTCCCAACACCACTCTTGCCGGGACCCTGCCCCGGCAACGTCACTACGCGCGTCGACTCTCCAACCACGTCGGCATGATGGGTGATACACCCACCGCTCTGCCACTCTCTTCATTCGTACAAGATTCAGTCAGAGCCCCTGGACACCAAAAGGCTGATGCTTTCTTGAGCATCACCGCCGATCCGTCGCTCGCGCACCGGGGCCTACTCGGCTGCACACCACCTCAATCCGGCACGTCTCGCCGATCTCACCCCATCTACGCGAGGCTGCCCGGCCACTGCGGTCGCGCCAAGGGCCGCGTGCCGCGCACGCGCCTCCGGTTTCAGGGATGCAATCCCAACGCCGTTGACGATTGATACGTTCTTAAAACCCCAAACCTTCGGCGGCGGCTCAGGCGTCGAAGCCTTCACCTTCCCCACACCATCCCCTATCCCCTAGATTGCACAAAACAGCACCATCCGAATATACGGCGCGGACACGCTGTGGTTTTATAGTCCGAGTATTGACGACCCCCTTGATGACGCACGTCGACACCATAGAGCGCATGCTCAGCGAACTACGGCACGCCCCGATGGGTGACCGCGTCTATTCTTCGTCGGCCCTCAAAAACGTTGATCCTGCCCACACAATCGAATGCGTGTTCGATTTTGAACCGAGGCTCCGCTACGCCCGGTACATCTCAAGCTTCAACCGCATTATCGACACTTACACATGCTTTGCATTCGACGTTGCGTCGATGCGTCGACCCCACCTTCGGGTTACTTACTATGCGAAGTATTTTGATCTTACGGAAAAGAATGTTGTCCGGAGTCAGCTTCTAAAGCTGATCAACGAGCACGATCTTTGCAAGGAATTCTCGATCCGTGAATGTACTTTGTTCGAAAATCACGCGTACCCACATCAAGATGAAAAAAACTAGGGCGTCCACCGCACTCGACGGGCCTGAAACACCGCGCGGCGGTGCCGCCAAAATGGGTGACTACACCTTCCGCCTGTGTCGTACCATCAACCACCTTGGATTGAGCGCGAGCGGACTTGCCATCTACGAATTCCTGGAAGGGGAGAACATCGACGTCAACACCGCTCAAATGTACGGCACACTACAGCGACTCCTGGATCAAGGCGTAATTGAACGGACAGGACAAGCCCCATCCCTTTCAGGACCTCCCCTCAAGCTCTACGCCGTCACCGAAAAAGGTGCTGCGTTGTTGGAAGAAAAACGGGCCGCGCTCCATGAACTCGTTGGCTTCGACAATCGGCTGTCGGCCTACAGAAAAGCGGAGCAAGACAAAGAGCCAAAACATGACGCGAAAGTCAAAGCCGACGACCTTCAGGATCATTCCGGGCGGCCTAAGCGATAAGCCGGGGTCGTCAAACACGTCTCGCGCTGATACGCATTGCCGCGTTTCCTCGGCTCTTTGCCACAATCCAATGGGGAACTTGTTGCTGCCCAGTTACGCGTCACCTATTCTGCGGCGACACCATTGTCCGCCCTACTTTCCTCTTTTATTGTTTTCTCTAACGAATCGGAGGCGGAGGGATGCTGTTAGAACGCAAAGAAGCAGCTGCCCTAATTGACCTTCTTGACGAAAGCCGCGTCTCGCGCAGGCAACGTCGTTCCCTCGAACGCCTCGCAAGCACACTTATTTACCGCGCCAATCAGCGCCCGGCAGAACCAGCCTCCTTCGTAGAGGCCTTTCTCGCCGCCTACCTCATGGGGCAGCGTAGTACTCGCCTCGACCCGCCCACAGACAGCCCGCCGAAAGAACCTGTCCTTCTCGCAGCCTTCGACATATTGCCGTTCGATCTCAGCGGCGTGCTCGGGGAAAAATCGCCAGGCGCGTCTCGACGTCTCACAATCAACGACCGTGAGGCTCTGATCCCGCTTTATTTTCGAGATGCCCTTGTCCGTACCGCGTTGTCCCCGGTCCTCATCACCTCAATCTCCTTCGGTTGTGTGAACGTTGAATATCAGCTGAATGACGAAAATGCTTTGGCGGATATCCGAGACGTGCCATTCGGAGATATCGCGGCGGATTTCCGTTTGAAGTCCCTTGTGACTGGGGGCGAAGTACTCTTCCGGACTTAGTTGATGTCAAAATATGCCATTTTTGTCGCCCTCTCTGAAGAGATGACGTATGCCATTGACGAGATGGAGCGCCATGGAAGTTTTGCGGCCCCTCCCAAGCTTGAAATGCCAAGGGGCAGCACAAAGTTTCACTATAATCTCAAGCGCTACCAAGGCAACGATTATCGCATAGAAGTAAGCCTCATCAAAGGAATGGGGAACATCATTAGTGCCGCCCATGTCGGCACCGCTTTCCAAAAAGGCGGTCAATTGGCCCCCGATATCGCGCTGCTCGTCGGAATATCTGGCTCCTTGGACGCGGGCAGTGTCGGGCTAGGGCACGTTATCGTAAGCAACTTCGTCAAGTATTACTCTCCCGACAAAATCCATCACCTCGACGGACGTGATGTCGTACGTATCGACGCAACACTCCGTGAAAAACACATCAGCACCGGTGCACGCCGAACTCATCCAGTCGGTCCTCTCGACGATAAAATCGCCGTCGACGACCGCGACCTTGTCTACGGCGACAACGCTATCCGCTTCCTACGTGACCAGATTTATCATCCAGACCCTGACAACACCGGCGCGCTTTTCGTCAAGGATGCCAACGAACACAAGGAGAAGCTCCCTTACCCTTTAAAGTTGGGCACCTTGCTTGGGTCCAGTTGGGTGGTCGATTCCGAGACGTATACGAGTTATCTGAAACAAAAGAACGACTGGGTCGATTTTGATTATTACTTCTTGAATGATCCTGACGGTTTCAAGGAACGATGCCGTTGGGATGACGAGCCGCCACTCGCGGTCGACATGGAATCCTACGGCTTCTTTAAAGCGGTGGCCCAATTCTCAAAATTAGAAACCAACGTCAGGGCCTACGCTATCAGGGGCATCAGCGACCTTTGCGCAGATAAAACCGCTCTGGATAAGAACACGAAAAACAACAATCGCAAGGTAGCGACCGAGAACGCCATAAAGACAGCGCTCTTGATGATACAGTACCATATTCAAAAGGGTACGTATTCGTACGACTTTTGAGGACCCCGTCCCGATGCCCAAGCTTCGCCATCGGCCGTTGGCTTAAAGCCCCTCAACACCAACTTGTACTACCCAGCCCTCGTGGCCCACCACAACACCGTAAGAACTCATCACGCGGTGCTGCTGGAGCTTAGCGCTGATTTCCGTCGACGCCTGGGCAAGCCCGGCTTTAGGGGTCAACTACCCCAAGCATAGCGGCGCATACGTTTGCACACTCACGCACCTGTCAGCAACGATGCAGCCGTCCTTGCACGTCGTCTCATATGCTTTCGAAAGAAAGCACGACGGACTGCCGTACAAATGGCCTTTGTTGGCCGATGGCCAAGACCCCAAGAGCCTTGAGGCTCGCTTGGCGTTCCACCTGCACAGGCTGAACCTCACCGGCAAACACTTGCGCGACGCACTAAACGGAAAGGCCCGCATCTCCACGGCCCTGAGCCAAGCCAGAATTGAGATCTCAGTTTCGGCCATCACGGAATTGGCCAGCAGCCTCAATATTTCCGCCGGCGAGTTACTGCGCGGCCTCACCGATGATGAAATGCGGGAATGGTCCTTCTATCGTTCAAGCGCCACCCATTCCGAACAGGTTTGGAGCAATGTCCTGGCGTTTGCCCAACACCATAACATATCGCTCCGGGAGCTGGCCTCCACGACAGCCATCGATTCAGCCGACCTTCGCAAAGCCATCCGAGGAACAAGACGAAGGATCTTCGAGCTTGCTCACGCCCAACGGCTTGCTGCGGTCACAACGCCACCCTCTGACCCGGACACCTTCCTCCCCATTGAAAACGACCATGACCGCGCGTGAGGGTGCAGATTACCGCGCCTGAGGTTTGACCAATTTCGGCCTCCATCGCGCCTTGACCGCCCCCCGACAATCCAGCGCACGCGCCCTTCGCGCACACCACAACGACAACGCACAAACCTAGAAGCAACGCCGCGCAAAACCCTTGCGCGCGACCAATCATGGATTGCCTGCCTCGTGAAGATCGAAACCCTGATAGCCCGCTTCCACGGCCGCTGCGTCTATTGCGGCAAGACGGTCGACTACGGCGAGTGCCCGCCCCATCCCGACGCTCCCAGCCGCGACCACTTCATACCGATCTCAAAAGGCGGCTCGCGCGGCTCCAAGAATACCGTGCTCGCCTGTTACGATTGCAACCAGGCAAAGGGCAACAGCGATCCAAGACTCATTCTGTTCGCGTGGCTCTGGCTCAACCCCGACGGCTTCCGTGCCGCCGTCGAACGAATCGGCGCCGAAACAGCGCGAAGCAAAGACACCGTTCACTAGCGTTTCGAACGCCTTGGACCATAGCCAATGACATCATTCTCAGGGGGTTTCAGATCAATCAGGTCAAACCCGCTTGCGCCAATCAAAGGCCATTCAAAAGATGCCGCCATATCAGACACATCCATTGCCCCTATGCCCAAATCATACAAACGTCCGGCCCAAGACACCCCGCCGTTTCCCCCCATGGAGCCGATCGTTTCGCCAACATCCCCATTTCTGGCCCGCGTCTACGAACTCACGCGCCACTGGGTTGAGGAGGAATGGCTTATCCTCGACGCCATCAAGCGCGATGCCTCCTGCAATGGCAAAAACACCACCCACCACACCGCCATCAAGGAAAGCCGCCTAACCCTCGACAATCTCGCCAACCGCCTCGACAACATCAGCAAGGCAACGCTCTTCCGCGAACTTCAAAAACTCAATGCCCCGCCCCCCGGCGAAATCATCCGCATCACCCGCCTACACTTCGCCAGACACCTCCTGATCCACACGCGCATGTTGATCCGCGACGTTGCCCAACGCGCAGGTTACGACGACGACCGTCACTTCGCACAAATGTTCACACGCGAGTTCGGCTGCCGCCCATCCGATTTCCGCAGAACCCATGTGAGCAAGACCGCGCTCAAACCCAAACGAAAACCCCCGCAAAAATCCTAACAGGGTCTCGCGCATCTATAGTGAGGGGTTTTGTTTCATTGCATTTCTTCCCTTGTCCGGTTCCGCCACACTCCGCCCGTTTTGAATAGCGGGGGAACCAATCACATGGCTGGCATCGGCAAGCTCATCACGGGCACGTTCGTCTTTCTGATCGCGCTCCTTCTAAGCTTTACGATCATCGGAATCATCTTCGCCCTACCCTTGTTCACCACGGCCTTCGGCATGTGGGCCGCCGGCCTCGCCGAGCTTGGCTTCAAGACCTCCAAAGCCATCCACAAAGCCACGCGCAAAACCTAACCGCTCCCCCCCGGCCAACCATCAACAACGCCAGCCGCTTCCGTCAGCGGCTGGCCTGTTTCGCGCGCCCCGGAAGCCCTCCATGACAAACAACCTCGACATCGTTTCACGCGACCGGCCTATCAGCCTGTGGCACGCAGAGGGGCGCACCAACGCCTCCACCGGCCACCGCGCCCAAAGCCCCCATATACCTGCGCTTGACGGAATAAGAGCCATCGCGATAGCCGCGGTTGTCACCTTCCACGCCTGGCCCACCCTTTTACCCGGAGGCTTCTCGGGCGTGGACGTGTTCTTCGCCCTCTCCGGTTTCCTCATCACCCGGCAGATACTTCACGACCTCCACATCGGTACATTCTCCCTCAAGGCGTTTTACATCCGCCGCGCCCGCCGTCTCCTGCCCGCCGCCGTTACCTGTTTCATCGCGCTCACTCTTGCGGCGGGTTTCATCCTGATGCCCGACGCCTATTGGTATCTCGGTCGAAACCTGCTCGCCTCCACGCTCATGTATGCCAACGTGTTCCTCGAGACCACGGCTGGTTACTTTTCAGCTCAATCGCAGGAAAAGCCCCTTCTCCACACATGGTCGCTCGCGGTTGAAGACCAGTTCTACCTCACATGGCCAATCCTTCTGATTCTCGCCTTCACCCGGCGTTCCCGAACAGCACTCATCGCGCTCGCCACCATCGGCGTTATCGCATCCCTCACCTATTCGGAAATAACCCTGCGCACCCACGAGCATCACGCCTTCTACTCGCTGGCTTCACGCGCCTGGGAGCTCCTCGCCGGAGCCGCGCTCGCCATCATCGGCGCAGCTGCACTCCGCCGCCCCGTCCGTTCGCTCGGGTGCGTACTCGCCCTCGCCACCCTCGCGGGCAGCTTCATCCTGCTCAACGAAACCGTCCCCTATCCGGGTCTGGGGGCGCTCGCCCCGACACTGGCCACCCTCATCCTCATCACATGCACGCTTGCGGGCCCCAACACTCTCACGCCCTTGCTGACCGCCGCGCCCATCGTGATGCTGGGGCGCATCTCATACTCACTCTATCTCTGGCATTGGCCCGTGTTGGCGCTCGCCACATACTACCTAGAACGTCCCCTCACCGCTTCCGAAGCTGCCGTTGCGGTCGCCGCATCACTCGCGCTCGCTTACCTCTCCTGGCGTTTCGTCGAGCAACCCTTCCGACACCCCCACGCAACGCGCCTCCGCACAGATCCCGCCTTCATACTTGCGGCCCTCGCCGCCACGCTCCTCTGCATCGGCGCCGCCATGGCGCTCAAACTCGGCAAAGGTTTCCCCGCGCGCTACGACGCGGACGCGCGGGCCGTCCTCCAACAAATGGTCAGCGGAAATCCCAAACGCAGCGGCTGCGATGGCTATGACCACGTCTTCAAAAACCCCGAATACTGCACATACGGCCGTCCCCTCAAACCGGGCCAATCCTACGACATGGCCCTCTTCGGCGACTCTCTTGCCGACCATTGGACACCGTTGCTCGCGCTCGTGGCACAGCAACGGAAACTCGCCTTCCGGCAGGTCACCAACGGAGGATGCCCGTTCTTTCCCGGCTACGCCGTCCCAGCCTCGCCCGCCGCCAAGCAGCGCGAATGCGAACTCTATCTCCACGCCGCCCGCGCGTTCATCGACCGCAATCCCAATCTCAAACTCGCCGTTGTCAGTGTGTTTTGGGACAAGTGGGTCGCGCGCTATGAACTCGCCAACAGCCGCATCCTCGATTTCCCCGGCGCTCCCCCCAACGCCACGCCCCGCTTCGAAGACGTGCTCGACACCATGATCTCCCTCTTCAAAGAGCGTGGTATCAAGGTGCTCTTGGTCGGCCCAATCCCTCACTTCCCGGTCGCCTTGCCGATCCGATGCGTCATCGCCCATCTTCCCGCGACGACAGCCTCTCAGGCGTGCGCCATTCCATTCGAAGCGGCGCTCACGCAGATGGCGCGCGCAAACGCCTTGCTGAAGCGAAAAGAGCAGGCGGGCGTGTCAACCTGGTTGCCAGGCTTGGACGTCTGCAAAGCGGACAGCTGTACCCTGTTTGAAGGCGGCGCCTTTCTCTACAAAGACGCCGCACACTTCAACGCCTACGGCTCTCGCGCCATGCTGCCCTATGCGAAGATCCCCGAGCTTCCTTGAGCGCCACCAGGTACCGTCTTCACTCTTAATCCATACGGCGCAAGCATGTGGCCCATTATCGAGATGCTCCCCGCGCTCTCATTCCTCAGTACCTCAGGAACACCCACTGTCACCGAGTCCACGCCCACCGCAGTTACCACTGCCCCCGGAATGAGCTTCTCAGCCAGCCACTCAATATCCGACTGCCAGGGAACACCGGGCCAAACCTGCAGCAGCGTCAAACGACCGAGCCCCAAACTCTTGCTCACGTCTCTCGTGTAGCCACTGCACACAACGGCATTCTGCACCCGTTCCGGCAGCACCATCGCGCCGAACGAATTGGAGTTCACAGTCCACACATTGCGCCTCGGGCCGTCATCCCAAGCCAACGGCGCGGGATGCACCAGTCGGTCAAACACCTGGGCAACATACTTGCTGCCCCGACACGTACCGCGCGCGTCGCATCCATGCTTCCGTGTCAGGTCATCCGCTTCGCTTCCGGTTCCCAATCCCAAACACGCGAACAGTACGCTCTGCCCCATTACCTCATCGCGCATTCGCGCAAACAGCCCGCCCGCTTCATACGCCACAGCATCCGACCAGTTGCTCCCGAAGTAACCCGGAACCAAACCAATCGGTATGAACACGCGCCGTTTGCGAACCCTCACAACAAGGCCGGCAGGATGCACCTCGCAGACATGCCCCGCCTCCAGTCTCCCGGTCCTCAAGTATCCCGCTGAGCTTGCCGCCAGCAGGTCCCAGTATCCCTCGAGCGGGCTCGTCGCCCCGCTTCGCGCGAACACCTGCACCGCATCCTCGGCAGCCGGATGAAGCTTTTCACCCGTGCGGACCTTCCTCGCGCGGTTGCGAATGCCGTGAAAGCTTCCCAATGCGCAGCGGGCGAAGTTCTCTCGTGCTGCCTGACGCAGTTGCCGCGCCATCGACGGCTCGAAGCTCTCTGACTCTTTATATACTCGGAAAAGCACCCTCAGCGCCTTACCAAGCGCCGCGCTCACATCGCCGTCGTCCGTGCTGAGTTTCGCTCGTTCCCAGAGGGAATGCCCCTCATCCAGCCATCCAATCAGCCGATCATAACCCCCAGCAGGCTGCGCAGCCCGCCCTTCCAACATCGCCATTCAAATATTCCCTGATCTGCAATCATTCCAATATCTCTTCGAAATATCCCCATGGTGCCGCACCGACTCACGTGACGTCACCGCCACTCCTTGCGTTGTCCACAACGCTGCAGGCGGGAGCGGTCGTGCACCAGCTCACCACAGACCATCCAAACGCCCAACAACGACGTTTCGTGCAATGCCCGCTCCCGCCGATCGTCCAGCACCCGTTCATTCGTACGTTTTTCGCACGGAAGCCGCTCCAGTACACATGCTGACCCGGGTGACGGCCTCATTGCTCCCTATCCAGCAGTTCGGTCACTTCAATCATCCGTCGCTCTAGCGGCTGTCCGCGTTCACCAATACCACGCACCCCTTGACGCCTCATGAGTAATTACTCATAATAAACGTGGATGGCTCGCTTACCTCGTCCGATACGGCCGCTCCGCTGGGTTTCTTCCAGCCGCGACGACCTTTCTGAATTTCCAGACAAGGTGCGATATCAGTTCGGACATGGGCTGTTCCTCGCACAAATCGGCGAACATCCACCATCGGCGAAGCCGTTCAGAGGTGTTGGCGGTGGAGTGGTCGAGCTATTCGATGACCACGACGGCGATACATACCGGGCTGTCTATACGGTCCGACTGACTACGGCCGTTTACGTTCTGCACGCCTTCAAGAAAAAGTCGAAGCAGGGCATCAAAACGCCGCCGCGCGATGTGGAGCTGATCAAGAGCCGTCTTAGAGACGCAGAAGACGACGACGACGAACGAAAGAAGGAGGGCCGCAAATGAGCCGTGCCAAGACCAAGGTTCACCAGTCCACTGGCAACGTCTTCGCCGACCTTAGTCTGCCGGACGCCAACGCTCACATGCTCAAGGCGCAGATTGTTGCCGAACTCTACCGGCTAACACAGGCCCGGAAACTTACCCAGGCCAGAGCTGGCAAGGTCATGGGCATTTCCCAGCCGGAGGTATCCCGGCTGTTCAAAGGTCACTTCCGCGAATATTCCATCGACCGGCTGATCACGTTCCTCACAGCCTTCAATCAAGACGTCGTGATTTCGGTCGAGCCGCGCGCATCTTCTAGCTTGAAAGGAAGCGGAAACGTTTCTTTCAGGCGCGTGCAAGTTTAGGAGATTCCAAGTGGAGGAATGGCCGGATCCATCCTTTCATATCGGACAGCACGACCACCTGCACGCGTTGGGCGTTATCATTGCCACGTACAATCTGCTTGAGTTCAGCTTGTTCACGCTCTTCAACCACTATGTTGGAACCGCGGGAGATGTCGGACTGAAGCTGTTCAACTCCCTGCCGAACCATAAGCGCATCGATATTCTGAAGGCGGAGGTGGACAATGAACAGGATGCAACGCTGAAAAGCGCCATTCTCCACTTCATCTCCGGCTATCGCGTCTTGGAGACAAACCGGAACTTCCTCGCCCATTCTCACACGATCATGAACCTGCCACAGCAGCCACATCTGACCTTCGGCAAGGGCTCACGATCCAACCCTACGGCATGGCACTTCGCCCATATGCGCCTTCCGCAGCTCCGCGCCATCGCTGACGAAATGAAATCATATTGGCTGTTTGGCGCAGAACTGCATGCGTTTGTCACCGCCAGGTCTTCGGGCGGCAGACTGGATTTCGGTGATGCAGGTTTTCGGGATCCCGTGATCCCGGGATACCCGCCTCCTCCTCTTGAAATTCTGACGACTGCAACTGGCGTCCTCGAGTGACCGTTCGCTGTATCCATACTGCTGTTCGCCCCCAGGCTCAGGCGCATACTGGAACGAAAGGCTCCGACCTCGGCCAACTGATAACCCTGCTCAGGCCGGCCGCGCAGAACCCTGCAGGCAGCGTTCCAGCACCTGACGCACAGCCTGCTTCACCGGATTCTTCTCGTACTCGGCCGGAACTTCAAGGAAAGCCACGCCCGCCTTGCGGAACGCCTCACGCTTCACGGCGTCGCGCAGCAGCGTGCCTTCGCGATAATGCCCGTGTCCTTGATACTCAACCGCCAGCACCGCGAAACCGTACCGGTCGACCACCACGAAATCCGCACGTTTGCTGTTGATCGCGCGATAAGCCAGATCGGCGTCCGACCTGTACCTCGTCTGCTTTGGCCGGAGTATCTCGCCAAGGCTCGTTTGCGCCATCACGCGGAACCCCGCGTTAAGCTCGCGCACCACCGTTTCCAGCAGCACCAGCACCTGGTACTCACTCTTGTTCAGGAGCCGCTGCGGTTCAAAATCAACGCGGGCAACATATTCTATCTGCCGCACGGGATCGGCGATGTCTATCGCGCCGGCGGCTTGAACAGGCTGCGGGTACGCCCGCCGGGGTTTGAAGGGTTTGCGCGGAACGCTGCCGTGACCCATCGCAACGCCCGCCAGCACCAGGGCGACAACACCCAGGGCGAAGAAGTCGGCCGCACCCAGCCCGCGCCAAATCGATACAATTGATAAGGAGTTTATAAGGTCATCCATCGGCAGCACGCGTGTTAGCTAACCAACGGATACCCATAAACCGGCAACGGCAAACAAGACATTTAAGTCGAGCGTGCAAGTTCTTTGTACATCGCTTTGCGCTCGTCTTCCGGCAATTTGTCCACCAGTTCCCGGACGGGCCGCTCCAACTCCGCAATCCGACGCATCATCGCTTGGTAATCTTCATACGCATTCTTTTGAAAAGTAATTTCTGCAGCGATCTGATCCGCCGACCACGGCAATCGGCTCAGTCGCGCTCTCAAAATCGTCTCAACCTCCGCCCATGATGGTGCGGCAAGCGCCGGCGCAGCGACTCTTTCCATCTTCTTTACGCTCGACATAGCCAACCGCCTTCCATTTAGCAGCTGAAGCGTACGGCATTGGAACGATAAACCGAACAGGTCCGCCAAAACAACAGGCACTCATATTGCGCTCTGATGGTGGGGGCGTATGTAGAAAACCTTAATCAGCCGTCAAAATCTAAATCGCTGCTAGGCGCCGTCGCAGAGGTCTCTCCCCGATACTTGCGGTGTTTCGGAATATTCAGAGAGAGCAAACCGTTTCCCACCCCGCAAACGTTCCCAAAAAGAAAGATGCCATGCGTGTCACCAGAGGGCTCGATCACCGACCCCCGCCTTAGCGATTTTGCATGCAGTTCGTCATCGCGCAGAGTGTGATGTCGCCGGCCGATGCATTCGGCTGCGTGAGGTATCTCAGCTTCTGTTGGACTTCGGGTAGTTCGGCACCCTGCGTCGCGTCCGGCACGAATTCGCATGTGCGGTGAACCGACGTCGCGCCGGAATAGTATTTCGTCCGACGGCTCCTCATCCGGAGCCCATGGAGCCTGCGGTTGGGGAACAGCATGGCCCAAGCCGCTATCTGGGTGACGCTCAGGTTCGGGCTCGATAACGCTCGGAAGCGGTGGTTCCGCCTGCCCGTCGACGCTGTTCGGCCGTTCTGGCTCCCGAATGCCATTGTTTACAGTATTGTGATCGCCCACAATCGAACCGGGGCCATAATGTACTGTGACCTGGCCCTCGGACCGTTCGAACAACTTCAGGGGGTTGTAACCGAACAAAGCTGCCAGCACGCAGACGCCGAACACGAGCGCGATAACGCCCCCAATCGAAATTTCGAAACCGTCACGCGAAAAACCCTTCTGGGCATACCAGGGAAGGCTGCCGTTATCCTTTTTCATAACTCGAACCTGAATCAGCCTTGTGACGCGCCAGCACCGCATGAACGACAGGAGAAGCATTGTTCTCCTGTCGTCCGCGTTCGGGGAGCGATCCGCTGATTTGAGGTTCGAAAATAACGTGCTGCACAAGTGACCGGATGAAGGCTGTGTGGGTCATGACCATCTCTTGTTGCGCTGAATTTCTAGATCTCGACTTCGAGGTCAAACCATTCAACGCCTGATGATCGCAATCCGGTCTTGATTCATAGGGCCGTTAAGCTGACGTACGGTGCAGAATTTCCCGTCACAGCCTTGCGACTGAGGCTTTCGAAATATCAGCGCAACAACCGATCGGAGTCAACGGTTAGAATTTGGACTCTTACTAGAATGAGCATCGTTATAAGAAAAGCCTAACGCGTACCGGAGGATAGCTCTTGCGAAGCCGACCTGCTCAAAGTTTGAGCGCGGAGGTAAGTTCTCACGTTTCGCAAAATTTTGGCTTGTCGCTCAAAGCCTTTCGGCGGATTTGAAATTTGCTGTCGGGCCATCACGCCCAGCTCGAACAGATAGTCCGACAGGTGGACCTGCAGCGTCATGGCTCGATAGTTGAGGGCGTAATACAAATGCGGATCTGCCCGACGCAGGTGCTCGGCATACACGAGGTGGTGTTTTGTGAGTTTGCCCCAGACCCGTTTCAGGAAATGTTCGGGTTTTTCGCTTTTGTCGGCCCGAGATGGGTACAGCTCGGACGGTAGAGCGATCAGATTCTGATGCGTCTTCGGATCCACAATGCTTCTATCAGAGAGCGGCGCGCCTGGAATGAGTTCCGCCCCAATGCGAACGCGGGCCTCAGGTTCGGTCGATGCCGTAATGCGCTCAATGACTTGAAAGATCAGGCGTGACGCTTCCTTCGCGAGTTCCGGGTCTTGCTCGGTAGCCAACTTGAATTTGGGAAAACCCTCCAGCGCGCTGCCCGCCATTCTACGACGTATCTCAGCTTTAACGATCGCGCGAACCTCGGGTTTCAAACGGATGAAAGTGTGAGCCAGGCCGTCCAGCGCGTCAAGACGAGCTGGGTCTGCCTCGCACATATGAGTTGCCCTCGCTGCAAGACTTCCACCTTTGTCCTGACGGGCGTCGCGCGGTTGAGTGCGAAGCGACATGACAACTTCTCCAGTCGCACAGCGGTTTGCCCAGGCCATGCCGGCGGGCCATCCCGTTTTCCGAAGAGTGGAGTTTCTAGCGATTGAATTGCGTCTGTCCAGAGCTTCTCAGGCTCCTCAAGTACGATTGCAGTCAAACTTAAGTCTTTTGATGGACGGGACGCATCCTGCCCTCGTCCCCGGGATGGGTTAGCGGCGTGAACTTGTACCGCCAGACTTATCGAGGATCGCTTTGACCGCCTCGCGAACCTCCGGGTCATGCCCGCTCCACAAGTCGCGCTTCACCGGGTTGCGGCCGGCCTCCCGCACCCGGTCGAAGACCGCATCCGCCGATTGGATTCGCTGCGTCTCCTCAAGCTGTCGCAAGAAATCCCACGTGGTCAGCAGGATGATGCGTTCCGGGTCGATCACCAGCAGCCGCTGCACGTCACGGTCATCGCCGAGCAACAACGCCCTGTCTTCCGGCGCATCCAGCAGGTGGGCATGGCGCACCACCTCCAGCGCGGCACGTTCGCCGAGATCACGCGTAGGACGGTAGCCAGGCTGCTCAGAGAGAAGGCCCTCGGCCGAAAACGCCGCCGTGGGTTCGATCGTCACCTTGGCGCGGTTCACGCGGTAGCAGTCGATAATCGCCTGCGCACCTACACCCAGCTTGCCCGCCCCGGCCGTTGCCTCATAGAAAACCGCGTCGGGGGTGATCACCGGCAATTCCGGGTAATGAAGATAGTCGAGTCGAGCGATGCTGCGGCAGCCAGCGTGATCAGCGGGGCTGCATCGACGACGACAAGGCAGATGTCAACGGCCATGCGTCAGTCTCGGCACCAGGATTGAACGCGCCCGTTCACGGTTAGCGGCAAGCGCAGGCGTATCCAGCGGCTTGGCGAGCGGCAGATCGGCGGCAGCCAGTTCAATGATCAAGTCGCCGAAATCATGCAGGCCGAGTTTCTCAATGGTCGCACGCGTACCAGCCTGGCCCAAGGCATAATCGCGCAAAATGGCGATGCGTCGTTCGTCGTCCGTCAAAATCTAAATCGTTGACAAGGGGCTGCCGTTACAGAACGGTCTTCCCGCTGCTGACCGTGTTTCGGAATAAAGACGGCAGTCTCTCTCCGCAGCTTGCAGCCGGCCGTATGAAAATTGTACGGGTCAGCAGCGCTCGCCTGCGAGGTCGCGGTGTGGAAATAGTACCGACGAGCTACTTGCTGGCATGCGCACCGTTCCGATCTAAATTACGAGAAAATCTTGGTTGGTTAGTGCCAAGCCCGTGCCAATGGTCGCAAATTTCACGGCCGCGGCAGCACCCGTGCCATCCGAATCATAAAACAGCTCGCCGGTGGCAGAGTCATAGACGATCCGATGCGCTGCGGTCTCTGCAGCGGACCCGGTAACGAATGCAGTCGCAGCCAGCGCACCTGTTGAGGTTAGTGCGTTGAACAATCCGGAACCCGTGTTCTCCAAGTGAATGGTATCGTCAACGACCGAGAAATCCGTGATGGCGTCCACGTTCGAAGCGCCAAGCGTCGAATTGAAGACAAACGAGTCAGTTCCGAGGTCGCCGGTCAAAATGTCGTTGCCGAGACCACCGTTGAGTACGTTCGCGCCCGTATTCCCCACAATGCTGTTCGCTAGGCCGTTTCCAGTTCCATTGATCGCACTCGTCCCGGTCAGCACCAGATTCTCGACATTGCCGCCGTTCGATCCTCCGGCGTCGGTATCGACAAGGCTATACGTGATGCTCGACTGAACCGTATCGACACCACCGCCCGCCAGTTCGGAAACAATGTCTGACGATACGTCGACAACATAAACGTCGTTGCCGAGACCACCCGCCATCGTGTCGGCGCCTGCGCCCCCATCCAAGGTGTCGTCTCCCGAACCACCCGAGATCGTATTCGCCAGTGAATTCCCGGAAAGCGTCTGTCCCGTTGCGGACGTTCCGGTGAGGTTCTCGACGTTGACCACTGCCGCGATCGAGTAACTTGCGAGACCCGTTTTAATTGTATCGGTTCCGCTCGATGCGGATTCAGTTACGGTGTCTTCAGCCACATCGACGAAGTAGGTATCGTTACCACTACCGCCTATAAGCACATCGGCACCGGCACCGCCATCGAGGGTGTCGTTGCCGGTACCACCGGTAATGGTATTCGCGCCGGCATTGCCGGTGAGTACCTGAGCGCCGCTGGCGGTCCCCGTCAGATTCTCAATATGCTCTAGCGTGGCAATCGAATAACTGGCGAGAGCTGTCCGAATGGTATCGCTGCCGCCGTCAGCCGTCTCAGTGACAACGTCCCCCGCAACATCGACAATGTAAATATCATCGCCCTGGCCGCCGACCAACGTGTCGATGCCGGCGCCGCCGTTCAACGTGTCGTTGCCCGCTCCCCCAGTAATGACATTGGCACCGGAATTGCCCGTCAACACTTGACCCGTGGACGAGAGCCCCGTGAGATTCTCGATGTTTGAAAGGGACGAGATGGAATAGCTGGCAAGTGCCGTCTGTATCGTATCAGTGCCGGCTGATGCGGTTTCGGTAACAACATCGCCCGCAACATCGACGACATAAACGTCATTGCCAAGCCCGCCGATGAGAGTGTCAGCGCCAGCTCCGCCGTCCAGGATGTCATCCCCGCTTGAACCGGTAAGAGTATTCGCTGCAGAATTACCCGTAAGCGACTGACCTGCTGAGGACGTGCCGGTCAGGTTCTCAACATTGGCCAGCCCGGCAAGCGAGTAGGTTGCCAATGCGGTCTGAATTCTGTCGGTTCCCGCGGATGCCGCCTCGACGACCAGATCGTCGACGTCATCCACGATGTAGATATCGTTTCCGGCCCCGCCGATGAGGCTATCGGCACCTGCACCTCCGTCAAGCGTGTCATTTCCGGAGCTACCCGTAATGACGTTGGAGCCGCTGTTGCCCGTCAACGCCAGAGCGGAGGAGCTCAGTCCCGTCAAGTTCTCGATATTCGATAGAGAAGCGATCGAATAGGAACTCATGGTCGTCTGTATCGTATCGATACCCTCCGACGCATTTTCCGTCACCACATCGCCAGCGACATTGACCACATACGTGTCGTTGCCGAGCCCGCCGATCATCGTATCGATGCCGGAGCCGCCATCGAGAACATCGTCACCGTCACCGCCAATCAGCGTATTGGCTCCCGAGTTTCCGATGATCACGTTGTCGGCGGAATTTCCGGTGCCGTTGATGGCTGAAGACCCCGTAAGCGTGAGGTTCTCCAAGTCGTCAAGCAGCGCATACGAAATCGACGATTGAACCAGGTCCGTCCCCTCATCGGGGCTTTCAAAGATGACATCACCGGCGTTGTCGATAACGAAGACATCATTGCCTAGACCGCCGATGAGAGTGTCTGCCCCCGAACCGCCGTTTAGCGTATCGTTGCCGTCGCCCCCCTCCAGCGTATTTGCACCCGAATTCCCCGTGATCGTGTTGTCGAGACCGTTCCCCGTACCATTTATGGCACCAGAGCCTGTCAGGACAAGCTTCTCGATGTTGGACCCGAGTGTGAAAGTGACCGAAGCATTGACGGTGTCCACGCCTTCGTTGGCGTTCTCCGATACCGTGTCTCCGGCATTGTCAACCGTGTAGGAATCGTCGCCCTCTCCGCCTATCATCTGGTCAGCGTCTGCGCCGCCATTCAACGTGTCGTTGCCGCTGCCGCCAATCAGGACGTCAGCTCCCGCACCGCCGCTGAGACTGTCATTGCCGTCGCCACCAGTCAGCGTATTGGCTGCAGCGTTGCCCACGAGTGTATTGGCCAGCGCGTTGCCTGTGCCGTCGATTTGTGCGGAACCCGTCAACGTCAGGTTTTCGACGTTCGCACCAAGGCTGTAAGTTATCGACGATTCAACTTCGTCGGTTCCTTCGCCCGCATTCTCGATCACCACATCGGATACATTGTCGATGACAAATGTATCGTTTCCGACGCCACCGATCAGAGTGTCCGCGCCGAGACCGCCATCAAGCGTGTCGTTTCCGGCAGCACCATCCAATGTGTTGTCGAATTCATTTCCTATAATGTCGTTTGCCGCAGCGTTGCCTGTGCCGTTCAGCGCCGCCCCGATGAGAGTCAGATTTTCGAGATCCGCGCCCAGGGAGAAGTTGATCGACGATTGTACAGTATCCGTACCCCCGCCTGCCGCTTCCGTGATGAGGTCGCCAACATCGTCGATGATATAGACGTCATGTCCAGCCCCACCGATCAGAACGTCGGCGCCAGCTCTCCCGTCAAGGGTATCGTTTCCGGCATCGCCGATTAGGGTGTTCGCCTGGGCGTTACCGATCAGAACATTGGCCAAGGTATTTCCCGTTCCGGAAACCGCATCTCCCAGGAGCGTCAAATTCTCGATATTGGCCCCAAGAACATAGCTTACTGTTGACTCGACCCGATCCGTTCCCCCCGATGATCCTTCCGTCACGACGTCACCAGCGTCATCGACGATATAGACGTCGTTCCCGCTTCCGCCCGAGAGCGTATCGGCGCCAGTCCCACCGTCGAGAACGTTTGCTCCCGAGTTTCCGATGAGTGTATTTGCCAGAGCGTTGCCAGTGGCAGTGTTCGCAGCCGAGCCCGTCAACGTCAGGTTTTCGACATTGTCACCCAAGGTGTAGGAAATCGAAGCATTGACGAGATCGATACCGCCGTCCGGCAGTTCCGTAACGATGTCTCCGGCGTTGTCTACGACGTAAGTGTCATTTCCCGCGCCGCCGATGAGCAGATCAGCACCGGCCCCGCCATTGAGCGTGTCATTGCCAGCGCCGCCGTCCAGGTTGTCATTGAAGGCGGACCCAACAATGTTATCGTCGCCTTCTGTTCCGCGATAGAAAGTCTCTGCGAGGATTCGAGCAAGGTCCCAGATTTCTCCGTCGCCGAAGACGATGCGGCTGATGCCCCAGTTGCTGGTCGTCGAAGAAAACTGCTCGTCGATTTCGATCGTTTGACCGTTCTCAGTGGTTGTGATCATCAGATCAACACCCACGTGTGCCAAAGACACGGCGCTGGAGTTCACGTTTGTGAACTTAAGCGTATCGACTTCACTCGCGGTCGTGGACGTCTCGTTGATGATGTCGGCACCATCACCAAGGCGATACAAGAATGTATCGCTTCCCGCTCCGCTATTGATTGTGTCGTTACCCAAACCGCCGAAGTACGTGTCGTCCCAAGATGTACTCGCGAGAGTATCGGCAGCATCGGTGCCGCGAACCCAAGCGGCATCGAATATCTCTTGCCTGTTCCAAGCGGTCCCATCCAAGAACGCGATCTGCTCGAAACCGTAGTTCCAGGTCGCCGAGTAGAACTGATCCTCAACGGTGATGACCTCGCCCGTGCCGACGATCTTGACCTTTAGATCGGCCCCAACGCGCGACGCTTCGACATCACTTGCATTCAGATCGGTAAGAACCAGCCGGTCAATGTTCGCCGTCGAAGATGAGCTGTCTTCGATCGTATCGTTGCCATCCCCGCTTGAATATCGGACGATGTCGTCTCCGCCTGATATCCGAATGGTATCCGCGCCGCCGGCGCCGACAAGCGTGTCATTGCCCGACGTATCCGTCAGGGTTTCCGCCGCCGTGGTTCCCTGAATCCAGGCTCTAGCGCCGATATCGTTCCGGCCCCAGACAACTCCATCGGCGAAGGCAAGTTCTTCGACTCCGACATACGCCCCCGTCACGCCACTGGTGAATTGGCCTTCGATTGTGAGAGCGTTGGACGCGTCGAGCGTTACGACGAGATCAACGCCGCGCCGCAGCAAGGTTACATCCGTTGAATTGATGCCGACAAACCGGACCGTATCCGTATCGGACGACCCGAGCGGCTCGGAGATAACATCTTGGCCGCTCGTCGTGGTGAAGATGTAGGTATCGTCCCCCACGCCGCCAACCAGAAGGTCGTTGCCACCCTTTCCATCGATCAGCTCGGGAACGTCGTTCTGTCCTGTCAGCGTCTCATCGGCCGCTGTTCCATTAAGCGGCTTGGCCTCTGCGGGAGAACCGACGGTCATTGACGCAATGGCAGCGGCATTCCAAACCGCACCATTTGAGAAACGGATTTGCTCAATCGCTTGCGCCGCATTCTGGTGATGGTTGCGGACCACAATGCGCAAGTCGCTCGGTTCATGCTCGACCACAAGGTCCAGCCCATTACTTGCACGGGTCAGCGTCACATCTTCGGGCAGTATTCCGCTCTTGAACTCCAACGTATCAACGTCAGAGCTCAACCCGCCTTCAGTGATAATAATCGAGTTGCTGAAACGACCATCGAACGTGTCAAAGACATAGGTGTCATCACCTTCGCCACCCCGAACTGCCGCCGCCTCATTGACGCGGATGACGTCGTCGCCAGCGCCCGTATCTATGCTGGCATCTGTGTAACCAATGATGATGTCATCGCCGCTCGTCTGATGGCTCGATAGGTAGTTGGCCTTCACCGTGCTCCACGACCACGTCGTGGCGTTGCCAAGGAATTGCAACGACTGAAACGCGCTTATTTCATAGTCGTAGTCGTTGGTCTGCAGCGTGAGGGTGTCGGATGTTCCGTTGATCGAGAAGACCCAGTCGAAGACATATTTGTCGGCTACAATCCGCTCCACGCGTTCGATCGTTATGTCCGTCGAAGAGACCGCTGCACCGAACTCGACTTTCTCAGTCGCCTCCCCCCAGTTGTTCTCGTCAAACGTGATGACGTCAGCGCCATACCCCCTGTTGAAAACGTAGGTATCGCCGCCAAGGAAGCCCGTAAGCACGTCATCGCCCGCGCCGCCATCGATACGTTCGGCGTGATCATCGAAGCCCAGGATCGTCTGACTGAGCGCCGTCGGTGTCAGGAAGTAGTTCTGAAGATCGGCGACCGTCCACACAGTGCCGTCCTCGAAGCGATACTCCTCGATCGAATGCTGCGCAGCGCCAGTCGATCCGTTCCAGTAAAATGCTTGGTCGACCAATATCTTTTCTTGGTTGGCTCCGATCGTGAAGACCAAGTCGTTCGCCGGATAAGCGAAGGTTCCCAAAAAGTCGGTGGTGTTGAACTCGCGCGAGAAGGTGACGTCCTCGGGGCGGATACCGGTGCCGAACTGAAGAACATCGTGGCTGGAAAATTGATACTCTGAGAAGACGTCTTTGCCGTCTCCAAGATTCCAGACGTACGTATCATTTCCTCCATTGCCCTTCAGGACATCGTCGCCCTTGAGACCCACAAGGCGTTCGTCAAGACTAGATCCGAACAATGTTTCGGCACCGTCTGTTCCAAGCATGAGGTTGCCTGGATTGACGATCGCATCAAGTTGCACGCGCGTTAGAACCGTTCCATCGACGAATTCGAACCGGTCAATACCGTAGGACACGTCCTCATCGATGTAATATTGCCAGTGCAGTCGGACTTGATCCGACGTTCCGGCAACCTGGATCAGCAAGCTCCCCGCATCGACTGGCGCGCTCAGCGGCGTCGGATCTCGGTAATCTCGAACGAACGTAAGATCGCCGAGCGAAATTCCGGCACCGAAACGCAGCGTATCAAACGTCGCATCGTATCCGGAGCTTGTCAGATCGATGATCCGATCCTGTCCCCCACCCAGTTCAAAGGTATAGATGTCATCGCCGGTCCCGCCATAAAGGTCATCGTTGCCGAGACCACCATTGAGGACGTCGTCGCCGCTGAATCCAAACAGACTGTCGTGACCATTTCCGCCATTGATGACATTCGCAGAACCGTTGCCGAGCAACAGATCGTTGCCGTCCGTCGGCGCCGTCAATCGCGCGATCAAATCCGACGGTGTCCACACCGTTCCGTCGGCAAATTTTATCAACGACACCGCCGCGTTTTCGGACGAGGAGATGAATTGATCCTCTACTCGGATCGTTTCCCCCGTCGCCGTCAGCGTCAGGAGAAGGTCGTCGCGGAATACATCGTCGATTATTGTTCCATAGTAATAGATACCCTCGCTTCCAACCGAGGAGACGCGCTCAACCTTAACCTGCTCCGGCGTTACATCAGCCGCGAACTCGATGATGTCTCCCTTCGTCAGGATGGAATTCGTCCCTGAGGTGTAGGACCGCGTAATCACATCGTGACCCGAGCCATGTCCAAACACATAGACATCGCTGCCTTCGCGGCCCTGCAGAGTATCGTCGCCAGCGGCCCCATCGATTAGGTCGGCCGCCGACGTACCATCGATCGTGTCGGAACCCGCCGAACCATTGATGGGGTTCAGCGGAGGTGGCGGCGGCCCGCCAAGCACGAAATCGAACGTCGTCGCAACAGATGCGCCATATTGATCGGTCGCCGTCAGTTTCAGCGGGAACGTCAAGCCTTCACCAGTCGCGGGGGACGGCGCCCCTTCCAGAACCATCAACCGCCCGCTACCGGTGCTGTCGAACCGCAGCCAGTATGGCAGCGGCGATCCATCGGCCAGCGACGCCGTAACCGATAGCGACAGGTCGTCCGCGTCCCGGAAGATGCCTGAAGGCAAGTCGAAGAACGATTGTTCCGAAACATCGAGAACCGTCAATGGCACGGGCGTCAGGACCGTGGGCGCATCGTTAGTCGGTTTAACGAGAATATAGTAGTCAACGCTCACCGTTGCCCCGGTGGCATCCGTTGCCGTCACCACGATATGATTGACGCCGACGTCGCGATCGTCAGGCGTGCCCGTGATCACGCCATTGGCAAGCGACAACCAAGCCGGCAACGGCGCGCCATCAAAATTCTTGGCGGAGTAACTAAGTGTGTCGCCGACGTCGGTGTCCGCGAACAAGCCCGCAGGAATCGTCTTGCTATAAGCTTGCCCCTCGACGGCCAAGTCGTTGGACAGAGTACCGGTAACTGTCGGCGCGTCGTTGGTGTTCGAAACTGTGAGCGCAAAATCCGTAGATTGTATCGCACCGAAAATATCGGTAGCCGTAACTTTGATCTGGGCAGTACCCACATCGCCGTTCTGCGGCGTGCCAGAAAACGTCTTCGCGACCGCATCGAAGTGCAGCCACGGTGGCAACGGCGAGCCGTCGCCCAAAGTGGCCGACAACACAACGCGATCTCCGGCGGAGTCCGTAAACGTGTTGCTCGGCACGGTGAACGAAAACGCCGAATCCTCTGTCGCGGATTGAGCTTCGATTGGCGTCGCAACGACCGGGGCAACGTTTGATGCGCCATTGCCAATTGCAAGGGCCAAATTCGCAATGGCCGTCGAAATCCCATCTGATGCTACGATACGCAAATCCAGCGGACCATCGCTGCCCGAAGGGGGAGTTCCGCTTAAGGTTCGCGTCTCGGCGTCAAACGATAGCCAGGCTGGCAGAACCCCACCATCCGCTACCGTCACCGAATACGTCAGTGTCGATGGCGATCCACCCGCATGTGCCGCGTCGGGGTCTGAAAAGAGCGTAGTGGGGAAAGCATAGGAGAAAGGGCTACCCTCGGTGGCGGGGCGCGACGCTAGTTCTATTGTGACGATAGGCGCATCGTTCACGTCGGACACCGTCAACGTGATGTTCGCTGTGGCCGTGTCACCAAAACTGTCGGCAGCAATGACAGCGACGACTATCGTTCCAAAATCCGCATTCCTTGGCGTACCGGTGAAGGTCGCGCCGTCAAACTGCAACCACGTCGGCAAAGGATCGCCACTGGCGAGCCGAGCGCTCAATTGCAAAGGTTCGCTATCTTCAGCATCCGTGAACAAACCGGACGGCACGGTATAGGCGAACGCTGCGTCCTGCTGCGCCGCTTGATCCGGAATGGAAAGATTGGCTACGGGTGCTGCATTATTCGCACGCGCCGCGATCTCCGAGGCATCCCACGTCGTACCGTCAACAAACGATATCGTTCCGACGCTGGCTCCATCCGGAGCGAAATAACCACCAATCGTAATTGTATCGGTCGTACCCCTAACCGCCGCGACAAGGTCGTTGTTGCCTGAACCGCTTCGATAAAGATCAACGTCCGCAGGCGTGACCTGCAAGCCGAATGCAATCGAATCCTGGCCAGGCACGCCGCCCGTGTCCTCAATGCGGTCCTGCCCGTCGCCCACATTGAACACGTACGTATCCGCGCCAGCACCGCCCCGCAGCGTATCGTTGCCCGCGCCTCCAGCGATGACATCGGTACCAGGAGACCCAGTGATGATATCGGCTCCCGACGTCTGCTGCGCCTGGACAGCCGCTCCCTCTATGGCGTTGCGATCGAGCCGCGTGCCATCCGCCAGGGTAATGAGTTCAACACCGCTTGTTATCGACCCTGAAAATTGATCCTTGACGGTAATGGAGCCCCCGCCAGAAACTATAATAATAAGATCAGTGGAGCCGTCGGTCGCACGTGCGAACTGCAGCGCCGAACGCGCAATCCCTGCCCCGAATGCGAGAGTATCCGACCCCGCGCCCGTTTCGATGATCGTATCGGCGCCGTCGCCCAGATTGTACCGGTAGATGTCGCTCCCGGCTCCGCCTATCAACGTGTCGTTGCCAAGACCACCCACGAGCGTCTCGCCCCAGGTGGTGCCGGAGATGGTATCATTTTCCACGGTTGCCAGCTGAGCCAGCACGCGCGTGATCAGTTCGCCGCGGCTCCAAACGGTCCCATCCGCAAACGTGACCCGTTCTACCCCCTGACCGGTCGGGTCCATCTCGCCGACAATCCTGACGCGTCCGCCATCCGGCAGAACGAGTTCGATGTCGTCGGTTCCCGCTATTTGCGTGACCTGCACGTCTTGCGGACGGATGCCTTCAGCAAACGACAGAGTGTCGACGTCATTAGCGTTGTAATAGCTATTGATCGACCGATCGGTAATGATGTCGTTGCCGTCACCCAGGGCGTAGACATACGTATCGTCGCCGTAACCTCCCGCGATCGTGTCGTCACCAAGACCACCCGCGACTGTATTGTCGCTACCGCGCGGCACAAACACGTAGTCCGGGTCGCTGATGACGTCATTGCCCGCTGTCGCCTGCGCGGCCAGCACGCGGTCGTTGATTTGCTGCGTCGTCCAGACCGTTCCATCCGCGAAGCGGATCTGATGCAGCGTACCCGTGCTCAGGTAGCGGGCATCGTAGTGGTCGGGTACGATCAGTGTGTCCGCCGCATTGGTGAAGCCGACAATCAGCCCGGTGTTGTCCAACCCTCCACGCGTCAGCGTGACCTCGTCCGGCGTTGCGTTCCAGATATATACCTCGTCGCTGTCGTCAGCGGCATGCGCGATATCGCTGCCATCGCCCTTACCGAAAATGAAAGTGTCGCGCTTTCCGGTCCCGTTGAGCGTATCGTTGCCGCGACCTCCGTACTGCAGATACTCGAGGCCATAACCATTGTAGTCGATTGCCGCAGGCGTATCGTTGCCGGCGGTCGACCCCGTTGCACGTTCCAGGATTTCGCGCGAATTGAGTTCACCACCCGTTGAAAACACGATCTGATCGATACGACCGTTACCGAGAAAATCAGCGATGCCGATGCGCTCCGAGCTACCCGTAATGCTGATTTGAAGAGCGATTCCAGGCCCTTTCTCGGGCGCGTTGGTCACGTACGGCGTGTCGCGATCCTGCTGCGCGAACGCCGTGGTCAGCCAATTGATCGGCGCAAAACTGAAATTGATGTTGCTCGAGGTAATACCGGCGCCGAACGATAGCGTTATCGAATCGGACGCAACCCGCTTGTCGATGGCCTCGATCCAGTCGGTCCCATCACCCAGATTGAAATATATCGTATCAGCGCCGCCGCCGGTGTTGATCGTGTCATTGCCTGTCCCACCGGTCAGGCTATCATTCCCGAGCCCGCCGCGCAGAACGTCATCGCCCGCGCCGCCCGACAGCTGATCGGCCCCGAGATCACCGTCGAGTACGTCGCCTCCGACGCCGCCCTCAATGGTGTCATTGCCGGCACCGCCGAAAAGAAAGTCACGGCCGTCTTCGCCGTAAAGGTTATCGTTGCCTTCGTTGCCAAGCAGGAAGTCGTTTCCAAGTCCACCGTACACGGTGTCGGCGCCGTCGCCACCGAACACCACGTCGGTACCGTCACCAGCGCTGACAGCGTCATCGCCGGCTCCGGCGTAGACCGTATCGTTCCCGGCGCCGGCGTTCGATGTATCGTCGCCACCGAGCAAATAAATGCGGTCGTTGGAGGCCGTGCCGTTCAGCGTTTCGCCAACCTGCGATCCCGTTAGCGACCCGCTTGAAAGCGATACCACCCACGAAATCCGGAACAGATCCTTGCCTGAAAGCGTCTCGCCATTGGCGAACTCGAAGACATCAACCGGCGCCGATAGACCATCGTCATTGGCGATGTTGGAACTACTGCTGATACCACTACTCAATACGAGTTTGTCGCCTGATGCCGTATCGCGAACTTCCACTGATCCGGCGTATGGAAAGGAGACATTGCCGCCCCATGTGAACAGCGGAAGCAGATCATCGACATTGCGGTCGGCAAAGACAACGCGATCTGCAGGTCCGCTCAAATACCCGATGGTATCGGTGCCGAAGTTGCCCTCCAACACGGCTGTCATCGACCCGTTCTGCGTCGTGTTTCTGTATGTGTCATTGCCCGTACCCCCGATGAGCGTGCCGACACCATCGAGATTGTCGTTGCCCGCACCGCCTATCAGGACATCGGGCTGACCACCGGCGCCGCTGAAGGTGCCGCCATAGATATCGTCATCGCCGTCGCCGCCGTTGATCGTTTCGGAAAGCGGCGTACCGTAAATCTCATCGTTACCGCTCGTTCCCGCACCGATTGCGAGCTGCGCAAATATTTCATCGCGCGACCACACCGTTCCATCGGCGAACGTGATCAACTCGACCGAGTCGTTGTTGAACCGATTGACCCAATCGAAGATGCGAATGCTACCGCCACCCGTCCCTGCCACGGTGACGACGATGTCTCCGGACGAATCGTGACCTGACTCGTATTCTTCCGTGCTGAAGGGAAAGCGCGTAATCGTTACATCGGCGGTGGTGATACCTGCGCCGAACGCCAAGCGGTCCGCCCCGTCCAGATACCCATCATCGCGAATGAGATCGTTTCCATCACCACGATTCCAAACGTACGTATCGTTTCCTGCGCCGCCGCTCAGCCTATCATCACCCGCGCCACCTGCGATCGTCTGGCCGCCAGCTCCGAAGACCAGATCGTCATCACCTGATGTCGGCTGCAATCGTGCGCTGACAACGGCTTCGATATCACTCGACGACCACACCGTCCCGTTGGCGAATTTGATCGCCGTGACCTGGCCGCCCGTAAATCGGATACCGTCCCCGTTCTGTCCGATCGTAAGAACAAGCACGTCCGAGCCGTCGCCACTGCTCGGATCGCTTAGTGGGAACGGCCGAGAGAAAACGATATCGGTGGGCGTGATGCCTGCACCGAAAACCAAAGTGTCGATGCTCTCGCCCGTGATCGTGTCGAAGCCGTCGCCGAGTTCGAAGAAAAACGTATCGCTGCCGTAGCCGCCAGTCAAAGTGTCGTTGCCGGCGTTGCCGCGAATCGTATCGTTGCCGGCACCACCGAGGATGGTGTCGTTGCCGAAGCCACCCTCCAGATTATCGTCGCCACGCCCGCCGTCGATGTGGTCGTCGCCGGCATTGCCGCGCACAGTGTCGTTACCGTCGAGTGCGGCGATGTATTCCGCTGTGTCATTGCCGACGAGGTTATCAGCGCCCGCCGTCCCGTCGACCGGCGCGAGCGCGGGCGGCGGCGAATGATCCTCGTAGACCGAGAGATCGGCCGACGTCAGCTGTGCGACCGGCAAATTACCGAACGTCCAGGCCGCCTTCGTTTCGTTGGAAAGCAACGACCAGTTGACGACGCGGATCGTGTTGGCTCCGGCATATGTGATCAGCAGATCGGTCGCGCCGTTGGAGCCGGCCACTTCCGACTGCGTCACGCTCGCCATATTGACATTAGCCGCGAAATTCACGGCCGAGCCTTCGACGGATTGATCGTCGATGATGTCGTTGCCGTCTCCGGCCGTGAATACATATTCGTCGCGGCCGGCATTCCCCAGAAGGGTATCGTTGCCCGCTCCGCCGTTCAGAACGTCATTGCCGTCGCCGCCGGCGAGAACATTGTCCGCGTGGTTGCCCGTGCGCGAAATCGATGGTGGGCCTTCGGGTTCGCCTTCGGAATCGTTTGCAATGATGCCATCGGCTTTGAGCGCGGCGAGAAGCGTCGCCTCGTCCAGCGCCGCGATCGAATCGAGTTCGGCATCCTTATACGTCGAAGGAACGGCATGCCCCTGCTTGTCGGCGCGATTCTTCAGGCGAATACCAAAATCGCCGTCCTTCCAGTTTTCGATCGTGATGACGAGATCGGAAGGATTGAAGGCGTTGTTGAAGCGTATTTCCAGCGTCTGCGGTTCGCCACTGATCAGCTTGCTCTCGTTGACGATGTACTCTTCGCGCTGCTGACCGATGAAATGGCGGTGATAGAGCTCCGTCCAGTCCACATCCCAACGGGCGGCTTCGTAGAAACTGAGGTTGGCGAACAGCATGCCGCCGCCAAACCCGATCATCGACGCCGGGACGGTCGGCGCTCCGGCATCGCCGGCGCCCAAAAGGGCCTGCGCACTGTTCATCAAGTGCTCGATGGCTTTCGACTTCCCCGCCTGCCAGGCATCGACGGTCAGGAACGGACCGTACTCAGGGCCGAAAAACGCTTTGAACGGCTGACCATTTCGCGTGCGCATGTCGCCAACGTCGAAGTCGAACTCCGAACCGCCCGCGAGCTGGATGCCGTCGATAAAGATGAGATTGTCGATGCGGGTTTGGTCGTCGACTCCATCCTCGATCGTCGCTTCGATCTTTGCGCCCTGTGTCGCGGCGTCTTGATCGTAGCGCAGTTCTATTGCGCCTTGCGTGTCAGAAGGCGTTCCGCTGCTGCCGCCCGGTCCATTGCCTTTCTTGATTTCAATTTTGTCGGTCTGACTGGTGCCGGTTGAATCGAAGATTTTGACGGCTGGACCTTTGTAGCCCTCGTAGCGCGCAATCGTATGCTCTTCCGGCAAGTAGGGGCCTACCGGATTGACCGCGCTGCCCGGCAAATAAATTTCTTCGATGCCTTCAAGCACATCTATTGCGCCGTCTGGATCAGTGACCTTGATTAGATTGGTCGTCTGGATGTGCGGGTCGGCGCTCGAAACGAGATCGATTTTATATTTGCCAGTATTATTGGTGCGAATTCCACCGTCCAATTCTCCGTCCTGCGCATTCATACGGTAGTCTACAACATCAACATCACTTCGATAATTGTTGTAGGCCGGATCGCTGTATTTGACGGCGTCATCATAATTCCCACCAAGAAACTTCTCGTCGAGGCCTCGACCACTTATAAAGGTGTCGCTGCCGGTGCCGCCAACGAGCACAGTTGAGACGGCGATATCATCGGCGACCTTATTATCCAGATGTGACAACTGATGGTCTGAATTGGATGTTCCATAAACAATTTGGTATCCCACACGCTCATATTCCAATACACCATTGGACTCCATCCGATCGACCAAGTATCCGAGAACAGATGGATACCATGCAGCCTGTGTAGTTAGCTGCAGCGCTGTCGGGCCATACGCAGGATCTTCGCGGTTCTGGTCCGTTACAAAATCGGAATAACTATATGTTCGCGAAACTTGATCCCGATCATAAAGGATGCCGACCGTCCGAGGCGAGCCATCACCGTTTAGGCCCAATCCATACGGATCAACTTTCTGCTCGAGCGGCGCCGCTATCGTCGCCAGATTCCCGCCTTCGAAATCGAAATCGTCGTGACTGACTTCCAGTTTCATGTTTTGAATCGAGCGAAGCGTTGCATCGTGATGAAACACGAAAACCGCTTCGTCATCCGGCCGACTGTTTAGAGAGAAACGGTTTGTCTCTGAAACATAGATCTCATCGAGTTTCTGATCAGACGACGCGCCTCCGGGACCTAACGCACTCTGATGGACATCTTGGAAGAAGCCACCTATTTGATGCGTGTTGATGAGGCTTCTTATCGAAACAGCATCTCCATCTCGCGCGTCAATGTACTTGATAGGAACGCCCTGCGCATCGCGCGAAAAAACGTATCGATAAAGTCCTCCACCCAGGTCCTCTGCCGCCACCGTAAAGAACGCATCGACACCAGCCATCGCCCCCGCGTTTGCGAAGCGCCCAGCTCCGGATGCCATGAATGAGGATTCGCTGACCTTAATAACTATTTCAAGATTCGCTCCAGTGGGGTGCTGAGTCTTGCGGGATTCGTCCACAAGCGGTCGCAATCGATCGTTCAAATCGATTGGCGTAACGATATCACCGTAAAGATATAGACGAGTGAGATTCTCCGCCGTCAAATCCGGGACCGTTAGGGGCAGACTAGGATTGACCAAGTTATTCGTGCTCATGGCATTCTACTCCTAACAATCACCACTTAGTCGGACGGCTGCAGGCATCGAAATCAAAAAACGCGAGGCGCTCCCGATTCTTCGGCCAATCATCCGAGTTGAATAACCGCGCCACACTCACATGATTAGCACTTCTTGTCCCTTCCAAGCAGGTATCGCTCCCTGTGCGCGGCCACGACGCCGGAATGCGCGCTTCCGATGCTGCGCAAAACTCCTCTACGCTTAGGTATCTCAACTTAGAAAAGCAGAATGCTGTGGTCCAAAGATTCCAGAAGAGTATGGATGACATTATTAGAAGGGAGATAGCTACAATCGCTATTTTGAATGGTGCATTATCTTCCATCTCTCAAACCACCCTTCGTTTCAGAGCATTTGGACCCTGCGAGCGTTGCGCTGCGAGATCGCGAAATGTTTCAGACATTTGCAAACGACCTATTTCGAGTTGTTGACAATTAGACTATCAATTTTAGTCGTCCAGCCGCGGAGCGTATCCCTCAAAACTTTGCAGACCTTTTGGGGTTCGCGATAGAAGCTATTTCGAGGCACCCCGACATCCAAAGGCCAACCGAAATAGCTCGCATATATCATGCAGTTTTTGTTTTCCGGACGACAACCTACGCCAGTTGGTGCCTTCCTTTGATCAACTGTTATGCAGTAGTCGACGGGGAACCGCTGTCCCAATCCGTCGCCATTTCCGATCGAGATGGTAAAATCTTCTAATTCACCCGCAGCCTTTCGGCTCCGATCAAGAGGTACCACATTGCCGGTCCGATCAATCGCAGAGAGAATAGTGATCTGACTACCCCCGTCTGCAAAGCGCCGCCAAAATTTCCAAGACGTAGAAACGCCATGTTCGTAGACCGTGTCGTAATATGCTTCCGTCCGCACCACCATGTTTTCAGGAAGTTGAAGTTCCCACTCAAACACCCGACCGGTCTCGATCAGCTTTTGTCCGTCCCAGTTCATCTTCGTCCGAAATCTATAGGTCCCCGCTTTATGTGCATCCAAACCTCCTAGTGCTATCAGCGCTAAGGGGATGACCATTAGTACTAGGTACCGCAACTTCATCGGAGGATGCCGAGATTGGAAAGGAAGAGTCGCCGATATTCGGTGCCACAAAAGACTTGCGGCGCGGTTCGTCGAAGCAGAACCGCCATGAATCCGATGCCCAATACATGAAATCTTGACGTCACCATCTCTGGCGGAGCCGACATCACATCTCTCTGTGTGCCGGCTGCAAACGCATTTCTGCGCGTGCCTGCGGCAAGCGTCGCCACCCGCAACTCTTGCACTCGAACCCTCACGCCCAGCGAAACGGCAAAACCACTATCGATCAGCACGTTGTCATAGACAAGTGAGAAACTCTGTAAACGTCGTTTTGATTGACGACCGAACACAAACGCGTCACAGCAAGCCATCGCCAACGACGGGCACGATGCCGTGAGCAAATCCTCACGTGCCGGAAGGGAAAATGTCTTCTGGGCGGGTCAATGATGTCCTTATCTTTAGATCTGGATTAGATCCAATTTAATGCCGGACTTTCGTCAGAGACACCTCATCAGACAACACCATGTCAAAGACAGCCATGGCGACATTAAACTAAAGGCGGAATACGGCGGTATTATCGTTACAACCAATATCGCACCTTGCGTCCGAGAGCGCGAGCATGGCACAGCTCGCGGCAAAATGATATTCGGCTCAGAATAGAAGCATATCGACGAAAGAACAAACCCGCGCCAACCGGGGCGCCGGTTTGCGGGAGTTCGGTTCAATGTCTGTGCCTGCGGCACGCGAGGCGATCGCCAAATCATATCCGGCGTTCTTGGGCGTGGCGCTGTTCTCGGGAATCGTCAACATCCTGGTCCTGACCGGCTCGATCTACATGCTGCAGGTCTACGATCGTGTATTGCCGTCTCGAAGCATCCCGACGCTGGCCGGCATCACGTTGTTGCTGGTCATCCTCTATGCCGCTTACGGCTTCCTTGACTTTGCACGAATACGAATGTTGAGCCGTATCGGCCTCAGCATTGATCGCCGACTTCGCACGCGTGTGATGGAGGCCGTTTTCCTCTTGCCTATTCGCACCAAGCAACGCGCCGAGGCACTCCAACCTTTAAAGGACCTCGATCAGATCAGGGCGTTTATGTCCGGTCTGGGACCGACCGCTCTTTTCGATTTGCCATGGATGCCGTTTTACATCGGGGTCATTTATTTCCTGCACCCGCTCTTGGGCATGTTCGCCATCGCCTCTGCGGTCTTGCTGGTATCGCTGACATTGCTCACGGAATTGAGGACCAGTGTTCCAGCGACCAAGGCGACACAGAGCAGCTTGCAACGCCATACCTTTAGCGAAGCGGCCCGACGGAATGCCGAGATCATTCAGGCGATGGGGCTCAAGAACCAGATGCTCGGTCGCTGGGAGGCCGTAAACCAGCGCTATCTCAGCGACCAACTCTCCATCAGCGACACAGCATCAGGTTTAGGCACGACCTCGAAAGTCCTTCGTTTGCTGCTGCAATCAGGAATTCTCGGATTGGGCGCCTATTTGGTCATCAAAGACCAACTGTCCGCGGGCGGTCTCATCGCAGCATCCATCATACTGTCTCGCGCTCTCGCCCCCATAGAAATCGCCATCGCGAACTGGAGGGCGTTCGTAGGAATGCGGCAGAGCGTACGTAGGCTCAACGCGCTCTTTGACGCCCTTCCCATCTCGCAACAACAGCTTGCGCTGCCGCGGCCCTCCAAGTCACTTGAAGTCGCCAATCTGTCAGTCGCGCCGCCCGGCAATACCCTTCCGGTCATCTCCGCCGTGTCGTTCAAACTCCAAGCCGGAGACGGTCTTGGCGTCATCGGCCCTAGCGCGGCCGGAAAATCAACCCTTGCGAGATCCCTTGTCGGCGTTTGGACGCCGCTTGCCAGAGGAGGCAGCATTCGCCTCGACGGCGCGACGCTCGAACAGTGGTCCCCGGAGGTCATCGGTCGCGACATCGGCTATCTGCCGCAAGATATCGAGCTGTTCGAAGGCACTGTCGCGGAAAACATCGCCCGGCTCGATCCACACGCACCAAGCGATGCCATAGTTGCCGCCGCCAAGCTTGCGGGTATCCACGACATGGTTGTCCACCTGCCGGACGGCTACCAGACTTCCATCGACGACAATGGCCTGAAGTTATCCGCAGGACAGAGGCAGCGCGTGGGTTTGGCCCGCGCACTCTACGGAAACCCCTTCCTCGTCGTCCTCGACGAACCGAACTCCAATCTTGATGCCGAGGGTGACATAGCACTCGTGCATGCCATTAAGTCCGTGCGCAGCCGTGGCGGAATCGTTGTCGTTGTCACCCATCGGCGCCCTGTCCTCGCCGCACTCGATACTGTCTTGGTTCTAGCCAACGGAAGGGTTCAATCCTTTGGTCCCCGCGACGAAGTCTTGCGGAGCGTACTGCAGGCCGGTCCCGCCCCAGATGCTTCGTCGTCCCCAGGCGAGCGGCCATCTGGTCCTGACCTGAGAGTCGTTACCGAAGGAACATCGGCGTGACAAAAGGTGTTTTCCCAGAGATTGGCACGCCCTCTGCGCCAGAGACGCCACCGTTCCACGGCATTCGGCCTTACTTCGTCCTTGGCATCTCCGTCATTGCGTTGCTTGCGGGTGCATTGGGCGTGTGGGCAACCTCCGTCGATCTTGCAGGCGCTGTACTCGCGCCGGGGCATGTCGTCGTCGACAGCAACGTCAAGAAGGTCCAGCATCAGACAGGGGGCATCGTCGGATCAATCTATGTCAGAGAAGGACAACACGTTGATGCGGGTGAAATCGTCATCCGCCTCGACGAGACCGTCACGCGCGCCAACCTCCAGATGATCATCAAGCAGCTCGACGAGATTGCCGTTCGCCAAGCACGGCTGAAGGCGGAGCAAGCCAATCTCGGCGCAATTGCCTACCCCCCCGACATTCTGGCCCGCAAGCAAGAGCCTGTTCTCGGCGAGATCATGGCCAGCGAGACGGCATTGTTCGAAAGCCGACGTGCGGCACGCGATGGCCTCAAATCACAGCTCCACGAACGCATCGAGCAGCTTCAGGAGGAAATAGAAGGCCTCGTAGGACAACAGCGCTCCCGCCGACAGGAGCTGAATTTCGCCAAGGCCGAACTCAAGGGGTTGGAGCTTCTCGACGGAAAAGATCTCGTCAGCACGCCGCGCATCACAGCGGCACGGCGAACCGTTGCCCAGTTGGAAGGAGACATCTCGGAGGTCGCGGCCTCCATAGCCAAGGCCAAGGGGAAAATTTCTGAAACCGAACTGCAGATCCTTCAGCTGGATCAAGACCTCAAGTCCGAAGTTGGACGAGAACTGCGTGATCAGCAGGGGCGGGCGGCGGAGTTCATGGAGCGCCGCATAGCTGCCGAAGATCAACTAAAGCGGATTGATATCCGCGCACCCCAAAGCGGAACGGTTCACCAGCTCAGCATCCATACGATCGGCGGAGTCATAGCCCCGAGTGAGCCGATCATGTTCATAGTACCGCGCGCCGACCGTCTTGTCGTCGATGCCAAGGTCGCGCCGCAGGACATAGATCAGCTTCAAGTTGGACAAGTCGGCCATATACGCTTCTCAGCCTTCAACCAACGCACAACGCCCGACATGACAGCAACCGTAACGCGCGTATCCGCCGACCTTGTCGTGGACGGCGCGGGCGCATCTGCAAGTGGCTTCCCGTACTATAACGTACGCCTCACACTGACAGAGGATGGGCAAAGGAGGCTCGGTGGCCTCAAGCTTGTCCCTGGAATGCCAGCCGAGGTTCATATCACGACCACACACCGTTCTGCCCTCTCCTATTTTACAAAGCCGCTCACAGATCAGTTTGCCCGCGCGTTCCGCGAACGGTAATGCCCGCATGACCACGCTCGCGCGAGTGGCGGCTGCCGTGTTGTTCCGAGAGATCAGGGCGAGATACGTCGACCGGATCAGCTGCGATGACAGCTGAGACGCCGCATCACGTATGGGCCGTATCCAAGAGATCACCTTCTCATTGCCACAGCGATGATGCCGGGATGGTAGCCAGAATGGCCCGCAGGCGTGTGGAATACATTTTATTTTGTCCCCGTCCTAAACTGCGAATTGTTCAGAGAACCGTAGCCTGTCCACATTCCCCCCCAATCTTGATTCCGGCGTTTCTCCCAGGGCATATCAAGCCAGGGCAGCCATTTCTCGATGCCCCTAGTCAACGGTACTCCGCCAAGACCAAGCAGGTAAAATGGCCAGGTACCAAACGAAACAAACTCGAGAGTGGCGTGCTTCAGCCGCACGCCCGCGCCGAGGTCTTTTGCGATGTCGTTGGGGTCAACAGCTTGAACAGTTTTTGGGTCGTTGGTGTCACGAAAGTACACGAGATAAGGCAATTCTTGTGGCTCAAGCTCTATAACGCCCGAGAGGTCGCGCAATTGAGGAACATTTTGGAGCCAGCGTCCCTTTAGCCTGTGATAGATCTCGTTAATCGGAACCGAAACAGCACTATTGCTTGGGGTACCATCCGGATTGCGGGGCGCATTCAACACAAACAGCACGCCGCGTCTGCCCAGATCGACTGGGATCGCCTCTCCAGCACCCCACGTCCCGCCCGAAGACGGTGCAAGGCCCAGCGTCGGCTGTTTCCAATCGTATACGAGCCGAACTCCTGACGCGGTCTTGTCCCCATCAGGCGTCTCAACCACGAACGAGAGCCGGTACCAAGCTGGACGCCAAGGATATGCGAAATCCCATATCACAAGAGCAGCGAGGACCATGACGGACCCAATACCCAGCACCTTCGCGATCAGTTTCATTCGTCATACCTGGCGCATTGGCTTCTAATCATTATCGCCACCTCGTAGTTCTGACTTCGCAACAAAAACTTGCCCGCTGCCAATGGCGGGCATTTTAGAGTAAACCTGCGGTTAAGGCTGCCAATTGGTCTAAGTCGTCGAGAAAACACCTGTATGAATCTTGTACGGGTCAGTCGCACGCCTCAGGCGTCACCGCCCGGAAGCACCCTTGAGCGCCCGCATCTCGCGCCGCAGCTCTTCGATGTTGTCATTCGCGGCCTTGAGTTCGCCACGCAGTGTAACGCCATCAACAATCTGGGCCCGCTGCGTGGCGCGATACTCCTCAACCTGTTTTGCCAGGTTATCGTTGGCGGCCTGGAGATTGTCGTTCGCCGCCTTCAATTCCTGGATGGCCTTCACCATCGGCGCGATCAGCCCGTTGTATTCAATCCGCAGCAGCCCGTCAGGTGTCTCCGCCGTCTTCATTCCGGTGTTGCGCACCAGCTCGGGCATCACCCCGCGAACTTCCTGCGCGATAAAGCCATACTGCAACTCGCTGCCGGACGAAGGCTCCTTCCAATGGAAGGATACCGGCCGCAGTTTTTCAATCGCAGCCAAACCGCTGTCCGCCTGCAAGGTTTCAATATCCGTCTTCACCCTGCGGTCTGAACTCAGCGAAATGTTGCCCACATTCGTATTGTCGATGTAGAGCTGCGCGTTCCCGCCAGTCCAGTTGATGTTGTAGTTGTTGCTTCCCCACGCCCCGCCAGAGAAGGCGGTACGCGTTCTGGTACCATGGGAGGAAATTCCACCCACCACGTGCAGCGTATTGCTCGGCGACATGGTCCCAATACCCACCTTATTCACGCCGTTGCCCCCGCTCACATAAAAGTTCGGCGTGTTACCCGCTCCGTGAATAACCGTTCCGCCGGTAAAGTCTCCGCTCCAGTTGATTCCCAATTCCGTGCTCGTGCCTTTCACCAGCGCCCGTGACGCGCCCGAGTTGCCGCGCGAAGTCTGGTCGCTGCTGCCAAGCCTGAAATCGAACCCGCCATTGGTGATGTTGCCGTTCACGTGCAGCGTGGTGCTCGGCGACTCCGTGCCGATACCCACTTTCGTTTCACTGGTAATGCGCATCGTCTCCGCGCCATTCGTCAAGATGCGCAAATCGGTGCTGTTGATGAATCCATATGATCCGTTGCCGGTGCCCGTATGCCCAATCGCCGTATGGTGTGTGCCGTTCGAGAACACGATCGCGGCCCGCGCATTCGCACCAGCATTGTTGTTCGTGACGTTGATCCCGTTATAGTCGTTGCTGTTGTCGACGACTTCCAGCTTTCTCCCAGGATTCGTGGTGCCAATTCCCACCTCCCCAGTGGAAACAATACGCATACGCTCGGCATTGGTGGTCAGGAGACGGACATAGCCTGCGTCAAGAGCTATAAGGTCGAGCCCTCCCGTGCCCCGATGGGTGATCTGCGAACTTCCGTTCGGGCCACCATTGGTGCGGATCAAGCGCAAACCGTAATCCGTATAGGTGTCGTCGCCAGTCAGGTCGATATAGCTGTTGATGTTGCCGTTAGAGTCATTGCCCACCTCAATGGCCCCGCCTGCGGTTCCGCCGATGCGTACCGAGGATGCACTTACATGCAGCGCCGCTACCGGGTTGGTGGTGTTGATCCCCACATAGTTGGCACTCGTGATCCGCATCGCCTCGCTGCCACCCGTGCTGAACCCTATGGTGTCGCCCGCAGTGTTGAACATCCCGGTGTTGGTGTCGCTGTCCCAGCTGTGGCCCGGAGCGGCCGCGCTATCATTGACGTTAGACCTGAAGGTGGAAGCCGACACGTCACCGGTCGTGTCGATGATCGCCTTCACCACGCCGTTGCTGCGGAACTTGACGTTGCGCGACGCCGGCACCGCGAAGTCCAGATCCGCCCCTATTGCTTCCAACACGTTGTAGAATGGACTGCTGAGCACAATTCCCGCCGTTTGCCCCGCAGTCGCCGTCAACCGCATATTGGCGTTCGCGCTGCCCGAGATGTCGATATTGTAAGTCGGCACCGTCCCAATACCGAGCCGGTTGTTGGCGGCATCCCAGTAGAACTGGCCGTTGTCGTAGGTCAGCGTGTCGGCGTCGCTCCAGTAGGCGACGTGGTTGGCCGCGCCGCTGCCATCGGGATTGCCGGCGTCGAGTGCCACCCAGGCATTGCTGGCGTTGCAGTAATAGAGCGTGCCGCCGCTGTATCGGATGGCGCCCGCATTCTGCGCGCTCGTGCAGGCCTTGCCGGAAGACGAGGTCTGGATTTCACCCGCCGCGACGGTCACTGAAGAATAGAGCGTGGTTCCCGTGCCGATCCCCAAACCGGCCGTGTTCAACATCGCGATCTGCGTGCCGGCCTGATGGTACCATTTGTACCCGCTCCCGGTGCTGAACCACATGAAGTTGCTCTCAATACCCAAGCCGTAGTCGCCCGCCGCCATCGTGCCCGGCGTAGCGCCATACAGTTGCAGCTTCATGCCGTTGCTGCCGGCCCCCGGCGCCGCCACGCCCGTGGTGCCGAACGAGATCGTCCGCGACGTGGCGCCGGAAAGGTTGATGTCGCCGTTGATGTCCAACTCCTGCGCCGGACTGGCAGCACCGATGCCCACCCAGCCACTGCCATCGATGCGCAGGCCGCGCGGCGACGTCGACCACTGCCCGATCGTCAGCGCGCCATTGTTCTGGGAACCCGACGAATAGACAATGCTGTGATCGCCCGCCTGTACGAGTGAATTGTATGAGCCTGCCGTCGTATGGGGGTTCATCATGAACCACTGCGTGCCGTCGCTGAAATTCGCGACCGCCGTTGATGACGCCCCCCCATCGCGCACCACCGAAAGCCTCGCCCCCGGACTGCTCGTACCGATCCCGACATAATTATTGCTCGTGATGCGCACTGCCTCGCTGCCTTTAGTGGCAAAACCGATCGTATCGGCCGCAGCGTGGAACATGCCCGTGTCGGTATCACTTCCCCAGCTGTAAGATGGCGTCGCCGCGCTATCATTCGGAGTCGCAAGGTAGTACGAAGCCGAGACCAAACCCGTGGCGTGATAAATGCCAACCTTGCTGGCTGCAAACAGCACATTGCCGGTCTCCGTCTGCAGCATGAAGGGCCGCAAGCTGTTCCAGCTGCCGTAAGGGTCGTTCGGATCGGTCAGCAGGAAGTAGAGCTGGTAGCCGTCGTTGCGGATAATGACGCTCGGACTCGCCGTGTTGGACGACACCGCGCGGAACTGGCCATTGCCGCCGCCCACGAAACTGGCCACCACTTCACCCGTAGCCGAGACCTTGCCGGCAACCGTCAGCGCTTCGCTCGGTGCGTTGGTGCGTATCCCCAGCCTGTTGTTGGTGGCATCCCAGTACAACTGGTTGGCATCGTGGGCCAACGTATCCGAATCTGTCCAAAAGGCGACGTGGTTGGCCGCACCACCGCCATCGACAGCCGGAGCCGTCGTGTTCGAACTCAGGCTCGTCCAGCTGGCACCATTGCAATACTGCACGTCTCCGCTGTTGTACCGAATGGCGCCGGAAATACCGGCTGAGCAGCCTAGGCTGCTGGTCCCAAGCTGAATGGCGTCGGTCGCGCTGATTGTGCCGCTCACATCGAGATTGGCACGTATCGCAGTAGAACGGCCTATTCCGACCTTCCCTCCACCTCCGTTGATACTGGTCGTCGCCGCTGAGTTGAAGTTGATGTAAACAGCGTTGCTCGGATCCACCTGCTCGATCTGATTGCTATCCAGCAACAACCCGATGCCCGAGCCGTCACGAATCGCGAGCGCGCCCACGCCGTTCGATAGGTTTGATCCGGAATTGATGTTGTTGGTTGAGTGCACGGTGAAGGTGCTGCTTGGGTCGGTTGTGCCCACGCCAACCCGACTGCCTGTGATCCGCATCCGCTCGACATTCCCAGGCCCGACAAAACGCAAGGCGTCCGCATTGCTACCGCCACCACCAAAACGGAGGGCGTTACCGCTGGCCCCGTCCGGACGAAGAATAATCACGCCCGCTCCTGCATTCGACCGCGCCGCAATCGTATCGGCGCCATCGGCCGTCGCACTGACCTCAAGTTTCGCGGTGGGCCCATCCGTGCCAATGCCAACATTGCCTCCGCCCGTGATCACCATTGCGCCGTTGCCAGAACCCCATGTGCTGTTGCTGACATCGAACACGATACCCTTGTTGGTCCCCCCCTGAATGCGCACCGCACCATTCACATCGGGCGCGTCCATATCCAAGCCGAACATCGCGCCCACGCTGGTTGAACGGAATGCTAGGTATTGATCAACAGCGTTTGCATTCCCGAGGAAGCCCACCAGCCCGGTGCCTGACACATGCAGCGGCGCGTTTGGCGTATTGCTGCCGATTCCGACATTGCCATTATTCGTAATGTTGAAATATGGAGCGCCGTTCGGATAGTTATAGATCGAGAAGGTACCGCTACCCCCCGCATCTCCCGATCCGTTGCTCATCACCCCCCATTTCGATGCACCTTCGCTCGCCAAGGTGAGCACGGGCCCCCACATTGGGCTATGGCTGTCGATCTTGATCTTCGCGCTGCTGCTTGAGACATACAGCGCCTCCGACGGCGCATTCGTCCCGATCCCCAACCGGTTGTTAATCGCGTCCCAGTAGAAGCCATCGCTATCGTAGGTGAGGCCGCTCGCACTATTCCAATACGCAACCGCGGTCGCGCTACCACCCCCTGTCAGCGTCCCGCCCGTCGTGCCGGATGCCAGGCTCACCCACCCCACGCTGTTACAAATCTGAAGTGTGTTGCTCGCCGTACTGTAACGGATGGCCCCCGCGCGGCCCGCAATGCAGGTCAAGCTGCTTGGGCCCACCTGGATAGCGTCACTCGCGCTGATCGTGCCCGTTACGTCCAGCTTGGCCAGCGGGTTCGTGTTGCCCATCCCGATATTCCCGCCCGCTGCAATGAACATGCGGATAGTGTCGTTGGTGTAAAACATCATCGGTGCGTTGTTCATGTTCGCGATGAACGCGCCGCGCGGCGTGCTCGCGCCGCTACCGAAAATCCCCACGTTGAAGTTGCTGCCGCTGTTGGGCGCAAAACTCAGCGTCGTCGCCGTGTTGTTGCCCGACGTGTTCTGCAAATACAGGTTCTGGTCGCCGTAGCTATCGCCGAAGCCATCAAAGTTACGAATGACCGCTAACCCGCCAGCCGGCGAGTTGGTGCCGATCCCGACGTTGCCATAACTCCCCACGTACAAACTCGGGGTGGTGCTCTGCGCGCTGGTGGAAACCGTGAACGTGCCGCTCACCTGCAGCGCAGCGGTTGGCGATTGCGTGCCTATCCCAATTTCGCCTGTATTGCGGACCCGCATCCGCTCACGCCACCCCGTGGAAGACACATAAGTAAAAACGGTCAAGTCATCGCTCGCGGCCCAACCGGGACGGTTCATGCCGATTGACGCCGCGCTCGTCGGTCCGTGGTCGCGCCAAAACTCAAGCGTCCCCGAGCCGGAAACCAACGTCAGGGGTGTGCGGTTTCCCTCCGCCACAATGTCCACTGTATGCCCGTTCGCACCCGCACTAGTGGCCGACGCACCAAACGTCGCCACAAGACCGTTTCCGGCGACATGCAGCACCGACTGGGGTGCCGATGTCGCCAACCCCACGCGCCCGCTGAAATATCCAGCCGTTCCGCTTATCGGCCCGGTCGCGCTCACCCCTAGAGTGACAAGTCCCCGGTACGGATCAAACCACCCGCTATTGGCTCCCGCTTGCGTGATGGAAACGAAACCCGTTTCCGAAACGGCCACCATCCGCGTCGCCGCGTTCGTGCCGCTGATAATGCGGTCCGTTGCACCGGCTATAACCCCCGACAGCCCGGAACCGTCCCCCGTGAAGCGGCCGTAAATATCGGTGCCGCTGATGTACCTGAAGTAACCGTAGGTGCCCGAGACCGTGCCGCCACGCGTTGCATCCACCATCGTCGCGCTTACGTTCGTGGCACTCACAAGCGAACTCGAAACCGTGCCCGCGAACAGATTCGTCAGGTAGCTCCATCCCGCGCTGAAATACCCCCACGTCGTTCCGCCCGTCGTCAGGCTCACATAACCCGTCGCCTCATTCGCAGTCACCGCGTGGGTGCCGCTCACGATGCGATCGCCTTGGACATTGAGGTTGGTGAGGCCCGAGCCGTCGCCGATAAACTTGTTGGCGGAGACGTTGCCCGTGACGCTCACATGCCCGGCCGTGGAAAGGCTCGGCGCATAACTCGGACATCCCACGTCGGACGCCCGCGAGGCATCACCGATGCAAAGGCGGTTCGTGTTGTTGCCGAGCGTGTCGGAGATGACGGCGAAGTGGCCCCAATCATCCGCGTACACGCACGCGGCGGCCAGCACCATCAGCGCCGCGCAACCGAAGCGGGCTAGCGCGGAAGGCAAATTTGCGCCCTTCCGTCGTCAAGCACGCGCAGGCTGCCAACCGGCATCCCATCGCATCTGATGCCCGTGCCCTTTGCGGTCGCGCTGGCCACGGCTGTACCCGACACCGGCACAATGACAGCCGCGATGCTCTCCGCCCGCGCCGACGCCGCCCAAACGGCGAGAAGCAGCGCGGCGAGGCAAATACGGTTACGCAATGGCTAAATGCTTTTTGCGCAATACTAACGGGATACCCCTTAGCCCGCCACGCTCTTGCTGCCGAAAGAGGCACCTCCTGTGCGCTTTCAGCCACCGCGCCTTTCGGCGCTCATGCCTTCGCAGCTAAAACCCTTGCCGCGACCTTACGAAAACCATTTCTCCCGTTCCTTTATACCCGTCGCCTCACAACTCCGGCATCGCCGGGATCAGTTTTCCGGCCATCTTGCCCTGATGAACCCATCCTGCGAAATCCGGAACAAAAACAACTGCAGCACCATCAGGCGCATTTCCGCCCTTTGCATGCCCGGCAACACGCTCGCCGGGTTTTCCTTCATCGCCCCGAGACTCTCCGGATTCCGCGACAATACCTTGATGACCGCCTCAACCCCGCCCGCGTTTGCCAGGGTATCGATTTCCTCGAAAGCGGCCCTCCCGTCCTCGTAAACCGCATCGCAGGCCAGCGCCAACCCGTATGTAAGGCACGACCGCAGACCAAGCGCAGACTCCCTTTCGTCCATTAGCCCGCCCATCACCGTCCAAATCCCCGTCACGTTGGACACGTTCACTCTCTCCCTTAAACGGAAAAGGCCCCCGCCGCCGGAGGCCTTTTCCTTCTTGTCATTTAACACCGTTCATCTCCCCGCTGACCAGATGAACGCCTTAAAAGCATAATTCCTTATACTGATCATTGTCAAAACAAACCTCGCCTACAGCAATTCGTCCGCCTCACCCCACCGCCCCCGGATCGGAATGCGCGGACGCTGCGCAACCACGACAACGCGTTCTTCCGCCGGGAGCTGCCACACAATCTCAAACCGACCGAAACCCGGTCCGGCTGGCACTTGCGCGGAAACGGCCAACACCAAGCAGGCGAGAAATTCCCCATACCGGGCATGCCGCGCACGTTTCATCTCCATAGACCCTTATGCCCACCGTCAAAACCTCGACTGACGCTATCTACCATTTCACACCTCCTTCCTCCTCTTGTACCTCCCATACGCAATTCCGCCGCGCGCCCTGAAACCGCACACCCTCGCAAAATATTTCAGCCAAAGCTTGCCATACCAAAAACCCGTCCCATGCTCCTCATTACAGACACAAGGAAACACGCTTGAAGCGCCCACGCGAACCATGAGCAAAACCCTTTTCCCCCACATCATCGATATTCTCGAACCAGATGTCGTTTTCCCCCAGGCCCTGCAATCCACAGCCTCAGATCTTGACCTCGTCGTTCAAAAGCTAGGCGCGTATCGACGCGACAGCTACATGCAACGCGCAACCATCGAAGCCGACATACAGTTCCTGAAAACCTGCTCGTCGGGTGCCGACGCCACCAACCAATGGCTCACCAACTGGCTCCTCGCCTGCCATCTACCCGAGCCCTCACTCAAAGAGGCCCACCTCTGCCTATCGCAAATCGCTCTTCTTCAGGAAACCGTCGCCCACGGTCTCAACCTGCTCGCCGCCAAACTCAAGTCCACAGACCAACACCCCACCTATTCTCCCCTAGACCACCCGATCACAGACTTGCCGCTCTTCCTGAAACATATGGAACATGACGTACTCCATGATCAGGTAACACTCGTTCAGATGGAGGCGTTCGCAAACAGTACGGCCCCCTACCCGCCAACACACTCAATGCTCGATAGTCTTGAAGCCGACATCGAAACCGCTCTCGCTCTTCACGAAAGCGCCAAACAAATCCATTCCCGTTGGCAGTCCCTCTCTCCCACCCCTGCAGAGAAGGTCTCCTTGCACGCCGCGATGCTTATCCTGAACGACCACGCGGACATTCTTCACAAGCTTCAGCTCTTGATCCCCATCGTCCGTTCCAAAATCGAACCCAGCCTCGCGGCGCCCCAAAACTAGCTCCCGCCCAGTAAGCCAACGCGCCCCACACATCGCTGCACACTTTCGCGCCAGGCTCGCCCGAGACATCCACTGGGCGGCTATCATCCATTATGGTCCGCAGAAAGCCGCCGCATCTCCACGTCAAATCGATCCGCAGGAAACGCCTGACACCCGACGCAGCAATGCTCAAACGTATCGATGCCTTTCACGCCCGCTTTCCGAAAACAAGCAAAGCCACGCTCCTGCGGATTGCGCGCAAGGATTCCCGCTTCCTGGAAATCACGCCCCAATGTTTCGCAAACAACGTCGACAGAACAAGCAACCTCTTGAACGCGACCACCGAAGCCTTCTTCAAGCTTGCCGCCCTTCAACCCGCACTCATCTATATGAACCCTTGGAACCTTCGTCTCCGCATACGCCGCCTCGCAAAGCAGCTTGGCATCCGGCCCAAAGACCTTATCCCCGTTATCCGGCGAAACCCCGCCATCCTAACCCGCACGGAGGATTCCCTGCTCTCAGCCATTGCCGCGATCGGCGATTACCTCCAAATCAACCCGCCGCTTTCGACGAAGCTCTTCCTCAAGAACCCGACACTCATCAACGTGACAATCGCCGCCATAGACTCCAATCTCCGCACCGCAGCGCACCTGTTGAACGTCCCTTACCCAGCCTATGCACGCGCGGCGCACAGCCAGCCCCAACTTTGCTTCCAGTCGCCGCACACCATCCTGCGCAACGTCACCGACAGCGCCCGGCACCTCGGCATTCCCGCCACATCCTTCGTCGCCATTGCCATGGGGATGCCCTCCCTGCTCTTTCGGTCCCCAGGCGGCATGTCCCGCAAGGCGCGCCTCATCAAGCGCCTTATGCACTACACGCGCGACCCACGCACCTTCGAGCAGTTCCTGCACGCCACCAAAGCCGCGCTCACCTACAGCCCCGAGCGCATCCTGGCCCGGTGCCTGATTGCCCGCTACCGGCTCTCGGGCCTTCGGGCCAATACCCTGCTCGTGATGTCGAATAAGAAAGCCACGCTTCTCCTCCGCGACCACCTTAAACGGCGGCATGAACACGCCGTCTATCCGTTCTACCGGCGCTGGAAACAGATTGGCCTGCTAACCGCAGCGTAGCATTCAAACCCTTATTTCTTCAAAGCACCAGACTGCACGCGCTCCATCCATCATGCCCCCATCGCCAACGGCTCTCTGACCGCCGGTGCCATTTGCGCAGGTAAATTGCGCCATTGCCCTTGCGTTGCGTTGAGATGCCAGCAGGCCATGCGCCCTTTGATGCCGGGGGTTATCGCCCACGGGGCCGTCGCCCGGAAGGGGTCTCCCCAGCTTCCTGACGTGCAGCCGGGTGAAGCCCCTCCCCTTCCAGCCGCCGTCGTTCCCGATGTGCGTTTCAGACCCCGACAGGCCGCAATGGATGCAGCCTCTCCAACCAAACCAACGAAAGTAACGACTATGGCTCAAACCAAAGGCAGCAAACCCACCCACGGCGTCTTCTACGTCCGCGGCGGCAAGGAGAAGGGCAGCAAGGGGTTCTGGACCCGCATCGGCGCAGCCTGGATGCACGACGACAGCAAAGGTCTCAACATCATGCTGGATCTCGTGCCCGCAGGCGACGGCAAGATCGTTGTGCGCGTGGATGAACCGAAATCCAGCGGTGAAGCCACCACCGAAGGTCAAGGGGAGCCCGCCTAATGCTCCTCTCGCCACGCGACCGCGCGGCGCTGCAAACCCTCTTCCCCGAACTTCCGGTTCGGGGATTGAGCGGGGCGGCCCTGGACCGCGCACTGGATAACTGGTTCGCCAACGACACCGACTACTTCAACAACCCGGCCTACGATTATGACGACGACACCGCCACCCACTAGCAAGCGCCTCTTCACCATCGCCGTGACCGACGCCGAAACCTTCAAGCAATCCTTCGAGGCCGCATCCGAACAGGAAGCCATCGCCATGGCCACCGAGGATTGGGAACAGAACGGCGCGACCAACTGGCACTTCGTCGACAACGAGCTCAGCGACTTCCTCGTGCTCGACGAATCCCCCGCCGAGGAAAGGCCTGCAGCATGACCCGCAAACCCACCTGCTACCGGGTTTCCTTCACCGAGGTGAACCACTGGTATCTCGACATTGATGCCAGAACCGCTCCGCAGGCGATCGCGAAAGCACGTGCCTTGTACGAACGCGTCGGCCCCAAGGGCTTCCGCATCGATATGGAACGCGGCGGAACCGATGACTGGTACGCCATTCCCAACGGAGAACCCGACAATGGATGAAACCGTCCGCACAGTGTTCGAGATGGCCTGCCCCGCATGCGGCCGCGATGACGCCCTCATGGTCGTCATCGCCACCTGGGCCCACCTCAGCCTCGACGGCACCGATCCAGCCGGCGACCACGAATGGGATGACCGTTCCGGTTGCCGCTGCGAGGCCTGCGACTACATCGCCACCGTCGCCGAATTCCACACCAACAACGAGGAGGCCCAGAACACCGAAAACGCCTGACCCACGCCATAACCCAAGGAAAGACAAATATGTGGAACCGAAACTCTACAAGGTAGACCTTACCCAGCACGCCAGCTACTTCGCCGACATCGTGGCAACCACGCCGGACGAAGCCTGCAACATCGCCCGCCAACAGCTGACCAACATGCTCCCGCCGCAGGGGTTCACGCGCGAGAAGCACGACACCACCGCAACCGCCATACCGGCCCCTGTCCAGCCCTCCACCGTTCACTCGGTGGTCACCTGGTACAAGCTCGAATGTGCCCAGATGGTCCCCGCCAACAGCGAGGCCGAAGCCAAAGAGCACTTCCGGCGGCTGATCGCATGTAACGGCCCCTTCAACTACCACACCGGCGAAGACGCCATGAGCACCATGGTGGTCGAGCAAAGCTCTCCCAACGGAGGGCCGCGCAATGCCTAAATCCATCTGCGCAACCTGCGGAGCCTCCCAGACCTGGGAATGGGAAGACGCCTTCGACATCGGCCTTGGCCACTTCGATGAAACACGCAAGACCCAAGTTGTTGCCGAAGCACTCGTCTCCACCGGGTACGCTGTGAAGTACCACAGCTGGGGCGCCGTGGAAGGCAACATCACGTCGATCAAAAAGGATGGCGTGGAGCAGATTCCCGAAACTGCGGACGTGGGTTACGATAACCCGCGCACATACCTGCCCGCCGCAATCATCACGGTTCTCGATGAAAAGTTGCCGGTAGCCGAGGGGGTCCGCCGATGAGCAAGCCCCTCGCCACCTCCCGCGCCCCTGCGCAAAGCCGCGTCTCCATCTATATCCTTGGTGATCCAGAAACGATCAATCCCGTGATGATACAGCTCGGCCGTTTGCACAAGCTCACCGGTCGCGCCGTCCAACACCTCGTGCTCGAAGCACTCACCGACCTAATCGCCAAGCATCAACCCATCCTCCAACAGACCGAAAGGAAACCACAATGACCAACCTTGAACGTGCCGACGCAGCCGAGAAGTGCATCGACCTCTTGATCCAGCTCACCGGACCGGAACTTTCGGCTCAGGAAGCCGCCGGCGACCTTATCGCCAACATCGGCCACTACTGCGATGCGGCCAGCATCGATTTCCTCGACGTGGTCAGAACCGCCGTGGGCCACTGGCACATTGAGCAGACCGACGAGGAAAGCATCGACGCCCTGCCGGACGTCACCATCAACATCCACCAATGAAAGCACATCGCGTGAAACCCGATTTCATCGTCATCACCATCAGCAGGCAAACCCACCAGAACCTCCTGGCTCTTCCAATCGCCAGGGACGCCGTTAGCCGTGTCGTACACAACAGCGACGGCACCGTTTCCTTCCCGGTAAGCCCCTACACCCGCGAAGCCCTGCACATCCTCCATCCCGACCCCGATATGGCCATCCAGCTTCTGCTCGGCCTGAAGACCAACTAATGAATGACACCACCATGACCGTTCTGCTCTTCAACCCTCGCAACACCTCCACGATCACCAGGCCCACCCGCCCCTTCCCGTCATCCGGGACGTTCCACCACAATCGCGCCGCCTACGAATTCTACCCAACCCCGCCTGAAGCCACGCGCGCGCTGCTTGCCGCCGAGATGTTCCAAGGCTCCATCTGGGAACCCGCGTGCGGTACCGGCTGGATCGCCGAAGAACTTAAAGCCAAGGGCCACGACGTGGTGGCCACGGATCTGGTCGAATACGGCTATGGCCAAGCGGGCCGCGACTTCCTCGTGGAGCGGGAGCCGCTGGCCCGCAACATCGTCACCAACCCTCCCTACGGCCGTGGCCTCGCCGATGCGTTCTGCCTCCACGCCCTCAATCTTACCGCCAAGACCGGTGGCAAGGTTGCCATGCTGGTCGCCGTGCAAAGCCTCTGCCATCCGACCCGCACACCGTTCTTCGAGAAACATCCCCCCGCCATCATCTATGCGGTCGACGACTGCACCTGCTACCCCTACGGCGACCCCAGGAAAGCAACCCGCAGCCTGCTTCAACAACGCTACGCCTGGCTCGTCTGGCACGCGGATTACAAGGGCCCGACCATCTTCAAATGGCTCTCGACCGCGCCCTATAAGGGCCCCCATCCGCAAAAGGTTGCTCCGGCCGGTGCGCTACTATGGAGAAAAGCGGCCTAGCCCCTGTCAGCATTGCTGACCGTCCTCCTCATAAGCCGATGCCAACGAAAGGGTCCTTGTCATCGGCTTTGTCCGACTTCGCAACGCATTGCGCGCCGCCGCGCTCGGACTAGGCATTCTGTCTCCCGGCGCCGCCAAAGCCGCCGCCCCTTGCCCCGACCCCATCCATCTGGGTGCCAGCGTCGGCAACAAGGACGGCAACCGCTACGGCCCGGCCGTGCAAAGCACCCAGGACGACATTCAGCTCAAAGCAACCGCGTGCCTCGCCCAAATACCCCTCCTTTGGGGGAACGTGCGCCTCGGCACTTACGCCGACCTTTCCAATGCCACCGCGCAAACCACAACCGACGCCCACACGCGCGAACCCATGGTCTATCGCTTCGCGCCAATGCTCAGCGCCGGCCTGCACCTCGAACTCAACAACGCCCTCTCCCTCGGCCCGCTGAGCATCGACCCCTGGATGGAAGTTTCCTTGCTCGACCTCGCCCTTTCGGACCACCGCATCACGCGACCCGATGGATCAACTTCCTATCCCACCGAAGGCCGCATGGGCGCGACCGACATCAACAGCCAGGCCATCGGCGCCAACATCCGTATGCGCGGCTGGCCGGGCCACCTCTACGTCGCCTATAAAGAAGTCGAATGGATCGAGGCTTTCGAAACCGGCAACGGCCGCGACTACGGCCGCAGCGAACGAAATCCTCCCACCAAGACCCAAACCATTCTCATCGGTGCCATGCTCCCCCTGTGCGGCACGTGCCTCGCGACATTCACCGACAGCGCCTCCAACAACACACCCATCAACTTCGCCCCGCATCGTTGGCAACTCACCGCCGCCGGCGCCATCGGCCACATGGAGAGTGTCCCCAAGGACGACACCACATGGTCACTTGGCGCCCGCGCCGACGTCTGGACCACCAAGCTCCTCGGTGGGGATCTCACCCTCGGACTGCGCGCCACGTACTACAACAACCCCACGCGCACCTACTCCCTCACATCGGGCGACACCATCGAACTCAACCAAGCCGACCACCTCGGCCTCGGCATCGACCTCACTCTTCCCAATCTCATATCCACACCCGTCGGCAATCTCGGAATGCGCGCGTTTGCCGAAGACCTCAGCCTATCCTCCTTGCTCATCGGCCGTGATACCGCCACCAACCTCACGCACCCGCAAAATGCGCTCCATGATGCCCGATGGCGCGACGGATACGCCTATGGTGCTTCCCTCCTCCTGGACACCCACAACAACGTCTCGCTCGAACTCGGAGTCCGGCGCCGCGACGGTGAGTGGGTTCACCGTGGACACCTCAATCCCGGTGAAAGCAGCAGGACCCAAACCGACGTCTTTACGGGTCTCAACCTCGCGTTCTAACGACGCCCTGCCGCCGCCTTTCGCTCGCGCTACACACTCTCCCTCTCCGCACTTGTCTCGCTTTTCCGCGCCCTTAGACCCCGTTCCTTACAACGGGCGTTCGCCCGTTCGTCCCCTCGTCCGTTCGTTCCTTCGTCCGTTCGCCTGTTCGCCCGTTCTTGCGTTGTTGCGTTCATTCCTTCGCGCGTTCGCCCCTTCGCCCGTTGTTGCGTTCTTCCGTTCGCGCGTTCTTTTCTTCCCCCGTTCGCCCGTTGTTTTCTTCGTGCGTTCTTTTCTTCGCCCGTTCGGACGTTCGTCCGTTCGCCACCCACACCAGCATTTCTGCCATTGTTTTCCCGTTCGCCCGTTCGCCCGTTCTTACCCTCGCACGCACGTCCGTTGTTGCGTTCTTCCGTTCGCCTTGCACGCCACCCCCGGCGAACCACCTAGATTCCTAGATGCTCGCCACGTCTTCGCCCGTTCGTCCGTTCGTGCGTTCGTCATCCCGTTTGCCACACCCCCATCACGCAACTGCACATCAAAAGGGCGCACATGCTTGACGGTATTCCTCCGTATACGCATCGTTTGACCATGAACGACAAACCGACCGCCAACTTCGTCTCCTTCGCTTCCCCCAAGGGAGGTGTCGGAAAATCCACGACCTGCATCGCCGTCAGCGGCGCGCTTCTCGCCGCCGGACACAAAGTCCGCATCATCGATTTCGACCAGACCGAAACCATCTGGCGCTGGTATTCCACGAGCCCCTTTGCGCAATCCATCCCGAACCTCTCGGTAGAGAAGGGACCTACCGACGACATCGGCACCTTCATCAGCGATCTCTACCAAACCGCCACCGACTATGTGCTGCTCGACCTCGCAGGCTCGCTCTCCGACCTCGTCCTCATGGTCGCCGCCTTTGCTACGCTGACCATCACACCCGCCAAAGTGAGCGAACCCGACATCATCGAGGCCAACAAGATGGCGCAGAACCTGCACGCCGTTGCCAAGCGCATCGGGAAACCCATCAACCACCGCATCCTGTTGAACGAGGTGCCAAGCAGCATCTCCAACGACGAACTCGATCTCATCCGCCAGATCGACGACAGCAACCTGCAGCGCTTTGCGACCCTCATTCACCGCCGCGCCGCCTACAGCAAATCCTTCTCGCGCGGAACGCTGCCCCATATGGCCGACGCCCCCGACAAGAAAGCCATCACCGAGATCAACGCCCTCATGACGGAAATAACCGCCTTCTTCGAACAACCGATCCAAGAGAAAGCAGCCGCATGAGCACGCCCGCCGTCAAAGCCCCGACCAAGAACATGGGCCTCGGCATTCCGCCCGAAATTCAGCGCACCATGGACGCCGTCCAGGAAGTCGCCGCCGCGAACAACATCCCGACGCAACGCTTCCCCAGCAACACCGCGACAAGCCCCGCCCCGCAATCCCCAGCCTCACCCGCCGGGACCGCCTCCAACGTCCGCAACTTCGGACCCGCGTCCCAGCCCGCCGTCCAGGAGAAGAAGGCGAGGGGGCCCAAACCCGCATTGGTCCGCCGCTACTCGGTCGACCTCCCCGTCTATCTGATCGATGAAATCACCGACAAGGCCTACCGCAAGAAGTGCAAGAAGCGCACCCTCATCCTCAACGCCTTCAAGGACGCCGGCTTCACGGTCAAGGACATCGACATCGACGAAGGCAAGAGCGATGAATAACGCTCGCCCGCTCGCCCGTTCGCAACAACGCACCAACGTCCGTTCGCCCGTTCGCCGCGTATCTTCGACAACCCTTCTCGAGCGCTCCGCCCTCGCTGCCGCGCGCGCGGCCGGTTACGCGTTCACGGGGCAGAGCATCCTTCAATCCGCAAAAGGCAACCCACGGGCCGCCCAGTTCGTGGCGATCGCCGCGGCCGTCCTCGCCGTCGTCCAGTCCAGCGAGGCCCCATGAGCAACGTCCAGCCCATCCTCCTCGACACCAGCCTGCGCGACCCCGACCTGGTCGAGAAGGTTGCAGCCGCCGGTTCGCTGTTCCGTGACATGGTCTACAAATCCTGCCTCACCGAACAGCAGCGGCGCGATGCCCTCAAGGCCATGCCGAGCGTCCAGCGCCGCCGATCATCCGTTCGCCACGCGCTGCAAGACCAGGACAAGGTCAAACGCGACGACCTTCGCCACATCCATAGCGTTCTCGCCCATTGCACATTGCCTTACGACCGGCCTGCGGCCGATATCCGTGAGTGGAACAAGAAGCAGGGCCGGATGCAGCTTTCCGTCACGGCAGGCAAGCTGCTATCGCCCGACGGTCAATGGATAGACCAGCCGCTCCCCTGGGGCACACGCGCGCGGCTCATTCTCATCCATCTGTGCAGCGAAGCGATCCGCAACAAAAGCCCCGACATCCAGGTCGAGGACAGCCTCAGCGGATTCATAAAATCCATGGGTTTCACCGTGACCGGAGGCAAGAACGGCACACTCGCCGCCTTCAAGGAACAGATCAACGCCCTTGCGGCCTGCTCCATGCGCATCGGCCTGTTCGACGGAAACCGCGCCAAGACCGTCAACACCCAACCCTTTTCCTCGCTCGACGTCTGGCTCTCGCCGGAACCCGACCACCACCTGATGTGGCCGTCCACCATTTCCTTCAGCAAGGAGTTCTACGACACGCTCAAAAAGCACGCCATTCCGGTCAACACGCACGCGCTACGCGCCTTCTCCAACAGCGCGCGCAAAATCGACCTCATCATTTGGATCGGCTACCGGATCTTCAACATCGAACGCCCTGTCCTCATGTCGTGGGACGCGCTCTGCAGCCAATGGGGTGAGAACTACGCCCGTTTCAGCAACTTCCGCCGCGACTTCCACAAGGACATCATGCTCATCAAAGAGGTCTTCCCCAAGCTGCCCATCAAATTCGACGACCTCGGCTGCACATTCTCACCTGGATCAACGGAGGCTCTGGCCATTCCACTCAAGACACGGAAATGATTCAGCAAACTTACGCATAACCACTAGCAAGGCCGCTGTTTTCCGCGCCTTTCTATTCGCGCGCGTTGTCGTGCGCATCCTCGCTCTTAGAAAGCCGGCACTGCGCTCACCGTCAGGATTCTGTCCCGCCCACGCATAAGTGCTAGCCGCGTCACCGTAGGCACCGCCCGCTAACTCACTGAGCCAATTCACAACCGCTACGCATAAATGCTAGCAGGCTGCCCCACGTTTCTTCCATCACCGCGCGCGGCAACCAAGTTCACGCATAACTACGAGCACTCTCTTCGCCCCCAATATCCCTTATGTCCTTCAACTCATTCACATCGCGCACGCATAAATACTAGCAGCCCGCCGCTGCAGGGTTGAATCCGCCTCAGCTCAAAACCCCGCAGCCCCAACTACGCATAACTGCTAGCAAGGCGACGTTTCAGATTGTCCGGTTTTCCGCCATCCTGCGGAGCATCAACGCATAACCACCAGCAAGGCTACGCATAAACGCTAGCAAGAAGCGCGCTTCGTGCGCATAAGCACGAGCAAGGGCACGCATAAGTGCTAGCTCTCGTCCACGCATAATCGCTAGCAACGCTACGCATAAGTGCTAGCTCCCATATAAAGAACAGAACACTTCCGAACAGGGCTTACTGAACAGGCCCGAACATTTTCTTCCAAACATCTTCCTGAATTTTCAGAACACGCGCAGGCGCGAAATTTTCTGGGAAGAAGGGAAGGGGGCCAGACCCTCACTGTTGTCGTGACCCAACAGGCGCCCGCCAAAATCGTTTTCAGCGCCCCAACCGACCCTCGATAACCCCTCCACAACGCCGCCCATCATGCTTTCAACGCCGGCGACAGAGCCACATCCCTAAACTCCAGGTTCGAGCCGCTCTGCTCCATCGGAATCCCGACTTCGTGCGCGAGCGCCATCATCTGCTCGACCATCACCCCTTCGCGCATCGCGACGTAGTTGTGCGCCCGGCACCAGGTCTCATAGTCCTGAAACATCTCGTTCGCGGTCTGGCGTCCGCCGCGCACCGCTTGCAGGCGTTCGTCCGCCCATACCGCCACATCACCCAACGTCGTCATCTTTCCTCTCGTACCCTTGTCGCGGTGCCGCCAAGGCGTCGTCACCGTGTAAAGCCCCAGCCCGCTTCCCACCTCAAGCAGCAATCCCAAGCTCAATAGCAGCGCGGTCCGGATATCGGCCCCTTCCGCGCCAGCATCGAACCACCCCAGAACCTGGTCAATCACCTCAATCTGCGGATCCGCGCTTTGCACAGACGAATCAAGCCCGCCGAGCCCCGCCTGCACCTCCATCAACCGCGCCCTGGCCCGTTCAGCCTCGCGGGCCTGTTCCAAGGTCACGCCCATCGCGGCAATGCCGGCGCAGGCCTCCCGCGTCGCCACCATGTTCTTCCGGCAGCGGTCGGAATGAACACCGACCGTCCGCTCGCCTGGGGCATAGGGCTGCGCGTATGCCGCCTCAATCGCGTTTTCCAGCTCGGCCGCGCTCCCCAGATGCCCAATCACCTCCAAACGCGCCTGAAGCCGCTTCTGCTCGTCCAAAAGACTTGTCCGGGCCGCAATCACCTGCGTGTTGCTCCCTTCGTTCGCCAGACGGTGTTCGGCCGCCAACCCGATCCCCGCGTAAAACGAACTCACCGAGGCGATGGAAAAAAACAACGTCGCCCCGGCCGCCGCCAGCCAATCGCGCTTCGTCAGCGCCCAGGCGAAGCAGAACGGCATCAGCGCCTTCACGATATCCGCAAAGCCCAGCCCCAGCCCGTAAAGTTGCCGCTCCACTTCATCGGTGCCGCCAAGCCGCAGCCCGAACCTGTAGTTCAGCATCACCGAGATGGTGACCAGCCCGAGACTGCCGAACACCCCCAGCGCAACCAGGCCATCAATCAACAGCCCCTTCGCGCCAGCCGGCTTCAGCAGCCGCCAAGATCGTCTCCCAGGTGTCGAGCGTGAAGCGAGCGCGAAGCTCGCCAATCCTCTTGGATGCGCCATCGGCAATCATTGCCTCGCAGAATTTGTTGGTGGAGCCGCCTTCGGCGAGCTTGATCACCGCCAGCTGCAAAAGCAGCTCGTCGGGAATGCGCAACTGAAGCCGTTTTGATTTGCCGCGCGCGCTGATGACCGGCGGGGCCTTGTCTTCAACCTGCCGCCGAAGCGCAGCGAAGCGATCTCTCAGCGAAAGGCCCATGACACACCCCGTCAGATCGGCGTCCGAAAATCCGCGATCCGGGGACTATACGTTTTGGCGCCCTTTTATCCGACTCCGGGTCTTACGCTCGGTCTTACATTGGGTCTTACATTGCCCTTTAGGGTAATTTTACACATCTGATATTTTATCTTGCTATTTCAGCGAATTATTGCATTTATTTGAGACAGGGACGCAAGAGAAGTGGCGCTCCTACGGGGCGCCATTCGGCGCAAGGCGCCTAGCTCCTCTCAAATATCTCATCTCTAAAGCCGCCGCGATGCCATGCCTAATCCGAATGAGCGGCGAAGGCGGCGTTCATGGCATCTTTGATTTCATCGATCGTAAGATCGCGCTTGTGGGTAGCGATCGACCAGCTATGCCCGAAGGGGTCTGAGATGACACCATAGCGGTCGCCCCAGAACATGTCGGCCACCGGAAACTTGATCGTGGCCCCGGCCTTGACTGCACGCTCCACGAAGGCATCGACGTCACTAACGTTCAGGTGGATGGTGACGGGCGAACCCTTAAGCGTCGTCGGCGCAAGCGCACCGCAATCCGCCCTCTCATCGACCAGCATGACCACCGCGCCGTTGATCTGAACGGCGGCATGCATCAGCTTTCCGTCCGGCCCGGGCAGCCGCATGATTTCAACGGCGCCGAAGGCGTCCTTATAGAAATCGATGGCTTTGGCCGCCCCCGCACACACTAAGTGCGGTGTTATGGCCTGCTCTACTCTCGCGGGTTCCGCTTTCGCCTTGCTGGTGGGCTTTGCCTTCGTCGCGGATTGCGCAGTCGCCATGGTGCGTACTCCTTTACGTGTGGTTGCGAGAAAAGCATCCAGATGTTGCCGCCTAGACGGTCAACGCAGTCTGCCGCGACATGGTTCGTGGCCTCGACCAGAATGAACGATCCCCGCAGATTGCATGAAGAGCGCCAGGACGCAGTCCAATGGCCCTCACCAGAACCCAAGTGGCGATATCGGCCGTTGCCGTCGCGGATGCGCGATCAACCGGATTTGTCGAGGCCGCTGATGCGGTCGAGCAGACGCCCCCGCCGCCGGGGCACCTCGGCCGAGCTGTTCGCGCCGGCATTGGCTAACGCCAGATCCTTATTATGCGCCGCGTCCTTCTCTGCGCTCTCGGCAGGAGCCGCGCCGCCGTTCACGGCTTTCAGGAAACCAGCGCCGCGTGGTACGGCCGGCGGCGTCGTCGCTGCCACTGCCACTTCCGAACCATCGGCCGCCGGAAGGCGCGGGGGCCCCGGCACCTTCGGCGCGGTGATGCGTTCGGCGAGTGACAGCTTACCGGGCTCGGTCGCCGAGCGCGCGGCATCGGCGGCAGCGCCAAGCCTTTTGACTTCGTCTCGGAAATGCTGCGCCTGCCGTGACAACCGCTCGTTGGCGGCCGCGATCTCGGCCCGAAGCGATTGGATCTGCTTCTGCTGCTCTTCGACCTCGGCCTTCAGCGCCTGCGCCTGTGCCTTGTCCGCGATATCAGCGGTCGCACCCTTTTCGTAGGCACCGAGCGCTGCCTTGAGCTTGACGATTTCGGCTTGCCGCTGCTGCTCTTCGCCCTCAAGCTCGCGGATACGCGCTTCGAGCTTCTCGCGCTCCACGTCCACATCCGCTTCCGACACCCGTTGTGCCAGAAGCGCCGCTTCGACACGCGCGAGTTCGGATTTGAGTTTCTCGAACGCGACCTTCGAAATGGCGCCGTCGGTGCGATCCTCGTCTTCGCCCTTCTGCAACTTTTCGATGAGTGCGGCTTGTTCGCGCGATGTTGCCCGCAGAGCCTCGATCTCGCTGCGCAGCGCCACTTCGCCGTCGAACCTGGGATCGCCGACTGTCTCGCGATTGCGGGCCGCCCGCGTATCGAGTGCCGCTTTCAGGCGGTAGATCTCGTCGGCCTGCTGTTTGTGAATTTGCGCCGCTTCTTCCACGGCCATCGACTGCTTGGCACCGGCTTCCGTAAGCTGGAGAATTTCGCGATCGCGCGCCGCGAGCAGCTTGCGGGTGTCGGACAAGCGCTGTTCGACCTTCGGCAGTCGATCGAGAATTGCCTGCTCCAGAACACGGCGCGCATTCTCGTGCTCCTCGACGCTCATTTTGTGAGCCGAGATGGTCTGCATCAGATCCTGGATCTTGGCGTCGCGCCGGTTGATCTCGACGCTCTGGCGCGCAGCCGCGAGCGTGCCTTCCTCAAGCTTTGTCTCGAGCCGGTGCACTTCCATGGCGTACTCGGCTCGTAGACGGTCTTTATCTGCCCGGATCTCCGCTTCCGTCAGAGGCAGCGCGCGCTTCAGGCCTTCGGTTGTGAAGCGCTCAATGCGCCGCCGGTACGCTGGCAGCAGAACGACGAGCAGCAGCGCGGCCACCAGGAAGCCCAACGTCACCAGCATCGCGGATTGTAAGGTGAGCAAGTGTCAGGTCCCGATAGCTTGCAGCCGGTATCGCGCGTCTTCCTTGCATCCCCGTCGAGCGGCACAAAAGCGCGCTTTTGGCGATTTTCGCAACCCCGAACTCACCTCACGCGTGCGATTTAACGCTTAGAACGGGTTCCAGGTCGGGTTACGCGTATATTTGAGATAACCGACATTGGCACCAAGTCGCAGACCAACGCCCGATCGTATCGGCGCCAGCGTCACGTCGCCCGCTTTTTGAATTTGCACGCCGACGCCGCCGACGACATAGGCCGAGCCTTCGACCCCGCCAAACCGATTGTAGATGTCGGAGGGATCGCGGAGATTGTAGACCAGCGTCATGACTTTGGAACCCTCCGCACCGGCATCGTAGCCGATCGTCGGCCCTTGCCAGTAGACGCGGTGGTTGCCGGCATCCTTCGTATAAAGTGTGCCCTCGCCGTAGCGCAGGCCGGCGACAAGCGCGCCGCCGGCATCCTGCCCAAGGATGTAACCGTTGGGCCGCCCCTGGCTCTGGAACGTCCACTCGATCGCGGACGCAAGCCCGCTGCTCACCTTACCGAAGAAGCCGTGCCCGGCCCGCACGATCTCTTCCTGTGTGAAGTAACCGCGCGATCCCCCGTCGTCCGGCGGACCTCCGCCACCGGTGGGCGGCACCGGCTCATAGTATTCGTCACGTGAGGCGCGTCCCTGGGGTGTCGGCGTGTAAGGCTCGCCGTAACCACCCGGTTCCGGGGGACGCTCCGAACCGTCAAGCGGACGGTACGGTCTGTAGGTATCACTCGGCGGCGCGCTCGGGCTGTAAGCGTCCTGCCCGCCACCTCCCGCCATCGCGTCGGACGGCGGCCGGTAGGCGTCGTCGACCGCTGCCGCCGGCGACGGCGCGATGAGACTGATCGCCGCCAACAAAAGGAAGGACAGAAGCCACGGCACACGAACCGCTCTCGGGCCGCTACGGCAATTGTCATTGGTCATTTGGAACCCCAAGCGCGCTGGACTGGCGCGACGCGTCACAGCGCGCCGCTCGACTGCCGAATCCCTGAGCAAGAGAATCGCCCGATACTTTTGCCAAAGTGTGGCCGATTCGCGTTGCTTATGCGCCCCCCTTGCGTCGGAGCAGGGAGCCGAATCCGTCCATGAGGGGACGTTTCCCCCATGCGACGAATGAGGTGTTGAGATAGCCGCGCGCAGCGTGGCCATAGGTAAGCGGCTGGCCATCGAGGTCGGTCACGGACCCACCGGCCGCTTCCAGAATGGCCTGCCCCGACGCCGTGTCCCATTCGTAAGTTTCGCCGACGCGCGCATAGATGTCGCCTTCACCCGAGGCGATTTTGCAGAATTTCAACGCTGAGCCGAACGGCTGCGCTTCCTTCACATCGAGCGCATTCAGAAGCCCGAAACTCAAGCTCCCGGTGGACTTGCTGTTGAACGCCTTGAGATACGCCCGGTCCGGTTCGCGAGACCATATTCTCTTGAATTGCAGAGCCGCAAAGTCTGGAGGCGTCCGATTCGCATCTGCTAGAACCTCGTAGGCGCCGCCATCGGAGCGCGTCAAAAACAACCGCCCGAATGCCGGCCCGTAGATCAGCCCAAATACCGGCCGCCCGGCATCGACAAGGCCGATGTTGATCGAGAATTCAGGGTTCGAACGCACAAAGTGGCGCGTGCCGTCCAGTGCGTCGACCAGAAAGAAGCGCTCGGCTGGTGGAGGAATACGCCCGGCGGCGACTTCCTCTTCCGCGATGATAGGAATGTCGGGCGCATGCCGCGCGAGCGCCGCCAGCAGGACAGCCTCGGCTTCTCGATCTGCCACCGTCACCGGGGACTGATCCGGTTTCTTCTCGATCGTCACGCCGGACGAAAAATGCGCCATCTCCAAACGGCCAGCCTCCAGCACCGCCGGCAGAAGCGCGGCGGCGAGAAGGTCAGCCTCTATGGCGCGCGCGTGCGTCATGTCGGACGAAGGTGCTCCATGCGCGGCAAGCGCGCGAATGTAACGCCCGTCGATCGGGCACACCGTGGCCGCCAGGGCTCACGTCGGCCGGGAACGGCCGGTCGGACGGGCACGGCAGGCAGCGGGACTTGGCAAATTGGATGCGGCGCATGTATCAGGACTGCTACGGATTCCGCAAGCGGCCCCCTGTTGCTCGCGTCGTCGAGCCGCGCCGGATTTTTGACGCACCCGTGATGGCGCATGCCCGCGGGCTCTTTGAGGGGCATGACATGAACCAGCGCGCTCACCCGACCGATATGGAGCTGGCCGCGCTCATTTCGAGCAAGATCTGCCACGATGTCATCAACCCGGTCGGCGCAATTTACAACGGCCTGGAAATCCTGGACGAAGACGACGACGCTCAGGCCAAATCGTACGCGCTGAACGTCATTCGCAATGTCACCGAACAAGCTTCCGCACGTCTGCAGTTCGCCCGTTTCGCGTTCGGCGCAGCGGGCTCCGCCGGCTCCATGATCGACCTCACGACCGCCGAGCAGATTTCGCGCGGCTTCATCGGGATCACACAGGGCAAGCATACGCTCACCTGGCGCGGCGCACCGGGCTATGTTGCCAAGGACAAAGTGAAGTTGCTGTTGAATCTCGTCGCCTGCTCCGTCACGGCGCTACCGCGCGGCGGCGAGATTGAAGTGTCGATCGGCGGCAGCTTCGAGACGCCGAGCTTCATGATCCGCTGTCGCGGCACCGGCGCGCGCCCGCCGCAATACCTGACCGAGTTCGTGGCCGGCAATCCGCTCGCGCTCGACGCCATGAGCATCCAGGCCTACTACACTTGGCGCATCGCGCAGTCGGCGGCTATGCAGCTCGAAATTCTGAAGGACGGCGCCGACATTCTCCTGGTCGCAAAGCCTATCGGCTGAGGCGCGCGCGCCACAAAGTTTAAGGCCGCGTTAGCATTCCTCCGTCAGACTGCCCAGCCGCTGGACATTGCTTCCGGCCGCTGTTCGACCGGAATGCACGCAAATGCAACACTGCTTCGTCGTCGACGACTCAGACGTAATCCGCAAGTACACCCGCCTCATCTTCGAGGCGATGAATTTTCGCGTCAGCGAAGCCGACAAACCGGTTACCGCATATGATCGGCTGAAGACGGAATCGCCCGATCTGATCCTCGTCGACTGGCGCATTCCCGGCTCCGACATGCACGAGTTCATTCGCCGTGTCCGCCGGCTACCGCTGCAAAAGCGGCCGACCATCATCTACACGCCGACCGAAAACGACGCGTTGGACATCAAAGGCGCGCTGAACGCCGGCGCCGACGCCTATCTTCTGAAGCCCTACAACCGCGAAATTCTGGAAATGAAGCTGCAGGAGCTGCGCGCCGACGTCTGACGCGTCGTCCCCTGCCGGATTCCCACCTGCGCTGGCTTTGCTTTGGCTCCTGCTGCTTGTTAAACCACCCCATGCCGACACAGCATTTCAAAGCGGGGAAGTGGTTTGCTGCGCGTCGATACGTTGAAAATCGATCCGCTGCCTCCGCTCTCGTTCTCGGTCGCCCGTGGCGAGTGCCTAGCGATTGAGGGCCCATCGGGGAGCGGCAAGACGCGCTTGCTGCGCGCGATCGCCGACCTCGATCGCGTGCGCGGCCATATCTATCTCGATGGCGCCGAGCGCAACGAGATGCCGGGTCACGCTTGGCGCAGGCTGGTACGTTTTGCGTCCGCCGAATTTTCCTGGTGGAGCGACACCGCGCGTGGCGCATTCCCGGGCGAAGGTGTCGGGGCATCGGACAAGCTCGCCCGCTTGCTTGCAGCACTCGCTCTGGACCCTCGCGCGCTTGACCGGCCGCTGAGCAACCTCGCACGCGGCGAGCGACAGCGCCTAGCACTCGCGCGCACTCTGATCGACGACCCCGCGGTGTTGCTGCTCGACCAACCAGCAATGGGCCTTGATCCGCAGCTGTCGGCGCTCGTCGAGGAAGCAATCCGCTTCCAGATCCTTGCGGGGCGCGTCGTACTTCTTGCCGGAAACGATCGTGGCCAGCTCGATCGGCTGGCACACGCCCGCCTACAACTTGCACGTCCCCTGCCGAAACGCGGAGCGGCGGCATTCTGATGGGCTACGTTCCGCTCTCGCTTTCGGACCTGACCGTCGCGGCGCTACTCGTCCTCGCAAACGGCGCACTATCGGTCGCACTCACTCTGCGCTTCGAATGGAAACTTGCGATCGCCGTTGCACGCATGGTCGTGCAGTTGCTCCTCGCCGCACTCGTCCTGCGCTTCGTCTTCGCGCAAACCGGCATCGCGTGGTCACTCGCTGTTTTGGCGGTAATGGCGGCTGCCGCCATTGCCGAAGGCGCACTGCGGCCCGAGCGGCGCTTTGCAACCCTCCTGCTGCGAATTGCCAGCGGCTCGGTGGCATTCGCCGCTGGCTTACTGGCCACTCTCGTCGCGCTGGCGCTCGTTCAGCCGGCAACATGGTACGCGCCGCGCTATCTGGTACCGCTGTTCGGACTGATCAGCGGAACGGCGATCGCGGCCGGTTCCCTCGTTATCGACGCCATGACGTACGCAGCTGCGCGTGAACGCGACGAGATCGAGACGCGCTTGGCGCTCGGCGCCACCCGCTTCGCCGCTTTCGAGAGCATCCTTCGGCGCGCGATTGCCGTGGGCCTGCTACCGCTCATCGTCATTCTGTCGACGGCAGGCATCATCAACGTACCCGGAATGCTCGCTGGCCAGGTTCTCGCCGGCGTCGATCCGGTCGAAGCGGCGAAGTACCAGATCCTGTTGATGCTGCTGATAGCAGGCGCCAGCGCCACGGCGGCGGTAGCCGCCGGTTTCGTTAGCATCTATTTGCTGACGGATGACCGCGACAGGTTGCGGCTCGATCGCCTAACTCCAAAACGAAGCAGCCAGGCCAAGAAGCCTCTGCTTCCCGCCTGGCTGGCACGTCAGTTACGATCAATGCACAGACCCTAGAAATGCCCCTTACGGCGCTGGCGTGGCCGGCTCGGATTCGGCCGGAGCAGTGCTCTCGGCAGGCGCGGCGCTCTCGGCCGGAGCGGCAGTTTCGATCGCTGGTTCCGGCGTCGCGGCAGCCGGCGCTTCCGCCGGTGCTGCCGCAGGAGCCGGCGCCTGCGCGGCCCTTGGCTCCTCAGGAGCACGGCCGCCTTCGATCAACGGCTCAGCGGCTTTGGGTTTCGACTCGACCGTTGCCGCGGGCTTCGCCTTTTTGTCGATGGAGCCGGTGGTGGTCGTCTTCGCGGGTTTCGCGGCACCTTCAGGAGAGGCGACCTGCTGACTCTTCGGCAGCGCGGTACCACCCCAGCAAACCGTCGCCTCCGCTGTGCATGTGTGTTCATCGAACACGATGAAGTCGAGGAACAACTCACACTTCACGTCTTTTTTGCCGGTTTGGTAGTTCGTGACACCGCGCTCAGCCATCTTGCCGGCGATGTGCTTGTCGAGCAGGTCCTTTGCGTCCTTCGTCGGACCATCCTTGCCGTAGTCGTTGACGGTGAAGCCAAAGCGCTTGCACTCCGCGAGCGCCGTCGACGCGGACATGATCGAAACGGCTGCAACAGCTGCCAGGCATGTGAGCGAGGGACGCATTGGCCCGCCTCCGATATCAAGTTTGTTTAGTGCGAACCTGCGCTTATAGGACCCGGACAATGGCCTGAACAGGGCAGGAGACACCGCATCCCCAGCAACGTGTCATTTGCACATCACCTACGCGCGGCCCCCAAGAAAAAGCACCGCTGGACAGCGGTGCTCATGGCTGCCGATCGTCGCCGGCGAACGGTGATCAGTTCATATACGGCGAGTCGCCACCACGACGACCGATAGCCGAATCGAAAAAGAAGCCATGATCAAAACGGGCCGGCGTTGGTCTGGCGGTCGAGCATGGGATCACGACAGGCCGAAGCGCCGCCATAGAGGCTGCGGTATCGCCGTAGGTGTTAACCGAGTCCGCCTAGTTGGACGAGTAGCCGCCACGGCGCTCCCAGTAGCCCTTGATCGCTGCGCCGTCCTCATCGGCGGACGCCCCCGTGGCGCCGGTCAACAACGCGAGCATAAGTGCAACGCGTACGAAAACGCGGATCATTTTGGGGGCTCTCAAGAGCGCTCGGGGACAGGCGAGCCGCCTGGACACAATACGCCGAGAACCCAGAAGTTCCCTCCGCATTAATGGAACCGGGTCAATTGGTTGGCTCGTGTCGCCCAGCGGCCACTCATGCGAGTAAACGACCGCGAAATCTGGCCGTTTGGGCTCGAACGAGAGCACACTGTGGTATGAATCGCACGCGCAAGCTGCGCTGGCAGAAGTGCGCGTCACAAAACGATGGCAGAGCAGCTGCCGCGGCCGGTTCTGGCCAATAACAAGCTCGTGGAGGACTACATGGACATCGTCGCACTACTGATCCAGCTGATCAGCGGCGCTTTGGGTGGCAACCTCGCCGGCGCTCTGTTCAAGAACATCAGCCTCGGAACGCTGGGCAACTCGCTTGCTGGCATCGTCGGTGGCGGCCTCGGCGGCCAGATCATCGGATCGCTCCTCAACCTGCCAGGAGTAAGCACCGATTTGCTCGACCCGATGGCCATTCTCGGCCAAGTCGCAAGCGGCGGCGTGGGCGGCACCATCGTGATGGCAATTATCGGTTTTCTGCGCAGCGTGCTGGCGCGCTAGGCGAGTGCGGCGGCTGGGCCTCTCGCCGTCTCTAGACGACCATGGCCGGGCGATGCCCCGGCCATTCTTTTTTGCTGAGTTTCCAGCACGCCAAGCGCCGGAGGCGATCAGCCTTCGGCGACACGCGGCACGCCAACAGACGTTTAGCCTGCGCGCTGCAAATTGACCGCCTTTGGCCCCTTGCCGCGCTTATCGGGTTCGGTCTCAAAAGAAATGCGCATGCCCTCGTTCAACTCTCCGATCCCGGAGCGCTCGACCGCCGTCACATGCACGAAAACGTCGTTCCCACCTTCGTCTGGCTTGATGAAGCCGTAGCCCTTCTGCGAGTTGTAGAACTTAACGGTACCTGTCTGGCGCATCCGACTCTCCTGCCGCAGCCCGGCGGCCACTTCCCAAGGCTCACGCGCACACAATGCCAGGGTGGCCGTCGCGGCGGCCAGCACCCGCAATCTTTCCGCACGCACGCTCAACGGCGGCGACCAGCGCACCGCCGATTCACGTCGTGCGGGAAGCTCCATTGCCGCTGCCCGCCTCTCGCGTGCGGCAATTTATCCAGGAAACACGCTATTGTTGCAAGGTCTAAAGGCCGTTCAAGCCGCCGGAACTGTCACAGGTCGGTCTTGGTAAGGCGAAACCTGCTGCCCTTTCCTTCCGACAGGATCGTACTGAGCACAGGCATGAGTACGGCCAGATCGCGCTCAAGCGTATACGGTGAATTAACGACAAGCACGCCGCTCTCCGTCAGTCCCAGGCCCGGCTCAGGTTCAGAAATCGCCAAGCGCACATCAAGCACGTTGAGCTCACCGCGCCCAAGATATCGCGATGCAAAAGCGTCGGCAAAAGTCTCGCCTTTTACCGGATACCAGATGACGTAGACGCCGGTCGCAAAGCGCTTCAGGGCCTCGTCCAACGCGCCGCCAAGCCGATCGAATTCGGCACGGTCCTCGAACGGCGGATCGATCAAAATCACACCGCGCCGTTCTTTCGGCGGCAGCAGAGATTTGAGAGCGGTATACGCGTCGAGCTGAAGAACTTTCGATCCCGCTCGACGACCAAGAACGCCGCCGAGAGTCCGCGCTTCCTCCGGGTGCAACTCATTTGCGATTAGGACATCCTCGGGGCGCATCAGATAGCGCGCCAGCAGCGGGCTGCCTGGATACGATGTGATTGGCGCGGGCCCGCCGAGCGCCTGCACGGCATCGAGATAAGGCGCGAGAAGTTCGGCCACGTCGGGCCCGACCTCAGCCTCCAACAGCCGCCCGATGCCGTCGCGCCACTCGCCGGTCTTTGTGGCTTCCTCGCTTTCCAAATCATAGCGTCCTGCACCTGCGTGTGTGTCGATCACGCGAAACGGCTGCGGCTTTTGCTTCATGTATGTGAGCACGCGCGACAGCACGACGTGCTTCAGCACATCGGCAAAGTTTCCGGCGTGGTAGGCGTGGCGATAGTTCATGGGGCCGGCCATGGGGCGAGCGACGGTCGACTGTCAAGCCGAGGCGCAGGATACGCTTACGCTTTCTGCTCCCAACGCCCGCTTGCGGCCTGCTGCCAGTACGCAATGGCGCAACCGGCCGCCTTGGCGGCCTTCCAATGTTCGCGCGCCGACGCAACAGCGTCGGCGTCGTTCCCATCGAACATGTACACAAAGCGCTCGGCGCCCGTGTAGTCCGGTGCGGACGCCCCATCGACCAGGAATCTCACGCGCGCCCCGTTCGGCGTCTCATCGCCCGTCGTCAGGTAGATCGGCTGATGCTCGGCGTGACCGACGCGCGCCGTACCATGGGCGAGGAAACTGTCGTCCGAATACGTCCAAAGCACCAGATCGATGGCTTCCAGACGCTCCGTCGAACCCGCCTGCACAACCGCCCGCCAGCCACGCGCAATGGTCTTCTCGAGCAACGTCGGAAGCACACGCTCCAACGGTTGGCGTTCCAGATGATAGAAGAAGACCTCGACGGGCTTTTCGCTCATGGCATCCGATCGACAGGCATGCTGGTCCAGGGCCTTAAGTGCGCCTCTTGAAGTGTCTCGCAGCCGTACTATCTAACGTCGTCCGGAGCGGCGCCAGTTGTGGTGGCTGACGCCCGTGCGGGCGGTGAGCGCGGCAGCCTTCAGTGTGTGCTGCTGGTGCTCCCGCCCGCTGCGTCTCTTCACTTTTTCAAGTATTTCTTGGGAACCTCGCCGGCGTCGACGAGGGCGTTGATGCACTTACGGCTAAGCTGCTTGCGATTGCTCTCAAAGCAACGACGGACTTCCGTACTTCCCGGCGTGTACTGGACGCAAAACCGATTGTAGTCTGCTTCGCACAACTTCTCGACCTTCTTCGAATAGGCATTTGCCGAGCCGGCCGCGCAAAAGGCCACGGCAGCCGCCGTGATGAGAATTCCCGTTGTTGATTTTTTCATGCCGCTGTTCCCGCGTCGCGTCGCTGATTGGCTCCTTCGACGGAGCACATTGATGTTAGCCACCCAGCGCATGTAGCACCAGATGACGCCGCCGCAGATGGCCAGCAATCGTGGCATCGATACGGCGGCGGTTGCGGCCAGCCAGCGCGGCAAATGGTTGACGTGCTAGCCCTTCACGTAAGGGTTGTCGCCCTTGCGCAGTGAAAATCGGATGGGCACACCAGGTAGATCGAACGTATCGCGAAGCGAATTCGTCAGATACTTCAAGTACGATTTAGGCAGAGCCTCGGCCCGCTGGCAAAATGCGACGAAAGTCGGCGGCCGCGTCGAAGGCTGGGTTACGTAGCGAATTTTGATGCGCCTTCCCTGCGCGGCCGGGGGCGCGTGTCGCGAAATCGCATCTTCGAGCCAGCGGTTGAGTTGCGGCGTCGGCACGCGCCGGTTCCAGATCTCGTGCGCCTTGACGACGGCCGACATCAATGGATCGAGACCTTTCTCCGCGCGCGCCGAGATCGTCACGACCGCCACGTCAGGCACCTGACTCAGGCTTTGCGCAACCATCTGCTTCAACTCGCGCAGACGCTTCTGTTTGTCCGTCACGAGGTCCCATTTGTTGATCGCGATCACGAGCGCGCGACCTTCCTCTGTCACCATGTCGCCGATCGTGAGGTCCTGTTTTTCAAACGCGTTCTGCGGATCAATCAGCAGAACGACAACCTCGGCGAAACGGATGGCGCGCACCGCATCGCTTGCCGACAGCTTCTCGGCCGTCTCCGTGATGCGCGCCTTGCGGCGCAGACCGGCGGTATCGAACAGACGGATCGCGTGATCTTTGAATTCGATATCGCTCGCGACACTATCGCGTGTGAGGCCGGGTTCCGGCCCAGTGATCATACGATCCTCGCCGAGCAGCGCATTGACCAGCGTCGACTTCCCCGCATTCGGCCGCCCGACGATGGCGACGCGGATGGGTTTGGCCGGCACTTCGGCAGGCGCATCGGCTTCTTTCGCACCACCACGCTTGCCCGCGCCGTGCTCTTTCCCCGAGAGCTTCAATCCCAGCGCGGCTGCAAGGTCGACGAAAAGATCTCCTATTCCTTCGCCATGCTCGGCCGAGATCGCGATCGGCGCACCGAAGCCGAGCGAGAAGGCCTCGAAGAAGCCGTCACTACCCTTTCGGCCCTCAGCCTTGTTCGCGACCAGAATCACGGGCTTTCCCGCCTCGCGAACCACACGCGAGAACGCGGTGTCGGCGGGCGTCACGCCCGCCCGCGCGTCGACGACGAAAAGAACAAGGTCGCATTCGGCGATGGCTTTCTCGGTCTGTCGTCTCATGCGATCGGCGATCGAACCCGCGCGCGCTTCCTCAAGGCCAGCCGTATCGACGAGCCTAATATTGACACCGCCAAGATCGGCCACGCCCTCTCGCCGGTCGCGCGTCAAGCCTGGCATGTCGGAGACCAGCGCGGCGCGCGTCGACGTCAGCCGGTTGAACAGCGTCGACTTGCCGACATTGGGCCGACCCACAATAGCGACGACAGGGAGTTGAGCGGAGGCAGGCAACGGAAACGGACCGAAAGGCTGATATTGGCGCGGTGCGCGACGCGGCAGCCGGAGCACCCGAGCGCGGATGCCGTGAATAATCGAATTCTCAGTTGAGCGCGATCAGTTTCGCCGAGTCTGTGTAAACGAACATCCGCCCCTGCGCGACGATCGGCGGGATATAGACCGCATCGCCCACGTTGGCCTGGCGACCGACCGTGCCCGTCGCGGCATCGACGCCGACGACATGGCCCTTGTTGGAGGTGAGCCAGAGCGTACCGCTCGCCAGCACCGGGCCGAACCACGTCTTGGTTTCCGGCAGCTGCGTCGTCCACCGTGTCCTGCCGTCGCTGCGAGCGAGCGCCATCAACCGGCCGCTGGTGTCAACGACATACACGGTCTCGCCAGCGACCCACGGCGCCTGCGAGCTTGGCACGTTCAGCGTCCAAAGCCGCTCGCCGCTCTTGGAGTTCGTTGCGACCATGCGGCCCGAATGCCCGACCGCGAACACCGTACCGCCATCGATGGCGGGGCGCGCAGCATCACTCATCGAGGCGATCTGCGACGTCTGGCGCGCCCGCGCAAGATTCTCGGTCCAAAGCGGCGTACCGTCGGCGACCTTGAATGCAATCAACTCGCCGGACGGGAACGGAGCGACGACAACGTCGCCGTCAACCGCGGGACTAGTGGAAACCGTGAGGCTGGCAGGCTGCGGCAGGCCGCGTGCCACCCACATCTCCGAACCATCGGCGCCGTTCAGGCAGTAGAAATTGCCTTGCATCGTCTCGACGAACACGCGGTCGCCCGAAGCCGTCGGAGCGGCGCGGATGGTCGCTCCGAGAGTCTTCTGCCAGACCGCCTTACCCGACTGCGGGTCGAGCGCGGCGACGACTCCATAACCGTTGGCGACGTAAAGCCTGCCACCTTCCGCGGCGAGCCCGCCGCCGTGACCGCCGGAGCCCGACTCGTTCTCCGGTACCGTCGAGACTTGGAAAACCTTGCCGCCCGACAATCCGAAAGCCGTGACGACGCCGTCGGCATCGAGCGTGTACACGCGGCCGTCGTAGACGATCGGGCTCGCCATCAACCGCGCGCTCTTGGACGACCCCGTACCGGCGTCCGCGCTCCAGAGCTGGCTCAGCGAACCTGTCAGTGATAGATGGCCAGGTGCGTTGTTCGGCTCGCCCCCGGGCTGTGCCCACGCGTCGTTCGTACGCTGCGGCGGCAGCGCGATCGCGTGATCGGCGTCCGCGAGATTGGAGGCAATGCTGTCGGTCTGTTCGACGATGGAGATGCGGCGGCCCGGAAGCGGCTGCTGCTTCTCTTTGAACGGATTGAGGTCGGTCAGCTTAGGCAGCGTAGGGCCCTCGCCGGCGCAGCCCGATAGAGCAACGGACGCAAGCGCCGCGGCGATCGCTGCCGAAAGAAGGCGTCTTCCCTGCGCTCCGCTCAATCCCGTCTCCCTCGTTCGTCCCCGCCCGTTACCGGGTCATTTCTTTTCCGCCTCCGGCTCCATGCCTGCCGCCGCCGGTGCGGCCTCGGCAGGTGCACTCACCGGTTCGGCCTTGGCCGGCTCGGCACCGGCCGCCGATCCCGTCTCGGCCTCCGCAATTCTAGCAAGAGCGATCTTCACGCGCTCCTGGACTGAAGGCGTCGCCGCCGGATCGATCAAAAGCGGTTCGAGCTGCTTGCGCGCCTCGTCGTATTTTCCAGCCTTCAGTGCCGCCAGACCGAGCAGCTCCTGCGCGCTCGTCCGGAACGGCTGACCTTCTGCCACAAGTGGTGTCAGGCGATTCTGAAGCTCGGTAAAGTCGGCTTCCCCGAGCCGCAGGGAGGCAGCCTGGAGTTGTGCAAAGCTTTTCAACAGGCCATCGGCCGCCGGATCGCGCCCCAGCGCCTCGTAGGCGGCAACCGCCTCCTTGGTCTTGCCGGCCTTGGCGTCGGCGCCTGCGATCTGCAGCCGGGCCAGGGAAGCGAAGCCTTCCGGACCGCCTGATGCAATCTTTTCAAACGCCTTGGCTGCTTCCTCACCCTTCTTTTCGTCGGTGAGGCGCATGGCCTGCATATACTCGCTTCCCGCAGTTTCAGCCGCGGAATTACGTTGCCACTCCCAATACTTATATCCGCCGACGGCCGCTATGATCGCGAGCGCGATGCCGATGATCAGGCCATTGTAGCGCTCCCAGAACTTCTGCATCTGTTCACGGCGGAGCTCTTCCTCCACCTCGCGCAGAAGGCTGTCGTTATTGTCGACCATCGTCGTTTCTCAATTCCCCTGTCGCTTCGCCGAACGTTCCGCCTGTGGCGGCCCCCGGACCCCGCATAGATAGCGATCCTACCACCCGGAGCAAGGCTTGCGAGCCCGGCGCATTCTTCTTTCGATGGATTAGCCAGCAAAGCAGCTAAGTGGCCGTGGTCTTCGGCTTTTTCGTGGCTTTGGCCGGCGCAGGCTGCTGTTTGTCCTGCGGCCGCTCTTCGCCCTTTAAGCCATAAGTGTGCTCCGCGGTCGGGAACGTCCGCGCCCGAACCTCGTCCGCATAAGACGCGATCGCATCGTTAATGGCGCTCGCTACCGCCCCGAACTGCTTGACGAATTTGGGCACCCGAGGCGACAGCCCGAGCATATCTTCCATGACCAGGATCTGCCCGTCACATCCAGCCGAGGCGCCGATGCCGATGGTGGGAATTTCGATCGCCTGCGTGATGCGCTCGGCAAGCGGCGCGGCCATCGCTTCGAGCACGACCGCGAACGCCCCCGCGTCCGTGACGATGCGCGCGTCCTCTTCGATCCTCTGCCATTGATCGCGCGTCCGGCCCTGGGTCTTGAAACCTCCGAGAACGTTAATCGATTGCGGCGTAAGCCCGATATGGGCCATCACCGGAATTCCGCGCTCAACCAGATAGTGGATCGTCTCGCCCATGCGTCGTCCGCCCTCGAGCTTCACGGCACCGCAGTCGGTCTCTTTCATGACGCGCGCCGCATTGCGGAACGCAACCGAAGGGCTCTCCTCGTAGGTGCCGAACGGCATGTCGACGACGACAAGCGCGCGCTTGGAGCCGCGCACCACCGCCTTGCCGTGCATGATCATCAACTCGAGCGGTACCGGCACGGTCGTCTCGTAGCCGTGCATGACCATGCCGAGACTGTCGCCGACAAGCAGGAAATCGCAGTGCACATCCGCGATCGCCGCCGTGTGTGCGTGGTAAGATGTGAGCGCGACGATGGGCGCTACGCCCTTGAGCTGGGTGATGTCCGGCGCCATCAGGCGCCGCCGCGGAAGCTGTATCGACATGGGCCTCCTCGACGCCCTGTTCACCCGGGGCAGCGCGCCCGTGATGGAAAGATAGGCGTTCCCGCCCGCCTCCACCAGCGATGGCTCCCGCCAAAGTCTCTTGCTTGGTAAACTGTTCTTTACACGTCCCGTGAACCGGGATCACCAGGGAGAACGTTGAAAAGGCGCAACATCTCCGACTTGTATGTGGAGTTCTACCGTTCCCAACATTGCGCCGGGCGACCTCCCTCTGTAAACCAGAACGAAGGGCGTGGCGGCTACAGTCTCGCCTGTCTGCACATTTGTTCGACGGTTGGCCCGTTCGAGCCGATGGCGCCGGGGTTTTAAAGGGTAGCGTGCAATGGGTACCGCAGGTTTGGGAACTGCGCGAAAACTGGGGGTCCTGGCGTCTGCCATCGCCCTCGCTACGCTTGCATGCGCGCCCACCGTTTCGCTGGCTCGCGAAACCACAACCCGCAACTCGACAAACATTACCGCCACGCCGCAGAGCCCGCTTCTGCTGCTGGTCTCGCTGCGCAAGCAGCGTGTCCGCGTCTTCGACGTCAACGGCGAGATCGCATCATCGCGCATTTCGAGCGGCATGCCGGGCTTCGACACACCGACCGGCGTCTTCTCGATCCTGGAAAAGAACCAGCACCACGTCAGCAACATCTACGCCGGCGCGCCGATGCCGTTCATGCAGCGGCTCACTTGGTCGGGCATCGCCCTCCACGCCGGCGTGGTTCCGGGCTATCGCGCTTCGCACGGCTGCATCCGCCTGCCCTACTCCTTCGCCAGATCGCTTTTCGGCACGACCAAGCTTGGTCAGCGCGTCATCGTCACGGGCGAGGAAACCTCGCCCATCGTTTTCGATCACCCGAACCTGTTCAAGCCCCTTCCTCTCGACACACCGCCCGCCGCGAAGGAACAGCAGGTCGCGATCAACGACCAGGGCGAAACGGGCGACGCCACACGATTTTTCGGCGTAACCCCTGCGCTCGCCCGCGCCGTCGCAGAGCTGCCGCCGTCGGACCAACGCCGTCCGGCAACGCGCGCCGAAGCCGACCGCATGTTCTCCGACAGGATCTCGCGCCTGCAATCCCAGATGCGCTCCGCCGAGCGGGCCCGCATCGCGGCGACGGAAAAAGCCAAGATCGCGGTCAAGGAGGCCGGCGACGCGCGCGCCGAACTCGACGCTGCGCGCCGTGCCATCGAGCCGCTGCGCGCCGCCGCCGCCCAGGCGCAAAGAGCCCAGCAGGAGGCGCGTCAAGCCTACGTCGCCTACTTCAGGTCGCCGAACGCCTGGACCGAAGACAAAGAGATGGCGCTCGAAGACGCCATCATCAACGCCACCGCCACCGTCGACGCGGCACGCGCCGATGTTGCGCGCAACGAGTTGGAGCTTGCAGCTAAGCAGGCAACGTCATCTGCCGCCGAGGCAGGACGCGCCGCCGCGCTCGAGTTCGTCCGCAAAAACCTGATCGATCTGCGCTCGGCCCAGGCGGCGCTCATCAACGCCAACAAGGAAAGTGTGCGGCGCTTAAAGCCGGTGTCGGTTTTCATCAGCCTGCGCTCGCGCCAGATCTCGATCCGCCAGGGCGTCGATCCGGTCCTCGAAGCGCCGATCTCGCTCGCAGGCGGCCAGCTGGTCTCACGCGTCGGCACGCACGTATTCACCGCCATGCGCTACTCGGCCGACGACCCCGACGCATTCGAGTGGCACCTCGTCAGCGCCCACACGCCGACGACGGACGAACCGGACAAGCCGCGCAAGCGCCGCGACCGCATCGAAGCATCGGCCCATGCTTCGACGCAAACGAACGCGCGCATGGCCGCCCGAGCACTCGACGCGCTCCTCATTTCGCCGGATATCAAGGCCACGATCGCGGAGCTGGCCCGGCCGGGCTCATCGCTCATCATTTCGGACCGCGACCTGCCGCGCAACGAGAACGGGCTCGGCACCGAATTCGTGGTCCTCACGCGCTAAGCCCCCACCGCTCAGGCCAGCGGCGAGACACCGATCAGCCATTCGTGGCCGCCATAGAGCAATCCAAAGTAAAGAGCGACGCCGATCGCGACGACAAGCACGTCGTTCATCGCGCTCTTGGGCTCTGCGCTACCCAGCGGACCGCTCGCACCGCGCTTGGCAACGGAAATGCGATCATAGACCGCGAACGCCAGAAACGATCCGAACAGCAAGAGCGATGCGACGTCTCCGTTCGCAAGCAGATGCGCGAACGCCCAGATCTTTATCGCGGCGATCATCGGATGGCGCACCGCCGTTCGAATGCGCGAGGGAATGAGTGAGGCAACCAGCAACACCATCGCCGGCAGCATCAGGGCAAGTGCGATGTGCCGCGTCCACGTCGGCGGGTCCCACAGAACGGGGTTCTTGCCGGGGTTCATCTGCATCTTGTGAAAGCCGAACACGATCACGGCAAGACCGATCAGCGACAGGATCGAGAACGCCGCTTTGTAGGGGCCATCCCCCAGCCGCGCGCGAAGACTGTCGCGCACGTCGGGCGCCGTCGGCAGCAGGTGCAGGCCGAGAAACAGGATCAAGCCGACGATCAGAAGCATCATGGCGCGTCATTCCCCTCGCGATTGCATTCGCCCCATAGCATTTTGGTACGCCACGTCAAAACACAAGGACGCGGATGTCACGGCAAGTAGCCCTTATCGAGATCGAGGGCTTGGCGCGAAATTTCCCGCCCCTTCGCGTTCACGTGTGCCGCCGACCACGCCAGATGCGTGCCCGCGCGCTCCGACGATTTCGAGTGCAGCGAAACGTCGATGCGCTCGCCTGACTTGGCCGCCAACGGCTCAAGCAACGGAAAATAGAGCTGCTCCCAATGCGTGCGCGGCGCATCCGGAGCGGTCGAGAGCGAGGTGCGATCGTCAAGCTCCGCAGTCCACCACAATGCGAAACCGTAGATCGTGTGGGCCGTGCGCAAAGTCCACGTCGCGTTGCCCTTGCGCGCGCTTTTTGTTTCAGTGTTCAGTTGCAGACTGTCCCACGCAACCGCCGCGCGGCCGCCATCGAGAAGATCGCCGGCCGAGAGCGCGCGCACGTAGACGTTGTTGCGCGACATGGCTTCCGCGATGGCAAGGTCGATGCCGTGTCCGACGCGCCGCCATGCCTTCAGTTCGTCATCGAAGCGCGGCGCGACCACGGGCGCCACATACTGCGCGATCGCGCGCGGCATCACACGGCCGCCGGGCTTCAGGAACCTGCGGCAGGCGTCCTTCAGTGTGTCGACGATGTTTTCTTCCAGCGCATAGTTTCCGAGCGTTTCCGATACGATCAGATCGGCATCGATGTCGCCGTCGTACTCGGTCGAATGGCAGGGGATCAGATGGCAGTTGCGCGCGCGGTTGCGCTTCAGGACCTTTGCGGCGACGCCCGCGACCTCGGCCGTCTCGAACAGGAAAACCTCTTTGGCGCCGAGCTTGGACGCCATCAGGCCCAGCAGTCCCGTGCCCGCGCCGATATCGGCAACGACCGTCTTACCCGGCACGACCGCGCGCTTCAGCGCCGCGAAGAGGGCTTCGTTGCGCACCGTGTCGGCGATCAGCGTGCGATGGTATTCGATGCGCATGGCCTAGAACTTCAAGCGGGACGCGCGCACCTGATAGACGGTGAGCGCGGTTGCTATGGCAAGGTTCAAGGAGTCGAGCGTGCCCGCCATCGGAATGCGCACGCGTCGCGTCGCGACCGCGAGCAACTCCGCCGACAGACCCGGCCCCTCGCTGCCCATCACGATCAGCTCCGGCGCGCGATAGGCGGCGAAACGGAAATCCTCATGCCCATCGAGATCGGTCGCCACTACGTCGCCCGGCCACGCCTTGGCGAGTTCGAGAAATTCCGCACGATCGAGCTTTACGAGCGGCACCGAAAAAATCGAGCCCATCGTGGCGCGGATGGCATCGAGCCCGAAGGGGTCGCAGCACGTCCCGATCAACATCACGCCGGCGCAGCCCGCCGCATCGGCGGTGCGAACGATGGTGCCGAGGTTGCCCGGATCGCGCACTTCTTCGAGCGCGATCCACGTCGCATCGGACGCGACCGCGCTTGCCTTGGGCGGCGGCGCGAAAGCCTGCCGGAACACGCCGAGCGTCGTCTGCGGATTGTCCTTCGATGCGAGCTTGCCGAGTACGGCCTGAGAGACTTCGAGAACTTCCGCGCCCGCGCCCAGCGCCCACGTCACGAGCCCGCGCACGATCCCGCTGTCCGCGCTGCCCGCCTGATAGACCAGCGTCTGAGGCACAAAACCATTGTCGCGCGCGGTGACGAGGAGCGATGTACCTTCGGCGACGAATAGCCCGGTCTCCTTTCGCTCCTTGCGCATTTCGAGAGCACGGATCGCTTTGACGCGATCGTTCGTCAGGCTGGTAATCGTCTTGATTCCGCTCATGCCTGCCACCGCACGAAGAGCGAGGTCGGCACCAGCGTGCCGCTGCCACCCGCGATCGCAAGCTCGCCGCAATCGAACGACCCGCCGCGAGCTGCGAGCGTGTCGCGCATCACCTGACCGAACGCCAGCGCAGAGGCGCGGATCGCGTAGACGGTGAGCACGACCGCGGACGGCCCCGGCGCGACAAGCTTGGCGAGATCATCGAGCAGGCGCGGCAAATCCTGAAAGAGATCCCACACCTCGCCTTCGGGACCACGCCCGAACTTCGGCGGATCGACGAGGATCATGTGGTACGTGCGCCCACGCCGCACCTCGCGCGCGACAAACTTCGCAGCATCATCGACGATCCAGCGAATTTTTGCCGCGTCGAGCTTCGAGGCGGCTTGATTCTCGCGTGCCCATGCAACCGCCTTGCGCGAGGCATCGACATGGGTCACTTCCGCACCCGCCTTGCCCGCGATCAGCGAGGCCGCGCCCGTGTAGCCAAAGAGGTTCAGCACGCGCGGCGCCTCACCTTCGACGCGCGCGATCTTATCGAGCATCCACATCCAGTGCGGATACTGCTCCGGAAAGAGCCCGAGATGCCAGAGCCCCGAAAGCTTGCAGAGCATCGTGATATCGCCCCGCCCCGCGGGTATCTTCACCGGCCAGTTTTCCGGCACCGGCTTGTCGATGCGCCACTTGCCTTTCTCGTCATCCTCGCCCGAGGCGGAGAAGGCGGCGTGCGCCTTGCTCCATTCGCTCTTCGACAGGCGCGGCAACCACAGCGCCTGCGGTTCCGGACGATCGACGATCACGGAGCCAAAACGTTCAAGCTTCCGTCCCGCACCCGAATCCAGAAGCGCGTAACCGGAGAACCCGCTCGTAGTGACGAGGCTGAGCGCGGCTTCCGGCATCACTTTCAACTCGCCTGCTGTCGGTTCTTCAAGCGCGGTTGCGCGCCGCATCCACGCTCCACGGACCGGGACCCGCGAACACGAGGTAGAGGAAGACGAAGCAGTAGAGGATCGCCGCATCGCCGCCGTTCAGCGAAGGGAAAAGATTCTGCGGCGCGTGACCGATAAAGTAGGCGAACGCCATTTCACCCGACAGGATGAAGGCGACGGGCCGCGTGAAGAGGCCGATCAGCAGCAGCGCACCGCCGACGAGTTCGAGCAGGCCCGCGATCCAGGGCAGAGACAGGAACTCGGGCGTTTGCGGGCTGGCGGGAAAACCGAGCAGCTTCTGCGTACCGTGCAGCATGAAGATCAGCGCCGCCACGATGCGCAGAATGCTGAGCACGCGCGGCGCCCAGGCTTCCAATGTTCGGACGTCAACCATAGGTATTTTCTCTCGCTTGTTGGCACTCCCGGCCTCGCTGTCGTTGCCAGCGATTGTGCTTCGCCGCAAGCTTAAAGACAGCCGGAAGTGCGGCCGGCGCGCGAGCGGCGCGGCCGTCCGTCGAATATTGCGGAAGGGACGGGGCGGCGTGGCCTCGCTCTTTGCAATTGGATTGGGGATGCGACCATCGCCGCCCCGCGTCATGCCAAGTCCCGCCACGACGCGGCCCTTACGTCCGCGCCGCTTGTGCGACCTTGAGATCGCAAACCCGCGATCCCCGAGCCGTCGAACCCGCCATCCGCCCGCGCATCGCCATTATCGAAACGGGCGTTGAACCGCGTCGCCCCTCCGATAGAGGGGTGTCACGCGGCCGGCAGTGAACCCCCGGCATACCGATTTCTCCGGGCGGCCCTGCATGATCCCATCCGCCCAGGAGTTCGCGGCACGAGCTCTTGCCCTTCATGCGCGGCGGGATGCGCAAGTATGCAGCGCACGCAATCGGCGGGGATAACTTTGACCTCGATCATTTGCGATTAACGTGAATCAAGGGGATAGTCTGACGAGCGAAGACGATCGGGGAATGTGCGGCGGTGGCCCATGACGCGGACGTCATCATTGTTGGAGCCGGACTAGCGGGACTTGTCGCGGCAGCCGAACTGACGCAAGCGCGCCGCAAGGTCGTCATTCTCGACCAGGAGCCCGAGCAATCACTTGGCGGCCAGGCGTTCTGGTCGCTCGGCGGATTGTTTCTCGTCAACTCTCCTGAACAACGCCGACTTGGCATCAGGGATTGTTACGATCTGGCGCTTGCCGACTGGATGGCGACCGCCGCCTTCGACAAGGACACGGATTACTGGCCGCGAAAGTGGGCGCAAGCCTACGTCGACTTCGCTTCCGGCGAGAAACGCGCCTGGCTGAAAGAGCGCGGCATCAGCTTTCTGAAGATCGTCGGCTGGGCCGAGCGCGGCGGCTATCAGGCGACCGGCGTCGGAAATTCGGTGCCGCGCTTTCACATCACCTGGGGAACCGGCCCCGCCATACTCGCACCCTTCATCGCGCGTGCCCGCACCGCCGAGGAGGAAGGCCTGCTGACGTTCAAGTTCCGTCATTGCGTCAACGAGCTGACGCGCACGGGCTCGACGGTCGACGGCGTGCGCGGCACGGTCCTCGAGGCGAGCGACGTTGAGCGCGGCCGCAAAAGCTCGCGCATCGCGATTGCCAACTTTGAACTGAAAGCCCAGGCGGTGATCGTGACCTCGGGCGGCATCGGCGGCAACCAGCGTCTCGTGCGCGAGAATTGGCCTACGCATCTGGGCGCCGTACCGATGGATCTGATCTCCGGCGTACCCGATCACGTCGACGGCCGCATGCTGGCGATCACCGAGAAGGCCGGCGGGACCGTCATCAACAGCGACCGCATGTGGCACTATGTCGAAGGCGTGCGAAACTGGAATCCGATCTGGTCGCGCCACGGCATCCGCATCCTTCCCGGACCGTCGTCGCTGTGGCTCGACGCGCGCGGCCGCCGCCTGCCGGCGCCGCTGTACCCGGGCTTCGACACCCTGGGGACGCTGCGTTACATCCTCTCGACCGGCTACGACTACTCCTGGTTCATCCTGAACCGGCGCATCATCGGCCGCGAGTTCGCGCTGTCGGGCTCCGAGCAGAACCCGGACCTGACCAACCGCAACCTGCTCGAATTTTTCAAGCGCGTCGTGCTCGGCGTGCCCAAGCCGATCCAGGACTTCATGGACAAGGGCATCGACTTCATCGTCGAGCGCGATCTGGCGACCCTCGTCAACCGCATGAACCACGTCGCGGGAGGCCTTCCGCTTCTGACGCCAGCGCAAATCGAACGCGAGATCCGCGCGCGCGACGCCCAGATCGAATGCGCCGCCGGCAAGGATAGCCAGCTCGCCGCCATCCGCTCCGCGCGCCACTACATCGGCGACCGCCTAGTGCGCGTGGCGAAGCCGCACCGGCTGCTCGACCCGGACGCCGGGCCGCTGATCGCGGTGCGTCTGAACATATTGACGCGCAAGTTCCTCGGCGGCCTGCACACCGATCTGGAAAGCCGCGTACTGGGCCGCGACGGCAAAGCGGTGCCGGGGCTCTATGCGGCCGGCGAAGTGGCGGGCTTCGGCGGCGGTGGCGTGCACGGCTACGCCGCGCTCGAAGGATCGTTTCTCGGCGGCTGCATCTTCTCGGGCCGCACGGCAGGCCGCGCCGCGGCGCGCGCGGTGATGTAGGCGACGCACCGGTCTGATTTCAAGGACATTTCTCTAGCGCCTGCCCGCGCGAAAATTGCAACACGGTCGCTGCAATCGCGAGGCCGCGCACGACCCTGTCTGGCGGCCTGCAACGCCGCCGGTAAGCTTCCAATATTTGCCGCCGCGATCAGTGCGAGGGTACCATGGGCAGCAAGTTCGAGCGCATCCTGACGCCCGTTCAAGACGTCTTCTCCACGATCCGCACGCTGCGGGCACCCATCATCATTTCGGTCCTGGCGCTCTTCATACTGAGCAAGCCGAACCAGGTTCTCGAGCTCTATTTGCTGCTCGCCCGCGATTGGCTGCGACTGTTGCCTCAGCTCATCCTAGCCATCGGATCGCTCGTCTCGCTGTGTGTGTTCCTCATCTATGTGTCTCGCGAGCTGACGCGATCGGCCGGCGCCCCGGACGCGGAAGTTCATGTTCAAAGCAGGCTGCGGCGCGCGCTCCCGATAATACTCGGCCTCCTACCGCTGCTCGGCGCGGCCATGGGCCTCCACGCCGCTCTCGATAGAGCGACGACGCCGAAAATGCGAAGCATCATGGCGGTGCTCGATACGCTCAAATCGGAAACCGCATTCGCGTCGGCCAAGAAAGGGATCGAGGACTTCTATAAAAAAAACGATCCGACGAGCGAGCGCACGAGAGTGATGTTGCAAGGCCTGAACCTGAAACAATCAACGTACGACGAACTTTCGAGATCCGTGAAAAAGGTTGTTCCGGATACATTGCTGGAAATCAGGGACAAGAACGCGGCACTGACATCACGCATCTATGCGGCGATCGGCGTTTGTGCCGCGTTCGCCCTGCTGCTCATTCTGATGTTTGGCTCAAAACCATTGTCCCCCACCCTCAGAACCGATTTCCTTGGCACCAAGGTATTCCGGCCCGCCGTGCGCTACATGTTCTATTTTCAGGCGCTAGCATTGATAGCTTTATTTGCGGCGCAGACCCTGAACACCGGCCGCAAATACGATTTCGACTTCACCGCAATACCGCGCGCCCTCGGCACACTGGCTCTCGTCAATGTTTGCCTTGTGATACTCGTCTTCTTCTGCAGCCTGCTGACACGCACCCAGGAACGCTACAAGGTTCCGCTGCTGACGCTGCTGTTCGTCGCCGCGCTCGCTTTCTCCGCCTTCAACCTCAATGACAACCACGACATACGTTTGCTGGCGGTGAGCCCGGAGGAGGCCAAGCAGCGCGGTTTCGATACCGCACCGGGGGACAAGACACAGCGCATGCAGGACCTGGAGGCGGCCTTCTCGGACTGGATGCTGGGCCGGCCCGCGGCGTACGCGGCGAAGTTCGACAACGATCATTATCCCGTCTATCTCATCGCCGCCCAAGGCGGCGGCATGTATGCGGCCAACCTGAGCGGGCTTTTTCTCGCCCGCCTCTTTGACCGTTGTCCGGCGATGCGCAACCACGTGTTCGCAATCAGCGGCGTTTCCGGCGGCAGCGTAGGTGCCGGTATCTTTTCGGCACTCCTCAACGACCCGGCGACAGGAGAGCTTTCCAATACCTGCAACCTCAAGTCCGAGCCGGCCGGCGCAGGCCGCGGTCCACTTGAATCGAAAGTCGCCGAGCTGCTGCGCGCCGACTACCTCTCGCCGGTTGCCGCGAGCTTCCTGTTTCCCGATCTCGTGCAGCGCTTCCTGCCCTACCCGTTCGAAGCGCTGGATCGGGCGCGCGCCTTCGAAGCCGGTCTTGAGCAGGCCTGGGACCACGCGACGGGCTCCAAGAACAATCCGCTGCGTGAGCCGTTCTGGAAGCATTGGCGCCCCGATGGGCAATCGCCCATGCTGCTGCTGAACACGACAGTCGCGGAGACCGGCAGACAATTGGCCATCTCGCCGGTGCGGCTCTGGACCTACTCGGATCAGGGAAGTTCGCGAAAATCGCAGCATGCCGACTCGCTACACGAGGGCTTGGGCATCGACGCGACGTGGGACGTACCGCTCAGCACCGCCATGAGCCTCAGCGCGCGCTTTCCCATAGTGATGCCGGCCGGATCCATCGCCGGCAACAACGCATACTACCGACTCGTCGACGGCGGCTATTTTGAGAACTCCGCATCAGAAATGGCGATCGCGGTGGCAAACCGTTTGCGCAACGAAATGGATTGCAACGACATCTTCTGCCGCTTCAAGAACCCCAGATGGGAAAAGCTGATTGGCAAAAGGGTGATCTTCCACGTCATCATTCTGTCCGACTACGACTTCCAGACCCAGAAACCCAAACGGACGCTCGATGACCGAAGCGGTCTCGGCGAAGTTCTTTCGCCCCTGCAGGCAATGTACAATTCACGCGTCGCGCGCGGAGACATGGCTGTGACGCGCGAAGTACCCGGGCTGCTCATTTCTCCCATGGCACTGAACCATCAGCTCTACGAACTCCCGCTCGGATGGCAGATTTCGTCGGAGGTGCAAGACATCATAGGTGCTCAGATTGGCGAGCACACGCGATGTGTCAGCACGACCGGACCGAACAGCTTGCTCACCGATCGGGTATTCGCACTCGAGACGATCGAGATCGGTTCGCGCGATATGAAATCGCCGAAGAACATCAGTGATGAGCCTGGCGCGATCGGTGGTGCGCTGGAAGGGCTCGATTTCAACAACTGCATCTTCCACCGCAGCGGCATCTCGACAGTCGACGCGAAGGTTAATGCCGCGCCGTGACAAGTGCTGGAGACGACGAGAAAGAGGAACGGGAGAAGGACGATGACAAGAGGCTCCGGATTGGCCACCGCCGCCCTGCTGCTCGCGACCGTCTTCGCCGCTCCCGCAAGCGCCACATCGGGTCCTGGCTGCTTCCTGGTCGGCAACCTGCCTCCCGAGGAGCCGCTGATGCTGCGCGCCGGACCCTCAACCAAGAACGAGGTCGTCGGCAAGCTGTTCGTCGGCAAGCACGGCGTCATCGCCGAGAACGGCGCCTGCCGGCCATTCGGCGTGAGGCCATCAAAACAATGGTGCCCGCTCAAGGTGTTCGACGGCGACACCGTGATGGAGGGCTGGGCACGGCTTGCGTATCTGCAATCGAGCCAGTGTCCCTGAGCAACCGATCAGTTTGGCAGGTAGCTCCAGTAGAGTTGTTTGTCCTTGCCGATTTGCTTGAAGATCGGGCCGCGATCCGTCGGCTTGCGGCGCGGATCGTCCATAAACAGGATAGCCATGTCGGCCAGAAGTTGCTGGCCATCCAACGCCGCGTTGTGCCCGATCAGATCCTTCGTCGCCTCGCTAACGTCAATCGTATCGACGTTGGCAATGACTGTCGGCTTGGAATTGTAGATGTCCCCGATACGTTCACCCTTCGCAAGGCCGCGCGAGAACTTCAGCGCCTTGTCCTGACTTGACGCGTAGATCGTTATGCCACGCGCGAGAGGCGTGAAAGCCGGCGCCCCCTGTTCGAAGCTCAACCGGTCGACGTCGGGTGCCGCCATGACAATTTCGTTGAGCGCAAGGCTCGCCCGCTGCATCTGGGTATCGGGCCGTTTCGCCACGTCACGCAGGATTTCAACGAGCGCGAAATTGCCCATGCTGTGGGCGACGACGTTGATTTTTGCCGCACCCGAAGAGCGCGCAATCAATTCCATAAACGTCAGCAGCCGGTCCCGCGAGCTCAGGACACGCTCGCGGTCGGCTGTGTAGGACGTAAGGCTCCAATCGCCTTGCGACGGCCAACTGAAGACGAAGACCGGACCGTCGAACGCGAGGTCGTGCGCGATCTGCGCCGCCCGCACCAGCGCGTCGTCGAACGTGTAGTTGAAGCCGTGCAGAAAAAGCAGTGCTTGGCCCTTGTACTTCGTCGCCGTCGAACTCGCGGCTTTCCATGCCGCAACAGAATCGTCCTGCGACAGGACCGTGGCGGACTCCTTGGTGAAGCTGCGTCGCTTGTCGGAGCCTCTGAGCAAGCTCCATAGGTTCTCGTCGCGCCCCTCGCTCGGCGTCGGAACCGTGATGGACGCCTCTCCAAGCGTGACCGCGCCGTCTTCCGACGGCAATCCACTGAAGTTCGCCGATTGGTTGATGTAGGCTTCTAACCTTCGGTCGGTCGCAAAAAACACGCGCGAGCGCGCGTATTGTTCCGAACTGTTCTCGGCCACGACGGCTGGCCCGGAGCCCGCGCTGTACTGTCCCCAGAATTCGACGGTTGCTTCTGAAAACAGCGATATGCGGTAATTGAGAACGATCGCAGTGATGGCTTCGGTGCCCTTGATGTCGATCGGTCCGTAGCTAAAGCCCTGATCTATCCGCGTCTTTGTCGCAATCGTTTCTGATCGGCCCGACGCATAGATGATGACGAAGTCTCTGACCGAGATGGCGCTGCCACGCACCGTAACCCGAAGCTTCTCCAGATCCCCCGCCTTTGCACCCACTTCGATCCGCTCTGTTCGGGACCACAGCGAGCCTTTGCCAGACTTGGCGGCCAACAAAAACCAGCCCTTGTTGACCTTCCGGCCCCCTCCCGACGGACCGAGCCACCCTTCGGCGTAGTGACCGAAGAGTTCGATCCGCGCCAACGCCAGCGAACCCGCCTTGGGCTTGTAGTTGAGCTGAACCTCCTTAATGAACCGGTCGCCGTCGATGTCGATCCAGGACGTTCTCGAATTCGCCGGAACCTCCGCGTCAACGGCGATCAGATCGGCCTTCGCTTCCGGCGCGCCTTCGTAGACAATGCCGATGGATGTGAAGGCAATGTCGCCGCCCAGCACACGCAAGCGGATGCGATCGAACTTGCCGATGCCCGCGCCGACCTTGATGACGTCCTGACCGACACCGAAGCGCACCTCAGTGGCTCCGAACAACACCTGATCGGTGGCCAGCGCGCGAGTCGCCGCGCTTTCCTTCACAGGCGCACGCCCCAGTTCGCCCGTCAGCGGGTGCTGCGCGCCGAGCACCTGCACCGCCGGCTTGGCATTGGCCGCCGCATCCGGCGTGTAGACGATGGTCACGGCCTTTATCGTACGCGCATCATCGCGCGGATCGATCGGCTTCGTCCGTTCGCCGATCAGCATGTCGATCGCGCGCTCTTCGTAGTGCACTTGGCCATTGTCGTATTCGACAATGACGCGCGAGATATCGATCTGCCCTTCTTTTAGCCGCAGCCGGACGGCGCTGCTGCCGCGCTTCTGAGGTTTCAGCGCGAAGGTCTTGGCACCCGCCTTGGGGTCGATATCCTCCTCGTGCAGCACCACAAGCTGCTCATCCGTGGCTGCCGCCGGCTTGGCGGCATCATCGGCGCGCACTAGAACAGAAAGGCCGCCGAGCATCAGCGCAGCAAAGGCGACGCGCAACAAATCGGAAACGATCATCAAGGCCCCCCGCAGAAATTGGCCACGCCACCGCAGCGGCATGATCAGTATCCAGAAATGATATTGCTTGGCGCACGGCGACGAAAGTGGCCTGAACGCGATGCCACCCCTTCCCAACATGCTGGCGAAGCCCGCGTCTCAGGCCCGTTGGACTTATTTCCAGCTCTCGCGCGCAATACGAATCCGATACGGATACTTGTGACATCTTTTGTTGTGTCAAATTCCTGATGCGTCGGCACGTGCACCGCAAAGCATAGGCGGCGCGAGCCGCGCCTGCGGCTGTTGTCATTGCGCGAGGGATTGCCGTGTCCGCCCTAAAACCGAACGCGACGCCGGCCGAGACGCCAGCCGCCCCGGAGCCTGCCGCACGAGACAACGACTTTGGTGACCGCGCCGGGCGCTTGGGTCTCGAGATCGCGGACATCGCCGGCATTGTCGAGGACCTGACGGCGCACAACGTGGATCTGCGCGAGACGCTGCACGACGTCATCCATTCCGTCGACCAGAGCACGGAAACGGAAACGCTGATCGCCTCCGCAATGGGAGATCTGCGCGTTTCCGCCGACAAGACCCGCCTCGTGCTCGCAAAGAGCGCCGAGGAGGTCTCCGACACGCTCGGCACCATCATCGACAGCATGCAGGATTTGGGCACCGGCACGATCGGCATGACGCAGTCGATCGCCGAGGTGCGCGCGACCATCAGCAAGGTGCAGGAAGCGAGCGCGTCCATCCAGTCGATCTCGATGGAAACGCAGATGATCGCCATCAACGCCGGGGTCGAGGCGGCGCGCGCAGGTGACGCCGGACGCGGCTTCGCTGTGATCTCGCAGTCGATCAAGGCGCTCGCCAATCAGGTACGCAAGTTCTCCGACGAGAACCGCAGCAGCCTGGAAGCGCTGCAGGCGCGCCTCGACCAGATGGTGGAAATCTCGCGCGCCAACAGCGCAAAGGCGCAGTCGGCGATCGAGGCTTCCAACGAGGCCAAAGGGGCAACCGATCAGATCCAGTCGCTGGTGGCGAGCGTGCAGCAGCTCACCTCCGGCATCGAGGACATGAGCGAGCCGATCCACCGCAGCGCCGCCACCAACAAGCAGGTGAGCGAGCAGGTCGCCAATCTCGCAGCCGTCGTCGAAACGTCAGATCAACAGCTCAAAACGGCGCATAAGCGTTCCGGCAATATCCTGACCATCAGCGAAGATCTCATGCTGTATCTGGTCGAAGCCGGGTTTCAGACGCGTGACAGCGCCCTGATCGCCATTTGCCAGGAGGCGGCGGCTGAGGTGCGCGAACTGTTCGAGGCCGAGATCAAGGCCGGCAACATTTCCCAGGCCGCACTCTTCGACACCAACTATCGGCCCGTACCCGGCACCAACCCCGAGCAGGTCACGACGCAGTTCTGCGACTTCACCGACCGCGTCCTTCCGCGCATTCAGGAAGCTGTTCTGAAGCGCTCCGACCGGATCGCGTTCTGCGCCGCCGTCGACCGCAACGGCTACCTGCCGACGCACAATCTCAAGTATTCCAAACCCCAGGGACCCGACCCTGTGTGGAACGCCGCCAACTGCCGTAACCGGCGCATCTTCTCGGACCGCACCGGGCTCGGCGCGGGCCGCAACACGCGGCCCTTCCTGCTGCAGACTTATCGCCGCAACATGGGCGGCGGCGAGTTCGCACTGATGAAGGATATCTCGGCGCCGATCATGGTCATGGGCCGCCACTGGGGCGGCTTCCGCATGGGTGTCAAACCCTGAGCACGGCAACCGCCAGCAAGGCGGTTGAATACGGCAACGGATTTATTCGAGGTCTTCGACGGCCACCGCGTCGCCGCCGCCCTTGATGCGCTGTGACAGCGCCGCCTCGATGAAGACGTCGATATCGCCGTCGAGAACCTCGTCCGGGTTCGTCGATTGCGCGCCGGTGCGCAAGTCCTTCACGAGCTGATAGGGCTGCAGCACGTAGGAGCGGATCTGGTGACCCCAGCCGATATCGGTCTTCGCCGCCTGCTCCGCGCTCGCCTTCGCCTCGCGGCGCTTGAGCTCCATTTCGTAAAGGCGCGCCTTCAGGCGCTTGAAGGCGATTTCCTTGTTCTGGTGCTGGGAGCGCTGCTCCTGCGCAAAAATGACGATGCCGGACGGCTTGTGCACGAGGCGCACGGCGGATTCTGTCCGGTTGACGTGCTGACCGCCCGCACCCGATGAACGCGCAAACGAGATGTCGACATCGGCCGGATTGATATCGATGTCGATGGAATCGTCGATCACCGGATAGACCGTAACGGAGGCAAAGCTCGTGTGCCGCCGCGCGTTCGAATCGTACGGCGAAATGCGCACCAGGCGGTGCACGCCGGCTTCCGTCTTCAGCCAGCCGAACGCGCTCTCGCCCTCGATCTCGAATGTCGCTGATTTAATGCCGGCCTCTTCGCCCTGGCTCTCGTCGATCAGCTTCACGCGGTAGCCGCGACGCTCCGCCCAGCGCACGTACATGCGCGCGAGCATCGACGCCCAGTCCTGGCTCTCGGTGCCGCCCGCACCGGCGTGAACTTCGATGTAGGTGTTCATGCTGTCGGCTTCGCCCGACAGCATGGCCTCGACCGACCGGTGCTGAGCTTCCGTGTCGATGCGCTTGAGTTGCGCCTCGCCCTCGGCAACCGTGCTCTCGTCATCCTCGGCCTCGCCGAGTTCGATGAGCGTCAGCGCGTCGTCATAGTCGCGCTGCAGCCGCTTGAACTCCGTCACCTGGCGTTCGAGCGACTGCCGCTGGCGCATGACTTTCTGCGCCTGCTTGGGGTCGTTCCACAGGTTGGGGTCTTCCGCCTTGGCGTTCAGATCCGCCAGGCGATCTTCAGCCGTGTCCCAGTCAAAGGGACCTCCTCAGGAGGGAAAAGGCCTCCTTGATGTCATCGGCAAGTTTTTGCGCTTCGGCGCGCATGGGCTCTCTCTCCGGAACGGCTGAGGCCGGAACCCGTCCGGCGCGCACAGCGCGAATTAGAAAATCAGGGTGCTCCGTATAGAGGCGTGGCGAGCGAGTTGCAAACGGACGATTGGGCGCTTCCCCAAAACGCTAGTGCGCGCCTACCAGAGCCCGCCCGGCGGCCCGGGTCGCGGCGTTTCGTAGGGTGACGGAGCCGGTGCACCGGAATAGGCATCGCCCTGCCCCGCAGCGCCCGACGCGTCGGCCGTGGCATTCGCGATGCCGATGACGGAGTAGGCGTCATCGGGCTCCTCGTTGGGCTTGAAGGCTTCCAGGATCGCCTCGGGATCGTTGGCGGCGGCGCGCAAGCCGGTCTTGACGTTCACGCGCACAAGCTTGAGGCCCGGCGGCACGCGGAACGGCGCCGGCGGCTTTTCGCCGAGCGCTTCCTTGATGAATGAGCCGAAAATCGGTGCCGCGATCGCGCCGCCCGTGTTGCCTTTGCCCAGCGGACGCGGCGTGTCATAGCCGATGTAGACGCCGACCACCATGTCGGGCGTGTAGCCGACGAACCAGACGTCCTTTTCCTCATTCGTCGTGCCGGTCTTGCCGGCGACGGGCCGGTTGAGCGACTTGAGCACGGTTGCCGTGCCGCGCTGCACGACGCCTTCCAGGATCGACGTCATCTGATATGCGGTGTGGGGGTCGATGACCTGCTTGCGGTCGTCGATCAATTCGGGCTCGGCCTGATTGGCCCAGCGCTCCGCGGTGCAGCCCATGCACTGGCGCTCGTCATGGCGCCAGACGGTGGCGCCCCAGCGGTCCTGGATGCGGTCGATCAGCGTCGCCTTAACTTCCTTGCCGCCGTTGGCGAGCATGCAGTAGGCGGTCGCCATTTTCAGCAGCGTCGTCTCGCCCGCGCCGAGCGACATCGACAGCACCGGCAGCAGATCGTCGTAGATGCCGAAGCGGCGCGCGTATTCGGTGATGATCGGCATGCCGAGGTCTTGCGCCAGCCGCACCGTCATCTGGTTGCGCGACTTCTCGATCCCGAAGCGCAGCGTCGCCGGCCCGGCCGACTTGTCCTTTTCGTAGTTCCTCGGCTGCCAGATTTCCTGGCCCGGTCCCTGCTCGATCTCGATCGGCGCATCGAGAATGATCGACGTCGGCTTGTAGCCGTTGTCGATGGCGGCGGCATAGACGAACGGCTTGAACGACGAGCCGGGCTGGCGCTTGGCCTGCATGGCCCGGTCGAACTGGCTCATGGCGAACGAGAAGCCGCCGGCAACCGCCAACACGCGCCCGGTATAGGGGTCCATGGCGATGAGGCCGCCGCTCACCTCGGGAATCTGCATCAGCGACCAAGCGCCAGCGAGATTCTGCGGGTCCTTGGGCGCCACGTAGACGACATCGCCCGGCTGCAACAATTCGCCCGTCGCCTTGGGCTCGGTCTTCTTCACCGGCACCCTGGCCCATTTCATTTCCTCAAGCGCGACTTCGACCGCCTCGCGATCCTTGACCAGCGCGCCGTCCTGCTGGCGGTTGGGCTTGAGCCCGACAACCGCCTTCGCCTTCTGCGCTTCCAGAACAACGCCGAGGCGCCAGGGTTCGATATCGCGCGGGTTGTCGATGCCGCTGAGCGGCACGCCCCAGTCGCCGGCAATGTCGATCTTGGCGACCGGACCGCGCCAGCCTTGCGTGCGATCGAACTTGACGAGCCCGTCGATCAGCGAGCGGCGCGCGATGGCCTGCAGCCGCTGGTCGAGCGTGGTGCGCACCGAAAGGCCGCCGCCATAGAGCTTGTCCTCGCCGTAGCGCTGGAGCAGCGTGCGCCGCACGTCCTCGGCGAAGAACTCCGCCGTCGAGATGTGGGCGCCGGTCGTGCGCAGCTTGACGGTGAGCGGCGTCTTCTTTGCAGCCTCGGCCTCCTCTTCCGTGATGTAGCCGTTCTCGGCCATCTGGCCGATGATCCAGTTGCGGCGCTCCGTGGCACGCGCCTTCTGCCGGAACGGATGATAGTTGTTCGGCGCCTTCGGCAAGGCGGCGAGATATGCCGCCTCCTCGATCGTGAGCTGGTTGAGCTCCTTGTCGAAATAGGTCAGCGCCGCGGCACCGATGCCGTAGGCGTTCATGCCGAGGAAGATTTCATTCAGGTAGAGCTCGAGAATGCGGTCCTTGGTGTAGGTGCTCTCGATGCGCACCGCCAGGATCGCCTCTTTGATCTTGCGCTCGATCGACCGCTCGTTCGACAGCAGGAAGTTTTTGGCGACCTGCTGCGTGATGGTGGAGGCGCCCTGCGCCCGCTTGTTGGAGCCGCGCATCTTGCTCTCGACAGCCGCGACCACGGCGCGCGCGATGCCCTGGGCGTCAATGCCGCCGTGCTCGTAGAAGCGCCGGTCTTCGGCCGACAGGAATGCGCCGATGACGCGCTTCGGAATGGTGTTGATGGGCACGAAGATGCGCCGCTCGCGCGCAAACTCGGAAATCAGCGTGCCGTCGTGCGCGTGAATGCGCGTCATGACCGGCGGCTCGTACTTGGCGAGGCTCTCGTAGTCCGGCAGATCGCGTGACGCCTGCCACAGCAGGAAGCCGGCGACGCCGGAGCCGGCGACGAACAGCAGGACGAACGTCGCGAATCCGAAACCGAGGAAGCTGAGCAGCAGGCTCTTACGCCGCTTCTTCTTCCGTTTCGGCGCCATGGGCGGCGGGATCGGGGGCGCTCGCATCAGCTCGCAATGTCCGTCAGACGGGGGGTTGTCCAGCGTTTAACGCCGCAGCGCAGCATGAACAACGCGACCGGTGGGCACAATAGCATGGAATGTGGCAGCACGTCGTCCGCCATCGGCCTGTTATTCAAGGGTGTTCTGCCGTCCGTTTGGTAAAGTAGGTGTCGATGGCCGCCATGATGGCCGCCGCCACGCTCGTTTGCCATTCGGCCGTCGCCATCTGGCGCTGATCCTCCGTATTGCTCATATAGCCAAGCTCGATCAGCACGGATGGTGAATGGGGCTGCTTCAGGACCTTAAAGGCGGCCGAGCGTTGCGGCACGCGCGACATGGCGATGGTCTTGCCGAGCCGCTTTGCCAGCACGTTGGAGAAATCGGCCGAGAAGTTCGCCGTCTCGCGCCGCAAAAGGTCGAATAGGATGCCGCGAACCTGATCGTCCGCCTTCAATTCGGCGCTGTCCAGGCCGGCCAGCAGGTCGGACGCATTCTCCTTCTCCGCCATCTTGCGCGCCTGTTCGTCGGTCGCCCGCTCCGACAGGGTATAGACAGTCGCGCCCCGCACGGATTCGGCAAAAACGCGCTCCTCGATGGCGTCCGCGTGCAGCGACACGAACAGGTCGGCCCCGGCCTTCTGCGAGAACGAAAGGCGCTCGTCCAGCGAGACGAAGACGTCGCTCGATCGCGTCAGCTTGACCGCATAGCGCCCCGTCGCGGCCAGGGTATCGGCGAGCTTTTGCGCGACCTCCAGCACGATCGTTTTCTCGGCCATGTTGTTGACGCCCGCCGCACCTGGATCGATGCCGCCGTGACCCGGATCGATCACGATCACGGGCTTGGCGTGATTGACGTCCTTTTTCGACGGCGGCGTCGGGCTTGCGGCGCTCGGCGGCGGCTCGGCGGAGCGGCTCGCGCCCGTTCCAGAGCCGAACGCGGCCGCCTCCATCGGCTCTATCCTGATCTTGAGCAGCACGCCCGACGTGCCTTTGACCCGGTCCATATAGGCCTTGGCAACACGCACCGGCCCCTTGGTGTCGATCACCACGCGTGCCTTGCGCTCCGCGAACAGGCCGTAACGAAAGGCCTTCACGAGCCCCTGTGCCTTGTGGCCCGCAGGCTCCGGCAGGTTGAAGCTCACGTCGGGCAGATCGACGATGACGCGGTAGGGATTGGCGAGCGTGAAGACCTCAGCCGTAACGCCCTGGGCGAGTTGCAACTCAAATTCGGTCGCCTTCGCGTCGCCGGATACGCGAACCGCTGTCGCCTCGGCGGCCGCCGTGACCGTGGGCACCATCGCCACGATGCCTATGATAGCCGCCAGCCGGATCAGGACGGCCGCGGCGCCAGCGAAACAAATACAGTGTCGACGGCCGCTGCGCCGCATCCCCTCAATGCCTCCGGCCGCCATAGGCGGCTCGTAACGTGCCATATTTTAACGCTTTTTTTGCCCGCCTGCGCTGATACTTACCGCTCAGCGGGCAGGCTTGCCCCTCTGCGCCGGTCTTATAGCACTTGCGGCGCCGAGGGGGACCACGTAAAGTTTGCCCATATTCGGTGCCGCTCGAGGGGACGTGCCCGTCCAGCCCGTCTGAATGAGCGCATGCGAGGCCCGATAGGCCTGCTGCAGCATGACTAAAAACTGCTGCGTTCACAGGTAATTAGGTCCGCCCGGATGGCATCTCCGCCCGGCCGAGGGCGCGTTTGCGTCGACCTCGTTGGGATCAGGAAATGCGCGGCCCTGCGAAACCGCGTTCACGCGGCCGTTGCAGGATCGCAACTTTTGCGTGCCAGAGCCCCGGTCTACCCGCAGAAAGGGCGACAAGACGGGACCGATGGCCGAAGACATTGGCGCCAACCGGCGCCGCCCTTTTGTTTTCCGGCAGGCGAACACCCGCGCATGCGGATCGTCGGCCGGCTCATAGACCTTGGAGCCATGACGCATATCGGCGACATCCTTGATCACGGCGAACCGGCGCGACGCCGGTCGCGTACGGATCGCTCTGCACGGCACGCATCCAGCGCGCCGCGTGGCCGGATGTCCCTCGCCGTCCCGCGCTCCATCCCATCAAACCCAACTCAACCCAACATAGCGCGCTCCAGCGCGGCTTCCGCCAGCCGTTACACAACACTCGGCCAGGTGTGTGAGCCCCCGCCTTCGCGCGCGAGGGATACAGACCCATGTCAAATGCCAAGATGCTCATTGATGCCACCCACCCCGAGGAAACGCGGGTGGTGGTCCAACGTAACGGCCGCGTAGAGGAATTCGATTTCGAGAGTGCCGCGCGTAAGCTGTTGCGCGGGAATATCTACCTAGCGAAGGTGACGCGCGTTGAGCCGTCGCTGCAGGCCGCCTTCGTCGACTACGGCGGCAACCGCCACGGCTTCCTCGCCTTCAACGAAATCCACCCGGATTACTACCAGATCCCGGTCGCCGACCGTCAGGCTCTGCTTGAGGAAGAAGCGGCGGCCGAAGCCGAGCTGGAAGCCGCAGCCGACCGGCGCGCCGAGGCGCTCGCGCGCCGCCAGGCGGTGCGTGGCCAGCAGCACGCCCCCAACGAAGAGGGCGAGGCGGGCGATACGGAAGGTGCCGCCGACGAATTCATAGAAGGCGAAGCGGCTGAGGCTGCCGTCAGCACCGCCCACATCGTCGACGTCGAGGAAGAGGACGACACCATCGAGGAAGTCGGCGGCGAGCCCGACGAGGATGGCGAACCCCAGACGATCGCGCTCACCGCATCGGCGAGCGATGAACGCATTTCCGAACCGGCCCCGACCCCGGCAGGCCCGGAGGACGCGGACGAAGATACCGACCACGTCAACGGCGAACCGGCGGCCGACGCGCCGCAGCAGGCCGCGGCTCACCACGAGGCCGAAGACGACGAGGCCGACGACTCCGACAATGACGAAGAAGATGATGATGAGGAGGAGGAGGCCGAAAGCGGCCAGCTGAACGGCGCCAACGACGTACTCGAACCACATCCTGCCGAGGCCCGCGACGAACGCTCGGGCGCCGAAGCGGTGGAAGAGGCCCCCGCGCGCCAACGTCGCCGCCCGCGCAACTACAAGATCCAGGAAGTGATCAAGCGCCGCCAGGTGATCCTGGTGCAGGTCGTCAAGGAGGAGCGCGGCAACAAGGGCGCGGCTCTCACGACCTACCTGTCGCTCGCCGGCCGCTACACCGTTCTGATGCCCAACACCGCCCGTGGCGGCGGCATCTCTCGCAAGATCACCAACCCGCAGGACCGCAAGCGCCTGAAGGCCATCGCCCAGGAGCTCGAGGTTCCCGAGGGCATGGGCCTCATCATCCGCACCGCAGGCGCCGCCCGCACCAAGCAGGAGATCAAGCGCGATTTCGAATACCTGCTGCGCCTGTGGGAGAGCGTGCGCGAGTTGACGCTGCAGTCGACCGCGCCGAGCCTCGTCTACGAAGAAGGCGACCTCATCAAGCGTTCGATCCGCGATCTCTATAACAAGGACGTCGACGAAGTGGTCGTTGCCGGCGACGGCGGCTATCAGGAAGCGTCCGAGTTCATGCGTATGCTGATGCCGAGCCACGCCAGGAACGTGGTGCCGTATAAAGAGCCGACGCCGCTCTTCACGCGCTACGGCGTCGAACGGCAGTTGAACGCCATGTTCCAGCCGCAAGTGACCCTGCGCTCGGGCGGCTACATCGTCATCAACCAGACGGAGGCGCTGGTCGCCATCGACGTGAACTCGGGCAAATCCACGCGCGAGTTCTCAATCGAGGAAACGGCGCTCGCGACCAACCTGGAGGCGTCCGACGAGATCGCCCGGCAGTTGAAACTGCGCGATCTCGCGGGTCTCATCGTCATCGACTTCATCGACATGGAGGAGAAGCGCAACAACCGTGCGGTCGAACGCCGCCTGAAGGACGCGCTTCGCTTCGACCGTGCCCGCATCCAGCTCGGCCGCATCTCGCACTTCGGCTTGATGGAGATGTCGCGCCAGCGCCTGCGCACCGGCGTGCTCGAAGGCTCGACCTCGCAGTGCCCGCATTGCCAGGGCACCGGCATCATCCGTTCGACGGAAAGCATTGCCCTCGCCGTGCTGCGCGGCCTTGAAGATGCGATCACCGCCGGCGCCAATTGCCCGCTCATCGGCACGACGACGCAGAGCGTTGCCCTTTACATCCTGAATAGTAAGCGCACCTACATCACCGAAATGGAGGCGCGCCACGGCCACGCCATCACCGTTCTTGGCAGCGAGCGCGTGCAGGGCGCGAACTTCACCGTCGAACGCGGCGTGCCGTCGGCGAATACCGTGCGCCGGCCCGAGCGTGCGGCCGTCAACATGAACTGGGGCTTCGAGGGCGAAGGCGACGACGAGGCGCCGGGCTTCGAGGCAGCCGGTGTCGAGATCGTCGGCGACAACGACGACGGCGAGATGGATACGCGCCGCGAGCGCTTTGGCCGCGAAGGCGGACGGAGCGAAGGCGACGACGGCGGCCGGAGAGGCCGGCGCCGCCGCCGCGGACGCGGCCGTGGCGGACGTGACCGTGGTGATGAACCGCGCGGAGGCTATCGCGACGACGCGCCGATGGCGGCCGGCGAGGAGCAGCCCTACGACGACGCAGGCCTGACCGATGACGAACAGGCTGTTGCTGTCGAAGGTGGCGAGGCACCCGACGAGCGCGCACCGCGCGGCGACCGCCCGGCCGGAGAGGACGGCGGCGAGCGTGGCGGCCGACGCCGCAGGCGCGGCCGGCGCGGCGGACGGCGCGGACGCGACCGCAACCGCGATCCCGAGTCGGGCGACAACGCGCCGAACCTTGCATCGGACGACGCCGACAATGACGACGGCGACGCAGCCGACGCGAACGACGACACCAGCGATACGGACGCAACCGAGCTGAACGGCGCAGTCGAGGAAACTTCGCAGGTTGCCGACGAGGAACCTCAGCGCACCAAGCCGTCGCCTGAGCGCCCGCGTCGCGAGCGGCTCTGGGACGTACCCTCGGCGGCCAACGCGACCGATGACGCCGCGCCCCCGCCGACAGCCACGAGCGAAGTCTCCGTGGAGGAGACGGCGGTCGTGGTGGAAACACCGCAACCCGCCCGTCGCCGCCGCCACGAATTGGATTCGACCGAAACGAAGATCGAGCGCGTCGTGCTTGGAACCGGCGACGAGCCCGCCAAGGCCGACGAGCAGGCGACGCCGCAACGCAAAGGCTGGTGGCAGCGCCGCTTTGGTGGCGAATAAAGACGGGACCGGCGCCAAGAACGCTCTGCTGACGCACTCAACGGTTGGAAGGCCGCGTGCCGCGATTCTGAGAGGCATCGCGGCCGGGCCGTACGCCGCGACGCAGCGCAAACACGCGCACGGCGCTGCCATGCTGGTGCCCCAATATCACCAGCACATGCAGCCGCATGGCCGCGGGCGATTTGACCCGCTTTGGCTTCGTGAATAGCTTCATTCGGCCGATCACCCGGCATCTGGTAAACGCGAGGACCCGCGGATGACATTGCCTGTCAAAGCCCGCCCGTGCCGCGTCGAACGCATGCCCAATGCGATGCGCGTTGCGGTGATCGCCGCCGCCCTGGTCGGCTCCGAGACGACCGCTTCCGCCCAATCGCTGCCGCTCATCCGCGACACCGAAATCGAAACCCTGCTGTCCGACTACGCGCGGCCCGTATTTCGCGCCGCCGGTCTCGGTACCGGACGCGTGACCGTGCGGATCGTACGCAACGAGGCGTTCAACGCCTTCGTGCTCGATGGCGCCAACGTCTTCGTGCACACCGGCACGCTGATGCAGGCCAAGACGCCGAACGAGGTGATCGGCGTCATCGCGCACGAGGCCGGTCACATCGCCGGCGGCCACATGGCGGCACTGCGTGCCCGCATCGCCAAGGATCAGACGCGCGCATTGCTGACGCAGATTATCGGCATCGGCGCCATGGTGGCAGGCGGCGTCGCCGGCGGCGACAGCGGACGCGAAGCCATGCAGGGCGGCCAGGCCGTCATGCAGGGCGGCAATGAAGTGATCATGCGCGGACTGCTGGCCGAGCGCCGCTCGCAGGAATCGGCCGCGGACCAGGCCGGCCTCAACTACCTGACCGCGACCAAGCAGTCGGGCCAGGGGATGCTGGAAACCTTCGAGCGCTTCCAGCAGCAGGAATACGTATCCGACCAGTACAAGGACCCGTTCGTGCGCAGCCACCCTGTCGCGACCGATCGCTTGGCGCGGCTGCGCGATCTGGTCGCCAAGAGCCCCTACGTTCAACAGACGGACCCGCCCGAGCTTCAGCTTCGTCACGACCTCATGAAAGCGAAGCTGTCTGGCTATCTTGAGCGGCCGGGCACAGTCTTCAATCGCTACCCGCCCGCCGACGCGTCACTGCCGGCCCGCTACGCGCGCGCCATCGCGAAGTTTTTCAGGGGCGGCGAGGGTGCGCTTGAAGCATCCCTTGCGGACGTCGAGGTTCTGATCCGCGAAAATCCAACAAGCCCCTATTTCCACGAACTGAAGGCCGACGTGCTGATGCGTTCTGGCCGTAACGCGGCCGCCATTCCGTCGCTGCGCCAGGCACTTAAACTCGCGCCCGAAAGCTCGCTGATACGGGTGCAACTCGCCACCGCGTTGCAGTCGGACGAAAATCCCGCCGCCATCAATGAAAGCGTCGCGCTTCTGCGCAAGTCGCTGATCGACGACCAGAACGCCCGCGCCTTCCGCATGCTGGCCAATGCCTATTACAAGCAGGGCAAAGGCCCGGAGGCCGACGCCATGACCGCGCAGGCCTATTTTCAGGAAGGTAACTTGAAGCAGGCGCAGATTTTCGCCAAGAGAGCGCAGACCCGTCTGCGCCAAGGCTCGCCCGAGTGGCTCAAGAACGACGACATCATCAACTACCGGCCGCAGACCTGAAGCGGCCCATTCCAGAAAGCGAGACCCGCATGTTCGACGTAGCCAAGCTTCGCCGCGCCATTTGGAGCGCCAAGGCCGCGGTGGCCGCCGCAGCTCTGCTCCTGATCCCGGCACTCATTCTGGTTACGCACCCGCAGGCGACCCGGGCAGAGACGATCGCGCCGACGGCCGGCGGCACGACCTTCACCGACGAACAGAAGAAGGCGCTCGGCGAGATCATCCACGACTACCTCATCAAAAACCCCGAGGTGATGATCGACGTCCAGAATGCCCTCGACGCCAAGATCGAGAAGGAGCATTCCGAAAAGCTGAAGACCTATCTATCGGCCAACGCCAAGGCGATCTACCGCAACCCGGATAGCCCGGTCGCCGGCGATCCCAACGGCGACATCACGGTCGTCGAGTTCTTCGACTACAACTGCGGCTACTGCAAACGCGGCATGCCCGAGGTTCAAAAGCTGATCGAGACCGACAAGCGCGTGCGCTTCGTCTTCAAGGAACTGCCGATCCTGTCTAAGGGCTCGGAAGAGGCCTCCCGCGTTGCGCTCGCCGCCAAGCGCCAGGGCAAGTACTGGGAGATGCACCAGGCGCTGATGGCGCTGAAGGGGCAGGCCAACGAGGCGAGCGCGCTCAAGGTCGCCGAGGGCCTCGGCCTCGACATGACGAAGCTGAAGGCCGACATCGCTGGCAACGACGTGAAGGCCGAGCTCGAAAGCATGAAGGCGATTGCCAAGGACATGGGCATCAACGGCACGCCGCATTTCCTTGTCGGCACCAAGTCGATTCCCGGCGCACCCGAGGACCTGCACGTCCAGCTTGAAACGCTTGTCACCGAGTTCCGTACCAGCGGCTGCACGACCTGCTGACGGCTACCCAGGTAAAGATTAAGCGCGATCAACCTGTTAACCGAATTCGCCAGGGCGGGCCTGCGCCCGCCCGTACACTTTGCGCAACTGGCGAAAGCTGATAGACCGGGCCACCGCACAACCGACTGCCCGCACGGGCGCAAACCCGACCCAATCCCGGCCGATGACCGATCTCGTCTACGTTCTTAACGGACCGAACTTGAACCTGCTCGGCCAGCGCGAGCCGGAGATCTATGGCCGGGAGACGCTCGACGATTTGCGGGCCCGCACCGAAAAAGCCGCGGCCGCCGTCAAGCTCGCGGTCGACTTCCGCCAGTCCAACAGCGAAGGCGAGATCGTCGACTGGATTCAGGAAGCCCGCAGCAAGGCGAAGGGCATCATCCTCAACGCCGGCGGCTATACCCACACGTCAGTTGCCATCCTCGACGCGCTCCATGCCGCCGAAGTGCCCGTGATCGAGGTCCACCTGTCGAACATCTTCCGGCGCGACCAGTTCCGGCAGCACTCCTACATCTCGCTGGCCGCGACCGGCGTCATCTGCGGTCTCGGCCCCAAAGGCTACGAGTTGGCAATTGAAGCCATGGCCGAACTCATTGCACGCAAGTCGAAGCGAACATAACGGCCGGGCACGCGCCGAATGCCGGCGAGAAAAACACGAATGACCAGGGACAACGGACGAATGACCGCAAAAGACACGGGAACGAAGTCAACGCCCGAAGGTCAGATGATCCGCGAATTGGCGGAACTTCTGATCGACACCGGCCTGACTGAAATCGAGATCGAAAAAAGCGGTCTCAAGATCCGCGTCGCCAAGAAGATCTCGGTCGCCGCGACCGTTCCCGCGACCTATGCGGCGCCGGTGGCGGCCGCGCCTGCGTCCACACCCGCCGCGATCGAGGCGAAGCCGACCGCATCGGCGGCAAGCGATCTTTCCAAGCACCCGGGCGCCGTCAAATCGCCGATGGTCGGCACCGCCTACCGCTCGCCAGAACCCGGCGCCCCCACATTCTGCGACATCGGCTCGAAGGTGAACCAGGGCGACACGCTGCTCATCATTGAAGCCATGAAGACGATGAACCAGATCCCGGCGCCCCGCACCGGCACCGTGACCGCGATCCTGTTCGAGAATGCGCAGCCCGTCGAATACGGCGAGCCCCTCGTCATCATCGAGTAGGTGGCAAACCCGATGTTCGATAAAATCCTGATCGCCAACCGGGGAGAGATCGCGCTTCGCGTCCAGCGCGCCTGCCGCGAACTCGGCATCGCGACGGTCGCCGTGCATTCGACCGCCGATGCCGACGCGATGCACGTGCGCCTCGCTGATGAAAGCGTGTGCATCGGCCCGCCGCCGGCGCGCGAAAGCTACCTGAACATTCCCGCGCTCGTGACGGCCTGCGAGATCACCGGCGCCGATGCCGTGCACCCAGGCTACGGCTTCCTGTCCGAGAATGCGCGCTTCGCCGAAATCCTTGAAGAGCACAAGATCACGTTCATCGGCCCGACGTCCGATCACATCCGCATCATGGGCGACAAGATCGAGGCGAAGGAAACAGCCCGGCGCCTCGGCATTCCGGTCGTGCCGGGATCCAATGGCGCGGTCACGAGCGAAACCGAGGCGATGAAGGTCGCCAAGGAGATGGGCTTCCCGGTTCTGATCAAGGCCGCCGCAGGCGGCGGCGGACGCGGCATGAAAGTTGCGCTAAGCGCCGCCGAACTGGGCGTGGCGCTCGCAACCGCCCGCTCGGAAGCCAAGGCCGCCTTCAACGACGACGCGGTCTACATCGAGAAGTATTTGCAGAAGCCGCGCCACATCGAAATCCAGGTCTTTGGCGACGGCCGGGGCGAGGCCGTGCATCTGGGAGAGCGCGATTGCTCGCTGCAGCGCCGCCACCAGAAGGTTTTGGAAGAAAGTCCCTCGCCCGCTCTCAACGCTGCCCAGCGTCAGAAAATCGGCGAGACGGTCGCCAACGCCATGCGCAAGCTCAAATACCGCGGCGCCGGCACCGTCGAGTTCCTGTTCGAGGACGGCGAGTTCTATTTCATTGAAATGAACACCCGCCTGCAGGTCGAGCACCCCGTGACGGAAATGGTGACGGGCGTCGATCTTGTGCTCGAGCAGATCCGCGTCGCCGCCGGCATGCCGTTGAGCTTCACGCAGGCCGACATCGAACTGCGCGGCCACGCCATCGAATGCCGCATTTGCGCCGAAAATCCCAAAGACTTTCGTCCATCGCCTGGCCAGATCACGTACTGGCACCCACCGGGCGGACTGGGTGTGCGCGTCGACAGCGGCGTTTATCAGGGCTACCGCATCCCGCCATACTACGACAGCTTGATCGGCAAGCTCATCGTCACAGGACGGACACGCAACGATTGTCTGATGCGCTTGCGCCGCGCGCTCTCCGAGTTCGTGATCGACGGCATCGAGACCACTATTCCGCTGTTCCAGGATCTTGTTAAGCAGCCCGACATCGTGGATGGTCTTTACGATATCCACTGGCTCGAAAAGCATCTTGGGATGAAGTAGACTTGCCACTGCGCGACATCTTTCGCGCGCGTCCAAGGGTACGATTGGCTTCAAACCGTATGGCGTCGCGCGACGACCCGATGTTTGAGATCACGCCGCAGGTCCTGATGAAGGCCTATAGTTGCGGCATCTTCCCAATGGCCGAAAGCGCCGACGACCCGGCGCTGTACTGGATCGAGCCGCAGCAGCGCGGCGTGCTTCCGCTAAACGCGATCCACATTCCGCGCCGCTTGCTGCGCACCGTCCGCACCACGCATCTGACGATCCGCGTCGACCACGACTACGACGGCGTGATCGACGGCTGCGCGGCATCACGTCCGGGCCGCACGTCCACATGGATCAACAAGCGCATCCGCTCGCTCTACCGTGAGCTCTTCGCGCTCGGCGCCTGCCATACTGTGGAAGCCTGGAACGGCGACAAGCTTGTTGGTGGCCTGTACGGCGTCGCGCTGAAAAGCGCCTTCTTCGGCGAAAGCATGTTCTCGACCGAGCGCGACGCTTCCAAGATCGCGCTCGTGCATCTGGCGGCGCGCCTCGTGCACGGCGGCTTCACGCTGCTCGATACCCAGTTCGTGACCGATCATTTACGCCAGTTCGGCACCGTCGAACTCGACCGTTCCGAATTTCAGGTCGAACTTGACCGAGCACTGTCGCGAGAGGCCGACTTTCGCGCGCTTCCCGAAACCGCGAGCGGCGACGAAGTCGCACGCCTGCTCGCGCCGCGCCTCGCCAAAGCCTGACGTCCCCAGCTCCTGAAGCAAACTAAACCGCACTGTTCCCGCGGTGACAGTCAGCGATCCCATGCGCATGCGAGCGTCAGGCATTCGCAGGCGCAAGGACGCGCTCGCGAGGCGTTACGGCCCGCGCTTATCCAGTTGGGCCTATAATTCAGGAGATCTTCATGAAGAAGTCAGCACTTGCGGCCGCGGCCATCCTGGCCGCCACGGCTTTCGGCGGCGTCGGCACAGCCGAAGCACACGGCAAGCATTTCCGCTTCCATCAGTTCCATAACCACAGCCTCGGCTTCGGTTATGGCTACGGCTACCGCCCCCGCATCGTGATCGGCAACTACGGCTACGGCTGTGGCTTCTATTACGACCGCTGGATGGAGACCGGCAGCTTCTATTGGAAGAAGAAGTTCCTGCGTTGCCGTGCGGTGCTCTAAGGCACGCGAGGTAACGATGCGGCAAGCCTGATCCGCCCTCGTGCGTTTGCGCATGGGGGCGGTGGCGTCTTCACCGCTTCAGCCCTTGCCGAAAATTTCCGCGTAAGTCGCAGACTTGAAGCCGAATACGAGACGATCACCGGTATCGAGAACCGGCCGCTTGATGAGGTTCGTCTCGGTTAGCAGCAGCGCCTTGGCCTTCGCTTTGGTGAGGCCTTCGCGCGCAGTCTCCGGCAATTCCTTGAAGGCCGTGCTGTTGCGATTGAAGACGGTTTCCCAACCGGCGCGCTGAAACCAGTCGTCCACGGTCTTCGCGTCGAGCTTTTCGACGCGATAATCGAAGAAGGTATGCGCGACCTTGTGGTCCGCAAGCCAGACCCGCGCCTTTTTCACCGTATCGCAGCTCTTGAAACCGTACAGCGTGATCGCCATCGCTCTACTCCGCTCGTGTCGCCCGAATCCCCTGGCAAAGATCAAATCGGCGGCACATCATGAATATTCTCGTCAAGAATGCCGGATTGCGGCCCTGACAGGGCGCTAAGCTAGCGGCTGCCGTTCTGCAAAGGCAATCCACTCGGGGCAGAGGAAGGAACCGCATCCGTGCAGGAAAGCGACGACGAGCGCCAAGGCCGCCCTGCGCCGTCTGTTGGCCGCGACGGGAAAAAACCGATCCACCGGCGTGTTGCAACCGCGTCCATGCGCGGCGTCTATCTCGCGCTCGGATGGCTGTTCGTCGCGCTCGGATTTATCGGTGCGTTTCTGCCGTTGCTGCCGACAACGCCATTCCTGATCGTGGCGGCCGCCTGCTTCGCCAGTTCCTCGCCGCGCCTCGAAACCTGGCTGCTCGATCACCAGCGCTTCGGGCATTTTTTGCGCGAGTGGCGCCTGCGCGGCGCAATTCCGCGCAAGGCCAAGATGATGTCTCTTGCCGGTACCAGCCTCGGCTTCGCGATGTTCATCATCGGCACCAAACCCAGCCTGCCGCTCGCGGCCGCGGCCGCGCTGCTGATGCTGGTTGGGCTCGTTTACGTGTTTTCCCGCCCGTCGTAGGCGCGCCGTTAACGGCAACGTCGAACGATCACTCCCACTCGATCGTGCCAAGAAGCCCTAAGGCAAAGGGGAACGACTCACACCCAAACGCAAGCTTTCGTTTATCCGCGCGCCAACGAGCGAAGCGGCATACTCAGATATATGATCTGTGTAGCTATACAACAGGCGACCATTCCGAACAGGTCCGCATATGCCAATCGACACGTCACAATAGGTATCCGTAGCATCAACAATTTCGACAGAACCGTCGTATGCGGCGCGCACCCCATCGAGCAACTGTATATATCTTTGTATCTGAGTTTCGAACAAATCGAGCGGCACAAAACAGTCGGAGTTGTTTGGCTTGAGAAGCTCGTTGAGAGCGGGGATTGCCGTTACCCTTGGTGTGCAGTCGCGAGGGTCGGGCAGAGCTGGATTGTCAACGAGAAGCATGACGCGCTTTCCCGCCCTCACCAAAGGTCCGACAAAATTCTTCAAGCCTGCGCTTGTGCGTTCGAAGTGCCGGGAGTTGGGCACGTGTCGCATATACTTGTAGTCGTAGTCCGAATAGTTTCGGTTCTTTATTCCATCCGAAATTTGGAGTAGCGAGCGTATCGACGCGGCGATCAACACGACCTCGACGTTCGGATCCTTCGCGATCCATTGAAGCGCGGTCTGGGTCCGCAGCTGATATCGAGCAAACTGAGGATCATCTGAAAGAAGAGGTATGGGACCTTGGTGCCCCGTGCCTCCCACAAGCATCCAGCGGCCACTCGGCCCTGAGGTGCTTATGAGCCCGGCAAACAAGGCCCCAGCTTTGCTGTCTCCCAGCAAAGCGTATTTGACCGTCGGTCGGTTGTCTTGAACACAAGAGTGAAAAAGCTTGCGATCTTTTTCATCGGCAATAGCGCAACCCGGCTTCAGGAAGTCTTTTATCTGAGAAATCGAACCGGAATTTAGAATGACGTTTGCGACAACGACCTCGCGTGAGGCTATGCCGTTCAATGAAAATACTGCCACACCCAGTCCACCTAACGCGATTGCGAACGCCGCCAACGTCGGCACTACAGCGGCACGGCGAACGCCAAACCGAATTGGTTTCTCGACAAGCACGTAGGTGAACCACGACAGAAAAATCGCTAGCACCATACAGCTCAATCGAACCGGCCACTGCGGTACCCCTGAAGCCATGATGCGGGCAAACGACAAGATCGGCCAATGCCACAAATACAATGGAAAGCTAATAAGCCCGAACCAGACAAGCAGCCTATTGGAAAGGAAGGCACGGTTCGCGATGGCCGCTGGACCAGCGCCAATCATGAGCGCGGCCCCAGATACTGGCATAAGAGCCCACCAACCTGGAAAGCTTGAGGCATTCGAGATTAGTAAAAAACCCGCAACGATCGCAATGAAGCCTACTAACGAGATTAGGTCGCTCGCCTTCTGGGTTAGCGGCGAACGCCAATACGTGAGCTGAAGCGCGGCGAGCAACGCACCCGCCAAGAGCTCCCAGGCTCGAGTCTGAGGTAGATAGAAAGTTTCGACGGGCGTCGACGCAATTCCCCAGACATTGAGAGCAAAGGACGCCAGAGCAAGACACGCCGCGACAGCAACCAGCGATAACCCGACACGCCAGGCCAACCAGAGCACTAGCGGCCACGCAATATAAAATTGCTCTTCGATGCCGAGGCTCCACAAATGCAGCAACGGCTTTAATTCTGAAGCGGTGTCAAAATAACCTGACTCGCTCAAGAGAACCAGGTTCGAGACAAAACCGATGCCTGCCGCGGCATGTTTCCCCATCTGCTCTAATTCATCTGGCAACAGCAAATTCCAGCCGATGACCAGGCAAGCACCCAAAACAAGGATCAGAGCAGGAAAGATACGCCTGATGCGTCTTGCATAGAATTCTCGGAAACTGAAAGTCTCGCCCTGAAGGCCTTCAATGATGATTGTTGAGATGAGATAGCCGGAAATCACAAAAAAAACATCGACGCCGGTGAACCCGCCCGGCAGCAAATTCGGGAAGCCGTGAAAAATGACTACGGACAGAACGGCGATTCCGCGAAGCCCATCTATGTCGCTCCGCCATCGCGTACGAGACGGCGGAGCGTGGTCGCGTCTTGAAAGTTGATACTGCGGCAAAAATCTCATGCAATCCTCGGAAAGAAGCCATGCACGCACTCTTGCTTTCGGGTCAGACGCTACGAATCGCACGCTAGTCCAACCGTCACTCCCACTCGATCGTGCCGGGGGGCTTTGACGTTACGTCGTAGACGACGCGG
>CAZYXX010000008.1:0-143495 GCA_964651805.1 uncultured Hyphomicrobium sp. | reverse complement strand
AAATCCTCCGTTCTTCAAGCCGCTAGTTTAGTCTCACAAGTGTTGATGTCGGACAGGCACCGGTGGTTGAGCCGCTTGGCTGGCTTGGCCCAGTCGGGCGGAAGCCCGTCCTCTATCCTCTCCTTGCCGTCGCTGTAAATTCTCTGCATGGTGTCGCCGATGAACCCAAGAGTAAACTGCCCCGAGTGCGCGGATTGAACCGCAAGCAGGGAATCTACCATGCGTTCGCTGGTGTCCTGGCTCTCGTCGACCAGAAGAAACGGATATTGATTGACTAGGATGCTTTGCAGCAGCGGCTTGCCAGTCAGGAAACTGGCGCAGATTTCGATGACTTCGTTGTGATTGAGGGCGTTACGCTCTCTGTTGTCGCCTGTCGGGCTGTAGGTGAATGTCTTGAACTCATTCAGCCGTTCAAGGCGCCGGCGCTTCGATTCAATTTGCGCGGCGCGCGTGATCGACGCTTTGGTTCCGGGCCGACCTTTTGCCTCAAGCTCCTGCAGGTTCTTGATGCTGGCCAGCAGGTCCGCGCGCAACCATTCCCTGATATCGCTGTTGAAGCCTGCAATCAGCTTCCAGGCAAAGCTGTGTATCGTCGATACGTGGAATGCCGGGTCAAATCGTATGCGCCGCACGATCTCGTCGCATGCGGCGTTCGTGTACGTGATGACGGCGACCTGCTGTCCGCGGAGGCGTAGTTTCGCGACGTTCTTGCCCTTGATGTATTCCAGCGCCTTGACGAGCGAGCTTGTCTTGCCCGACCCCGCGCCAGCGTAGAGAAAAAAACTGCGCGGGTTCTCGATATCGAGGCAGGCGGCAATGTCACCGTCGACGTGGTCGTCGATACTGATGTTTGAATTGGCGGTTCCGTTGGACATTAGGCAGCGGCCTTCGCAACGGGCAGAGCCTGCTCAGGCACCGCGAGTCCGAGTTCCTTTTGCCGTTCCCGGACTTGGCCCGCGAGCCAAAGCAACCCCTCCCGGATATACGGTGGCGGCCTGAGTTTGCTGGCCTCCTTAAACTCCAGGAGGTCGAGCGCTAGCTCCGCCTTCTTTCCAGTTGTGAGACTGTCCGAAAGTTTTTCCCCCAGCTCCGCAATCGTCTTGCCGCTCTCGATGGCCTTCTTGAACTTTGCGACGAGGCCGGTTCCCTCCTCGAGGCGGAACAGATCAATGTTCTCAAACAGCAAAGCATCTTCAAGCGTATTCGCAAGCGCTTCGCCGGTGGTTCCGCCGAAGGTGATTTTGACCGGCGCTTGATAGGCGACGCGGATGGAGAACTGCTGTTCCTTATACTCCTTGGTCTTGGCTGCCTCCGGCATATCAAGCAGCGCATCAAGTTCGGCTTTTTGCGGACACCATGTTTTCAGCGTCTGATTTCTGGAGGTCTGATTGACTTCCCGCTGGGGACGGACGGATTTGTTTCCCTGGCCGACTGCGTCAAGATCAGTGATGATCAGGGTCGGCAGCGCGAGACATTCTATGAGGTCGCGCAGCCTGTGCGCGTGACTGCCGCCGATTTCAAGCCAAGTGATGTAGCATTCGCGCAAGTCCTTAAATTCATCATGCTCTCGCACGAAGTGAGGCGTCAGGATGCGTTCGGCAGGACCCTCGATCAGCACGGCCGCGTCGGCGAAGAACAGGTCGCAATGCGTAACCTTGACATAGCGGGTGACGAACCTGCGCGTCTCGTCGTCGTTCTTGAAAACCCTTGCGACATCCACGACGCACGAAGTCGGTATATCCTTCTTGCTTGCAGCGACGCGGCGGAAGTAGCGCAGCGATGCGAATTCGCATTCGTGCGCGATATGACTGGAGTGCGTGCTTACGACGAGCTGCGTGGAAAGACCCGGCTTGTCCCCCAGATCGTTGTGATTGCGCAGAATTTTGTATGCTTGTCTGATGAACACCTGCTGCACTTGGGTATGAAGGTGCGCTTCCGGCTCCTCAATGAGCACAAGATGGAGCGGAGGCCGGAAGGCCTTTGTTTGGGCGGCTCTTGTTTCTGCCTTGCCGACGAGCATCCACGCGTCGCGATAGCTCATGAGCCTGAAGACCATTGAAATCAGGTTCTGGTATCCAAGGCCGTTCGAGTCCTCCGGCAGATGCAGACTGGTGCTCTCGGCTGCATCCGTCATCTGTATCACGTAGCGCACCGCGGCTTCGTGGTTTAGCCCCTCTACGGGGCGGAGACGGGTAGAGATGCGCAGTTTAGGGTCGGTCACTCCGGGATAGCCGAGCTGCTCCAGCTCTTTCAGCGCACGTTCAAAGCCTTCGTTCAACCTGACATCGAACGCCTTCTGCGCTTCCTCGATCGCCTGCAGGGCCTTTATGTCCTTGGTGTCGGGATTTTCGTACGGGTCAAGATGGCGATTGTAGTAACGGCGCAATTGCTCGGACAGCTTCCGCGTGCCGGTGGAAGAAACGACACTGTCTTCATCGTCGAGACCTGTGTCTGTCTCAAATCCGAAGCCGCGCTGAGCGCTGATTTCATTGATCTTGATCAGCCCCTTGAAGGGATCGTCAGCCAGCGGGACCGCATCGGGCAGCATTTGTTGAGGTTTCGCGGTGCCATGTTCCGGCTCCTCACATTTTGCCGGGTCCAGAACGTAAGCTCGTACGCTGAACATCCTGCCGACGCGCCGCTGCAGGAACTCCACAAGATCATTCGGCCACAGTGAGACGGAGATGGCTTCATGCCCATCTCCTTTGGCCTTCTTCGCATCGTCGCGGGCGGCCAGATACTCCCGCTGCAGCTCGGCGGCATCCTTTGGCTCGAACCGCAGCCTCACGCCGAGCTGACCTCCTTCCCAGTCGAGTGTCGGAAGAATCTTTTGAACGTAGTGAACTTCATTGCCCTCAACATGAATCCAGACATCCAGCGAAGGCAGTATGCTTTGCCAGTCCGGCTTCGGCAGGGGCACATCCTCCGCGACGGCCTTTTCCCACGTCTTTCCCATCTCGATGATCGTCGGCCAGTGAGAGATTGTGAAGTCGTTTAGGCTGAAGCTCGAACGCTCGTGCTCCACGAGGAAGTAGCGCAAGGCGACCATGGCGGAAGTTTTCCCGCTGTTGTTCGCGCCGACGAAGACCGTCTTGTCCTTGGCAAAACCGACGCGGGTCGAGCGCAGCTTTCGAAAATTGGCAATTTCAACGAATTCAATATGCATACGTGCCCCCTCGATCGCTCTATTATACAACCTGGGCGCGCCGAATAGGAAAGTACGTTAGCTAGGTCTGTGCCTGGATGCTCACAGATATCCTCGGCCAGCGGATGCGGCGATTTCGGTCAACTCCCCTCAGTCTTGTGGGGAGTCCAAATTCCGTAGACCCGGCGAGGTCGGGCGGGCTGACGTCAGCAATCTCGGCTTGAGGCCAATGCAGCGCGACGTTCCGCCAGCGGACAACTGCCAAAGCACGCGTGGAGTCCTATTCGCACTTGTTTCAGCCACTGTGCTCACGCGGATGGAGGCAGGTGGCGGTCCGCTGCATGCCGCATCATCCAAGGAAAGGCTGAGCGGCCCTCCGACATGAACGTCGCCGGCGGCAAGCCGAGAATGTCCAGCTCCAGCAACACGTAGAGAGCGCTCATCTTGCACGTCAGCAAGGCTAGGTTCTCCTCGACAAGTTCGCGCTTCGCCGCTGACAGATCGCCAAAATGGGTGAAATAGTTTCGAGCCTTCACTGCCCAATCGATGGCTTGCAGGTTGTCGCCGAGAAGCCAGCGAAGTACGGCGCCGTCGATCCTTGACACCAACGAGCGCAGGCGCATCGCCAAGGGCGGCCTGTTTTGCTGCCTGAGCATCCGGGTGGCTATGGCGAGATTGTCCGGCTGCAGGTGGCGTTGGGCTTCGGCCTCGACAATGGCGCAGAATTTGTCGAACTCAGCTTTGTCGATGACCCTGCCGTTGGCGTACAAGCTCGCGAGAACCTCCAAGCACTGCATCACATTCAGGAATCTGTTGATGTCGAAGCGATGGCCGTGCTCCAGCGACGACTGGAACATCCAACGGGGCACCGCATGGTCGCCTCTCGTCTCGAACCAGCGGCTCAACAATCTCGGATAGAATTGTTCATCTTTCGGGAAGCGAACTAATACATTCCAGTCCGGCAAATCCGATGGCTCCCGTGCTCTTGGCTTGCCATTCTGAAAGACCTTCCAGCTTTCCGGGCGCTCGGCGTCCTGACTGATATCGAGATCAAGGCACGCGTTCGGGGACATCGAGATGAGCGACAAAAGATGCGTCGCCTGCCGCGCATAACGCAACATCCGGTACAAACTCACCGGTTCTTGCAGTTCCAAAACGAGGCGCGGACTGTAGGTCGCTGATGGCCCTCGCTCCCTGTTGAACGTGTGCGAAGCTGAAAACTGGAAGGAGACGGACCCGTTGATGGACTCGATGGGCGCTTGAAAGACGTTGAGGTTTGGCAGTTCGATAAGGGCATATCGCGAACGCCTCAGTTCGTCCGCCGACATCCCGGCCTTGTCTACCAATGCGATGGTTTCGAAGTCCCTTAGCGGGTCGATATCTTTGAGAGGATGCACCCGGAAAATTTTGCGGATCTCGTTCGTCGAAAATCCGGCCAGCGCATACTTACCTTGGGGGTCTGCATGGTGACGGCCTATAAGTATGAGTACAGGCTGAATGCTGACGCGCGACGAATACCCAGCATCGTCCCTGTGGTTCCAGTTGTCATTTGTCACTACGCAGTTGATCAGCGTAACGGCGTTACCGTCCACCAAGCCACAGAGCGCCGCTATAGGCCCCCTTTCAAAGCTGAAGGGATGGTCGTGTGATTGGCTCTGGATGGCGAGGCGCAGCAATATATCATCGCCATCCAGCTCCAGCGAGCCTGCGAACACCAATTGCGGAGTGCCGCTTTCCCACCACTGACCGATCTTGCCATTGAGCGCGAGCAGCGCCAGTTCGTGATCCGAAGGCCCGCTGACGCGCGTTCTCATCCGCGGTGCTTCCTTAAGCAGCGGCAAGTGTATCCGGGCGGCTTGCCTGATATAGCGCTACAAAGAATTCATCGGCGAGTGTTTGCGCGATATCGGGGCGCAGACTCTTGATAGAGCCCACGAAGGCGCTACCGCAGAAATACGGCCTTGCGCCGCTACCTGCCGAGATGCGCTGGAACGTCGCGAAAAGACGGTCGACGATCGGGTGCCCGCTATCTTCCCGGACAAGGGCGTCATGCTCTGAGTTGACTGTGATGCAGTCCCACTCCAGCGTCGCATATTTCCGCGCCCTCTCAATCGTTATGTAGGGCAGGCTCTCGGCCCGGCACCGGTAGAACCAACGCTCGCTGATGCCGCGGGCCCGCATATGGAATTCCACCCGGCAGGGATCTGGCATCTGCGGTGAACGCACGCACGCCTCCAGCCAATCGCCGGAAACGCTTGCATGCCCGAGCTCCGCAAGCCTTTTGACCCAACGACCCGCATCTACGGTGATCACAGGCAGGGCATCAGCCTCGGCTCGCAATGCCGCAAGCTGCCCTGCGTGGGAACGATAGCGGCAGGCGGCGGCAAGGCCCTCGACGCGATGCGCCGAGGCGATATCAGCATAGCCGCGCCGGAGCTCGCGTTTCAGGAATTCCAGATTGGCAGACGTAAGGCGCAATACGGCCATCACGATGATCCTTTCCGAGTTATGCTGGTGGTCGCCGTTTAAGCGCCAGCATCTGAAAAGGAGCCGGCAAGCGCTGTAATCTATCGGTCTATTTGGACTTGGCGACAGGTCAGGTGGACCAAACCTGCTTCACTGAATAGGCCGATTCGCGTTTTGGTCGAGACAGCGGTTCCATTTCTTCAACAGGGATTGCCGCGGGCCGAACAAAGAAGATCAGTCATGGAGACAATCCCGGCAACAGCCGCGGTGCCAGTTTGGCAGGGAAGGCGATCTGCCAGTTCTCATGGGAACCGGCGCAGAAAATGATCTTCTTCTTTGCTACGCGCCGTTGTGACCTTGCTGGCTGCGCGTGCGGATCGTCGAATGACCGACACCACCTCGTGCAGGAGGACAAGGGGCTAGGTCGAAAGCCGATTTAAGCCCGATATCGGAAATCGTGGGTGGTCCGCTTAGGGTTGGTTTGCGGGCGAGGCTGCGCAGCACCGGCGCTGACATAGTCCAGGGGGGTCGCATGTCTGCAAACTCGGCCAAGCAGACGAAGCTTCGTCACTGACTGCCGCGCCAAGCGAGGACGATGTGACGTCGGCATTATCGGCAACGCACAAGCAGACTTTGTCGCTGCTGGAAACCCATAACCGTTTTAGGCCATAATCTGGCTTGCGCGGTGCTATTGCTTGGCGCGCGAGCGCCCTTTGTCATGATAGGCCTTGAAGTCCGTTGCGGTGAAGTCGGCCTTGCTGCGGGCGGTGCCGGGAGGTGTCGGCATATATCCGGTTTCGATCACTTCGCGCTGGGGTGACGGGATGCGCCGGCCGTGCGTGTCGGGAACGGTGTGAAGCTTGGCGATGGTGTCGAAGGGGACCTGGGAAAGCTCGCAAGGAGCGACGTTGAGGGTATCGGCGAGAGTCTTGAGCAGGCCAGCCGCCCATTGGCGCATCGCGTAAGCATCCATGTGAGGCGGAGCTTGCGATACGTCGTAGGCGAATGACCAGCTGGTGGAGTCGTCGCTGGCTTCGAGCCAGGCTTGCAGCGAGAAGGTGCAGCCCAGATAGATGCGGCGCGTGCCTTCATGATTGACGGTGTGGGTCAGGAGCATGGGGCAAGCTAGCGTGCTGCGACGGGGTCGTGACAAGCGCGCGTGCTTACGCGGTGAGCAATCCGTGACGGTGACGGCACGGGGACTGGAGGGGGTGTTGCAGAATGCGCGCTATCGGCGCGGCTGACGTTTCTTGGCGGGTTTGTGGAGGTCGTCGGGTCCTGCGAAACCGGGCAGATCGTAGGGCAGTTTTGAATGCTTGGTGAGGGTGACCTTGATGGGGTTCTCGGGGTCGTCGAGGTAGGTCCAGATCCCCTTCTCCATGTCGAGCGTGAATTCGCGGCCGTCGTCGACGTAGACGCGCCGATGGCGGGGATCGCGAAGCTGGAAAGCGGTTTCGCGCGCATTGATGGCGTGGCCAAGACGGTGCGAGGCATCGCTTAGAGCGGTGATGGCGGCATGGATTTTTGGATCGTTTGTGTTGAGGCGATGCAGGGTGGCATTGAGGCCGATGTCGAGGGTTGAGGCTATCAGCTCGGCCACTGCGTCACTGTCCTCTGGTTTGTTGACTGCGGCGGCAAGGGCAGAACGCGCGGCGCGATAGGCGCGGTGGGCTTCCGTGCAGGCGTGTTCGAGCGCGGTGATGTTGTCTGTGGCCATGGTGATGTCGGTATTTGCCAATGGCCGTGAGGTTAGCAATGATTAGGGTTGGAATGAAGGGCGTGCGGGGGCGTGCGTGGGTGAACCACCACAAAAGCTGGAGTTGCTGAATACCGAGAAGGCAGCCGAGTATTTGCAACTGAGTGAGCGAACATTGGAGGATTACCGGGTGGTGGGCGGTGGGCCGGCGTTTATTCGCGCCGGACGAGGCCGTCGCGCGCCCGTGCTGTACCTTTTGGAAGACCTGAACGCCTGGTTGATGGAACGGCGGACGGTGAAATAGCGCCTCACGAAAATGTCAGTTACGGAGATGTACGGGCGAAGACCGCGCGGGTGCGGTGGTGTTCGACGTTGTGAAACAGGCTCTTGCAGTTCTGGGGGCTGCGGTCATGGGTTAGCCCATGAGCCATGGAAGCGCACAGGATCGGTATGTGTCGGTTGAGGAGCTGGCCGCCTATCGTGCGTTCGTGGCTTGGCTGGTTCTGGAGTATGGGTCGGCTTATGTGCCGATTTTCGATCGTGTAGAGCGCGATTATGCGGAGGCGCTGCGAGGCGACCCGCTCTTGAGGGCGCGAAAGGTTTTGGAGACGGTGAGCCGTCCGTTGGAGGCGACAGGGAAAGCGCCTCTGTTGCTGCCGAGCGCGTAGCCGTACAGCGTCAGACCGTAAGTGGCGCCGGGAAGGCGATCTTCGTCAACCACTCCTGTTTTTCCTGCAGCGACGGTCCGCGTCCGTATTTCGGGCGATGCCATTTGTGGCCCATCAGGGCTGCATTGATCTTGTCGGGCGCATGGACGGAGGTGATCCGGTCGTCGAAGGAATGGCGCAGACAGCTGAGCGATTGGTCGAGAGGGATGATTTTGCGTTCGTGGAGGAATTTGTTGATGGTGGCGGAGGCGACATCGGCTTTGTCGAAGTAGCGCGGGAAACCCTGTGGCTGAAGTTTCATGGCTTTCAAAGCCACGCCCACGAGCGGAATGTCTCGCAGCGAAGGCGCGGTTTTGGTTTCGGCGTTGAGACTGCGTATCCGGATGTGTGGAATACGGTGTTCGAGAATGATTTGGCGCTCGTCCATATTGCAGAGTTCGGAGATGCGGGCGCCAGTTTCAACGATTACGTAGAAGATGCGGCGCGCTTCCGGGTTGAGGTCGTCGAGAAGGCCGGTTTTCAGCAGCACGTCTCGAATGAAGATGGGGTCGAAGGCAAGGCGCTGCTCGTTTTCCGCGCCCTTGATTTTCAACTTTCGGAAATGAGCTTCGAGACCGAGTTCGAGGGATTCGTTGAGGGTGTTGAACATCCCGGATACGCGGCCGATGTTCCGGTTGCAGGTCGCTATCGAGATGTTGTCTTCAACGGAACGTGCAGCCCAGGCATCGCGAAATTTGACGGCGTGAGTGCGGTTGATCGCATGGAGCGGCATGTCGCCGCCGATGGATTGTTGAAAGAAGGCCAGCGCGGAGTTGCGTGAGACGAGCCATTTCTGCAGCTGGCGCGGCGACTTCTTCTTGAGGGCCGGCGCGGCGACGGCTTGGTATTCGGCGACCATCTCGGAGACCATGATCTCGGGCTTTGGCGTGCCGCCGAGTACGGCAGCGATGGTTGGTTCGGTCGGGTTGTCGCGCGCGATATCGAGACGTCCGTAAAAATCGGCGGCGGGGAGTTCAGCCACGATGTTGGCTTCTTGGTAGGTCTTGCCGTGGGATGCGGCGCGGCGCACGGCGTTTTGGTAGGCAGCTTTGGGGTCGGGCTTGCTGGCCTTCTGTTGCCAGAAGGCTTCGAGTTCATCGTTGAGGCGGGCGACGACAACCCTTGCGATGACGGCGCGTGGGTCGTCGGTAATCCGGATGCGGGTGCTCATGAAAACGATGCCGCGGGGGTCGATGTGCTTGTAGTCGTCGGGGACCCTGCGTTCGAGGTACCAGTGGCCCTTTCGCTTGACCGGTTGGGGAGTTCTTGAAAGGGCCATTCGTGCACCAAAAGTTGATGATGTAAGACCCAATGTAAGCCCCGATGTAAGACCCGTTTGGGCCGAAAAGACCCCGGCGGAACAGGATATTAGCCGAATTGTGAGGAAAAACAACGGCGGAGAATTGCCGTGATGGCGCCCCGTAGGGGACTCGAACCCCTGTTGCCCACGTGAGAGGCGGGTGTCCTGGGCCACTAGACGAACGGGGCGGTAGCTCAGGCCGCGAGGTATATGCGAGCCGTGGGGCGGGATCAAGCGCCGGCTGATCCTTTTCCGGCGACGGGCTTATTCCCGCGCAATCACCAGCTTCGCGAGGCTGGCGGTTGTGCAGCGATGCTACTGCCTTGGCAGCGCTTCGAGCGGCCTCACGTCGACAACACGGCGCCCGGTCTCGATATCGACGATGGCGATGCCCGTGCCGGACGGTCCTTCGTGATGCACGGCGAGGCGGTTTCCTGAGAGCGATACGGAGACGACACGGGCGCCCTTCGGCACCTCTACTGCGATTTCGCCGCCGGGGCCCTGCAGTGTTGCCGTCACGGTGCCCGAGCCAGTCTTTGGCTCGTTTGCCAGCATGACAATTTTCACGATCGCCGCCGCCAGGCCAGCTAGTATTAAAAAGCCCAGCACGGCGACGACGATCTTCAGATTGCGCTGCAGACGCTGCTCGCGCAATTGATCCTCGGGCGGGGCGCTGGTCGCGTCGTTCGTCATCCTAGCCTAGTTCTCTCTCTTCGCAGCCGGAGCTGCTCCTTGTCGTCGAAACGTCCGTCACTGCGCGTCATCACCGTCGAGGCTCAGGCCGAGGACGCCGGCTCCCGCATTGACCGCTGGCTTGCGGCACGCGTACCGGAGCTCAGCAGGTCCCGCATCCAGTCCCTGATCCGCGACGGCCATGTCAGGAGCGGCGGGACCATAGGGGAGCCAAGACATGCGGTCAAACCGGGCCAAATCTACGAGATCGAAGTGCCGGAAGCGGCCGGTGCCGTGCTCGAAGCAGAACCGATCGGGCTCGAGGTTGTGCATGAGGACGCCGACCTCATCGTCATCGACAAGCCTGCCGGTCTGGTCGTGCATCCGGGTGCGGGCCACGCATCGGGGACGCTCGTCAATGCGCTCATCGCCCATTGCGGAACGAGCCTCTCCGGCATTGGCGGCGTGAAGCGGCCCGGTATCGTTCATCGACTAGACAAGGATACGTCGGGTTTGCTGGTGGTGGCGAAGAACGATGCGGCGCATCAGGGTCTCAGCGGGCAATTCAAAAGCCATGGACGCGACGGACGCTTGCATCGCAGCTATCTGGCGCTTGTCTGGGGCACGCCCTCGCCGCGCCACGGTGTGATCGATGCACCGTTGGCACGCAGTGCCGCAAACCGGACAAAGATATCGGTTGCGCGCGCAAACGCGGGTCGCGAGGCGATCACACACTTTGACGTCGTAAAGTCATTCGACGGTCCGGGTACGGCGGGCGTCGTCTCGCTTGTTCGGCTGCAGCTTGAAACGGGCCGAACGCATCAGATTCGCGTGCACATGGCGCATATCGGTCATCCGATTTTGGGAGATCAGCTCTATGGTGCCGGCTTCAAGACGCGAGTTGCGCGGCTTCACGAAGATGCGCGCGAGAAAGTGATCGCGCTTGGTCGGCAGGCGCTGCACGCGGCGGAACTGGGCTTCGAGCATCCGCGACGTGCGACGGCTTTGCATTTCCAATCCGCCATTCCAGAAGACATTCAAGAGGTTATAGACGCGCTCGAAGTGGCGGAGGTTGGCGGGCAGAGTGCGCGATCGTCAAAGCGCAGCTCACCGCGGCCACGCGGTCGCAAGCATTGAACCTCATCGCAAAACGGCGGTTCTACAGGAGCGGCTTGTGGGCTTGGGGCGATGACGGAAGGCGTCTGCGGCGATCACGTGAACGCGATGTAACGTGCGACGGAAATCAGACGATCTTATCGTTATAGTGAAACAGAACAGCCCGCCGGGTGGTTTGCGGCTAGCGGCTGGAGACGAGGGATCATGGCAACGAGAACGCTTCCGACACTGGCTGGCGGCTCCATGGGACTGTCGCGGTATCTCGAAGAGATCCGCAAGTTTCCGATGCTGGAGCCCAATGAAGAATACATGCTCGCCAAGCGCTGGCAGGAACACGCCGACGCGGACGCGGCAGAGAAGCTCATCACGTCGCACCTGCGGCTCGTGGCGCGCATCGCCATGGGTTACCGCGGCTATGGCCTGCCGATCGGTGAAGTGATTTCGGAAGGCAACGTCGGCTTGATGCAAGCCGTGAAGCGGTTCGAGCCCGACAAGGGTTTCCGGCTCGCCACTTATGCGATGTGGTGGATCCGCGCGTCGATCCAGGAATACATCCTGCGCTCCTGGAGCCTTGTGAAAATGGGCACGACGGCGGCGCAGAAGAAGCTGTTTTTCAACCTGCGGCGGGCCAAGAGCCAATTGCAGGCGCTGGAAGACGGTGACTTGAAGCCCGAGCACGTCAAGAAGATCGCGACGAAGCTCGGCGTTCCTGAGGATGACGTCATCAGCATGAACCGGCGTTTGAGCGGCGATGCCTCGCTCAACGCGCCGATTCGCGCTGACTCCGAGTCGGGCGAGTGGCAGGACTGGCTCGTGGACGAGACGCCTTCGCAGGAAGAGCGGCTGGTCGAGGACGAGGAACTGTCGCGCCGCAAGTCCTACCTGGCCTCCGCCATGGCGGTTCTGAACGATCGCGAGCGGCGCGTCTTCGAAGCGCGCCGCCTGGCGGAAGAGCCGGTCACGCTCGAGGAGCTGTCGGAAGAGTTCGGCGTAAGCCGCGAACGCATCCGCCAGATCGAGGTGCGAGCCTTCGAGAAGGTGCAGAAGGCGGTGACGTCGTCGGCCAAACGGGCGGAAGGGGGCGAAGCTGCGACGCAACGCCTTCGGCAAGGCGCGCCGGCCGGCTGACAAAGACTACCCCCGTGCCCCAAGGCACTGTAGATGGACGGCGGCGCGCGCTTGCGCCGCCGTTTCCATTTGCAGCCGAGACCCCATGCGCCGCCGATTTGCCCTGGTGTTCAACGCCCGCGCGGGGCTCGGTCTACCGCGACTTCTCGACGGCGTGCTGACGCGGCTGCGCGCCGCAGGCGCGGAGGTGTTTCAGTTGGCAGCGCGCACGGCGGGCGAAGCCACGGACCGTGTTCGGGAGGCAGTCGCGCGCGGCGATTGCGATGCTCTGATTGCGGCAGGTGGGGACGGGACCTTCCGGGCCGTGGCGACAGGAGCGGCGGGGTCCGACACTCCCGTCGGCATCATACCGATCGGAACCGGCAATGTGCTTTCACACGAGATTGGGCTCAAGCGCCGCGCAGATGCGGTCGCGCGGACCCTACTGCAAGGGTGCGAGGTTACAGCACGTGGTGGCACGGCACAGGGCGCGCCTTTTTTCCTGATGGCGGGTGCCGGCTTCGATGCGCAGATCGTTTCCGGGCTCAACTACAACATGAAGCGGGTTCTTGGCCGGGCGGCTTATTCGCGGCCGGTTTTGCGCACCTTATCCGCGCCGCCGCAAATGTTCGATGTCGAGGTCGATGGACGCGCGTTCCAGGCGAGTTGGGTGATACTCACGCTTGTGTCCCACTACGGCGGATCGTTCGAACTCACACCGCTTACCTGGCTCGGCGCCAACCGTCTGATTGCGGTGGTCATCTCGGCGCGCTCGCGAACCGAGCTTGCGCAGGCAGCCGTGTGGTTGGCGCGTAGGCGCCTCACGTCTGACGGCAGGCCGAACTTCGTCAGTGTGCTGGCGGCGGAGGAGGCGATGATCGGACGCCGGGTCACCGTGCCCGTGCAGATCGACGGCGACGAAGCCGGTACATCACCGCTTCACGTTCGCGCCTCCGGGCCTCAGGTCCGTGTTATCGTTCCGCCAGCCTATGTTGCAGCTCTGACGAATCGTCAAACGAATCAAGTAGACTTTGAACTGTGAGGCGTTGCGTATCGGCCAGCATTGCCGGTCGCTTATGCAACCTAGTGCGAGCGTCAGAGCGAGAATCCAAGGGTCGATGCCCTTTTCTTCTCTGAACCGATCCAAGGAAGGATCGGCAGATGGCTTAGAGCGGCGCGTGGCAGCGGTGGATAGGGCTGCCCGAGGGAGCGTCGTTCTGTCCAGGCTCAATCACCTTGCGGGCCTATCCAAACCTTCCCGCACGACACCAACCGCGATTTTGACGTCTGCCCGAGGACTGGAGAGCCCGTTCGCCAGGTCTTCGTGTGCGTTTGCGCGGGAGGTACCCGTCCTTTTCGGACGGGAGTGCGGCTTACTGGAAGATGGAGTGCCTCATGCTGAAGCGCTGTCGTCGGTCAACCAGTGCGTCTCGACCATGCCGTACGTTGCACGAGCGTCATTTGAATTCACGCTGGTTGTTTCTGCTCTGGCGACAACACCAAAAACATCCTCCATGTAGGTCTTAACTGGGTCGCTGTTCGGGACCGGTGCGACGGTCCCGGGCCACGCTGAAAATCAGGAGGCCGGCTCAATCGAGCCGGCCTCTTGCAGTTTCCGGCCCTTCTCGGCACGCAGGCTTACATCGGCAAGCGCGCGAGTTGGTTGGAGAAGTAGTTCTCCACGGCGGTCACGATAGATTCCGAAACGCGGTTGCGCCATTCGTCCGAATTGAGATTGGACGCGTCCTCGCGATTGGAGACGTAAGCAAGCTCGATCAGGACGGACGGGAACTGCGCCGTTTTTAGAACGCGGAAGGCGGCCTGCTGGTCAGGCTTGCTGCGCATCAAGGTATGTTCGCTCATCGTTTCGATGACCGATTTGGCAAACACGTTCGTGCGCTCATGGGTGAGTTCGACATCGCGCTGGGCAAGATCGGAGAGGATGGTTTCGACCGTGTCGACATCGCCGCTCGCCTTGCGAACGGTGTCGATCTCGTCGGCCGACAGAAGGCGGTTGCTCGTCGAGCCCTTGGAGGAGCGCTTGAGGTCTGCCGCGACCCGATCCCGGAGCGTGAAAATGGTGGCGCCGCGAGCCCGTTTTTGAGCGTAGTCGGCGTGGATCGCGATGAAGAGGTTCGCGCGGTGGCGTTCGGCGAAGGCGCGCCGGTCATCGAGCTCGATGAACTCGTCGCGGTCGCGGGTCATCAGGACCCTGTAGCGGCCGGTCTTTTCGAGCTGCTCCTTTAGCACGCGGCCGAAGGCTAGAACGACATCCTTTTCGACCGTCCCGTTTTTTGTTGCGCCGGTGTCCATGCCGCCATGGCCAGGGTCAAGAACGATCACGGGCTTGAATGCCTTGGCGGCCCGCAGTTTCGGGCTTTCGGCGAGTTTTGGAGTCGGCGGTTGGATGCCGACGGCTCCCAGACTCGCAGGCTCGACGCCGAGGCCGCTGCGATCACCTTTGAATCCGGTGTGGAACGGGACGATATCGAGCGCGAGCTGGTACTGGTTGCCGACAGACTTTTCGAGCGTCTGCTTGTCGACGATGACCGGCTGCTTCACGCGGATGACCACGCGTGTCTTGCCGGGTGCTGCGATCCCACCGCGTACGGCCTCGATGAGGCCGTTGCCCTTGCCGCTGCTCATGTCGGGCAAGCGAAGCGGAATGTCAGGCAGTTCGACAACGATGCGGTTGGGGTTGGGTAGCGTGAAGACGTCGTATTCGACCTTGCGATCGAGGCCGATGACGAAACGCGTGCGGTTCGGTTCCGCCGTGTTTGCGGCTTTTGTCGGTGCATGCAGAGCCACCGCCGTCTGAGCCGCGAGCGTCTCTTCGGCGGCACGGACAGACAGGCTCAGGCAGCCGGCTGCTGCGGCCGCTACGACCGCGCATAGGAGCGCGCGCATTGCGTTCACACTCGTCACCCAGGAACCCCCGTCGGCGCAGCCCCGTAATCGAAGCGCCGGCAAAGATCTTATGCCCCGGGAAAGTGGCATTTTGTCGGAATGCCCAGGGCTTCGTTATGGTTATCGCGGGGCGAGGGTTAAGCGCTCGTTAAGCCCAGCGGGCGGCGGGTCAGGGGGAGGGATCAACCCCTTGGACTGGCCCAGCGGTCGGCTGACTGGTCGTCGTGGTCGCGCGCCTCCACCCAGCCTTCAGGCTCACCCTCGATGCGCTCCTTTTTCCAGAAAGGCGCCCTGGTCTTTAGAAAATCCATGAGAAATCCGCACGCGTCGAGGGCCGCGTGACGGTGGGGCGCGCACGCAACCACAAGCACGATGTTATCGCCGGGCCGTAAAGTTCCGACGCGGTGAATGAGGAGGGAGGCGGACAATTGAAAGCGTGCTCGCGCCTCGTGCTCGATGCGGGCCATCTCGGCTTCCGTCATCCCGGGGTAGTGTTCGAGCGTCATGTCGAGCAAAGGCTTGCCCGCAACCTCGCCCCGAACTTTGCCCGTGAAGGTTGCGACCGCGCCGATGCCGTCCTTGCCTGACGTGAGCGCCGCGATCTCGGCCGCGATGTCGAAGTCTTCGCTTTGAACGCGGACGGTCACGCGCTAGCCCCCCGTGACGGGCGGAAAGAAGCCGATTTCGCGAACGTCATCGATCGTCGTTTCGGGCCGGGCGTGCACGTGATCAAGCGCGACGCGAATGGTCTCCGGCTTTGCGAATGCGTTCGCGAAGGTTTCGCCACGCGTCGGTTGCCAGAGCAGCACGTCGCGCACCGTGTGCAAACTGTCGGGCAGTGCCACGCGCTCCTCGCTTACGCCCGCTTTTTCACGCACCCACGCGAAATATCGGAGTGTTACGGTGCGATCTGTTGATTGTCCGTGCGGCATTGCTAGTGCTCGATGGCGTGACGGATGCCCGCTTTCAGATAATCATATCCCGTCACCAGCGTAAGAAGTGCCGATATCCAGAGGATGACGACCGCGGCATCAGTGGTGCCGGGTACGACAACCTCGGCAGCGGGGCCTGCAAGCAGCATCGCGAGCGCGATGAACTGCAATGCGGTTTTCCACTTGGCGAGCTGCGTAACGTGGATTTTCACGTTGAGCTCGGCCAGGAACTCGCGCAGGCCGGAGACGAGGATTTCGCGCGACAAGATGATGATCGCGGCCCAGATCGACCAGCCCTGGATCGTGCCGATATAAACCAGCATTAGCAGCGTGACGCCGACGAGCAACTTGTCAGCGATCGGGTCCAGCATGCGGCCAAGCGCAGACTGCTGGCTCCACATACGGGCGAGGTAGCCGTCCAGCCAGTCCGTGATGCAGGCGGTAACGAAAATCGCGAAGGCGATCCAGCGGGCGTTGTCCGATTGGCCGAAGAACAGCACGGCAGCGAGCACCGGGACCGCCAAGATACGGCCGTAGGTGAGAATGTTCGGTAAGCTCGTCGAAATAGGCTGCCGCGCGATCTGATCCATGGCCTTGCGTAGCCGCAGGCCAGCGCCTGCGTCAATGGCGTCAACTTGTACCGCTTTTCGACTTCAATCTCAGGCGTTTGCTACCTTGGATACGGATATTTCCTCGGGCGGCGCGCCGACGACGTGCGCCCGTTTGAGAGACTCAAATATGGCGATCCGCAGGTCGGATTGCACCTTCGTTCCCCGGCTGATGTCCGGCAGCAGTATGCGCAGGCTGTAGTCGGTCGAGGTGGGGGTGTAGCCCTCGAAAACGGCGAGCGGCGCCGGTTCGCGCATAATGTCGGGGTGTCTGTTAGCGCATTCCGACAGGATCGCAATGACCCGGCGGGGGTCGGCGTCCGGGCCGGCACTGAATTTCAGCACGACGCGGCCCAGGGCATTGCGGTGCGTCCAGTTCAGGACGCGACCCGTGATCAGCTCTGAATTTGGAACGATCAGGCTCGCGCGGTCGAACGTCTCGATCTCGGTCGATCGGACGGAAATGCGCTTCACGTTGCCCTGCTCGTTGCCGACCACGACCCAGTCGCCGACCTTGATCGGACGCTCGATCAGCAGAATGAGGCCGGATACAAAGTTATTGACGATCGACTGGAGGCCGAAGCCGATGCCGACGGAGAGCGCGCCAGCAACGATGGCGAGGTTCGTGATGTCGAAGCCGGCGTGAGAGATGGCGACGATAGCCGCGAGCGCCGTGCCGGCATAGCCGACCGCCGTATCGATGGAATTGGCGATGCCGGGGTCCATCTTCGGCTGGATCAGCACGTTCTCGCGAAGACGGCGCTGCACCATGCGCGTCACGATCAGCAGCCCGATGAAGAGCAGCGCGCCGATCATGATGCGGACGAGCGAGATCTTGAATTGGCCGATCTCGAAACCGAAGAGTAGCGACTTGAACCAGTCGCGAATGTCAGGTCCGGAGAAGCCCCATTGCAGCATCAGAACGGGCAGCGCCAGCATGGCGACAGCGATCGACAGAACGCTCTCCGTCACCCAGCTCAATTGCTTGCGCCGGACAGTGTCAAATCCCATGCGGTCTTCAAGGAAGGAGCCGACGCTGTTGTCGGAACCGCGCGTAAATGCGCGTATGGCGAGGAACAGCAGCGAGGCGACGAGCGTCACGACGCCGGTCATCACGATCTGTTGAGCAAGGAATCGGCCAAGCGCAACGTAGCCCAGCAGGCAGCACGCGATGATCGCGACCGCGGCCAACCAGAGCGGAATCTTGAGCCAGCGCGGCGTCCAGCGGCTGGTAGTCTGCAACGCCGACATTTCATGTTGTTCGAACGGGGTCAGCAGCAGTCCAATAAGCACGGCCGCGAATGCGAGGCTGGTAACGAGCGACTGCACGACGCTGATCGACAGCGGGAAATAAAGGATCTGCGCCACCGACGAGAGCACGAGGTCGATCGAATAGATGGCTGCGAGCGCCTTCATGTGGCCGCTGATGCGGCGTGCGCTGCGATTTGAAAATTGCATCAGCCGCCGCTCGGGCTCTCGCGGAGCGAATACGGCGGTTAAGAGCGCGGAAACCGCGATGTAGGCCAAAGATGCGCGGAGCAGCGCCGCGCCGACCGGTGCCGCCGTCGGATAGTACAGCAGGCCCAGATAGTCGAACCCTGCGTATAGTAGAAACGCGGTGGCAACTCCCGGAACGGCGCGTGCGGGAGCGATCCACGATGCAGACGCCGCGCGTTCGAAAAATGTGGGCGGTATCGCGGTTGCGTCGGGGCGATAGCGGATAACGCGCAGGACGATCGCTTTCAGCAATAGGTAGAGCGCCGCCGCAGACGCGAGCAGCAGCAGGACGTTGAATTTCTGGCGGCTTACAGAGTCGTACCAATCGTTGGCGTTGTAGTTCAGTCGCCAGGAGACGGACGGCGCATCGCGGACGATGCCCTTCCACAGGTCGGTGAACAGCGGGCTTGCCATGCGCTCGGTCAGGCTGCGCACGAACAGCTGCAGGCGCAATTCGGTGATCTTGTCGATGGCCTGGCGTGCGCGCCACCACGTCACTTCAAGAGTCTTGATGGCGCCTGAGACTTGCGACGCCTCCGCACCCAGCCGGGCGCGCTCGTTGGCGACGGCAGGCGCCTCGGGCGGCGCGTCCTTCTCGGGCGGGGCACCCAGCTTTTCCGCCTGGCTTTGAATGGCGGCCAGTCTCGGCCGCAGGCTGTCGGCGGTCTGCGTCGTGGCCGAGATGACGCCGTCGATCTCGTCGCGCAGGCGGCCCAGATCGGTATCAACATTGGTGATGGCGTTGAGGGATTTCTCCGCGCCCTCCATCACCTGCACGACGCTATCGATCGTGGTTGTGACTTCGGGCGGCAGGGGCTGAGGCTGCGGCGCTTCGGCCGCAGCTGGCGGCTTCGGCTCGACAGGGGCAGGCTCGACAACTGCCTCCTGCGGCGCAGGCGCAGGTTCGGCTGCGGCGGGCGCTTCGGTTTGCGTTGAAGCATCCGCCGGCGCGGTCGGTTGCTCGGGTGCCGTGGCCGCAGGTGGAACCGGATCTGTCGTTTCGGGCGCCGCCACAACAGGTGCGGATTTCTCTAGTTGCGCCTTCGCGCGTACCGTTTCCTTCGCGACGGGCTTGGCGTCGGGCTGCGTTTCGGCGGCGGTCGGCGCCAATAGCGGCGCCCACGATTTGTCTTCCGCATGCGCAAATGCGGCCAGCGCAACGGCAGAAAAAGCAGCAACGATGAATGTCTTCAGCTTCGGCACGGCAAGGCTTTCGAATTGCGGCAAATCGGTTGCGCAGGAGTGGCCACGCAGTGGCGCGAAAATAGGGCAGCGGCGCGCCTTATCGCCAGCGTCCAATGCCCGCACGCGCGGGTTTATCCCGTCCGATCGTGAAAGAAATCGTAGATTCGCTGCGCCGTCTCGGCAGAGATACCTGCAACCGTCGTGAGATCGGCGACACTCGCGCGCGAGACTGCCTTTGCGGAACCGAAGTGCTTGAGGAGTGCGCGTTTGCGTGTCGGCCCGATGCCTTCGATGTCATCGAGTGGATTGGCGGCGATCGCTTTGCTTCGCTTTGCACGATGCGTGCCGATGGCGAAGCGATGAGCTTCGTCGCGCAGCCGCTGGATGAAGTAGAGCACGGGGTCCTTCGCCTCGAGCATGATCGATTTATCCCGGCCCGGAATATGGAAGTGCTCACGACCCGCGTCGCGGTCAGGTCCTTTTGCGACGCCGATGAGCGTAATGCCAGTTATGCCGAGATCCGCGAACACTTCGCACGCTACCGCCAACTGGCCCGCGCCGCCGTCGATCAGTACCAGGTCCGGGCGTTCAGGCAACGCGTCCGTCAATGGGGGCGTATCCTCATCGGCATCCTCGGGCTCCGTCTCCATCGATGTCAGCGGAGCCGTTGCATCTACCGCATTCGCGATCGCAATGCGCTTGAAGCGACGTGTGAGAACCTCACGCATCATGGCGTAGTCGTCGCCCGGCGTCGTTCCCTCGGCCTTGATGTTGAATTTGCGATACTGCCCTTTTGCGAAGCCTTCGGCGCCTGCGACGATCATGGCGCCGACGGCATTGGTGCCGGAGATGTGGCTGTTGTCGAACACCTCAATGCGTCGTGGTACGCGTTCGAGGCCAAAGCGCTCTTTTGTTCCTTCGAGTAATTTCGATTGCGAAGAACTCTCCGCCAGTTTGCGTCCGAGCGCTTCGCGCGCGTTCGACAGCGCATGTTCCACCAAGCTCGACTTCATGCCGCGCGATGGTACACGAATTTCGATTTTGCGTTCGGCCTTTGTCGCTAGGGCCTCAGCCAGCAGCTCGCGGTTTGGAATTTCGTGCGAGAGCAGGATCAGCCGTGGCACCGGCTTGTCATCGTAGAATTGGGCGACGAAGCTATCGAGTACGTCAGCGGCGGACAGCGAGCGATCGGCTTTCGGATAGTAGGCGCGATTGCCCCAGTTCTGTCCGGTACGAAAGAAGAAGACCTGGATGCACGTTTGACCCGCGTCTTGATAGGCGGCGAAGACGTCAGCCTCCTCGACACCGTCAGGATTGATAGCCTGATCGGCTGTGACGTGGGCCAGCGCCCACAGCCGGTTGCGATAGGCGGCGGCGGTTTCGAAATCAAGGCGTTCTGACGCGTCCTGCATTAGCTCCTGATAGAGCTTGCGCACGTTCTGGCTTTCGCCATTGAGAAATCGGATCGCTTCGCCCACCAGACGGTCGTAGTCCTCCCGGCTAATCTCACCCGTGCAGGGCGCCGAGCAGCGCTTGATCTGGAAGAGCAGGCATGGACGTGTGCGTGTGTCGTAGACGCTGTCGGAGCAGGTGCGCAGCAGGAACGCGCGCTGCAGCATCGTGATCGTGCGGGTGACGGCGCCGGCGGAGGCGAACGGTCCGAAATAGGAGCCCTTGCGGTTGCGCGCGCCGCGATGTTTCAGGACCTGTGCCGGTCGGCCGTCGTCCGAGATCAGGATGTAGGGAAACGACTTGTCGTCTCGCATCAGCACGTTGAAGCGCGGCCGGAAGCGCTTGATGAGGTTGGCTTCCAGCAGCAGCGCCTCGGCCTCGGTTCTGACGGAGACGAATTCCATCGACGCGGTCGCCGCGATCATGCGGGCAATGCGGTTGGTATGGCCGCCAAGGCGCACGTAGTTCGAGACCCGTGCCTTGAGCGACCGCGCCTTGCCGACGTAGATCACATCGCCCGCCGGATCGAGCATGCGGTAAACGCCCGGTGTCGACGGGAGCGTTTTCAAATAGGCGGCAATGACATCCGGCCCGGTGCGCGTAGGCTCCGGGGGCGGGGTCTCGGCGCCGTCGTGGGGGGTATCGCTCATGGCGCCAATATTGGCGCCGGCGCATTTGGGTCAAGCCGACCTGCACCCCGCCACAAAATCACCACCTGTGAGGCGTGCTGTAAGCGCCTCATTCCATTAACTGTTCCTGTCGCGTGCGTGGGGGGTATCATGCGTCGTGCCCTGATTGGCCTGGGTCTGGCCCTGCTCCTTGCGCTGCCGGGCGTCGGACTCGCAAAGCAGAAAGAAAAGGCCCCCGCGCCATTCGCTTCCAGCGAAGAGCTGCTGAAGTGGATCAATGGCTACCGCATCCATCCGGAGCCGAAGCGGCTGCCGGAAGCGGTGAAAGCAATGTCGCGTTTCGCCGTCACCAAGGACATGGACCAGGCGGGCGTCTACATCGGTTTCACGGCCGGTGTGATCGGCGCCAATCCGGACAGCGCGGACGATCTGGTCGCGCGCATGTTTCCCCTACCGCCCGAGGACCAAGTGCTGGTCATCAAGGCCATTGCTTATTCGGGGCTTGATGACTGGAAGGGGCTGCTCAAACGCTTCGTCGAGCGGATGCCGGCGCGCAAAGTGCTGATCGACAAATACCTGTTTGGCAACAAACCGGTGTTGGCAGACTTGCCGATGGCGGAGGACTCCACAGCGATTGACATCAATTGGGGCTACTACTTCGCGACCGGGTCGGAAGCGCCTGTGCGTCGCATCGTGACCGCGCTCGCCTGGTCGCGCGACAAGGATGATGTCGAGAAGCTGACGATTGGCGCCATGGCGAAATGGACGCTGGCACAGAACGCTTCGCGCGATCAGGAACTGCTGCACATGCTTAAATCGCTGTCGGCAGAGACGACCGGCGAAGCGCGCCCTCCGCTGAATGAAGTGATTGAGGCGGCCGAGACGCTGGAACTGGGGAAGATCCGCAAGCAGGCGCTAGCGTCGATCGAAGAATTGAAGGCCAAAGGGCCCGAGAGCGTTCGTAACTACAACTGGTGGGGGCAGGCGGGCCAGACTGTTCTGGCACTTGGGTGCGTCGCCGCTGGTGCACTGGGCCATATCGAATTCGGCATACCGTGCGTCGTTGGTGGCGCGGTCTCGACAGCGGCGCTCAAGTACCTATCGCCCGCTCAGTAGAGTTTGAGATTATCGCTTGGTGGTGCAGTTCGCTTCGGCATCGGCCAATGCTTGTTCTTGCGACGGGTATTCTCCGACGAGTTCGGCCTTTATCCCGTTCGCGCGGGTGTAGGTGTCGACCATCGACCTCTCGAATCCGTCAAGTACGGTAAGCGCCGTCAGCCGCGTTTCGCCTTCAACGCTAGCCTTGAGCAGCAGCGTCTTGCTGCCGCCAAAGCTCGCGGACATCACCCGGCAGGGCGCAACGTCAGCGGATTTCGGGGCAAGCGTATCGGGCGGCGGTCCACCCAGCCGCGACGGTTCCATCATGGCCGGTGCGATCCGAAAGAGAGGCAGCGAGATTTCTTCTTCGCTCGCAGAGGTCGGCGCGAAACTGCCGGCGTCGCGCCGGTTTACGGCGACGAGTGGCTCGTTCTTTTCAGGTATCGGATTTGCGGGCTTGTCGCCGCGCGACCAGATTGTGCGGACCGGAGGTCGATGCGCGGGCTCGGGGGCGTGCAGCGTTGCTGGTTTGGCGGCTGGAGGCGGAGCAGGAACCGGCGTTGCCTCCGGTAGCGAAGATTGATCGTCTTCGGGCGGCTTGGCCACAGTGCCCCAGGGCAGCACTTCCGCCTGCGGTTCTGTCTCGGTTTCAGGTCCTGCGAGCTTTGAGGGCTTGGGTCCACCGAGGCCCGACGGCGGGGTGTACTTCAAATAAAGGTCACGCCGGGCCGGGCGTGGCACAGGTGGTTGAAATGTTGCCGCCGGATGTTCCGCTGCCGCTTCCGTGCAATAGCGGCTTCGATACTGCGTCGCGACGTATTCGATCGTGCGCGCATAGTTGCGGTCCACGGCCCAACGGCGCGCGAGGTCTTCAAACGTCACCGTGCGGCCGAGGCGCAGCGACTGCTCGATGATGATGTCCTGCTTCAATTGCGTCCGGGGAGCGATAGGCGCAGCGAGGCGTTCGCCGGAATATGCGACGAGGTGCTGGATCTGCGCGTGGACGCCGGTCTTCACGTCGGGAAAGCGGTCGCCCGGCACGCCGCCGCCGGTGGTGCCGATGCCGGCAAAGTTGTTCTGGCGAGGATCGACGTCGCCTTGTTTGCCGTCAGGGCGGTGAAATTTCAGATAGTTCGTCTCAACCGCCATCTGAAAGAAGGCGTAATCCCAGCGGACACGCCAAGCCTCGCCGAAGTGCTTGTACCAGCGCGCGATGTCGCGAAATCTCGGATCGAGATTGGAGTTGCGCTCGCCGAGGAATGCCATGAGCCGCGCGGGCGTCACGCATTGCGGAACGGCGTTGCGTGCATCAAGACGAATTGCGGGCGCGGCCTCGACACGCGCACCGGAGACGGCGAGCCAAGCGGCAATCGCGACGCCGACTGCGCTAGCCGTTGCTCCGCGGCGTGCCTGCCGCGCGGGTCCCCTCTTGACCCGAGACACCATAGATCAACCCTCAGGGCAGAGCTCAAAAGCCTTGTCGAGCGCCTGTTCGGGGCTCGCGAATTCGGCGACGGTTTCACCGCCCTTGGCGTAGGCCGCGATGTAGGCCTCGACTTCGCGGCTCGACGAGCCTTCGTTAACGTCGAGAACGGTGAAGTTGTCCTGGCTGCCGTTGCGCGCCTTGATGATGATGGCGCGTGTTCCACCGTAGCTTGCCGTCCAGACCTTGCAGGCCGATTTCGCCTTTGCGGTTGCGGCAGGCTTCAATGCGGATTGCGCGGCAGTGCCGACGACAGCCGCGGTCTTGATCGGCTCTGCCGTCTTGGGCGGCTGCGAGTCAGATTTTGTTTTGTCCGTATCCGGCTTGTTTTCGCTAACGGCCGCAGCAGGCTGGCGCACGCCAACCGATGTTTCCGCTTCGGGCGTTTGTGCATTCAATATCTTAACGGTCGGTGCGGCGGCCGTGGTTTGCGGCGTGGGTTCGCCCACGCTAGGTTTGACATCGGCTTCCTGCTCAACCAGCGATCCGGCCCCAAGGTTGGAACGCACGAATGAGCCGGAGGCGCGTGCCTCCTCGACAGCGCGACGGGCCAGATCGGCTCCGGAGATTTTCGGCGCGTCGCCATCGGTTTGAGGTTCGCTGGGCGCGGCTTCGGCCACCTTTGTCGCGCCGGGCTTGGCGAGAGCCAGTAACTCAGGCTTCGGATCGGCGCCGTTGCAAGGACCGTCGTAGAAGGCCTCGGCGATGTTGCCGATGTCGCGGGCGTAGGCGCGCGAGGTGGGCGCCCACTGTTTTGCCACGTGTGCGAACGTCATCGGGCCTTTGATCGACTTTTGCCAATTGGTCAGCACACCCCATTCCTGGACCTTGCGGGTGCGTTCAGCGACCGGCGATTCAACGGTTTCGCCGGCATAAAGCAGCAGATGCTGGAGGTGGGCTTTGACGCCGGTGGCGACGTCCGGGAAGGTTTCACCGGGCTGCTTGCGGCCGGTGGCGCCGAGGCCAGCAAAGTTGTTCTGGCTGATCGAGACGTCACCTTTGAAGGTGAGATTGCCCGTCTCGAGCATCATCTGGAAAAAGGCTGTGTCCCAACGAATTCCGACCTCATCGCCAATGCGCATGTAGTCTGCGGCGATCGTCGAGAACTTGGGATCGAGCTTTGAGTTGCGCCCTTCCAGGAACGCCATTAGGCGGCCGGGCGTCGTGCACGCGGGAACGGAATTGGCGTCGGAGAGTTTGACCTGCGGTAGCTCGGCGGCCCGAGACTGGGCCGGCAGCGCCAGCGATGCGGCAGCGGCCAAAGCGAGCGCGAACGGCGCCCGAGCACGGCAGTTCATCGAATCACCTGTCAACACGCGGTACCCCCTCGCGAGAAGCACCCAACAAACCGATAAGGTTTCTAGGCGCTTAACGTTAATATTCCGTTTATGAGAACCCCCCGAAGGCTCCGATGTCAGGCTCGCCGAGCATTTGGGCAGCAATTGGAGCGAGGCGGGGTGCTATTTGGGCAATAGGTGAGCGGCGCAAGCTTCGCGTCAGGTTAGATGCTGGCCGCCGTCGAGCGCGATCATCTGGCCCGTCATCGACGGCGTCGCGAGTATGAAGCGCACGGCCGCGGTAATCTCGCCGGCTGTGGGGCCACGGCCCAAGAGCGTCATCTCTGTCTCGGCCGCGAAATCAGCCGCGGTTTGGTGCACGCTTTGGAATGCGGGGCCCGGACCTATGGCGTTGACTCGAATGCGCGGCGCCAAGCTCTGAGCGAGCGTCCGGGTGGCGGTCCAGAGCCCGGCTTTTGAGATCGTGTAGGAGAAAAAATCGGGCGTCAGCTTCCAGACGCGCTGATCTATTATGTTGATTATGTTGCCTTCCACGCCATCGGGTAGGTGCCGAATCATGGCTTGGGCAAGAAAGACGGGGGCTTTCAAATTGACGTCGAGGTGCTTATCCCACGTGGCTTCGTCTAAGCTTTCCACCGTGTCGAGCAAAAACTCAGAGGCATTATTGATAAGGCAGATGGGCGGGCCAAGGCTGCCCGCGATCGACTCCACGAGCGCTCGGATCGCTGCCATGTCCATGAGATCCGCTACAAATGGGCGGGCGAGGCCACCGCTCGTGGTGATTTCACTTACGACACCGTCCGCTTCCTGACGCGAATTGCGGAAGTGAACGGCCACGGCCCAGCCGGCACGAGCGAGATCGAGGGCGATTGCGCGTCCGATGCGGCGTGCGGCTCCTGTGATCAGGGCGACTGGTGCTTGGCCTTCCAGAACAATCATGGGAATTCCTTCTGCTCGCGCGCGTTAGCTGACCGCATTCGCGTGATTTTTGGGTCACAAATCGGCGGAGGGAAGAGATTGGCGCGGCATGTAATGTCCGAAGCGCACAAAACGGCGGCCATCAATTCATCAGATAAATGAAAGTTTGGGCACCAACTTAACGAAAAGTTACGTCGAGAGCCCAAGTCGTGCCTATTTTCAAGGCAATTTCCGCGACTCCGGGCCGGTAAACGAAGCACCGTTGCGCGATGGCGACAGCGCCGGGTCAAGTCAATCCCATTGTTCAATAATTGCTTGTCTCAAGCGGGCGGAAAAGTTTTCTTACTCGTCAAGCGCCGAGAGTCGCCGAGGGGTTTGCAAGTGCCTTTCGCATGCTTTCGATCAGGAATTCAGGGCACGGGGGTTATCTTAACATGACGAAGATCAAGAGTTTGTTGGGCGCTGCTGGTCTGGCTGCGATCGCGACGGTGGCAGCGGCTCCGGTAGCGAACGCCGAGGACAGGGAGTTTGCCTGGAGCATCACCATCGGTGGTACCAGCGACTACATCTTCCGCGGCGTATCGTTCACGCAGGAAGAGCCGGCCTTCCAGGCGTCGGTCGACTTCTCCTATGGCATCGCCTACCTCGGGTTCTGGGGTTCGAACATTGACAACGGCGACGGTTTTGAGCCGTGGGAACTTGACATCTACGCCGGTATCAAGCCGGTCCTTGGTCCGGCGACCTTCGACTTCGGCGTCGTGGTCTACACGTACCCGGATGCTGATACCGGTCCGAACACCGAGTACTACGAGCTGAAGGCTGGCGTTTCGGGTGAGATCTTCAAGGGGCTGACGGCAGGCGCCGTGTTCTGGTTTACGCCGGATCAGTCGAACTATGCAGAGACCTACTCGATCGAAGGCACGCTGGCCTATGCGCTTCCGCAGGTCGGCATCTTCGCTCCCTCGATCAGCGGCTTGATCGGCTACACTGAGGATACGGACAATACGGACATCTTCGCTCTGGGCGGAATCGACAGCTACACGTACTGGAACGCAGGCTTGACCCTTGCGGTCGAGAAGTTCTCGATGGACTTCCGCTACTGGGATACGGACGTCGATAGCGATCCTGCTTCCAACGACCTGACGGACTCGCGCTTCGTCTTCTCGGCGAAGGTCACGCTGCCGTAACCAACTCTCCCTCAATAGGGTGGTTAAGAACCGGGGACGCAAGTCCCCGGTTTTCTTTTTGTGCGCGCGTTGGCGCACGTTGTTTCTGGGAGCCGCGCTTGTCGTGATCGTGTGCGCGTGCACGTTCCCTTTCATACCGGCCCTTAAGTGCCCCGCAGGCTTTCGATAACGTGTGGGCGCGGCAGGGGTTGGGGGCCGCCGGTTTGCGGCCTGGTGGGCGTGTCGCCGTCGCGCGCAGTCGAGCGCGCGGGCGGCACCATCACTCGGTTCGCTGAACACAGTTTGCGCTGGTTCTCGTTTGAGCCGCAGTCGCGCGGCTTACCATCGCGTGTGAAGCAGATGCGAACCTCGCGCAGCCTGTTGCCGGCACCGCCGCACGAAACCGCCATCATGCTGCGCCTGATGTTCGGATTTACGTCGACGAACAGGCCAATAATTTCGTCAGGAGAGTAGAACTGGGTTTCGAAGGGGTTCACGAACGCCCTCGGGATGCGAATTGTGCGCAGCAGGGCGCGCGATGTTGAGAAGTACGCCTCCGGATTGAGACCTGAACACGTGCCGTGCTTGCGATACTCGTGAATGACTAGCTTCTGACTCGGCATGATGTCGAGCATGCTATCGATGATGGGTTGGGGCACGAACGGTCGCCGCGGCAAACGGCAGTTCTGCGGCCAGCCGCGCTCGTACTGTGGCCACAGGCCGTGCAGAATGAATGAATAACGCCTGCCGTCGCGGCGCGCGCATTGCTCGGCGTCGTCCTCGCCTGCATCCGAGCAGTACGTGGGGCTCCAGGACAAGACGAGCGAATAGTAATCGAATTGGCCCGCGACGTTGCGTTGCCCTTGCGGATTGAAGCGTTCGCTTGGCCACGGCCAGCGTTCGTTGCGCTCGTTCGAATAATCCTCTCGCGGTCCGATGTCGGGCATTTGCCGATATTGTGCCGCGGCGCTGCCGGCGACGACGGTGGCGGCAAACGCAGCCAATACAAATTTCGATCCGAAGGTCTTGAGCATCGGTGCAGTCGGTTCCTCAACGTGTTGGGGCGGCGAGCGCTGATGTTGCCGGGGACCGGCGCGTGTCATGCGGGGTGTGCGAGCGCTTCGAGAATACGAGCCCAACTGCGCGCGCCTTTGGTGAAGCTGCGCATGTTGTACTTCTCGTTCGGCGAATGGATGCGATCGTCCTCCAGGCCAAAGCCGATCAGCAGGCTGTCCATTTCAAGCGCATCGCGGAACGAAGAGACGATCGGTATCGATGCGCCGCAGCCCATCAGGACGGTCGGCTTGCCCCATTCTTCTTCGAGCGCCTTTGCGGCTGACTTCATTGCCGGCGAGGTGGTGTCGAACATGATGGCGCCGGAGCCCGGATGGCCCAGCCACGTCGCCTCGCAATCGGGTGGCAGTATCTTGGCGACGTACTCGCGGAGGCACTTCACCACGTGCACGGGATCTTGGCCCGGCACCAGGCGGCATGTGATCTTCACGGATGCTTTTGCCGGAATGACCGTCTTGGAACCGACGCCCTGGTAGCCGCCAGTCACGCCGTTGAACTCGAGCGTCGGTCGCGACCATAGCTGCTCGATCACGGAACGGTCGCTCTCGCCGGCGGCGGTCTTAAGGCCGACCGAGTTGAGAAATGTTTCCGCCCTAAGTCCGAGCGATTGCCATTGCTGCAGTTGTTCCGCCGTGGGCTCTTTGACACCGTCGTAGAACCCGGGGACCGCTACTCGGCCGGTGTCGTCGTGCAGCGCCGCCATGACCTTGGCGAGCGCGCGGATCGGATTGACTACGGGGCCGCCATAAAGACCCGAGTGCAGGTCGCGCGACGGACCGGAGATCACCAGTTCGTCTCCGACTAGGCCGCGCAGCATGGTGGTGATGGCCGGAGTGTCTTTGTCCCATTGGCCGGTATCGCAGACGAGCACGTAGTCAGCCTTCAACTCATGCCCGTGCTCGGCGAGAAACGCCGGCAATGACGGCGAACCGCACTCTTCCTCACCTTCAATGAGGACGGATACAGCAATCGGCAATTCGCCTGCGACTTCCTTCCAGGCGCGGGCCGCCTCGAAGAAAGTCATCAACTGACCCTTGTTGTCTTCCGCGCCTCTCGCGACGATCACCTCGCCGTTGCCCGGTTCGCTCGAAATGCGCGGCTCGAACGGTGGCGTCGTCCACAAGTCGAGTGGATCTGGCGGCTGCACGTCGTAGTGACCATAGAAGAGCACATGCGGCATTCCTTTCGGCCGCTCCGCGCGATCGTGCGCCACGACCATCGGATGGCCTTTCGTCTTTACGACCTTGGCTTGCGCGAAGCCCATGTCCGTCAGCGTTGCCACGCACCATTCGGCAGCCTGCACGCAGCTTTTCGCGTGCGCCGGATCGGTCGACACACTGTCGATGCGAAGTAGTTCGAACAGCCGTTCGAGGCCTGCTGATTTCGACTTGTCGAGGGTCGCTAAAACGGATTGCAGACGGCTCATGTGTTCAGAATTCCAACAGTGCGATTAAGCGTTTTTCGTTCTGCCGAAACGCTAGGATTGTGGCGATGGGGCTGCTATGGCACAGACCCGGTACCGGAACGTGGCGGGGGCGGATCGATCCGAGGTTTGATGACACAGCTCAGCTCTGACAGCAAAAAGAAATGGGTGTTTTCGTTCTCGCCGGGCGCCGCTGACGGAACCGCCGCCATGAAGGATTTGCTTGGCGGCAAAGGCGCGAATCTCGCCGAAATGGCACGACTCGGTCTGCCGGTTCCACCAGGGTTCACGATTACAACGGATGTCTGTCAGGCGTTTTTCGACGCAGGCAAGCGTTTGCCGGACCGCCTCAAAGCCGTGGTCGAGGTCGCGCTTGCCGCCATCGGCGACAATGTCGGCGCGAGCTTTGGTAACGAGACGAAACCGCTTCTGGTGTCGGTGCGCTCGGGATCGCGCGCCTCGATGCCCGGCATGATGGATACGATCCTGAACCTCGGGCTGAACGACAAGACCGTTGAAGGGTTGGCAGCGCTCACCGGTGATGAGCGCTTCGCTTTCGACAGCTATCGCCGTTTCATCCAGATGTATGGCGATGTCGTGCTCGGTGTCGATCACGGCGCGTTCGAAGACATTCTCGAGAACTTCAAGAACCTCAACGGTTTTGCGACAGATACCGAGCTCGATGCAGATGCGTGGCGCGACATCATTGCCGACTATAAGGCGGTGATCGAGCGTGAGGTTGGACGGCCGTTCCCACAGGACACTGCGGAGCAGTTGTGGGGCTCGATCGCGGCGGTGTTCAACTCCTGGCACAACCCGCGCGCCGAAACGTATCGCAGGCTTCACGGCATTCCCGACGATTGGGGTACGGCTGTTACCGTGCAGGCTATGGTGTTTGGAAACCTCGGCGAAAGCTCGGCAACTGGCGTTGCCTTCACGCGTAATCCTTCAACAGGAGAGCGAGAAATCTTCGGCGAGTACCTCGCCAACGCGCAAGGCGAAGATGTTGTGGCGGGCATTCGCACGCCGCAGCCACTGACGAAAGCTGGTGGCGGAAGCGCCGCGGAGACGTCGCTGGAGGCGACGATGCCAGAGGCTTTCGAAGCGCTGAAGAAGATATTCGAGAAGCTCGAGACGCACTACCGCGACATGCAGGACGTCGAGTTCACGGTGCAGGTCGGAAGGCTGTGGGTGCTGCAGACGCGTTCGGGCAAGCGGACGACACCGGCAGCCCTGAAAATCGCCATCGATATGGCGGAGGAAGGGCTGATCAGCAAGGACGAGGCGGTGCTGCGTGTCGAGCCGCAGGCGCTCGATCAGCTGCTCCATCCCGCAATCGATCCGGCGGCGGACAATGACCTGGTCGCGAAAGGCCTGCCCGCATCGCCGGGCGCGGCATCGGGCGAGATCGTATTTCATTCGGATATGGCCGAGGCCCTCAGGGCAAAGGGCAAGGAGGTCATCCTCGTCAGAGCCGAGACGAGCCCAGAAGATGTACATGGTATGCACGCCGCCGTTGGCGTTCTGACCGCGCGCGGCGGTATGACGAGCCACGCGGCGGTTGTGGCGCGCGGTATGGGCCGGCCGTGCGTGTCGGGCGCCGGTACTCTGAGAATTGATGCCAACACCGGCACGATGCGCGTCGGCACGCGCCTTTTCCGGTCAGGCGATATGATCACCATCGACGGCAGTACCGGCCACATATACGCTGGCAAGGCCAAGATGCTGCCGCCACAGATCTCGGGAAGCTTTGGCGTGATTATGGGGTGGGCCGACGGCGTTCGGCGCATGCGTGTCAGAACGAACGCGGATACGCCACGCGATGCACAGAAGGCGCGCGAATTTGGCGCCGAAGGCATCGGGTTGTGCCGGACGGAGCACATGTTCTTCGACGAGACCCGCATCCTCGCCGTGCGCGAGATGATCTGTGCGGAGGACGAAGAAGGCCGGCGGCAGGCGCTCGCCAAGCTGCTTCCGATGCAGCGGGCCGATTTCGAGGAATTGTTCGAAATCATGGCGGGGCTTCCCGTCACTATCCGACTGCTCGATCCGCCGCTGCACGAGTTCCTGCCGCACGAGGATCGCGAGGCGGCGCAGCTTGCGGCGAGCCTCGACATGGATTTGGCGCGGCTCAAGTCGCGGCTCGAGGAGTTGAAGGAATTCAACCCGATGCTGGGTTTCCGGGGTTGCCGGCTTGGGATCAAGTATCCGGAGATCACGCGCATGCAGGCGCGTGCGATTTTCGAGGCCGCTGTCAATGCCAGCCGACGCACAGGAAATGCCGTTCGGCCGGAAGTGATGATTCCGTTTGTCGCGTACCGGCGCGAATTCGACATTCTTCGCGTGGTTATCATCGAGGAGGCCGAGGCGGTCGCTCGCGAGACCGGGATCGTAGTGCCCTACGACGTCGGCACGATGATAGAATTGCCGCGCGCTGCCCTAAGGGCGAGCGACATTGCGAGTGGAGAGACAGGGGCCGACTTTTTCTCATTCGGCACGAACGATTTGACGCAAACGGTCCTTGGCCTATCGCGCGATGACGCCGCGCCCATTCTTTCAACCTACCTCGACAACGAAGTCATCACCATCGATCCGTTTGTTTCAGTCGATCAGTCGGGCGTTGGCGAACTCGTGAAGATCGGTGTTGAGCGCGGGCGCGCTGTCAAGCCGGGGCTCAAAACCGGTGTGTGCGGCGAACACGGTGGCGATCCGAAGTCGATTGCTTTCTTCGAGATGACCGACGTCGATTACGTTTCGTGCTCGCCTTTCAGGGTGCCTGTCGCGCGGCTTTCGGCGGCGCAGGCAGCGATCCGGCGACGGCTGAACGCGAGCTGAGGGGCGCGCTCAGAGTACGTGGCGGTCGTGATCGAGGTCATCGAGGCGGGGCTGGCGCGGCCTCGGGCCTTGATGCCGTGGCAAAAGCATCAGCACGATGACGAGTGGCGGAAAAATAAAGCACCACGCCGTCCAATAGGAAATATCGCGGTTCTTGTAGCCGGCAAACGCCGCCGCCAGTGCTGCGGCCGCGAGCGCGCCCAAGCCCCACGTGACGATCCATTGCATTGCCATCATACTTCCGTCGCCCTTGGTGCGGCTGCCAAACTTGCGCGCTTCATACGCCCGATTGTGGTGCGAAATCGAGGCCAATATCGAGCACCGGCGCAGAGTGCGTAAGCGCTCCCACCGAAATTAAATCCACTCCAGTTTCGGCAATTTTACGGACGGTTTGCAGCGACACGCCGCCTGATGCCTCCGTCAGACAGCGGCCTTTAACGGTGCGCACCGCCTCGCGCAGGGTCTCGGGTGCCATGTTGTCGAGGAGAACGGCGTCAACCTTATGGGTCAAAACTTCCCGAAGCTGGTCGAGCGTATCGACCTCGACCTCGATCTTGACCATGTGACCGGCGCCGCCGCGGGCGCGCTCGATCGCCGCGCTGACGCTCCCTGCCGCGACTATGTGGTTGTCCTTGATCATGATGGCGTCGAAGAGACCGGTCCGGTGATTGTGGCCGCCACCGCAGCGGACGGCATATTTTTCAAAGGCCCGTAGGCCAGGCGTCGTCTTGCGCGTGTCCGCGATCAGGGCACTGGTGCCCTCGACGGCGTTGACATAGCGACGCGTCAACGTGGCGATACCTGACATGCGGCCAAGAAAGTTCAGCGCGACGCGTTCGGCGGTCAGAAGAGCGCGGGCCGGACCTTCGACGCGTGCAAAGCTGTCGCCGGCGGCAAGTGTATCGCCGTCATGTCTCAGTGTTTCGAACAGGACACGTTCGTCAACGGCGCGGAAGGCGGCTTGTGCAATCGAGATACCTGACAGAATGCCCGGCTGGCGTGCGACAAACAAGGCTTCTGCCCGTGCGTCGGCCGAGACGGTGGTGTTCGTCGTAATGTCGCCGGAGGCGCCAAGATCTTCCGCAAGCGCCAGTTCAATCGCGGCATCGATGACGGTCTTGGGAAGCGGCGCCAGTTCGCGCAGCTTCTTCATGCACGCCACCCGGTTGCATATTGCGTCTGTGCCGTGGGCACACGGGACCGCTCGATGCTTTCCAAATCCTCCAAGGTGATGAAGGTCCGCTTCGCCTGCGACGGGTCGGTTTCGGGATAGTCGCTACGGAAATGGCCGCCGCGGCTTTCCTTGCGTTTTAGTGCTGCGGCGGTGACGAGGCGCGCCGTCAATGTCATGTTTGCGAGAACGGTATCGCCAGCCGACGTCATCTGAATAGCGCGCAGTTCGGCGAGCGCGGTGCGCAACCCTTTAGCGTTGCGGACGACGCCGACGTAATTCGTCATGATGCCCCGCAACCGTGCTACAGTGGTTGCGCGTCGCTCGGGATCGGCAGGACGCGTGCCGGGGACGCGCTTGGGTTCGACGAAGTGGCCGACGCGGCCGGCCGGAAGGCTGGCGCGGATGTCCTGCGCCGCGCGCGCGCCGAGCACGACCGCTTCGAGCAGCGAGTTGGAGGCAAGCCTGTTGGCACCGTGCAATCCGGTTGAGGCGACCTCACCAACGGCCCAGAGGCCGGCGATGCTGGTGCGCCCGCGATTGTCGGTTGCGATACCACCCATGTGATAGTGCTCAGCCGGGGCGACCGGGATCAGCTCGCGCGCCGGATCGATGCCGGCGCGCTGGCAGTGCGCGTAAACAGTTGGATACTCGTCCTTCAGGCGAGCCCCGATCGACTCGCGGCAATCGAGGTAGACGCGGCGTTCCTCGGCCAGCTCGGAGAAGACGGCGCGGGCGACGACATCACGAGGGGCAAGCTCGCCACGCGGGTCGATTGCGGACATGAAGCGCTCGCCGCGCGAATTCACGAGCGTTGCGCCTTCTCCGCGCAGCGCTTCCGTTGCGAGTGGCGCTGGATCGATACCGGCGTCTATGGCGGTCGGGTGGAATTGAACGAACTCGGGATCGGCAATGATCGCACCGGCTCGGGCCGCCATGGCGATCGCTTCGCCTTTCGCGTAGGGCGGGTTGGTCGTCAGTGCATAGAGCGCACCGACGCCGCCGGTCGCCAGGACGACGGCGGAAGCCGGAACGAACTCATATGTGCCGTTACCAAGTGCCGCCGGTCTAATGAGGCGCACGCCTTCAACGCGACCGTCGTCCGCAATGAGATCGTCGGCCTCGTAGCCTTCAAGGACGCGGATAGACGGACAGGCTCGAACGGCCGCGATCAGCGCCTGCATGATTGCGGCGCCGGCGCGATCTCCGGACACGCGAACGACGCGCTTCTCCGAATGGGCCGCTTCCTTCGAGAGGACGTAATGGCCTTTAAGGTCGCGATCAAATGGCACGCCGTAACTCAGCAGATCGCGGATGCGTGCCGGGCCTTCGTCGGCCACCAGCGTCGCGATCTTATCGTCGACGATTCCGGCACCGGCCGCGACCGTGTCGGCCGCGTGTTTTGCCGTACTGTCGCCTTCGCCGACGGCCGCCGCGATGCCACCCTGCGCCCACATGCTGGATGCGCCTTCGCCCAACGGGGCCGCTGCGATCACCGTTACGGGGAGAGGTGCGAGCTTTAACGCCGTGAACAGACCTGCCAGGCCAGCACCGATAATAACGACGTCGCCTGCGCCGGGCTTCGCGCGGAACGGCGCGAAGCGCGTTGCTGTGCGGCGGTTCTGACGTGGTGCCATGGAGTTCCTCCATTACGGACGCCTTTCGGCATCCGACAACGTGCCTTGACGTCAGTTGGTGAGATTGACCATGCGCTCAACGGCGCGCCGCGCGCGGTCAGCGACGTCGGGGTCGACGGTGACCTCATGCTTCAAATGCACGAGGCTCTCGTAGATGCCCTCGAGGCTGATGCGTTTCATGTGCGGGCACAGGTTGCACGGCCGGATGAACTCGACATCGGGTGCCTCAACGGCGACGTTGGAAGCCATTGAGCATTCGGTTACGAGCATGACTTTTGCCGGGCGCTTGTCCTTCACCCAGTTGATCATCTTGGCGGTCGAACCGGTGAAGTCGGCGACGGCGATGACGTCAGGTGGACACTCGGGGTGTGCAATGATCTTTAGGCCCGGCTCATCCTCGCGCATGCGCTTCAATTCGGCGCCGGTGAAGCGCTCGTGTACCTCACACGCACCCTTCCACGTGATGATTTCAACCTTGGTCTGAGACTGTACCCACTTCGCGAGGTACTGGTCGGGAATGCAGATGACGCGCGGCGCGTTGAGGCTTTCCACGACCTTGACGGCGTTGGATGACGTGCAAGTGATGTCGCATTCCGCCTTCACGGCCGCAGACGTATTCACGTAGGTCACGATCGGCACACCAGGATAGGCTTCGCGCAGCATGCGCACATCCTCGGGCGTGATCGAGGCTGCAAGCGAGCAGCCTGCGCGCATGTCGGGGATCAACACTGTCTTGTCGGGCGACAGTAGCTTCGACGTTTCCGCCATGAAGTGCACGCCGGCCTGTACGATGATCTTTGCGTCCGTGCGCGCCGCCTCGTTGGCAAGCTGCAAGCTGTCGCCGCGGAAGTCCGACACGCAGTGGAAGATTTCCGGCGTCATGTAGTTGTGCGCGAGGACGACGGCGTTGCGCTCTTTCTTGAGTTCGTTGATCGACTTGATGAGCGGCGCGTAGTGCGGCCACTCCATCGGGGTGATGACGTGGCGTACGCGCTGGTACATCTCGGCCATCTCTGCTTTGAGGGCCGGCGTCCAAGTGTAGCGCGGCGGTGTCCGCGTCTCCGTCCTGCGGGCGGTGACGGCGCCTGAGGGCGCGGCTGCGGTAGCGATCGCCATCAATCAATTCCTCCGATCATTATTATGCTCTTAGAGAGCATTTCTTGGTCGTGAAACTGTCCGGCAAACCGTGCCGGGTGCTTGCCGTTAAAATGCTCTATATGAGCACTCCCGGACCGCGTTTAACTTAGTGCATCGGTTGAGATTTTTCCAGGGCGAACCCGCATTCGCCGCTGGAGAAGGCGCACAAGACTTATGTGCGGCTCGGGGGTGCAGAGACGCGCACGCCAGGCGCTGGACGCTCAAGCAGTACTTCGCGACGGAAGCGGAAGAGCTTTGCAGGGCGCCCGCCGGTTCGCGTCTTCACTTCACCTGTCGGTTCGACGAGGCCAGCGCCTTCGACAAGGCGGCGGAAGTTCTGCTTGTGAAGGTGCGGTCCGAGGATAGCTTCGACCGTCTTCTGCAGTTCGTACAACGTGAACTCGTCCGGCATCAGTTCGAACACGACGGGCCGGTATTTGATCTTGGCGCGGGTGCGGCTGATGGCGGTGGCGAGAATTCGCCGGTGATCGGATTGCATCGGAAGGCCGAGTTTCGGCCGCTCGGTCCATACTTGCGCTGCGCTGCGGCCGTCGCGAAGGGATTCATCGACCAAGCCCGCCTCGTAGAGCAGCTCGAAGCGCTCGAGCACCTTCTCCTCGTCCCATGCTGTGCCGTCGAGGCCGAAGCAGATGCGCGCACGCTCGGCGCGTGCAAGCGGACGCTGTGGCGTCGTCACCGGAGCGGGGCGTTCGGCCCATGCCCGCAAGCGCGGTTCGATCTCGCGTGCGATGATTTCCGGGCGGCCGCGGCGCCAGTCTTCCCAAGGGAAATACTGATACCAGCTGCGCCAAAAGCCGTTGGTGAGGCTGTGATGCGCGGTTGCGACCGTCAGCGCCAAATATCCGATTGAAACGACGTTCGGTGTCGAGCTGTTCGATTCAGTCAGACGGCCGCTATCGGCGAACGTGTAGAGTTGTTCAGCGTATCCGAGCTCCAGGCCGGTCTGGCTTTGGACCCAGGCCCGCAGTCCCGCTTCCAGAGTGCGGTGTTCGCGCGGATTGAAAGGGCCGAATGGTAACGCGTCGGTGGCGCCGACGGCGTCGGGTTCGCCACGAACGGCGAGCGCAACCGGCTCGTTGTCGAGCACGGCGACAATCGCGGCATTGAGGCCAATACCAAGTGCGTTAGCTGCGGTTTCGCCGACGACCGCCTGATGCAGCTTTTCGGGCGACGGTTTTCTCCGGCCGGAAAGTTCCATGTTCATAGCGTATATTCCCCGTGCTCCCCATGAGCCGAGCTAGTGGGGGATCATGGCTATTTTCAGAATAAGCGGTTGGTCCAAGCGCGTGCCGTGTGCCGCAAATTCGCCGGAATTCACGCCGTCACGGCGGCTTCAAAGGCCTTTAGAAAGCGCCGTTCGGCCTCATCTGCGGGCCAGGCCTGGAGGCAGGAAAGGCGGCGGGCGAGTTCCGGATCGATGCTTGGCTTGCCGAAGAATTGTTCGGCTTCTTCAATGTTGAAGCCGGCGAGTACGGTCGCTTCGTAATAGGCAGCAATGGTGTCGGCCGCCTTTATGTCCTGGCGCAATTCAGTGCTCGGTGGCTCCAGCCCGAACCGGGCATGAATGGCGGTCAGCAAGCGCTGCTCGAACGCCTTGTAGTCGAGGCCGATCGCCGCTTTGAACGGGCTGATCAAGTCGCCGATCACGTATTCAGGCGCGTCGTGCAACAGCGCGGCCAGCAGATCGCGCGAAGTGCGCGAGGGCTTTTCCGTCTGAAAGATATCGACGACGGTCAGGCTGTGTTGGGCAACAGAGAATGCGTACGGGCCTGTCGTCTGTCCGTTCCAGCGCGCAAGCCGCGCGAGGCCATGGGCGATATCCTCGATCTCGATGTCGGACGTCGAGGGCGCCAGAAGATCAAGTCTGCGGCCCGAGAGCATGCGCTGCCAGGCACGGGTCTTCGGCGCGCGATAGGTGCTCATCGGCCGGGTACCTTCAGTGCGGCCTGCAGCTGCGCGCAGGTTGCATGGCGCGGGCATGTGATGAGGTGATCGTTCACCATGCCCGATGATTGCATGAACGCGTAGACGGTGGTCGGCCCGACAAAACGGAATCCTTCGCGCTTCAACGCCTTGCTGATGCGTTTCGATAGTTCGGTTTCGGGAGGCGCGTCCTTCAGAGACTTAAGCTGATTCTGTATTGGCGCAGCATCGAGGAAGCTCCAGATGAAGTGCGCGAACGGTTTGGTTTTCGAAAGCGCGTTATATGCCTTTGCGTTTTCAATCGTCGCTTCGATCTTCGCCAGGTTGCGCACGATGCCCGCGTCGTGCATGAGCCTTTCGATATCGCGCGTGCGGTAGCGGGCGATCTTCTCGGTATCGAAGTGATCGAAGGCGCTGCGGAAGTTTTCCCGCTTCTTCAAAATCGTCAGCCACGACAGGCCGGACTGAAAGCCTTCGAGCACGAGTTTTTCAAACATCGCATGACTGTCGGTGAGCGGAACGCCCCACTCTTCGTCGTGATAGCGTGCGTACAGGGGATCCGATATCCCGGTCCAGTTGCAGCGCTCTCCGGGCTTCGGGTTCATGGCGAATAGTTCGATTGAGGGGCGCGCGCGGCTGATGCGGCGTAGTGGGCTATCGCTGTTTCGTCCGGGGTGATCTCGATGCCGTTGGCGGTGAGCGGCATTGATTTTTCGCGCGCCTCGACAGCGCGATCGAGGCGGAGCATCGCGAGTGCATATTTTCCCGAGACCGTTCCGATGCGTCCGACGCTCGCCTCGCTGAGCTGCACTTCGGAGTTGGTGACCAAAGGGGAGGCGCTCGCGACCTTGACGACGCGCTTACGGACGATCGTCTTGTTCTGCATGCGCGCGACGATCTCCTGGCCGACGTAGCACCCCTTGGCGAATGAGATGCCGTTGAAGAGATCGAAATCAGCCTCGTGCGGGTAGGCGTCGCCGAAGGCGTAATCCTTGCCTCCCTCGGGCACGCCGAGCGCGACGCGATGAGCATCATAAGCCGCAGTGTCGACGACGCAAGCGCCCAGCGGCTGCATTGGGCGGGTCGCTGCGACGAGCGAACGGCTTCCCATTTCCGAACTGCGTGGATCGCCAAATGTCAGCAGGCTGCTGTCACCGGTCTTGGCAGCCGATGGCACCGGGCCTTCCGCACCCGACCCGATCGTCGCCCAGACATCCCAACGATCCGAAGTGTCCGTGATTTCGACCTTGGCGCGCAGCTTGTACATCTGCAATCGCTTTACCAAGTCTGCCGCCCGGTCGCGCGCCACATCGAGCAAGAAGCCGTCGTGGGATCTAATGACGAAAAATTCAAACAGGATCTTGCCCTGCGGGCTCAGCAGGCCGGCGTGGGCCGCGTTAGCCTGCGTTAGGTGAGAAACGTCGTTCGTGACTAGGTTCTGCAAAAACTCGACGGCGTCGGGGCCGCCTATGGTGACGACCCCCCGGTCCGGGAGATGTGCGACTTTTGCGCTCGACATCCGGTTTCGCTGCGGTTGCTTTCAGCAGGTGACTTACGTATGCGGGGTCTCCAACGATGGCAAGCAGACGAGACGTATGACATGGCCGAAACCTTCGATGTGCTGATCAAGGGTGGCACGGTCGTCAATCATGACGGCGAAGGGGTACAGGATATCGGCGTACGTTCGGGCCAAATCGCGGCGCTCGGCGATCTCTCCAGCGCGCGGGCGGTCGAGACCGTTGAGGCGGGTGGGCTGCATGTCCTTCCCGGCGTCATCGATAGCCAGGTTCATTTCCGCGAGCCGGGGCTTGAGCACAAGGAAGACCTCGAGACGGGCAGCAGGGCAGCGGTTGCCGGCGGCGTCACGACGGTCTTCGAGATGCCCAATACCAAGCCGCTGACGACGTCGGTGGAGACGCTTGCCGACAAGGTTCGCCGTGCGCGGCATCGCATGTTCTGTGACTTCGCTTTCTTCGTCGGTGGCACACGGGACAACGTCGAGCAGATCCCGGCCCTGGAGAAGCTTGAGGCGTCGGCCGGGATAAAGGTCTTCATGGGGTCTTCGACCGGGGACTTGCTTGTCGATGATGAGACAACGCTGGATGCCATCATTGCACGCATTTCGCGGCGTGCGTCATTCCATGCCGAGGATGAAGCGCGCCTCAAATCGCGCATGGGTCTACGACGGCCGGGTGATCCCTCGTCGCATCCGGAGTGGCGCGACCCGGAAGCGGCACTGATTGCTACTCAACGTCTTATCCGGCTTGCCGAGAAGCATGGCAAGCGCGTGCATGTGCTGCATGTCTCGACGGCTGAGGAAATGGCGTTCCTCAAAGCTCACAAGGCTTACGTGACGGTCGAGGTTACGCCACATCACCTCACGTTGGTGGCGCCCGACTGCTATGAGCGGCTTGGCGCCTATGCACAAATGAATCCGCCGGTGCGTGATGAACGGCACAGGACAGCGATTTGGCAGGCGCTGCAATCGGGCGTCGTCGACGTGCTCGGGTCGGATCACGCACCGCACGCGCGGGCGGAGAAGGATCATGCCTATCCCGACACGCACTCGGGCATGACGGGTGTGCAGACGCTAGTGCCCATCATGCTCGACCACGTGAACGCGGGCAGGCTCACGCTGCAACGATTTGTCGATCTCACTAGCCACGGGCCGCAACGCATTTTCGGTCTAAAACGCAAAGGCCGGATTGCGGTCGGATACGACGCGGACCTCACTATCGTCGACCTGAAGCGGCGCGTGACGATCCGCAATGACTGGATCGAGAGCCGGTGCAAATGGACACCCTACGACGGGGTCAGCGTGCAGGGTTGGCCTGTCGGGACGATCGTGCGGGGTCGGAAGGTCATGTGGGACGGTGACATCATTGGCCCGGCTTCGGGCGAGCCAGCGGGCTTCCACGAGGGTTTCAAGGGCTGACGCGCCCCTCTGGCACCGCTCTTGCTTTAATCGTCACGCCGATGATTGAAGCGAAGCGTTAATTCATGTCCGACGTATTGCGCAGACGCGACAACGCCCCGGACAGGTCGATGACCTGGTCAGAGGCGTTTCTCGTTTCGCTGCTTGCCTGCATCGTGGCGGTGCCGACGTGCGCGGGGCTTTACCTCGTCAAATCGGCACTCGGGATCAACCTGCTTCCAGGTCCATCACCAATGCACGACATGCTCTTTCATCTCGTGCGTTGAATGCCTCACGAGATCTTGGCGGCGCCTGCGATCTTGGGCGGCAGCTTGTGCAACACGCGCACGGTCGTGCCAATGCCCGCGATCTTCGACAGGTGCATCACGTGCCCGTTGGTCATGCGAATGCAGCCTGAAGACGCGGCGGTGCCGATCGACTTTACATCGTTCGTACCGTGGATCCGGTAGAGTGAGTTGCCGAGATAGAGCGCCATGGCGCCGAGCGGGTTGCGAACGCCGCCGGTCATGTACTGCGGCAGGTGGGGCTTGCGGGCGAGCATCTCAGCCGGCGGACGCCAATCGGGCCAGGCGACCTTGCGTGAGATTTTTTGCGTGCCGGTCCATGAGAAGCCCGCCTTGCCAACGGCGACGGGGTAGCGGTAGGCCCGAGATGACGAGAGAACGTAGTAGAGGCTGCGGCCGGCCGTATCGATTACGATCGTCCCTGCGCCGTAGTTGTTCGGGAACGAAACCGTCGGCGGCGTCACGGCTCCGATGCTCGGCTTGCCGCCGCCATCCATCTTGGCCGGCCCTTTTTTGAACTTCTTGTTCTTCGGCGGCGCGAGGACGTCGGACGACGCCGAACCCCACGACTCCGCCGGCGGTGCAAAGAGCGGCGCCGGCTCGGCGCGCTGCTTGCGGAACTTCTGCGGCATCACATAGCCGTACGTCTCATCTGATGGATGGAAGGCTTGCGCTGGCGTCAGCGCGCCCAGCATGCCGATGGCGACTGCTGCGACGATCAACGTTTTCATGACGCTATACCCCGTCGTTAACGTGTACTCTGAGAGCGCTTTTAGGAGATGTAAGGGGCGCGACCAACCCCTGTGCGGCAATTCGTTACCCGAAACGGCGGTCGCTACCTGAGGCTGCGGCGGGTCAATCGTACTTCCTCATGGTTTGCCAGGAGCCGTCGGCGCCGATCACCAATCGCCACCACATCCAGCGCTTTTTCTCGCGCATTTCCACGACCTTGGGCGGCGGCACCATGCGATAGAGATCGACCGTCTCGGCACCCGTGAGCGAATCGAGCGGGCGTTCAGCGAGGTAGGGCCAGATGTAGACGAGGTTGTTCTCGATGTCCTTGCCAAGCGGCAATGTCGCGGGCGGAAAGCTCAAAACTTCGGCAAGCGCGGCGAGAAATTCCCGGCCCTCGCCGTCTGCGGATGCGGCCTTCATCGCCGCGATGGGATCGTTATCGCCGCCGATTCCGAGATCGGGATGCGTCGTACTCATTTCAAAGACCGTCTTGAGATCGTCGATATTGCCCGAGCGCGCCGCGGCCAGCATGGCATCGCGCATGTCGTTCACGTGAGGGGGCAGCTTGATTTGCTCGGTATCTGCGGCATGCGCGCAGTTCATGCCCAAAACATGGACAATCAGGATGGTCGCAACTACGTGTAGGGCCGCGCGCGGCTTGCGATCCCGCAAGTTCGCTGATCGAATGCTCCAGAGGCGGATAGAGCCGGACTCAAGCATCACGAATCCCATTACATCGACGGCAGGCAATTTTTGCCGCCGGTCAGTTTCACGCCGCCTCGCTCAGTCGAAAATCGAGATACACGCGCCTTGCTAGAATACATCCCCAACCCGCTTATCATTCCAGTTGGGCTTCTGGTAGGCGTGCTTATCGCGGCGCCTGTCGGGCCCGTGAACGTGCTCTGCATCCAACGCGCGATTGAACGTGGTTTTTGGGGCGGCGTCGCTGCCGGCATTGGTTCGGTTCTGGGTGACGGGTTGATCGCCTTATTTGCGGGTCTTGGTGTTGGCGCCGTGACGGGTGCTGTCCAGACGCATCGCGCCGTCATTCAAGCAATTGGTGGGCTCGCACTCATCCTTTTCGGACTGCGACTTTACACAGCAAAGCCAAGGATCATCGTTCGGTCTGCGAACGACAGCAAAGACGCCAGTCTCAAAGATTTCGCGTGGGACATCCCGCAGACATTCTTCCTTACGATTACCAATCCCGGCGCCGTACTTGGCTTGTTCGCAGTCTTCGGTGGCGTCAGTACGTTCGTCGAAGTGACTACGACGATCGACGTTCTGCTGTTGGTTGCGGCGATCGTCGCCGGCAGTCTGATGTGGTGGATCGCGTTGTCAAACCTGATCGCGAAGTATCGGCATCACTTCGATGCCGGCCGCCTGCACCTCGTCAATCGTGTGGCCGGCATTCTTCTTGCGGTATTCGGCGCGGTGCTGATCGCGGAAGTGATCTGGAAGGCCGGACAGTTCTGACTACTGATCGCGGCGCGACAGCGTGAACTCGCCTTCGACGATGCGCTTTTCGAGGCCACGCGTCAGGTGGATAACGGCGGGTTCGCCGTAGATGGCGACAAGGTCGGTCAGCGCCGTGAAGAGTGCGGCATACGCCATCTGTTGCGGCTGAACGCCCGTGTCGACGCCTTCGTCCCAAGCGGCGAGGATCAAATCCAACGCCTTGAGGTTCGGATTTTCGGTTTCTTGTTCCTCAAAGCGATACATGACGTCCCCAGATAACGATCAAACGGCCCCGATGCATTGGTGACCTAGCACGGCTTTTCCTGTCAGGTCGCAGAAGCAACAATTCACAGTAAACCTTTGCCTCATCGGCAAGGTGTGCGCAGACGCGGCGCTACGGAAAACTCTTCAGTAGTCCTTCCGAAATCTCCGACCCTTCGCTCAGAAAGCGCGTGATCGCGGTCTGAGCCGAAGGACTGCAGGTGATATAGGTGCGGCTATAGCTCCGGTAGCCTTGATTGAAGGCGCGCGTGAGCCTCGCACGCCGTAGCGCCGTTGAGCCCTCCGCGTCCATCAGTTCCCGCATACGGTCGCGCCAGTACTGGCCTTCGTTGGCGCCGCAAAGCTCGCGAAGGTAATGGACCGCACCGAGTACTTCCGACAGGCGCATCAGTTTTTCGTCGTAGGGCTTTCCGTCCTGCGCTGCCGCGTGGGTTGGCGCGCCGATCAGCGCGAGAGAGAACGCACATGCAATTGCGGCCGCTGCGCCTGCGCGGCGCGTGCTTTGCTTAATTGGGGCCGGTCGTCGGCGCGCTTTGCTCATGTCGCTCATCGCGGCGCTTCTTTAGCATCGATTCTGGGCCGTGAAAGGACGCGCCGGGGCTGCTAAGTTCGGAGTACGGAGGTGCCGATGTGCTCGCGCTACAGCCTGACATCGCCGGTGGAAGCCGTCCGCCGGCTGTTCAAGTTCGAGAACGATGCGGAGGCATTTCCGCCGCGCTACAACATTGCTCCCACAGACCCCGTTCACATCGTTCGTGCCGGGCCGTCTGGACGGCGCGAATTGCTGCTCGTGCGCTGGGGGCTGATACCCGCCTGGGTCAAGGATCCCCGCGCGTTCTCTACGCTGATTAACGCCCGCTCGGAGGGCGCGGCGGAAAAGCCATCGTTCCGCGGCGCCTATCGCTACCGCCGCTGCCTCGTGCCGACCGACGGGTTTTACGAATGGACGGGCAAGCGCGGCGCCAAGCAACCACATCTGATCCGCCTGAAATCGCACAGTCTCTTCGCCTTGGCCGGCCTTTGGGAGACGTGGCTCGGCGCGGACGGCAGCGAACTCGACACAATGGTGATCCTGACGACCGACGCGAACGGCGATCTGCGACACATCCACGACCGGATGCCGATCATCATCGATCCGGCGGACTACGAGCTTTGGTTGGATGTCAGCGGAAGCGCTGTGGCGCAGGAGGCGACTAGCCGACTGTTGCGGCCGCTCCGCGAAGGATTGCTGGATGTTGTCGCCGTCAACCGGAAGCTGAACGATCCGCGACTGGAGGGGGCGGAATTGCAGGAGCCGGCCACGGGCAGACTTCTTTAACTCCTTCGCGACTATCGACGAAGGTAGCCAAAAGCGGCTGATTCGTGTGGCGTTACCCGTGTGCTCGCAGGTTGGCTCTGACGCCTGCGCGTTAATTGCCTGGGTTGCTTAGAACTTTCGCATTGACCAAGTTTGCCGCTTCGCGCGCCATGCGACTCGCAGGCGATGTCGCGAGCGGCTAGTTTACAGTTGTCAAGACCCGGCCGCGATCCTTGAATATCATTGGGTTGGCGGCATGGGCAGAATGGTCGCGAGGCGCGGGTCGGCGAGATCTTGAGCGCGAGCGGCCCGGAGTAATGAATGGTGGCCGTGGTACCGGCCGAGGAGACGTCGCGATGGTCTATCGGGGTGAGGATCTGGATTTGCGGACGCCGCAGACGGCGGGCGCACCAGCTACGGAAGCGGCCGGTGAAGGCGGGGTGCGCGGCGGATACCGCAATGGTCCGATCTTGGTCGATGACGTGGTGCTTGCCTGTTCCAACCACGCCTACGACATCGCGCTGGCGCATCGCGCGGGCGAGGTGCGAGTCGAACACCTCATTTACGCGCTGACGCGCATCGATACCGCAATCGAAGCGCTTGAAGCGCGTGGCGTCCGGCTTTCCTCGCTCCGGCGCGATGCGGCCGCCCTTGTCGCGAGCGAGATCCCGGTTGGATTGCCGAACGGCAAAGGGTCTCCACGTCGATCGGACGATTTTGCGGAGGTGTTGAGGTTGGCTTCGGCAAATGCGGGGCGTCGCAATTCGCCTGCAACAGTCGACGACGTTCTGAACGTGCTTATCGACCAGCGTCCCGACATCACCGGCGCGTTCCTGCTCAACCGGAATGTCGGGCGCGGATCGCTGCGGGAGCCCATCGAGCCGTTGCCGCCGCTAACGCGTTATGCGCAGGAGCCGCGCTATGTGCGCGTTCCCTACGACGCGCCGCGTTACTATATGGAAGCGCCGCGCGGCTATCGGCCGGAGTTCGCGGGTAGCGCGACAGACGCGGTGCAGAATACACGCATCGAAGCGTTGGAGCAGATGGTGCGCTCTCTCGGCAACGATCTAGCCGGCGAACGGCAGGTGTTATCCGGGCTTCTGAAGGAATTGAGCCGCGAAACACAGGCGCAGCGTGACGACCAGGGCCGCATGCATACCGGGCTATTCGATCGCATGCAGACGATCGAGCAGGCCGTAAGCCAGATGCGTGCGATCAGCGTGCCGGACGCGCTCGTCCAGCAGTTGCAAAACATTGAAGCGGGTCTGGAGCTTCGACTTCAGGAGATGTCGCAATCCTGGGCGGTGCTGTCTACGCGACTGCAGGAACTCGAAGCGGCTGTACGTGATGGGGCCGTTACGGGCGGACTGGATCTGCGGCCGATCACGCATCGCCTGGACGTGATCGAAGAGGCTGTTCTTTCGCGCGATAACGGCGGAGCGAGCGGAGAACTGGTCGACCGGCTGGCGGCGCTGGAAGGCGAGATCACGAAAGCTCTGGCCGCGAACGTTGCGAGCGCTAATCGCGTCGAGGCGCTCGTCATGGGACTGGAACGCAATGAGGACGGAACGGCAATTTCTTTCACCGGCTCGGGCGGTGGCATCCTGCAATATCTCGAGGACAGCACCAACTCGCTGAACAAGGTTGGGTCGGATGTTGCCGAGCGGCTGAGCGCCGTAGAGCGCGCGCTTGCGGCCGAGATCGAAACGGCCGCGGTCAAGCATCAAGCCTATGCGCACGATTTGTCCGAGGTGCACGAAGCGCTGATGAAGCTCAATCAGAACCAACATACGCTGGCGGGCTCGATCGACCAGTGGCGAACGGACGCGGCCGGCGACGTGGCGATGATTTCGAACAGGCTCAATCAGCTCGATCGCGATTCTGGCCGTTCGGGCGAGCTTTCGGCCCTTTCGGCACGCGTGGACTCGATCAGCAAGGCCACTGTCGAACGCTACCATCGCCGGAACCGCTTCTGGTACTGGTTGTTCGGCACCGATGACTGGATCGGGGCAAGCTGGCCGTCTCAGACGGCGGCGGTCGAAGCAGAAAAGGCGCGCCTCAAGGGTTAATCTAGCGAAGGCCGTTGCGCCGACAAGGCGGCGACGCCACGCCGTTATGTGTGGCTAGACCACAACGTCTCACGTCGCTCGCGTTGCGCGCTGCAAGTGGCGCGGATGCATAAGTCATATGCCGCTGTTTACCAATCATACTCCCGCGATCGAAAAGGCTTGAGCAGCCGCGTCGGTTCATGTTTCACTTACCGAAGTCTTAACGGGTGTATCGTGGGCGTTCGATGCTGCGTCGGTATTTGATTTTGAACGGTGTCAGCACGCTGCTGCTGTATGCGCTCGTGTGGGCGATCATCCCCTCTCCGATAGGCTTCATGACGCAGCTTCGCGAGCAGGTTGAAACGTTCGCCACCGAAAGCCCGTTGCTCGGGCCGGTGTTGCCACGGGCTTTGCTCGGCAACTAGTTCGCGGGTCTTGGGGCCGCTGCCCGCTGCAGACGATCGTTGATCGCCTCGCCCAATCCTGCATTTGGGATGCGCATGACTGCGACGGTGCTGACGCCCTCTGCATCAAGCGTGCGTAGCGCCGCGAATAGCTTGGCCGCGGCCTCGACGAGATCGCGCCTTGGGCTGAGGTTCAGCACCCGCCCTGATGCGCCGGGAAGAACATCGCCGAACGCCAGCAGTGCTTCGCCAGGATAGACTTCATCGGCGTCGAGCCGGATCGCTGCACGCGGCGCATAGTGGCTTTCAAGCTGGCCGGGGGACGTGAGCGCTCCGGCATCATCCTGTCGGCGCACGAGCGGCTTACCCAGAACTCTCTCAATGTCTGCACTGGGCACGGCGCCGGGGCGCAGCAACGCGGGCTCGCTTGCGAGGCTGATAACGGTCGATTCCAAACCACCTGAGGTCGCGCCGTCGTCCAGGATCATCGCGACACTGCCGCCTAAATCGTCTGCGACGTGGCGCGCCAAGGTCGCGCTGACATGCCCTGAGCGGTTTGCGGACGGCGCCGCAATCGGCCTACTGCTGGCTGCCAGAAGTTGCTGCGCGACCGGATTTGCGGGGGCGCGCAAGGCGATGGTGTCGAGGCCGGCGGACACCAATTCGCTTGCCTCGCAATTTTCTTGACGAGGCACGACAAGCGTCAGCGGACCGGGCCAGAAAGCCTCGGCCAGGTCTGCGGCAAGTGTCGAAAAGCGGCCCAGCTTCCGTGCCGCCTCGAAATCGAGGACATGCACGATCAACGGGTTGAAGCGAGGGCGACCCTTGGCCTCAAAAATACGGGCGACGGCTTCGCCGTTGGCTGCGTCGGCGCCCAGGCCGTAGACCGTTTCGGTCGGGAAAGCGACGAGGTGACCGGCGACGATCAGATTCGCCGCTGCCGCAATGGCCTCGCGCGTCGGCTCGCGCATATATGCGCCCGACGTTTCATCATCCGGTTTGCTCGGCCGTGTGTTCGGCATAGTGTTCGGCGAAGTCCGCACCCTTACCTTGCCAAGGAATGGCTATGACCTATCAGGCTCCAGTAGACGACATCCTGCACGCTCTCAAGACCGCCGCCGATCTCGACCAAGCGCTGGCAGCCGGCGTCTATCCGGGTCTCGATGCGGACACCGTGCGGGCGGTCATCGAGGAAGCCGGGAATTTCGGCGCCGATGTGCTCGCGCCGCTCAACGCGCCCGCCGATCGCGAGGGTCTGAAGCTTAACGGAAGTGCCGTCAAGACGCCGGCCGGGTTCCGCGATGCTTACAAGCAATTTGCCGAAGGCGGCTGGAGCGCGTTGCCGTGTCCGGAGGAGTTCGGCGGACAGGGCCTGCCCGAAGTCGTTTCGTCGGCCGTCGGTGAAATCTGGAACTCAGCCAACCTGTCCTTTGGGCTGTGTCCGCTGCTGACGCAGGGTGCCATTCACGCGATCGAAGCCGCCGGCACGCCCGAGATGAAGGCCAAGTACCTGCCGGCCATGATCGCCGGTACGTGGACCGGCACCATGAATCTCACCGAGCCGCACGCCGGCTCTGACCTGGGCGTTCTGCGGTCAAAAGCGGAGCGCAGTGATGACGGTACATACCGCATAAGCGGCACCAAGATCTTCATTACGTGCGGTGAGCACGACATGTCGGAGAACATCATCCACCTGGTGCTCGCGCGCCTTTCGGATGCGCCGGCAGGCACGCGCGGCATCTCGCTTTTCCTGGTGCCGAAGTATCTCGTCAACGATGACGGCAGCCTGGGTGACCGCAACGACGTCATTTGTGCTGGGCTCGAACACAAGCTCGGCATTCATGCGAGTCCGACCTGCGTGATGAAGTTCGGCGAGCAGGGCGGCGCGATCGGATATCTCGTGGGTGAAGAAAATCGCGGGCTGGCGACCATGTTCGTCATGATGAACGCGGCGCGCCTCGCGGTTGGGGTCCAGGGCGTGGCGGTCTGCGAGCGCGCGACCCAGCGGGCGGTTGCCTATGCGAAGGAACGCCGGCAGGGCAAGAGCTTCATTCCTGCCAATGGCGAGATGAGCCCGATCATCGAGCACGCCGATGTGCGCCGCATGCTTTTGACGATGAAATCGCTGACGCAAGCGTCGCGCATGATCTGTCTTGCGACGGCGCGTGCGCTGGATGACGCGCATCGGGCATCCGACCCGACCGAAAAAGTTACTGCGCTCAATCGCGCCGCGCTGCTCACGCCGGTTGCCAAGGCGTTTTCGACCGACAACGGGGTTGATGTCGCATCGCTCGGAATACAGGTGCACGGCGGGATGGGCTTCGTCGAGGAGACGGGTGCCGCGCAGCATCTTCGTGATGCCCGCATTCTGCCGATCTACGAGGGCACGAACGGTATCCAGGCGATCGATCTTGTGATGCGCAAGCTGCCGCTCGAAGGCGGCAATGCCATCATTTCGTATTTCAAAGAACTGGCTGAGATCGCGGAGGCGGTTCGCGCTTCGAACCGCGCTGATCTTGGGTTGACCGGCAAGCGATTGGCAGCGGCGCTCGCGGCATTGGGCGAGGCGACAACGTGGATGGGGAAAGCCTTGCAGGTGTCACCTGAGGCGGCGCTGGCGGCCGCGACGCCTTATCTGCGGCTATTCGGGCTGACAGCAGGTGGCGCCTATCTCGCCAAGGGCGCGCTCAATGAAGACGAGGGATCGCGGCATGTGACGCTCGCTCGTTTCTACGCCGAGAACCTTCTCACGCAGTGTCCTGGCCTTGCCGATACCGTGACGACCGGTGACCGGTCGGTGCTCGTCGAAGCGCACGGCGCGGTTTTCGCATGAGCGCTCAAGTCGAAATCTCGCGTGACGGGCACGTCCAGATCCTGCGGCTTGCGCGGCCGGAGAAGATGAATGCGCTGACCGGTGCGATGTACAATGCATTGTCGGATGCAATCGAAGCGGGTCACCGCGATGGTGACATCGCAGCCCACTTGATATGTGGATCGCCGGGCGTGTTTTCAGCCGGAAACGATATCGCCGATTTTCTGGCGACGGCGAAAGGCACGGGGGGGCTTGGCACCGAAGTTTTGCGCTTCATCCAGCTACTACCCGTCATCCAGAAACCTCTCATCGCGGCCGTCGACGGCAAAGCGATTGGGGTTGGCACGACCCTGCTCTTTCACTGCGATCTCGTCTACGCGACGCCGAACGCCACTTTCGCCACCCCTTTCCTTGATCTTGGCCTCGTGCCGGAGGCGGCTTCCAGCCTTCTGATGCCGCGCGTGATGGGGTATGCGCGCGCGTTCGAGATGCTTGTGCTTGGTGATCCGTTCTCGGCGGAGCGAGCGTGCGAAGCAGGGTTCGTCAATCAGGTCGTCGCAACCGAAGATTTGATGGCGACAGCGCTCCATGCCGCGCATCGCCTTGCCGCCAAGCCGCCGGAAGCGCTCGAAATTGCGCGACGGTTGCTGCGAGGTGATCCGTCACTGGTGTCCGAGCGCGTTACGGAGGAGGTGGCCCATTTCAAGCAGCGGCTCACGTCGCCCGAGGCGCGGGAAGCGTTCGAAGCCTTCTTTCAGAAGCGGCCGCCAAATTTCCGCAGATAGGCCGCTCTAGAATATCGGCAGACTAGTTCTTCTGGCAGGACTGAAACGATGCCCTCGGTTTGGCGGGTTGTTGGCTTGGCGGTCACGCTTTGCGGCTGGCTTGCCGTTTGTTTTCAAGATGCAAGCGCCAACTGGCTGACGCGCCTCACGCGTGAGGCTGGGGAGGTGGGGAGCAAGGGGGCCGCCCATATGCCTGCCCACTTGGGTCCAGTCGGCAAGGCGGCGGCCCATCTCAAAGGTCTCGCCGCTGCGCCGAAGGCGGCGCTGGCGGCCCACGCGACCCCGGAAGGCCATTGGCAGTTCGCCAATCGCGAAGGCGTGACGTTCACCGCCGGCACGGCCGATGAAATGCAGCGTGTGCTGCCTGCGCTCGCGCCGGATGCGGTGAAGGCGGGCGAAACGAAGCTCACGCTCTACCTCTCGGAGGACACGGTCGTTCGCTACCGCGCGGCGCTGGATCAGATTCCAACGGATGCTGATCTCCACGTAGTGACGGATATCGGTGCCTTTCCGCTGATGCGCGGTGCCGGCGGTCCATTCGACCTAACAGTTCGATTCAAGCCGAACCTGGCGATGGCCGTTCGCGGACCTGAGGCGTTCGATGAAGCGCTGTTCTTGCTTGGCCGCCCGCTCAATAAATCCAACATCCGCACGATCGCGCTGGAACCGGGGGCTTCCAAGACGCTCTCTTCGGCGCCGAAATTTGATGCCGAAGGCAAGCTTCCGAGCGTCGATATGGTGGCGCCGGAAGCGCTCGTGCAATCTTTTCAGCGCGTGCGTGGGCAGACGGTTCTGGTGACGGGGCGCGTTGCTGACGGTAAACTCATCGTACGGCCGTCATCGGGCGGCGAGGTCAGCCGCTATCTGAGCGAGCTGCTCGATGCGGCGTCTCGCAACGACGTTAATCTGATCATCCTTCGCAACGAGACCGGGCGTCAGCCGGGCGGCCGCAACTGGCTGTGGCAGACGCTGGAGGTTGGGGGACTTAAAGGTGCGGCTGAGCGCGCAACGTTCGGAGATTTTCTCGATACGCTTGCAGCACGCCGCGGCGGATTCGAACTGATGGCCGCAACCGAGGGCTCCGGGCGCGTCCAGCTCAGCGCCGTTCCGGCCGCCGATAGCACGGGCCTCGTGACGGATGCCGCCAATGTGGCGCGGGACGTGGCGAGCCAGGTCACGGGCGAACTTATCACGGTCGCCGTCGATGTTCATGCGCGCGACAGTGCTGCCCAAAGCGAGCTCGATGGGCGCATCATTCCCGGAATTCCAACCTATATTCAAATTCCGTATTTTATGGCTCTCGTGGCGGGCGTGCTCGGCTGGGCCACCGCGCGGAGCTGGTGGGCGCGGATTTGGCCCGCGGTGCCTAAAATGCCGGGGGCGCGAAAATCAGCGGCATGGCCCCGCCGTTTCCTGCGTGAAACCGTCTACCTCCTGATCTTCCTGCCGGTCGCAGGACTGCCGGCATTCGTCTGGCAGGCCCTCATCCAATTCTGGACCGTCGTCACCGCGCCATTTCGTTGGATTCGGCGCAAATTTCTTCTTCGTGAGGTCTGACGCCGGGCCCTGGCTATTGGCTCTCGAAGCGATAGACTTCGCGTCTTGAGGAAGTGCAGCCGAGGACGCTATGGGTTCATTGAAGGGTAAGACGCTGTTTATCACCGGCGGTAGCCGGGGCATAGGTCTTGCGATAGCAAAGCGGGCCGCGCGCGACGGGGCAAATGTCGCGATAGCCGCAAAGACAAATGACCCCAATCCCAAGCTAGATGGCACGATACATACCGCTGCCGACGAAATTCAGCAGGCAGGCGGAAATGCGCTGCCGATCGTATGCGACATCCGCTTTGAAGATCAGGTGCAACGCGCCGTCGACCTGACGGTGACCACGTTCGGCGGCATCGACATTTGCGTAAACAACGCGAGCGCGATTTCGCTCACACCCACGGAAAAGACGGACATCAAACGCTTCGACCTCATGTTCGGCATCAACACGCGGGGCACGTTCCTGGTTTCCAAGACGTGCCTACCGCATCTTAAGCGTGCCGGGAACCCGCACATTTTGATGCTGTCGCCGCCGCTCGACATGCATCCCAAGTGGTTTGCAGGTCACGTCGCCTATTCCATCGCCAAGTATGGTATGAGCCTGTGTGTCTTGGGCCTTGCCGAGGAGTTCAAAAAGGATGGGGTTGCGGTCAACGCGCTCTGGCCGCGCACCACGATTGCCACGGCCGCGATCCAGAACGTGCTGGGCGGCGATAAGCTGATGCACATGAGCCGCTCTCCCGACATCGTGGCGGATGCGGCGCATCTGGTTTTCGAGCAACCGGCCAAGACCTTCAGCGGCCACTTCCTCATAGACGACACGTTTCTCTACGAGGTCGGCGGCGTTAAGGATTTCGAGCCCTACCGGCTCGACAAGTCGATGCCGCTCGCGCCCGATTTCTTTGTTCCGGCCGACAGCAAGCCGCCTCCGGGCGTGAAGATCGCTCGCGTGTCCGAATTGACTTGACGGGTTTCGATCCTGGCGTTCGTCAAACAATAGTCCGTGGAAAGAGCGCGTCGCGGCGATTTCCCTTGGCTACAAACGTCGGCCCCGTAGTATGCCGGGCAGGCGCATTCTCGCGCCTCAGATCCGTGCCTTTGATTACATGACAACTCTTCTTCTGACTCATCCTGCTTTTCTCAATCACGATACGGGTAGCTACCATCCGGAACGCCCGGATCGGATGCGCGCGATCAGCAAGGTTCTCTCCGATTCCTCGTTCGATAGTCTGGTGCGTGAGGAAGCGCCGCTGAGGGACGATGACGAAGATTGCATCCTGCTCGCGCACAGCCGGGCGCATTACGACGAGATGCGCGAGGCCGCGGCCAACCTCAAATCCGGTCAGCATCACTTTGACGGCGACACGGTCGTTTCGCCGGGTAGCTGGGAAGCCGTGCGGCGCGCCATTGGGGCGGGGCTCGCCGCCGTGGACGCGGTGATGACCGGGGCGGCGTCCAATGCCTTCTGCCAGGTGCGGCCTCCCGGCCATCACGCCGAACGCGAGCGCGCGATGGGTTTCTGCTTATTCAGCAATGCGGCGATCGCTGCGCACTACGCGCGCAAGAAGCACGGCGCTGAGCGGGTCGCCGTCATCGATTTCGACGTCCACCACGGCAACGGCACGCAACAGATCTTCTGGTCGGACAAGGACCTGTTCTACGGCTCGACGCACCAGATGCCGCTCTTTCCCGGCACGGGGGCGCTGCGCGAAACCGGTGTCGGCAACATCTTCAATGCGCCTCTGCGGGCGGGCGACGGCGGGGAGCAATTCGAACAGGCGATGGTTGAGCGGATTCTGGGGCCGTTGCACAACTTCGGCCCCGATCTGGTGATCATCTCGGCCGGGTTCGACGCGCATCAGCGCGACCCGCTAGGCGGGCTGGAACTGGACGAGGCGGACTATTGGTGGGCTACTGAGCAGATCGCCGAGCAGGCGCGCCGCCACGCCAACGGCCGTGTCGTCTCGATGCTCGAAGGCGGCTATGACTTGACGGCACTTGCGAGATCGGTCGCCGCTCACGTTCGTGTGCTGATGAGCTCCGGGACCTGATCAAAGCGTCGCGTTAACCAGGGAAGACAGACCATGACCACGGGCAAGGCGCCGGCGCGGACGCTCGCCGACATCAAGGAAATGACGTTCGAGCGTGCGCTCAAAGAACTCGAAGCCATTGTCGGCCGGCTGGAACGCGGTGACGTGGAGCTTGAGGAGAGCATCGCCATCTACGAGCGCGGAGAAGCATTGCGCGATCACTGCGATCAACTGCTGCGTCAGGCGGAAGCCAAGGTCGAAAAGCTGACCATTGGGCCTGATGGCCGTCCGCGCGGCGTCGAACCTCTTGACCCGCAGCGGTAATTTTTGGCGTCATTCGGCCACCACCCCTGCGAAATTTGGCCACTTGCTCGCGCGAGCATGTATGACATAACGACGACAGGCAGGCCTGAAACGGGTGGTTCCTAGTGAATGCAACGCCCCTCCTCGACGCCATAAAAGACCCTTCCGATCTGCGGTTGCTGCCCGAGGACCAGCTTCCTCAGGTTGCAGCGGAGCTGAGGAAGGAGACAATAAATGCGGTGTCCGTCACGGGCGGGCACCTCGGCGCGGGGCTCGGCGTCATCGAACTGACAGTCGCGCTGCACTGGGTTTTCAACACGCCAAAGGACCGGTTGATCTGGGATGTCGGGCACCAGTCTTATCCGCACAAAATTCTGACCGGACGGCGCGACCGTATCCGGACGCTGCGTCAACCGGGCGGGCTGTCGGGTTTTACCAAACGCGACGAGAGCCCCTACGATCCTTTCGGCGCGGCGCACTCGTCGACCTCGATTTCGGCCGCGCTCGGCATGGCGGTGGCGCGCGATCTCTCGGGCAGTGATAACAATGTCGTTGCCGTCATCGGCGACGGCGCGATGAGCGCCGGTATGGCGTATGAAGCCATCAACAATGCAGGTGCACGTGACGAGCGGCTGATTGTCGTTCTCAACGACAACGACATGTCGATTGCTCCTCCGACGGGAGCATTGTCGGCGTATCTCGCACGTGTCACCTCCAGCGGCACGTATCTGCACTTGCGCGACTACGCCAAGCAGCTCGCCAAGATGTTGCCGAAGAAGTGGGAGCGGCGCGCGGCTCGCATGGAGGAATACACCCGCCACATCTGGCAGGGTGGTATGTGGTTCGAGGAACTCGGCTTTTATTACGTTGGCCCGATCGACGGCCACGACTTCAACCAATTGCTGCCCGTGTTGAAGAACGTCCGTGAGGCGCGGCAAGGGCCAATTCTCGTTCACGTCGTGACCAAGAAGGGCAAAGGCTACGCGCCGGCGGAGGAATCCGACGACAAGTACCACGGTGTCAACAAGTTCAATGTCGTGACGGGTGCTCAGGTCAAGCCGAAGCCCAATGCGCCGAGTTACACGCGGGTGTTTGCGGATGCGCTGATCGCCGAAGCGCGCAAGGACGACAAGATCGTTGCGATTACGGCGGCCATGCCGTCAGGCACTGGGCTTGACGTGTTTGGCAATGAGTTTCCGGACCGCACGTTTGATGTCGGCATTGCGGAGCAACACGCGGTGACGTTCGCCGCGGGTCTCGCGGCGGAGGGCTTCAAACCATTTGCTGCCATCTATTCGACGTTCCTGCAGCGTGCCTACGATCAGGTCGTGCACGATGTCGCGATCCAGAAGCTGCCGGTGCGGTTCGCGATCGATCGTGCAGGGCTTGTCGGAGCGGACGGCGCGACGCACGCAGGTTCCTTCGACATTGCGTATCTCGCTTGCCTGCCGCACTTCGTCATTATGGCCGCCGCTGACGAAGCTGAACTCGTGCACATGGTCACGACCCAGGCAGCGATAGACGATCGCCCGAGCGCGTTGCGTTATCCGCGCGGTGAGGGTGTTGGCGTCGAGATGCCGGCAGAGGGCAAACCGCTCGAGATCGGCAAGGGTCGTGTGATGCGTCATGGAAGCAAGGTGGCGCTTCTGTCCTTTGGCGCGCGCCTTCAGGAGTGCCTGAAAGCGGCCGATCAACTGGCGACCTACGGCCTGTCGACGACGGTAGCGGACGCGCGCTTTGCCAAACCCCTCGACGAGACGCTCATCCGTGATCTGGCGTCAAGCCACGAGGTGCTCGTCACCATCGAGGAAGGCTCGGTCGGCGGCTTCGGCAGCCATGTCCTGCAGTTCCTGTCCGATGAGGGACTTCTGGAGCGCGGGCTTCGGGTGCGCAGCAAGGTCCTGCCTGACGTCTTCATTGATCACGGCAAGCCCGAGGCGATGTACGAGGCGGCGGGTTTAAACGCGTCCGGCATCGTCGAGACAGTATTCAAGGCGCTCGGCCGCGATCAGATCGAAAGCGAGCAGGGCGGTCGCGCCTGAAGGCGGCTCGGCTTGCTGCCTGCGAACCGGTATCCACGACATGCGGTTGGATCAAAAGCTCGTCGAACTGGGGCTCGCGCCGACGCGGGCGCGGGCGCGTGATCTTGTCAAACGCGGGTTCGTTTCGGTCGCGGGTACGCCATGCGACAAGCCAGGCCGGGAAGTGGCCGCGTCCGCGACGGTCGAGGTTTCAAGCGACGCGCCCGCTCATGTTTCGAGGGGGGGCGAGAAACTCGAAGCGGCGCTTGAGCATTTCAATATCGATGTCAGCGGTCTCGAAGCGCTCGATATTGGTGCTTCCACCGGCGGGTTTACGCAGGTTCTGCTGATGCGTGGTGCACAGCGCGTGCACGCGGTCGATGTCGGCAAGGGCCAATTGCACGAAGCCCTAAAGGCGGACGTGCGCGTGGTGTCTCTCGAGGAAGTCGACGCGCGCTCGCTGACTTCGGATCTGGTACCCGTACCCATCGACATTATCGTTGCGGATCTTAGTTTCATCTCGCTGGCCAAGGGGCTAGGCGCTGCTCTTGCCCGTGCCGCGCCCGGTGCGTGGCTCGTGGCGTTGATCAAACCGCAATTCGAGGTGGGGCGCGCGAGCGTCGGCAAGGGCGGTATCGTGCGGGACGAGGGAGCGATCAAAGCAGCCGTCGATGGTGTTGAAGCCTGGCTATCGGACCAGCCTGGCTGGAAAGTCGCCGGTACCATGCCGTCTCCCATCCACGGCGGCTCGGGCAATGCCGAGTATCTGATCGCGGCGCGTCGTGATGGCTGAGACGACAGAACTTCGCATCGAGCGCGTCGGGGCGCAGGGCGATGGAATTGCGCGCGTCGACGGGCGCGACGTCTACGTTCCTTTCACGCTTGCGGGTGAGCGCGTGACGGCGGTTCTCGAAGGCGATCGTGCTCGCCTCGACGTGATCAATGATGCGAGCCCGCATCGCGTCGATCCCGTCTGTCGCCACTTCGGCGTTTGCGGTGGCTGTGCCATGCAGCACATGGCAACGGACCTTTACGCGGCATGGAAGCGCGATCAGGTCGTCAGCGCATTTGCGGCGCGCGGCATCTCGGCGAGCGTAACACCTCTCAATATGCCGCAAGGTACGCGGCGGCGGGCGGTGTTCACGGCCGAGCGGACCGATGTCGAAGGTGTTCGACTTGGGTTCCATGTCGCGCATTCGCACGAACTCATCGACATCGACGAGTGTGCGGTTCTTAGTCCCAGCATCGTGCGCGCGCTGCCTGTGTTGCGGACATTGCTCGGCATCCTCATGACGAGGAAGTCGCGCGCGCGCGTCATAACCACGATGACCGATGGTGGTCTTGATATCGCGATCGATGAGGTGCGCCGGTCACTCGGCGCCGGATTGCGTTCGCAGATCGCGCACGTGTCAGAGGCGGGGCGCTTCGCGCGTGTAACGTTGGAAGGTGATATCGTTTACGCCGCCCTCGTTCCCGCGGTGTCTTTGGGTGGCGTCGATGTCGTCGTTCCGCCCGGCGGCTTTCTGCAGGCCATGGCTGGAGCGGAAGCCGCCATGATCGCTCTTGCCGTGGGCGCGGTCGCAAAAGCAAAAGCGAAATCCGTGGCAGATCTCTTTTCGGGCGCGGGCGCTTTCACGTTCGCGCTCGCCAAGCGCTGCCGGGTTTCGGCGTTCGACAGCGATGCTCACGCGATTGCCGCGCTTCAGGTAGCTTCCCGCAAGGCGAGCGGCCTCAAGCCGATTGCCGCATTGGTCCGCGATCTCTTCCGCGAACCGCTCTCGGCACTTGAGCTCAACGATCATGATGCGGTCGTCTTCGACCCGCCACGGGCCGGCGCGGAGGCTCAGGCGCGCATGGTCGCGAAATCCAAGGTCAAGTGTGTCGTCGCAATTTCATGCAATCCCGCGACGCTTGCGCGCGATGCACGCACGTTGATCGACGGCGGATATGCGATCGAGAAAATCGTTCCGGTTGACCAGTTTCGCTATTCCCCGCACATCGAGGTCGTGGCGGTGTTCACTCGAAAGCCTTGATGCTCAGGAGTTTGTGGACATAGGCGGGGACGACCTCGGTGGCCGGCCCATAGATACCTTCGGCAAACAGGCGGGCGCCTTGCGACGGCTCCAAATTGAGCTCGACGGTATGCGCGCCCGCCGCGCGCGCTTCGGCAACAAATCCGGCCGCTGGGTAGACGTGGCCGCTCGTGCCGATTGACATGAAAAGATCGCACTCGGAAAGCAGCTCGGAAATTCGTTCCATATGGTACGGCATTTCTCCGAACCACACTACATCGGGGCGCATGCGGCCCACTTTTCCGCATGATGGGCATGGCGTCGCGACGCTCAGGTCATTGGTCCAGGGAACTGATGTGCCGCAGGCCGCGCACAACGCGCGCATGGCTTCACCGTGCATGTGGATCAGCGACTTGGAGCCTGCAGTCTCGTGCAGAGCATCAACGTTTTGCGTGATGATCGTTACGCCGCCATGTTCGTTCTCGAGCCGTGCAAGTGCAAAGTGTGCGGCGTTCGGCTTCACGTCGCGATGGACGCGCCTGCGCATGTTGTAGAATTCGTGCACATAGGTCGGGTTGTTGTCGAAGCCTTCCGGCGTCGCGACCTCGCGCCAGTCGTATTTGGACCAGATGCCTTCAGGATCACGAAATGTCGACACACCCGATTCCGCCGAGAGGCCCGCGCCCGTCAGGATGACGATGCTTTCGAACGGTCGCATGTCGTGACAATTCCAAGTTCCGCTGCTGCGAGCTATAAGGCGCGCCCATGGCTTTGAAAACCATTCTCAGTTGGTCGAGCGGCAAGGACAGCGCCTGGGCGCTTCACACATTGCGGCAAGATCCCAAATACGACGTTGTCGGCCTGCTCACCACGGTTAACGCGGCAGCGAATCGCGTCGCCATGCATGGCGTACGGCGCGAAATTCTGGAGGCACAGGGGCGCGCTGCGGACCTTCCGCTCAAGGTCGTGGAACTGCCGTGGCCCTGCTCGAATGAAGAGTACGAAGCTTTGATGCGCGGCTTTGTTGAGGACGCGGTCGCGGCTGGCGTGGAGGCCGTCGCGTTCGGTGATCTCTTTCTTGAAGACGTTCGTGCCTATCGTGAGCGGCAGCTTGCCGGCACGGGCCTCGCGCCGGTGTTTCCGATTTGGGGGCTGCCGACGGACAAACTGGCACGGGAGATGATCGCCGCCGGCATCGTCGCGCACGTCTCGGTCGTCGATACACGCCTCATCTCATCCGACTTTTCAGGCCGGCTTTTCGACCTAGCGCTGCTCGATGAACTGCCCGCAAGCGCCGATCCGTGCGGAGAGAAGGGCGAGTTCCACACTTGCGTCTCGGCCGGCCCGATGTTCGCGCGTCCGCTAAATATCAGTGTCGGCGAGCGGGTCCAGCGGGACGATTTCGTCTACGCGGATTTTGTCATCGGCAACTAGCGTCAGCCGCACTGGCCACGATGGCGCAGGAAATGGTCGGCGAGCACAATCGCCATCATTGCTTCGCCAACGGGCACCGCGCGAATGCCGACGCAGGGATCGTGGCGGCCCTTTGTCTCGATCTCGGTTTCGTGCCCGGCATTGTCGATCGTTCGGCGCGGGGTGAGAATCGATGACGTCGGTTTCACCGCAAAGCGACACACGACAGGCTGGCCGGTCGAGATGCCGCCCAGGATACCGCCGGCATTGTTCGACAGAAACAGCGGTTCGCCGTCGTTTCCGATGCGTATCTCGTCAGCGTTCTCTTCACCCGTAAGGGCGGCGGCCCCCATGCCCGCGCCAATCTCGACTCCTTTGACGGCGTTGATCGTCATCATTGCGGCGGCGAGGTCGGAATCGAGCTTGCCGTAGATGGGTGCGCCCCAGCCAGCCGGTACGCCTTCCGCCACCACCTCGATCAGGGCTCCGGTGGACGATCCGGCCTTGCGTATTGAATCGAGATAGTCGCCCCACTTGGCGGCCGCCTTGGCGTCGGGAGAGAAGAACGGGTTGTTGCCGACCTCGTTCCAGTCCCAGTTATTGCGGTCGATAGCGTGAGGCCCAACTTGGATCAGGGCGCCGCGGATCGTGACGCCGGGGATCACCTTGCGCGCTACGGCACCAGCGGCCACGCGCGAGGCCGTCTCGCGCGCGGATGACCTGCCGCCGCCGCGATAGTCGCGGATGCCGTATTTGGCGTCGTAAGTGAAATCCGCATGGCCTGGCCGATATTTGTCTTTGATCTCGCCATAGTCCTTCGAGCGCTGGTCGGTGTTCTGGATTTCGAGCGCGATGGGTGTGCCGGTCGTCACCTGCACACCGCTGGCGCTCCCAAATAACCCCGACAGGATGCGGACCTCGTCGGCCTCGCGGCGCTGGGTTGTAAAGCGTGACTGGCCGGGCTTGCGCTTGTCCAGAAAGCCTTGGATATCCGTTTCGGATAAAGGGATCCCCGGCGGGCAGCCGTCGACGATGGCGCCGATGGCGGGGCCGTGGCTTTCGCCCCAGGTGGTGACGCGAAACAGATGGCCGAAGGTATTGTGAGACATCGCGCAAACCTGGCGTGACGGCCTCATCACGGGAGGGAAGCAAAGGCCGCGGCGAGATGGCGCTGCAACGGTGTGTTGCAGTCCTGCTTCACCCGCTTTCTTAGGAGCGGCACGGAGGTCCGGCAAGAGCGGCGGCCCGGCAATTTGGGTGACAATGCGCGGCGACGCAGCTTAACTGTTGCCCAGTAGGCGTTCGCAGAAGGTTCCTATCGAGCTATCTGCGCATCAGCCGTGGCGTTTCGTATCCGCATCCTATCAGCAACTCGGCCGAGCGCGCGCCCCGCTGCCCGAACGCAGCTCGCGTCGCATCGAGGGATCGCAGATTGCGGGTCGCGTGCGGAAGCGGTCTGGCACCCAAGCCACGAAGGCCGCGCCTTCAGTCCTGAGTTTTCAATCGCGTTCAGTTTGCTCTGAGCGCGGTCGCAAAGCGGTTCTGCCGTGGGGTTGAGCTCCCGCGGTTGAGCGGCTTCATTTGCACCTTTGGTGCCGAAGAGCCGGGGCCGCTCCCCGGCTCTTTTGTTTTGCCGCTGAGGCAGGGGGCGCCGCTTCGCTTTTGCTCAGGTTGTCGGCGGTGTTAGTCTCGCGAGCGGATACGCCATGACCGTGAGATTCGGGCGAGACATGTGCATGCTGCTCGCACAGGGCTGCAGGACGGTGATAGCTGCCATGGTGCTTGCGATCGCGGCGGTTCTGGCGCGGGCCGAACCGGGCAACGCACCGTCCAGCCCGCAGTTGTCGCCACAGTTGGAGACGCGCGGCGATGCCATCGTCCCGCCCGTCAAGCGTATGGCGCCGCAGATGCCCGCCAATGTTGCCGAGCCAGATGAGAAGCTCGACGCGCACAAACACAAAGCGAACAAGCACAAAGCCAAAAAGAAGCGTCACTAGCCCGCTAGAGCCAGCGGATCTCTCCATTGGCTATGACCAGAATTCTGTCCTGCGGGCAATCGAGGAATGGAATGTCGGCGGCATCCAGACCGAAGAGCGCGCCGCGCAGTACGCGGCTGACGCCACCATGCGTCACCGCCACGGTGTCGCGTTTCACGGTCAAGAGCCAGCGCGCGATGCGGACCTGCAAATCCTCATAGCTCTCGCCTTCGCGCGGGCGCCACCGGAACGGATCGCGCGCCTTCGCGGCAAGCCCTTCCGGATCGTTTTCTGGCAGCTCGGACAAAAGCCGACCCTCCCAGTGGCCGTAGTGAACTTCGCGCAGTTCGGGATCGATGCGGAAGTTTTGCGGATCAAGCGTCATCTGGCTGCGCATGATGCGCATGGTCTCCAGAGCGCGCGACAGCGGGCTTGAGACGAAATCTATATCCGTCTTACCGGCCAATGCCGTTTTCAGAATGCGGCCGTGCCGCTGAGCCTGCTCGCGGCCAACATCGTTCAAGGGGATGTCCCGCTGTCCTTGATAGCGCGCTTCGCGATTCCAATCCGTCTCGCCGTGGCGGACGACATAAAGGGTGATGCCGGGGGCGAGGGCGGCATTGAGCGCCGCTTCGTCGGTCAAGGGTCGCTCTTGACCACCGAGATGTCGGGCGCGTCTTCGTTCTTCATGCCCTGCACATGGTAGCCGCTGTCGACGTGATGGATCTCGCCCGTTACGCCGCGTGATAGGTCGGAAAGCAAGTAGAGGCCGGCGCCGCCCACATCCTCGATCGTCACCGTGCGCCGCAAGGGTGAATTGTATTCGTTCCACCGTAGGATGTAGCGGAAGTCGGAAATGCCGGACGCAGCTAGCGTTTTGATCGGGCCCGCCGAGATCGCATTGACGCGGATGCCCGTCTTGCCAAGGTCGGCCGCGAGATAGCGCACGCTCGCTTCGAGCGCGGCCTTCGCGACGCCCATGACGTTGTAATGCGGCATGACCTTCTCAGCGCCGTAGTAGGTCAGCGTGACGAGAGAACCGCCATCGGTCATCAGCTTTTCTGCACGGCGCGCGAGCGCCGTGAACGAGTAGCATGAGATCAAAAGGCTCTGGGTGAAGTTTCTTTCGCTGGTGTCGACGTAGCGGCCGTCGAGTTCGTTCTTGTCGGCAAACGCGATGGCGTGGACGAGGAAGTCGAGACGGCCCCATTCTTTCTCAAGCGTCGCGAACACAGCATCCATCGAGTCGCTGTCGGTCACGTCGCACGGGAGCACGATTTTCGAGCCGAGTTCGGCAGCCAACGGCTCGACGCGTTTTTTCAGGGCATCGCCCTGGTAGGTAAAGGCGATCTCGGCTCCTTGTGCCGCGCATGCCCGAGCTATTCCCCAGGCGATCGAGCGGTTGTTGGCCACGCCCATGATCAGTCCGCGCTTGCCGGCCATCAGGTTGCCTGACGCAATCGGCGAGTTCGCCTCGGACCCTGTCATCGGCTTAAAATCCCACGATAATTTCGATTTTTTGTACGGTTCGAAGTGGGCGGCATCCTACACAAACCGCGGGCTCGGTCCAGATACCGGAATGGCCCGGGCGCGCGGCGCATTGGCTCGCCCGGCTCGGCAATTGTTGATTTTTCGAACGGTTGACGTGGACGAGCTAGTGCGCGGCCTCAGCAGCGTGCGTCGTTCCCTCGAGTTTGGGCCGTTCGGACCGCGCGATGCGGCCGTCGTCAATGGTGATGATACGGTCGGCGTATTGAAGCGTGCGGTGGTCGTGGGTCACGGCGAGAACGGCGCGGCGCGTATCCTGCGCAACCTTCGCCAACAGTTCCATTACGGCCATGCCGTTCTTGGCGTCGAGCGCCGCCGTCGGTTCGTCTGCGAGTACGACCGAGGGCGAGCCTGCCAGTGCCCGCGCAATCGACACGCGCTGTTTTTCACCGCCCGACATTTTCGAAGGCATGGCGTTGATGCGGTGGCCGAGGCCCACCGCCTCGAGCGCCTCTGCTGCGTTGTCGTAGGCGTCGGGGCCAGAGAGGTCGCGCAAGTCGAGAGCCAGCATGACGTTCTCGACGGCGGAGAGCGTCGGCACCAGATTGTAGGACTGAAACACGAAGCCGACGTGCTTGCGGCGCAGGTTGGCGAGTTGCTCCTTGCTCATCTGGTCGGTGCGTTGGCCGGAAAGGGCCAGGCGACCTTCCGTCGGCGACAGGATGCAACCGAGGATCGACAGTAGCGTGGTCTTGCCGGAGCCGGACGGGCCCATCAGGAGCGAGAGTTCGCCGGTGTGCAGGTCGAGGTCGACACCTTTGAGCACACGCACTTGGTTCGGCGCTTCGCCCAGCACCTTCACGATGCCCTCAGCCTGCAGGATAACCTTGCTCTTGTCTTGCAGCGTCATTTTGGTCTCCTGATCGATCAGCGGGCAAAGACAACAGCGGGGTCGATGCGCACCACTTTGATGATGGCGCTTATGGCGGCGAACACGCACATGCCTATGGTGACGGCGAATAGCGTGATTGCTAGCTCAGGCGTCATCACGATGGTGAGCTTGGTATCCTGCGCGGCATATATCGCGGCGAGTGCAAGTAACATACCCAACACGTAACCAATAAGACCCGACAGCACCGCCTGCATCAGAATGACTTTGACGATGTAGCCGGCGCCGGCGCCGAGCGCACGCAGCGTTGCGAACTCATTGATGTGGTCCTTGGTGCTCGAATAGAGCGTCTGGGCCACGATCACGATGCCGACGATGAGGCCGAGCACGGCGCCCGCGATCAACGCCGCACCGGCGCCGGTCTGGAACAGCCAGTAGGATTGACTGCGCTTGCGGAACTCGTCCTGGGTCAGGATCTCGGTATCAGGCAGACGTTTGCCGATTTCAGCGCGCACCGATTCCAAATCAGCGCCGGGCAGCAGCGTCACGCGCTGGTAGGTCGCCTGGTTCTGCTCCGTGGCCGTCAGGCGGCGAGCCTCCTCGATCGACATAAAGACGAAGGGCAGCGTCGTGAAGGAGCGTATGCGTTTGGTGGAAGCGACGAGTTCGACGCTCGCGCCGTTAATTTCCGCCCGGTCGCCGAGTTTCGTCATGCCAAGGTCCGGGAAATAGCTCTGATCGATGGCGACGGTGTTGGGTGCCTCAAGCGCGGCGCGGCTGCCTTCGACAATGTTCCAGGGAAGCGCCTTGGGGCTTTCGGCTGCCGTGCCGATCAACAGTACCGTAGTTTGGCCACCCTGCGGCTTTCGCCATTTAGCAAACGAAACGACCATGTCCTCGGCATCGGCAACGCCCGGGACTGAAAGTGCCATGTGGCGTTCGCGACCCGTCAACGGCGAGGGGTCATCGTAGCTTTTGGTTCCAAGAGGCACGACCCATAGGTCGGCGGGTGCGCCGTCGAGAATCGCGGCGATCTTTTTCTCTGAGCCCAAGTAGATACCGGTCTGGACCGCAACAAGGACTACCGAAAAAACGATACCGACGATCGTCACGAAGAAGCTCAGGCGGTCGTGGAACAGGTTGCGATAGGCGAGCTTCACGACCATCGGCATTGGGCGCTTCGGCGACTTCGGCCGTTGTGATTTCGTGGCGCCAACGCCGGCGCTTGCAGGGGCTTTGAGAGCGACGTCCATGACCTAATCCTCCTCCTCGAGGCGTTGGCCGAGTGCCAAATCAATATTGCATTTTGACCGCAAGTCGGGGCGAGCCTTTCGGCCCGCCCCGGGCATTCACGATCGTCAATCCTTATTCGCAGGGCACTTCCACCAGGCCGCCGACGACGGCGGAGAACTTGCGGCAGACGCGCTTGGTCGACGAATTTTCTTCAGTTGTAGGCTGCTCCGCCTCGACTTTCTCGACTTTTTCGTTCTGGCTGTTGTCAACCTTGACTTCGGTTTCCTGTTCAGCCGTCTCAGGCGTCAGGGCGGCGGTTTCCTGGGTCTTGGTTTCCTCGGCCTTGACCGGCGTCGTGGGGACGTAAACGGTCGGTGCATCGGTCGCGATCGTCTTGGTTTCGACGTTTGCCGTCTTAACCGGGGCCGGTTTCGCCTTCACCTGACGGGTTTCTGCGACGTCGACCTGTGCGGGGCGGGGCGTCTTGCGGGCAGCGTAGGTCGGCTTCTTGTAGCTCTTCTTGTGGCCGTAGCCGCCGCCCAGGCTCGAACCCTGGAAGGGCTTAGCGACGAAGCTGCCGAGCGGGAAGCCGAAGCCGAGGCGGACGCCGCCGGCGTTGGCTGCGTTCGAAAGCGTGGTGCCGGCGATCAGTGCGACGGCGATGGTGAGAGCGGTCCGGGTCATAGAAGCCTCCTCGCGGCTGGGTCTGGTTGTCTTCGATCTCGTTGCCGTTTGCACCGGCGATGATTGGAGAATGCCTCAACCAAGCCATTGTCGCTGTTCCACCCGGAACAGTTCGAACAGCCGTCAAATTTTTCCATATTCCTTTTTATTAACAGTATGTTAGGCCGCAACTGTCCGACCGATGGAGGCGACGACCGGGGTATGCCGGCCAGCCGTCAAGCCGGCGGCGAAGCGGTCGATGGCCTCGACCACGAGGTGGCGCTGCCGGTCGACGGTTACGATGTGGTAGGAGTCGTCCAGCACGACGAAATCGACCGGGCCCTTCATGCCGTCCCGCAGGTAGGTGGCATTGCTCATGCCCGCGTAGTCGTCCTCCAACGGATGGACGATCAGGGAAGGCTGTCGGACATACGGCACCAGCTTGCAAACAGCGTTAACCAATTGATGATGCTCAAAGACCGCCGCGCCGGGGGTTACCGGGTGGCCGGCCTCGGCCGTCCCTTTCGCCGCGCGCGCACGCTGGATGAAGTCGCGAATGCGCTCATCCTTGATGCCATGCGGGTCGTGGTGCGGGAACGAGAACAGCTTGGCGAACCACTTGTGGCGCACCAGGCGGAACAGCTTGGCGTACCAGGGGATCATCCAGCCGTTCAGCCATAGCGTGGGAGCGAGAAGCGTCGTTGCCTGAATTTTGGTCGGGTTCTTGGCTGCCAGCATGACCGCGAGCACCGCGCCTGTTGAAAGGCCGCCGGCGATCACGACATCGCATTCCTTGCGCAGTTCATCGAGGGCGGCTTCGGCGCTCTTGTACCAGTCGGTCCAGGTCGAGGTGCTGATCTGCTGTTCGGTGCCGCAGTGGCCGGCCAGCATCGGGCAATGGACGGTATAGCCGAGCTTCGCCAAGCCATTGGCGACAAATCGCATTTCGACGGGCGTGCCGCACAAACGGTGCAGCAGAAGAATTCCGACCTTGCCGCCTTTGATCTTGAACCCCGTGTCGATCGTCATGGCACCCTCGAACTGTCTGTCCTGATCCGCAGGGTTAAGGGTTGGAGGGCGCGACGGCAGTTCCGTCGGTTACACGCATAGACGGTGGTGTCGCTTAGGCGGCGCGGGCGAGGACGACGTTCGATGCGGGCGCCACCGGAGCGGTCGCTGCCTCCAGCGCCATCACGAAGCGCTGGGCGCTGAAGCCGAAGCGGGGGTTCAGGCGTTCAGATGCCGCGAAAGCCACCGCGGCGCGGACCACCTTGAAACCACGGTTGAGCAGCAGGTCCTTCAAGCGGCGGGCCTCGAACACGTCGAGAAGTGCCCGCATCCTGAGCGCAACCGCCAGGCGGGCTTGCGTGCTCCCGTCAAACCGGCGCCAAAGGTCGTTCTCAAGGGCGCGGATATCGGCTTCGTCCAGACCTTTCAGCAGGGCAAGGCCCTGGCCGTTTTCGATCAGCCAGCGCATCGGCTGGTAGAGCTCGTCGCCCGAGACCGTGGACACGTCGGCGATGTCAAATGCGGTTGTCATGGCGCGGGCTCGCATTTCCTGGGATTTCGATGGGTGTTTCGGGATCAGAGGCCGATGCCGCCGAAGGCCGCCCAGGGCGAGCCGGCAAGCACGATCACTTCGCGCGCCTTGAGGCCGCCGAGGTCGAAGTAGACCTCCTGGCCTTCCAAGTCCTCGCGGCGGTTCAGGATCGAATTGCGCTCGAAGCGATAAGAGCGGCCGTCTTCAGCGGCGATGACGCCGACACCGAGGTCGCGACGGTACTTCTTGATCTCTCCGTACATGGTTCTCTCCTGCTCGATGCGGTTTGGACGTCTTGTTCGTCCGTCGCTGCATCATGGAGAGAGGTTCAGCGCCCGGCTGTTCCGGGCGGCACATGGATCGGGCACGGTTAAGAAATCGCTACGCGCGCGTCTGCCGAGTAAGGCTCTTACTTAAAGAGCGAGGTCAGCGAGAAGCTGGAGGCTACGATGACGGGCGGCGCTTCGGCGACCTTCGGGTAAGGCTCGTCGATATAGGCGTTGAGCGCTGTGGCGCGCCCTTCCTTGATGAGCGATGCGACGTAGGCCCAGCCCTTCGCCTCAAGACCGATGCAGGCTTCCGACATCTCGCCTTTGAGGCGGACGTGGATCGCGATGTTGCCGCGCTTCAGGATAGCCGCTGTGTGCGCGGGGCTGAACCGGTCCTTGTTCCAGAGCTTACGCAGGTAGACGGCGGCGACATGGCGCTTGGTCTTCGGGCCCCAGCTCACGCGTTGCGCCTTGCTGTCGGCGAACGAATATTCGCCTGGTGGCAGCGGACCGACTGCGCGGGTTGCGAAGCAATCTGGGTCGGGGTTGTTACGGCAGACGTCTCGCCCCGAAAGGCCCCAGGCAATGGTGTGGCCGTTGGCGGGATGTCCGTCAGCGATCACGAACAGCCGGCCGGATTTGATCGTGTAGCCGAGGCGGAACGACTTGAGCGTGGCGGGCACCTCGGCGACGACATCCTCGAACGGATTGCAGATTTCGCCGCCTGTGAGCTTCCGTTCAAAGCCGTTCAAGTGGATCGTCACGAAGTCGACGTTGGGTGCACAGTCCCACTGCGGCAGGGTTTTCTTGCCGGCGAGCTTGATCACGGGGGGCGGCGGTTCGGGCTTAGCCACTTTCGGCTCGGGTGCGAGCGCGACGATAGGCGGCTTCTTCTCTTCGGGCTTGGTGGTGGTCGCCCAATCCTCTGACGGCGGCGGCGGGTCGCGCCGGACGCTCTCGCACTCCTTAGAGAGTTTCGGCGGCTGTATCTGGTTGGCGGCGAGGCGTCGCGCCACACCGTTGGTGGCGCCCTGCTCCATGTACGATTGTACGAGCGCGGCTTGCACCATGATCTGCTCGTCCGACAGTTCGAAGATGCAGTTCTCGTAGATTTGGTCGCTAAGCTTGCTAAAGACGTCAGCGATTTCCAGCGCGGCGGCAGGCGGAGCGGCATCGGAAACGGGAGCAGCCGCAGGTGCTGGCGCTTGATCGATGGGATTTTGCGCGCTCGGTGTGGGCAATGCGGTGTCGGGCGTGCTCGGCGTGGATACTTCCGGGGTGACCGCTGCCGGGTCCTGAGCAAAGGCGGGGAGAGCGGGCACAAGCAGAACTGCCGCAAGAAATGCGCGGAAGGCTCCCATTCTTTCTCGTTGAAATCTCGTGTCCGACACCCGATGCGCCCCGGCCCGCCCTAAGTCCCCACGGCCTCTACGCCACGAGTCGGGGTGAGAGTAAGGCCGTGGACGAAGCAAATATCAGGGCTTTTTGTCAAAACGCCCGATGTTTCGCGGATCTTAACCCTCGGGCGCGGCATTGTGCTCAGACGGCGCGATACCATTTGAGGGGCTCGGGCGATCTGCCCGCTTTGGAGGAGGTCCCGGTCATGAGGTCCTATTTTCGCGTGCTACTGGGCGCCGTGCCTTTGTTCGCGGTGGGCGCCACAATGGCACGCGCGGACAACCCCGACCTCATTTTCAAAAAGACGACGGTCTGGAAGTTCCTGTCGCCTGACCACAAGATAGGCACCTACGGGATCGATGATCCGGAGGTAGAGGGCGTCGCCTGCCATTTCAGCGTGCCGGAAAAAGGCGGGTGGAAAGGTTGGCTCGGGCTCGCGGAGGAACTGAGCCAAGCGTCCCTTTCTTGCAAGCAATACGGACCGGTCAAATTCAAGCGCAAACTCGAGCAGGGCGAGGAGATGTTCAGCCAGCGCCGCTCGATCTTCTTCAAGCGCATGCAAATCGTGCGCGGCTGCGACGCCAAGCGCAACATGCTTGTCTACCTCGTCTACACCGACAAGCTGATCGAGGGCAGTCCGGAAAACTCCACCTCGACTGTGCCGATCCTGCCGTGGGGCAACGACCCGCCCGCCAAGTGCTCGGAGTGGATCACCGAGTAGATGAGCTCGCTGCGCCGACCGTCATAAGGACGAATTCCTTTCCTGACTCAAAGGTCAAATGCCCTCGTTTGCCGTTTCGCTACAGCCCTAAGAACTTGAACGGCGGCGATGGTTTGAAGTCCTTGGTGGCGTCGCCCGAGAAGGTGTGAACCTGGTCGGGCCCGAGGTCGAGCTTCGTCACCGCGCCGGTTTCCTTCGAGAAGTCGATCGCTTTCAGGTCGACCCAGAAGGTGTTCGGGGTCAGCGCTGATTCAAAGAAGTAGAGCTGGCGTTTGTGGTCGAACACGGTGCGCCAGCGCGTGGATGAGATTTCAGGCTGGTCGGGCGTCGAGAGGCCGAAGGGCACGGACGCGTTTCGAATGACGCCGAATACGCTGGCTAAGGCGCGGTTGGGTTCCGTTTTCTGAGGAATTGCGTTGATGTAGAAAGATGCGCGCGCGAAGCGGTCGGCTGCGCGGTTGGTGCCGGGAAGAAAAACAGTGCCACCGATGCCTTTCCAATAGGCGTTCAACGCCAGCTGTTCATCGTAGGTCGGCGAGTTCGTCATCACCTGATATTGACGGCCGTGATGGATGACCTGTTTGCCTCCGATGTATTCGACGATCGCACTGTCGCCGGTCTTGTCCGAAAGCGACAAGTGCAAGGTGGCGAGTTTGGTGTCGCCCGGCACATTGGCTGTCACGACCGTGAAAGGCTCCGCGCGCAATGCCTCGACTGCTTCGGCGACGGTTGCGAAATTGTCGAGCACGTACTGCGCCCATGCGGAAATGGCGAGGCCCGGCTTACTGCCAGCTTCAAACTTCGGATACTCGGACTCGACTAGCCACAGCACATTGGCCATGAGGCCCGCTTCGTTGGCGCCGTCGGTGGTGGAGATGTCGTAGCCAGTGGCGACGACGGAGCCGTATTTGGCAGTCCATTTGATTGAATTGGAACCCGCTTCGCCGTTGCGCTCGATGCCGCGCGGCAGGGCGTAGAGATTGGTGCCCATGTCGAGCTTCCAGTCCATCGAGCGGGCGGTGATGATGTTGCCGTCCTCGCCCAGATAGACGAGGCGGGTGCAAGCGCGTGTTGAGATGGGCGCGATTGCGAGAGATGCGATGACGGTCGCCGCAACGAACACTTGGGTGCGGGCGCGCGCAAGCGAGAGCATGTTCCTACTCCGAACTAAAAATACTGCGGACGGACGACCGCTCAAAAAACATGGTCGCGACTATAATTATCGCAGATCCCGCGCGAAGAAAAAAATCGCCTCGCGCGGTTAAGCGCGAGGCGGCAAAATTCCTGAGTTGCACGATTGTCGGTCGTGATCAGGCGAGGTCGTAGCGGTCGGCGTCCATCACCTTCGTCCAGGCGGCCACAAAGTCGTTCACGAACTTCTCCTTGGCGTCGCTCTGGGCATAGACCTCCGCGACGGCGCGAAGCTGCGAGTGCGATCCGAAGATCAGGTCGACGCGCGTGCTCGTCCACTTCGGATCGCCTGACTTGCGGTCGCGACCTTCAAACACCCGCTGGTCGGCCGAGGTCGCCTTCCAGACCGTGCCCATGTCGAGCAGATTGACGAAGAAGTCGTTCGTCAGCGTGCCGGGCGTTTTGGTGAAGACGCCGTGGGCCGAGTTGCCGGCATTCGCGCCGAGAACACGCAGACCGCCGACAAGCACGGTCATCTCCGGTGCCGTCAAACGCAATAGTTGCGCCTTGTCGACCAGCAGCTCCTCCGCCGAGGTGGCGTAGTGGGCCTTCTCGTAGTTGCGGAACCCATCTGCGATCGGTTCAAGAACCGCGAAGGACTCGACGTCCGTCTGTTCCTGTGACGCATCCGTGCGACCAGGCGCGAACGGTACGTCGACCGCATGTCCGGCCTTCTTGGCGGCCTGCTCGATCGCAGCATTGCCGCCGAGCACGATCAGATCGGCGAGCGAGACTTTTTTGCCTCCCTTCTGCGAAGCGTTGAACTCCTTCTGGATGGTTTCAAGTTTCTGCAACACGGCCGCGAGCTTTGCCGGCTGGTTGACCTCCCAGTCCTTTTGCGGCGCAAGTCGGACGCGCGCGCCGTTGGCGCCGCCGCGCTTGTCGGAACCGCGGAACGTGGAAGCGGAGGCCCAGGCGGTCGAGACCAGATCGGCAACCGAGAGGCCGGAGGCGAGGATCTTCGCCTTCAGCGCGGTGGCGTCGGTCTTGTCTATCAGTACGTGATCGACGGCTGGAACCGGGTCCTGCCAGATCAGCACTTCGGTCGGCACGTCCGGGCCGAGGTAACGCGCGCGCGGACCCATGTCGCGGTGGGTGAGCTTGAACCACGCACGCGCGAACGCGTCGGCGAACTGATCCGGGTTTTCCATGAAGCGCCGCGAGATCTTTTCGTATTCCGGGTCGAAGCGGAGCGCGAGGTCGGTCGTCAGCATCGAGGGGGCGATGCGCTTAGATTTGTCGTGTGCATGCGGCACGGTTCCCGCGCCAGCTCCGTTCTTCGGTGTCCACTGGTGCGCGCCGGCGGGGCTTTTCGTCAGTTCCCATTCGTAGCCAAATAGATTCCAGAAGAAGTTATTGCTCCACTTGGTCGGCGTGGTGGTCCAGGTGACTTCCAGGCCGCTGGTGATGGTGTCGGCGCCCTTGCCGCTGCCGAAGCTGCTGGTCCAGCCGAAGCCTTGCTCCTCAAGTCCGGCGGCCTCAGGCTCGGGTCCGCAATGGGATGCCGCGGCTGCGCCGTGGGTTTTGCCGAAGGTGTGGCCGCCTGCGATGAGCGCGACTGTTTCCTCGTCGTTCATTGCCATGCGCGCGAAGGTTTCGCGGATGTCCTTGGCGGCCGCGAGCGGATCGGGATTGCCGTTCGGGCCTTCGGGGTTCACGTAGATGAGACCCATCTGGACGGCGGCGAGAGGTTTCTCGAGTTCGCGGTCTCCGGAGTATCGCTTGTCACCAAGCCAAGTATCCTCGGTACCCCAGTAGACGTCTTCCTCGGGCTCCCAAACGTCGGCACGACCGCCAGCGAATCCGAAGGTTTTGAAGCCCATCGATTCCAGGGCGACGTTGCCCGTCAGGATCATCAAGTCGGCCCAAGAGATCTTGTTGCCGTACTTCTGCTTGATCGGCCACAGCAGGCGGCGGGCCTTGTCGAGGCTCACGTTGTCTGGCCAGGAGTTGAGCGGTGCGAAGCGCTGCTGCCCGGCACCGGCGCCGCCGCGGCCATCGCCTGTGCGGTAGGTTCCGGCGCTATGCCAGGCCATGCGGATGAAGAGCGGACCGTAATGGCCGAAGTCCGCCGGCCACCAGTCCTGGCTTTCGGTCATCAGCGCGTGGAGGTCCTTCTTCAGGGCCTCGAGGTCGAGCTTCTTGAATTCCTCAGCGTAGCTGAACTCGTTGCCCATGGGGTCGGACAGGGACGAGTTCTGATGAAGAACCTTTAGGTTGAGCTGTTTCGGCCACCAATCGCGGTTCGACCGGCCTGCTGCGAATGTCACGGTAGCGCGAACGCCTTGCACGGGACATTTGGTAATTTCGTTCATCAGATTTCCTTATCGAATAGGTCAAACACGATCAGGAACAGTCGTTACTCAATACGGTAGCCGACGTAAAGCCAGGAATTTTTGATCTAGAGCGTGTTGTCGTCTGATGGCCGTCACAAACGCAGCGGGACGCGATCCGCATCGCGCCAAAGCGCGAGCGGGTACGCGATTTTCGTCCATTCGTTTTTTTGAATTTCGCGCCGCTCCCGACGCTATTGCATCGTGGTTCCGTCGGGAGGCGGAGCGCCATCGATGATCGGTCCATCGGCGAACACGAACAGATAGGCCAGCATCGCGAGGATGCAGGCCACGCCGCCGAACATCACGATATGTTTGGTGTGCACGGGCCAGTTCCTTGTGTTCACGCTCAGCCTATTGCGCGCGTATGCCGTGTGCAATGACAAGTGCGTGTCAAAAACGTTCGCCGTGCTCAATAGCAAGGCAAGCAATGTGGCGCTCGCACCACGAACCGTCACAATAGCACCAGGGAACAATGTTTTCTCATTCACGCGCCGTGCGATGTGGGATCGTGTCGGCTTAGGCGTTTCGTTTTCGCGCGTTCCTGCGACGGTTGTTTTTTGTCGAGTGCGTTCCAATGCTGATGAAGCCCATCGGATACGAACCCATCACGGCGAAGGCGACGCTTACTCAAATCGTCAGCTACCGGGACCAGCAAAGAGCCGTCGACTTCCTCTGCACGACGTTCGGATTTCAGCCGCACAAGATCGCGACGCATCCAGATGGGTCGATCGAACATGTGTTGCTGACGCTGGGCGGCGGCACCATCATGCTGGTGCCCGCGCAAGACATGGGAGGGCGCACGTTCGTTCAGCCCGATACGATCGGCGGGGCTGAAACGCAGGCCTGCTACTTCACGGTCTTCGACATCGAGCAGCATTACGAGCGGGCGCAGCGGTGCGGCGCTGAGATCGTCTGGCCGCTGCAGGACATGGGTTATGGCGGCGTCTGCTATGCGGCGCGCGACGCCGAAGGGCACGTCTGGAGTTTCGGCACCTACGATCCGAAGGACAGCACGCAAATCATCGCCGATGTGCCGCCTTCCGCAAATGAAGATACGCTGGCGGACCCTGCGCCGGCTGATGACGTCGAAACGGAACAGCGGGTTGTTGTCGCGCCGTCGTCAATGCCGCGCTCGCCTACGCGGTCTGCGCGTCGCATGGTGGCATTCGGCGCCGCGAGCATTGCGGTTGCCGCGCTTTGCGCCGTCGCGTTCGATAGCGGGATCTGGAAGTCGAACACCGACACCATTCAACTGGCTGATGCTGTGCAGGCAGTTACTCGGCTTCAGGAAAGCGTTGCGCGCGAGCAGGCGTTGAAGGATGCCGCTATGGCGCAGGTTGTGGTGCTCGAAGGCAAGCTGAAGCAGGTGACGCAAGCCAAGAGCGAAGCCGAGCGCTCGGCATCGGTCATGGCGGCGGGTTTGAGTCAGCACATTGCAAGCCTTGAAGGCTCGCTTGCATCAGCCGAGCGCACCAATACGGACGTGCGCGCCGAGCTTGCGTCGGAGCGCGCTGCCAAGGAAGCGGCGCTTAAAACGCAGCAACAGTTAGTGGCGCAGCTCGAGGCGGCAACGGCGGCGCAAGAACAGGCCGAAGCCGTCGTCGCGGAGATGCGCGGCAGGCTGCAGCGGCTCGAGACGGCGCTCGCTGAAAGCGAGGCATCGTCCAAGGCGGTGGCCATTGAACTCGACGCGCTACGCCAAGCGAAAGTTGCCGCTCAGAACGAGGTCGATGGACTTCGCCAACTGCTTTCGAGCGAGCAGCAGGCGAAAGAGGAGGCAGGCCGGAAATTCGATCAGGCCATTGCGGACTTGCGCGCTCAACTCGAAGCGGAACAGAAAGCGCGCGGATTGGCCGAGGCGTCAGCCACCGAGTTGCGGGGCAAGCTGGAAGCGGCCGAGCGGACAAATGCCGCGGCCGCGCGCGAGGTCGCGAAAATCGAAACAAAGGCAGGAGTCAAAGTCCGTCGCGCAAAAGCTGGAAAGCCTAAGAAGATTGTATCCGAAGGTAAGGTGAAGCCGGTATCCAGCTCCGGCGCGGCTGCAAAGAATGCCAAGCTCTCGGACGCGTCGACAAGCAAGGTCAAAAAGAAAGACCTTGAGGTCTGGGAATACGCGTCTCCCGTCTGGCAAGACAGCAGCGGTTCGCCCTAGCGATTTCTTCCGCGATACCGGCCGGTCCGTCATTGGGCTTGCCTGATGAACAGCGCGCGTTTATCGCAATCCCGCCCACGACCACGGTTTCACCTGCAGCGGCGACCGCGAGGTGCCGCGCCGTGCGGCCGCGCGAACAATGGCTGGAAATGGAGATACGTAAGATGCGTGCTGAACTCTGCTGCGCTTTGGCGATTACGCCGGTGACGGGCTTTGTTTGGCCCGCCAGCGGCGCCGATGTCGAAACGAAGGCGAGTTACGCGTGTACTGAGGGAAGGACGATCGATGCGACGTATAAAAAGGACAGCGTTGATCTCATCCTGTCCGACGGCCGCAAGCTGACATTGCCGCAAACGGTCTCGGGTTCGGGCATTCGGTATGCCAACGCTCAAGAATCCATCGTGTACTGGAGCAAGGGCGAGATGGCGTTTCTGACCGATGGCATCACTTCGTATTCCGATTGCATGCAAGCTGTGAAGAAATAAGCGGCGGCGGTCGTGCGTGCCGAGGCCCCGGTGAGAGCCTCGGCACGTCGTGCTTTTCCGCTAATTAGAACGACAGGCAGATCTTGCCGAAGTGCTTATTGCTTTCCTGATGCTGGAAGGCCGGCACGATATCTTCGAGTGCGAAGGTGCGGTCGATGATGGGCCGCATGCCGTTCTTGTCGATGGCGGAGACCATTTCGTTCTGCTGCGCGCGGCTGCCGACAAGAACGCCTTGCAGGTGGATCTGACGGAGCAGTACCGGGACGAGCGGCAGTGCGCCCGAAATGCCGCTCAGGATGCCGATGATCGAAATGTGGCCCGCGACACGCACGGCGGCCATGGACTGTTCGAGCGTCGAAGGCCCGCCCACGTCGATAACATGATCGACGCCGCGTCCGCTGGTCAGCACGCGCGCCGCTTCGCCCCAGGCAGGGTTCGAGCGGTAATTGATGACGTGATCTGCGCCTAGCGCCTTCAGGCGTTCAAGCTTCTCGTCGCTCGATGAGGTCGCGATCACGGTCGCGCCCGCCATCTTGGCAAACTGCAGCGCGAAAATGGAGACCCCGCCCGTGCCCTGCACCAGCACGGTGTCTCCGGGCTTCAAGTGATCGTCGGAGAAGAGCGAACGCCATGCCGTCAGGCCGGCGGTCGTCAGCGTTGCAGCTTCGGTGTAGGTCCAGTTCTTCGGCGCTCGGGTGAACGACGTGACCTTGCCAGTCACTTCCTCGCGTGCATAGCCGTCGGCGCCGTCGCCAGGGACGGTCGCGAAGCTGTCGACTTCGGGCTCGCCAGCGAGCCAGGTCGGGAAGAACGTGCTGACGACGTGATCGCCGACCTTAAATTCGGTGACGCCGGGGCCGACTTCAACGACGACACCGGCGCCGTCGGCCATCGGGATGCGCGGCTCGGTAGGACCCCAGACGCCCTTCACGACGATGTAGTCATGATAGTTCAGCGAGCATGCGTGCACGCGCACTTTGATCTCGCCATGACTTGGCGTCGGCGCGGCGCGCTCGCCGACGCTGACCTTGTCGAAGCCGCCTCCGACTCCGACGATGATGGCTTTAGGCATGGTGGGCTCCTCCCGTCCGAATTTTTTGGATTGTTCTTGCCGTTACGCGGCGCGTGGCTATCGCGGCGCTGCATTACGCTAGACGGCTTCGCATGGCGAGGATTGAAATTCAGCCGTCGGTCTTTGGAACGATCTTGCTGTCGCGGGCTCGGAGGGGGCGGTACGCAAAGGAACGGGGAGGCCCATGGCGCGGGCCGGATCCCGCGTGGTCCATGCTGCCTCCCCGCCGTAAGATCTCCGCTGTCGCGTTAAGGAGGAAGCGCGGCGACGGGGATCTTTATTCTGGCGCTTGGCGGCGACTCTCCTTCGTCGAGCCGGCCGCCAAGCGCGGACCGTTTGTGCTGGGCTCTCGCATCCATCGGAAGCAAGAGCGGAGTGCTGGCGCTTGTGGCGGCTTTGCTTCATCGAGCCGGCCGCCAAGCGCGGGACCTGGAATTCCTCAGCGGACCAGCTCGGCGAGCCGGACCCTGCGGCGGACCGGGGCGGGCTGCTTGCGCAGTTGTCCGTCAGAGTCCTTGACCGTTGACCTTGCGGCCGGCGCGAACGGTTCGCCCGCCGCGCCTATTTGAAAAAAGCGTCGGCACGCATGCCGGGAAGTAGAGGCGGCGACCCATCCAGGTCGACGGTCACTTCCAGGACTTCGACGTCAGTCGGGCGGCGCGCACCGCGCAGCGCGAACTTCGGCGAACCGAGAGAAGGTGCAAGTTCAGAGACGGTGCCGGAGAATTCCTCGCCCGGATAGGCGTTGCTCTTCACCGTTACCTTGCCGCCAACCTTGATCTTGGAGACGTCGTGCTCGTCGACCTCGGCCTTCAGGCGGACAACCGACATGTCGCCGATAACGACAAGGGCCTGCTCAGGCGAGGGCGCGACCATCTCGCCGACTTTGGCGGGAAGCTGAAGGATCGTGCCGGCGACGGGGGCGCGAATGCGCGTCTTTTCGAGCAGCGCCTCAGCGACGGCGACGTCGGAGCGGGAGGCCTGGAGCGCCGATTCAAGGCGGCTCGGGGCCGGTACGTCGGACTTCGCCTGTGCGCTGGCGTAGGCAGCGCGTTCCTTCTGCAGCTTGTCGCGCGCGTTCTGCACGCTCTTGCGGGCATCCGCGACGCGAGCGTCGCTGCCAGAGCCTTGACGCTTGGCCTGAAGCTCATATTCAAGCTCGAAGCGCGAGTTCGTCAGCGCGCGCTCGGCAGAGAAGACGTTGTCCTCAGCCTTGCGTAGATCCTCGCGCGCTTTGTCGAGCGTTTGTGCGTCGCGCTCGCGCTTGCGGGAAGCAGCTTCCGTTTCGGCGGCCTGAAGACGGGCGCGCGCCTCTTCGTCATCGAGGCGGATCAGCAATTCGCCTTCCTCGACCGTGTCGTTCAGCTTGACGGTGACTTCCGAGATCCGGCCCAGAAGCTGTGCGCCAACACGAGTGAAGCCCCACTTGGGTTCGATGCGGCCGGGTGCGGCGGCAATCCAATCGATCTTGGCGGGTGACGTTTCCGCAACCTTGGGCTCGTCATCGGCCGCGGATGTTTCATACGTGAAATTCACCTTCGCCAGGGATACGGCGACGCCGGCACCGATTGCTGCCGCAATCGCCAGCAGCGCGAGTGTCGAAAGGCCCCAACGCCTCGGCGACCCGTCAGACGTGCTCATTTGAAAAATCCTCCTTAGTTTCGTGTTCCGGACCACGCCCCTGCGAGCCCGCCCGGATCTAAAAAGCGTAGTTATACTAGATGCATCTGACAGTTCTGACGGAACAGCCTGCCGGATGGGTGAACATATGACGCCGTGTTATCGGCCGGGAGCCTTTCGCGATCCAGTCCCTTAAGGATACCGGGGGTGCGAAATGCACGGCCCTCAGGAGAGCCCGAGGGCCGTTGGCGGTACGGTCCGGTAGGGGCCGTCGATGCTTACTGGCAGCTCTGGCGCAGCGTCCAACCGACGATCTTGCACTTCTCGACGCCACCGATGACCACGCAGCGACGCTCCGGCAGGCGCTGGTAATCACAGAAGTAGTTGCCCGAATGGCCGGTATAGCCATGCATCGGCTTGGAAAATTTGTAGTCCTGAACGAAGTATTCCTTGCCGCGGCCGGCTTCTGCTGTCGTTGCGCCAAGGGTTGCGAAGGCCGCGGCGGCGAGTGCTGCGGAAAGCGCGATGTTCGAGCGGATCGTCATTGTCAGTTCCTCCTTAAGGACCTCAGGTCCGGTCTTCAAAGTCGATGGAGGGACACTACTTACGGTAAGATGGAGCGGCTGTTCCGGGCGTGACACCTGATTTTGCTTGGTCTGTCGCCCGCCGGCATTTCTGCTGGCGGTGCAATTGAACGGCCTTGTTTGGTCATTATTCGATAGCTGGTACGGGCGTGTGCCGTCGGCACAGTGAGGAAGGTAGCATGCGCAACGTTTTTTCGCGAGTGGCGAGCCTGATCGCCATCGTCACCGCGGCCGCCAGCGTGGCGCCGCGTGCCGAGACCACGGGTTCAGCCTATGACTTCGAGTTCGGCGGCATCGACGGCGCGCCGATCAAACTGTCGCAATGGCGTGGCAAGGTGCTCCTCGTGGTCAACACGGCTTCGTTTTGCGGTTTCACGAAGCAATACGCGGGGCTACAGGACCTGTGGATGCGCTATGGCGGCGAGGGGCTCGTGGTGCTGGGCGTACCCGCCAACGATTTCGGTGGCCAGGAACCCAAGTCCGAAAGTGAAATCAAGAAATTCTGTGAGGGCGGCTTCGGCATCACGTTTCCGCTGACGTCGAAGCAGGTCGTGGTCGGTCCCGCCGCGCATCCGTTCTACAAATGGGCGGCCGAGACGGTCGGGCCGGACGGTGTGCCGGCGTGGAACTTCCATAAGTACCTGCTTGGCCGTGACGGTCGGATGATCGGCGCATTCGCCTCGCGCGTGACTCCGGATTCGAAAGAACTTGTCGGCGCAATCGAAAATGCGCTCAACGCGAAAGCGGCCGATGCCGCGATCGTTCGCACCGCCGCGCAGTAGCGGCGGATTTGCGCAGGGCAGAGTGGCACGTGTCCGCCGTCGCATATTCTCCGCAAAGGCCGTTGCAGAACTGTGTCCGGTGCGGCGCTGCGGCGCGGCCGACTATCGGGAGGCCTGGAACTGCGTTAGCAGAGCTGAGGTCCCGCCATGCAACGGCGCGATGCGCGCCAGGGTAAATCCAAAAGCAACATGACCGTTAATCCATCAAAATCCGCAACCAGCCGGAAGAAAAACGATGCCCATCCGGCGCGCCGCGATGTGCTTGCCGGACTCGCAGCGATTGCGGGGGCACCGCTTGCCGGCGGCCTCATCAACGAGGCCAAAGCGCTGTCGGGCGTCGAAGGCGCGGAGCTTGGTCCGCCGGAAGCATTCTCTTTCGAACGTTTGCAGAAGGTCGCCGCCGATCTTGCGAAGCGTCCCTACGTACCGGAGCCGCTTCCGAAGCCGGACGTTCTCGACCGGATCGACTACGATCAATACCAGAAGATCAAATACCGCCCTGAGAAGAGCATCGAGCTGGATCGTAACGGGCAAATTCCGGTGCAGCTTTTCCACCTCGGCAAGTATGCGAAGGACCCTGTCCGGATCCACGTCGTCGAGGACGGCACGGCGCGCGAGATCAACTATCGGCCATCGCTGTTTGATATTCCCGAGGGTCATCCGGCGCGCGCGTTCACGCACGGCGCGGGCTTTGCGGGCTTCCGTGTGATGGCACCCGATCTCAAGACCGACTGGTTCGCGGCAATGGGGGCGTCCTACTTCCGCACCTCTGGTCCCTACGACCAGTACGGGCTTTCGGCGCGCGGGCTCGCCATAGATACGGCCATGCCGCGACCGGAGGAGTTTCCGCGCTTCACTCATTACTATCTGGAAGGCCCCACGCGAGCGACGACGGCGCCACTGACGATCTACGCGTTGCTTGACAGCGAAAGTGTTGCGGGCGCCTACCGGATGCAGACTGATCGCGTGACGGACTCGCGCGGCGTGCATCGTATCACAATGGACATCGAGGCGGTGTTGTTTGCGCGCAAGGACATTGTCCGCATCGGCATTGCACCCTTCTCCAGCATGTTCTGGTACGGCGAGACGAGCCGAAAGCAGTCGGCCGATTGGCGGCCGGAGATTCACGACAGCGACGGCCTTGCCGTTCTGACGGGATCGGGCGAGCGTATCTGGCGGCCGCTCGTCAACCCGCCGCGCGTGATGACCAGTACGTTCGTCGATCGCGACGTGAAGGGGTTCGGCCTGCTGCAGCGCGACCGCGATTTCGTGCACTACCTTGACGACGGCGTCTTCTACGAGCGGCGCGCGTCCGTTTGGGTCGAGCCGCTCAGCGCCTGGGGCGAAGGCGGCGTGCAACTCGTCGAGATTCCGACCGATCGCGAGACCGACGACAACATCGTCGCGTACTGGGAGCCCAAAACAAAAATGAAGTCGGGCGACACCGCCAACTGGCGATATCGGCTGACCTGGCTCGACGATGTAGCGTATCCCGACACTGTGGCGCGCGCCGTCGGCACGTGGACTGGCATCGGCGGCCGACCGGGGTTCCGTCCGGCGCCTGAAGGCGTGCGCAAGTTCGTCATCGATTTCCAGGGCGAGGCGTTCGCTGGACTTGGGCGCGAGGACGGGGTCGACTTGGTCGTGACCGCGTCGCGCGGCGACGTGTCGAACGTCTACAATCATCCTGTCGTTGGTCAGAATGAGCGCTGGCGCGCGTTCTTCGACATCAAGGCCATGGGAAGTGAGCCCGTCGACCTACGTGCTTTCCTGCGCAAGAATGACGGCGCGTTGACGGAGACCTGGATCTATCAGTATTTCCCGGAAGGGTAGGTGAGGCTTCCCCGACCCGCAAAAGAGGCCGGGTGTCCTCTAATTCCGTGCGCGCGCCTGTGCGGCGAAATTTGCTCGGCGCGGGTTTGCGGAAGTCGCTCGTGCGCTATGCGCCGACAATCGAGGATGCGCTGTCGACCCGCCGGCCAGCCGCACGGCAAGGACGAGTGGAAGGAACGGTGTGAGCGCCGAAGGAGTTGCAGTTCCGTGAGCTATACGCCAGCGCCCGACCCAGCACCCGGCGACAAGCGCGCGTGTGACGCGATCGAGCAGGTTATCGTGCCGCGAGCGCGCGACCTTGGCGGCTTTTCGGTGCGCCGGGCACTCCCCGCCGTTGGCAAGCAGATGGTCGGTCCTTTCATCTTCTTCGATCAGATGGGGCCGGCAGAGTTCCTGCTTGGGCAAGGCATCGATGTGCGGCCACACCCGCACATCGGGCTTGCGACTGTCACCTACCTGTTCGATGGCGAGATTTTCCATCGCGACAGCCTCGGCACGGAAATGTCTATCAGACCTGGCGCGCTGAATCTGATGTCTGCGGGTTCCGGCATCGTGCACTCGGAGCGCACCTCGCCCGAGGAACGCGCCAAGGGACCGAAGCTTTTCGGGATTCAGGCCTGGGCGGCTCTCCCGAAAGCTTACGAAGACGGAGCGCCGACTTTCGTGCACTACAGCGCCGATGACTTGCCGCGCGTAACGGGCGAGGGCAAGCGCGTGCGCGTCGTTATCGGAGAAGCCTTTGGCGCGGCGTCACCAGCCAAGTTTCCGCACCCAGCACTCTATGCCGAAGCGGTATTGGCGCCCGGCGCCGTGATGCCCTTCGATTCCGATTACGATGAGCGCGCAGTTTACATCGCATCCGGTGAGATCGATATCGCGGGCGACCGCTTCGAGGCTGGAAGGCTGCTGGTGTTCAAGCCAGGCGACCGCATCTCGATACTTGCGCTCAGTCATGCGCGGCTGATGCTGCTTGGTGGAGAGCCTATGGATGGGCCGCGGCACATCTGGTGGAACTTCGTGTCGTCGTCGAAGGATCGCATCGACGCCGCGAAGGCCGGTTGGAAGGCTGGACGGTTCGCGGTCGTACCGGGGGATGAGAAAGAGTTCATCCCGCTACCGGAGTAGGTGTTCATCAAACCGTGGTGGTTGCCGCGCCCGTCTCGAACGGCAGGTTCAGCTTTTCCTGACCCCACTCGGCCCAGCTGCCGTCGTAGACAGCGGCGTTCGTTTGGCCAAGTACGGCGAGCGCGAGTGCCAGCATGGATGCCGTCACGCCCGAGCCGCAGGTCGTTACGACCGGTTTCGTCACGTCGATGCCCGCGTTCTTGAACAGGACGGCAAGTTCGCCCGGTGACTTGAAGGTACCGTCTGCGTTTAGAAGGTCCTGCGAGGGGAGATTTTTGGAGCCCGGAATGTGTCCTTGGCGCAGGCCCGCGCGCGGTTCCGGATCACGGCCCTCGAAGCGGCCGATCGGACGGGCGTCTACGATCTGGGCCCCGAGCCTGCCGACAAGAGCCTTCATCTCCTCGAGGTCGCGAATGAGTTCGGTATTTTGCAGCGGCGTATAGTGACGCTCGGAGCGCTTTGGCGGCGGACCATCCTCGACGGGGCGTCCTTCGGCGACCCATTTGCGCAGTCCGCCATTCAAGACGGCGACGTCCTGGTGGCCCATGGCACGGAACGTCCACCAGACGCGGGCGGCGGAGAAAATACCGGTCGTGTCGTAGACGACGATGCGGGCTCCGTCGCCGATCCCCATCTTCTTCATGCGGGAAGCGAACTTCACCGTTGAGGGCAGCATATGGGGGAGCTGCGATTTCTCGTCCGACAGATCGTCGATGTCGAAAAAGAGCGCGCTCGGAATGTGCTGGGCTAGATACTCGCGGCGCGGGTCGCGCCCGGCGGTCGGCAGATGCCAACTGCCGTCCAGGACGATCAAATCCGGTGCCGAAAGATGGTTAGCTAGCCAGTCCGTCTCGACGATCCAGTTCTTGGCGGACGCTGGCACGCTTGAGCCCCCATTTTGGTTAGCCGGGTAGGTTACCGGTCCGGTGCACATAGGCAAATCTTGTCCCGCCCGCAAGGCTGCAGAGCCGAATAGCCTCGCGCCTGGGGATGAACGGTCGGTCGGCGTGCGAAAGTCCTGAAAATATCGCTACCGCAGTCTTCATCATTTACGCCGGATTTTCTGACAAGTGCCGCGGTTGCGCGCAAAAAAGACCTTTGCTGGCAGGCGCATTGCCCTTGGGCGAGCGGCTTGGCCAGCGTGGTGCGGCAAAGGCTTACGGCAATGCTCTTCAACCTAGTCATGGCCAGTTTCGCGGCGCTGGCGGGGTATGCATATTTCTCCGGCATGTTCGAGCCCAACGTGCTCGTGTTGGTGATGCCGGCCGCCGCCGTCATGGCGATGCTTCTTCTGCGCGACGCCGACTGATTGCACGGGTCCCTACGTACCTTGCATTTGCCGATTGATTTTCGGCTCCCCTCCCGCGTATGAGTGCGCTTCTTCCGCCCTTCGAGCGAGCGCCTGGCCCGGTCATTTATCGGAGCCGGCGGGCTTAACAGGCCGGTTGCAGCGAGCGCGGGCGTGGCGGAACTGGTAGACGCACTGGATTTAGGTTCCAGCGGCGAAAGTCGTGGGGGTTCAAATCCCTCCGCCCGCACCAAGCCGCGGTCCGGTTTCCGGCCGGGGGCTAGGGGTTCTTAAATGGTCGCTCAGGCGACTTAGATTGATAAAGGCCATCAAAGCGCCAGCCGACAGCGGCAAGCAATCGGGGTCGAGCGCAGGTTCAAGGGTCAGGAACGGGACGATGCAGGTTACAGAAACGGCGCGCGAGGGCTTGAAACGCACGCTTCAGGTGGTCGTTGACCAGGCGGAGCTGGGCGAACGCTTTTCGGTGCGCCTCGATGAGCTCAAGGATCGTGTGCAGATCAAGGGCTTCCGCAAAGGCAAGGTACCGGTGCCGCACTTGAAGAAGCTCTACGGCAAGGCGCTGATGCAGGAAGTCCTTGAGCAGACCGTCAGCGACACAAGCCAGAAGGCACTCAAGGACCGTAACGAGCGCCCGGCGCGCCAGCCGCAAATCGAGCTCGTCGGCTTCGAAGAAGAAGGGGCGTTCGACCGCATTGCATCGGGCGAAGGCGACCTTTCCTACAAGATGTCGTTCGAGGTCCTTCCGCCGATTCCGGTCACCGATCTGAAAACGCTGAAGCTCACAAAGCTCGTCGCAGATGTCGATGAGGAATCGCTCAACAAAGCGCTCAAGGATATTGCCGAGCGCAATACCGCTTTCGATCCGGAAGACGGCCGCGCAGCGCAAGAGGGCGACCTCGTTACGGTCGACTTTGTGGGCCGCATCGACGGCGAAGAGTTCGAGGGCGGCAAGGCGGAAGGCGCCAGCCTCGTCATCGGCAAGAAGCAGTTCATTCCGGGCTTTGAGGAAGGCGTCATCGGTACCAAGGCGGGCGAAACGCGCACGGTCGAAGCAACATTTCCTGCCGAGTATCCGATGCCGACGCTCGCGGGCAAGACGGCTCAGTTTGAGGTGACGGCGAAGACGGTGTCGAAGCCCCGCATCCCCGAGATCAACGACGAATTCGCCGCCGGTCTCGGTGCTGAGACCCTCGAAAAGCTCAAGTCGCTCGTTTCCGAGCAGATCAAGCGCGAGTACGAGCAAGCGTCGCGGCTGAAACTGAAACGCGACATCCTGGACGCGCTCGACAAGGCGCACGACTTCGAGCTGCCGCCGTCGCTCGTCGACTTCGAGTTCCAGAACATCTGGCGCGATCTCGAGAACAACCTGAAAGCCAGCAACAAGACGTTTGCGGATGAAGGCAAGACCGAGGAAGACGCCCGCACGGAATACCGCGGCATCGCCGAGCGCCGCGTTCGGCTTGGGCTCGTGATTGGCGAGATCGGTGATAAGAACAAGCTGCAGATTTCGCAGGATGAGCTGCGCCGCGCGCTCGTCGAGCAGGCGCGCCGCTATCCTGGCCAGGAACGGGCCGTCTACGAATACTACGAGAAGACGCCGGGTGCGCTGGCCGAACTGCGTGCGCCGATCTTCGAGGACAAGGTGATCGACTACGTGATCACGCAGTCCGAGCCCGTAGAGCGCAGGGTTTCCAAGGACGAACTCGCTAAGGCCGTCGAGGAGGTCACGCAGGGCTGACGAAAAAGGGGCAAATTGGCCCCTTGCGGAGCCCGGTGCGCGTTCCGAAATAGCCGCAACAGCGCGCGTGCGATTTGGCCGGCGGCGCGCTAGGGTCCGGACCCGACTCAGATCGGCGCCCAAGCAGGGGCCAACCAGGAAAGACGAAAGCGATGCGCGACCCAGTCTCTACTCTCACCAACACATTTTGGCCGATGGTTGTCGAGCAGACGACGCGGGGCGAGCGCGGTTACGATCTGCCGTCGCGGCTCTTGAAGGAGCGCATCATCTTTGTCACCGGTCCGGTCGAGGACCACATGTCGGCTTCGATCTGCATGCAGCTGCTGTTCCTTGAATCGGAGAATCCGAAAAAGGAAATTTCGATGTACATCAACTCGCCGGGTGGAGTGGTGACGTCGGGCATGGCGATTTACGATACCATGCAGTTCATCAAGCCGGCGGTGGCGACGCTGTGCATCGGGCAGGCCGCTTCGATGGGGTCGTTGTTGCTGTGTGCGGGTGAGAAGGACATGCGCTTCGCGCTGCCCAACGCGCGCATTATGGTGCACCAGCCCTCCGGTGGCTTCTCTGGTCAGGCTTCCGACATCGAGCGGCACGCGGAAGACATCGTGAAGATGAAGCGCCGTCTCAACGAGACCTACGTGAAACACACTGGTCAGAACTATGAGAAGGTGGAGCGCACGCTCGACCGCGACTACTTCATGACCGCTGAGCAGGCGAAGGATTTCGGTCTTATCGACCGCGTGCTCGAGACGCGGGATCAGGTCGAAGGTGGCCTGTTCGAAGGTAAGGCCGAGTCCTAAGGGTGCGTTAACGCGCCGTCCGCACGCCAGGTGTCCGAGGATTGCGTACCGTTCCAGGTACACCTATTTTGCGGTGGAACGAATGCAGGCCGCGCTTGACGCCAAGCAACGCTGCCGTTGACGGCTCGTTGACCATAAGACTTGGGTGTTGCGGGCCAAACGGTGAACTGTGGCAATACCGCCGCTTGCCCCCTGAGCCCGGGTACTGTCCATTAATCCAATCTTGATCTGCCGAACGCTAGCGTGCTCAGATTGGCGGAGAGATTCAGGGCGTCGTGCGGAATTTAGCGTTCGCGGCCCAAGAGCCGCGGACCAAAGCGGGAACATCGAACGGATGACCCGCAGCGAAGGTGAGAACGAAATGGCTCAAGAGAAGAACACTCTCTACTGCTCATTCTGCGGCAAGAGCCAGCATGAGGTCCGTAAGCTGATTGCCGGTCCGACCGTGTTCATCTGCGATGAATGCGTCGAGCTGTGCATGGACATCATCCGCGAGGAGAACAAGAACACACTCGTCAAGTCGCGTGACGGCGTGCCTTCTCCGCAGGAAATCTGCAGCGTTCTCGACAGCTACGTGATCGGCCAGTTCCACGCCAAGCGCGTGCTGTCGGTCGCCGTGCACAATCACTACAAGCGTCTCAACCACGCGACGAAGAATAACGACGTCGAACTTGCCAAGTCGAACATCCTGCTCGTCGGTCCGACGGGATCGGGCAAGACGCTGCTGGCGCAGACACTGGCGCGCATCCTCGACGTGCCCTTCACGATGGCGGATGCCACCACGCTCACGGAAGCCGGTTATGTCGGCGAGGACGTGGAGAACATCATCCTGAAGCTGCTGCAGGCGGCCGACTACAACGTCGAACGGGCGCAGCGCGGCATCGTCTACATCGACGAGGTCGACAAGATCAGCCGCAAGTCCGACAACCCGTCGATCACACGCGACGTGTCGGGCGAGGGCGTGCAACAGGCGCTGCTCAAGATCATGGAAGGCACCGTTGCTTCCGTGCCGCCGCAGGGTGGTCGCAAGCACCCACAGCAGGAATTCCTGCAGGTCGACACGACGAACATTCTGTTCATCTGTGGCGGCGCCTTCGCCGGTCTTGAGAAGATCATCTCGCGCCGGGGCAAGGGTTCCTCGATCGGCTTCTCGGCCAAAGTCACGGGTCCTGACGAGCGGCGCACGGGCGACATCCTGCGCGGGGTTGAGCCGGAAGATCTGTTGAAGTTCGGCCTGATCCCGGAATTCATCGGCCGTCTGCCGGTGATCGCGACGCTGGAAGATCTCGACGAAGGCGCTCTCGTGCAGATCTTGACTGAGCCCAAGAACGCAATCGTGAAGCAGTATCAGCGCCTCTTCGAGATGGAGGATGTCAAGCTGACGATCACGATGGACGCGCTGAAGGCCATCTCGCGCAAGGCGATCGAGCGCAAGACCGGCGCGCGCGGCCTGAGGTCGATCATGGAGGGCATTTTGCTCGACACCATGTACGATCTGCCGACGCTAAAGGGCGTCGAAGAGGTCGTGATCGGTCCCGAAGTTGTGGAGGGCTCCGCCAAGCCCTTGAGAATCTATTCGGATCGGGCCGAAGAGAAAGGTTCGACGGCTTAAGCCTTCCGGTCTGGCCGCGGCAATTCCTGCGGCGCGTCAGACCGGCTACTTGCTGCGGGGACAGGTGGTCCCTATTTGTTCGGGGGGAGATTTACCAGACGGCTTCCGGACGATCGACGGCAAGACTCAAGCTTCCGGTACATCGTATGGTGCTCTTCTCCGCGCTCGCGCCCACGAGCATGCCATTCCGCCGCCATCAAAAGGGGCGGGAAGGTATGGCTCCTAAGGTGGAGCGAGCGTGCAATGCGTCAGCGCCGACGGCGCGAAACGCGGGAAAATGGGTAGTGAAATGAGCGACGAAAAGAAGCCACGCGAAAAGGCCGAGAAGGCAAGCGGCAAGGAGCTCTATCCGGTTCTGCCGCTGCGGGACATTGTTGTCTTTCCGTACATGATCGTGCCGCTGTTCGTGGGGCGCGAGAAGTCGATCGCGGCGCTTGAGGAAGTCATGCGCGCGGATAAGCAGATTCTGCTTGCCGCTCAGAAGAACGCCGGCGACGACGACCCGGCGACGGACGCGATCTATGAGATCGGCACGCTTGCATCCGTATTGCAGCTTTTGAAACTGCCCGATGGTACCGTGAAGGTGCTCGTCGAAGGCAGCGCGCGCGCCCGCGTCACACGCTATACGGCGAACGAGAATTATTTCGAAGCCGAAGTCGAGCGCGTGACAGAAACCCCTGGCGCGAAGGATGAGCTCGAAGCGCTTGCGCGTTCGGTCGTCACCCAGTTCGAGAGCTACGTTAAGCTCAACAAGAAAGTGTCGCCGGAGGTTCTTGGTACGGTCAGCCAGATCGACGATTACGCGAAGCTCGCCGACACGATCGCTTCTCATCTGGCGGTCAAGATTTCGGACAAGCAGGATGTGCTTGAAACCGCCAGCATCTCGGAGCGGCTTGAGCGTGTCTACACGCTGATGGAAAGCGAAATCTCGGTCCTTCAGGTCGAGAAGAAGATCCGTTCGCGCGTCAAGCGCCAGATGGAGAAGACTCAGCGCGAGTACTATCTGAATGAGCAGATGAAGGCCATTCAGAAGGAACTCGGCGATACGGACGAGCGCGACGACATCGCGGAGTTCGAGGAGAAGATCGAGAACACCAAGCTGTCGAAGGAAGCCAAGGACAAGGCGCTGGCTGAGCTCAAGAAGCTCAAGCAGATGAGCCCGATGTCGGCTGAAGCGACGGTGGTGCGCAACTATCTCGACTGGCTGCTATCGATCCCGTGGGGAATCAAGGGCAAGGTTAAGAAGGATATCGCGGAAGCGCAGACCATTCTCGATACCGAACACTATGGTCTTGAGAAGGTGAAGGAGCGCATCCTCGAGTACCTCGCCGTGCAGGCGCGCACCAACAAGCTGAAGGGGCCGATTCTGTGCCTCGTCGGCCCGCCCGGCGTCGGCAAGACCTCGCTTGGCAAATCGATCGCGAACGCCACGGGCCGCGAGTTCGTGCGCATGTCGCTGGGCGGTGTGCGTGACGAAGCGGAGATCCGTGGACATCGCCGCACCTACATCGGCTCGATGCCCGGCAAGGTCATTCAGTCGATGAAGAAGGCAAAGCGGACGAACCCGCTCTTCCTGCTCGACGAGATCGACAAGATGGGTCAGGACTTCCGCGGCGATCCGGCAGCGGCCCTGCTCGAGGTGCTCGACCCCGAGCAGAACTCGACGTTCAACGATCACTACCTCGAGGTCGACTACGACCTGTCGAACGTGATGTTCGTCACGACGGCGAATACGCTCAACATTCCGCCGGCCCTGATGGACCGCATGGAGATCATCCGTCTTGCGGGCTACACGGAGGACGAGAAGCTTGAGATCGCCAAACGCCATCTCATTCCGGAGCAGGTTACCGCTCACGGGCTGGAGCCCGACGAGTGGACGGTCGAAGATGGTGCGTTGAAGGAAGTCATTCGCCGCTACACGCGGGAAGCTGGCGTCCGCTCGCTCGAACGCGAGATCGCGAAGCTGGCGCGCAAGGCGGTGAAGGAGATCCTCACCTCGTCGAAGACGTCGATCGTGGTAACGGCCGAAAATGTGCCAGATTTCCTGGGCGTGCCGAAATACCGGTACGGCGAAGCGGAGCTGGAGGACCAGGTCGGCATCGTTACGGGTCTTGCCTGGACGGAGGTCGGCGGCGAACTTCTGACGATCGAAGGCGTCATGATGCCCGGCAAGGGCCGCATGACGGTCACGGGCAACTTGCGCGACGTGATGAAGGAATCGATTCAGGCCGCGAACGCCTACGTGCGCTCGCACTCGGTTGATTTCGGCATTCACCCGTCGCTGTTCGAAAAGCGCGATATCCACGTGCACGTGCCGGAAGGCGCGACGCCGAAGGATGGTCCTTCAGCGGGTATCGCGATGACGACGGCGATCATCTCGGTCTTGACCGGGATCGCGGTGCGCAAGGATGTGGCGATGACGGGCGAGATCACGCTGCGTGGTCGCGTACTGCCGATCGGTGGCCTCAAGGAAAAACTCCTGGCGGCGCTGCGCGGCGGCATCAAGACCGTCATCATTCCGGAAGAGAACGTGAAAGACCTCGCGGAGATTCCGAATGAGGTAAAGACCAAGATCGAAATCGTGCCGGTAGCGCGTCTTGAGGATGTGTTGAAGGTCGCGCTTGTGCGTGCGCCCGAGCCCATCACGTGGGACGAAGCTGCCGAGGCTGAAGCCTTGGAAGCGAAAGAGAAAGATAAAACCGGCTCGCGGATCACCGCACACTAGCTTATATTGCGGCGATCTGAGTAATACGTGGAAGGCCTCTGCAACGTCATGGTTGCAGAGGCCTTTTGCGTGCGCGTTCAGATGTCAGAAACGTGAGCATTTTGACGCGGCAAATGCAGCAAACACGGGCGATTTGCGCTTGACGGGACGCGTGTTTGTGCGCTTTTAGGCCCTTCATGAGTGGCTGGCTTCGCAAAAATTGAAGTCACATCTCGGGTCATGAACCCTGAGCTTTAACAGCAATCCCCCGAGCATCCGAGGATCGATACGATGAGCAAAAAAGACCTGATTGATGCCGTTGCGAAAGAGTGTGAGCTGACGAAGGAGAAAGCCGGCGTCGCCGTCGACGCGGTTCTCGCTCACATCCGCGCGGCCATGAAGGATGGGCACGAAGTTCGCATTCCGGACTTCGGCACCTTCAAGGTTGCAGCCCGCAAGGCACGTGAAGGGCGCAACCCGGCGACGGGCGCGACGATCAACATTCCTGCTTCGCGCGTGCCCAAATTCACGCCTGCCAAGGGCCTGAAGGACGCGCTGAACTAACTCCGCCCTGGCACGCCAAAGGCGTGCTAGGGCGAAGACGCGGCCTCGCTGCGTTGCCCAGTCGAGCTCACGGACGCCATCAGGCGTCCGTTTTTGTTTGTTCGCTTTGCCAGTCGCTTGGCCGCGCCTGCTGCGCGAGCGCGCGCGACCGCCCACGGGCTCACGGACGCCTTGTGGCTTCCGACATTTGTATCGGTAACAGGAGCTGGTGGGAGGTGAGGGGATCGAACCCCCGACATTCTCGGTGTAAACGAGACGCTCTACCGCTGAGCTAACCTCCCGCACGCAATTTCCTTAGGGCTGAAGCAGCGGCGCCGCAAGCGGGCCTTTGCGATTGCCATTCGCTTGCCGGCGGAATATCGCGTGTGCAAACCGTCGCAGATCGAGGAGCCGTCCATGCCCGTGTCGATGTATGACATTGCAGTGCCGTCCTTCAGCAAGCACCTTGATGCGCTGGACGCTATCATCGACAAGGCGGTCGCCTACGCCGAGGCGAGGAAGATCGACCACAATGCGCTGCTGGATGCGCGCCTCTACCCCGACATGTACACTTTCAAGAAGCAGGTTCAATCGGCGTGCGATTTCGCGAAGCTGTCGGTTGCGCGCCTTGCGGGCCTCAACGCGCCCGTTCACGACGACAGCGAAAAGACGTTCGCGGATTTAAAGCGGCGGATCGCGGAGACGCTCGCCGTCATCCAGTCGGCAACACCGGAAGCAATGGAAGCGGCGATGGAGCGCGAAGTCGTCATCAAGGCCGGTCCGCGTGAACTCACGTTCACTGGCAAGGAATACCTTTTGCACTTCGCGCTGCCGAACTTCTATTTCCACGCGACCACAGCTTACGACATTCTGCGGCACAATGGGCTTGAGATTGGCAAGCGCGACTTCATGCGCCGCTTGAGCTGACCCGATCGTGCGATCCCACGCCACAGCGCTCATCCCGTTCGTGCCCTCGGGGCCTGATTTCGATCTGGCACTCGCATTCTTCGCCGAGCTCGGCTTTGCGGCTGTATGGCGGAATGCCGACATCGCCGGGCTCCGCTTCGGTGGCGCATACTTTATGCTCCAGAACGTCAACGTTCAGGTGTGGCAGGAGAACCAGATGCTGACGCTCGAGGTCGACGATCTCGATCTCTACTGGTGCGAGGTCGACGCGCTCGAACTGCCATCGCGCTATTCCGGCGTGCGCACCCGGCCACCGACGGATTTTCCTTGGGGACGTGAAGTCCACATCATCGATCCGGCCGGCGTGTGCTGGCACATCCGGCAGGCGCCGCGTGCCGTGTCGCCCGCCACATAGACCTGTCTCGCGATTGCCGGAAAGACCGTGGGTAACGTTGCTCCCGCGGCGTCCGTAACACCCAGCAATAGGGCGCTGGGCGCCGGGTAGGACGTAGGGTGATATCGTGAAAAGTCTGTTGCGCTGGATCGTCGTCCGCAGCGGAGAACTCGCCAGCTACTTTTCGTGGTTGCCACCGTTGTTCGCGCGCCTCGTGGTTGGCTGGGTGTTCATGTGGTCCGGTTGGGCCAAGCTCAATAACCTGCCGCAAATGATCGAGAACTTCCGAAGCTGGAACATTCCGCTTGCGGAAATCATGACGCCGTTTGTCTCGGGCGTCGAGTTCGTCGGAGGTCTGCTGCTGCTTTTCGGTCTATTCACGCGTATTGCCGCGCCGCCCCTTGTCATTGTCATGATCGTCGCGATCATTTCGGCCAAGTGGGATCAGATCGACACGCTTGAAACGCTGCTCGGTTTCGAGGAGGTGGCTTACATGGCGCTTTTCGGCTGGCTCGCTGTTGCCGGGCCAGGGCCGATCTCGCTGGATTACCTGCTGCGGTCCTGGCTGACGGACGGCAAAAACGTGACCGGCGCGGAGCGTCACGGACCTCAGACGGCACGCTAAGGCGCGGCGATGCGGCCGAAAATGCGGTTCTCAGGCATCTGCTTGACGCGGGGCGGGCCATCACGTATTTCCACCTCGTGACATCGGGCGCTTCGGCGCCCGTTCTTTTCCGGTCTGCGGGAGTAGCTCAGTTGGTTAGAGCGCCGCCCTGTCACGGCGGAGGCCGCGGGTTCAAGTCCCGTCTCTCGCGCCATTTCTTTTTCGCACGGCTGATCCCTCGCTCCGCGCGGGGCGCCTTTCGCGCCACGGTACCTTGCCCTACGCCGCGGTTCTTTGCTCTGAACGTGCGCGATTGATCCGTCGCTCGCGACATGGCCGCCGGTTGTCGCCAAATACTTGAGCTGTGTGGCACTAAGTCAGTACGTGGAGAGGCCCGAGCGGCGTTGCTTCGCATGGGCGGCTGCGTTAACACGTTAACGCTGGTGCGCGTGGTTCGCTGGCGGTGAGAAATGGTCGATCTTTTCCAGCACTACCTGCCGATCGTGATCTTCCTCGGCGTCGCCTTGGCCATCGGCGCCGCCTTGATGATCGCGCCTTTCCTCGTCGCGGTGAACAACCCCGATCCGGAAAAAGTCTCGGCCTATGAATGCGGCTTCGCCGCGTTCGACGATGCGCGCATGAAATTCGACGTGCGCTTCTACCTCGTCTCGATCCTCTTCATCATTTTCGATCTTGAGATCGCGTTTCTGTTCCCCTGGGCGGTGGCGTTCAAGGAGATCGGTGCGTTCGGCTTCTGGTCGATGATGGTGTTTCTTGCCGTGCTCACCATCGGCTTCATCTACGAGTGGAAGAAGGGTGCGCTCGAATGGGAGTGATCGGCGCGGGCGACAACGGACTGTTCGTGCCCGCCTTCGACAAGGTGCGCGAGGGCGCAGGGGGGGGCGGCATCATCCGGCCCGACGATCCATTCTTCACCGAAGTCAACAACGAGCTTGCGGACAAGGGCTTCCTCGTCACCACGACGGACGACCTCATCAACTGGGCTCGCACCGGTTCGCTGATGTGGATGACGTTCGGGCTCGCGTGCTGCGCGGTTGAAATGATGCAGGCGTCGATGCCGCGCTACGATCTGGAACGCTTCGGGTTTGCGCCGCGCGCCTCGCCGCGCCAGTCGGATGTGATGATCGTCGCCGGCACGCTCACGAACAAGATGGCGCCGGCGCTGCGCAAGGTCTACGACCAGATGCCGGAGCCGCGATATGTGATCTCCATGGGATCGTGCGCCAACGGTGGCGGCTACTATCACTATTCCTACGCAGTTGTGCGCGGCTGCGACCGCATCGTGCCGGTCGACGTCTACGTGCCTGGTTGCCCGCCGACGGCAGAGGCGCTGGTCTATGGCGTGCTGCTGCTGCAACGTAAGATCCGCCGGACCGGGACGATCGAAAGATAAGTCGGCGCTCGGTCCGACTGGTCGACGCAACAGGATGTGATGCATGTCCGATTTGACGGCTTTAAGCGAGCAGGCGGGCGCGATAGCCGGGGGGACGGCTCACGTCGCCCATGGCGAAGTGACGATCACGGTTGCGGCCGACAAAATCATCGAGACTCTGACGAGGCTGCGCGATGATCCCAAGTGCCAGTTCGCGGTGCTGATCGACATCTGCGGCGTCGACTATCCGGAGCGGGAAAAGCGCTTCGACGTCGTCTATCATCTGCTGTCGCCGCGTCTGAACCAACGTTTGAGGGTCAAGGTCGCGACCGATGAGACAACGCCGGTGCCGAGCGTGAATGCGGTGTACCCAGCGGCCAACTGGTATGAGCGGGAAGCCTATGACATGTACGGCATACGCTTCTTCGGCCACCCTGACCTTCGCCGTTTGCTCACGGACTACGGTTTCCAGGGCTATCCGCTGCGCAAGGACTTCCCGCTCACCGGCTTCGTGGAGGTGCGCTACGACGATGAGGCCAAGCGCGTCGTGTACGAGCCCGTCAGGCTGACGCAGGAGTTCCGCGACTTCGATTTCGAAAGTCCGTGGGAAGGGCCGAGCCATGTGCTGCCGGGCGACGAGAAAGCCAGCGGCGGAAAAGGCTGAGTGCGTCGATGGACGATACGGTTGCCAAGCTCATCGCCGCTGTCATCGTTCTGGCGGCCGTCGTTGTTGACTGGCCGCGGGCGCTCGCCGGCCTCGCGGTCGGCTATTTCGGTCGCCGGTCGGGTTATGCGCTGATCGTCATTCCCGTTGGGGTGCTTGCGGTGGCTCTGTTGGGCGAAGTGATCTATCCGCTCATCGGGTGGACACAAGGCGCCAGCATGATGTCGTTCTTCACCGGGCTCGTGTCTGCGGGAGCGACCGCCTACGGGCTGTTCCGCTGGTTCGGCGAACTTACCCAGGCGTGAGAGGCGGAGCACGCATGAAGCCAACCTTGCAGCCGGGCGCCAAGACGGAGTTTGCGTTTCGCATCCCCGCGACGAAGACCGTGCCACACCTCTATCCCGAGGCGCACGAGTTCCAGCAGATGCCGACCGTGTTCGCTACTGGCTTCATGGTCGGGCTGATGGAATGGACGTGCCTGCACGTGCTTGCCCCGCACCTGGACGACGGCGAGGGTTCGCTGGGCGTGCATATCGACGTATCGCATCTCGCCGCGACGCTGCCGGGGCAGACTGTCACGGTCGAAGCCGAATGCACAAAAGTCGACGGCCGGCGCATCCACTTCCACGTCAAGGCTCACGACGGGCTCGATCTCATCGGTGAAGGCGATCATCAACGCATGATCGTGAACTGGGAGAAGTTCGAAAGCCGCGTGAACGAAAAAGCGAAGCGTGCGCGCGTTGATACCGTCATGCGGAGGACAACGTGATGGCGCAGACGTTCAATGGACAGTGCCTCTGTGGCGCGGTGCAATTTGCATTCGAGGCGGCCGAGCCGGAGATTGACGCCTGCCATTGCACGATGTGCCGTCGCTGGACGGGCGGGCCGGCGCTTTCGATCAAGGTCAAGGGTGCGCTGTCGGTCACCGGCGACGAAAACGTCGCGATCTACAAATCGTCCGAATGGGCCGAGCGGCAGTTTTGCAAGAGATGTGGAACACACCTTTTTTATTCCGCCCCGTCGTTCGGCTACTTCGGCGTCAGCGCCGGTACGGTCGACGATCCGGGTAACTTGTCGTTGACGACGGAAATCTTCATCGACCGCAAGCCGGACTACTACGACTTCACCAACGCGACGAGACGGCTGACGGAAGCCGAGTTCATCGCAATGGTTTCCGGCGAATCGGACAAAGAGTGAGACAATGGCCGAAACCGAGATCCGCAATTTCAACATCAATTTCGGGCCGCAGCACCCGGCGGCGCACGGCGTGCTGCGTCTCGTGCTTGAGCTCGACGGGGAAGTGGTGGAGCGGGTTGACCCGCACATCGGACTTCTCCATCGCGGCACAGAGAAGCTGATTGAGCACAAGACGTATCTGCAGGCGATAGGCTACTTCGACCGCCTCGATTATGTCGCGCCGATGAACCAGGAGCACGCATTTTGCCTTGCGGCGGAAAGGCTGCTTGGCATTGAGGTGCCATATCGGGCGCAGCTTATTCGCGTGCTCTATTCTGAGATCGGCCGCATCCTGTCGCATCTTCTGAACGTCACGACGCAGGCAATGGACGTCGGCGCGCTGACCCCGCCGCTGTGGGGTTTCGAAGAGCGCGAGAAACTGATGGTGTTCTACGAACGGGCCTCCGGCAGCCGAATGCATGCCAAGTATTTTCGCATCGGCGGCGTACACCAGGACCTGCCCGAGAAACTCATCGATGATATCGCGTCCTGGTGCGATCCGTTCCTCAAGGTCGTCGACGATATCGACAAGCTCCTGACCGAGAACCGCATCTTCAAGCAGCGCAACGTCGATATCGGGGTTGTCTCGCTTGATGATGCCTTCGCGTGGGGCTTCTCGGGCGTCATGGTGCGCGGCTCCGGCGCGGCTTGGGACTTGCGAAAGTCACAACCGTACGAGTGCTATTCAGAGTTCGATTTCGATATTCCCATCGGCAAGAACGGGGACTGTTACGATCGCTATCTCATCCGCATGCAGGAGATGCGTGAGAGCGTGAAGATCATGAAGGCGGCGTGTGCTAAGCTCAAATCGGCAAAAGGGCAGGGGCCGCACGTAGCCAACGACAAGAAGGTCGTGCCGCCGAAGCGGGGCGAGATGAAGCGCTCGATGGAGGCGCTTATCCACCACTTCAAGCTCTATACGGAAGGCTTCCACGTTCCGCCCGGCGAAATCTATGCGGCGGTCGAGGCGCCCAAGGGAGAGTTTGGTGTCTATCTGGTGGCCGACGGCTCCAACAAGCCGTACCGCTGCAAGATCCGCGCGCCTGGCTTCCCACATCTGGCCGCCATGGACTTCCTCAACCGCGGCCACATGCTGGCGGACGTGTCCGCCATCCTTGGCTCGCTCGATATCGTGTTTGGCGAGATAGATCGATAGGTTGCGTGACCGAAAATCCCATCGCTTCATGTCCTACATAGGATCGGCCGGGATATTCAGGTTAACTACAAGCTAACGCTGTTCACTCTTTCGAGACGTCTATCTTCTCCGGCGGCGGTTTGCATACCGCCAGGGACGCGTCTCAAAAGGGCAGAATAATGAAGTTCACATCCAAGTTGCAGATTCTGGCAAGCGCGCTGGTTGCGAGCGCGATTGTGTCGACGCCGGCCTCGGCGGGGCTGCTCGGAGACATCATCGGCATCATTTTCGGTGGCGGCGGTGGTGGCGGCGGTGGCGGCGGCAATGCTGCTCCCGAAATCGATGCCTCGGCGGGCATCGCCGCGATGGCTCTCGTCGCGTGCGTAGCTGCGATCGCGCATCGCCGCAATCGCCGCTAGGTTCGTCGCCCGCAACGGGCCGCCGACCGGCTTGAGGCTTGCCGGTTGCGCGCCGTAGCGGGCGCTCGAAGAATTGCCAGCCGCGCGACGAGGGCATCACATGCGCACACTGGCCTTGGACGCCGGCTTGCGTCGCGAGCGGATTCGCGGCTCGGTCGGTGTTATTCTTGTCGCGGCGTTGATCGGGCTTGAACTGGCACTGATCACGCTCATGCCCGGCGTTCCGCACACGCGCGCGCTTTGGCAGGACCCGATCGGCTTTGCGATCGCGTTTGCGCGCATCGCCATCATCTCATTCGCGTTGTTCTGTGTCGTGGCCTGGCCGACGCGGCACGAGTTGCTGGCGGCGCGCGAAGCAGATGGGGCCGCCCAGCCGTTCGCGGCATATGTCGTCTTCAATATCGCTTGTGTCGTCGCGCTCATCATTGCGCGCCACATCGTTTCGCAAATGTCGGGCGAACCGATTGGGGCGCACCTGATCTATACGGCGCTGCTCGTCGCGACGGGCGCGTCGCAGATTTTCCTCATCGCGTCCCCGAAGTTCCTGCTTACTCTCCCCCGGCGCGCGCCGATCGAGCTTGCGATCTCGATCGCTGGTGCTCTCATGGTCCTTTTCGCAGCTCGGCTGGCGCAGGACGGGTGGGAAAGCCTTGCGGGCGCGACGCTGTCGCTTTCGCACTGGCTGCTCACGCTTTACGAGCCATCCGTCATCCTCGTGCCGGAAGAGAAGCTGCTTGGTGTCGGGGACTTCCGTGTCTACATCCTGGCACCGTGTTCGGGCTATGAAGGCGCCGGGCTCATCGTTGTGTTCGTCGCCATCTATTTGTGGACGGCGCGGCGCGAACTGCGTTTCCCACATGTGCTTCTGCTGTTTCCCGCCGGCATTGCCACCATCTGGCTCCTCAACGCCGTGCGTATCGCGGCTCTCGTCAGCATCGGCGCGCACATCTCTCCGGCGATAGCGCTCGGCGGCTTTCACTCGCAAGCGGGCTGGATCGCGTTCCTGTTTGTCACCATAGGGCTGATTGCGGTTTCGCGACGGGTTGCGTACTTCCGAGCGGAGAGGCGCGTCCGCGTTGCGCAGGCCGCCGGCGTCGACACGGCGACCTCGGTCATGCTGGCCTACCTTTCGCCGTTCATGGCTCTGATGGCGGCCAGTGTCGTAGCCTCGGCGTTCGTGCCGCATGACCAGTGGCTGTACGCGCTCAAGGTCGCCAGCGTGTCGTTGGCGATTTGGCTCTTTAGAGACGCGCTTCGGCCGCTGGTTGGAGCCGTCTCGCCGCTGTCGGTTTTGGCAGGCCTCGCCGTGGCGGTGGCCTGGATCGCTTCTGAGCCTGCCACCGACGAACCTGTCGCACTCGGCGCCTGGCTCGCGACGCTACCGGCCTGGGTCGCGGCACTTTGGATATCGCTACGCGCGTTCGGGTCGGCCGTGCTCGTTCCGATTGCGGAAGAGTTGGCATTTCGCGGCTACCTTGCTCGTGCCCTCATTTCGAACCGGTTCGAGACGGTGGCAATCGGTACGTTCCGGCCGCTCGCGTTCGTCGTGTCGTCGCTGGCGTTCGGCCTCATGCACGAGCGGTGGATCTCTGCGACCTTGTCGGGCGCCCTATTCGCGCTGCTGATGTACCGCACCAAGCGGCTTTCCGACCCGATAGCGGCTCACATGGTCGCCAACGCGGCCATTGTAGCCTGGGCGATCTGGGCCGACGACTGGGCGCTGCTGTAGTTTCAGCAGCAAGCCGAAGTTAACCTTGGCGGCGAGGCGACTAGCGCCTGCCGCAAAGCCCTGCCAAAACAATTCGCAGGGCCGCCCACTTCAGGGCCTTTGGATAACGTACGCACGGACTGGGTACCGCCATGCTGCTCGTTGACAACCTGTTCCTGCTGGCCGTTATGGCGCTCGGCTGGGGCTTGAGTCTCGCCACCTACCGGCTATTCGCAAAGTCCAACGGCTGGCCGATGGGGGCGTTGCAGGCGGATCTTCCAATCGTGCCGGTGCTGATCGGGCTCGCGGGACTGGCGGCCGGGCTGCTGTTTGCGACCGCCCGCGGCGCGGAAGAGGGAGGCTGGTTCATCATCGCGTTCGGCGTGATCCTGGCGGCGGTGTGGACGGGCTTCTTGCGGGTCGGCTCGCAGATCGGCCTGTTCCTCGTGCCCATCGTCACATTTCTGTTGCTGCTAGGTTGGCTTGCTGTTCCGCTCGGCTATTCGGAGCGTCGTTGGGCGACTGAGCGCCCAGCCGAGACGCTGCAGCGGCGTGGTCTGTTGCCGACCAATCCAAATCTGCCGCCCAATAGCCAGCCCTAGGGTAACCGCGGCTTTCGATGCGCGCTTTTCGTCGCACCACGACGCAGGTCAGCGACACAAACTCATGCCTTAGGCCTAAGGCGCGCTGAATGCGTGCTTATCAGTCACGCACACACTGGACCGTGCGGCTGCGGCAAGGTTAATCTCCGCGCAAGAGTCGGGGGTATGTCAGTGGCCATGAGTTGGCCGCCGTTTGACGTGGCCGTGTGGCGATCCGGCGATATTTAGTGTGACGTTGCGAGGACTTCGTCGATGGCCGTCCGCCGTCTTCATCCCGATCAACCGGAACATTTCGCCTTCACCGTGGAGAACATGGCGTGGGCCAAGGGCGTGATCGCCACGTATCCGGAGGGCAAGCAGGCGTCCGCGATCATTCCGCTGCTGTGGCGAGCGCAGGAACAGAGCGGCGGCTGGCTACCGGAACCGGCGATCCGCAGCGTCTGTGACATGCTCGGCATGGCCCATATTCGCGGTCTGGAGATCGCGACGTTCTACACGATGTTCCAGCTCTCGCCGGTCGGCTCGAAGGCGCACATCCAGGTTTGCGGCACGACGCCGTGCATGCTCAACGGCTCGCGCGCGCTCGTTGAGGTCTGCAAACGGCGCATCGCGGAAGAGCAGCATCAGTTGAGTCCCGACGGCACGTTCTCGTGGGAAGAGGTTGAGTGCATCGGAAATTGCGCCAATGCACCGGTGGTTCAGATCTACAAGGATACGTACGAGGACCTGACGCCGGCGACGCTGGACGTCGTCATCGACGGTTACGAGAAAGGCAAGCCGCCGAAGCCCGGTTCGCAGATTGGCCGGCGCGCCTCCTGCCCGGCAGGCGGGCCGACAACGCTCACCGATCCCTCACTCTACGACGGTTCGGTCATCGGGGCCTGGCGTCACAGGTTTGCTGCAAGCGAGCAGGCAGAAGCCGTCGAAATTGTTCAGCCGTCCGCGCTTGCATCTCCCGCGCACAAGGCTGCCGTGGCGGAAGGCACGTCGCCGTCGTCTCCCGACGGTGGGAAGCTGCATCCGGCGGCGCTGACAGCTATGGCCAATGCGGGCCTCGTCAAGGAACTCAACGCGCGCGGCACGGGCGCACCGCTTTCAACCGATGCGCTGGAGAAGATGAAGGCGGAATACGCCAAGCGGTCGCCGGCAAGCGGCGGCGCTGCTTCCATGCCCGAGCTGCTGAAGGAGCCGCGCGCCGGCAAGGGCGACGATCTCGGCCTTATATGGGGCGTCGGTGACGCCCTGGCGAAGAAGCTCAACGACATGGGCATCTGGCATTTCGATCAGATTGCCAGGTGGACGCCCTCCGATGTCGCCTGGTTCGAAACGCAGATGGACGGGTTCAAGGGCCGGATCGCGCGCGACAAATGGATCGAGCAGTGTCAGAAGCTTGCCACCGGTTGGCGGCCCGACAGCGCCATCGGCGAGCGGCCGAAAGGGTGAAGCGATGAGCGATACATCTCCGCAGAATGGCGGCGGCAAGCCGCGCGATCGCATCAAGCAGACGATCAACAGCGCGCCCTGGGTCCGTGCCATGCGCTTCGTGATCGCTGGTGTCGCGGCGGTGCTGCTCTATCATGCCGCGACACAGTTCGTCGCAGGGCACATGAACCCAACGCACGCTTGGCTGATCGGCATGATCGGAACGCTCGGCTTATCGGCGCTCGTCGAAGCACTCTGGCCGCATGGCAACCATTCGCTGCTGCAGTTCTGGTGCCTGACGACGCTGGCCGCGTCGGGGCTGGTGTCATGGGCGGCGGGCGGCGAACAGTGGCTCGGGCTCTTTGGCGCCGTGCTGCTGGCGATCAGCTTCCTGATCGCCGCAGGCTTTTCGGCCGGGAGGCGGGCAAACGATGCTGTCTGATCGCGATCGCATCTTCCGCAATCTCTACGGCTTCCACGACGTAAGCCTCAAGGGCGCGCTGAAACGCGGCGCTTGGGACGGTACCAAATTCTTCATCGACAAGGGCCATGACTACATCATTGACGAGGTGAAGAAGTCGGGTTTGCGGGGGCGCGGCGGAGCTGGCTTTCCGACCGGGCTCAAGTGGTCGTTTATGCCGAAGGCCGATTCGCGGCCGAGCTATCTCGTCATCAACGCTGACGAGTCCGAACCCGGTTCCTGCAAGGACCGCGAGATCCTTCGTCATGATCCGCATCTGCTGATCGAGGGCGCGCTGCTCGCGTCATTCGCGATGCGCGCGCACACGAGCTACATCTACGTGCGCGGCGAATACATCCGTGAGCGCGAGGCGCTGCAGCGGGCGATCAACGAAGCGTATGACGCGGGTCTCATCGGCCGAAATAACGTGCACGGCTGGGATTTCGATCTCTACGTCCACCACGGCGCCGGCGCCTACATCTGCGGCGAAGAGACGGCGATGCTCGAGAGCCTTGAAGGCAAGAAGGGCCAGCCGCGCTTGAAGCCGCCGTTTCCGGCGAATGTCGGCCTCTACGGCGCGCCGACGACGATCAACAACGTGGAAAGCATCGCGGTTGTCGGCGAAATTTTGCGGCGGGGCTCGGCTTGGTTCGCGGAACTCGGCCTCCCGAACAATACCGGCACCAAACTCTTCCAGATCTCGGGGCACGTGGAGCGCCCGTGCGTGGTGGAAGAAGAGATGGGCATTCCGCTGCGCGAGCTTATCGAGGAGCATTGCGGCGGCGTGACCGGCGGCTGGGACAACCTGCTGGCTGTCATACCCGGCGGGTCATCGGTCCGTTGCATAACGGCGGAGCAGGCAACGAGTGCGACGATGGACTTCGACGCACTGGGCAAGATCGGCTCCGGCCTTGGCACAGCCGCCGTCATCGTCATGGACAAGTCGACTGACATCATCGCCGCGATCCGGCGCATCGCCTACTTCTACAAGCACGAGAGTTGTGGGCAGTGCACGCCCTGCCGCGAGGGCACGGGTTGGATGTGGCGCGTGCTCGACCGCATGGAGCGCGGACAGGCAGAGAAGCGCGAGATCGACCTGCTGTTCGAAGTCACGAAGCAGATCGAGGGTCACACGATTTGCGCGCTGGGAGATGCGGCGGCGTGGCCCGTACAGGGCCTCATCAAGAATTTCCGTCCCGTGATCGAGGCGCGGATCGATCAGTATCAGGCGCGGCATCGCAAAGAGGCGGCGGAGTAGGCATGGCCAAGCAACTCATCGTCGACGGCAAGCCGATCGAGGTGGAGGACGGCACCACGCTGATGCACGCCTGCGAAGAAGCCGGCGCCGTCATACCGCGCTTCTGCTATCATGAGCGGCTTTCGATCGCTGGCAACTGCCGTATGTGCCTTGTCGAGGTGCAGGGTTCGCCGAAGCCGATCGCGAGCTGCGCCATGCTCGTCAACGATCTGCCGCCGAACAAGGACGGTTCGGCCAAGGTCGTCAGCACCAATTCGCCGCTCGTCAAAAAGGCGCGCGAGGGCGTGATGGAATTCCTGCTCATCAACCACCCGCTCGACTGTCCGATCTGCGACCAGGGCGGTGAGTGTGATTTGCAGGACCAGGCGATGGCGTTCGGGCTTGGCGGCTCGCGCTATCACGAGAACAAGCGGGCGGTCGAAGAAAAGCACATCGGTCCGCTCATCAAGACGATGATGACGCGCTGCATCCACTGCACGCGCTGCGTCCGCTACATGACGGAGGTGGCGGGCGTGGAGGAGCTGGGCCTCATCTCGCGCGGCGAGGACGCTGAGATCACCACCTATCTGGAAAACGGCATCCTGTCGGAAATGAGCGCGAACGCGGTCGATCTGTGCCCCGTCGGCGCGCTGACTCACCGGCCGTGGGCTTTCAACGCGCGGCCCTGGGAGCTGACAGGGACCGAGACCGTCGATGCGATGGACGCGGTCGGCTCCGCGATCCGGGTCGACACGCGCGGCCCGACGGTCATGCGCATTCTGCCGCGCAACAACGACGCGGTGAACGAAGAATGGATTTCCGACAAGACGCGGCACATCGCCGATGGCCTCAAGACGCAGCGGCTTGACCAGCCCTACGTGCGCCGGAACGGGCGGCTGGAACCCGCAAGTTGGGATGCCGCGCTGACCCTCGTCGGCGAAAAGCTCAAATCAACCGCGCCTGAAAAGATCGCAGCGATCGCGGGCGATCTTGCCGGCGCGGAAGAGATGTTCGCGCTCAAGGATCTGCTGACACGGCTTGGTGTTACCTCGCTCGATTGCCGGCAGGCGGGCGACAAGCTCGATCCCAAGCTCGGGCGCGCAAGCTACGTTTTTAATGCGACGATCGAGGGTATCGAGCAGGCTGATGCCATCCTGATCGTCGGGTCGAACCCGCGCGTAGAGGCGCCGGTTCTCAATTCGCGCATCCGCAAGCGCTGGCGCGCAGGGGGGTTGTGCGTCGGTCTCATCGGTGTGCGCGCCGACCTCACGTATCCCTTTGAATACTTAGGCGCCGGTCCCGACACGCTGCAGCAGATCGCCAACGGCAAGCACCCCTTCGCGGACGTTCTGAAGGCCGCGAAGAAACCGATGGTCATTATAGGCCAGGGTGCGTTCGCGAGGGCCGATGGGCTTGCGATCCTGTCACTTGCGGCGCGCCTCCAGCTTGCGGCGTCGGCCGGCAAGGACGGTGCCTGGAACGGCTTCAGCGTGCTGCACACGGCTGCCGCCCGCGTCGCAGGCCTTGACCTCGGCTTCGTGCCCGCCAAGGGAGGCAAGGACATCACCGGCATTCTTTCGGGCGGAATGGATGTCGTCTACTTGCTCGGCGCGGACGAGTGCAATCTTTCGGGGCTCAATTCTTCGTTCGTCATCTATCAGGGCAGTCACGGCGACGCGGGTGCGCTTGGCGCAGACGTCGTTCTTCCCGGCTCGACGTATACTGAAAAGTCGGCGACCTACGTCAACACGGAAGGTCGCGCGCAGCAAACCGTAAAAGCGGCCTTTGCGCCGGGCGAAGCCAAGGAAGACTGGACGATCATTCGCGCGCTATCGGCGCGTGCCGGACAGACGCTGCCTTACGACAACCTCGCTCAGTTGCGGGCGGTCATGTACAAGGCTGCACCGCAGCTTGCGGCACTCGATACGGTTGAAGTTCGCTCCGTGACGGGGCTTGAGACGCTGGCGAAGCTTTCGGCCTCGGCGTCGAACGAGCCATTCGCACCCGCGATTACCGACTTCTATCTGACGAACCCGATCGCGCGCGCATCCGCCGTCATGGCCGGGATGAGTGCGTTGCGCGCTGCGCGCGACCAGAAGCTGAGCGCGGCGGAGTAGGATGATGCTGGAAACGTTTTCCGCCTTCATGACCGACTATGGCTGGACGCTCCTGGCGCTTATCGGCTTCTCGGCGTTGCTGCTGGTGTTGCTGCTGGTCATCATCGCGTTTCTGCTGCTCATGGATCGCAAAGTCTGGGCGGCCGTGCAGTTGCGTCGCGGCCCGAACGTGGTGGGCGCTTTTGGCCTGCTGCAGTCGTTCGCCGATCTGTTGAAGTTCGTGCTGAAGGAGCCGTTGATTCCGGCGGGCTCGGACAAGGCCGTGTTCCTGCTGGCGCCGCTTGCGACAGCGACGTGCGCGCTCGCGGCCTGGGCCGTGATCCCGGTCAACGAGAACATCTGGGGCAAATGGGTCATTTCCGACATGAATGTCGGCGTGCTCTACCTGCTCGCGATCTCCTCGCTCGGCGTCTACGGCATCATCATGGGCGGATGGGCGTCGAACTCGAAGTATCCCTTCATGGGCAGTCTGCGCTCGGCCGCGCAGATGGTGAGCTATGAGGTCTCGATCGGTCTCGTCATCATTTGCGTGCTGCTGCTGGTCGGCTCGCTCAACATCACCGATGTCGTGAATTCGCAGAGGACGGGCATCGGCACGCACGCAGGCCTGCCGGCCTCGCTTTTCGACTGGCACTGGCTGGCGCTGTTCCCGATGTTCATTGTGTTCTTCATCTCGGCGCTGGCCGAGACGAACCGTCCGCCGTTCGATCTTCCCGAAGCGGAGTCCGAGCTCGTCGCCGGGTTCATGGTGGAATACTCATCGACGCCGTACCTGCTCTACATGCTGGGCGAGTACGTCGCCATCGTCACCATGTGCGCGATGACGACGATCTTCTTCCTCGGCGGCTGGCTGCCGCCGCTCGACGTGTGGCCGCTCAACGCGGTGCCGGGCATCCTGTGGTTCATCGGCAAGTGCGTCGTCGTCTTCTTCATGTTCGCGATGGTGAAGGCTTTCGTGCCGCGCTACCGCTACGATCAACTCATGCGTCTTGGCTGGAAAGTGTTCCTGCCGCTCTCGCTGCTGATGGTGGTGTTGACGGCGTCGGTGCTGCACTTCGGAGGGCTCGCGCCATGACACCACAGGTCATCGGCATGTTGATCGGTGCCGCATTTGGCGTCGCCAACTGGTTTGTACTGAAAGCGCTTGCGGGCCGGGTTGAAAAGCCAGAAACCAAGCGCGTTCTGGGCATCGTCGGTGGACTGGACCTCGTGATCCTGCCGGTTATCGGCTACATGATCGGTTTGTTCGTCTTTGGTGAGCCCGCAACGGGAGCGGCACCATGAATATCGCACAAGGCATCAAGTCCCTCTTTCTCGTCGAGTTTGTGAAGGCGTTCGGGCTTTCGATGCGCTACTTCTTCACGCCGAAGAAGACGCTCAACTACCCCTACGAGAAGGGGCCGCTCAGCCCGCGCTTTCGCGGCGAACATGCGCTGAGGCGTTATCCCAACGGCGAGGAACGCTGCATCGCCTGCAAGTTGTGCGAGGCAATCTGTCCGGCGCAGGCGATCACGATCGAAGCGGGTCCGCGCCGCAACGACGGCACGCGGCGGACGACGCGCTATGACATCGACATGACCAAGTGCATCTATTGCGGGCTGTGCCAGGAGGCCTGCCCGGTGGATGCCATCGTCGAAGGGCCGAACTTCGAATTCGCGACTGAGACGCGGGAAGAGCTTTTCTACGACAAGGAGCGGCTGCTCGCGAACGGCGACCGCTGGGAGCGCGAGATCGCGAAGAATATCGAACTCGACGCGAAGTACCGGTAGGGCGTGCGGGCATTGGGGTGCTGGAGCGATGACGCTTGAGCAGTTGACGCAGGTCGGAACGATACTGCAGGCGGTCGTGGCGACCGCCGCATTGCTGCTCGTCTGGATGCAGATCAGGAGCGCCCGGCTGGCGCAAGCGGAGGCGACGGCAAGCGACACGTTCCGGGACTACCTGAAGAGCGCGATCGATAATCCGGCGTTCGCGCGCCCTTCTCTCGGCAAGATCGATTCGACAGACACGCGTTCCGAGCCGTGGGTGGCCTATACCTACTTCGTCGCGAACATGCTGTTCGCGTTCGAGTCGATCCTGTCCACGAGCAAGAACGATAAGATTTGGACCGAGGCCATGCTGGCACATCTCCGCTTCCACAGGCGCTATCTGGCCTCAGAGCATTTTTCGCGCACGCGCGAAGGTTACTCGCTGGCGGTTCGCGCGCTCATCGACAGGGTCGTTGCCGAAGCTGGTCTGGGACAGCAACGCGCGGTGGGGGCCTGATGCTTGGGGCGTTCTTCTATCTCTTTGCGGTGCTCGCGGTCGCGTCGGCGGCGATGGTCATCATCGCCAAGAACCCGGTGCACGCCGTGCTGTTCCTGATCCTGACGTTCTTCAACGCCGCCGGCCTGTTCGTGCTGCTGGGAGCCGAGTTCCTGGCCATGCTGCTCGTCGTCGTCTACGTCGGCGCCGTGGCGGTTTTGTTCCTGTTCGTCGTCATGATGCTCGATGTGGACTTCGCGGAGCTCAAGGCGGGCTTCATCAAGAACGCGCCGGTCGGCGCGCTCGTCGGCGGCATCGTGCTGGCCGAGCTCGTTGCGCTGTTCCTGTTCCACGGCTTCACGACTGCGCCGGTGACGGCAGCGGCGTCGGCCATTCCGGCGGGCGTCACGAATACCGAGGCGCTCGGGCAGATCCTCTATACGAAATACGTCTACTTCTTCCAGATCGCGGGCATGGTGCTTCTGGTCGCGATGATCGGCGCCATCGTTCTGACGCTTAGGCATCGTGAGGGCGTGAAGCGCCAGTCGATCACGGCTCAGGTGGCGCGCGGGCCCAAGACTGGGCTCGAAGTCGTCAAGGTGCCGAGCGGCGGATCGGTCGTGCCGCCGGCCAAGCCCAAGGAGGCCGCCGAATGACGACGGGCGACGGACAGCACGATCCGCGCATTACCTCCCTTGAGGAAGCGCGCCGACGCAAGGCGGAAAAGGAAAAGGCCGCGGGCCGCCCGGCCAGTGTGGCTCCTGGTGGCGGGTCTCTGAAAAGCAAGGTCTTCGGGTTCGCCATGATCGCCATGGCGGCCGGTTTCATCGTCTGGATGCTTGGCGGGCTCGGCGGCACCACAGCGCCGTCGGGAGGGGAACAATGACAATCGGACTTGGGCACTATCTGACGGTCGCGGCGTGCCTGTTCACGCTCGGCATGTTCGGCATCTTCCTCAATCGTAAGAATGTCATCGTCATCCTGATGTCTGTCGAGCTCATGCTGCTCGCAGTCAACATCAATCTCGTGGCGTTCTCGCACTTCAATGTCGACCTCGTGGGCCAGGTTTTCGCGCTGTTCGTGCTGACGGTCGCGGCGGCTGAAGCGGCCATCGGGCTCGCGATCATCGTCGTCTACTACCGCAATCGTGGCTCGATCGCGGTCGAAGACGTCAACTTGATGAAGGGTTGAGGCGGGGATGATCTACACTCTCATCGTCTTCCTGCCGCTCATCGGCGCGCTGATCGCGGGCCTGCTCGGGCGTGTCATCGGCGCTCGACCGGCCGAGGTCATCACCACCGCACTGCTGATGGTTGCGGCGCTGCTGTCGTGGGTCGCATTGGTGCAGGTTGGCTTCGGGCACGAGACGCACAAGGTACAGATTCTGCGGTGGATACAATCCGGTGAGCTGGACAGCTTCTGGTCGCTGCGGATCGACACGCTGACATCAGTGATGCTGGTCGTCGTAACGACCGTTTCGGCGCTCGTGCACCTCTATTCGATCGGCTACATGCACGAGGACGACAGCCGGCAGCGCTTCTTCTCGTACCTGTCGCTGTTCACGTTCGCCATGCTGATGCTGGTGACGAGCGACAACCTGTTGCAGATGTTCTTCGGCTGGGAAGGCGTCGGTCTCGCCTCGTACCTGCTGATCGGTTTCTGGTACAAGAAGCCGGAGGCGAACGCGGCGGCGATCAAGGCGTTCGTCGTCAACCGCGTCGGCGACTTTGGCTTCGCGCTCGGCATCTTCGGGCTGTTCTTCGTCTTCCGCTCGATCAACCTGGATGCGGTGTTCACGGCCGCACCCACCGTGGTCGGCAAGACGTTCACGTTTGCCGGTTACGAGGTCGACATTCTGACGACGCTGGCGCTTCTGCTGTTCATGGGCGCCATGGGCAAGAGCGCCCAGTTTCTTCTGCACACGTGGCTGCCAGACGCCATGGAGGGTCCGACGCCGGTGTCGGCGCTGATCCACGCCGCGACCATGGTGACGGCGGGCGTATTCATGGTCGCGCGCCTGTCACCGATCTTCGAGCTGGCGCCATCGGCGCTCGAGATTGTCACATTGGTCGGTGCGGTCACGGCCTTCTTCGCGGCGACCGTGGGTCTTGTTCAGAACGACATCAAACGCGTGATTGCCTATTCGACGTGCTCGCAGCTCGGCTACATGTTCGTAGCCTGCGGCGTGGGCGCCTACGGCGTCGGCATCTTCCACCTCTTCACGCACGCCTTCTTCAAAGCGCTTTTGTTCCTTGGTGCCGGCTCGGTCATTCACGCCATGCACCATGAGCAGGACATGCGGAAGATGGGCGGTCTTAAGGACAAGATCCCGTTGACGTTCTGGGCCATGGTCATCGGCACGCTGGCGCTGACCGGCGTCGGCATCCCGCACGTGGCGGGGTTCGCGGGCTTCCACTCGAAGGATGCCATCATCGAGGCGGCGTACGCTGCGCACACGCCATCCAACTATGCGTTCTGGCTTCTGGTCGTGGCGGCGCTGATGACGTCGTTCTATTCCTGGCGCCTGATCTTCATGACGTTCTTCGGCACCACGCGCGCCGACCACCACACCTACGAGCACGCGCACGAGAGCCCGCCGAGCATGCTCATCCCGCTTGGCGCACTGGCGCTCGGCTCGGTAGTGGCGGGTTTCGCGTTCAAGGACTTTTTCATCGGCCACGAGGAGGCCGCCTTCTGGGGTGCCTCAATCTTCCGGGCCGAGGGCAACCACATCCTGCATCACATGCATGAGGTGCCCTCGTGGGTGCCGTTCACGCCGCTCTTCGCGATGCTTACGGGCTTTGCGATTGCCTGGGTGTATTACATCGGCGCGCCGTGGCTGCCGGCGGCGACCGCGCGCGCCTTCAAGCCGCTCTATCTGTTCCTGCTCAACAAGTGGTACTTCGACGAACTGTATGACTTTCTGTTCGTACGGCCGGCGTTCGCCATTGGCCGGTTTCTTTGGAAGGGCGGTGATGGCGCTGTCATTGACGGGGCGATCGACGGCACGGCAGCTGGTGTCGCGCGCGTGACGGGGCGGGTCGTGCGGCTACAGACCGGCTACGTCTATCACTACGCCTTTGCCATGCTGATCGGCCTTGCTGCCCTGCTGACGTGGTTCATCTACGGCGGGGTCCTGAAATGAGCAACATTCTCTCCGTCGTCACCTTCCTGCCGCTTGTGGGCGCGCTGCTCATCGTGGGTCTCAACAGCGAGGCGAAAAACAACGCGCGCTGGATTGCGCTGTGGACCACGATCATCACGTTCCTTGTTTCGCTGTTCATCTGGTGGAACTTCGACAAGACCAACGCCGGCTTCCAGTTCGTCGAGGAATACAACTGGCTCGGACCGCTGAAATACAAGATGGGTGTCGACGGCATCTCGATGCTGTTCGTTATCCTGACGACGTTCCTGATGCCGCTGTGCATTCTGGCGAGCTGGGAATCCATCGAGGATCGCGTCAAGGAATACATGATCGCGTTCCTCGTGCTCGAGACGCTGATGCTCGGCGTCTTTTGCGCGCTCGATCTGGTTCTGTTCTACCTGTTCTTCGAGGGTGGCCTGATCCCAATGTTCCTCATCATCGGGGTATGGGGCGGCAAGCGGCGCGTCTATGCCAGCTTCAAGTTCTTCCTCTACACGCTGCTCGGTTCGGTGCTGATGCTGCTCGCCATGATGGCGATGTACTGGCACGCGGGCACGAGCGATATCCCGACGCTGCTTGCCACCAAGTTCCCGCCCGACATGCAGTGGTGGCTGTGGCTCGCGTTCTTCGCGTCGTTCGCGGTAAAGATGCCGATGTGGCCGGTGCACACTTGGCTCCCGGACGCGCACGTGGAAGCGCCGACCGCTGGTTCGGTCATTCTGGCCGGCATTTTGCTGAAGATGGGCGGCTACGGTTTCCTGCGCTTCTCGCTGCCGATGTTTCCGATCGCGTCCGAGCAACTCGCGCCGCTCGTCTTCACGCTGTCGATCGTCGCCATCATCTATACCTCGCTCGTTGCGCTTGTGCAGGAGGACATCAAGAAGCTCATCGCCTACTCGTCGGTTGCCCACATGGGCTTCGTGACTATGGGTATCTTCACCGCCTCGCAGCAGGGCATCGACGGCGCGATCTTCCAGATGCTGTCACACGGCATCGTCTCGGCCGCGCTGTTCCTGTGCGTCGGTGTCGTCTACGACCGTCTGCACACGCGTGAGATCGCGGCCTACGGCGGCATCGTGGAGCGGATGCCGATGTATGCGGTCGCCTTCATGGTGTTCACGATGGCGAACGTCGGCCTGCCTGGGACGAGCGGGTTCGTCGGCGAGTTCCTGACGCTGCTGTCGGCGTTCGGCGCCAATACGTGGGTTGCGATTTTGGCGACAACGGGGGTAATCCTGTCGGCCGCCTATGCACTTTACCTTTATCGGCGGGTCATCTTTGGGCCGCTCACCAAGCCCAGCCTCAAATCGCTGCTCGATCTGTCGCCGCGCGAGATCGCGATCCTGGCGCCGCTCGTCATCCTGACGATTTTCTACGGCGTCTACCCGGCGCCGGTGCTCGACGTCACGGCGGTCAGCGTGCGCAATCTGGTCCAAAACTACGAGGCGGCCGTAAAGCCCGCTGCGGCACTGCTCGAAACCGCACGCTAGGAACTTAAAGCATGGAACTTGATTTCTTGCGCCCCGTGCTCGCCGAGTTGATCCTGGCGGTCGGCGCCATGGTGCTGCTGATGATCGGCGCATTCTCGCGCAACAAGCAGGGCGTCGGGTGGACTGTCACCTGGCTCGCGGTGGCTGTGCTGCTGGCGGCGACTGTTGCGGTCATCTACACAGACGGCAATCAGACAGCGTTCGAAGGAGCGTTCGTCAACGACGCGCTTGGGCGGTTCCTGAAAGTCCTGATGCTGCTCGCTGCGGCCGGAACGCTCGTCCTCACGTTCGAGCCGTTTGCGCGCGAAAAGATTCTGCTGTTCGAGTATCCGGTACTGGTGCTGTGCGCCTCGCTCGGTATGGCGGTGATGATTTCGGCCAACGATCTCATCGCGCTCTATCTCGGATTGGAGCTGCAATCGTTGGCGCTTTACGTTATGGCCGCGTTTCACCGCGACGACGTGCGTTCAAGTGAGGCGGGTCTTAAGTATTTCGTCCTCGGCGCGCTGTCTTCGGGCATGCTGCTTTACGGTGCGTCGCTGGTATACGGTGTCACCGGTTCGACGGGCTTTGCGGCGATCGCGACGGCGGCGGGCGAAGCTGGCATGGCGCAGAACCTCGGCCTCACGATCGGGCTCGTGTTCGTGCTCGTGGCGCTCGCCTTCAAGATATCGGCTGTGCCGTTCCATATGTGGACGCCGGACGTCTACCAGGGCTCGCCGACCGCCGTCACGACCTTCTTGGCGAGTGCTGCGAAAGTGGCGGCCATGGCACTCGTGCTGCGCTTCACGCTCGCGGCGCTGCCGACGGTCGCATCCCAGTGGCAGCAGATCATTATATTCCTGTCGATCGCCTCGATGGTGCTCGGCGCCTTCGCCGCCATCGGTCAGACGAACATCAAGCGGCTGCTCGCCTATTCGTCCATAGGCCACGTCGGATTTGCGCTCGTCGGACTTGCCGCCAACAACGCGGAAGGCACGGCCGGCGTGCTGATCTATCTTGCAATCTACGTCGCGATGACACTTGGCACATTCGCCTGCGTGCTGGCGATGAAACGCGGTGGGCGCAATGTCGAAGATATTTCCGAGCTGAGCGGGCTTGCGAAGACGAACCTGGGCTTTGCCACTATTCTCGCCATTCTGATGTTTTCGCTGGCCGGCATTCCGCCGCTCGCCGGGTTCTGGGCCAAGTGGTACGCGTTCCTGCCCGCGATCAAGGCGGGGCTCTATCCGCTCGCGGTCATCGGCGTCATCGCCAGCGTCATCGGTGCCTTTTACTATCTGCGCATCGTCAAGATCATGTTCTTCGACGAGGCAGCCGCGCCATTCGAAGCTGTTGAAGCAAAGACCTATGCTGTGATGGCGCTTTCGGCAGTGCTGATCGTGGCGTTCGTGCTGCCGATCATCGGTGGTACTCTCGTCGATGCCGCTTCCGCAGCCGCTGCCTCGGTCATGTCGCCGCAATCGCTCTAGGAGGCCGATTGAACGTCGAGCGGTACCGCATCCTGCGGCTGGAGGAAACCGGCTCCACTAACCGGGATGCGATGCGGCTCGCGCTTGCCGGTGAGGCGCTGCCGTTGTGGGTCGTTGCAGACCGCCAAACCGAGGGCAAGGGGCGTGCTGGGCGAGCTTGGTCGTCACTTGCCGGGAACCTACATGCCAGCCTGGCCTTATTGTGCGGTGCGCGCCCAAGTCGCGCGGGCGAACTTTCGCTGGTGGCGGGAATATCTCTTGTTGATACCGTGCGATCTTCGACCGCCCTTGCCGAAAGCGCAGCTTTGCGTCTCAAGTGGCCGAACGATTTGTTGATTGATACTGCCAAGGCGGGAGGCATTTTGGTTGAGAGCACGACGGCGCGAGGGGAGCCGGGGTTTCTTGCCGTGATCGGATTCGGCGTCAACGTCGCCAGCGCACCCAACGATCTTGGACGGGCGGCGATATCGCTTGCCCACTACGATCCGCGTGCGACGGTTGAGGGCGTACTCGACGCGCTTGCCGAGGAAAGCGCTCGCTGGCTGCAAATCTGGGACAACGGCAGCGGTTTTGAGCAAGTGCGGACGGCCTGGATCGAACGTGCAGGCCCGCTCGGGGAAACCGTCACCGTCAACACCGATCACGGCGCCGTTGCGGGGAGGTATCGCGGACTGTCGGCGGCCGGCGGCCTGCTCGTTGAGATCAATGGCGCCGTTCGCGAGATTACCTATGGCGATGTGCAGGTCGCCCACCAGGAAAGCCGGTGACGCATGAGCAAGGGGGCAAGGAGCGGCAGGGGCGGCGACAAACTGGTGTTCATGGCGCTCGGCGGTCTCGGCGAGATCGGCATGAACGCTTACCTTTACGGCTACGGGCCGGAGGGGGCGCGGCGTTGGCTGATGGTCGATCTCGGCATCACCTTTCCGGGTGAGCATGAGCCGGGTGCCGATGTGGTGCTGCCGGATTTGCGCTTTATCGTCGGCGAGAAGGCGGCGCTTGCCGGCCTCGTGCTGACGCACGCGCACGAAGACCATATCGGCGCCGTCCTCGACCTGTGGCCTTCTCTTCAGTGCCAAGTCTATGGCACGCCGTTCACGGTTGGAATGCTCAAGTCCAAGAACGGCGAGTTCGGCCGCAACGCGCGCATGCCGATCACGCAGGTGCCGCTTGGCGGGCGCTTCGACGTGGGGCCGTTCAACGTCGAATTCGTCACGCTCGCGCACTCTATTCCGGAACCGAGTGGCGTTGCGATCCGCACGCCAGCCGGACTCGTGTTCCACACGGGCGACTGGAAGCTCGATTCAACGCCGCTCATCGGGGATGCGCCCGACGAAACCAAGCTGAAGGCGCTCGGCGAAGAGGGCGTGCTTGCGATCGTGTGCGATTCCACCAACGCGCTGCGCGAGGGACGCTCGCCGTCGGAGACCGATGTCGCAAGGTCGCTCGCGAAGATCATTTCCAATGCGCCGAGGCGCGTCGCTGTCACGACGTTCGCTTCCAACGTGGCGCGCATCCGTGCCATTGCGGATGCGACGCAGGCGGCCGGGCGCACGCTCGTCGTCGCGGGCCGGGCGCTTCACCGCGTGATCCAGGTCGCGATCGAGACAGGCTATCTGCCTGAGAGCTTCACCTATCTCGATCAGCAGCGTTTCCCCGACCTGCCGTCCGACAAGGTTGTCGTGTTGTGCACCGGCAGCCAGGGCGAGCCTCGCGCGGCCATGGCCCGCATCGCGGAGGACGAGCATCCGGACATTTCGCTCGATACCGGGGATCTCGCGATTTTCTCCTCGCGTACGATCCCCGGCAACGAGCGGGCGGTGGCGAAGGTGCAAAACGGGCTTGCGCGTCGCGGCGTCGATCTCATCACCGACGCAGAGGCGCTGGTGCATGTCACCGGGCATCCGCGTCAGGGCGAGTTACAGGAGATGTATTCCTGGCTTCGGCCACGCATCGCCATTCCGATGCATGGCGAGGCGCGGCATCTAAAGGCGCATGTGAGGCTCGCGAAGACGTGGGGCGCGCAGCAGGCGATCACTGTGTTGAATGGCGAGATGGTCAAGCTGTGGCCGGATCCGGCCGGCATCATCGACGAAGCCCCAGTGGGGCGGCTTTACCGCGACGGAAACCTGATCGTGCCGGACGTCGAGGGCCCGGTGAAGGCGCGGCGCAAGCTGTCGTTCGTCGGCATTGTCGTGGTCGCGATGGCGCTGTCACGGCGTGGCGACATTCTGGGCGAACCGGACGTAGTGCTAGAAGGGGTGCCGTTGGCGGACGAGGACGGCGAGAGCATGAGGGAGGTCGTGCTCGATGCGGTGGATGGCACGCTGCGGTCGATCCCGAACAAGCGCCGCTCCGACATCGAACTCGTTCGGGACGCCGTGCATAAGGCCGTGCGCGGAGCGGTTAACGAGGCCTGGGGCAAGAAACCCGTTGTCAAAGTGCTTGTGACCGTGGTGGAAGCTAGGGCGTGACGCGCGGACTACACGGAGACCTTTGATGATCGGACGCCTGAACCACGTGGCCATAGCGGTCAAGGATCTGGAGAAGGCCTCGGCAGTCTACCGCAACGCGCTGGGCGCCAAGGTGGGTGCTCCGCTGGCGCAGCCCGAGCACGGCGTCACGGTGGTATTCATAGAGCTTCCCAACACCAAGATCGAGCTGCTGGAGCCGCTGGGAGAAGGTTCTCCGATCGCCAGGTTTCTTGAGAAAGCGCCGGACGGCGGCATCCATCATGTCTGCTACGAGGTCGAGGACATTCTGGCGGCGCGCGATCAGCTGAAGTCCCAGGGCGCGCGTGTCCTCGGCAGCGGTGAACCCAAGATCGGTGCCCACGGCAAGCCGGTGCTGTTCCTGCACCCCAAGGACTTTTGCGGTACGCTGGTTGAACTGGAGCAGATCTAGGGCGGCGCCTCGGACTGAAGCTCGCAGGAGGACCCATGCGAACGTCGATTGCGGTGGCGACCTACTTCTGCCTCTGGTTCATCACGCTGTTTGCGGTGTTGCCGTTCTTCGCCAAGCCGCAGGGCGAGTCGGGAGAGGTCGTGCCGGGCACACCGGAGAGCGCTCCCCATTCGGTGAACCTGCTCAAGATTGCGGCTGTGAATACGGCCGTTGCGACCATCACATTTGCAATCGTTTATACCGTGATTTCCATGCTTTAGCGGTCAGTGTTGGTTGCTAGACCCAGCGGCTGCGCCGCGCCATTGCCACGCGGGCCTCAACCCGCTATGCCCGCTGACGTCAACACACACTATCAGCGATGCGGGTGCCGCTGCCCGCGTGAGAGCGAGCCCGCCGCATGTTGTTTTCGAGGTCCTTTCCGCGCGACAAATCTCAGCAGGGCGCATCGAGGTCAGCCTGATGAGCAAGCGCGCCCTTTCCGTTTCTCGCGAGCAGAACTTTCCCGATTGGTACCAAGCCGTCGTTCGCGATGGCGACATGGCCGAGACGAGCCCAGTGCGCGGCTGCATGATCATCAAGCCGTGGGGCTGGGGTGTATGGGAGCGCATCCAGGCGGAGCTCGACGCCCGCATCAAGGATACCGGTCACGACAACTGCTACTTCCCGCTCTTCATCCCGATGAGCTTTATCGCCAAGGAAGCCGAGCACGTTGAAGGCTTCGCGAAGGAGATGGCTGTCGTCACGCACCACCGGCTCAAGAACGAGGGCGGCAAGCTGGTGCTCGATCCGGAAGCAAAGCTGGAAGAGCCTCTGATCGTTCGGCCGACATCCGAGACGATCATCGGGGACGCGTTTCAGCGCTGGATCAAGAGCTATCGTGATCTACCTTTGTTGGTGAACCAGTGGGCGAACGTCGTGCGCTGGGAAATGCGCACGCGCTTGTTTCTGCGAACGGCCGAGTTCCTCTGGCAGGAGGGTCATACGGCGCACGCCGATCGCGACGATGCGATGGCGGAAACCTTGAAGATGCTTGAGGTTTATCGTGAGTTCGCGGAGAATGTGCTCGCGATGCCGGTGATCGCGGGCGAGAAACCTGCAAACGAGCGCTTTCCGGGTGCCGACAACACCTATTCGATCGAAGCGATGATGCAGGACGGCAAGGCGTTGCAGGCCGGCACCTCGCACTATCTCGGCACGCATTTCGCTGAAGCACAGGACATCAAGTTCCAGAGTGCCAGTGGCGCACTCGAATACTGCCATACGACGAGTTGGGGTGTGTCGACGCGGCTCATCGGTGGCGTAATCATGACGCACGGCGACGATGATGGCCTGCGTCTCCCGCCGAAGATCGCGCCGCGCCAAATCGTGATCGTGCCGATGCTTCGTGACAAGCCGGAGGACGCGGCGCTGGTCGAATATTGCGCGTCTCTCGAGAAGGAGCTGAAGGCACTGGGGCTAAGGGTCCTTGTCGATTCGAAACCGACGAAGTCCGCGGAGAAGCGTTGGAATTGGGTGCGTCGCGGCGCCCCCGTCATCGTCGAAATCGGCGGGCGCGATGCGAGCGGCGGCAATGTCACGTATATGCGCCGCGATAAGCTGCGCGAGGGTGACAAGGTCGTTTCAAATACGACGCCGCGCTCTGAGTTCGTCTCGGGCGCTCAAGCTTTGCTCGACGACATTCAAGCAACCCTCTTTAACGAAGCGAAGTCGCGGCTTGACGGCAACATCGTCACGAATATCTCGACGTTCGATGAACTCGCCGAGTTTTTTGGCGCGGCGGAAGCCGAGGACGAAGGCGGTGCCTTCAAAGGTTGGGTACGGGCTGCTTGGTCGCGGCCGGAGGGCGCCGCGCTGGACGCCATCGCCGATCGGCTGAAGGCGCTGAAACTCACGATCCGCAATTCGCCATTGTCGCAGAGCGAGGCGATGGGCCGCTGCCTTTTCACCAGTGAGGCGGCTAAGGAGTACGTTCTGATCGCGCGTGCGTACTAAATAGGGCAAAACGTCATGCAGAAGGCCATGACCGCGCCACAGGGTATTGCGAAGCGGCGCGCCATCGAGCAATTGCCGGCGAGGGCAGGATGACGGGTTCAGGGTTCGGCGCAGCGGCTGCGGCAGCGGACGACTTGCCCTCCGGCGGATCGGGGCCTTTTTCTGCTTTCGAGTGGATGCTCGCCGGGCGCTATCTCAGAGCACGGCGCAAGGAAGGTTTCATTTCCGTCATCGCGGGGTTTTCGTTCCTCGGCATCATGCTGGGCGTTGCAACGCTCATCATCGTCATGGCTGTCATGAACGGGTTCCGTAAGGACCTGTTTGAGAAGATCATGGGCCTCAACGGGCACATCATCGTGCAGCGCGTGGGTGAGCCGTTTACGGACTACGCCGACATCGCCAAAAGCATTGCCGCGATCCAGGGAGTGCAAAGCGCCATTCCGTTGATCGAGGGTCAGGTGATGGTGTCGTCCAACACGCAGGCTCTGGGCGGGCTTGTGCGCGGCATCACGGAGCGCGATCTGAAGTCGCTCGACCTTGTTTCTCACAATGTGCGTTTCGGTGCGCTCGACGGTTTCGACGGGCAGACAGGTATCGCGCTCGGCTCACGGCTTGCGAATTCGCTGCGCGTGGGCCTTGGCGATACCATTACGCTCGTGTCGCCGCGCGGCGCGGCGACACCATTTGGTAACGCGCCCAGATCCAAACCCTATCAGATCAGCGCGATCTTCGAACTCGGCATGTCGGAATACGACCGCATGATGATTTTCATGCCGCTCGCCGAGGCACAGAAATATTTCGCCAAGAACGGTGAGGTCGACGTGGTCGAGGTGGTCGTCGACAACCCGGAAATGGTCGATCACTACACGCATGCGATCCGAGCGGCCGAGGGGCCAGTCCTTAACATCTCGGATTGGCGCCAACGCAACGAAACCTTCTTTAACGTCCTGACGGTCGAGCGCAACGTTATGTTCATCATCCTGTCGCTCATCGTCCTGGTGGCGGCGCTCAACATCATCTCCGGCCTGATGATGCTGGTGAAGGACAAGGGGCGCGACATCGCCATCCTGCGCACGATGGGCGCGTCCAAGGGCGCGGTGATGCGCGTGTTTCTCATCACGGGCGCGTCGATCGGTGTTGTCGGAACCATCGCCGGTCTCATCCTGGGCGTCGTGTTCTGTTGGAACATTGAGAGCATCAAAAATTTCGTGTCGTGGATCACGGGCGCGACCGTGTTCGATCCGAGCGTGTATTATCTGACCAAGCTGCCGGCCGACATCGACGTGCACGAGACGACGGGCATCGTGCTGATGGCGATGGCGCTATCGGTGCTTGCGACGCTCTATCCGTCGTGGAAGGCCTCCAAACTCGATCCCGTCGAAGCCTTGCGGTACGAGTGAGGCGATGCATCAGTTTCCCGGAAGCGCCGTGATGCAACCGACCCTCGTGCTCGAAGGCGTGCGGCGCTCGTTCAAGCAGGGGCAACGCGAGATCGAGGTCCTGCGAGGTGCCGACGCCGCGCTTTGGCCGGGCCAAGCGGTCGCGTTGGTTGGTCCGTCGGGCGCCGGCAAGTCGACGTTGCTCCACATCACCGGCTTGCTCGAATCGCCGACCAGCGGCCGCGTCATCGTCGGCGGGCGCGACTGCGCGACCCTCACGGAAGCGCAGCGCACGCGGCTGAGGCGGACCGAGATTGGCTTCATCTACCAGTTCCACCAGCTGCTGCCGGAGTTCTCAGCGCTGGAGAACGTCGTCATTCCGCAGATGATCATGGGGCGGAAACGGCGCGCCGCGGAGCGGCGCGCGCTCGAATTGCTCGGCGGCCTCGGGCTTACCGAGCGGGCTCACCATCGCCCGGCCGAGCTATCGGGTGGCGAGCAACAGCGCACCGCCATTTGCCGCGGGCTCGCGAATGGGCCGAAGCTGCTGCTCGCGGACGAGCCGACAGGCAACCTCGATCCTTACACTTCCGAAGTGGTGTTCCAGGAGCTGATCTATCTCATCCGGAACCAAGGGGTCGCGGCTCTGATAGCAACCCACAACATGGAACTCGCCCGGCGCATGGATCGCGTGCTGCAGATGCACGATGGGCGACTGATCGAGGTGCCGGCGCACGCGCTGAGGTAGCGTCGGCCCCGGCAATTCGCGGGGAAGAGGCGGGATTGTGGGGACGGAATCCCGCATCGGCTTGCGCCGGACAATTGCGAACTGACAGGCCGATGCGTCAGGATCAGACTGACACATGACCGAATCGATTCGCATCCCGGGCCCACGCTTCGTGCACCTCAAGGTGCATTCGGCCTATTCGCTTCTGGAAGGCGCGTTGCCCATCAGCACGCTCGCCAAGCTCGCGGCCAATCAGGGCTTGGCGGCGATCGCGCTCACCGACACCAACAATCTGTTCGGCGCGCTTGAGTTCTCCGACAAGCTGTGGAGCGCGGGCGTGCAGCCGATCGTCGGCTGCTCGATCGATGTCGACTTCGGGGACATGCGCGAGCAAGGCAATACGACGCTGCGCCCGCCGGGCAGCGCTCCGCGCGCGAAGTCAGCCGGCCGCATGGCCCTTCTGGCGATGAATGCGGAGGGCTATGCCAATCTGATGCGGCTGTCGAAGTGCGTCTTCTTCGAACCGGAGGCTGACGAACCTGCGCACGCGAAGATCAAGCGCATCGAAGATTACTCGGCCGGCCTGATTGCGCTCACGGGCGGTCCCGATGGTCCCATCAATCACGCGTTGAAGGATGGCCAGAACGAACTGGCGCGAGAACGTCTCGGACGACTGCAGGAAATCTTCGGCGACCGGCTCTATGTGGAGCTGCAACGGCTCGGCGTGCCGGGCGAAGGTCGCATCGAAGCGGAACTCGTCGCGCTTGCGCATACGCGTCGGCTGCCGTTGGTTGCGACCAACGAATGCTATTTCGCGGTGCGCGCCGATCACGAAGCGCACGATGCGCTGCTGTGCATCGCGGACGGGCGCTATGTCGTCGAAGACGACAGGCGGCGTGCGAACCCGGAGCAGTACTTGAAGAGCGAAGCGGAAATGGCGGCACTTTTCGCCGACATTCCCGAAGCGCTCTCGAATTCGATCGAGATCGCCGTGCGCTGCGCATACCGCCCCCTTGGGCGCAAGCCGATCCTGCCGCGTTTCGTTGCCGGTGACGACAGTCTGAGCGAGATCGAGAACTTCCGGATGGAGGCGGCCGAGCTTAAGCGACAAGCTCGCGCGGGCCTAAAAGCGCGGTTGGCGGCGTCGGGTCCAGCGGAGGGATTTACCGAAGAGGACTATCATAAGCGCCTCGACTACGAGGTCGACGTCATCACGCAAATGAAATTTCCTGGCTACTTCCTCATCGTTGCCGACTTCATCAAATGGTCGAAGGCGAACGGGGTCGCGGTCGGGCCGGGCCGCGGCTCGGGCGCGGGTTCGCTTGTCGCCTACGCGCTCACCATCACCGATCTCGATCCGCTGCGGTTCGGCCTGCTTTTCGAGCGCTTCCTCAATCCGGAACGTATCTCGATGCCGGACTTCGATATCGACTTCTGTCAGGAGAAGCGTGATCGCGTCATCGACTACGTGCAGAAAAAGTATGGGAAGGACCGCGTTGCGCAGATCATCACGCACGGCAAGCTTCAAGCGCGTGCCGTGTTGCGCGACGTGGGCCGCGTGCTGCAGATGCCCTATGGTCAAGTGGACCGTCTGTGCAAGCTCGTTCCGAACAATCCCGCAAATCCCGTGACGCTGAAGCAGGCGATCGACGGCGAGCCCAAACTGCAGGAAGAGCGCGACCGCGAACCGATCGTGGCGCGGCTGCTCGAAATCGCGCAAAAGCTCGAAGGTCTTTACCGGCACGCATCCACGCACGCGGCGGGCATCGTCATCGGGGACAGGCCGCTGGAAGAACTCGTGCCGCTCTACCGCGATCCGAAGTCCCATTTTCCAATCACGCAGTTCAACTGGAAGATGGTCGAGGCCGCCGGCTTGGTGAAGTTCGACTTCCTCGGCCTCAAGACGCTTACCGTGCTCGAAAAGGCCGTCGATCTGGTGAGGCGCGGCCGCGGCATCGAGATCGATCTGGCACGGCTGGTGCTTGACGACGTCGAAACCTACCGCATGCTCGCGCGGGCTGATACTGCGGGCGTGTTCCAGCTTGAAAGCACGGGCATGCGGGAAAGCCTGAAGCGGCTGAAGCCCGACCGCTTCGAGGACATCGTCGCCATGGTGGCGCTGTACCGCCCCGGTCCAATGGAGAACATTCCGGTTTACATCAACCGCAAGCATGGCGAGGAACCGGTCGATTACATGCATCCGATGCTGGAAGGCATCCTGAAGGAGACCTACGGCGTCATCATCTATCAGGAGCAAGTCATCCAGATCGCTCAGGTGATGGGCGGCTACACGCTTGGGCAAGCCGACCTGCTGCGTCGCGCGATGGGTAAAAAGGACAAGGCTGAGATGGCCGCGCAGAAGGCACGGTTCGTCGAAGGCGCGGTGGCGAAGGGCGTCAAGACGCAGGATGCGGTCGACATCTTCGAGCAGGTCGACAAGTTCGCGGGCTACGGCTTCAACAAATCGCACGCGGCAGCCTATGCGCTCGTCAGTTATCAGACGGCGTACATGAAGGCGCATTTTCGTGAGGAATATCTTGCCGCGTCGATGACACTCGACATGGGCAACACCGACAAGCTCGCGATGTTCGCGAGCGAAGCGAAAAAATCGGGCATCGCGATATTGCCGCCATGCGTGAACGCGTCGGGTGTCGATTTCGGCGTCGAGCAGGCGAAGCCGGGCGCCAAGGCGGGTGCGATCCTCTACTCGCTCGCGGCCTTGAAGAACATCGGTGCGTCCGCGGTAGAGACGATCGTGGCCGAGCGGTCGGCCAACGGTCCGTATTCGTCTCTTGGCGATTTCGCGAACCGGCTGGATGCCAAGGCGCTCAACAAACGCGCCGTTGAAACGCTGGCGAAGGGCGGGGCGTTCGACGCGCTCAACAGCGATCGCGCGATCGTCGTCGCCAATGCAGACACCATTCTGGCGCAGGCGCAGCGGCGCTCGTCCGACGTGGCGCAGGGTACGTCGGACCTGTTCGGCGGAGGTGGCGCAAGCGCGCCCGAACTCGTGCTGCGGTTGGTGCCGCAGTGGACGCCGACGGAACGGCTTGGGGCCGAGTTCGAAGCGGTCGGTTTCTATCTTTCCGGCCACCCGCTCGATCAGTACGAGACGGCGCTTGCCAAACTCGGCGTCAAACGCTTCACGGAATTCGAGGCGCTGACGCAGCGCGGCGCCACGGCCGGTCGACTGGCCGGCATCGTGATATCGGCGCGCGAACGGCGTTCGCAGAAGGGCAACAAGTTCGCCTTTGCGATGTTCTCCGACACGAGCGGCCAATTCGAGACGGTCGTATTCTCCGATACACTCGCCACGGCGCGCGATCTGCTGGAAGCGGGCACGGCCGTCATCGTGTCGGTGGAAGCGGAGCGCGACGGCGACACACTGAAGATGCGCGCGCAGAACATCGAAGCGCTCGACAAGGCAGCCGCGGGCATCAAGCGCAACCTCAAGCTCGTCATGGGCAACGGCGGAATCAAATCGCCAGTAGAGAGTCTCAGCGACCTGCGCGCGCGCTTGAAACCCGTTGCGCGCGGCGGTGAGGTGCGCATCGTGTTGCAGCTCGATGAACTTGGGCGTGAAATCGAATTCGTCGTACCTGGGTCATATGATGTTTCACCGCAGGAGGCGGGACGGCTCGCGGCACTCGCTGGGGTTGCGGAGGTCGTCGAGCTATAGCAGCGACAGTCACAAAACGTTCACGCCGTCCGCGAAATTTTCTTCCGACGGTTTTGTTGGTCGCACGCGTTTCTCCTCTCAGACGCCGACGAGCGTCGTACACGTCCGTACAAGAGAGGAGACGGTTGATGAATAAGAGCATTCTGGCAGCTGCGGCGTTCGCTGCACTGGCTCTTGGTACCGCAGGATCGGCAAATGCAGGTGTTGCTGGCGGCAATCTGGGCGGCGTCCGCGCTGCTCTGCCGGAGATGGCGCAGGTTGTCCACTACAAGAAGTACAAGCATAGCCACTATAAGAAGCGGCATTGGCACAAGAAGAAGAGGCACTGCGTATGGCGCTGGGGCAAGCGTCGTTGCTGGTGGCGTTAAGGTCTGCTGGAATAGCCTCTCTGGCGGGTGGCACAAAGCGCCACCTGCCAGAGTCAACCCGGCGGGCGATGTCGGGACGGCGTCGACGAATACATTCGCCGCGCTTATATGGGATACGAATTGCCCAATTGCCGGGAGGAGAAATCGAACATGTCGAAGTCTGTTGCTGTGTTTGTCGCCGCTGCCCTGTTGGTGTCGCCGGCATTTGCTCAAGATGATGCGCCGCCGGCTGATGCTGCGCCTGCAACGCCGGCAGTGAGTGCGGAAACAATCGCAAGCACGATCGAGGCGACTGCCGGTGATGCGGCGAAGGTCAAAGCGTATTGCGCCATGGCCGCCAAGATCAACGAGATCGGTGACGACGAGAAAAAGGCCGAAGAAGCGGGCGACGAAATCGACGGCTACTTCAAGGAACTCGGACCGGATTTCGAGGCCGCGTGGAACTCAGGCCAGGACGCCGCGCCCGACAGCGCCGAGGCGAAGGCCTTCGAGGAAGCGATGACGAAGCTCGACGACAAGTGCGGTGGCGGCGGCTGATCGCAGCGCCGTCCTGAAACTTTATGGCCCAGGTTCGGCTATGTCCGGACCTGGGCTTTGTTTATTGGTGCCGTATTGGTGGGTGCGGCGTCCGCTGATTTGGCTCAATCCTCTTCGTATTCGTGGGTCCCGCGGCCACCTGGCGCGCGTGCTTGAGGGTTGCAAATCTGCGGCGCTTCCGTCATAAGCCCCCTCATCACACACGCTGGCCAATGTGGGAGAGGATTGAAAGCCCCTCTCTTCGCTCCGGTGGAAATACAACAATCTGAAAAGATTGATGTTTTTCTTCTCCAAGCCAGCGGCGGATTAACCGGAAAAGGACTCTGATCTGATGGCACTTCCCGCCTTCAATATGCGCCAGCTTTTGGAAGCCGGCGTACACTTCGGTCACCAGGCCCACCGCTGGAACCCCAAGATGGCACCGTTCATCTATGGGTCGCGCAACAAAATCCATATCGTTGACCTGACGCAGACGGTGCCGATGCTGCACCAGGCGCTCGTCAAGGTGTCCGACACGGTCGCTGGCGGCGGTCGCGTGCTGTTTGTCGCAACGAAGCGTCAGGCCGCGGACGGCATCGCCGATGCCGCAAAGCGCAGCGCTCAATACTATATGAACCACCGCTGGCTCGGTGGCACGCTCACCAACTGGAAGACGGTTTCGCAGTCGATCCGACGCCTGCGTCAGCTCGATGATATTCTCGCCGACCCGCAGGGCCGCACGAAGAAGGAAGTGCTGACGATCACGCGCGAGCGCGACAAGCTCAACCAGTCGCTCGGCGGCATCAAGGATATGGGCGGCACGCCCGACTTGCTCGTCGTCATCGATACGAACAAGGAATCGATCGCGATCCAGGAAGCACGCAAGCTCAATATCCCGATCGTTGCTATCGTCGATACCAACTGTGATCCGGATGGCATCGACTTCCCCGTGCCGGGCAACGACGACGCGGGCCGCGCGATCACGCTCTACTGCGATCTGATGGCGCGTGCGGCGCTCGACGGGCTGGAACGTGCGCAAGGTGCTGCTGGCGTCGATGTCGGCGCGTCCGAGACGCCGCCGGCCGAGAACCTGCCGAAAGTGACCTTCAAGGGTATCGAGGCGGCACGTGGCGAGGCGGACGATCTGAAACGCATCACCGGCGTCACCGCAAAGCTCGAGCAGCGTCTGAACGACGCCGGGGTCTTCCACTTCTGGCAGATCGCCGACCTCGATGCCGACCACGCCGAGGCGCTGGACCGGCTGTTGAAGCTCAGGGGCCAGATCGCCAAGGAAGACTGGGTCGCGCAGGCCAAGAAGCTCGTTGAGCAGGCCTCCGCCTAATATCGCGCATCGGCGGCGCGATCGGGCCGAACTGAAATAGAGGCGCCCGCGTGGCGCCTCGAAACCTAATGGGTGAAACGATGACGATCACGGCGGCTGACGTAAAAAAGCTGCGCGACATGACCGGCGCCGGCATGATGGACTGCAAGACGGCGCTCACGGAAAACAACGGCGACATCGAAGCCGCAGTCGATTGGCTGCGCAAAAAGGGTCTTTCGAAGGCCGCCAAGAAATCGGACCGCATTGCCGCCGACGGCTTGATCGGCATCGTCGCCAAGGGCCGCGGAGGCGCCGTCGTCGAGGTCAATTCCGAGACGGACTTCGTCGCGCGCAACGAAGCATTCCAATCGATGGTGCGCGACATCACCGGGCTTGCGCCGGCTGCCAAGGGCGACCTTTCAAAGCTGCTCGCTGCGACCTATCCGGGCACGCAGAACACGGTCGAGACGCACGTTAAAGAGATGGTTGCGACCATCGGCGAGAACATGAGCGTTCGCCGCACGGCCGCGATCACCGTCAAGGAAGGCGTGGTTGCCGACTACGTGCACTCGCGGGTCGCCGACGGTCTCGGCAAGATCGGCGTGCTCGTCGCGCTCGAAAGCGCGGGCGACGAGCCGACGCTGTTCGAATTCGGCCGCAAGATCGCCATGCATGTCGCTGCGTCGCCGACGACACTCGTCGTCAATGAAAGCGATCTGTCGAAGGACGCCATTGACCGCGAGCGGGCGATCTACGTTGAGCAGGCCAAGGCCGAGCCGCGCAACGCGGGCAAGTCGGACGAAATTCTGGCGAAGGCGAGCGAGGGCCGGCTGCGCAAGGAGTTCTTCGGCGCAGCGGTGCTTATGAACCAAGTGTACCTTATCGGTGAGGGTAAGGAGACAGTGGCGCAAGCCGTCAAGGAAGCCGAGAAGACGGCCGGAGCGCCGATCAAGGTCGCCGGCTTCGTGCGCTATGCGCTGGGCGAGGGCATCGACAAGAAGGAAGAAGATTTCGCGGCCGAAGTTGCCAAGACGGTCGCCGGCGCCCGCTAGGCGGGATCGCGCAAAGACGCTAGGTATCGGCCGGCCGGAGGCGTCCTCCGGCCGGTCGATCGTTTTTGGTGCGGGGCTTTTCGCGATGTCGGGTGCTGATCTGAAATACAAGCGGCTTCTGCTGAAGCTTTCGGGCGAGGCGCTGATGGGGCGGCAGGCGTACGGCATCGACATGCAAGTTGCCGACCGGCTGGCGCGCGACGTGGCGGAAGCAATGGCAGCGGGCGCCGAGATCGCGATCGTTGTGGGTGGTGGTAACATTTTTCGCGGGCTCGCGGGCGCCGCCAAAGGCATGGACCGCGCCACCGCCGATTACATGGGGATGCTTGCGACTGTGATGAACGCGCTCGCATTCCAGAACGCGCTCGAAAATCATAAAGTGCCGACGCGCGTACTTTCGGCCATTCCGATGCCGACGGTTTGCGAAAGCTATGTGCGGCCCAAGGCGATAAGCTACCTGGCGAAGGGACATGTCGTCATCTTCGCGGCCGGAACGGGCAATCCGTTTTTCACGACCGACACGGCGGCGACGCTGCGCGCCATCGAGATGAACTGCTGCGCGGTCGCAAAGGCGACACAAGTCGACGGCGTCTATTCCGCCGATCCGAAGAAGGACCCGGTCGCCACACGCTACGACCGGCTGACGTATGCGGATGTTTTGTCCTGGGATCTCAAAGTCATGGACGGGGCGGCCATCGCTCTTGCTCGCGATAACGCACTTCCGGTAATTGTCTTTTCCATCGATGAGCCCGGCAACCTTCTGAAAGCGCTGCGGGGCGAAGCCCGGCAGACGGTCATCGGGCCGGGCCAATGAAAAACGCGGCGTGCCGCCATTTCAGCACGCCCATAAAGTCCGACACCGCAGGCCGTGCGCGCCCGCGCCCTCGGACCGGCTTGGAGGAATGAATGTCACTCGTCACCTACGATCTCGGCGAAATCGAGAAGCGCATGCGGGCGTCTATCGATGCATTGAAGCGCGAGCTTTCGGGCCTCAGAACGGGCCGGGCCAGTGTCAACCTGCTCGATCCGGTGCAGGTCACGGTATACGGATCGCGTTTGCCGCTGAATCAGGTTGCCACCGTCTCGGTGCCGGAGCCGCGCATGATTTCCGTGCAGGTATGGGACCGCGGCAATGTTACGGCGGTCGACAAGGCCATTCGCGAAGCAAATCTTGGCCTCAATCCGATCATGGACGGGCAAATACTAAGGTTACCCATTCCTACGTTGACGGCCGAGCGTCGCCAGGAGCTTGTGAAACTTGCCCACAAGTATGCGGAACAGTCGAAAGTGGCCGTCCGCAATGTTCGCCGCGACGCCATGGACCTGCTGAAAAAGCTGGAGAAGGACGGCAAGATGAGCCAGGACGATCATCGCGGCGGGTCGGAAAAGGTTCAGGAACTCACAGACCGCTTGATCAAAGAGGTTGACGCGACGCTTGCCACGAAAGAGGCTGAAATTCAGAAAGTATAAAAGGCCGGCGGTCGCCGTGCCGCATCCGACTATGCTACCGTGATCATCCCTCTGCAGGAAGGCCGCTAGGCAGTGCCGAATCGGATGAAGCCCGCCGAACCGCTCAATCCAAGCGATCAACCTCCCAACCACGTCGCCATCATCATGGATGGGAACGGGCGCTGGGCGAAGGAGCGCGGCCTGCCGCGTAGTTTTGGGCATCGACAGGGCGTCGAGGCCGTGCGACGCGCGGTGCGCGCGGCGATCGAGATCGGCATACCCTACCTCACCATCTTTAGTTTCTCGTCCGAGAACTGGAAACGTCCAGCGGACGAGATCGACGACCTGATGGGGCTGATGAAGCGCTTCATCCGTCGCGATCTGGCCGAACTGCACGAGGCGGGTGTTGCGATCCGAACCATAGGGGAGCGCCAGCACGTCGATCACGAATTGATGTCGTTGATCGACGAGGCGGTGGAACTCACGCGCGATAACAAGACACTGACGCTCGTCATCGCCTTCAACTACGGGTCGCGCGATGAGATCGCGAAGGCGGCGCGGCGTCTGGCCGAGCGTGTCGCGGCGGGCGATCTCGCGCCGTCGCAGATCACCGTCGATGCCATGGCGTCTGCCCTCGACACATCCGGCATCCCTGATCCAGATCTTCTGATTAGAACGTCGGGCGAGATGCGTTTGTCGAACTTCCTGCTATGGCAGACAGCCTATACCGAATTCGTTTTCCTGGATTGCTATTGGCCCGATTTCGATAAGTCGGCGCTGGAAGGCGCCATCGGTGAATTTCGTGCGCGTGAGCGCCGCTTCGGTGGTCTGTCCAAACGCTCCACGGCGTGAGAGGCGAGATGCCGAGCGAGGAACCAGGGCGGGACTTAGGGCGCATCGCCGCGCTGATCGAAAGTCTCGCAAGTTCAAGTGAACTTCAGCAGCGTGCGATATCGGGAACGGTTATCGCGATCATCGCGCTCGCGCTGCTTTATTGGAGTGCGCCTGCGTTCGCGGTGCTGACGGCGGCGGTCGCCGCGGTCATGAGCTGGGAATGGAGCCGGTTGGTGCGCGGCGAAGCCGACGCCCCGGCGCTCGTCCATATCGCAGCCGTCGTGATCGCGGGCTTGCTCACGCTGTTCGGTATCGCGGGGCTGGGCGTTGCGGCGGCGTGTGTCGGCGCAATTGCGGTCGGCGCGCTTCTGGTTGGAAGCGGGGCGGCGCAGCTTTCTTCGCTCGGTGTTCTCTACACGGGACTGCCGGTCGTCGCGCTCGGCTGGCTGCGCGGGGATGAACCGCTGGGCTTCCTTGCCACTCTGTTCCTCATACTGGCGGTCGCCGCCTCCGACATCGGAGCCTTTGCGGCCGGGCGCCTGCTCGGCGGCCCCAAGCTTTGGCCCGCGATTTCACCAAACAAGACGTGGGCGGGCCTTGCCGGCGGGCTTGCGAGCGCGGCTCTCGTCGGTGCGCTGTTTCCGTTGGTGACAGGATCGGGCGCGCTTTCATGGTTGCCGCTTCTAGGCCTCGTGTTAGGCCTCATCGCGCAGGCGGGCGACCTTCTGGAATCGGCGTTAAAACGCCAGTTCGGCGTCAAGGATGCGGGCCACATCCTGCCCGGTCACGGCGGGTTCATGGACCGGATGGACGGTCTGGTGACCGCGAGTGTGGCGGCGGCCATCATCGCCTTTGCAATTGATGCCTATGCGCCGGCTCGCGCGCTACTCTACGGTTCGTGAGCGCAACAACTGGTCATGTCGAGCGTGCCGCAAGTCGCTTCTTCTGCGAGTTCTAAAAGCCGCAAATTCCCGAGCGGAAGCGACGGCCGGCCGATGCGGTTGTCCGTTCTGGGCGCGACGGGCTCAATCGGCAAGAGCACGCTTGATCTCGTGGGGCGCCAGCCGGATCGGTTCGAAGTCGTCGCGCTCACCGCGCAAACACAGACCGCCGAACTTGCTGAAGCGGCTGTGCGGCACGGCGCAAAGCTTGCCGTCATAGGGGATGAAAGCGCGTTCGGCGCGCTGCGCAGCGCGCTCTCAGGTACGGGCATTCGCGTGGCGGCCGGTGCGGAAGGTCTTGTCGAGGCCGCGAGCGAACCCGCCGATTGCGTGATGGCCGCTATTGTCGGTGCGGCGGGCTTAAGGCCGACATTCGCCGCCGCGCGTCAGGGATGCCGCATCGCGCTCGCCAATAAGGAATGCCTGGTTTCGGCGGGCAATGTCTTCACCTCGCTCATTGCGGAGAGCGGGGCCGAACTGCTGCCGGTCGACAGCGAGCATTCGGCCGCTTTTCAGGCGCTCGCCGGCGCCGACCCGCAGGCGATCGAGAGAATTGTGCTAACCGCGTCGGGCGGTCCGTTCCGCACATGGACGCATGAGCAACTCAACGAGGCCACGCCGGCGCAGGCGCTCAAGCACCCGAATTGGTCGATGGGTGCCAAGATCACGATCGACAGCGCCACGCTGATGAACAAAGGGCTTGAGCTCATCGAGGCCTATCATCTGTTTCCGGTCGAAGCAGATGCGCTCGACTGCGTCGTGCATCCGCAGTCGATCGTGCATTGTCTCGTCAGCTTCCGTGACGGCTCGGTGATCGCGCAACTGGCGCCTCCCGACATGCGTACGCCGATCGCAGTCGCGCTCGCATGGCCGGGCCGCATGGCATCGCCGACGGAAAAGCTCGATCTCGCACGCCTTGGGTCGCTCACCTTCGAGGCCCCTGACGAGGTGCGTTTTCCAGCCCTTCGCGTGGCAAAGAGTGCGCTCAAACGGGGAGAGACCGCGCCTGCCGTTCTCAATGCGGCGAACGAAATCGCGGTTGAGGCGTTCCTGGCTGGAAAACTGGGGTTTCCAGGCATCGCGGCGCTGGTGGAGGCGTCGATCGAGGCGGCGGAAAAGCGCGGGATCATTGAACCGGCGGCCTGTCTCGACGATATACTCGCGGTTGACGCAGCGGCGCGGCGACTGGCACGCGAGCATCTCGCGGCGTATTAAGGGGCCGGCCGGCCAGCCGCCCCCTCGGATCAATCCGGTCCACAATCGTTCAGGAGCAACAAATTACGATGGAATCTCTGGCAACGGTTGCCGCGTGGGTTTGGCAGTATGGCATCGCATTTCTGCTGGTGCTGACGCTCGTCGTGTTCATCCACGAGCTGGGGCACTTCCTCGTCGCGCGCTGGTGCGGGGTCGCGGTCAAGGCTTTCTCGATCGGCTTCGGGCCGGAGATCTACGGCTTCAACGACAAGCACGGCACGCGCTGGCGCTTCGCGTGGATTCCGCTCGGCGGATACGTCAAATTCATCGACGATGAGAACGCGGCCTCGCAGCCGCCACCCTCAAGCCGCGGCCGGACCTCGAAAGCGGCTGCGGATGGTTCTTTCCACGCCAAGCCGTTGTGGCAGCGCACGGCGGTGGTGGCGGCCGGGCCGATTGCGAATTTCCTTTTGGCCATAGCGCTTTACGCGTTCCTCAACGCCGCCTACGGCGTTCGAATCATGCCGGCCTTCGTCGACAAGGTGGTTGCCGGTTCGCCGGCCGAGCGGGCCGGATTTCTGCCCGGCGATCAGATCGTGCAGATCAACGGCGAGGAGATTGAGCGGTTCGAGGATCTGCAGCGCATCGTCGGCAGCAGTGCCGGGCGCGAGTTGACGTTCGTCGTTGATCGCGCCGGGCAAAAAATGACGCTGAGCGCCACCCCCAACGTGGACGAGCAGCGCGACGCTCTAGGCCGAACCTTCCGACGCGGGCTTATCGGCATTCAGCGCTCCGTGGCGCAGGACAAGATCCAGACCCTTCACGTCGGCCCGCTGGACGCGATCTGGCGCGGGGTGAATGAGACTTGGTCAAATATTACGCAAACCGTGTCCGGGCTGGGGGACATCATCACGCGCCGGCAGTCGGTTGAGCAGATGGGCGGACCGATCATGATGGCCGAGGTCACGGCCAAAGTGGCCGAGCTCGGCATCGAGCCGATGCTGCGCTGGATCGCGTTTATTTCCGCCAACATCGGCTTTCTGAACCTGCTGCCGATTCCCGTGCTCGATGGAGGTCACCTTTTGTTCTACGCCTTTGAAGCGGTTCGGCGCAAACCGCTCAGCGAACGCTTCCAGCAGATGGGATTCCAGGTCGGTCTGGCACTGCTGATGATGCTGATGGTTTTCGTCAATTTCAATGACTTGATGAACGTTTGGCGACGCCTGACGGGGGCCGGATAGAAACTTCGGGAGTGACGTATTCTTACCACTTCCAGGGGGCTTTCTGAATCGTTAAAAGCTTGAGGGTGGACGACCAGTTACGGTGCCGAATCGGGGGGAGACCAATTCGGTATGCGGTGGTGCGACGGGGGATCGTGGCAACTCATCCTCACTTTGTGCCGTCGAATCTGTAACAACGACGAACGCTGCGCGCGACTTTGACGTGGCGAAACAACGAGCATGAGGGTGCTGTCGCCGCCGACGGCGCATCCTTTACTGGGGGTCGGCGGCAGACGAGGGCGTTTCCGCGGATGCAGAGAATTCGGGTCATCATGGCGGGCTTCATTCGCCTCTTTGTGGCGTTTGCGGCCGTCTCGCCGGTGATCGCGGTGGGGGATGGCGCCTATGTTTCGGGCAGCGCATTCGCACAGGTGGTCAAGGACGTTCAGGTCGTCGGCAACCGCCGCGTCGAGCCTGAGACGGTTCGCTCGTATCTCCAGATCAGCCCCGGCGAGACTTACAGCCCGGGCAAGATCGACGCTTCGTTGAAAGCGCTCTTCGCGACCGGCCTGTTCGCAGACGTCTCGATCGAGATGCAGGGCTCTACGGTCGTCGTGCATGTGGTCGAAAATCCGGTCATCAACCAGGTCGCCTTCGAGGGCAACAGCGAGGTCGACACGGCCACGCTCGCCAGCGAAGTGCAGCTGAAGCCGCGCTCGGTCTTCACGCGCGCCAAGGCTCAGGGCGACGTTCAACGCATCCTCGATGTCTACCGTCGCCAGGGTCTGTTCGCCGCCGCCGTCGAGCCCAAGATCATCGAGCTCGAGCAGGACCGCGTGAACCTGGTGTTCGAAATTACCGAAGGTTCGTCGACCAAGGTCAAAGGCATCAACTTCGTCGGCAACCGCGCCTTCTCGGACAGCCAGCTGCGCGACATCATTTCGACGACGCAAACGGGCTGGTTCGACTTCCTGAAGGGTACCAGCATCTACGATCCGGACCGCATGAGCCTCGACCGTGAGCTCATCCGCCAGTACTACCTGAAGAACGGTTATGCCGATGCGACGGTGACGGCGGGCAACGCGGAACTCGATCCCGACGGTTCGGGCTTCATCATTACGTTCGCGATCGAAGAGGGCGAGCTTTACACCTTCGGCCAGACCAATATCGAAAGCTCGCTGCCGGAAGTGTCGCCGGAGGCCTATCAGGGCGAACTGCTGACGCTGTCGGGTGACGTCTACAACGCTTCGCTCATCGACAAGACGACCGAAAAACTCACGCTTGCCATTGCCGAGACGGGCTACGCATTCGCCCGCGTGCGGCCGCGCGCAAATCCCGATATCGCGACGCGCACGATCGGCGTTACGTACGTCGTCGACGAAGGCCCGCGTATCTACATCGAGCGCATCAACATCATCGGTAACGAGCGCACGAAGGATTTCGTGATCCGGCGCGAGTTCCGCTTGGCGGAAGGCGATGCCTTCAACCCGATGCTGGTCGACCGGGCGAAAAAGCGCCTGTCCGGGCTTGGTCTGTTCAAGAATGTCGAAGTCAAGCGGCGTCCGGGCTCGGCGGCGGACCGCGTCGTGCTCGATGTCGAGATCGTCGAGCAGTCGACGGGCGAACTGTCATTCGGCGCCGGCTACTCGACGAACGAGGGCGTGATCGGCGATATCTCGCTCACCGAGCGCAACCTCATGGGCAACGGCCAATTCGTGCGACTGAAGCTCGCCGGTTCGCTGGAGCGCATGCAGATCGACCTGTCGTTCACTGAACCGCGCTTCCTCGATCGCAACTTGTCAGCCGGCTTCGACCTCTTCCACAAGGAAGTCGACTACACGGACTCCTCGGGCTTCAGGCAGCGCAAAACTGGCGGTCAAGTCCGTCTTGGCTTCCCGCTGGCCGAGAACCTCTGGATGCAGACGCAGTACGCGCTGTCGCGTGACGAGATTTTCGACGTCGATCCGAACGCGTCGCTTGCCGTTAAGGAAGCTTGCGGTTTTGAGTCGAATATTGTCGAAGATCCGCCGGGTACCTTTAGAGAGCGGGGGACATGCGAAGGCGGGGCCTACTGGACATCGCTCATCGGTACGACGATCACTTATGACCAGCGCAACCATCCGAAGAATCCGACGCGCGGTTTCTACCTGCAGCTTGATGACGACTTCGCGGGTCTTGGGGGTGACGTGCAGTACTGGCGCGTCGGTGTCGAAGGTCGCGCCTACTACCCGATCACCGAGAAGATCACGCTCATCGGACGCGTCATTGGTGGTCACATCCAGGGCTGGGGCGGCGACGACGTGAAGCTGCTGGATTCCTACTTCAAGGGCGGCGAGACGATCCGCGGCTTCGACAAGGCCGGTTACGGTCCGCGCGACTTGAATACCGGCGACGCGCTCGGCGGCACGACGTACTGGGCGGCGACGGCCGAGGTTCGGTTCCCGCTGCCGTTCATTCCGGAAGACCTTGGCATGAGCGGCGCGGTGTTTGCTGATGCCGGTTCGCTCTTTAATGCCAGTGGTTTTGCCCAAGACAACCAGAACTGCGGAGATAAGAATGCGGCCGGCAACTTTGTTGGAGTCTGCCTCGCCGACGACTCCACCATCCGCTCGTCGGTCGGTGCCAGCTTGATGTGGAACTCGCCTGTCGGTCCGCTGCGCATGGACTTCGCCAAGGCGTTGACCAAGGAAAAGTACGACGAGGAACAGTTCTTCCGCTTCGGTGCTTCGACGAAGTTCTGATCTCGATCGCTTCATGATTCCCGTGAAACCCGGACCCAAGCGGTTCGGGTTTCGCATTTCTAACGGCCAAAGTGCCCGCACCCGCAGGCCTAGCATCAGGGTTTGCGGGATTTCTCCGGTGGTATCGGTCGCCTGCAGATCGGCGCGATCTTGCGTCGGCGGCGGTTCTCGTTTCTAACTTCGCCCGCCCGACCGCATGCGTGGTCGGGTCACGTCAAAACCAATAGAGGCCGGAGGCGGCGCGATGGAGCATCCCGGTTTTTTTGAACGCGCCGGGCCGTTTCCGCTGAGTGACGTGGCGGCCGCGACCGGCGCCGAAGTCGCGTCCGGCGGCAATGTTCACCACCTGATCGACGACGTGCAGCCGCTACATGAAGCGCTGGGCAACCACGTCAGCTTTATCGATAACAAGAAGTATCTTGGCCAACTTGAAGCGACGCGGGCGGGCGCGTGCTTCGTGCATCCCGCGGTCGCTGCGCGTGTGCCGGCGGGTACGACCGCGCTGGTCACGCAGCGCCCCTACCATGCCTTCGCGAAGGCGCTCGCGTTGTTCTATCCGACCGCCATGCAGCCAATGGTGGCGTCGCCAGGCGCGCCGGCGATCGACCCGAGCGCGAAACTTGAGCCGGGCGTACTCATCGAGCCCGGCGCCGTGATCGGGCGCGAGGCCCAGATCGGTCGAGGGACGCGGATCGCAGCGGGCGCGGTCGTGGGGGCGCGGGTTACGGTTGGCCGCGGTTGCTACATCGGCGCCCTCTCGACGGTCACGCACGCGCTCGTGGGTGACCGGGTCATCATTCATTCGGGTGTGCGCGTCGGCCAGGACGGGTTTGGCTTCGCTATGGGTCGCGAGGGGCACCTCAAGGTGCCGCAGATTGGCCGGGTCATTATCCAGGACGATGTGGAGATTGGTGCAAATACAACCATCGATCGGGGCGCTCTTAAGGATACGATCATCGGTGAGGGCAGCAAAATCGACAATCTGGTCCAGATTGCCCATAACGTCGTCATTGGCCGACACTGCGTGATCGTGGCACTGAGCGGTATTTCCGGCTCCACGACCCTGGGCGATTACGTCGTCATGGGCGGCCAGTCGGGAAGCGTCGGCCATATCAAAATAGGCACGGGTGCGCAGATCGGCGGTGCGTCACATCCAACCCATGACGTGCCTCCTGGGGCACGGTATTTCGGGACGCCGGCCAAGCCGCTGCGAGAGGCTGCCCGCGAGCAAGCATTGATCAAGCGGCTCGTCGGCAAGGACAAGCGCAGCTACGACAGCGACGAGGCGGAAGACTAAAAGTGGCGCATCGCATGCGGCACGTGCGTATTTCGAAAGGAGATCCGGCATCGGCCGGAGCGGGCAAAAGATGAGCGAAGCAGCAACGACGGAGAAGAAGCTCGGCACCGCCGACATTGCGAAGGTGATGAAGCTCCTTCCGCACCGCTACCCGTTTCTGCTGCTCGACCGCATGTATGACATGAACGGGGATGAGAGCTGTGTCGGCGTCAAGAACGTCACGATCAACGAGCCGTTCTTCCAGGGTCACTTCCCGCAGTATCCCGTCATGCCGGGTGTACTCATCATCGAAGGTCTGGCGCAAACAGCGGGTGCGCTGTGCGTTTCCAGCGTCGGCGAGGACTATAAGGCCGAACTCGTCTATTTCATGGGCATCGACAACGCCAAGTTCCGCAAACCCGTGTTGCCGGGCGACCAACTCCACTATCACGTCACCAAGATCCGCAATCGCGGTCGCGTCTGGCGCTTCAAAGGCGAAGCGAAGGTCAACGGACAAGTGGTTGCCGAAGCCGAAATCAGCGCGATGCTGGCGGATACGGCGGATGCTCGCGCGTTTGCGAGCAAAAATGGCTGAGACAACCATCCATCCAAGCGCCATCGTGGAAGACGGCGCGCAGCTTGGCGCCGGGGTGAAAGTTGGGCCGTTCTGCACCGTGGGCAAGGAGGTAGTGCTGGGTGAGGGTGTGGAGCTCATCAGCCACGTCGCGGTTGCGGGAACCACCGAGGTCGGCGCGCGCACGCGTATCTGGCCGTTCGCGTCGATCGGGCACCAGCCGCAGGACCTCAAGTACAAGGGAGAGCCGTGCTCGCTGACAATCGGCAGCGATTGTCTCATCCGCGAAGGCGTTACGATGAACCCCGGCACGGCGGGCGGAGGTTCGACGACCACGGTCGGGAACGCTTGTGCGTTTCTTGCCAACAGCCACGTCGGTCATGACTGCCACGTCGGCAACAACGTCATTTTTTCCAACAACGTCATGCTGGCCGGGCATTGCCATGTCGGCGACTTTGCGATCATCGGCGGCGGCGCGGCCGTCATTCAATTCGCGCGTGTCGGTGCGCACGCTTTCGTCGGCGGTATGTCGGGGCTCGAGAACGACCTGATCCCCTACGGCATGGCGCTCGGCAACCGCGCATATCTTTCGGGCCTCAACATCGTTGGCCTGCAGCGGCGCGGCTTTTCGCGTACCGATATCCACGATCTGCGCCGCGCCTACCGGCTGCTGTTTGCAGCGGAAGGCACGCTCGTTGAGCGCATGGAGGACGTCGCGCAGGAATTCTCCGCGCATCCCATCGTGCAGGAAATCATCGCTTTCATCCGCGAGGGCGGCAAACGATCGCTGTGCACGCCCAAGAACGGCGCGGACGGGTAGGGCCGGGCCATGACCGGGCCCGGCGGAAGCGGCGCTTCGGCGCCCATCGGCATCATCGCAGGTGGCGGCGTCCTGCCGGTTGAGGTTGCGGCGAGTATCGTGGGGCGCGGCGGCAGCGTGCATGTGCTCGATGTGAACGGCGGTGCCGATCCTGCGATCCGAATTTATCCGCGGACCGAAGTACTCTGGTCCAAGCTTGGCAAGGCGACGCGGGCTTTGAAAGCGGCAGGCGTGCGCGAGGTCGTCATGCTCGGGACGTTCGCCCGGCCTGATCTGTCTAAGGCGCGGCCTGATTTCGATTTCATTAGGCGGCTTCCGGCGATCATCAAGCTCTTGCGTGCGGGCGGCGATGATGCGCTGCTGCGATCGCTGATACGTATTTTCGAAATGCAGGGGTTTTCGACCATCGGAGTGGCCGATGCCGCGCCGGAGCTTCTGGCGCCTGCTGGCGTGCTCACCGCGCGCAAGCCGGAGGTGCCCGAACAGGCGGACATCGAGACCGGATTCAAGCTCGTCGCGGCACTGGGGCCTTACGACATCGGGCAGGGCGCGATCATCGACGGCGGTCGCGTCATCGCGGTCGAGGCCGCGGAAGGCACCGACCGGATGCTGGCGCGCGTCGCTGCGTCGGGTCATCGTGGCGGCGTTCTGGTCAAACGTCCGAAGCCCTCGCAGGACCTGCGCGTCGATCTGCCGACCATCGGGCCGGGCACGGCGCGCAATGCGGCCGCGGCGGGTATTCAGGGCATTGGCGTGACGAGCGGCAGGGTCCTGATCGCGGAACGTCAGCGGCTCGTTGCGGCGGCGGATGCGGCGGGTGTCTTCGTCGGCGGATTTGACCCACCGCGCGAAAGCGAGCGACCGTTGCTTGCGATCATTGCTCCTGTGGCTCGGGGACGCGTGGCGCAGCCGGCGGCGTCACGCGGCGACGTCGTCAATGGAATTCGGACGTTGCGCGCACTCGCCGCGTTCGGCGCGGGAACGGCCGTGGTGATCACGGGCGGTCGGGTGCTGGCGGTCGGCGCGCAGGAGGACGCGGTTGCCGTTCTGGATCGGGCGCGATCGTACTTCCGTCGGAGAGAGCCAAAGGCTGTCGCCTTGCTCGGTGTCGGACAGGTGCTCGATGTGCGCGTTCTCGCGTCCGCCCGCGAAGATCGCTATGCGGGCTTCGTTCTCGTTGCGCCGCGCGGCTCCGACGTGCCGATCACTCAAAGCGTTCTCGATGAAGCGGACCGGCGCGGTCAATTCATTGCCACGGCAAGCTTGGAGCGCGAGGACTGACGCGATGTCCGGCACAGCCATAAAGATCTTTTTGGTTGCGGGAGAGCATTCGGGGGATGCGCTCGGCGCCAAGCTGATGTCAGGCCTTAAATCGCGCAGCGCACGGCCGCTTGAATTTTCCGGCGTCGGTGGTTCGGAGATGACGGCTGAGGGGCTTTCTTCGCTGTTTCCGATCGAGGACGTTGCGGTCATGGGACCGCTGTCGATCCTGCCGCGGCTGCCGAAGATCGTCCGTCGCGTCTATCAGACGGTCGATGCGGCGGTGGTCGAGCGTCCCGACATTGTCGTCATCATCGATAGCCCGGAATTTACGCACCCCATTGCCAAACGCATCCGCAAGCGGATGCCGCAGGTTCCTATCGTCGACTACGTGTGTCCGAGCGTGTGGGCCTGGCGGCCGTGGCGTGCGCGCAAGATGCGCCCTTATGTCGATCATGTGCTCGCGCTGCTGCCGTTCGAGCCCGACGCGCTTAAGCGCCTGGGCGGTCCCGACAGTACGTATGTCGGGCATCCGTTGATTGAGCGGCTCGATGAGATTCATGTCGCGGATGGCAGCGCGCTCGCGAAGCGCCTCGGTCTCGATGGTGCCAAGCCCGTTTTGCTCGTGCTGCCTGGCAGCCGACGCTCGGAGGTCGACCGGCTCATCGACGTTTTTGGGCAGGCGGTCGGCAAGCTGAAGGCCGGCGGGCTCGACGTTGACGTCATCATTCCGGCGGTCGCGCATGTGCGCCCGTTCATCGCGTCTCGAACCGCGCAGTGGTCCATCCAACCGCATATCGTCGAAAGCGCCGACAAGTACGCGGCGATGCGGCTTGCCACCGCGGCGCTCGCCGCCTCCGGCACCGTGACGCTCGAACTCGCGCTTGCCGGAACGCCAACAGTCGTGGCCTACCGCGTCGACAAGCTGATCGCGCAACTTCGCTTCCTGGTCAAAGTCGAGAGCGTCGTGCTTGCCAATCTGGTGATTGGCGGGCGCGTCTATCCCGAATACCTGCAGGAAGCGTGTACGCCTGACAATCTCGCCGAGGCCCTGCGGGGGCTGCTCGGCGATACGGAAGCGCGGCGTTTGCAAGTGCACGGTTTGCGGCCTGCGGCCGACAAGCTCAAACTTGCGCAGGGCGATCCGAGCACGGCGGCTGCGGCCGCGGTGCTGCGCGTTCTACAGGATTACGCCGCCGGGAAGTCACGCTTCGCGGGGCCGATGTAGAGCTGACGCGGACGGCCGATGCGCTGTTCGGGGTCCTCGATCATCTCCTTCCACTGCGACACCCAGCCGACCGTGCGGGCCACCGCGAAGAGGACGGTGAACATGTCGACGGGGAAGCCCATCGCGCGCAGCGTGATGCCGGAATAGAAGTCGATGTTCGGATAGAGCCGCTTTTGGACGAAATACTCGTCCTGCAGAGCGATGCGCTCCAATTCCATTGCGACCTTGAGGAGGGGATCGTCGTGCTTGTCGAGCGCGTCGAGAACCTCGTGGCAGGTCTTCTGCATGACCTTGGCGCGCGGGTCGTAGTTCTTGTAGACGCGGTGGCCGAAGCCCATCAGGCGG
>CAZYXX010000007.1:0-164515 GCA_964651805.1 uncultured Hyphomicrobium sp. | reverse complement strand
AAAAATGACCCCTTGCGGGGTCAGGCTAGTTATCGTCGGGGATGTTGTCCGAAGCGCCCTGCTCCACGTAAGGCAGCAGGACGACCTTGCCGGAGACCGATACACCTCGTTCAGGACGAGAGAGACCGTGTCGACGGCCTTCGGATTCTTCCAGGCGACGCCGACGCGGGTCCAGAACTCGCGACCGTCGCGCTTGCCGACGCAGTGAACCGTGAAGTGCGGTTTGTTCTCTTCAGCCATGGGGAACCTCCTTTGGGCTGGATGGAAACGCGTGAAGTGCTTCAGGCAGGCCCTCATGCTGACGCAGCTGGCGAACGCTGTCGCCTCGTGTGCACAGACGGTATGCAGAAATCAGCGTGTCACGCCTTTGCGACAGGGGGTGCATCAATAGCGGCGAACACGCGTCGAGCTGATGCTCCGACACGCACTCGGTTTGACGCGACAACGATCACGCCGCGATGCTTGCCCCATGCGACGCATCCTCGCCGCCCTGTTCAATCTCACGCTGGTACTGCCAGCGGCTCAGGGCGTGTCCTTTGCTTCTTGACGAAGCTCGCTGCACGACAGGCGTTGAAACACCTGCGGCCCCGAAGCAGAACCTTCGGCTCTGCCCGCCTCGCGTCGCTGTGGGAGCTTGCACGAGCTGGTCCGTGAACGACATGGAGACCGCCAAGCTCGTCGCCGAACGCATTGGACAAACGACGGTAAAGACGCTTTCCAGCGGCGTGAGCCGCAGCTACGACGCGATCATCCAGCATCAGGCACAGTCAGGAGACGACGAAGCCGGCCGTCTTCTGCTCGACGCTTCGGAAATCCTGCGGTTGCCGCCGGGATGATGTGCTCGTCTTCATGAATCGCCAGCTTTCGGCGCCCATCCAAGTGAAGCGCGTCGCCTACTGCCGCGAACGCCGCTTCAAGGGACTTTGGGACCGTTGGCGCGATAACCGTCGCCGGACCTGGCTTCCCCGTCGCACCCCTTGGACCTTGGAGACATAGCAAGGGCAGTCGACTGGAAGCTTCTTATTATTCTTGTTTCCACGGTTCTGCTGGCTGACGCTCCGGTCGCTTCCGGCGCGCCTCGATTGCGACGGTAACGAGATCGAAGAAGGGGCACGATCGCTCGCCCGGCTGGCGCGTATCGACGTGTCAGGGCTCGATCCGCGTCTCGCCGCGTGCGAAATCGAGCCGATGACGCCGCAGTGGTGCCACGGCTCGCGGCGACGACGATCGCGATGATAGAGGTCCGCCGTGGGCCCGTGGTGGACGGCGCAACTAAGTATGTAAGTTTGATCGATAGCAGGTGGTAACGGCCGGTACGGTATCTGCCGGCCGAACGTGATTGTGCACGGGCGGTCGATGACGTCGCGCAGCCAAACCGGCCGCATCACCGCGGCGGCGAACTGAAAATCAAATCAGCACTTCAACCGCATACGTGTTCGCAGTTTCAATCTATCCGGCGCGCCAGTCTTCTCAATGACGCACGATACCTGAAGCAGAGCGTCTATTATCGAGCGCCCATGCTACCGGTCCCTCTGCCCAGACAGCAGCGGGCGGCCCACATAGCCATCAAGCTCGCCTCGACTCCAAAGGCGCAAGGGCTCGATGAGGCTGACACGGCGACCGCCATTTTCAGGATCGCGGTAGCGGGGATCATATTTCCACAAGCGCCATGCCGAGAGATAGCGCAGCCGAGCGAGCCTCGTTCCATCAACGGCCTGGCGCACGCCTGGCAGCGCCTTCATCGCCGACGCGAAGGAGCGATGCCAATGACCAAACGTTTTCCAGTACCAGCCGCCGAAAATTGCGTCCGCCGCCCCGACCCAAAGCCGTCGCACCACGGGTACGAGAAATGCGATCGGAAACAAGATCAGCGCAACGTGTAGATAGACCTGGCTTGCGATCAGGGCGACGACGATAAAGAGCTTGAGCCCCAGCGGGAGGGCCTGCCACTTCGCGCGCGTCACCTGCACGGCCGATTGAACTTTTTCGCGCCATCCGCGCGCCTTGCTGACGTTCTCGTCGCTGAGAACGACGCTCGCGGCATAACCCATTCCGACCGCCGTCACAGCGGAGCCAAGACGCGAAAGTCGCCGCCAGCCGACGCCGCGCGCCAAGAGCTGTAGAAGACCGCCGACCGCACGAAGGATGCCGTTCGCCGCAAAGACAAGCCCGTTCCATACGAAACGTGCGGCTGCTCCAAGCGCATCCATGCCCGTCAGGGCGTAGATAACGATGAAGGATGCGATGATCAGGAACCCGAACGTCGCGTACCAGCTTATGCCCTTGCCCAAATCCCCACCCCGGTGACCATGTGAGCTGCCGACCGACTTTAGGTGCGAGCGCGCGCTTCTTGTACCCCGATGGCCACTTCATTTCCGCGAAGCCAGGAAAATGCAGGAAAAATCCGAGCGGGCCTAGCATCACGGCGATCCCAAGCGCGCCATTATCGAAACGGCGCAAGAGATGCCGCGCGAGGAGAGGGGTTGGCAATTTACGTTGCGCGAGGTGGCGCGGCGGGCAGCCGTTAGCCATGCGGCGCCCTACAAGCATTTTTTCCCGACAAGGGTGCGCTGCTCGCGGAACTGGCGACGCTCGGCTTCACCGAAATAGGGCGACAGATCGCGGTCGAACTCGAACGCCTGTTTCGATCGTCGCATGCCGAATTCATCGCCGCATCTAAAGCCTACATCCGGTTCGGAATGACGAATCCGTCACTTTACAGATTGATGTTCAGCGCCGACGTCGACAAATCGACGTTCCCGAATCTCGATCAAGCCGGCAACAACGCGTTTGCGCTTCTCCTCGGCATTTTAGACCGAGGTCAGAAAAGCGGAGCGTTGAAGAAACAGCCTGTGCGCGCGCAGGCTTCGGCGACGTGGTCGCTTCTGCACGGCTTTACGATGCTCGCGATCGATGGCCAGCTGCTGCCGGAGAAGGTTGGCGCAAAGCCAATAGATGGCGTGCTCGCATGCATGCTCGAGGTCTGGAAATCTAGACTGCGTTGCCAGCCCGCCAGCCGGACCGCGTGCTCCCTTCGCCAGTTTTTTCGCCAAACTATCGGGCAGCATGATCGTTCGCGCGCCACCTGCGAGCGGTACCTGCGGCTTTCCGCAGCCTTTTCAGGGCGCTTTCGGTTGGCATAGCGTGTGCAGTACTGATTTCATAATGCCTCTAGGGTTCCGGTCGCCATCGCCGATGCTGGTCCGAGAGAGGCTCTCCCGTGACGGCGCTCGCGCCGGTCGCGGAGCCACGGCGGGATAAAAGCCCGGGAGACCTATACCGCAGGGAGCTTACGGCTCTCGAACGGAAGGCCTCCTGTGCACGTTGTGCCCACCCGTTCGTTACGAGCCCCTCCTTGCGATTGACAGTGAGCTTGGTCAGCAAGGGGTACTTCATGAACCGGTCCTTCAAACGCATTCTGCAGGGCGCCGCTGTGATCGTCAGCGCCGCCGCAGTCCTGGCTTCGACGGCACATGCCGCCGAAAAGAAGGACTTCAAGGTCGCCTGGTCCATCTATGTAGGGTGGATGCCTTGGGGCTACGCGGCCGATTCGGGCATAGTGAAAAAGTGGGCCGAAAAATACGGCATCAACATCGAGGTGAAGCAGTTCAACGACTACGTCGAGTCGATCAATCAATACACGGCAGGTGCATTCGATGCCGTCTCCGTGACGAACATGGATGCGCTGTCGATTCCGGCGGCCGGCGGCGTCGACACCACGTCCGTCATCATCGGCGACTTCTCGAACGGCAACGACGCCATCATCGTCAAAGGCAAGGGCGACGTCGCATCACTGAAAGGCCAGAATGTCAACCTCGTCGAATACTCGGTCTCGCACTACCTGCTGGCGCGCGCACTCGAGTCCGCAAAGCTCGAAGAAAAAGACTTGAAGGTCGTAAACACGTCGGACGCCGACATGGCGGCTGCCTTCAAGACGACTGAGGTAACGGCCGTCGTAACATGGAAGCCGATCGTTTCCACGATTCTGGAATCGCCGGACGCCGCAAAGATTTTCGACAGCTCGCAGATCCCCGGCGAGATCATCGACATGATGGTCGCCAACACCGAAGTCCTGAAAGACAACCCGAAGTTCGGGCAGGCGCTCGCTGGTATTTGGTACGAGACCATGGTGGCACTCGAGAAAGATCCCGCCGCCAAGGAAGCGATGGCGAAGGCGTCCGGTACTGACGTCAAAGGCTTCGACGAGCAGCTGGCGACGACCAAGATGTTCGCTGCCGCTAAGGACGCGGTGGCATTCGCAACCGGCCCGGAAATAAAAACCACGACGGAGCGCGTATCGAAGTTCCTCTTCGAAAAAGCCCTGCTCGGTAAGGACGCCAAGTCGCCTGAGGCGATAGGCGTTGCGTTCCCTGACGGCTCCGTCTTTGGCGATAAGGGCAATGTGAAGCTGCGCTACGACGCGACCTACATGCAGGCGGCCGCAGACGGCAAGCTCTGAGCCGCTGAAGCAGGAAGGCCAGAATGCGCGCGATCAACATCAAACCCAACCGCGGGTGGCACGTGCTGCTCGCGTGCATTCCGTTTCTGTTGGTACTGGTGGCCTACGCCATCGGCTCCAGTATGCGGCTTGCGGAAAATCCCAACGACAAGTTGCTGCCCGGCTTCGGCGCCATCGCCGAAGCCGTCAAGCAGTACGCTTTCACGGTAGACGCCCGTACGGGCATCTACCTCATGTGGTCCGACACGCTGGCGAGCCTCGCGCGTTTGCTGTCGGCCCTCGCAATCTCGACCGTAATCGCGCTGTTCTTCGGCATTTTCATCGGCATGCTGCCCTTGGCGCGCTCGACTTTCGGTCCGTTCTTCGCGGTGGCATCCATGGTGCCGCCGCTCGCTCTGCTGCCGATCCTGTTCATCGTGATGGGATTGGGCGAAGCCTCAAAAATCGCTTTGATCGTGATCGGCACCGCGCTGAAGCTCATTCGCGACATTGCGCTACGCGTGCAGGAGATCCCGCGCGAACAGATCATCAAGGCGCAGACGCTGGGCGCTTCCACTTGGCAGATCGCAACCCGCGTCGTGACCCCGCAGGTGTTGCCGCGAATGCTCGACGCGCTGCGGTTGGAAATCGGCCCGGCATGGCTGTTCCTGATCGCGGCCGAGGCGATCGCCGCCGACTCTGGCCTTGGATATCGCATCTTCCTCGTCCGCCGTTATCTGTCGATGGATGTCATCATTCCCTACGTCATCTGGATCACGCTACTGGCCTTCGTGATGGACCTGGCGCTCCGCTGGGTCCAGGGCCGGGCGTTCCCGTGGTTTGCCGGAGCGCGCGCGACATGAAGGGCATCGTCTTCGACAAGGTCTGGAAGGAGTACGGCGATCACGTCGTGCTTGAGCAGATCAATCTGGAAATCGCGCCGCGCGCGTTTGTGGCGCTCGTCGGGCCCTCGGGCTGCGGTAAGACGACGTTTCTGCGCATGCTGCTGGGCGAGGAACAGCAGACGCGGGGCCAGATCCTGGTTGCCGGCAAGCCGCTGAAGAACGAGCCCGACAGCGACCGTGGCGTCGTGTTTCAGCGCTACTCTGTGTTCCCGCATTTGACAGTGCTGCAGAACGTGATGATCGGGCGCGAACTCGAGCAATCGCGCTTTCTGGGCAAGTTGTTCGGCCCGCGGCGCACGGCAACGCGCGACGAAGCGATGGCGCTGCTCAAGGAGGTCGGACTTTCCGGCCACGAGAGCAAATATCCGACAGCGCTTTCTGGTGGCATGCAGCAGCGCCTCGCGCTTGCGCAGGCGCTGAACCGCAAGCCGAAGATCCTGCTGTTGGACGAGCCGTTCGGCGCACTCGACCCCGGCATCCGCGCCGATATTCACGTGCTGATGCGGCGCATGTGGAACGAGAACGATTTGACGGTCGTGATGGTGACGCACGATCTTTCAGAGGCCTTCCGCCTTGGCACGCGCGTTATCGCATTCGAGCGGCCGCGCAACCGGCCGGAAGAGCTTGAGCGCTATGGCGCGACACTTTCCACCGACCTCGTGCCACCGCCGAAGGGCGCCACGATCACGCGCGATTTCGAGGTCTGGCCGCCCAAGATCGCAAGCCCGCTGCCGAATGCCGAGCCAGCGCCGCAACCCAAGAACGGCAAAGACGACAGCACCCTGCACTAACGAAATCCGCGCGGGACGGCCCGTGCGGCTTCTTTCTCATCCGGGACGACCCGGAATTCTGATGGGCGCAATTGCCCGCGATGAGGAGATGGTGGAATGCCCGATCTGATTTACGCCGACGTCCTTCCCGGCGGCAAGCACTGGTCGCTGTTGATGCGCACGAACAGCCGCTTGCGTCTCGCCGACGTCGAAGGCGGAGCCAATGTCGGCATGCTTTTCTACAATCCGATAAATCTGCTCGAGCGCTACAACGCGCCGGACACGCTCAAGTGCCAGCACACTTTCAAGCTCACGGCCGGCCACTGCCTGTACTCCGACATGGGCCGAATCTTTTGTTCGATCGTGGCCGACAGCTTTGGTTGGCACGACACGGTCTGCGGCAACGCTAACAAAGTCCGAGTCGCAAAGCTATGGGGCGAGGCTCCGTATCAAAAACATCGTAACGATTGGCAGCAGAACGGCCACGACAGTTTCCTCGTCGAAGCCGCGAAATATGGTCTGTCGCGGCGTGATCTCGCTGCCAACGTCAACTGGTTCAGCAAAGTCGCGACCGCCGAGAGCGGCGACCTGCTGTTCGATGCAAGCGCGGCCAAGCCGGGAGCCCAGGTCGACCTTCGCTTCGAGATGGACACGCTGGTGCTGTTTCACACCTGTCCCCATCCGCTCAATCCGAGTCCGACCTATCCGCGAAAACCGGTCCGTTTTGAAATTCTGTCCGGCCTGGCCGCCGCCGTTGACGACGCCTGCCGTCTCTCCGCGCCCGAGAATGCGCGCGGCTTTGAGAATAACCGCATTTTCAACGCCGGCCACGGTTGCTGCTGAGGGGGCGAACATGATCAAGGAAAGCAGCTGCCAGCCCGAAACCGCCAGGCACCGCGAGATCGTGCCCGCTGGCGCCTATTGGATGCATGAGGTGAAGAAGGGCGAGATTTTTCGCATCGTCGACGTCGAAGGCAATCAGGCGGCCGATACGCTGTTCTTCAGCGCCGCCGATCCGCACGAGCGCTATTCGGCGACCGACACGATACGCGAACAGGCGAACGTCTACTTGAGTACGGGTACGGTCCTGAGGTCGGACCTCTGCCGCCCGATGCTGACGATCATCGCCGACACCGTGGGTCGTCACGACACGCTTGGCGGCGCCTGCGCGACCGAAAGCAACACCGTCCGCTACGCGCTCGAGAAAAAGAGCATGCATGCCTGCCGCGACAGCTACCTTCTGGCCGTTGCGGAGAACGAGCACTATGGCCTCACCAAACGCGATATCGGCCACAACATAAATTTCTTCATGAACGTGCCGGTGACGCCCGACGGTGGGCTTACGTTCGCCGACGGCGTATCCGGCCCTGGCCGCTACGTCGAGATGCGCGCTGAGATGGACGTCATCGTTCTCATCTCCAACTGCCCGCAATTGAATAACCCGTGCAACGCTTACAACCCGACCCCGGTCGAGGTGCTGATCTGGGCGGGAGAGCATTGACGTGTTCAAGAAGGTCCTGATCGCAAACCGAGGCGCCATCGCTTGCCGCATCATTCGCACACTTGACCGACTGGGCGTTGCGAGCGTCGCCGTCTACTCCGAACCTGATCGCCATTCGATGCACGTGGCACGAGCAGGCGAAGCCGTGTGCATCGGTCCAGCCGCCGCGGCTCAAAGTTATCTCAACGTCGACGCCATTCTTTCAGCGGCAAAAAAAACCGGCGCCGAAGCCATACACCCCGGTTACGGTTTTCTCTCCGAGAACCCGGACTTTGCCGAGGCATGCGCTAAAGCTGGCATTGCATTTATCGGCCCGAGCGCCGCGCACATGCGCGCGTTCGGATTGAAGCACAAAGCGCGCGAGCTGGCGCTCGCCGCCGGCGTGCCGCTCGCACCAGGCTCCGGTCTCGTATCGAGCCTTGCCGACGCGGAATCGGAAGCAAACCGGATCGGCTATCCGGTCATGTTAAAAAGCACCGCGGGCGGTGGCGGCATTGGCCTCCAGCTCGTGAATTCCGCCGCCGAGCTTGCGCCGCTGTACGAGCGCGTTGACCGCCTTGCCCGCAACAACTTCAAGGAAGCAGGCATTTTCCTGGAGAAGTACGTCGCGCGCGGCCGTCATATCGAGGTGCAGATATTTGGCGACGGCAAAGGCTACGTCGTCGCCCTCGGCGAGCGGGACTGTTCCGCGCAACGCCGCAACCAGAAGGTTATCGAGGAAACGCCGGCGCCGGGGCTTTCCGCCGCGACGCGCTCAGCTTTGTGGGATACCGCCCGCAAGCTCGGCCAATCGGTATCCTATGAGAGTGCCGGCACCGTTGAGTTTCTCTACGACAGCGATACGGACGAGTTTTATTTCCTCGAAGTCAACACGCGACTGCAGGTCGAGCATGGTGTGACGGAAGAGGTCACGGGGGTCGACCTCGTCGAATGGATGGTGCGCCAAGCCGCTGGCGAGATGCCGCCGCTCGAACAGAGCGATATTGCGCCTCGTGGTGCATCGATTCAGGTTCGCCTCTACGCGGAAGATCCCGGCCGCGACTTCCGCCCGAGTTCGGGGCTGCTGACACACGTCGTCTGGTCGCCGCAGGCGCGCATTGAGACCTGGGTCGAAAGCGGTTCCGAAGTATCACCATACTATGACCCGATGATCGCGAAGGTCATCGCCAACGGGCCAACACGCGAAGAAGCATTGCAGAAGTTGTTGGGCGTGCTGCGCGAAACCGAGATCGGCGGCCTCGAAACAAATCTCGAATATCTTCGTCAACTCGCCGCGTCCGAGGTGTTCGCCAAGGGCGAAGTGCTCACGCGCACGTTGGCGGACTTCGCCTATAGCGCCGCGACCGTCGAAGTCTTGAGCCCGGGCACGCAGACTACAATACAGGACTATCCCGGGCGCGTTGGATACTGGTCGGTCGGTGTGCCGCCGTCGGGCCCGATGGACCATCTTTCCTTCCGTCTCGCCAATCGCGTTCTGGGAAATGCCGAGGGGACGCCCGCGCTTGAAATCACGCTTTCAGGTCCGACTCTCCGCTTCAACCGTGACGCCGTCGTCTGTCTCGGTGGCGCCCGAATAGACGCCAGGCTTGATGAAGCAGAGATCACGCCGTGGCAGCCCGTTGCCGTGAAAGCAGGACGGACGTTGACGCTCGGAAGCGTCTCGGGTGTTGGTGCCCGAGCTTACCTCGCCGTTCGCGGTGGCTTCGACGTTCCGTCATATCTGGAAAGCCGCGCCACCTTTACGCTCGGCAAATTCGGAGGTCACGGCGGCCGCGCGCTGCTGCCTGGGGACATCCTTCACCTCGCTGCATCTATTGCGGCCGACGCACCTGTCCTCGATACGGCAGTTCTGCCCAAAATGAGCAGGGTATGGGAGATCGGGGTCCTCTACGGCCCTCACGGCGCACCGGACTTTTTCACCGACGACGATATCGCGACATTCTTTTCGGCAAACTGGGAAGTTCACTACAACTCCAACCGTACCGGCGTCCGCCTCATCGGCCCGAAACCGCAATGGGCCCGCGCCGACGGCGGCGAGGCCGGCCTTCACCCCAGCAACATCCACGACAACGCCTACGCCATTGGCGCCATCGACTTCACCGGAGACATGCCGGTCATCCTCGGGCCCGACGGGCCATCACTCGGCGGCTTCGTTTGTCCGGCGACGATCGTAAAGGCCGAGCTTTGGAAGTTGGGGCAGCTGCGTCCCGGCGACACGGTTCGCTTCAAACGTCTGACGGCCGTGGAGGCGGCCGAGCGTGAGGCCGTTCAAGACGCACAGGTCGCAGCCCTCTCTGCCTCCGCCGTGGCGGCCAAAGTCGAAACCGGGGCGGTCGGCGTCGATAATTGCATCGTGGCGACCCGTCCCGCCAATGGTGGGCTTCCGGGCGTCGTCTATCGCCGCGCCGGCGACAAGTATCTGCTCATTGAATACGGGCCGCTCGCGCTCGACTTCGAGCTCCGCTTCCGCGCCCACGTTCTGATGACCCGCCTCGAGGCGATGTATCTCGATGGCATTATCGATCTGACGCCCGGTATCCGCTCGCTGCAAGTCCACTACGACAGCCGCAAACTCTCCTTGCAGGTTCTGCTTAGGGAACTGGCGAAAATTGAAGACGGCATGGGCGACATCGGCGACATCGAGGTGCCGAGCCGCATCGTTCACATGCCGCTTTCGTGGGACGATCCGGCGACGCAGCTTGCCATCGCGAAGTACATGCAGTCCGTACGCGACGATGCTCCCTGGTGCCCGTCGAATATCGAGTTTATCCGCCGCATCAACGGCCTTCAAAGCATCGAGGAGGTCAAGGCGATCGTCTTCGGCGCGAGCTATCTTGTGCTTGGATTGGGCGATGTTTACCTCGGCGCGCCGGTTGCAACTCCCATCGACCCGCGCCATCGGCTCGTCACAACGAAATACAACCCGGCGCGCACCTGGACGCCGGAAAATGCCGTCGGTATCGGCGGCGCCTATATGTGCATCTACGGCATGGAAGGACCGGGCGGATATCAGTTTGTCGGTCGCACCGCGCAGGTCTGGAACACGCACCGCATCACGCCCGAGTTCGATGCCGACAAGCCCTGGCTGCTCCGCTTCTTCGACCAGATCCGCTTCTATCCTGTTTCCGCCGAAGACTTGGCTGAGTTTCGCGATGGATTTTTGCAAGGCAAATGCGGCCTGAAGATCGAATCGGCGACATTCAAGCTGTCGGAATACAGACAGTTCCTGTCCGACAACGCTGATACCATCGCTTCCTTCAAGACGCGCCAGCAGGCGGCCTTCGAGGCTGAGCGCGCCCGCTGGGCAGCCAGCGACCAGACCGGCGCGGCGGTTGCGGATGATGCGGGGCCTGAAGCGAGTGACGACGAACTGCCACCCGGCTTCTTCGCCGTGCAAAGCCCGGTGCCGGGCGCGGTCTGGAAGGTCACGACGAGCGCGGGCACTCGCGTCGCAAGCGGTGATCCGCTCGTCATCGTAGAATCCATGAAAATGGAGATCGCGGTCGCTGCGTCGCGTCCAGGCACCGTATCCGAGGTGCGTTGCGCCGAAGGTCGGGCGGTTGCTATCGGCCAGACGTTGCTCGTCCTTGCCGAGGATATCCCCGGGAGCGCGCAGTGACGATCAATCTCGAGAGCGTCTCCCTCGATCTCGCGACGCTTCAAAACGGCTACGCGGGCAAGCTCTTTGCGCCTGCGGATATCGTCTCGGAAGTCTATCGCCGTATCGCGGAAACGGGCGAGCGTCCCACCTGGATCAGCCTCGCGCCGCAAGATGCCACCATCGCGCGGGCGAAAGCCGCGCCGGCCGGGCCACTGCACGGCATACCATTCGCGGTCAAAGATAATATCGATGTGTCGGGCCTGCCCACGACCTGCGCTTGTCCTGAATTCGCCTACACGCCTCAGCGTTCCGCGACGGCCGTGGAGCGCCTCGAAGCGGCGGGCGCAATAGTGATTGGCAAGACGAACCTCGATCAGTTCGCGACAGGGCTCGTCGGCGTGCGCTCACCGTATGGCACGCCAACGAGTCCGTTTGACGCGAATTATATCTCCGGCGGTTCCAGTTCGGGCTCGGCCGTGGCGGTGGCGCGCGGCCTCGTCCCCTTCGCGCTAGGTACAGACACGGCCGGCTCGGGCCGCGTGCCCGCCGCTTTCAACAACATCGTCGGATTGAAACCAACGAAAGGCTGGATCAGCACGCGCGGCGTCGTCCCAGCTTGCCGCACGCAGGATACGGTGTCGATCTTCGCGCTCACCGTCGCCGATGCCGCCCACGTCATGGGCGTGGCAGCCGGCTACGATGCGCAAGATATCTATGCCCGCCCATCCCAGCCGTTCAGCGTTGAGGAAGCGTCTGAAACGCCGCGCATCGGCACTCCATCGAGCGGCCTTGAATTCTTCGGCGACGCCGAGGCCGAGCGCTTATATCACGCCACTGTCGATCGCATCGCCGCTCTTGGCGGCGAGATTGTCGCCATCGACTTCGCGCCGTTCAAGGAAGCCGCTCGCCTGCTCTATGCCGGGCCCTGGGTCGCGGAACGCCTAGCCGCCATTCACAAGTTTGCAGCTGAGCACGCGGACACCATGGACGTAACGGTCCGCGAGATCATTCTGGGCGCCCAATCGCTCGCCACCGTTGACGCCTTCGAGAGCTTCTATCGTCTCGCCGAACACACCCGTCAGGCAGAAGCCGAGTGGCGCAAGATGGATGCACTTCTCCTGCCCACCACGGGCACCACCTACCGGGTCGCCGACGTCCTTGCCGCCCCGATCGCGCTCAATTCCAACCTCGGCGTCTATACCAACTTCGCAAACCTGATGGATTTGTCTGCCCTTGCCGTACCTGCGGGCTTCCGCCGCAATGGCCTGCCTTTCGGTGTGACGCTGATGGCGCGCGCTTTCGAAGATGGAATGCTGGCAAACCTCGGCGACAAGCTGCACCGTGCGCTTCCAGGCGCCATGCTTGGCGCAACCGCGACGCCGCTAACTTCAACGCTGCCACTCAAGCCGGCGCCAACACGCACAGTCGACGTCGCCGTTGTCGGCGCCCACCTCTTCGGGCAGCCACTCAATTGGCAACTAGCGGAACGCAGCGCGCAGCTTGTTCGCACGGCCCGTACTGCAGCGGGTTACAGTTTCTATGCTCTTGCCGGCACGATTCCGGAAAAGCCGGGCCTCGTGTTTGACGGCAAAGGTGCGGGCGGAATCGAAGTTGAGATTTGGCGAATGCCGCTACCAGCTTTTGGCTCGTTCGTCGCGCTCATTCCCGCGCCTCTTGGCATCGGAACGCTGAAGCTCGACGACGGCACGTCTGTCAAAGGCTTCATCTGCGAACCGCATGCCGTCCATGACGCAACCGACATCACCGCGTATGGCGGATGGCGCACCTGGCGAAATCGCAGGCAGGTAGGCGGACCGGAGGGCGCCTAAAAAAGCGTGAAAATCAACGCCTTAAAACCAGCGCGGCTGCGGCTCGATACCGAGCCGGTTAATGGCTCGTTGGAGCGCAGCCGCGTTGGCGAACCCCGGATACGCGAAACCTCATCCCGGAGCTCGCTCCGAGTGAACACGAAAAAGATTGCTACAACGCAAACGCTCCGTGCAACGGACGCTTAATTCTGATCGCGCCGCAGAAGCAGGCGCATGAGAGGCACGGTCATGCCGTGCGGAAGCACCTTCAGGAAAACATAAAATACTTCGTTAAGCGGGCCGGGCACAATCACCGCGCGCCCAAGCATGAAGCCGCCGACGGCCGAGCGCGCCACAGCCTCGGGTGTGAGTGCCGGCAGGACGCGCCGGTAGAGAGAACCCTCGGCGCCCATGGCTGCGTGAAATGTGGTCGAGACCGGCCCGGGCAGAACAACGGCGATACGTACGCCCTGGCCCGCACATTCCGCTCGTAGCGCTTCGGAAAGCGACAGCACGTACGCCTTGCTTGCGTAATACGCGGCCTGATGCGGTCCCGGAACGACGGCGCCAAGCGACGCAATGTTCAACACGCCGCCACGCCGCCTAGCCAGCATGTCGGGCAGGAACGCGCGCGCCAGCCGAGTCAGGGCCACGACATTGAGATCCGTAAGCCGGTCGATCTCTTTGGTTGAGTGCGTCGTGAAAACGCCCGCCAGTCCCACGGCCGCGTTGTTCACAAAAACGTCGGGATAGAGCCCAGCATCGCGAAGCGCGTTCGCAATCGTCGCGCTCGCCTCGGTTCCTGTGACATCGCACGCAATCGCTTGAACCGGCGAACCGCGACGCCGCTCGATCTCACTCGCGGCAGCTTCAAGCGCGGGACGGTTGCGCGCAACGATCGCCACACGATGACCGTCTGCCGCGAATCTGTCCGCGATGGCAAAGCCGATGCCGCGCGAACCGCCCGTCACGACAACAGCGGGTGTCAGCCCCGCGATAGCGGCGCGCGCTGCTGCCGTTGATTGCGGATCGCGGTCCCTGCCGCGTCCAATCCATGCATCAACGAGGCGGTAAATCGTACGCCGCATGCAGCTTCAAACTCCGCGCCCGGCTTGAGCGTTCGGTACACTCAAGAATATTTGGCGGCATGCCGAGCGCGGCGCAACTGCAACTATAGCAAAAGCGCGCGGTCCAGGATCGAACCGTCTTGCGCTTCGGCCGTGTCGTCATCGAGAGCTTGCCGCCACAACTCTCCCTGCAATTGCAGCGAGAGCCAGAACGATGCGGAAAGTCCAAAGACAGCTTGAAGCCGCGACGCAAGATCCGAGCTGATCTCCGCGCGTTCATCCAAAATCGCTTCAAGCCTCTCAAGCGGAATATCAAGCCGCCGCGCCGCGACGAGTCGAGACAAACCGAAATGCGGCAGCACGTCCTCGCGCAGAACCTCGCCAGGATGTGGTGGGGCGCTGTCGCGCCGTTCGTCGATTGTCTTGAAAGGTGTCAGTGCAGTTGAACGAGCCATAATGCGTATCGAAGTCCCTCTTTTGTCATTCCGCTCGTGCCCGTGAGCGGCGCGGTCAGCGATTTGCTGCCGACACGTTCGACTATCGATTCTCGCGTGGTGGAAAATCGGCTGAAGCGTGAACGTTTGTTCAGAGTCGGTTGATCCCTTCGATGCGTTGCCGCACCGCCCCACTTGACACGCGCAGCTTGATTTTCTGGTGCGCGTGATGCGCAATACATGGGCAAACACGCATCCAATGTTGCCTTCGCGTACCGCGTCGTGCTGCGAAGGAGCGGGTTTGCACAGGCTGATTGATGGCGGATTCTTGGTGGGGCGTCATGATGCCGCGACCGATCGCAAACCAAATGTGGCGGAGACGAGAATGATCGCGGCAGCTCTGACGTTCGCTGCACTGGCCGTGCTGATCCACGTCTACATCTTCATTCTGGAGACGCTGCTTTGGACGAAGGAGAGCACCAACCGGACGTTCGGTATCAACCGCGAGCAGGCCGAGCAAACGCGCCTCTTCGCGTTCAACCAGGGCTTTTACAATCTGTTCTTGGCGATTATCGCCGGAGCAGGCATCGCATTCTATTTAATGGATGCGCGCGCCGTCGGCAGCGCTCTGATCGCGGCCGGCGCTGGCTCGATGGCCGCTGCTGGCGTGGTGCTCTATTTCAGCGATCGCCGGAAGCTCGCGCCTGCACTTATCCAGCTCACACCGCCGTCGCTTGCCCTGGTTTTTATGGCTCTCGGTTCCTAGTGCTAGCTGTCATCAGCATCGCCTTCGGCCCATACGTCCTCGGCCTTCAGTAGGTTTGCCCTTGTGAAATCCGCACAAGTCTTTTATCCGCGACGCATATTTCGAGCACGGTACTCTAAATTTTCAGGGTCACCAGATGGACGACATACTCACGTTATTGGAATCGGAATATGTGCAGGGCTTTGCGGCAGGGGGTATCATAACCGCGATACTGGGTTACATCCGCCATCGCCAGATAATGGCGCACCTCCGCCAATTGGCAATCAATGTGCAGGATCCGCTCGCCGTACTCATCACCGGCACCATGCGGCACGTGGTCGATCAAATCAGCTCCCGCAAGCAAATGGAACGCCTCGCCCTCAGCATGAAGGAGGCAGCGAGGAACTTTGATTTGCGTGGGTATCCTGGCGAGATCAACAGCGTCATACATCGATACGAGTCGGCCTTTGACTAATACATGGCCAAAAAAATTACTAAGGATGAGTTCGAGCAAGAGCGCCAGGCTACTTATCTCAGCCTGCAAAAAATAATCTCCAGCCCGCCAAGATTAAGTTTGGCCAGACAACAAGTTCGGGGCCAGCCTATGCCGACCTTATTCGACGCCGGCCGGCGTGAAATGGTGCCGCCTGCGTGACTCGAACACGCGACCCCGTCATTACGAATGACGTGCTCTACCGGCTGAGCTAAGGCGGCAATCTCGTGGCATCGCCGCGAGGCCCGGAGGGATACTCTGGGCGGGCCACAATTGCAAGTCAGCGCGCAGGCCCGGCCCGGAACTGGCCAGCGCGCCGATTTTTCTCAGCTCACCGCCCTATAAGACCGCCGCGCAAAGGGCTGCTCGGCGACCGCTTCCTGCTCATCGGTGCCTGGGTCATCCGGCGGCCGGGGTGTCACGACGTGATCGCTCACGAGCGCCTCCGTCGAGCCGTTGGCTTTACGTGAGGCCGCCAAGGGTTGGGGTTCGGCCGGGGCGTCCGTTTCGGTGGTATCGGACGCCTCTGCCTCCTTGTCAGGCTCGACCCCAAGGATCGACGTGGTCGCGACCTCTTCGGCCTCCACCTTTTCCGTGCCTGCATCCGTTGTAACGACCGCGGCGGTGACGACATCGTCGTCATCGCGCGCGGAGATCGCCAACAACTCCTCAAGCCGGTTGGCATCGATTTCCGCACGTGCCGCGTCCTTTGATTCGACCGGAACGCGCCATTCGAACGCATCGAGCCGACCGTCGACCGAGACGGGTGCCCAGTGATCCGATATGACGCTGTCGGCGATCCATACCGGGTCGCGCGCGGCTGTCGCTGCTCGCGCAAGCCACTCGCGCACGCGCCCTTGCGCGCCGTTCTCACCCGCCTCGATCCGCGCCATCAGTGTTGCGACGCGCTGCGTCAACCTGTCGTGAATAAGCGGTGCGAGGGCGGCTCGTGCCTCCTCGAACAAGCGCGCTTCTATGGCGGTCGATGCAATAGCTATCGGACTCTCGATCGAATGGGGCGAAAGCGCCGCCAACTGCCGCACCCGGTCAAGCCGGTCGCGCGTGCTGTCGCCGACACGCGCATATGCATATGTATAAGCGATATCCGGATGCGGAGACCGAGCCCACGTCTTCTGCAGCACCTTCGCGGCCTTCGCGGTCTGTCCACGCGCAGCGAGAATGCGGCCCGCAACCGTCGCGGCGGGAACGAGTTCCGGTGCCAGCGTGTGTGCTTCGACCGCAAACTGCAGAGCCTTGTCCGGATCGCCGTCCTCCAGCTCGATCGCACGCGCCGTCAGCAGCACTGCGCGCCTGCGATCGCCATCAGCCTTGCTTACCTGTCCACCGCGTTTGGCGCCGGCGAGAGTCTCGAGCGCCCCTCCCCAGTCGTGCTGCTTGCATTGAAGTTCAAACAGCGCGTCCGACGACCAGCCGAGCTTGGGGTTTGCCTTGATCGCGCGCCCCGCATACTGCAAGGCCGCTTCACCCGCGCCCTCGCGCTGCGCTTCCAAGTAAAGCCCCCGCAGACCGAGCTGCTCAGTTTCTGGAGAGGTAAGCATCGCCTCATAGATGCGCCGCGCCGTGCCGCGATCGCCCGAAAGCTGCGCCGCCTGCGCCCGCAAGAGCTGCGTCAACGGCTCATGTGGCAGCGATTTTCGCGCCAATTGCGCGTAGCGCGACGCGAGCGCGCTGTCCCCTGCGCTCGCCGCGATGAGACCGCTGGAGAGCGCGTCAAGCCCGCGCTTCTGCCGGCGCCGCACGATGCGCTGACCCATCGCCGCCGGGCTGTTCCAGATCGTTTTCAGGACGCTCCACAAGAACACCGCCGTGGCGATGATCGCCGCCAGTATCACGACGGCGCGGAACACCGAGGTTTCGATATCGTATCCCTGCCAGGCGATCTGCAACGTGCCAGGACGGTCCGCGAGCCAACCAAGGCCGGCTGCGACGAGGGCAATGGTTAGGAGGTAAATGACGAGACGCACCATGGCGGCGACCTTCGACTGAACGGGTTACCTTCGGCTTACGGGTTCTGCTTGCTTTCCGATGCGCTTCCACCATCGGCGAGCGAGGCCTTCAACTGTTCGTCGAGTTTCGCGACCGCTTCATCGACGCTGACGCGCGCCGCGACGCGGTCCAGGAACGGCCGCGCCGCTTCCAGGGCCTTCGGCGGCAGTGCCTTTGCTTCCAGTAGCACGTCCGCGAGGCGTTCCTGCCTCAGCGCGGTTTCCATGCGGCCGATGATCGCCTCGGTGCTCTTGTCATCGGGCGCATGATCGACCTTGCGGACGCGGACAATGGAACGTGCACCCGCCCACAGCTTGTCGACGACGCCGCCGTCTTGCGGTTCCACCTCGGCGTCGAGGGCGGCATTCGCGGTCTCCCGGAAATTGTTGTTTAACGTCGCGATCGATGGCACGCCGGTGATTTCGACTTTTTCGAGCGCCGCGAGATCCACTTTGCCGGCGGTATGGGCCTTCACATCTGCAAGTTCGGCGGAAAAATCACCGCCTCGTTCGAGCGCCCGCTTCAAGTTCTGCAATTGCAGCGCGAGTACGACGCGTTGACCGTTGGCCCGCCGTTCATCTTCCGATTTCATGACGCCGCGAATGTCGTTCTCTGTCGCCTCGACTTTGCTAGACAGCGGTGCGATCGCGGCCGCAATGTCGGCCTGTTTGACGGACCTGGCGGCGAGATCGTCGACCGCGGACTTGAGTTGCGCGCCGCGCTCGTCCGCGAGCTTCACCTGAGATGCGACCTTGGCGACCTCCGTATTGAGCGCGCCGATGCGGTTTTCCAGATCGATTGCGCTGTTTTTCACGCCGGCCACGTCCCGATCGACGCGCTGCGTCCCGGCGCGCGCAGCCTCACTTGCCGCTGTCGCCGCCGCGACGCGGCCCTCGACGTCCTGCGCCACGCTCTGACGCAACTCGTTGAGTTTTGTGGCGAGTGCTGTTTCGAGATCCGCGACCTTTCCGGTTAGCGCGGCAAGCTGCTCCACGCGCCCGGCGTTGGGATCGTTGGCGCCAGCATCTGTAAGCGCCTTCATTTGCTCCTCGACCTTCGCGAGGCGGGTTACGAACTGCGGAGAGCCGTCGTCCGAGGACGCCGCCGCCAGCGTTGCCTTCGTCTCCGCGACAAGCTGTTTCTGGCTCTCGGTCAATTGCGGAATTGTCTTCGCGACGGCTTCCAGTTCCGCCACGCGATTCTCTAGCACGGCGACAGCCCTTGCACTGGTCTCGGATGCCGCGCCCGGGTTCGCGGATTTCTCAATTGCATCGATGCGCGCCGCGATTGCTGCCGTGTCACCGGTCAATCGATCGTTTCCGTCACCGATGCCCAGCTCGGGCAAAAGGACGTGCGCGCCGGCGAGAGTGAGAAGGCCGCCGACAACACCCGCTGCGAGGTGGCTGAAGAAACCGCCACCCTTCCTGACTTCCACGCGATCCGGCTGCTTCGCCGATGCCGTCGTACTATCGGCACGCGTCTGTCCGGCAGCAGATGACTTTGCTTCCGCACGCGGCGCATCGTTCACAGCAGATTTCGGAGAGGCATACGCCGATGCCGGCAGCGGCAGAGGAACGCTTTCCGGTGTTGTGCCCTTTTCAGTGATCGGTGTGACCCGGAGCTCCGTAGCTTTAAGATCGAGTGTCGCGTAGGGCCGCTTGCCTCCCGCGCTTGCGGGATTGTTCTTGCCGCGGTTCGTCTTGTCGTCGCTCATGGAACGTACGCCTCCATTACGAATTTCACGCCGCATCGAATCCGGAGAGAGGGCATCGGGGCTCGAAAGCCTCCGCGGAAAATGACGCTATGCGCCGCCCGCGACTGTGCCTTTCTACTCTTGCGCCACGTCCGCTGCCAGTCGTTTGACGAGTGCAAGAATTTCTCCGCTATCGGGATGATCCGCAACGGCAATCTTCCAGTCTCGGTTGCCGCCCGATGCCGCAATTGACGCCGGTAAACGCCCGAGTGCAGCGGCAACCGCCGGCGACATGCAGACGTGCGTCAGTCTGCGGATGCCATCAACCGCGCCGGGTGCATCTTGCACGAGCAGCCGAGCCCATGTCGCCGCCGATCTTGGTGACATTAGAATGACGGCGTCGAGGTCTGCGCGCCGGATTAGGCTCACGACAGCTTCCGGCAGATGTTGTGCCGCGATGGACCGGTAAGCGAGCACCCTACGAAGTGTAATGCCAGCCGTTTGCAGCGGCAGCTGCAGGTCGACGGCAATGTGATCGCCTGCAGGGTGAATGAGCGTTGCGCCCCTGCCGCCATAGGACGCTTCCAGCAGCGGCACCAGGCGCACGCCGTCGCCTGGTCCGGCCTCAATGCGCGCGAAACCATTGTCCCGAGCAAGCCGCGCCGTCGCCTCTCCCACGGCATAGATCGGCAGGGTCCGGGCGACGTCTGCTGCCTCGCTCGCCGCGAGCGCTCGAATGGCATTGCGGCTAGTGGCGACGATGCCGTCGGCCCCGGCGAGCGCAGACGGCGGTATCGGCTCGAATTCGATTTCAAGGAGTGGCGCCGACGTGACCTCGACACCGATGTTTGCCAGCGCCGCCGCCATTGCGGAAGTGTCGGCCTTCGGACGCGTAAGGAGCACATGCATCAGGCAGTGCGCGTCAGAATGCCGGGCTCGGCTTTGTTCAAAATCTCGTCGGCGGCGGCAACGCCAAGCGCCATCGCCTCCTGTGCCGCACCCTCGCGCTCGACTTTGTGACAAGACCTGCCGTCGGGCGACAAAACCTGCCCACGAAACCTTATCCTTCCGCCGTGCACCGTTGCGTATCCGGCAATCGGCGTTCGGCACGAGCCTTCGAGCCGCGCCAGGAACGCACGCTCAACGGTTACGGCGAGCGCGGTCGACGGGTCGTTAAGGGGCGCGATCAGCGCCGTTGTCCGCTCGTCGCCGGAACGAATTTCCAACCCGATCGCGCCCTGCGCGACGGCCGGAAGCATCTCTTTCAGGTCGATTGCCTCCGTTATCCGCTCGGCAAGCCCAAGCCGCTTTAGGCCTGCAACCGCCAGGAAGGTCGCCTCCGCGACGCCATCCTGCAACTTCTTGAGCCGTGTCTGCACGTTGCCCCGAAATCCGATCACTTTGAGGTCGGGTCGGGCGTGCAGCAGTTGCGCCTGCCTCCGCAGCGACGATGTGCCGACGGTTGCCCCGTGCGGTAGATCGGCAAGCCTTGTATGCTTGAGCGAAATGAATGCATCGCGCACATCCTCGCGCGGCAGAACCGCGCCGATGCTGAGGCCTTCGGGAAGCGCGGTCTGCATGTCCTTCATGGAATGCACGGCAACGTCGATCTCTCCGGCGAGCAGCGCGTCCTCGATTTCCTTTGTGAACAGCCCTTTTCCGCCGATCTCGGCGAGTGGTCGGTCAAGCACCTGATCGCCCGTGGTCTTGATGACCGTGATCGTGATCGCACCCTCGTCCAAGCCGTGGGCAAGGCGCAGCCTGTCACGAACCTCGTACGCTTGGGCAAGGGCCAGGGGGGAGCCTCTGGTGCCGATGCGTATCGTAGCGGCTTGCAAGGCGCTTTCTCCGGATGCTAGGCGGGCGGACGCGCCCGGTCGGGCGTAGGTATGCTCCAATGGTGCCCTGGTGCCAACCTCGGCCGCAAAGATGCTGAACAAATGCCGGGCCGCACGCGCAACTCCATGAAAACGACGCTGGTTCTCGGCATCGAAACAAGCTGCGACGAGACTGCCGCAGCCGTCGTGGCGCGTGATCCGGACGGCAACGGCCGCATCCTGTCGAACGTCGTCCGCTCTCAGTTCGACGAGCACAGAATCTATGGTGGGGTGGTACCGGAGATCGCGGCCCGCGCCCACACGGAATGTCTAGACCGCATTATTAAGGCGTCTCTGACCGAGGCGCGAGTTTCGCTCGATGACGTGCACGCCGTCGCCGCCGCGAGCGGCCCCGGTTTGATCGGCGGTCTCATCGTTGGCGCGATCACCGGCAAGGCGCTCGCACTTGCCGGAGGCAAACCGTTTCTGGCTATCAACCACCTGGAGGCGCACGCGCTGACCGCCGGACTGACGGACGCACTCCAGCCGCCTTACCTGATGCTGCTGGCTTCCGGCGGTCATACCCAACTCCTGTACGTCGAGCGTGTCGGGGTCTATCGCCGCCTGGCAACCACGATCGATGACGCGCTTGGCGAAGCGTTCGACAAGACAGCAAAGCTCCTCGGCCTGGGAATGCCGGGTGGGCCGGCGGTGGAGCGCGCGGCGGTAAGCGGCTACGCCGGGCGCTTTGGCCTCCCTCGCCCGATGCTTGGCAGGGCCGATCCGCATTTTTCCTTCGCCGGCCTCAAGACGGCGGTCCGTCACGCAGCGGCGAAGGCCGCGCCCTTGTCGGCGCAGGACGTTGCCGACTTGTGCTCCGCGTTCCAGGCGGCGGTGGGGGAAAGCGTCGCGGATCGCGTTGCGCTCGCCATGGGCACGGTTGCGGACTGGTTTCCTGAAGGTGCGCGAAAGCCTTTCGTGGTGGCGGGCGGCGTCGCAGCAAACAAGGCATTGAAAACTGTACTCGCAGGTGTCGCCGAGGATCATGATTTCTCGCTGCATGTTCCCCCGCCCGCGCTCTGCACCGACAATGGCGCCATGATCGCTTGGGCCGGTGCTGAACGACTCGCCAATGGCTTGGCCGATGACTTGTCGGCGCTTGTCCGCCCGCGCTGGCCGTTAGACCCCGCAGCGCAGCCGGCGCAGGGCGCGGGGGTCAAGGCCTGATGTCTGCGCTCGTCAAAGTCGCGTGTTACAGTCGCCCATCCAGCTATGGGAGCGACCCGTGATCATAAAGAGCGTCAGCGTAATTGGCGGCGGCGCCTGGGGCACGGCGCTCGCCCAGACGTTGGCGCTCTCCGGCCGCCAGGTCCTGCTCTGGGCGCGCGAAGCCGACGTCGTCGACGACATCAATGCACGCCACGTCAACCGCGTGTTTCTTCCCGGTATATCACTGGAACCGTCGATCCGTGCCACGAGCCGCCTTGAGGATGTGGCCACTACTGACGTGATCCTGTCGGTAGCGCCTGCCCAACACGTCCGGGCCGTGCTGGGCAGTTTGAAACCATATTTGCGTGACGGCGCGGCGGTCGTCATGTGCGCAAAGGGCATTGAAGCCTCGACCGGCAAACTGATGGGTGATCTCGTCATCGAGACGCTGCCGGCAGCACAACTCGCCGTCTTGTCCGGACCGAGTTTCGCGGCCGATGTCGCCCGTGGCCTGCCGGCGGCGCTCACACTGGCATGCCAGAACGAAGCGACCGGCCGCGCGCTAGCGACCGAACTGTCGTCACGTCAGATGCGGCTTTACTGGTCGAGCGACGTGATCGGCGCGGAACTCGGGGGTGCTGTGAAAAACGTGCTCGCCATTGCGGCCGGCATCGTTGAGGGCCGCGGTCTTGGCGCGAGCGCACATGCCGCCATCGTCACGCGCGGGTTCGCTGAATTGCGCCGATTTGGCGAAGCGATGGGTGCACGTCCCGAAACGCTTCTGGGTCTCTCCGGTCTTGGCGATCTGATCCTTACCTGCGGCAGCCCTCAGTCGCGGAATATGTCGCTTGGGCGGGCGCTCGGTGAGGGCCGCACACTGCAAGAGATTTTAGGCGCCCGCGCCGCCGTGACGGAAGGCGTCTATACAGCCGCCGCCGTCGTAAGGCTGGCGGGCGAGAAAAATATCGCTATGCCAATCGCGCAAGCCGTCAACGCCATCATCTCGGGTGAAACTGATGTCGATTCGGCAATCACCGCCCTCATGCAGCGACCGCTGAAGGCCGAAGATTGACGGCTGTTAGCGCTTCGATGCCGCTCCAACGGCGGTGAGAGGGCTTCCGTCATGCGCCAATTCGCGTTACGCAGCATGGACGGCCCTGCAATAGGATATGTGATGCCTGCGCACTGGCTTCTCAAATCCGAGCCTGACGCCTTTTCTTGGGACGATCTCGTGGCTCGCGGTGCCAAGGGCGAGCCGTGGAGCGGTGTTCGGAACTTCCAGGCGCGCGCCAACATGCGTGCGATGCAGATCGGCGATCTCGCATTTTTTTATCATTCCAATATCGGCAAGGAGGTCGTGGGCGTCTGCGAGGTGATCAAGCTCGCGCACCCCGAGGATGGCGACGACACCGGCAAGTGGCAATGCGTCGACGTCAAAGCCATCGCCGCCGTACCAAAGCCTGTGACGCTGGAAGTGATCAAGGCGACGCCAAGCCTGGCCAGCATGGTGCTGGTCAGAAACTCCCGCCTCTCGGTTCAGCCCGTGACGCCAGTGGAGTGGAAACAAATCTGCCGCATGGGCGGCTTGGACCTCGGCAAGATTGCCGATAAATGAGCAATACGCGCCTCGACCCGTGTAACCCGGCTGCCGCCGCCGCCTTTGTTCGCGCGAACACCTGCTTAATGCCCGTTCCGCTCGTTCCGCAACTGCGCCTGCACCTTGCCGAGGAGTCGCTGCCCATCTGGCAGCGCTCAGAGGACGAACTGGGCGAAATGAATGTGCCGCCGCCTTATTGGGCCTTTGCCTGGGCAGGCGGGCAGGCGCTCGCCCGCTATCTGCTGGATAACCCTACAATTTGCCACGAAAAATCGGTTCTCGACATCGGTTCGGGATCGGGGCTGACGGCCATCGCTGCGGCAGTTTGCGGTGCTCGCATCGTCGTTGCGGCAGAGATCGACGGCTTGGCTGTCGCGGCGTGCGGCCTGAATGCTGAGGCAAACGGCGTCCACCTCGAAACCAAGCACGACGATTTGTTGGGCACACCGCCCCCGCCGGTCGACGTGGTGCTCATCGGCGACCTGTTCTACGAGCGGCCATTGGCTGACAGAGTGCTCGCCTACGTCGTCGCCGCCAAGGCAAACGGCGCGGCCGTGCTGATCGGCGACCCCCAAAGGAGCTACTTCCCACGCGACCAATTCACGAAATTGGCCGAGTACGGCGTGCCCGTAACGCGCGAACTGGAAGACAGCGAAATCAAGAAGACGGCGGTCTGGAAGGCCTGAAAAGCGCCGGTCGGGCGGTATCTGGTGGCGCGAGACAGGGCCTCAACGGCTTCTTTTTCCGACCTTCGAGCATGTTGAAGGCCGTTTCCCAAGCCCGCATAATGCCGGGAGCCAAGGCCGCGACCAGACGGCCAGTCCGTGGAGGAACATTCCGATGTCAGACAAAGTCTATCCCGTGTCCGCCGATTGGGCGGAGCGGGCCCTCATCAATGCCGAATCCTACAAATCGATGTACGAGCGTTCGGTAAGCGACCCAGACGGGTTCTGGGGCGAGGCTGGTCGCACGCTGGATTGGATCAAGCCGTTCAAGCGCGTCAAGAACACGAGCTTCGCGCCCGGCAAGGTCGACATCCGTTGGTTCGAGGACGGCCAGCTGAATGTCTCGGCGAACTGCATCGATCGCCATCTGGCCACGCGCGGCGATCAGGTCGCCATCATCTGGGAAGGCGACAACCCGAAAGAGGACGAGCAAATCACCTATCGGCAGTTGCACGAACGCGTTCAGCGCTGGGCCAACGTGCTGAAGAAGCATGGCGTCAAGAAAGGCGACCGCGTCACCATCTATCTGCCGATGATCCCCGAGGCCGCCTACGCGATGCTCGCCTGCGCGCGTATCGGTGCTATCCATTCGATCGTATTCGGCGGCTTCTCGCCCGACAGCTTGCAGAACCGCATCGAAGGCGCAGATTCGAAGCTGATCATCACGGCGGATGAGAGCCTGCGGGGCGGCAAGCCGGTACCTCTGAAGAAGAACGCCGACGCTGCGCTCGCCAAATGCGTCGGTGACGAAAAGGTTCTTGTGGTGCGCCGCACGGGCAATCCGGTGCCGTGGACACCGGGACGCGACTTCTGGGTACACGAGGAACTGGCGACGGTTCCGGCGGAATGCGCGCCTGAGCCCATTGACGCCGAGCACCCGCTGTTCATCCTTTACACGTCGGGCTCGACGGGCAAGCCCAAGGGTGTTGTGCACACGACCGGCGGCTATCTGCTCTATGCCGCGATGACCCACAAATTCATCTTCGATTACCACGATGGCGACATCTACTGGTGCACCGCCGACGTCGGCTGGGTCACGGGCCACAGCTACATTGTGTACGGGCCTCTCGCCAACGGTGCCACGACGCTGATGTTTGAGGGTATTCCCACGTATCCGACCTCATCACGGTTCTGGGACGTCGTCGACAAGTGGAAGGTCAACATCTTCTATACCGCGCCGACTGCGATACGCTCGCTGATGGGCGCAGGCGATGATCTGGTGAAGAAATCGAGCCGCAAATCGCTTCGCATCCTGGGTTCGGTCGGCGAACCGATCAACCCTGAGGCCTGGCTCTGGTATTACAATGTCGTCGGAGATGGACGCTGCCCGATTGTCGATACATGGTGGCAGACGGAAACGGGCGGCATCCTGATCACGCCGTTGCCCGGCGCCATTCCGCTGAAGCCCGGCTCGGCGACGAAACCATTCTTTGGCGTGCGGCCGGCGCTCGTCGATGAAAAGGGCACCATTCTCGAAGGAGCGGCCCAGGGGAACCTTGTCATCCTCGATAGCTGGCCGGGACAATCCCGCACCGTCTACGGCGATCACGAGCGCTTCGAGCAGACGTATTTCTCAACCTACCCGAACATGTACTTCACCGGCGACGGCTGCCGCCGCGACGAGGACGGTTACTATTGGATCACCGGCCGCGTCGACGACGTCATCAACGTGTCCGGCCACCGCATGGGCACGGCCGAGGTCGAGAGTGCGCTCGTTTCGCATCCAAAGGTCGCCGAAGCTGCCGTCGTCGGCTACCCGCACGATCTGAAGGGCCAGGGCATCTATTGCTACGTGACGCTGAACGCCGGCGAAGACGGCGACGATGCGCTGCGCAAGGATCTCGTCTCGCACGTCAGGAAGGAAATCGGGCCGATCGCCTCCCCCGATCTCATCCAGTTCTCGCCCGGCCTGCCGAAGACCCGCTCCGGCAAGATCATGCGCCGTATCCTACGCAAGATCGCCGAGGACGATTTCGGAAGCCTGGGCGACACATCTACGCTCGCTGATCCAACGGTCGTCGACGATCTGATCTCGAACCGTCAGAACCGCCGCGCCGGCTAAATCTCGCGACCACTAGAAACCGCAAAGAGGGGTGTACCGATTGCGGGGCACCCCTTTTCCGTTTCATCACCGGCAAGCCGAAAAGTATCCGCGATCCAGATGGAAATGGTCATGATGGGCTTCGTTGAAGTCCGGCCCGATTGCGACGCGAAAATATCGGCACGCCGAAGTAAGGATCTGCCGCAGGAATTCGCCATCGCGCCCGGTATCCCGCCAATGGTCCTTGACCGTGATGGTGTGTCCGCTCTCCAGCGTGACGCCCGCGATATCGATCGCGGCCGCGGTTGCGTGCTGGCTGCGCGTATCGCCCCACATGCGGCTCCCAACGATGTTGCGGCAGGAATAAGTGCCCAGGTGTCGAATACTTCTTATTTGCTTGCCGTAAATCGCAACGGCGGCCGGTTGCACGCCATGCGCGACCCACATGGCGAACGCTGCGGCGACATCGCAACTCACCGTGCCGACGCCGACCTTTGCGCCGCCCGCCTCGGCGATCCGCACCGCATTATGCCAGCCGCAGCCGTCAACGAGTGCACGGTCGGCAACGCTTGAAGCCATGATCAGCTCGGAATGTTTCATCGTCGCGAGGCAGCGATCGCCATCGACACGAATCATGGCGAGCTTCGCGTCGAGAAGCCACGGATCGCGCTCGCTCAGATCGAGATCGAGCGCCGCATCCCAAAGCGCGATCATCGCCACGGCGGCCGCTGTCGGCAGAATGAACGCGAGATTGAGCGATATGCCAAGGCGTCGATGTCTGCGCGCGCGCCGTGCCAGTGTCGTATCCGTCAACGCTCTTCACCCTTCTAACGGGTTAGGAGCCGCGTGGACGCGCCGCGCGGCTCAAAACCCGGTGGAAGAGTTAGGAACGGAACTTGGCTATTTCGCGAGGCGGAGTGCGGTAAGCTGCCCGGCGAAACGCTCGAATGCAGCCTCCAGTTCGGCTCCGTTCGAGGCATTCGCGAAGTAGCCGGAGCCGGGAGAGGCGCATTTCTGCAGCGTGTCGATGGCTGCTGCGTTAGCGCCGCTACCGAACACGACCGAAAATACTTTCACGCCCTTTGCCTTCATCGCTCCGCACAGAGAAATCGCCTGAGATGCGGACGACGCGCCGCGATAAGAAGTGTTGAACTCGCCGTCCGTCATCAGCACGACGGCCTTGATGAGCTTGTCTTCCGAAATCAGGCTGTATTCGTCCGGCGCGCTATCACCGCCCCAGGTGCTTGCCCACTGCTCGGAAATGAGGTTCCAGGCCCACTGTGCGCCGAGATGGCCTGCGGTGTTTCCGCCCGTGTTGAAGGCCTTCACTTTGGCGATCAAGCCGGCCTTGTCGTCGCTCAGCGGAATGACAGGGTTACTTGGGCAGCTGTACTTGCTCTTGTTCGACGTCGCATCGGCCTTCACGGCAAAGTCAGACGTGCCGTCGTCGGAAGCGCCGCTTTTGCGCTCGATCACGCATCCATCCTGGCTCTTGCCGCCGGAGACCACCGAAGCCCAGTCACCTAGGTTCACGGCCGCCGAATAGGGAGCGATGCCAACGCGTACTTTCTGTTCGTCGCTCGGATGTTCGGGAATGAGCCGGTTCGCGAACGTTTCGAACGCGCGCTTGAGCCCATCGATCTTGCGCTCTCCGCCGGCCCATTCACTCATGGAGCCGGTGATGTCGAGAGCCATGCCGACTTCGATATCGCGCTGCTGGAAGACGGACTGAGATGTCACCGGCAAATCCATCTCGTCAAAGCCGCCAAGGCGTGTCAGCGTCATTTTGATGTGTCCGACGGCGTCGATGCTGACGGTGCTGTTCTGTCGATCGACGACAATCGTCGGATCTTCGACCGTGCCCAACTTCCGCGCTTTAGCGACGTTCTGTTCGAAATACGCCTTCGCCAGATCGGTCACTTCCTGGTCGGAGAGATCGCCACGCAGCATCGCCTGACCTGCTGCAAGCGATGCTGCGTCGACAGCGCTCGCGATGCGGTCTCGCATATTGAGAATGCGCGCGTAGTCGATCGCCATGCCCGCGAGAAACGTTAATGCAATCGTCATCAGCGAAAAGATAATTGCCACCGATCCCCGTTCGTCTGAGCGGAAACTGTTAACGGATTGGCGGCAACGAGCGAACATTTGTCTCTCCGTGAAACAACGCGAAAGCGTGCGCACGGAAAGTGCAACGACGATGCCCGGTTGCGATTAACCCTCAAGGCAGCGCGCGGCGTCCATCAATCTGGTAAATTTTCGGTAAAGAAGCCGCGGGGCACGCGGCGTGCGCTGTAAACCACGTTGCGCGAGACGTTAGAAATCGGAAGCGATGCCGCCCTTCTCCCAGTCACCGTAGCGCGCAGGATCCGGTCCATCGCGCCCACCGACCTCGCGCGGTGTGCTTGTAGTTTGCGCATTCCGCCGCCGCTCTTCAGCCTCCGCGAGCGCGCGCTGCGCTTCGGGCGTCAGCAGCTTGTTGCTGGCTTCCGCGTCAGAGGCCGTCTTGGAATCGGACATGGCGGTTTGCCTAGCAGCCTACATTCGTTCGCGTGACCCTTAACCCGCCGCGCTATTCACCATATATAGGCCCTCAGCGACCATGTGAACGTCCCCTAGCCCGCGCCTGGAGGAAAGATCGATGCCGATGAATTATGCACGAACCGCGCTGCTTCTTGCGGTGCTGACGGCAATTTTCGTCGTGATGGGCGCGGCTGTCGGCGGTCGTTCGGGCCTAATGGTGGCTTTCGCGGTCGCGCTCGTGATGAACGTCGTTAGCCTCTGGAAATCCGACACCATGGTCTTGAAGATGTTCAAGGCCCAGGAGGTTGACGACAGGACCGCGCCGGACCTTGTCGGTCTGGTGCGCGATCTGGCGCGCCGCGCCGAGCTGCCGATGCCGCGCGTCTATATTATGAATAATCCGCAGCCCAATGCCTTTGCCACCGGCCGCAGCCCGTCGAATGCGGCGGTGTGTGCCTCTACCGGGCTGCTCGAGGCGTTAACGCGCGAAGAACTTGCAGGCGTGATGGCGCATGAGCTCGCCCACATCAAGAACCGCGACACGCTCACCATGGCGGTTGCTGCCACCATCGGCGGCGCGGTTTCGATGTTCGCACAGTACCTGCAGCTTGGCATGCTTTTTGGCTCTGGCCGTAACGACGACAGGGGCCTGGGTTTGATCGGAACATTGTTCGCGGTCATCGTTGCTCCGATGGCCGCCATGCTCGTGCAGATGGCGATCAGCCGTTCGCGTGAATATCAGGCCGACCGCATGGGCGCAATGATCGTCGGAAATCCGCTCTGGCTTGCATCCGCCTTGCGCAAGATCGACACGCTCGCCCGCCGGATCAGAAACCCCGCTGCCGAGGCCGTCCCCGCCGCCGCACATATGTGCATCGTCAATCCGCTCAACGGCCGCGGCATCGACAGCATGTTTTCGACCCACCCCAACGTCGACAACCGCATTGCCGAGCTTGAAGCGCTGGCGCGCGAGTTGGGTGTCAGCTCGCCAGGCGCGCTACCCTCGACCGAGGGTCCTGGTGATTCGCGTGACAGCGGCGAAGTTTGGATTGGCGGCAAGCGCTACGACAAGCCGCAAAGCCCCTGGGGCTGAGGCGTGAAGGTCGCGCAGCGCTCGAAATCCCCAAGCCGACGCTCGCCGAAAGCGCCGGGTTCATCGCCAAAAGGCTCCGGCCGGCGTCCTGCGACGGCCGACGGCATTGCGGCGCGCGATGCCGCCGTGTCAGGCCTTTTTGCGGTTTTTGTAGAGAAACGCGCCTTCGACGAAGCGTTCGCGTCAGCGACTGCCACCCGCGAACTTGCGCCGCGCGACCGCGCCTTTGCGCGTCTCGTCGCCACGTCCGTTCTGCGCAACCGCGGCGCGTTGAACGCCGTCATTCGCTCGTTCCTCACGAAACCGTTGCCGGAAAACCTCGGCAGGCTCGAACCTATTCTGCTGTCGGCCGCGGCCCAGCTCCTGCTGCTCGGAACACCGCCACACGCTGCCATTTCCCTCGCCGTTGATCAGTGTCGCGCCGATCGTTCCGCACGCCGCTTCGATAAGCTCGCGAACGCTGTGCTCCGTCGTGTGAGTGCCGAGGGCCAGGCGCGTCTGTCGTCGCTCGATAGCGTCGCCGAGACGTTTCCAACTTGGCTGCTCGATCGCTGGTCGGCCGCTTACGGCGCGGACCGTGCGCGCGAGATCGCCCAGGCCTCCCTGCGGGCCGCACCGCTCGACCTCACATCGCGCGGGGACGCAACTGAGCTTGCCGCGCGCGTGGGCGGGTTACTGCTGCCGACGGGATCGGTCCGTCTTGAGGACGCAGGCCGTATCGAGGAAATCGACGGCTTCGCCGAAGGCACGTGGTGGGTGCAGGATGCCGCCGCAGCCCTCCCGGCAAAGCTTCTCGGCGACATCCGCGACAAGCGCGTTGCCGATATCTGCGCCGCGCCGGGCGGCAAAACCGCACAACTCGCGGCAGCCGGCGCGATCGTCACGGCGATCGATAAATCGCACGGCCGCTTGAAGCGACTAACGGCCAACCTTGAGCGTCTTCACTTGAACGCCGAAATCCACGTCGCCGACGCGGCCAGCTACACGCCGGCCGAGCCTTTCGATGCCGTACTGCTGGACGCACCTTGCACGGCCACCGGAACGATCCGCCGACATCCGGACATTCTTTACCTCAAGCGACCAGAAGATACGGCTTCGCTCGCCGCGTTGCAGGCGCGCATCCTGGATGCGGCGAGCCGGGCGGTACGCGTCGGCGGTACGCTCGTCTATTGTACCTGTTCGCTCGAACCGGAGGAGTGCGCGCTGCAGATCGCATCCTTCCTCGACCGGCATAGCGAATTTCGCCGCGTTGCGATCACGCCGGACGAGATCGGCGGTGCTGCTGCCTGGATCACAAGCGATGGCGATTTGCGGACGCTGCCGACGCACCTGTCGGAGCTGCCGGAGGGCCTCGCCGGCATGGACGGCTTTTATGCCGCGCGCTTGACGCGAATGGCCTGATCCGCGCCCCGTCAACAGCCCGCCCTGCCTCCGCGCCTTGTTTTGGTGCGGGTGAGCCGCTAGTCCAGCAGGATAACCAGCCGCGCGAACGGGGTGCCACGGTCTCCATGTCCAATCTGAGCCTTACCGAAAGGCTGAAGATTAGGTCGCTCTCCGCCGAGCGGATGCGCCGCCGCGCCATCACGTTGACGCTGTCGTCTCCATTGCTTCGCTGGCGTTTCGCCGGCGCCTCGCCCGATCAGATACTGATCGTGCCGCAGGAACTGCGCACATCCGATCCAAGCTTCTGGAATGAGGTCCAGCATGGCCACTTCGGCCTTGCGTGCGAAATCGCAGATCTCAAAGGAGCCTCCCCTTTTCGTGCCACTGCGCCGAGCCTCGCCTGGCAGCGCGAGTTGCACGGCTTCGGCTGGCTGCGCCACCTGGCGGCGACGGAGGAAGATGACGCGGCGGAAGTCGCCCGGCAATTCGTTCTCGATTGGATCGCGCTACACCGCACGGTGCGCGGCATACCTTACGAACCGGCGGTGATCGCCCGCCGGCTTCTGTCTTGGATTTCGCACGCCAATCTTTTGCTCGAAGGGATCGATGCGCGCGGTTACAGCGCCATCATGTCGAGCCTTGGACAGCAAATCATCGCGCTCAAGACGACCTGGCGGAATGCGCCCGACGGCGTACCGCGCATGGTTTGTTTGATCGCGCTCGTGTTGGCAGATCTCGCCGTGTCCGGCCACGACCGCCAGCTCATCGAGGCGCAGGATCATCTCGTCGCGGAGATCAAGCGGCAAATTCTCGACGATGGCGGCCACGTCAGCCGAAATGCCAGCACACTGTCTGATGTCGTGCTCGATTTGTTGCCGCTTGGACAATGCTTCCAGGCGCGGGGTCGGCAGGCACCCGAAGAGATCGGTGGTGCCGTGCGCAAGGCCCTCGCCTTCCTGCGCTTCATGCGCATGGGCGACGGTATGCTGGCGCGGTTCAATGGCGTCAGCACCGGTTCCCCGGCGGCGCTTGCAACCGTGCTCGCCTATTCGGACGGCAATCTCGAAGCCACCGTATCGGCAGAAGTCTCGGGCTACGCACGGCTTGAGCGGGGCGACACGATCATACTGGCCGACGTCGGATCGCCGCCACCGCTCGCGATGGCGAGCGAGGCGCAAGCAGGCGCTCTGTCGTTCGAAATGACGACGCGCAGTCACCTTCTGTTTGTAAATTGCGGCTATCCGGGCCCTGCAGACCAAACCTGGTCTGCGGTTGCCCGAGCTACCGCCAGCCATACGACGTTGACGCTGGCGGAATCCTCTTCGTCGCGCCTCGTGCGCCATCCCGAATTGGAGGAGATGGTGAGCGGGCCGCCCATCCGCGGCCCCGATCTTGTCGCTTCAAAGCTCGGACTCGAAGGGGACAGCATCGTGCTGGCGGCCAGCCACGACGGTTACGTCAAGCGCTACGGCCTCATGCACGCGCGCCGGTTGGCGCTGTCCGGCGACGGCGCGCTTGTCGAAGGTGTTGACCGGCTAGAGCCGCCTCGGGGCCAACTGAGGTTGAAGCACGACCTGCCCTATGCCATCCGCTTCCATTTGCATCCAGATTGCCGCGTCGCCCCGGTTGGAAGCGCAGCGTCCACGTGCCGGATCACACTTTCCGATGGACGCGAGTGGCTTTTCTCGGCCGATAGCGCCGAGCTTTCTCTGGAAGAGAGCCTCTATTTCGTTGACAGCGCCGGACCCCGTCCCAGCCTGCAGATCGTGCTGCGCGGTACGACGTTCGGTGAGACGCAGGTGCACTGGCGCCTGGCGGCCGCGCCGCCACGCGACCCCGCGGTACCCCCTGATCTCGAGACTTAAGTGCCGCTCATCGCACCGCGAGCGGTCCGCAATAAAGTGCGGCCGAGCGGCGCGCTTGTTCGTAACGAGGATGGTCAGCCCCGCGCGACCGTGATAACCGCGCGCAAGGAACGTGAGGGCGAACCATGCAACAGACGAAAATCCGCCGTGCCTTGATCTCGGTCTCCGACAAGTCGGACCTCATAGGGTTCGCGCGCGCACTATCCGGCTACGGCGTCGCAATCGTCTCGACCGGCGGAACGGCGGCGGCATTGAAGGCCGAGGGCATCGCCGTTACTGACGTCTCAGAGTTGACTGGCTTTCCCGAAATGATGGACGGCCGCGTCAAAACATTGCATCCGAAGGTTCACGGCGGCCTGCTAGCGATCCGTGGAAATGTTGAGCACGAGAAAGCCGCGAGCGACCACGGCATCGCGCCCATTGATCTGCTGGTCGTCAACCTCTACCCCTTTGAGGCAACCGTAGCCAAAGGTGCTGACTACGGCGAATGTGTCGAGAACATCGATATTGGCGGACCGGCGATGATCCGCGCCGCCTCCAAGAATCACGAGGGGGTGACCGTCGTCGTCGAGGCGGCGGACTATGCCCGCGTACTTTCCGACATGGCAGCGAACAACGGAGCGACCACGCTCCCGCTGCGTCGTGAGCTAGCCGCCAAGGCGTTCGCGCGCACGGCCGCCTATGACGCGGCCATCAGCAACTGGTTCGCAAGCGAGCTGAGCATCACCGCGCCTGAATGGCGCGCGTTCGGCGGCAGGCTTGGCCAAGCGCTGCGTTATGGCGAAAACCCGCATCAATCGGCGGGCGTCTACATCACCGACCGAGGCCGCCCTAGCATCGCGACCGCGCGCCAGGTGCAGGGTAAGGAGCTCTCCTACAACAACATCAACGATACCGACGCCGCGTTCGAGCTCGTAAGCGAGTTCTCGCCCCAAGTACCCGCTGTCGCCATCATAAAGCACGCGAATCCCTGCGGCGTCGCCGTCGGCGCAACCTTGCTGGAGGCCTATCAGAAGGCGCTCGCCTGCGATTCCGTAAGTGCTTTCGGTGGCATTATCGCCGTTAACCAGATTCTGGATGGCGCCGCCGCCGCCGCGATCACGGGCATTTTCACTGAGGTCGTCATCGCGCCTGGCGCAACCCCCGAGGCCAAAGCGGCCTTCGAAGCGAAGAAAAACCTGCGCCTGCTTCTCACCGGCGCAATGCCAAACCCGAGGCAGGAAGCACTCACGTTCCGGTCGATCGCGGGCGGCTTCCTCGTCCAGTCGCGCGATGCTGCTGTTTCGGAGGATCTCGAACTGAAAGTCGTGACGAAGCGCGCGCCGTCGGAACAGGAGCTAGCCGACATGAAGTTCGCCTTCAAGGTTGCCAAGCACGTCAAATCGAACGCCATCGTCTACGCCAAAAATGGCGCGACGGTCGGTATTGGCGCCGGTCAGATGAGCCGCGTGGATTCGGCCCGCATCGCCGCCTGGAAGTCGCAGAATGCCGCCGAGGCGGCGAGCCTCAAGGAACCGTTGACACGCGGCTCCGTTGTCGCCTCCGATGCGTTCTTCCCCTTCGCGGACGGTCTGCTTGAAGCAGCCGCGGCGGGCGTGACCGCCGTCATCCAACCGGGCGGCTCGATGCGCGACGACGAAGTCATCAAGGCCGCCGACGAAAAAGGCCTTGCCATGGTCTTCACTGGAGTCCGTCACTTCCGCCATTGACGCGCCGGTTACGGCGCTGGCCGCGTCCTGACGAACAGCATCAAAACGAGCCCGGTGACGAGGAAGGCGAGCAGCGCCGCCATGCCGATGCGTTGGCTTCCCGTGTTTTGCGTGACGAGAGCGACGACGAGCGGTGCCATGAACGCCGTGACCTTGCCGGAGAATGCGAATAGCCCAAAGAACTGCGTGATTTTCTCGGCCGGCGCCAATCGCGCCAGCAAGGATCGGCTTGAAGCCTGAACCGGTGCGGCGACGAGGCCGACGAGAATTGCGAACAACAAGAATACCTGTTCGCCTGTTGAGGAGAACGGCGCGGAACCGGCCGCCTTCTCCGGAACCTCGGTCGTGAACAGCACATGCGCCTTGTCGACCGAAAGAATGCCGATTGCGCCGGCGATCAGGACCAGCAGTGAAGTGACGATGACGAACTTCGGGCCGAGACGATCATCGAGGCGGCCACCGAACAGCGCGCCGAAGGCGCCGACCAGCGTTAGCACAATGCCGAAGATACCGAGTTCCAGCGGCCCCCATCCGAATACGGAGGCGCCATAGATGCCGCCGAACGTGAAGATCGCCGTCAACCCGTCGGTATAAATCATGCGCGCGATGAGAAACACGAGCAGGCTCGGCATCGCGGGCAGATGCTTGATCGTGTCCCAAAGCTCAGCTCCAGCCGAGCGTCTGCTTTGCGCGAGGCTCGATTTCACTTTCCGGTCTGGCACGAACAGGAAGAACGGAATGATGAAGATAGAAAACCAGAGCGCCGCGAACGGCCCGGTAAGCCGGTCACCCTCGCTTGCGCTCGCATCGAGTTTGAGGAGCGGTTCGAATCCGAGCAGCGTTGTCGTCTGACCCGGCATAGGCACCAGCAGTCCGGCAACGAGCGCAAGGCTAACAAGGCCGCCGAAATAGCCCACGGCCCAGCCCGTGCCCGAGAGCCGACCCAGTTCGTCCTTCGGCGCCAGTCCTGTCATGATCGAGTTGGAAAACACGCCCATAAGCTCGGCGCAGATCGTCGCGATGATGAAGCCCGCGAGCACGATCGCCAGAGTTTCCGTTGGCGCCCCCGGCGTCGCGAGCCAAAGCGTGCCAAGAGCAGCGACGAAAAACAGGCTCAGTACTGCCATCCACGGCTTGCGCGCGCCCCGCCCGTCTGCGACGGCGCCGAGAAACGGGCTCAGGATGGCGATCAGAAGGCCGGCAACCGATGCCCCATAACCCCATAAGGTTTGCCCGCAAGCTGCCGCCGCGCTGCCTTCGGCAATCAGCGAGCCGCACGTCGAGTTCTGGACGACCGCGTTGGCGAAGTAGGGCGCGAACAGAAAGGTTTGCACGAGCGTGTAATAAGGCTGTGCCGACCAGTCGAACAGCATCCAGGACGCACGCGCCCTGAGCGGCGCGCGTTCGACACCGCCGCTATCGCTGCCCGTAGCCGCCATCGTCGATCCGATCATGATGCAGTCCCCCAAAAAACCGCGCCCGCCCCCGACGCGCGGCCTACTCCTCGCTTCTCAGCACGATCAGGTGATCGGGCAACTCGTTGGCGTCAACCGAACCCGGCGGAAAATGCTCAGCCAGATGGAGGCCGATCGCGGCAATCGCGTTCACGAAGCCGTCCGCCGCCCGGCCATCTGCAAATTCGGCAGTCATTTGATCGACAATGCCCTGCCATGTCCCGGCCGGCACGCGCGCGTCAATACCGGTATCCGCTAGAATTTCCGCCCGCCGCTCGGCAACCGACACGAAGATCAGTACGCCCGTGCGGCCCCGAGTCGTGTGGAGGTTCTGCGCCAGGAACTGCTCCGTCGCGCGCCGGCGCACATACATGTCGCGCGCAGACTTTGGCACAAGGCGCATGCGCACCGGCCACGGCCAGAGCGCCGCGACAAGAATGAGAAACACCAAAAGCTGGATCAGGTAGATCCACTGCACCTTCATCCAGGTGAAATGGATGAGCGGCCACGGCGCCAGAAGAGCGGCAAGCGCCGCCCACATCAGCGGAACATAGGCGTAGCTGCTGCTGCGATCGGCGATGACGGCGACGATCTCGCCCGAAGTCTTGCGCTCCGCCTCCGTGATTGCTGACGATATGCGCTCTGCCTCTTCCGCGGAAAGCAGCATATCTGGATCGTTTGTCACTGCCATATCCTGCCCCGCAAACTACCAGTCACCCGATGCGCCGCCGCCGCCGAAGCTGCCGCCGCCACCCGACCAGCCACCGCCTCCGCCGCCACCAGACCAACCTCCACCCCAATCGCTGGAGCCGCCCGGAATGATGATCACGCCACGATTTCGGCGTTGGCGTTCCAAGCGGCGGCGCGCTTCGGGAGACATGCGAGCCTCCCGCGCCGCCTGCTGGCGTGCCTGGTAACTGATGTAGATCATGAAGGCGAAGATCAGGAAGAAGATGACGAGATGGATGTAGACGGTTGCATCATCTTGCGGCTGTCGCGATTTGATGGCGCGGCGCTTGACCTCCTCGGCATCTCCTAGAACCACTTCTTTGATATCGCGCACGCCGTCTCGGATGCCGCCAGAGAAGTCGCCGCGCCGGAACTTCGGCAGGATGGCATTCTCGATGATGAGCTTTGCCATTGTGTCGGTCATGAATGGCTCAAGCCGCCGCCCGACCTCGATTCTGACCTTGCGTTCGTTCGGAGCGACGATCAGCAGGATGCCGTTATCTTTCCCGGCCTGACCGAGCGCCCACTTACGCGCAAGTCCGATGCCGTAGTCTTCGATCGCGTAGCCGTCGAGCGACGGCAAGGTGACGACGGCAAACTGATCGGTGGATGTCGCTTCGAGCGCTGCAAGCTCGCTTTCGATGGCCGCCTTGTCCTCCGGCGTCAGCAGCCCGGCATTGTCGACTATCCGGCCCGTCAGCTCTGGATAGTTCGGCGCCGCCAGTAAGAACGCGGATGCAAACAGGGAAAGCACGGCGAGCGCCAAAATCGCAACGCAGCCACGCGCCCGGAAGTTGCCTTCCGGGACGTGCGACCACGTTGCTGAGGCCATGCCGACCATGGGCATCGTCCTGGCTGGTTGGGACGAAGCCGCCTACTTCGTGTTGAAGTCGACCTTCGGCGTCGATTGCTCGGCGGCGGCGATATCGAACGTCGCCATTTCCTTCTTGTCCGGATACATGAACGAACGCCACCAGCGGCCGGGGATGGTAGTAAGTTCAGTATTGTAGACGCGCACGGCTTCAATGTAGTCGCGCCGCGCGATTGCGATGCGATTCTCTGTGCCTGCAAGTTCGCTTTGCAGGGCGAGGAAGTTCTGGCCCGACTTAATGTCGGGATAGCGCTCGATCACGGCGAGCAGCCGCCCAAGCGCGCCGCCCAGATTGTTCTGCGCATCCTGGAACTGCTTCATCGCATCAGGATTGGTGAGAATGTCGGCCGGAATTTGCGCCTGGATCTGGGTCGCCTTGGCGCGCGCCTCGGTCACTTCCGTCAGCACCGACTTCTCCTGCTCGGCGAAACCCTTCACCGTCTCGACAAGGTTCGGGATGAGATCGCTTCGGCGTTTATACTGGTTGAGCACTTCGCTCCACTGCGCCTTCGCCTGGTTCTCGTAGGTTGGGATATTATTGATGCCGCAACCGCCGGCCACCAGCGCGGCGACGAACGTGGCGAATAGGGCGAGGACGCGGGTCAAAGGCTGAGACGCGGTGCGGGTCATGGCACGGACATTCCCTTGATGCGGCCCATTTTACCGGCGGGCCTTTGTGCCGTTCGGGGTCGTTAACGCTCCCAGCGTTGTCCTATGAGCTTGCAAAGCGGCGCGCAAGCGACAGCCGCCTCATTTGGCAGGCCTCATGGAACAATTGCTTTACCAACCGCACGTCGTCGGCTTCGACAGACCCTGCGATTCCAGTATATTGCGCGCCGTCCCGACCAAGAGGTTCCCGGCATGACGAACTGGACGCTCGCCCCGGCTATCGCCGCAGCCATGGCGCTGTTGCCGGCGTTGGCGCTCCCGGCTTCTGCTGGTGATTGCGCGCGCGCCGCCGTCGAATGCTACGAAAAGGTCCGCTTGCCCGACGTCTATGCCGTTCGGTCGCGTCCTGTCGTCCTACGGCCCGGCTACCAAGAAGTGTACGATGTCCCGGGCGTCATCATGCAACGCACGTCTCGTGTCGTCGTGGTCCCTGGCCGCTGGCATGCCGAGCGCGTGCCAACGACATACGTCGGCTATCCCGAGCGCGTGCTGGTGCGGCCGGCGCGCACCAGCTACCGCCATGAACCGGCCATCCGCCGTACCGTCAGTCGCACGGTCGTCGTGCATCCGGCCCGCGAACGCTGGGTCTATCGCCGCGATGTGCTGGGTCGTGAAATCAAGTGCAAGGTGCGGACACCGGCGGTGACGCGCACAGTTCGCCGTGAAGTCGTGGTGGCGCCCGCCCGCCGCATCGCGGTGACAACGCCGGCCGTCTACGAAACGTCTATCCGGCCGGTCCTTGTGCGCCCAGCCCACGTTCGCCATGAGTACGAGCCGGCTGCTTACGCGCTTGTCGATCGCCCGATAGTAATCCGCGAGCCGACCCGCGAAATCGTCAATCACCCGCCGGAGGTGGCCCTGAAGCACGAGCGCGTATTCGTGCGCCGCGGCGGCTACGGCTGGCAGCCGACCCGCCATGCTATCATAGACTGACGAAGGTTTGCGCGCGCTCTAGGCCGCTTGCTTGAGCGGCGTGCTATAGCCGAAGAGCTTCGACCACCTGAGATTGATCTCCGCGAGCGAGGCTTCGTGCTGCGCGCCAAAGCCGTGCCGCTTGTCGAAGTCGTCCCGTCGCGTTCCCACCCCGAGCTTGCGTGAGCGGAAAGCATCCGTCCACGGGCTGAACGCATACCACCAGATCGCGCCGAACTCGGGCGCGCCGTCGCAAAGACCGGGCAGGTGTGACGCATGCCGCCCCGGCTGATACGCGCCGATCGTGTAGCGGTGATAGAGCCGATTGCGCGTCGGGAACGTGAGCCCTGGGATGCGCGCGGCCTTGAAGTCGAATGTCTTCTCCCAGATGCCGCTCGCCTTCTGATCGACGAGAGGCCGGGTTGGGTCCAACTCGGCGTCGAGGTCGGTATCGACCATGATCGCGCCCGGCATACGTACGCCCGTCAGGTTGTTCGTCGAAAGGAGCTGCTCCAGCTCGGTGAGCTTTGGCGCAACCAGGAACTCGGTCGTGTTGAGCGCGATCTTCCAGCAGTCGGCAAAGCGCTGCTCGTGCTTCATCACCTCGAAGTCGCACAAAATTGCCGAAAAGTGCGAATTCTCCGACGGTACGATCTCCCAGTCGGGCACCAGTTCGCGGCAGATCGCGACCGAGTCATCTGTCGAGGCGTAATCGATCAGCACACCATGATCGAAAATCTCGCGGTGGTGCTTCAGCCACCAGGGCAGCAAATAGGCTTCGTTGTAGAAATGCGAAACGACGATTCGGCGCATCGGCGTGCCCTCAGGTGAATTCTTTGATCTGCGGGAAATAGACCAGGAACGTGCTGGGTCGCTCCGGCCGCAGCGCTCGGATCTTGTCGGCCAGCGGCTGGGCGAAGTTCCAAGCGCCGATCACGAACAGCGTATCGTCAGGCAGCTCGGCGGCCTTCGACAGAGATGCGATCGCTTTGTCCGAGTCTGGCACGTAGCGACCGAATTTCAGCTGCGCTTCATCCAGGTAGATATCGGGCGAAATCTCTGCCGCGTTGAGAAATGTCATGGCCTTCGCGGCGACGCCTGCGAGAGCGATAGTCGCGCCGCGTTTGCGATGCTCCGCAACGCGCTGCCGTGCGCCTGCCATGGCCGATTGAGCGTGCGCGGCAAACGCGTGATAATTTTCGCAGGCCGTATCGGCGTCTATATCAAGCGCCATGACGGCCGGCTCGGGTGACGGCCAGTCGACTCCGAAAGGCGGCGTGTTCTCGAATGCGAACGGCACGTCAGGAGCGTCCGCGTGACGAAGGATGCACAAAAGGCTGCGGCCGTGCACGCTGACAAGTCGCCGGGCTTCTAGCCGCAACCCGCTTTCTTCCGCCAGTCGCTTCATGGAAGCGGGCGTAAAGAACGAGTAGTGCTCGTGATAAATCGTGTCGAACTCGCCGTTGACGAGCATGAAGGCCTGGCTCGTTTGAATGAAAACCGCGCCGTTAGGCGCCAGGCACTCCTTCACGCCCCGCATCAGCGCGCGGGGCTGCGGCGTATGCGCGGTGACATTCATCGCGACGATGGCGTCAAAGCGGCCATCGGGCCGCGTCTCGGGAAAAAAGCCGGTATGAACATCGTGCCCCTTGGCGCGGGCCACGGCCGTGAGATTGGCAGCCGGATCGACACCACACGCCTCGATCCCTTCGGCCTTCATGCAGTCGAGCAACGATCCGTCGTTACAGGCGATCTCCAACACGCGCCCGCGCGCGGGCAGCGCCTTCGCAAGCGATTTTGCGAACCATGCAAAGAAGCCCTGCAGCGCACCGCCGGTACCGCTCGCATAGAGATAGTTTTTGAACAGCCTGTCCGGCGGCACGAAATAGTTGAGCTGCCCATGCGAGCACGCGGCGCACATCGCAAGTCCCAGCGGAAACCTCTCGTAAGGCTCGTCGGGGGCGGCCAGCAGAGCGTTGGCGAGGGGTTGGCTACCGAGATCGAGGCAAACCGCCGTCGCACCGCCGCAAACGAGGCATGGGTTTGTTTGCGCGCTTGCGCTCACGAGGCGATCGCCTTGACGCGCCGCGGATAGGACGCCTTGAACTCTGCGCAGCGCTCGGCGATCGAGGCGGTGCGCGGTGGTCCGCACAGCGTTTGGATGCGGCGGCAATCCATGCGGAACGAGTAGGTCTGGCTGTCCGGCTTCACGACGATCGGAACATTGTGAAACGCGGCGATGGATTGCGCGAGTTCGCCGACGGTGATGTTGACCGATCCGGTGTTGACAATGGCGGGCAGAATGTCTGAGCTTTCGACAAGACGACAGACATAAGCCGCGAGATCATCAAGGAATAGGATGTTGCGCCAGGCCCGCGCGTTCGCCACCGCCACGCACCCCTCCTCGATCGCCATGCGGTTCATCGCGTTGAAAATCAATTCGCCGCGCAATTGTGGGCTCATCCCGCACACGGTTCCGAACCTCAGACCGATCACGTTCTCCGCAAAGCAGCGCGCGAGCGCGTCAAAGGAGATTTTTGAGCAGTCGTACGGATTGACCGGGCTAAGCTTCGTCTCCGATTCGGAAAGTTCTGGGGGCGGCTCGGACGAATCGGCCCCCAGTTCCGTCGAATAGACGCTCGCTGTGCTGGCGTAGATGAGGCGCGTGCTGGCGAGCTTACGCCGCGCGAGCTTCAGAAGGTCGAGACAGTTGTTGGCGACCGCACCGTCCGGGTCCGAAACCGACATCGGGACGCTCGAATGACCCGCAAGCCACAGAATGACATCGAACTCACGGAAATCGTTGAAGGCGAGTTCCTGGTAACGGCACCGCATCGCGAACGGCACGCGCGCGATGCGCTGCAGGTTCTGCTCGCATACCACCACATCGTGTCCGGCAGCTTCCAGATGCGGTCGTACGTAGGAGCCGACGTAGCCGTGTCCGATCTGCAGCACTCTCATGGCGGGTCTCGGATCAGGGGCCGGACGAAGATGTGGTGTCCCGACTATTAAAAGACCGCCTTGCGCGGGACTGTACGAGTTTGATCCGCCAGGGCTCCCATTTTGGTTCGTGCCAGACAGCCTGACGCAAGTTCGGCCTGCAACAGATTGCAGCGACTATGCGGGGACGGCGGGGATGAATCGCCAGCAGCGGCGCGCCTTCGAGAAGCAGTCCGGAATGTCTTCGGCTCGCCGCCTCGATGCGGCGGGCCTGCGCGACTTTGAAAGCGCCGTGCGCCTGATGCAGGCCGGCCGCTGGCAGGAATCCGAGCAGGCGCACGAAAAGGTGCTGGTGAAAAACCCCAACCATTCACCGGCGCTGCATCATCTGGGTCTTGTCGCCTACAAGCTCGGCAACGCCAGGAAAGCCATAGATTCTCTGCGCTTGGCGCTTGAAATCGAGCCTCAGTATGCCGAGGCGCGCCTGAATTTGGCGGTCGTCCTCAATGCCACTGGTGCCCGCGCGGAGGCGCTCGCCGAATGCCGTCGCGCGGTCGATGCAGACCCGCGCAATGCGCTCGCTCACGCCGAGCTTGGCAACATACTGAAGGCGCTCGGCAATGCGGCGAGGGCTATTCCTGCCTACCGTCAGGCTCTGCGCCTCCGGCCCGATCTGCCTGGCATCGAAGTGAAACTCGCACAATGCTGCAACGACGTCGGCGATGCGGCCTCGTGCGCGCTCATCTGCCAACGCATACTTGCCCGCGAGATCGGCAACACGCTGGCGCAGCGCCTGCTGGTCCGCGCCTGCGTCTCTCTTGGCGATACCGCCACCGCAATGGATGTTGTGGCGGGCAATGCTGGGCTTGCTGGCGACCTCGTCTCGGGCCTTGTCGCTGCCGGTAAGGCACATCAGGCGCTCAACTTCTTGAACGACGCGGTCGCGCGGTCGCCCGAGCAGGCGAGCTTTAGCATTTTGCTCGGCAAAGCCCTCTACAACATGGGCCGGCTTGATGAAGCCTTTGCCGCGCTAAAAGAGGGCCTCGACCGCGACCCGAACAATTCCGACGGATACCACGCTCTCGGCTCCGTTCTGAATGGATTGGGTTCGATCGACGGCGCCCTTACCGCTCTACGGCACACGATCGAACTCGATCCCGAGCAGCCCGGCGTCTACACGACGCTCGGCAACGTCCTGCAATCGACCGGCAGGTACGGCGAGGCCATCGACGCCTTTAGGGAGGCGCTGAAGCGCGATCCTGGCGCCGTGGCAACGCGCATCGCGTTGTTCTCCTCGCGCCGCTATCAGTGCGACTGGGACGGCCTCGACGCGGAAGAAGCGGCTTGGCTACCTGAGTTGCGTGCCTGCGAAGCGACCATCACGCCCTTCATGCTGCTTGGTATGCCGGTCAGCAATGAGGACCTCTTCGCAACCGGCGCGCGCTATGCGCGTCAGATCAAGGTTCGCTCCGGCGCCCCGATTGCCGCGCCCGCGCTTGAGACGTACGTCAGGCCGTCTGGGCGCATTCGGCTCGGCTACCTGTCGTCCGACTACGGCAACCACGCTACCTCGATGCTGCTGGTCGAGGCGATCGAACGCCATAACCGTGATCGTTTTGAAGTCACCGCCTATTGCCACAGCGTCGACGACGGCAGCGAGATGCGCCGCCGTGTCGTATTGGCCTTCGATCGATTCGAGATCGTACGCGATCTCGGCCACGACGAGGTCGCACGGAAGATCCGCGACGACGGCGTCGAGATCCTTGTCGATCTGAAAGGCTACACGCGCGATGCACGCCAGGAGGTCATGGCGCTGAGACCCGCGCCCGTGCAGGTCGGCTACCTCGGCTATCCTGCGACGACAGGGGCAGACTACCTCGATTACATGATCGCGGACGCCCTCGTCGCGCCGTTCGAGCACCAACCGCACTACTCCGAACGCCTCGTTCACCTGCGCACGTGTTACCAGCCGAACGACCGCGAACGTCACATCGATCCCGCGCCCGTCACGCGCGCCGATTGTGGATTGCCCGACACGGGCTTCGTGTTCTGCTCGTTCAACAACAGCTTCAAGCTGAACCGCCGATTTTTCGCGATCTGGATGGACCTGCTGCATAGCGTTCCTGGCAGCACGCTTTGGCTGCTTCAGAAAAGTCCGTATGTTCGAGACAATCTCCTGCGCGAGGCGGCAAGGCACGGCATCGATGAGAGTCGCGTCGTATTCGCCGCGCAGGCGCCTATCGAGAAGCACTTGGCACGCCATGCCGTGGCCGACCTGTTCCTGGATTCGCTTCCCTGTACAGCGCACACTACGGCAAGCGACGCCGTTTGGGCGGGGCTGCCGCTACTGACCTGCATGGGCGAGACGTTCGCCGGTCGCGTAGCGGCAAGCGTTCTTCATTCCGCCGGCATGGATGAGCTGGTGACGACGACGATAGAGGAATACGCGGCAACCGCGCTCCGCCTCGCGCGGGACCCGGTCGAGCTTCAGGATATCCGCGCCAAGCTGCGCGAGCAGCGTCTCTCGATGCCGCTCTACGACACCGAACTCTATCTGCGCGAACTTGAAGGCGCGTTCACGCATATGTCGCGCCGCCACCGGGCGGGCGAGCTCCCGCACAGCTTTACGGTTTCAGACACGGATATTGATTGAGGGCGATCGCGCGCGATTCCCCGAAGGAGACGACATTGGGCCAGCCAGAAAGAATCGAAGACATGCCTCCCGGCGTGGCAGAGCAGATCGCCGCGACCAGCGCCGAGATCGAACGGCTGCTCAGCGCCGGCGCGTTCAGCGAGGCGGCCAGCATGTGCGGTGGCCTGATCGCGAGCCAGCCCGACCTCGACATCCCCTACTTGCATCTGGCAAGGCTCGCGGAAATCGCCGGCGATCACCAGAAGGCGGCCGAATTCCTGGCCGAAGCCATCGTCCGAAATCCAGATTGCGGCGAGGCTTATTGGCATTTGTCGCGCATGTTCCGCAGCCTCGGACAGCTGCAATTCGCCATCACGTCTTTGCAGGTGGCGATCACGTCTAAAGCCGTGGGACCGGGGGCGCAGCTCGATCTCGCCGATATGATGTTCGAGCAGGGCGACACGACCGGCGCGGTTCACGCCTACGCCGCCGTCCTGCGGCACAACCCGAACTGCGGCCGCAGCAAGGCCATGTTGAAGCTGTTGGCACAAGACAGCGCTCACAAGCCTATGCCTGCGACCGCGCCGGCCCCGGCACCTGAACCTGAGGCCATGGCTGCGCCCAAAGCGGTTCAGGCACCGATAGTGAGTGCCGATCCCTGGCGCAAGGTACACCTCTGCCTCGTTGTGCCCGATGGCTATCCGCACTGGGAGGCCTTCTCAGAGATCACGCAAGGCTTCATGCACGCCTTCGGCGAGCTGGGTACGGCCTGCACCATCGGCCGCAACGACTACATCAACGATGGCGTCAACATCCTGTTCGGCGCGCACCTCATTCCGACCGACGAGATCGCTCAGCTTTTCCCGGCGAGCACCATCATCTTCAACCTCGAGCAGATCGAGGGTTTCGGGCTCGACCGCACGCCCGTTTACAAATCCATGCTGTGCCGCCACGCCGTGTGGGACTACAGCCCGCGCAACATCGCGCGCCTGAAGTCGATCACGGGCAATCCGGCAATCCAACACGTCGGCATCGGCTACTCGGCCGGTCTTGCACGCATCGCGATGCAGATGCAGCAGCCGGTCGACGTGCTCTTCTACGGCAGTCTGAACGAGCGTCGCGCGACCGTCCTCGACAAGCTGCGTGCGGCAGGGTTGAACGTGAACCACCTCTTTGCCGTCTACGGTGCGGAACGCGATGCGGCCATTGCCGACGCCAAGGTCGTGCTGAACATGCATTTCTACGAGGACAGCATCCACGAGATCGTGCGCACCTCGTATCTGCTGGCCAATCGCAAGGCCGTCGTGACCGAGTGCAACGCCAACACCGAGATCGATCCGGAGTACCGCGACGCGATGTGCGCCGTACCCTACGGTGAGCTCGTGCCCCGCTGCGTCGAGCTAATCCAGAACCCGATCGCGCGGTTTGCGTTGCAGGATCGCGGCATCGCGATCTTCAGCCGTCGCAGTCAGGCCCAGATGCTGAAGTCGACAATGGCCGAGACGGTCTTCGCGCGCGCTTAGCTGCGGCCCGAAGCGTCACCAAAGCCGACTGTGTTTGTGAGAAACTGGAGCGGGCGAAGGGATTCGAACCCTCGACCCCGACCTTGGCAAGGTCGTGCTCTACCCCTGAGCTACACCCGCATCCATATGGGGTCGACGCCCGGGGGCGCCGCGAGACGAGCCTTATGGCGCAACTAAACGGGCAATGCAAGGGGCCGCCGAAAGCGCAACAACAGGCTGACCTACCGCCTGTTTTCTGGGCTAGAAGCCAGCCGACAGGACGGATCGCCGCGCCAAGTTGAGAACCACATGCCCCTCACACGTGACGAATTGATGGCCCGACTCGCGTCCATGGAGATCGCAGTCACCACGTTCGAGCATGAGGCGGCGTTCACGGTCTCGCAGAGCAGCGCCATCGATATCCCTTTGCCCGGCGCCCACACCAAGAACCTCTTTTTGAAGGACGACAAAGGAACACTTGTCCTCGTCATTGCGAAAAGCACGACGCATACCGATCTCAAGTCTCTGGCACGCCAGCTTGGCGCGGGACGCTTCTCTTTCGGCCGTCCGGAGTTGCTGATGAGCGTACTTGGCGTCACACCAGGCTCGGTTACCGCATTTGCTGTGGTCAACGACACCGAGCGCCGTGTTTGCGTCGTCTTTGACCAGGAGTTGATGAGTTATGACAGTGTGAATTGCCATCCGCTGCAGAACACGGCGACGACCAACATTGCGCGCGACGATCTTTTGCGGTTCATTCGCGCAACCGGCCATGAGCCGAGAGTGATGGATCTGACCGCCACCTGAAGTTTGGGTGACGAGGAGACTGCCCCAGATGGAATTCGGCATCCGTAAGGCTTCCCTTGAGGGCGATCCTGCCGCCGTCGTCGTGAAGGACGCGACCACGGCGACCTTCCTTGCTGACGTTATCGAGCCGTCGCGCGACGTTCCGGTGGTCGTCGATTTTTGGGCGCCCTGGTGCGGACCCTGCAAGCAGCTGACGCCTATCATCGAGAAAGTGGTCCGCGCTCAGGGCGGTAAGATCCGGCTTGTTAAGATCAACGTCGACGAAAATCAGGCTGTCGCAGCGCAACTGCGCGTGCAGTCGTTGCCTACGGTTTATGCTTTTCGAGACGGCCAGCCCATCGATGGGTTCGTCGGTGCTCAGACCGAGAGCGTCGTCAAGACATTCATCGAGCGTCTGGTCAATGCGGAAACCCAGTCTGATGTTGCCAGCGTGCTGCAGACCGGCAGCGAGCTGCTGGAGAGCGGTGACTTGCAAGGCGCGGCTGAGATTTTTGCTGCCGTCTTGCATGAGGATCGCGAGAACGCTGACGCCCTCGCGGGCCTGGCGCAGTGCTACCTGAAAAGCGGTGACATCGAGCGCGCGCGTCAGACGCTCCAACTCGTTGCGCCCGACAAGCGTGGCTCAGCCTCCGTCCAAAGTGCCGAAGCGGCGATCACGCTTGCCGAAAAGGGTGCATCGACGGGCGACGTCAGCACCCTTATCCAGCGGATCGAGTCCAATCCCAAGGACCACGAGGCGCGCCTCAATCTGGCGCTGGCTTTGGCTTCGCGGGGCCAGAAAAATGAGGCGTTGGAGCACCTGCTCGAACTTGTTAGGCTCGACCGCAAATGGAACGAAGAGGCAGCCCGCAAGCAGCTCGTTCAATTCTTTGATGCCTGGGGTGCCAAAGACCCCCTGGTTGCGGAAGGCCGCCGCAGGCTATCTTCGATCCTGTTCAGTTGAGCGAAGAACAAAAAACCAAAGGGCGCAGGAAGGGCAGTCGCGTGTCACTGACGCAAAGATACCGCAAGCCTCAGGACCTGCCACCGCGCATTCCCGTCTTTCCGCTCCGCGGGGCGATCCTGCTGCCGCGCGCGACGTTACCGCTCAATGTGTTCGAGCCGCGTTACCTCGCCATGCTCGACGATGTGATGGCGGGCAATCGCGTCATTGGAATCCTTCAGCCCGTCGTTACGGCCGACAATGAGGATCAGGAAAGTCCCATCGACAAGTCAGCGCATCTTCGTGGCGTCGGCTGCGTCGGGCGCGTCACCTCCTATCAGGAGCTGGATGACGGCCGCCTTGTGATCACGTTGACCGGCGTGATGCGCTTCGAATGCATCGGCGAGGCCGAGACCGATATGCCCTATCGCATCATGACTGTCAGCTACGATCGCTTCGCCAGCGATTTGTCCGAGGGGCTCGGTGAGGAAATGGTCGACAGGGAGAACCTGCTGCGGGTACTGCGTGCCTATCTCGACGCCAACGGTTTGAAGACCGACTGGTCGAGCATTCAGCGGGCCTCGAACGAATTCCTCATCAATGCACTTTCGGTCATGTGTCCCTACGGGCCTGAGGAAAAGCAGGCACTGCTTGAGGCGCGCGACCTCAAATCCCGCGCCGAGGTGCTTGTTGCGCTGGCCGAGATTGAACTCGCATCAAACGGCAGCAGCGGTACGACGCTTCAATAACGAGCGTCGCGGCCGCGCGCTGGAGAGTTACGACAATGACGCATGCGGGGCGCGGCGAGGTGGATGACGACCTTTCGGGTCCTGACCCAAAGCTGCTTGAATTCCTCGTCTGTCCGCTAACGAAGACGCAGCTTATCTACGATCCAGCCGCGAAAGAGTTGATCAGCCGCGCCGCCGGCCTTGCTTTTCCCATACGCAACGGCGTGCCGCTCATGATCGAGGATGCCGCGCGCCGCCTGACGGACGACGATCTCAAGAAGTGACCTGCGCTCCGCTGCGTCGCGCACTTAATTGCACAATCTGTTCGGATGGTTACTGCGACACCCGCTCCATTTAGAGCGCGCGATGCTGCACGTAAGAACTGAGCTGTGCGCCCATTGCGGACCTTGGGCGCGAGTTTGCCCGCCGCATTAACCAAGGCGCTTTAGAAACCGTAAAGGGCGTTATGGTCACGTCGTCCGGTATTTTATTTCCTTGGGGCTTGATCATTCTTTGTTGCGTAGCGCGCCTGATAATCACATCGCAAAAGCTGACGGGATGCCGGGCGTCACGCGTGTTGGCCGTCTCGACGGGCGCCTGCGATTGGCCCGCGGCATTTCTTTGCTGAGCGTCGCGGCCGCGTTCATCTCGATCGCGTTCGCGAACGAACCAGCAAACCTCGCGCAATGGGCGGCACTGCTTGCCGCCACCTCCGCGGCCGTCGTCTCGCTGCTCGTGCCGCGCGCTCTACGAATCGTCGCGGCCAAATTGGGCGGCGCGTCGGCGTCCTTGGAAGCGATAACCGATGCGCGCTGGCAGCTTGAGGACAAGTCACAGGTTTACCGCCAGTTGCTCGATGCCCAGCAGGCCCTCATCTTGCGCCGCGACCGCAACGGACGCATCGTCTTCGCCAATAGAGCATTTTGCGCTGCGTTCGGCATCGAGGCGACGTACATCGTCGACAGCGCCTTCGGCCCCGAGGTCCTGGAGGTAGAGCCCGTGTCGGCCGACGACATCGCTGATACGAAGGCGCTCGAGCTAACGCGCACACGCGACGGCGACCGCTGGATCGCCTGGGAACACACAACCGACATCAACGCTGCTGGCGAACCAGAACGGCAATCCGTTGGCCGCGACGTGACGAAGGAACGTGAAACAGAAGTCGAGCTGAAGGAAGCGCGAGATCAGGCCGAAACGGCCAATCGTGCCAAGTCGCGATTTCTCGCTGCGATGAGCCATGAGATACGCACGCCCATGAACGGCATTCTCGGCATGGCGAGCTTGTTGCGCGATACGCCGCTTTCGGACGAGCAGCAAACTTACATGCGCGCCATTGAGGAGTCGGCGCAGGCCCTCGTTGTGCTGATCGACGAGATCCTCGATTTCTCCAAGATCGAGGCCGGCAAGCTCGTGCTTGCCTCGGACATCTTTTCCGTCCACGGATGCGTTTCGCGCGCCTTGGAGCTGCTCGGGCCGCAAGCGGCGGCCAAGGGCCTCAATTTCACCTGCGGCATCGCGGCTGACGTACCTGAACTCGTTCGTGGCGATGAAATACGCGTTCGTCAGATCGTGCTGAATTTGCTATCGAACGCGGTCAAGTTCACCGAGTCCGGCAGCGTCGAAGTCCGCGTGTTCACCGTGCACGGGCGTGGACGCAAGAGCAGCGGCACCCATGTGGCGGTTGAGGTGAAGGATACCGGCATCGGTTTTTCGCCGGACGTAATGCGTCGCATATTCGAGGAGTTCGAGCAGGGAGAACTGAACGCGGCACGTCGCGAGGGTGGCACCGGTTTGGGTCTCGCAATATCTCGCCGCCTTGCACGCGCCATGGGCGGGGATATCCTGGCCGAGGGCGAGCTCGGCGCGGGCGCCAAGTTCACCGCTATCCTGAAACTTGCCGACGTCGCAGCACCGGAATCACCGCCGGGAATGGCGCCCGTCGCACCGCATGCCGTGGCAGATGCCGCTGCCGCCGGCCTCAAGGTTCTGATCGTCGAAGACAACGCCATCAACGCCTTGATCGCGCGCCGTGTCATCGAACGCGCTCATGGCACGGCCGTCGTCGTCGCCGATGGACTTGCGGCGGTGGAAGCCGTTGAACGCACATTCGAGACCGGCACGCGCCCCTTTGACATCATCCTCATGGACGTCTTCATGCCGGTGCTCGATGGCTTCGAGGCCACGAAGGCCATCAAGGCCATGCACGCACCAAAATCCGGATCACGCAAGGCGCCGCCCATCATTGCGCTCACCGCCAACGCCTTTCCAGAGGACCGCCAGCGCTGCCTTGCCGCCGGTATGGACGATTATCTAGCAAAGCCCTTTGATGCGGCCCATCTGAGGGATCTGCTGCTCCGTTGGCGTCCCGGAACGGTCAGCGCCGACGCGATCACGGCGGCTTGACCGCTTTCCAAGTAATCTCAAAAGTGTCACGGAATCGTGCTAGCCCGCACTGAGGGCAGTTGCGCGTCGCACTTAGGGATAGGGACATGTGGAACGTGATCGGGCAGCGCGGCCGTGGCGGGCGCTTGGCCAGGTTTGCCGCACGCCGGCCCGACGGCCTTTCCGCGCTGCAGGCGTTGCGTTCACCAACCCGTAGCCTGGCGAAGTTTGCGCGTCACGTCGAACCCAAGATCTTCGGCCGCGTCGGCAATCTTGAAGTGCGGCTGGCCCGCAGCCGCGCCGAGGTAAAGCTGGCGCAGCGCCTGCGCTTCCAGGTGTTCTACGAAGAGATGTCGGCCGTCCCCAGCAGGCTTGCACAGTTTCGCCGCCGCGACGAGGACGCCTACGACGCCATCTGCGATCACCTGCTCGTCGTCGATCTCGACAAAACTGTTCGGCGCCTATCGCGTCCCGGAACTGAGATGCCGGCTGTCATCGGGACCTACCGCGTCTTGCGCCAGGAGATTGCCGAGCAAAGCCTGGGTTTCTACACCGCAGGCGAATACGACATCGCTCCCCTCATCCGCACGAAATCGCCACGCTACCGCTTCATGGAGCTCGGTCGCTCATGCGTTCTCGCACCCTATCGCGGCAAGCGCTCGGTCGAGCTTTTGTGGCACGGACTCTGGACGTACATCCGCGAGCACAAGATCGATGTGATGATCGGCTGCGCGAGCTTCGACGGCACCGATCCGGACGAGCACGCGATGGCTCTGAGTTTCCTGCATCATAATGCGCTCGCGCCGCCAGAGTGGCGCTGCTCCGCTCACAGCAAGCTCTACGTTCCGATGGATCGCATACCAAAGGCCGAAATCGATACAAAGGCGGCGCTGAAAGCCATCCCTCCACTCATCAAGGGCTATCTGCGGCTCGGCGCCTACGTCGGTGACGGCGCGGTAATCGACCAGCAGTTCGGGACCACCGACGTTCTCGTGGTCCTGCCGGTCGAAAAGATCGATCCGCGCTACTTTGAACACTACGGCGCGCCCGATGAAACCAAGAGCCGCATCGCCGTCGACGCCTGATTTCTTGCCGTCGAGTTCATCGGACCGTGCGGGAAGCGCTATTCCCGCCCGGCGCCGTAGGCAGCAAGCGCGGCCATGTTGACGATGTCGGCATCCGTCGCACCGAATGTGCAGATCTGAACAGAGTGCGACAGCCCCACGATCAGCGGCCCGATGATCGTCGCTCCGCCCAGAACCTTGAGCATCTTGGTCGAGATCGATGCGGCGTGGAACGCCGGCATGATGAGCACGTTGGCGGTGTCCGAAAGACGGCAGAACGGATAGTGCTTCATCAGGTCGAGGTTGAGCGCCACGTCGGCTGCCATGTCGCCGTCGTATTCGAAATCGGCCTGCCGCTCGTCCAAAATCCGCACGGCCTCGCGCACCTGGTCCGAGCGCTCGCCGCGCGGGTGCCCGAACGTCGAGTAGGCGAGCAGTGCGACGCGCGGTTCGATGCCGAAGTTGCGCGCCGCGCGCGCGGCTTCTGTTGCGATATTCGCAAGCTGCTCGGCGTTTGGCATGTCGTGAATGCTGGTATCGGCGATCAGAACCGCGCGCCCGCGGCTGAGCGCCAGCGAGACGCCGATCACGTGCCGTCCCGGCTTCTCGTCGAGCACGCGATGAACGTCGGCGTAGACGTTGGTCCAGTTGCGCGTCACGCCCGATACCATGGCGTCCGCCATCCCGTGAGCGACCATAAGCGCCGCGAACACGTTGCGCTCGTTGGCGACCAGCCGTTCGCAGTCGCGCCGCAGATACCCGCGTCGCTGAAGCCTGGAATAAAGGAAGTCGCCAAATTCGGCGACGTGCGGTGACGTGCTCGTATCGATCAGTTCGAAGCCGCTACGCAGCGGAATGCCAAGTTCTCGAAAGCGCTCGGTCACGATGCGTTTGGTGCCAATGAGGATCGGTTGTCCGAACCCTTGCTGTAAAAACGTATGGGCGGCGCGGATGACGGCTGGGTCTTCGCCCTCGGCGAATACAACGCGCTTGGGATCGTTGCGGACCGCATCGAAAGTTGATTGCAGCCAGCCCGCCACCGGATCGAGCCGCGCTTTGAGCCGTGCGACGTAGCCGTCTAGATCGACGATCGGCTCCTGAGCCACGCCCGAATCCATCGCCGCCTTGGCGACCGCCGCCGAGACATGCGACAGCAATCGTGGATCAAACGGCGCGGGAATGATGTAGCCGGGACCAAATGTTGGCCGTTCACCGTGAAACGCGGCGGCCACTTGGTCCGGCACTTCGGCGCGCGCCAATTCCGCGATCGCCTCGGCGGCTGCAATCTTCATTGCATCATTGATCGTAGACGCTTGCACATCAAGCGCGCCCCGGAAGATGAAGGGGAAGCATAGAACGTTGTTTATCTGGTTCGGGTAGTCGGAGCGGCCGGTGGCGACGACGGCATCGCTGCGAACGGACTTGACCTCTTCGGGTCGGATTTCCGGCTCGGGGTTCGCCATGGCGAAGATAAGCGGTCGGTTTGCCATCCGCTCCACCATATCCTTCGTCAGAACACCGGCCGCCGAAAGACCGAGGAAGATGTCGGCACCTTTGATGATGTCCTCAATTTTGCGCGCGTTGGTCTTTTGCGCATAGGGCGCCTTGTATTGGTCCATCAGCTTCTTGCGGCCCTCGTAGACGACCCCTTCCACATCGGCGACGTAGACGTTCTCGCGCCTGAGTCCGAGCTTTACGAGAAGGTTAAGGCAGGCGAGCGCGGCCGCGCCCGCGCCCGCGCAAACAAGCTTCACGTCGCAGATGTTCTTGTCGACGACCTTGAGCCCGTTGATCACGCCGGCGGCGACCACGATCGCAGTTCCGTGTTGATCGTCATGAAAGACGGGAATGTTGAGAAGCTCCTTCAGCCGCTCCTCGATGACGAAGCATTCCGGAGACTTGATGTCCTCCAGATTGATGCCGCCAAACGATGGGCCGAGATAGCGCACCGAGTTGATGAACGCCTCCGCGTCCTCGGCATCGACGCACAGGTCGATGGAATCTATATCTGCGAAGCGCTTGAAGAGCGCGGCCTTGCCCTCCATTACCGGCTTGGCCGCGAGTGCGCCGAGATTTCCAAGGCCCAGGATCGCGGTACCGTTCGACACCACAGCGACCAAGTTCCCCTTGTTGGTGTAGGCGTATGCGTCGCGAGGGTTTTCCGCGATCGCCTGCACCGGAATTGCGACGCCGGGCGAATAAGCAAGCGACAAATCACGCTGGGTCGCGAGCGGCTTCGTCGGGGTGATCTCGAGTTTGCCGGGCTTGCCGCCGGCATGAAACTGCAAGGCCTCTTGAGCCGTGACTCGGGCGGCGTGGAATTGGGTGGCCATTGTAAGAACCGTTGGTGGGACTTTGCGGCGATGGCGCCGGCATGTCCTGTGGAAGGCGCGTGGGGAACGCACGATAGGTTGCGGGACCCCGCGCAGCAACCTATGCATATCTGCAGCTTTCGTGGGGGGTTAATTGCCGCACGCGGCGCGGAGGCCAGCCGGGCAGGCATGATCGGAAAGAGCGAACAGCAACGGTCTGATGACGGCGTGACGGAGGATACCGCCGCGCACGACGCCGCGCCGCGCGAAACCCGTATTAACGGCGACGCTACCCCTTCAATGGCGCAGTACTTGGAAATCAAGGCCGCCCACCCGAACTGTCTTCTCTGGTACCGGATGGGAGATTTTTACGAACTCTTCTTTGAAGATGCCGTTGCGGCCTCGCAGGCGCTCTCAATCGTGCTGACCAAGCGCGGCAAGCACCAGGGCGAGGATATCCCCATGTGCGGCGTGCCGGTGCACCGCGCCGACGAGTACCTGCAACGCTTGATCAGGCAGGGCTTCCGCGTTGCCGTCTGCGAGCAGCTCGAAGACCCCGCCGAAGCGCGCAAGCGCGGCTCTAAAGCGGTCGTGAAGCGCGCCGTCGTTCGCCTGGTCACGCCTGGAACGATCACCGAGGAAGCGCTGCTCGATGCCAAGTCGCGCAACTTTCTCACCGCCATGTTCTGCGCCACGCCGCTCGAGGCCGGTTTGACAAACCTTGGGGCGCGCCTCGCCCTGGCCTCGGTCGATATTTCGACAGGTGAGTTCGAACTTGCCGAGGTCGCGGGTGCCGATGTGGCGGGCGAACTGATCCGCCTCGGTCCGCGTGAGGTCATCGCCACAGACGCCTTGTTGGGTGACGAAGCGTTTCGCCGCTGGCTGAGCTTCACGGATGCCAAGGCAACGCCGGTTCCCGCCGTGTTCTTCGGCGCGGCGTCCGGCGCGCGCAGCCTGAAGGAGCAGCTTGGCGTATCGGAACTCGCCGGTTTTGGTGAATTCAGCCGCGGAGAATTGTCGGCCGCCGGCGCCGTATTGAAATACATCGACCTGACGCAGATTGGTAAAAAGCCGATCATTCGCCCGCCGCGTCGCACGGCAACGGGCGGAACGCTGGTGATCGACGCCGCCACGCGATCGAGCCTTGAGCTGGTGCGCACGTCGTCTTCGGACAGCTCGTCAACGCTTCTGAGCGCGATGGATCGAACGGTCACGGCCGCCGGCGCACGCGAGCTGCAGGCACGTCTTTCGAGCCCGCTTACCGATGTCGCGACGATCGAATCACGCCTGGATTCCGTTTCCGCTCTGCTCGCGGAGTCACGCTTGCGGGCCGACCTGCGTTACAAGTTGCGCTCCGCGCCAGACCTTGCTCGTGCCCTGCCACGCTTGGCCTTCGGAAGGGGCGGTCCGCGCGACCTTGCTGCCGTGCGAGACGCGCTTGCGACGGCGATGGCGTGTGCTCGTGCCATCCGCACGTGCGCCGATGCGCTCGGCATGCCGCCTGAAATCGAACGTATCGCCGCGCGACTTGCCGACGTGCCGCAAGACCTGCTCCAAGACCTGTCAAACGCACTCGTCGATGATGCCCCACACTTGCGCCGTGACGGCGGTTTTATTCGTGAGGGCTACAGCGACGCGCTTGACGAGGCTCGCCGCCTGCGTGACGACAGCCGAAAGATCATGGCGGAGCTCGAAGCGCGCTACGTCGCCGATACCGGCATAAAAACGTTGAAAGTGCGTCACAACAACATCCTGGGCTTCTACGTCGAGGTAACGCAGCTCAATGCCAAACCGCTGCTGTCACCTCCGCTCGATGAGACGTTCCGGCATCGCCAGACGATGGCGAACGCCGTGCGCTTCACGACAGTCGAGTTGATCGAGATCGAAGGGCGCATCGCCTCGGCAAGCGACCGCGCACTCAATCTCGAACAAGAGATTTTCGCAGACCTGGTAGCGCGCATCATGGCAGCGGACACGAGCCTTGCTGCCGCCGCAGCGGCGCTCGCCGAACTTGACGCAACGGCGGGACTTGCGGAACTCGCCGCCGAGCAGGACTACGCCCGACCCGTGGTCGACGCCGGTCTCGCGTTCGATATCAGGGGTGGGCGGCATCCGGTTGTGCAACAGGCACAGGCTCGCGCGAAAGCCGGCGCCTTCATCGAGAACGATTGCGTGCTCGGCCGCGCGCAAGCCTCCGGTCCACCGGGATTTGACGAATTGCCGGACGCCCGACTCTGGCTGGTCACGGGCCCGAACATGGCCGGCAAATCAACCTTTCTGCGCCAGAACGCGCTCATCGCCGTGATGGCGCAGATGGGCTCGTTCGTGCCGGCGCGCTCGGCGCACATCGGCGTCGTGGACCGGCTCTTCTCCCGTGTCGGTGCATCCGACGATCTGGCGCGTGGGCGCTCGACCTTCATGGTCGAGATGGTGGAGACCGCGGCGATCTTAAATCAGGCGACAGAGCGTTCGCTCGTCGTTCTGGATGAGATCGGTCGCGGTACAGCCACATTCGACGGTCTTTCCATCGCCTGGGCGACGGTAGAATATTTGCACGAGGTGACGAAGGCGCGCGCCTTGTTTGCGACCCACTACCACGAGCTCACCGCGCTTGCACGTCGCCTGCCTGGCATCGCCAATGTGACGATGGATGTTACGGAATGGCAGGACGCAATTGTCTTTCTGCACAAGGTGAAGCCCGGCGCTGCAGACCGCTCATACGGCATTCAGGTCGCCAAGCTCGCCGGCTTGCCGGGATCCGTCGTCGAGCGCGCGCGTGAAGTGTTGCGCCGGCTTGAAAAGGCTGACCGCAGACCCAAAGGCGCCGAACCGTTGCTCGACGATTTGCCGCTTTTCTCCGCAACTCGGCCTTCGAGCCGACCGGCGCACGAACCGTCCGCCGTGGAAAAGGCCGTCCTTGCAGTGAATATGGACGAGTTGTCGCCGAAAGCGGCACTCGACAAGCTGTATGAATTGAGGACTCTCGCGCTGAGCGCCTCTCCGCCCGACCGTGCCGCATCCGGAAAGAAGACCGCCCGTTGACCAAGCAGAAGCTCATTCCGCCGCCCTATTTCGACACCGTCGCGCTGCGCCATGAGCTGACGACGGCATACAACGCCAAGTCGAGCGCTTCGGAAGCGCGCCCCGTCGTGCTCGAGCGTTTGAAGGGACTTGTAAAGGAGGCGCGAGCTGCGGCGCGTCTCGCACTGGAGGCCGATGGCAACGGCCGTCGCTGTGCCGCCGGCTTGAGCCTGTTCCAGGACGAGTTGGTGAAGCTCATCCACGATTACACGGTCGCTCACGTCTATCGCGCGACGAACCCATCGGATGCCGAGCGCATGGCCGTGGTCGCGACCGGTGGCTACGGTCGCGGCCTGCTGGCGCCAGGCTCCGACATCGATCTGCTGTTTCTGCTACCCTACAAGCAGACGCCGTGGGGCGAGAGCGTCGCCGAATATATGCTCTATGTACTCTGGGACCTGGGCTTCAAGGTTGGTCACGCCACCCGCACGATCGATCAGTGCGTCAAGCTCGGCATGGCGGACATCACCATCAGAACGGCCCTTCTCGACGCGCGTCTTATCCTGGGCGACCGCCAGCTTTTTGCCGAGTTCGAAGACCGCTTCCGCAACGAAGTGGTGAAAGGCACGGCGCGCGAATTTATCGACGCCAAGATGGCCGAGCGTGACGAGCGTACGCGCCGCGCCGGCGAGGCCCGCTACAAGGTTGAGCCGAACGTCAAAGACGGCAAGGGTGGCCTGCGCGATCTGCACACGCTGCACTGGCTTTCGAAGTACATATTCGGCCAGGAGGTTGGTCAGGCGGCAGTCGAGGCGGGCATTTTCACGCCGGACGAAGAGCAGACGTTCCGCCGCTGCGAAGATTTCTTGTGGAGCATCCGCTGCTTCCTGCATTTCCTTACCGGCCGGGCCGAGGAAGTGCTCACCTTCGATGTCCAGCCCGCCATGGCACAGAGCCTAGGCTATACGGCGCGCGGCGGCATGCGTGCGGTCGAGCGCTTCATGAAGCACTATTTCCTGATCGCGAAGGACGTGGGCGACCTGACGACGATCCTTTGCGGCGCGCTTGAAATGCAACAATTGAAAACATCGCCGCGCATGCAGCGTCTGCTGCGGCCGATGACATGGCGGACGCGCAGCGAGGTGCGCCAGAAGACTGGTTTTCGCATCGATAACGATCGCTTGAACGTCGCCGATCCTGGCGTGTTTGAGCGTGACCCTGTCAACCTGATCCGCTTCTTCGCTCAGGCCGAGGCGACCGGTGCTCACCTGCATCCGGACGCCATTCGCCTGCTGCGCCGATCCTTGCGCTTGATTGACGACAAGCTTCGCCACAATCCGGAAGCTAACCAGATTTTCCTGTCGCTGCTGACCTCTAAGGGAAATCCCGAGCGTTCGCTGCGCCGCATGAATGAGACGGGCGTACTTGGGCGCTTCCTGCCGGACTTCGGCCGCGTCGTGGCGATGATGCAGTTCAACATGTATCACCACTATACGGTCGACGAGCACTTGATCCGCACGCTCGGCAACATGGTGGAGATCGAAAAAGGTGACGTCGTTGATGAGTTACCGTTGTCGACCGCAGTGTTCGCCTCGATCCAAAATCGCCGCGCCCTGCTTGTCGCTGCGTTCCTGCACGACATCGGCAAGGGCCGCAAAGAGGATCACTCGATTGTCGGTGCACGCATTGCGCGCAAGGTGTGTCCGCGTCTAGGACTCCCCGCCGCCGAAACCGAACTCGTCGCATGGCTCATCGAACAGCATCTGACGATGAGCAACTTCGCGCACTCGCGCGATATCTCGGACCCAGGCACAGTCCGCAAGTTTGCCGACATCGTTCAAAGCCCCGAGCGACTTAAGATGCTTTTGGTGCTGACCAGCGCTGACATTCGCGCTGTCGGCCCGGGCGTCTGGAACGGCTGGAAAGGCCAGCTTCTGCGTACGCTCTACCATGAAGCGGAACCGCTGGTCGCGGGCGGTCATACGCATGCACCGCGCGCCGAACGCATCGCGGAGGCGCAGGCCGAGCTTCGCGCGGCCCTCCCCGATTGGCCAGCAGCCGAAATCGATGCCTTCATCGCCCGGCACTATCCGAACTATTGGCTGAGAACGGATACGGCGACACAACTCTCGCACGCCCGCGTACTGAAGGATGCGCAGCGCTCTCGCAGCAAGCTCGCGACCGGTGTTCGAACCGATGCGTTCACCGCGGTAACCGAACTTACGGTCTTCGCCCCCAACCACGCGCGCCTGCTGGCGCTCTTCGCTGGCGCTTGCGCGGCGGCGGGTGCCAACATTGCCGGTGCCCACATTACGACCACGCGTGACGGCTACGCGCTTGACACCTTCCTACTCAATCGCGAGTTTGCCGATGATATGGATGAGTTGCGCCGCGCCAAGCGCATCGGTGAAACGATCGAGCGACTGTTGCACGGCAAGGAGGCCCTACCGCAGCTGCTGCGCCGCCGCCGGACAGGCGCCCGGATCACGGATGCGTTCGTTGTGGAACCGGAGGTGGTCATCAACAATTCGCTGTCAGAGCGGCTCACGGTGATCGAAGTGTCGGGCCGTGACCGGCCGGGCCTGCTGTATGAGCTGACGTCGGCATTGTCGGACTTGTCGCTCGACATCGCATCTGCGCACGTGACGACATTCGGCGAAAAGGCAGTGGACGTCTTCTATGTTACGGATCTTACCGGCAAGCAGATCCAGAACGAAGCGCGCCAGAAAGCGATCCGCGAACGCTTGACGACCGTGCTCGCGCCGCCTGCCAAGCAGCCCGCGTCCGTCTAGCATTTTCAACCTTTCCGAGCAGTCTGCCGCTGCAGTTTCATCGCGTCACTTTGTTGTGCCATAGTCCCGTGCATTGGCAGGGGGCTCGAGGGAGACTGCTTATGCGAAAATTCTGGCTTGTGGTCGCGACCGCACTCGCGCTGCCAATTGGCGCGAGCGCTCAGGACTCAGGTACGCTTTCCGGCTTCGAGCCTTACGCCGAGCAGCTCGTCAAAATGCGGCTGCTCCGTCCCGATCAGACATCGCAACCCAAATCTGTGGCGCGCGCTGCGAACCGGTTTCGGGCCTGGGTCGGCTCGATGGGGCAGGGTGCGCCGACCGATACTGAAAAAGCCCTTCTTGCCGACCGCGAACAAGTGGAGCGGCAGCGCGACGCGTTGAAGGCATGGCTGCTGGAATATCCCAATCAGCGCAAGCTCGTCGCGACCGGCGCCCTCAACGAGGAAGTCGGCAGTGCCACACTCGATGGCTTGCGCCAGGCGGTAATCGACTATCGCACGGCCACGTCGTCTGCGAACCTTGGTCCATTGTCGGATCAGGAGAAAGCCGCCCTCGACGCAACCGAACGCGAGATCGACAACTTTGCCAAGTTCGAGGAACAGGAGAACAAGTTCACGAATTCGAAGGTATTTCTGCCGCGCGGTCTGGTTGGAGCGGAACACGATTCCAGCAGCAATGCGGCATGGACGAGCTTCAAGTCGACCGATGGCAAGACCAGCGTTGACCAATATCGTGCACCGCTAAGAGCGCACACGGCGGTGACGCTTGCCAGCCAGCTCCTTGCACGGCGAACGGGTCTCGAATTCGACCGTCTCGATCTCACCGGACAGCAGTTTGCGATAGAAGCCTACGCCAAGCGCAGGTGGGGTACGGCGGAGGAGCGCGAGTATGTTGCATTCGGCGCGCGGGAGCAGAACGGTTTCATCAAGGGCTATGGCTTGATCGTTCCGCTCGAGCCGCCCGCCAATGTAATTGTTCCGCAAATCAAGGTCGTCAATGAAGCACGACGCCGCCGATCCGCGCCCGCCGGCGCCGTGACGCTGACCGATACGCAGGCCAACTGGCGGGCCGCTATCAAGGTGATCCGCAACCTGCTTGCATCCAAGCAGAATGAGATCGAGAGTCTGGATCCGATATCCCGCAGCACCTGCGCCGGCATAACCAAAAGCGAGGGCGGCGCGATCACATCCGTAAAGGTCTTCTATGCGACGAACCGTGAGCAGCTTGCCAAGGAGCCCTTGGCGGGCAGAGCCATCGACCTCTCGTCGCTTTATTCTTCGAACATCGACACCGGCATGCACTTGGGTTGCATCGAAGTCGACGTTCGCGCCAAGGGGCGCGCCGCTCCGATCCGTTCCGTAGCGCCCGGCATGTCACGCGCCGTGCAACAGCTTCCACTCGACCAGGAAGTCCAGGCCAAAAGCTTCAAACCGCTGACGACGGTCGATTTCGCCGAGGGCAAGCGGTTCACTCTTCGTGGTGACGAGGTGAGCGGCAAGGAGCGCGCCTTGCTCTTCGTTCACGGTTACAACAACGGATTCAAAGATGCGATCGAGCACGTAGCACGCATCGCGGCCGCAAGCGAATACTATGGCCAAGTCTATCTTTTCAGTTGGCCATCGAGTGCCCGTACGCTCAACTTGAACTATGCGGCCGAGATGGATTTCGCCGAACAGGCGGAAGTGAACCTGACGAGCTTCATCAAGGCCATCATGTCGAGTGGCGACCTGCTTGGCCTCGACGTCGTCGCGCACTCGATGGGTTCCCAAATCGTATTGCGTACGCTCGACAGCATCCGCCCGCTATTCGATCGCCGCTTGTCCGACAACGACAAGGTGCGCTTTGGTCAGATCATCTTCGCCGCGCCCGACGTCTCATCTCTTGTCTTCAAGCAGAAGGTTGTACCCTTCAGCTATTTCGCCGATCGCATTACCGTCTATGCCTCCTCGAACGACGGTGCGCTCGACTTCTCTGGCTGGCTGCGCGGTAGCGGGGACCGCGCCGGCTACGTCAGTTCTGACGGGCCGATCGAGGTCGATGGGATCCAGGTCATCGATGTCACCGGCACGCAGCGTCCGCGCTACCTCGTCACCCGCTACTGTGGCCCCTATCATGCCGGCTTCGTGAACGACCGCACTATGCTGGAAGATATCGCCCTCATCTTGAAGCAGGGCGCCTCGGGCAAGATCAGCCAGCAACGCAGCAGCCCGACCCTGCGCGCAAGCAATGTCTCCTTCATCTCAATTGCCGAGCAGCCATACCCCGCGCCGTCGGTCGGAAAATACTGGAAGCTGATGGACGCTCCGGCCGAGCCTCCGCCGCCGACCCCCTGGTACGACACGCTTTTGAAGGACGCTTGCGTCCGATAGCGGTGTGCGTCGGCTCCGATGCAACGCCCGGCTAACCATTAGCGGCGGCAATCCCTGCCGCCGCTTGCCACCCCTTCCGAACACCGCTACCTCGCTCAGCCCATGAAGCTCTACAAATCCTTCGCGACGGTCGGTGGCTTGACGCTTCTGAGCCGCGTTTTCGGCTTCATGCGCGACATTCTAATCGCCGCGACGCTCGGCTCGGGCTGGGTCGCGGATGCGTTCGTCGTGGCGTTCCGCTTTCCCAACCTTTTCCGCCGCCTCTTCGGCGAGGGCGCATTTAACTCGGCATTCGTGCCCCTCTTCGCCAAGCGACTCGAGGGCGAGGGCAAGGATGTCGCTCGATCGTTCGCCGAGGATGCGCTGGCCTGGCTCTTTTTCGTGCTGCTCGGCCTTACCATCATCGCCGAACTGACAATGCCGTGGCTGATGTACGTGCTCGCCCCGGGCTTCGACGCGCAGCCCGAAAAGTTCGACCTCGCAGTGCTGTTGACGCGCATAACGATGCCGTATCTGCTCTGTATGTCGCTCGTCGCGCTTATGTCGGGTGCGCTGAACTCAGTCGGACGCTTCGCCGAAAGCTCCTCGGTCTCGATCGTCCTCAACGTCGCGATGATGGCGGCAACGCTGGTATCGCTCTGGATCGGCTACCGGGCCGGTCCGGAAGCGGGCATCATCCAGGCGCTCGGCGTTTTTGTCGCTGGCATACTGCAGCTCTGGCTCTTGATGTGGGGTATGAAGCGCGCCGGGCTAACGCTCAAGCTGCGCTGGCCTCGCGTGACAGATGGCATGCGCCGTTTGCTTGCGCTTGGTGTGCCAGGCGTCGTTGCCGGCGGCGTCACCCAGCTTAATATTGCGATCGGCACCATCATCGCATCCATGCAGCCGGGCGCTGTCTCCCAGCTTTACTATGCAGACCGCATCTACGAGTTGCCCCTCGCGATCGTCGGAATCGCGATTGGCGTCGTACTGCTCCCCGACGTTGCCCGCCAACTGCGCGCTGGCAACATGCCCGCCGTTGCCGACAGCCAGAACCGTTCGCTCGAATTCGCGATGATGTTGACTATACCGGCGGCCGTGGCGCTAGCCGTGATGCCGAAAGAGATTGTGCAGGTGCTGTTTCAGCGTGGCGCTTTTACGGCTACCGACACGCAGGCGACCGCCTCGGTCCTCGCAGTGTTCGCGCTCGGACTTCCCGCGTTTGTCATGATCAAGGTTTTTTCGCCCGCTTACTTCGCGCGCGAGGATACCAAAACGCCAATGCGCTATGCCGCCATAAGCTTGATGGCGAACACACTTGGCTCGATCGTGCTGTTCTTTCTGCTGCGCGAAATGGGCATCATGCCCCAGCTCGGCATCGCAATCGCGACGACGCTCGGCGGATGGCTCAACGCGGCACTGCTCTTCTTCACGCTGCGCAAGCGTGGTCACTTCGACATTGATGCGCGGCTTAGTCGAAACATGCCCCTGATCCTCTTGGCAAGCATCGCCATGGCCGCCGCGCTTTTAATCGCCGTACCATTTGTCGCTGAGTACCTCGCGCCTTCGAGAGGCTTCATCGTACAGTCCTTGGCATTGGGCGCACTCATCGCCCTTGGGCTGGCAGTCTATGCCCTGTTCGTGCTTGCGAGCGGCATCATGACTCCCGCCCAGCTCGGCCGCGCACTGGGGCGGCGCCGGTCGGGTAACGGCGCATAGCGCTTGCACCGGCTTCGCCGGCACGCGATAAGGCCGCCCGAACGCCTCACACTGAAGACGGAACCACCATGAAGATCACGCCGCGCGTTTTTTCCGGCATGCAGCCAACCGGCAGCCTGCACCTGGGCAACTACCTCGGTGCCATGGTGAACTGGATTCGTATGCAGGACACGCACGAGTGCATCTATTGCGTCGTCGATCTGCACGCGATCACGGTGTGGCAGGACCCGGTCGAGTTGCGCGATGCAACACGCCAGGTCACGGCTGCCTATATCGCGGCCGGCCTTGATCCGGCAAAGAGCATTCTCTTCAACCAGTCGCAGGTCAGCACCCACGCCGAGCTTGGCTGGATATTCAACTGCGTCGCCCGCCTCGGCTGGCTGAACCGCATGACGCAGTTCAAGGAGAAGGCCGGCAAGGACCGCGAACAGGCATCCGTGGGCCTCTACGCCTATCCGAACCTGATGGCCGCCGACATTCTTGCCTATCGCGCAACCCACGTTCCGGTTGGCGACGACCAGAAGCAGCATCTGGAGCTCGCGCGTGACATCGCGCAGAAGTTCAACAACGACTTCCGCGATCGCATCCTCGCCGAAGGGTTCGCCGATGGCGTATTCTTCCCGCAGCCCGAGCCGGTCATCACCGGACCGGCGACGCGCGTCATGAGCCTGCGTGACGGCACCAAGAAAATGTCGAAGTCCGATCCCTCCGACCTGTCGCGCATCAACTTGACCGACGATGCCGATACGATTGCCAAGAAAATCCAGAAGGCAAAGACGGACCCCGAGCCGATCCCGGTCGACGAGCAAGGCTTTAAAGATCGTCCGGAGGCAGAGAATCTCGTCGGCATCTACGCCGCTTTAGCGGACGAGCCCGTTGCAAAGGTTCTTGTCACGTTCGGCGGCCAGCAATTTTCAAGTTTCAAGAAGGCGCTCGCCGAGGTTGCGACCGAGAAGTTAGGCCGCATCGGGAACGAGACGCGTCGTCTCATGCAGGACCCCGCCGAGATCGATCGCATCCTCGCTGACGGTGCCAGCCGGGCGCGCACCATCGCGACGCCCGTGATGGACAAAGTCAAAGATATCGTAGGCCTGATTCGCAGCTAGCGCGTGCTCGCGACAGCCATTGCGGCACGGCCGGAGCGGTGGCAGCATCTATTCCCATGAAACCTCGCCGCTCGTTCGAATCCGGCCATAAGCGCAAATTCCTTGTTGTCGTCGACGACAGTCAGGAAGTGGAAAGCGCGCTCTATTACGCGGCGAGCCGCATCCAGCGCTCTTCGGGCTCGCTGGTCATGCTCTACGTCATCGAGTCTGGCGATTATCAGCCGTGGGTCGGCGTCCGGCAGGCGCAGCTCGATGAAGAGACCGCCAAGGCCAAGGCGCTCTTCCGACTATGCCGCCGCAAGCTGTCGCTCGCCGGTTTTGATGAAATTGAATGCGATGAGATCGTACGGGAAGGCGCGCCCGAGGAAGTCATCATCGAAGTGATCGCCGAGGACGAGGACATCGCGATTCTCGTGCTGGGCGCCTCCGTCGACAACCTGGGCCCTGGCCCGCTCGTCGCATCGCTCGCAGCCGGTGGGATGGCGGGTGGCTTTCCCGTCCCGGTTACGATCGTGCCGGGCAAGCTGTCCCTTGAGGATATCAAAGCCTTAGCTTGATGGGTGCGCTCCTGTCGCCCTCGACATAGCCGTCCAGCAGCCTATATATGTGTACATTAGAACCATTTTAACGCCAGCGGCGCGCCGATGGCGGAGATATCGAGGCACGTCGATGTTCATTCAGACCGAAGCCACGCCCAATCCGGCGACCCTGAAGTTCATTCCTGGACGCGCCGTGCTAGCGGACGGCACCGCCGACTTCCGCTCCAAGACCGACGCTTCTGCATCCCCGCTAGCGAGCCGCCTGTTCGGCATCGCGGGCGTGGATGGCGTCTTCCTGGGTTCCGATTTCATCTCGGTGACCAAGGGCGACATCGAGTGGCAGCACCTGAAGCCGATGGTCCTCGGCGCCATCATGGAACACTATATGTCGGGCGCACCGACCGCCGCCGGTGAAGACGCTAACGACGATGAAAGCGGCTCTTATGATCCGGCTGACGAAGGCACCGTCCAGACGATCAAAGAGCTGCTTGAGACCCGCGTCCGTCCTGCTGTGGCGCAGGACGGCGGAGACATCACGTTCTCCGGCTTCCGCGACGGTGTCGTCTACCTCCACATGCGCGGCGCCTGCTCCGGCTGCCCGAGTTCGACGGCGACGCTGCGTCACGGCATCGAAAATCTGCTGAAGCACTTCTGTCCGGACGTGCAGTCCGTCGAGGCGGTGTGACGCGACGCGTATCTCATGAAAAACCCCGCTTCGGCGGGGTTTATCGTTTTGCGCATCCTATGTGGAGCGCGAACCGTGCCTAGGAGTTAGCATGGCAGAACTGCTCGACGCCGCCGCTCTAGATCAGCTCTTCGATGACGCTCGCACGCACAACAAGTGGCAAGACCGTGATGTGCCGGACGATCTGCTCCACCAGCTGATCGATCACATGAAGATGGCGCCGACCAGCGCCAACTGCTCACCTGCCCGCATCATTTTCGTGCGCAGCCGTGACGCCAAGCTGCGTCTCGAGCCGCTGCTTGATGAAGGCAATCGCGCCAAGACGATGGCCGCACCCGCCACCGCCATCGTCGGGTATGATCTGGATTTCTACGAGCACCTGCCGAAGCTCTTTCCGCACACCAACGCGCGCGCCTGGTTTGCCGGAAATGAGAGGAAGATTGCCGATACCGCTTTTCGCAATGGCTCCCTGCAAGGCGGCTATCTGATTATCGCGGCTCGTGCGCTGGGTCTCGACTGCGGCCCCATGTCCGGCTTCAATAACGCTGGCGTCGACGCCGAATTCTTCAAGGGCACGAAAGTGCGCTCAAACTTCCTCTGCAACCTGGGATACGGCGACCCGTCCGGCCTGCGACCCCGTTCCCCGCGCTTCACCTTCGACGAGATGGCGAAGATACTCTAAGATTGTACGTGGAATGAACGTCCTCGCCTTTGACACCTGCTACGATGCCTGCTCCGCCGCAGCCGGACGCGCGTTGAGGTCGCTTACTCCCGATATCGCCTTTCTGTACGAGCCCATGCAAACGGGCCATGCCGAACGCCTCATGCCGATGATCGAGGCGGTCATGGCGGAGGCGAAGCTCGCCTTTGCGTCGCTCGACCGCATCACCGTCGCGATCGGCCCAGGAACATTCACCGGCACCCGCATCGCCGTTTCTGCCGCGCGCGGTCTGGCGTTGGCAACCGGCGCACCGATCGTGCCGGTAACGAGCCTGCGCCTGATGGCCATGAGTTCGCGCATTCCGGCGGCCGAAGCGACGCGCATTGCCGTTGCGACGGACGCACGCCGTGGCGAGGTTTACGTTGAGGTGTTCGACCGTCACAGCATGAAGACGCTCATCGGTCCAATGGTGCTCGCTGTCGCCGATGCGCCGCGTGCTATCGGTACAGATCCCGTAGTCATCGCCGGCTCGGGTGCCGCCGCTCTTGCCAACAGCCTTCAGGCGTCTGGCATCCAAGCCGACGCCATTGCGCCCGATTTGTTGCCCGACGCCTTCGATATGTTGTTCGAATCTTCTGAATGGCCGGTCTCGGCCACCGTATCGCCGCTTTATCTGCGTCCGCCTGATGCCAAGCCATCCGCTGCGATTTCGCACGTTGGCGGAGCACTGACATGACGTCGAACGTGACGCCGTTCCGCAACATCAAGCAGGTCAGCATGCTGTGGGCGGCGCCTGAGCGGGCCGAGGAAGTCGCCCGCATGCACGGGCGTTTGTTCGATCCGGCGTGGGACGAAGCGGCCATCAAATCGCTGCTCGAACACCCGGCTTCGACTTCGCTTGTCGCCGTTGCCGGAGATCCAAAGCAGCTTGTCGGCTTCGTGATCGGACAGTTGGCGGCTGACGAGGCGGAAATCATATCGATCGGCGTCTCACCCGGTTGGCAGCGCGCGGGCCTCGGCAAGATGCTTGTCGAAGGCTTGGCGCGCGCGGCCAAGCGCGGCGAGGCCAAGCGCTTGTTCCTCGAAGTGGCGGAGGACAACGCCGCCGCCGTCGCGCTCTACAATAAGCTCGGTTTCGCGGAAGTCGGTCGTCGCAAGGGCTACTACGAACGCAAGAGCGAGTCGGCGGCCGACGCCCTCGTCCTTTCGCTCACACTCTAGGCTCGCCCACAGCACAGAACGTGGCTCGACGCCGCGCGCGACACTTCCTATAACGCTTGCCAACCGCCACCATTTCGGATTCGGGCGCGAGGGTTCTAAGCACACGACGCAGGCGCCATGGCCACGCTTCGCGGCATCGCAGTTCTGACAGGTTTCTTCGCACTGACTGTGCCACTGATGCCCGTGCAGGCCCTGCTGCTCCGGGTGGCGCCGAAGGCAGCGCGCCGTTTTCCGCATTGGTACCACCGTCAGGTCTGCCGCCTGATGGGCATCACGCTGCAGGTCGATGGCGCCGTCGTCGAGAACCGGCCAGTATTGCTCGTCACCAATCACACCTCCTGGCTCGACATCCCCGTACTCTCCGCGCTGGCGCCTGTATCGTTCGTTGCCAAGAAAGAGGTTGGCGGCTGGCCGTTCGTGTCCGCGCTCGCACGTCTGCAGCGGTCTGTTTTCGTAGATCGCACACGACGCCAGGACGCGGCCGAGGCGGCCAGTGAGATCATGTCGCGCCTGCTCGCGGGCGATACCGTCGTGCTTTTCGCAGAAGGAACGTCCAGCGCCGGCCACACGGTCTTGCCATTCAAGTCGTCGCTCTTCGCTGCGGTGAAAGGCCCGGGCGCGCCGCCCGCGGGTGAGGTCGTGGTCCAGACCGCCGCCGTGGTCTACACGCACCGCCACGGCATTCCGCTCAACCGCGCCGACCGGCCGCGCGTCGGTTGGTACGGCGACATGGAGATGCAGTCGCACGCCTGGGAGGTTTTGAAGGGCGGTCCCCTCACGGTCCGCATTACCGTCAGCCCGCCCGTGCCGCTCGTGGAATATGCCGATCGCAAAGATCTGGCGCTCCGCAGCGAGCGGGCTATTCGCCGCGCAGTCGTCGGCATTCTGCGCGGCCGGCCCGATGATCCGCATCTGGCCCCCGTTGAGCCGGCGGCAGAAGCCCGCCGGCTGCGCACCGCCGCCCCTTCAGCCAGAAGCGAAAAGTGGACATGACACGCCCGTTCCGGCTATGCGGGTCTAAAATCGTCGTTGAATTTCGTGAGAGCGGTTGGTGCAAGACAAGGCGCGCAAAAACTTCTTTTTAAAGACGTTCGGCTGCCAGATGAACGTCTACGACAGCGAGCGCATGGCGGAAGCGTTGGCGCGCGACGGCTATAGTGAGACTCACGAACTCGAAGCCGCCGACCTCGTCATTCTCAACACCTGCCATATTCGCGAGAAAGCGGCCGAAAAGGTCTATTCTGATCTCGGCCGCATCCGCCGCGTGAAGGAAGCGCGCAATGCACGAGGCGAAGAGACGGTCATCGCCGTCACTGGCTGCGTCGCGCAGGCTGAGGGTGCTGAGATCACGGCGCGCCAGCCGGCTGTTGACCTTGTCGTTGGTCCGCAGAGCTACCATCGCTTGCCGCAACTCGTCGCGGCCGCCAAGCAAGGTGCACGTTTCGTCGAGACCGAGTTCCCGGGTGATGAAAAGTTTGCCGAACTCACCGCGCCGCGCCGTTTGAATTCGCCGTCTGCCTTTCTTACGGTGCAGGAGGGTTGCGATAAGTTCTGTACGTTCTGCGTTGTTCCGTATACGCGCGGTGTAGAATTCTCGCGCCCCGTCGCTGCGATCGAGGCGGAAGCGCGTGCGCTTGCCAAGGCTGGCGCTGTCGAAATTGTGCTGCTCGGCCAGAACGTCAACGCCTACCACGGTGAACTGCCCAATGGGCGCGTTGCGTCGCTCGCCGACCTCATCCGCCACCTCGCATTGATCGATGGCATTGAACGAATTCGCTACACGACCAGTCACCCGCGCGACATGAGCGATGACCTCATCGCGGCGCACGCCGAAATTACGCAGTTGATGCCGTATCTGCATCTGCCGGTGCAGTCGGGCTCGGACCAGATCCTCGCCGCCATGAACCGCAAGCACACCGTGGCCGAATATCTCGATCTCATCGCCCGCGTCAGGAAGGCGCGGCCGGACATCGCGCTCTCGAGCGATTTCATCGTCGGCTTTCCCGGCGAAACGCAGCAGGACTTCGACGACACGCTGAAGTTGGTCCGTGCCGTTGGTTTCGCCCAGGCTTATTCCTTCAAATACAGCGCCCGCCCTGGCACTCCGGCCGCCGGCCTCGACGACCAGCTTCAGGACGCTGAAAAATCCGACCGGCTGCAGCAGCTGCAGGCGGAACTCGACGCTCAGCAAAGCGCTTTCAACGTCAATAGCGTCGGAACCGTTGTACCGGTCCTGTTCGAACGCCGCAGCCGCGAGCACGGCGTCCTCACGGGCCGCTCCCCGCACCTACAGCTGGTCCACGCGGAGGCGGCGGACGAGCTGCTCGGCCGCATAGCTCCCGTTGCGGTAAATGCCTGCCGGCAGATGAGCCTTTCGGGTGTCATAGCGGCGGCATAAAAGCACTCTAGCGCTCGCTGCGTCGTGCAATACTCTAAGTGTCAGCGTGCGGTCGGTTGCGGCGCCATGCTAGCCTTTCGTCTGAGATGGCCGATTCGGCCGCACGTTCCGGGACGGCAACCTGAAAGATATCTAAGGAGTAGAACCTTTTGGCAGGATTTCGCGGCTCGCCCGCGCCGGCGTCCAGACGCCCACAGAAACCGGAACTCGAAGCTGCGCGCTTGGTCGTGCCCTTTGAGGACAATCGCCTCCTGACACAGCTTCTCGGCGAATACGATAGCCACCTGGCCTTGATCGAGGATCGCCTCGGCATCGACGCCCACGCCCACGGCAACGTCATCATCCTTACAGGCCCGGCCGCTCCTTGCGCTATCGCACGTGATGTTCTGGAGAATCTCTACACGCGTATCGCCAAGGGCGAAACGATCGGCGCCGGTGATTTCGACGGGCTCATCCGTCACGCGCGCGCCGGTGGCGACACCGTGTCCGACGGCCAGGCTCAGGTCGTCACGCGCCGCCGCGTCGTGAAGGCGCGCACGCCGACCCAGAGCGCTTACATCCGCGCCATCGAGAAGCACGATCTCGTTTTCGGCATCGGCCCGGCGGGCACCGGCAAGACCTACATCGCGGTCGCCTTCGCGGCGCATTGTCTGGAGCGCGGCCTTGTGGAACGCATCATCCTGTCGCGTCCTGCGGTGGAGGCAGGTGAACGTCTCGGCTTCCTACCGGGAGACATGCGCGACAAAGTCGATCCTTACCTGCGGCCGCTTTACGATGCGCTCTATGATGTGCTTCCTCCCGAGAAGGTGGAACGCGATATCGAAACGGGCGTGATCGAAATCGCGCCGCTGGCCTTCATGCGCGGTCGCACGCTGGCAAATGCGTTTGTCATTCTCGATGAAGCGCAGAACACGTCATCGATGCAGATGAAGATGTTCCTTACGCGCCTCGGCGAAGGCTCGAAAATGGTCGTCACCGGTGATCCGACGCAGATCGACCTGCCGCCGGGCATGACGTCAGGATTGGAGGAGGCCGTTCGGCTGCTGTCCGATGTCAATGGCATCTCGGCCATTCGCTTCGCGAACGCAGACATCGTCCGTCGCGACCTCGTTGCCAAGATCGTCCAGGCTTACGACAAAGCGAAATAGCCATGGCCCGGCTGCCAGCGCGGCCCGTTGAAAATCCCGAAGTGCTCGCCGTAGACGTTATCGAGGACGGCGGTGATTGGTCCGCGCTTCCAGACATAGACGCACTCATCATCGAGGCTGCCCGCGCTGCAGCTGCCGAAGTTTCTCCGAGGGTTGCCCATCGCGTCGCGATCGCGCTCTCCTGCGACGCGGATATCGCTGAGCTCAACGGTCGCTTCCGCGCCAAGCTGAAACCGACGAATGTGCTGTCGTTTCCGGCGAGCAAAGGCGCCGAGCCCGGATTTTTGGGAGATGTCGTGCTCGCGCAGGAGACGATCGCACGTGAAGCAGCCGCGCAAGGCACTTCGCTCGCGCACCATATACAACACCTTGTCGTGCACGGTGTTTTGCATCTGTACGGTTATGATCACGAACATGACGCTGACGCCGAAAAGATGGAAAGCACTGAAATTGCTATATTAAGCAAGCTTGGCATCGCTAATCCCTACACGGACGCGCCGGAACCCGATACAAAGAGCGTATAGGGGCCTGGGCCCCATTTTCGGACTCCATGAACGACGACTCGAAAGACCCCTCCAGTAGCACGACCGAGCCATCTTCTGACGCTCTAGGGTCACAAGGCTGGCTGCAAATCCTGCGAATGAAGCTCGGCCTTACCGTGCCGAAAAACGTCCGCGATACGATCGAGGGCGCGCTTAAAACAACCGACGCGGCCGCTAATTTCACCGAAAGCGAACGCAAGATGCTGGAGCGCCTGCTGCGTTTCAGTTCGAGCCGCGTATCGGATCTGATGGTGCCGCGCGCCGACATCACGGCACTCGACGAGAGCGAACCCATATCCGAACTCTTGAAGACGTTCGACGAAGCGGGCGTATCGCGAATCCCGATCTTCCGCGAGACGCTCGATGATCCACGCGGCATGATCCACATCAAAGATCTTTGGCGCTGGGTCATGGCCGAAGCGACCGCGCCAAAGATAATGACCAACAACTCGGGCACCGCCGAAAGCGCCCGCTCGTGGGACAAGCTTGACCTTTCGGGTCTTGACCTTTCGCGCCCGATCTCGACCGTGAAGATCCGCCGTCAGGTGCTCTACGTTCCGTTGTCGATGGCGGCTCCCGACCTGCTCATCAAGATGCAGTCGAGCCGCATTCACATGGCGCTCGTTGTCGACGAATACGGCGGCACCGACGGCCTCGTCACGATTGAGGACATTGTCGAGCAGATCGTCGGCGACATAGAGGACGAGCACGACGAGGACGACGAGACGAACATCATCGTCGATCCCAAGCAGGGCATCATCGCGGTCGCGCGCACACCGATAGAGGAGCTCGAAAAGCACCTGGACATCAAGTTGCTGCCTGATGACGAGGAAACGGACGTCGACACCATCGGCGGTCTTGTGTTCTCGATCCTCGGCCGCGTACCTGCGCGCGGCGAGCTGATCCGCCACGCATCCGGTGTCGAGTTCGAAGTGCTTGACGCCGATCCGCGTCGCGTGAAGAAACTGAAGATCCACGTGCCGCGCACGGCCGGCCAGAAACCGGCGGCCGAAGCCGCCAAGGCTTGATGATCGCCCTGCCGCCGCTGCTGGGCGTCCTGCCGCGCTTGCGCGAACGCTTAAGTGCTCTCACTGGCTGGCGTCGCGACTGTCTGGCGATTGCCGTCGGCAGCGCGTCCGTCGCCGCCTTTGCGCCGATCTTTTTCTGGCCGCTGCTCTTTCTCACGCTGCCGGTTTTTGTCTGGCTCATCGATGCTTCGAGCGGCTGGCGGTCGGCCGCTCGCGCCGGTTTCTTTTTCGGCTTCGGCTTTTTCTTCTTCAGCCTGTTTTGGGTGGGCGAGGCGTTTCTGGTCGAGGCCGATAGGTTCGCCATTCTGCTGCCGTTCGCAGTTACCCTGCTGCCGACGGGCATGGCGCTGTACTGGGCAGCGGCGGCCGCCATCGCGCGAAAATTCTGGCCCAGCGGGTTCGCGCGCGTCCTCGTTTTCGCCCTCGTCCTTACTTTGGCGGAGTGGCTGCGCGGCCATTTGTTCACCGGCCTACCTTGGAACCTGCTCGGCTATGCGCTGACCTATCCGTTACCCTTGATGCAGTCGGCATCCGTTGTGGGAGTGTACGGATTGACCGCAATTGCGACGCTGCTGTTCACCGCGCCACTCGTCGTCATGGAAGACGCACGTAATGATGCTCGTCGAGCAGCGCCGATCGCACTCGCGATCGCCATTGTACCGCTCGTGCTTCTGTATGCCTGGGGCGCGTATCGGCTCACGACGCCGACGACGGATGTGCCGGGCATCAACTTGCGAGTCGTTCAGCCGAGCGTTCCACAGCGCGAGAAATGGATGGCTGAGCATCAACGCCGCATCTTCGCTGATCACCTTGCGCTATCTCACACCGACGAACACGGCGCCGTTGACGGCGCCGCAAACGTCACACACATCATTTGGCCCGAAGCGGCGATGCCGTTCTTGCCGCTCGAACACAACGAAGCTTTGACCGCGATTGCGGAGATGCTTCCCGATGGCACCTATCTCGCGACGGGCGCGCTCCGCCGCGAAACGATCGATAAAAGCGGCGCGCGTTTGCCGCTTGGAGCGCACAGCCTGTTCAACGGCATTCTCGTCTTCGATACGAAGGGTGCCCTCATCGCCACCTACGACAAGATTCATCTGGTTCCGTTCGGGGAATACCTACCCGCAGATCCCCTTCTCACCGCGATCGGCTTGAAGAAGCTGACACATGGGCAAGGCGCGTTCACGCCGGGCGAAGCACCGCGGAAACTGCTATCCGTCCCAGACTGGCCACCGACGCTGGGCCTCGTGTGCTACGAAGCACTTTTTCCTGGTGCGGTCGTGCAATCGGGCGAACGGCCTAGTGTGATCTTGAACGTTACAAATGATGGGTGGTTCGGCAACACCAGTGGGCCGCGCCAGCACTTCCACCAAACGCGAGTTCGGGCCGTCGAGGAGGGCGTTCCCATCATTCGAGCGGCCAACAACGGCATATCGGCCATCATTGATCCTTATGGACGGGCAGAAAAAAGACTTGAACTGAATGTGCGAGGCGTGATCGACGCCAAGCTTCCCGCGGCCGCCGCTCCGACGATCTATGGCCTTACCGGCGATTGGATACTGCTTGCCATTCTCTGCGTTTATGGCGCGATCGCTGCCGCATTGCCGCGGCGTTAAGCATACTCCGACAAACCGCGACTAATACCCCGCGAAGATTGACGCCCGTGTCTCGGCCACCTAGGAAGTGGGTCGGCGGGGGTTCGCGTTGCCGAAAAGGTGTGCTGACGAATGACAAATGAGCAAGCGATTGATAGCGATCAGGGGGAAGATCTTCCTCGCGGCTCACGTCGCGCTAACCCCATGGACGTTCATGTCGGTTCTCGCGTTCGCTTGCGCCGAATGCTTCTGGGCATGAGCCAGGAGAAACTCGGCGAGCATCTCGGGCTGACGTTCCAGCAGGTTCAGAAGTACGAAAAGGGTGTCAACCGCATCGGCGCGAGCCGCCTTTTCGATCTCGCCAAGGTCCTCGGCGTTCCGGTGCAATTCTTCTACGACGAGGCGCCGAGCGGAATGATCACTGGCTCCGATTCGATCCGCGGTTTCTCCGAGCAACCCGATGAAAGCTACGTCGTCGAGTTCTTGGGTACCCGCGAAGGCCTGGAGCTGAATAAGGCATTCGCGCGTATCTCGGACGCCAAGGTTCGCCGCTCCATCGTCGAACTGGTACGCTCGCTGGCCGGCGACGATAACTAGCGCGCCCGCCTCCAAGATTGCGTCGGGGAAGCGGCGATTTGCCGTCGCGGGCCGCCAAACGCGGCTCCGCGCGCAATCTTGACCATCACCCTAAAGGCTGCAACAAACCGGCGTCTTTTCGGGGCTTCCCCGGCGCACGCCATATGGCCGCGTCACATTGCCGGGACGGCGCGAAAGGCTCACCAGCGGCAACCGGGGGTCCAAGTGGCGCGCAAATCTTTTCTCTTCACGAGTGAGTCGGTTTCCGAAGGGCATCCCGACAAGATCTGCGATCGCATCTCCGATGAAGTCGTTGATGCGTTCTATCGCGAAGGTGCGGCCGAGGGCCTCGACCCGTGGCATATCCGTGCCGCCTGCGAAACCATGGCGACGACCAACCGCGTGATCATCGCCGGTGAATCGCGCGGACCCAAGGGCGTTACCGTCCAGAAGATCCAGGAGCTGACACGCGCTGCCATCAAGGACATCGGCTACGAGCAGGAAGGCTTCCACTGGGCCAACTGCAATATCGAGGTCCTGCTGCATTCCCAGTCGGCCGACATTGCCGCCGGGGTCGATGCCAAGCAGCCGACGAACCAAGAAGAAGGCGCGGGCGACCAGGGCATTATGTTCGGCTACGCCTGCAGCGATACGCCCGAGCTGATGCCGGCGCCGATATACTACGCGCACCGCATCCTTGCCGACCTCGCGCGCGATCGCAAAGCCCGCAAGGGAGACGCCGCCATGCTCGGCCCCGATTCAAAAAGCCAGGTAACCGTTCGCTACGAAAACGGCAAGGCTGTCGGCGTCACGCAGATCGTCGTCTCGCACCAGCACATCGTCGAGAACCTCACCTCGAAACAGGTGCGCGACATCATCGAACCCTATGTCCGCCGCGCGCTTCCCGAAGGCTGGATCAGCAAGGACACCATCTGGCACATCAACCCCACCGGCAAATTCTATATCGGCGGTCCTGATGGCGATTGCGGGCTCACCGGCCGCAAGATCATCGTCGATACCTACGGCGGTGCGGCTCCCCACGGCGGCGGCGCGTTCTCAGGAAAAGACCCCACGAAGGTTGACCGCTCCGCCGCGTATGCTTCCCGCTATCTCGCGAAAAACGTCGTCTCGGCGGGCCTTGCGGATCGCTGCACGATCCAGCTTTCCTATGCCATCGGCGTCGCCCGTCCGTTGTCCATCTACGTCGACACGCACGGAACAGGAAAGGTCGAGGAAGCCGCGATCGAGAAGGCGCTTGGCGACGTGATGGATTTGACGCCGCGCGGCATCCGCTCGACGCTTGATCTGAACAAGCCGATCTACGCCCGCACCGCCGCCTACGGCCACTTTGGCCGCTCGGTTGACAACGAGGGCGGCTTCTCCTGGGAAAAGACGGATCTCGCGCCCGCGATCGCCAAGGCCGTCGCATAGCGGACGGCCGGGCACAACGCGTCGGCGTTTGGCAACGATGTCGCGAACATGAGCGCGCCGACAACCGGAGACGATCATCGGGATTTGCGGTCCTATGGCCGCCGTCGCGGACGCAAGCCAAGCGCACGGCAGGCGACACTCCTGCGCGACATCCTTCCGCGCGTGGCAGTGGATCTGTCCGCACCATGCCGCCTGCTATCCGAAGGAAAACCGCGGGGCACTCACTTAGGCGGTGGGACCGATTCCACGATGCCCGCGCCTTGCGGCCGGCTCCCCGAAGGGGAGTCGCAAGGCGCCAGTGAATATTGGCTCGAAATCGGCTTTGGCGGAGGCGAGCATCTCCTTTGGCAGGCACGGGCTAGGCCAGATGTTGTGATGATCGGCTGCGAACCTTTCGAAGATGGCGTCATCAAGGTGCTGAGCGCCGTTGCAAATGAGCGGCTGACCAACATCAAAGTTCATATGGGCGACGCGCGCGACCTGCTCCGCGTTCTGCCGCCGGGTTCGATCTCGCGTGCCTTCATTTTGTTTCCGGACCCCTGGCCCAAGCGCAAGCACCGCAAGCGCCGCCTCATCAACCCGCTCACGCTCGACCTGCTGGCGCAGGCTTTGCGCTCAGGCGCGGAGCTGCGCATCGGCACCGATATCGGCGACTATGCGCGCACGATCCTGGAAGCTGCGTCGCATGAGGCACGCTTTGCCTGGCAGGCCGAAAGTCCGTCCGGCTGGCGCCAGCGGCCCGATGACTGGCCGGCCACGCGCTACGAGGAGAAGGCGGCCGATGCCGGCCGCCGGCGCTATTATCTGCGTTTTTTAAGGATTTGATCTTTCGGCCGTCTTGCAACTGTCGCAGAAATCGCCTATCTCCCCTCCATTCCAATAACAAAAGATCGTATTTCCGAGTGGGCCCTAAGGTCCGCTCCAAACGGTCTTTGCAGCTGAGTCGCTTGTGACGCAAACAGCCGAGAGCACGACGACCGACGCAAGTTCCGCGTCCTCAACGCGCCGCTTCATGCGCGAGACTGGCCTCGCGGCCGAGATCGCGACAATTGTCGAGCCGGTGATCGAGGATCAGGGCTTCCGACTAGTGCGCGTTATGATTACCGGCGGCGCGGATCGCGTTGTGCAGATCATGGCCGAGCGGCCCGACGGTTCGATCACTATTGACGAGTGCGAGACGCTGTCCAAAGCCATGTCGCCAGTGCTCGACGTTGCCGATCCCGTTTCCGGCAATTACCGCCTCGAAGTATCTTCGCCGGGGATTGATCGCCCGCTCGTGCGCCCAAGCGACTTTGAAGACTGGGCCGGACACGAAGCCAAGATCGAGCTGAAGGATGCCATCGACGGCCGGAAACGCTTCAAGGGCATTCTTGAAGGTTTCGAGGATGGCGAGGTCCGCATCACCGCCGATACGGGCGAGCATGGCGTGCAGCATCTGGGGCTGCCAGTGAATCTGATCGCGGATGCGAAGCTGGTATTGACGGACGAGCTTATTCGCGAGGCGCTCGCCCGCGCCAAGAAACGGCATTCGAGCCGGCCCGGAGACGGCGCCGAACTCGATGAAGACGATCTGGAGGAATGAACGATGGCGATCGCAGGTATCAGCGCCAACAAACTCGAACTGCTACAAATTGCCGACGCGGTTGCGCGCGAGAAGACGATCGACAAGAAGATCGTCATCGAGGCGATGGAGGACGCCATCCAGAAGGCGGCCAAGTCGCGCTACGGCGCTGAGAACGACATCCGCTGCGAGATCGACACCAAGACCGGCGAAGCCAAGCTGACGCGCGTCCTCGCCGTCGTCGAGGAGGTTGAGAACGACGCGACGCAGATCACGCTTGCCGATGCCAGAAAGCGCAACCCTGACGCCAACATCGGCGATTTCATTGCCGAAACGCTTCCTCCGCTCGAGTTCGGCCGGGTCGCCGCGCAGAACGCCAAGCAAGTCATCGTGCAGAAGGTGCGCGAGGCAGAGCGCGATCGCCAGTTCGCCGAATATAAGGACCGTGTGGGCGACATCGCCAACGGCACCGTTAAGCGCGTCGAGTACGGCAACGTCATCGTCGATCTCGGTCGCGCCGAGGGCATCATTCGTCGCGATGAGATGATCCCGCGCGAGAACGTTCGCCTGGGGGATCGCGTCCGCGCTTACATCTATGACGTGCGGCGCGAGCAGCGCGGCCCGCAGATATTCCTGACACGCGCCCGCTCCGAGTTCATGGCTAAGCTCTTCGCTCAGGAAGTGCCGGAGATTTACGACGGCGTCGTCGAAATCAAGTCGGTCGCACGTGACCCCGGCTCCCGCGCAAAGATCGCAGTCATCTCCAAGGATTCGTCTATCGATCCGGTCGGCGCATGCGTCGGTATGCGCGGCGCTCGCGTGCAGGCCGTCGTCAACGAGCTGCAGGGCGAGAAGGTCGACATCATCCAGTGGAACCCGGATGCAGCGAGCTTTATCGTCAATGCGCTGGCGCCCGCCGAGGTTTCCAAGGTCGTTCTCGACGAAGATTCGAGCCGTATCGAGGTCGTCGTTCCCGAGGCACAGCTTTCGCTCGCTATCGGCCGGCGCGGCCAGAACGTGCGTCTGGCATCTCAGCTCACCGGCTGGGATATCGACATCTTGACCGAGCAGGAAGAAAGCGAGCGCCGCCAGAAGGAATTTGCCGAGCGCACGCAACTACTCATGGATTCGCTCGACGTCGACGAGGTCATCGCCCAGCTTCTCGTCACTGAGGGCTTTGCCACGATCGAGGAAGTGGCATACGTCGATCTGTCGGAAATCGCGCACATCGAGGGCTTTGACGAGGCGACCGCCGAGCAGATCCAGAGCCGCGCCCGCGAATATCTCGAGCAGCAGGAAGCCGAGCGCGATGCGAAGCGGCGTGAGCTCGGCGTTGCTGACGACATGGCCGAGATCCCCGGCGTCACAACCGCGATGATGGTGGCGCTCGGTGAGGGTGGCATCAAAACCGTTGAGGACTTTGCCGACTGCGCGACCGACGATCTCATCGGCTGGACGGAACGCAAGAAAGAAAAGGATGCCGAGCCGGTGCGCCACAAGGGCATTCTCGACGGCTTTGAGCTGTCGCGCGCTGAGGTCGAAGGCATGATCACCGCGGCCCGTATCCAGCTCGGCTGGATCGAGCCGCCGGCACCGGCAGAGGAACAAGGCACCGCGGACGCGACCGGCGAAGAAGCCGGCGTCCAAGGTTAACGGCGATGCGCGGAAAGGCACAGCAACCGACGTGGCAGCGAAGCGGCAGCATCGACTTCCCCCTGACGCGGGCACCCTCGAGGGCCCGGAGCGTCAGTGCGCCGTCACGCGCGAGGTTGCCAGCGCCGACGCGCTGATCCGCTTCGTTCTCTCTCCGTCGGGCGCCATCGTGCCCGACCTGGAAAAGCGCCTGCCGGGCCGTGGCGTCTGGGTGATGGCGCGCCGGGATATCGTGGCAAAGGCGGTCGCCTCGAAGGCCTTTGCCCGCAGTTTGAAGGGGCCGGTCGACGCTCCTTCAGACCTTGCCGAGCGCGTTGACGGCCTGCTGTTGCGTCGCCTGATGGACACCCTGTCGCTCGCCAACAAGGCGGGACTGGTGGTCGCCGGGTTCCAGCAGGTCGAGGCAGCGCTCGATAAGGGCAGCGTTGCCATTCTGCTGCATGGCAGCGAAGCGGCTTTGGACGGCCGGCGCAAGCTGGACCGTAAGTTCAAGGCGATCCAAGGCGCTAGCGGTCGGCCCGCACCTATCGCCGAGACCCTTAGCATTGATGAAATCAGCTTGGCCATCGGCCGGCCAAGTGTGGTACATGCTGCCCTCACACCCGGAGGACTGGCCGAGCGGTTTCTGAGGGATTGGGAGCGCTTGTCGCGCTACCGAGCCTCTTCGGAGATCGTTTTTCAAAGTTTCGACGAAGCGAAAACGAAGGCTGAAACGGATATCGAATGACGGATTCCAACGACCAATCCGATAAGACAATTCGCGTTGGCGCGCGCAAGCCGCTGTCGCTGCAGCGAACTGTCGAGTCGGGTCACGTGCGGCAGAACTTCAGCCACGGGCGGTCGAAGTCAGTCGTCGTGGAGAAGAAGAAGACGCGCAAACTTTCAGGTCCCGGCGACGTGGCTGAACTCGCGCCCGCGCCTGCGCCCGAAAAGGTTGTCTCGCCGCAACCCGCATCTCCGCCTCCGGCTGCAGCAACTGCTCAGCCATCTGCGAATGTGCCGGTCGCGCGCAACTTCTCAAGTGCTGAGCGTGCCGCTCAGGACCGTGCGCTGCGCGCTGCCCGCGCAACCTCCCAGACGGCAACAGCCGAGATCGAGCCTGTGCGCTTCGAGCCTGTGCGTCCGCCGGAGCCGGTTGCTGCACCCGAGCCGCCGCCGGTGGTTACCGCTCCGCCCGCAACCGCTCAGCCGACAGCCGTAGCTTCCCCTCAGCCGACGCAGGATCGTCCCGCCCCTGCGCCTGTGGCGCGCGAGACTGGCGCGCCCCCGCGTGAAACCTCTCAGCGCCCATCGTTCCAGCGCTCTCCCGCGCGTCCCGGCGGCACGGCGTTCATGCCGCGTGAGGCCGGCCGTCCGCGCGAGATCGATTTGCCGACGCCGCCGCGCCGCGGGGCTGGAGCCGCGGATACGACCGTTGAGAAGCCGGCGCGGCCGCCGCGCATCGGGCTCGCCAAGGAGGTCGACGAGGAAGAGAGCCGCAAGCGCGGTCCGGGCAACGCCAAGATCGCGCGCGCGCCCGTCAAAGTTGCTGACGACCGAAGTGGACGTCAGAAGATTTCGATCACGAACTTCGACCGTGAAGCTCAGCAGCGCTCGCTTGCCTCGCTCAAGCGTAAGCGCGAGAAGGAAAAACTGAAGGCCATGGGCATTCAGCAGACGCGTGAGAAAATCGCGCGTGAGGTCGTTATCCCCGAGGCGATCACCATCCAGGAACTCGCCAACCGCATGACTGAGCGTGCCGTCGACCTCATCAAGTACCTGATGAAACAAGGCGCGATGCACAAGATCACCGACGTGATCGACGCCGACACCGCCGAACTTATCACCCAGGAATTCGGCCACACTCCCAAGCGTGTTTCGGAATCGGACGTGGAAATCGGCTTCGTTGGCGAGAAGGACGCTGATGATGCCGCGCTCGAGTCGCGTGCTCCGGTGGTTACCATTATGGGCCACGTCGACCATGGCAAGACGTCGCTGCTGGACGCCATCCGCTCGGCCAACGTCGTGGCCGGAGAGGCAGGTGGCATCACGCAGCACATTGGCGCCTACCAGGTGCAGGCGACGAACGGCGACAAGATCACGTTTATCGATACACCGGGCCACGAGGCCTTCACCGCGATGCGCGCTCGTGGCGCCAAGGTGACGGACATCGTCGTGCTCGTCGTTGCAGCTGACGACGGCGTCATGCCGCAAACGGTCGAGGCCATCAATCACGCCAAGGCGGCGGGTGTGCCGATCATCGTCGCCATCAATAAGATCGACAAGCCGCAGGCAGATCCGAATCGTGTCCGTACCGAGCTGCTGTCGCACGAGATCGTGGTCGAGAGCATGGGTGGCGAAACGCTCGAAATTCCGGTTTCGGCGTTGAAGCGCACCAATCTCGACAAGCTTTTGGAAGCGATCCACCTGCAGGCCGAAATCCTAGACCTGAAATCGAACCCGAACCGCTCGGCCGAAGGCATCGTGATCGAAGCCAAGCTTGAGCGTGGCCGCGGCCCCGTCGGCACGGTACTTGTGCAGCGCGGTATGCTGAAGGTCGGCGATATCGTCGTCGCCGGCACCGCCTGGGGTCGTGTTCGCGCACTCCTTGACGACCGCGGCGTACATATTCTCCGTGCCGGTCCGTCCGTTCCGGCCGAAGTCTTGGGCTTCGACTCGGCACCCGAAGCGGGCGATCAGTTCGCCGTCGTTGAGAACGAGGCGCGCGCCCGCGAGATCACGGACTACCGCGTCCGCAAGCGTCGTGAAACGCTTGGTTCCGCTGGCTCCAAGAGCACGCTTGAGCAGATGATGCAGCAGCTGAAGGACGCTGCTGGTCAGAAGGAGTTCACGCTGCTCATCAAGGGCGACGTTCAGGGTTCTGTCGAAGCCATCGTCGGTTCGCTGAAAAAGCTCGGCACGGACGAGGTCATCGCTCGTGTCGTGCATACTGGCGTTGGCGGAATTACCGAATCCGACGTGGCGCTCGCCTCGGCCTCGAACGCCGTCGTTATCGGCTTCAACGTCCGCGCCAACGAACAGGCCAAGCGTTCCGCCGATCAGCAGGGTATCGAAATCCGCTACTACAACATCATCTACGATCTGGTGGATGACGTGAAGGCGGCGATGTCCGGCATGCTGGCGCCGACCAAGCGCGAGGTGTTCCTGGGTTACGCCACGATCAAGCAGGTCTTCAACATCTCGAAGGTCGGCAAGGTTGCGGGCTGCCTCGTCACCGAAGGCAAGGTCGAACGCGGTGCCAAGGTCCGTCTGCTGCGCGACAACGTCGTCATCCATGAAGGCTCGCTATCTATTCTGAAGCGCTTCAAAGATGACGTGAAGGAAGTCGTCGCCGGTCAGGAATGCGGTATGTCGTTCGCCAACTACCAGGATTTGCGCGAAGGCGACCAGATCGAGTGCTTCCAGGTCGAGATCATCGCGCGCTCCCTCTAAAACGCGCTCATCCAAATTGACTGGCAAATATTGAAGAGGCCGTGTGCGGTCCGATCCCGCAGCGGAGGCGAATGGCGAAAAAAACTCACAAGCCGGCTCAGGCCGGTCCATCGCAACGCATGCTGCGCGTCGGCGAGCTCATCCGGCATAAGCTCGCCGAGATGCTCGTGCGCGGCGAAATTCACGATGACGTGCTCGCCTCCCACGTCGTGACCATCCCCGAGGTTCGCCTTTCGCCCGACTTGAAGCTCGCCACGGTTTACGTCATGCCGCTTGGCGGTGTCGACATCACGCCGGTGATCGAGGCATTGACCCAGAACAAGAAGTTCATACGTGCCGAGGTCGCGCACGCGTTGAACCTGAAATACGCACCCGATTTGCGCTTCCGCGAGGACGAAACCTTCGAGGAGGCCTCCCGCATTGACCAGCTGCTCGACAGCCCCAAAGTCCGCCAGGACACACAGAAGAAATAACCATGGCTCGCAAGAAGAAAGGCCGTCCGGTGCACGGCTGGGTCGTGCTGGACAAGCCGGCCGGCATGACATCGACACAGGCCGTCGGCGCGGTGCGCCGCGCCTTTGACGCTCAGAAAGCGGGTCATGCGGGCACGCTCGACCCGCTTGCAACCGGGATTCTTCCAATCGCTCTGGGCGAGGCGACGAAGACGGTGCCCTTTGCCGTCGACGGCGAAAAGGCTTATCGCTTCACGGTGCGCTGGGGTGCCGAGACCGAAACCGACGACACCGAAGGCGCCGTGACCCAGACGAGCGACAAGCGCCCCTCGCGCGCCGATATCGAATCGGTACTGCCGCACTTTCGTGGCGAGATATCGCAAGTGCCGCCCGTCTATTCGGCGATCAAAATCGATGGTGCCCGCGCCTACGACCTCGCGCGCGACGGCGAGACCGTCGTTCTGGAGGCACGCACCGTCGTCATTGACCGCTTGGCACTCGTCGACCAGCCCGACGATTCAACAGCCGTATTCGAAGCCGAGTGCGGCAAGGGGACCTATGTGCGTGCGCTCGCGCGCGACATAGGCCGTCTCCTCGGTTGTCGCGGCCACGTTATTGCGCTGCGCCGTACGCGCGTCGGCCCGTTCGACGAAGAGTCGGCCGTGACGATGAACGAGATTTCGGACGCGGCTTCGTCGGGGGACGCGAATGCGGTTCTTCGTATGCTCACGCCCGTAGAGGCCGCGCTGCAGGAACTGCCCGAGTTGCTCGTTTCCCAGTCGGACGCCGCAAGCCTCACGCGCGGCCAGCCCGTGCTGATCCGTGGCCGCGATGCGCCCATCATGACCGGTCCAGCCTATGCCACATCCAAGGGCCGCCTGATCGCACTCGGCGAGCTGGACAAAGGCGCACTACACCCGACCCGCGTCTTCAATCTCGAGTGAGACGACGAAGGCGCGCCCTCTCGCTCACGGCGACATCTGATCCATGAGCATCTGGTAGACGATGAACACGAAAAACATCGCCGCGATCGCGCCTGCGACCACCCAAGGGCGCCGTACAATATCGGAGAGGCGCTCCATCAAGGTTCGCGGACGCGGCTCTCCCAGCTGTTTGAAGTCACGCAGTTGGTCGTGGACCACATGCATCATCGCATCGACGATGGCCGTGCGGTTGTGCCACCAGGAAATACGCAGCGCCGACCGCAGACCGGCGTAGCTCCCGAAGAACTGCGAGGTGTAGCTTCTCGCCAGCATGTCGAGGCGCCTATAGAGCGCATCGCGCATTTCGCCGAGCTTGTGATAGGCGAATTTCGGCCAGTCTTCCGGCTCTGGAACCTCGACCGCGGCCGTTCCGACCAGCGGTATGATCGGCCACTGTGTCGGATCGCAGCGATATTTCGGATCACTCGGTTCGATCGCCGCGAATCGGCGCGCTGCATCGGACCCGAACACCGGATTTGTCTGATCCAGCGTGAAGTGTTTTCGCAGAAACCATTGGCAGTTGCGTCGTCCGAGCTGAAAGTCGTGCTCGCGAAACTGCTCGTCCAGGAAACCGCCGAACGCATAGAGCGACGTGCTGGCAAGCGCCGGGTCGGTTGAATTACCAGCGCGCTTAGGCGAGATCAGATAGCGGCTGTAGACGTTGGGGTCCGATGCCGCAATAAGGTCTGACGCCTTGAAACGGGCCTGGTTGAGCAACGCGGGAACGAGCGCCCGTCCGATCTTCTTGAGGCTGATGTCGCGGTCGGCCTTGGCGAGATCCTCCCGTTTCTCGGCCGCCGTTGGCGGAAACGGCGCAATGAGGATCACGGCGCGGCTGGCACGCTCTGGATCACGCACGTTGTTTGACTCTTCAGAATGCTTGATGGCCCACCGGATAATTTCGAATGGCTCGTTGTTGAGGGCGCCACCGTCGACGCAAACGTAGTGCGCCAGTGCTTCACTCTCCTGTCGCGGATAAAAGCCAGTTACCTGCGTTTTCAGCCTCTCGGTGAACAGGCTTCCCGCAAATGGCAGCGCGCCCACGCGCGTCTTCGCGGTATTGACGGCCACGCGCCGCGCCGAGAAGCCGAAAGGAAATGCGCTCGTGGTCAACGCCGCTTGCGCATAAGATTCGAACGGCTCCCGTAGCGGCTGATCGGAGCGGGTCGCGCCAAGGCTGCGAAGCTCCGTGAGATTGATGTCGACGCCGTGGTCGTCCCAATCCTTCAGCCACCTGCATTCCTGCGGGTATGGCGTCGCGCCGATGCCACGCACGGAGAAATGCGCACGGCCCTCGTGCATCATCATCGTGTAGCCGTCGCCCTCCAGGAAATCGATCGGGATGGGAACGCCGTCAAGGTTGGTGTGCGTCAGAAAGAGGTGCAGCGGTTCCGTGAGATATTTTTGCCTTTTCCCGTTGGCCGCGATCGATGACAGGCCCTCGCGCGCAATTCTGGTCAGCACGTCGCTGTTGAGCAGCGAATCCGGCGCACCCCCCGGCTGGATATCGCTCGTATCGAGCAACGGCGGAATCGTATCCGCCTTCTTGCTGCGATTGGCGTCGCCGGCGCTGTCGAACAGTCGAACCTTCTTGACCCAGATGTCATAGAGCTCCGGCAGCGTCCTCTTGATCGGTGTGGTTTGATTGGGATTGACCGCTGCTTCCTCTACCGATCGAACGCCGGCGGCGATGGAAGCAAGACCCATGGCGGCCGTGATGCCACCGGCCGATGTCCCAGACATCGCGGATATGAATACGTCGTGATCTGGAACGAGGTCGCCCCGGTCCTTGGCTTTCTGCCACTCGTCGAGCGCTTCGATCAGAAAATCGAAGACGCCAGCGGAATATGCGCCTCCCGAGACGGCGCCCGCCATCGCGATGCCGATGTTGAAAGCGGGTCGGGGTGCAGTGACGCTGGACATGTCTGCGACCTCCCAAAATTCATTATCTGAAAACGTGCAGAGAAAATTCGAAGGGTAGCTTGGTTGGTCCCGCGAGGCACGAGCCCGCACAGTCCCTCACCCAGACTGTCGCCACTGTATGTCGCGGCTGCGGCATCGCGCCATTGATGAGATTTGGGTGGCGCGCGGTGCGATTGAATCCGGGGTGCGCCGCCGGAAATGCGCCGCCACGAAAGGCCCGCCGCCGGATTGGCCGTCATCCTTACGGTCGCGACAATGTAAGGCACTGAAACAACTATAAATTATCGCAATAATTTCAGTCTCGCGCCCGTCCCGCTTTCGTGTATAAGAGCGCCACCGCACTTGGCCCGTTCCGCCCGGCGGCATTTCCCAAGCGACCCTGCTGGACGACATCCCGGCTGTGGCCGCGTTACGAAACTCCAATGTGAAAGGATCATCCGATGTCGGAAGTTGCACCGCATCGTAAGGCGGCGAAGTCGGCCGTCATCAAGGACAACGCGACCAAGGCCAACGATACCGGTTCGCCGGAAGTCCAGATCGCCGTCCTCACCCACCGCATCAATGAGCTTACCGAGCACTTCAAGCTGCACAAGAAAGACAACCACTCTCGCCGCGGCTTGCTGAAAATGGTGAGCCAGCGTCGTCAGCTGCTCGACTATGTGAAGAGCAAGGACAACGCGCGTTATCAGAAGATCATCGAGAAGCACGGTATCCGCCGCTGATACGCGCATTTACGCGCGCGTTCGAGACAAGGCAGCAGCGCATGCCTGCCAGCAGAGCGCAGAAACAGAAATGAATATCCGCGTCGGAGGCATAGGGCTCCCGGCGCCCTTCGCGTTTGCGGGTCAAATCATCACCGCAGGCGCAGTCCGACCGAAATAGAAGCGAAAACGAAAGACACATCATGTTCGATATCCATCGTGTTGAGATCGACTGGGGCGGCCGCAAGCTGAAGCTTGAGACGGGCCAAGTGGCTCGCCAGGCCGATGCGGCTGTGCTCGCCCAGTACGGAGAAACGACCGTCCTTGCGACCGTCGTCGGCGCCCGCGCCGCAAAGCCCGGCATCGACTTTTTCCCGCTCACCGTGAACTATCAGGAGCGCACATATGCCGCCGGCAAGATCCCCGGCGGCTATTTCAAGCGCGAAGGCCGCCCGACCGAGAAGGAAACGCTGACGTCGCGTTTGATCGACCGGCCCATTCGTCCGCTGTTCGTGGAAGGCTTCAAGAACGAAACCCAGGTCGTTGTGACGGTCATGTCGCACGACCTTGAGAACGATCCCGACATCCTGGCGATGGTCGCGGCGTCCGCCGCTCTCACTCTGTCGGGGCTGCCCTTCCTCGGACCCATCGGCGCCGCTCGTGTCGGCGTCATCAATGGTGAGTTCGTGTTGAACCCGATGATCGACGAGATGAAGGAAAGCTCGCTCGACCTCGTGGTCGCGGGCACGCACGACGCCGTGATGATGGTTGAATCGGAAGCCAAGGAACTTCCGGAGAAGCAGATGCTGGAGGCCGTGATGTTCGGCCACAAGCACATGCAGCCGGTCATCCAGGCCATCATCAAGCTCGCCGAGAAGGCGGCCAAGGAGCCCTGGGACATCAAGCTGCCCGACAAGGACAAGTACAAATCAGAGGTGAAACGCGTCGCCGAGAAGACGCTGCAGGAAGCCTTCTCGACCAAGGAGAAGATGAAGCGCAACGATCTCGTCGGCGTCGCCAAAAAGGCGATCGCCGAGCACGTCCAGCTTGAAAGCGACAGCCCCGACGAAAAGGTTCTCCTGTCGGACACCTTTAAGTCGCTCGAAATGGACATCATGCGCGGCGACGTCATCCGCACGAAGCGGCGCATCGACGGCCGCGATCTGGAGACGGTGCGCCCGATCCTGTCACAGGTCCACGTGCTGCCGCGAACGCACGGTTCCGCGCTCTTCACCCGCGGTGAGACGCAGGCACTCGTTGTCGCAACCCTCGGCACCGGCGAGGACGAGCAGTACGTCGACAGCCTCGAAGGCACGAAGAAAGAGCGCTTCCTGCTGCACTACAACTTCCCGCCCTACTCGGTCGGCGAGGTTGGCCGCATGGGCTCGCCCGGCCGCCGCGAGATCGGCCACGGCAAGCTTGCCTGGCGCGCCATCCATCCGATGCTGCCCGCGCAGGAAGAGTTCCCATACACGCTTCGCGTCGTGTCCGAGATCACCGAGTCGAACGGTTCTTCCTCGATGGCAACCGTCTGCGGCACGTCGCTCGCGTTGATGGACGCAGGCGTGCCCCTCAAGACGCCGGTCGCCGGCATCGCCATGGGCCTCATCAAGGAAGGTGGCGACTTCGTCGTGCTGTCCGACATCCTCGGTGACGAGGATCACCTGGGCGACATGGACTTCAAGGTGGCAGGCACCGAAAACGGTGTCACTTCGCTTCAGATGGACATCAAGATCACCGGCATCACCGAGGAGATCATGCGGGTCGCGCTTGAACAGGCGCACAAGGGCCGCATCCATATCCTGGGTGAGATGGCGAAGGCGATTTCGGGCGCGCGCGAGGAACTTGGCGAATACGCGCCGCGCATCGAGACGATCAAGATCCCGACCGACAAGATCCGCGAGGTCATCGGCTCCGGCGGCTCGGTCATTCGCGAGATCGTCGCGGAATCGGGCGCCAAGATCGACATCGAGGACGACGGCACGGTCAAGATCGCGTCCGCAAATCGCGAGTCGATCGAAAAAGCGCTTGCCCGCATCCGCGGCATCACGTCCGAGCCAGAGGTCGGCGAGATCTACAAGGGTAAGGTCGTGAAGATCATGGAGTTCGGCGCCTTCGTGAACTTCTTCGGTGCCAAGGATGGCCTCGTTCACATTTCGCAGCTCTCTCAGGGCCGCCCGGCAACCGTCGGTGAGGTCGTGAAGGAAGGTCAGGAAGTTTACGTGAAGCTTCTGGGCTTCGACGATCGCGGCAAGACGCGGCTGTCGATGAAGATCGTTGATCAGGCGACGGGCCAGGAAATTCCGCGCGCTGAGGGTGAGCCGGAGGAAGTCTTCGAGTCTCGCCCCCCGCGCCGCGAGGGCGGCCGTGGCGGTGACCGTGGTCGCGATCGCGGTCCGCGCCGCGAGCGCGGCTGAGCCGACCAGCGAAAGCTAGAAAAATTAGGCCGCCGGCATTTTTGCCGGCGGCCTTTTTCATGCTTTCAAACGGCCTGCTGTTTAACGGAAGTAGACCGGTTCGGGTCCGTAGCCTTCCGCGTTGGCTTCGCGTGTTGGGAAATAGGTGCACGACGCTGAACTGATATTGTTGATAAGCCCCGGCCGGTTCCACGCAAAGCCGTCGCAACGGATGGTATCGCCGGACCAGTCAGTGCCCGACCCGCAAGGTGCGCGACGCAGGTTGATGCGAACGCCGCCGTAGACGTTCTGCCAAGTGTAGTTTCCGCCGCAGCTCAGTCCACCGCCGCGCACCGTGTAGCGCCCGTTATCGCAAACCGTCAGTCTGTAGAATTTGTGCACCTTGGTGTCCGAGCAGCGGACGAACTGATATCCGCCACCGCCGTAACCGCCGCCGGAGTCGACGGGTGAGCGCGCTTGCGCGAAAGCACCCGTCGCCGTCATCGTAGCCGCCAACGCCGCCAGTCCTAAACCTGCAATCCATGCCTGCCTGGTCATCTGTCCGTCTCCTGGAAAATCACACTCGCAAAATTCGTCTCAACAACGCAGGCATGGAGCCACAGCGCATCTGAGCTGACCCTGAACCGCACATTCATCCGCGGTTCACGCCGCTGTGATGTCGCGTGATCAATAAAAAAGCCGCCGGATCACGAGATCCGGCGGCTTGAAAACCTTGCGAGGGCGCTAGATCACGACCAGTCGCAGACCTTCACGCCAAAGATATTGTAGTAGCAGTTACGAGAGGTCGTGCACTGCACGCGGCCCACGCCTTTGATGTGCCGGTGCCAACCGTTGAGGCCGCGACGGCACTTGCGGTGCCAGCCGTGCGTCTTCTCGACCATCGTCGACTGCTCGAGGTTGAGCTGCTTAAACGGCGTGAGCGGCGCGGCGGACGACGGCATGGCCGCGAACGCAAGGCACACGGCGGCTGCAACGGAAAGCGCTATTTTGGTGTTCATTGGACTTGCTCCTGTCTGACCGAAATACCGAACGGAAGATTTCCGGCAGGTAGTACCCCTTGGTGACGATAGCAAAGCCGCGTGACACCCGCCAACCGAACAATTGTGGCTGCGGCCAACGGCTGTGCGCGGGTCGTTCGCAGCTGCGGGAGCAACCGCCTCACGCCTTGGCAAACTTCGCAACGTCCGGCCAGAAGACGCGCGCATTGGCGGCAACGTCGTCCGGATCGCCGGTCGTCAGCAGCGACAGGCGGCCGCCCTCGTTTCCGGCGAGATATTTGGCGTGACGCGCCAGGTAGTCCTCGAAACTGTCGGCGACCACTTCCGGCTGCGAGAGAATGCGCGTGAACGGCGGCAGGTGCTTGCGAAAGAGGTGCTCGACGAGCGGAAAGTGCGTGCAGCCCAGTATGGCCCGGTGCGGCGGCATGTTTCCCGTTTGCTGAAGCGCTGCCCGCGTTCCCTGCGCGACCAGCTCTTCGAGTGCGCGTTCCGGCGCCTTGTTCTCGATGGCTCCCGCCAGTTCCGAGCATACCTGCTGCACCACCGTCACCTTTGGGCAGCGCTTGCGAATCTCCTCCGGGTAGACGCCCGTAGTGATGGTGCGCATCGTGCCGAACACGGCGATCGTGTCGGTGTTGTATTTCTGCGGATACTGCGGCGAGGTGATCGCCCACGGCGTTTGGGTAGCCGCTTCAACCGTCGGCGCGACGATGCCGAGCACATTGTGCGTGCCGGCCCAAGGGCTGCCGGGCAGCCATTCCTGTTGCAGGCGGCGCAGCGCAACCGCGGTTGCCGTATTGCAGCCGAGCAGAACGAGCTTCGCTCCGCGCTGGAAAAGGTCGTCGACGCAGTCGCGCGTAAACGCCACGACGTCTTCCGACGGTCGATTGCCATAGGGCACATGCGCGTGGTCGGCGAGATAGACGAAGTCGGCGCGCGGAAACCGCCCTACGAGCTCGCGCAAGACCGTGAGCCCACCGACACCGGAATCGAAGACGCCAATCATGCGCGCGGCTTATGTCGGGGCTTCGTCCGCGTCAAGCGTCGCGGCCGAAGGTCGGGCCACCACGCAAAGCGCCCATACTACTCTGCCGCTTCCGGCGGCCGGCCCTGCGCTTTGCTCTCCGAGTCGTGTTCTTTGAGACCCTGCAGCGTCGGCATCGACACGGTGTTATAGCCGCAGTCGACGAAGTGGACCTCGCCCGTCACCGCCCCCGACAGAGGAGAGAGCAGATAGAGCGCCGAGCCGCCGACTTCATCGAGCGTCGGCGTTCGCTTCAGCGGCGCGTTCTCGCGCTGGAAGTTGAAGATCACGCGTGCATCCGACACGCCCGCGCCAGAAAGCGTGCGCATAGGCCCCGCCGAGAGCGCGTTGACGCGAATGTTCTGCGGGCCGAGGTCGGCCGCAAGATACCGCACCGACGCTTCGAGTGCCGCCTTCGCGACGCCCATGACGTTATAGGACGGCACCCAGCGGGTCGCGCCGCCGTAGGACAGCGTAATCATGGAGCCGCCGTTCGGCATCAGCTCAGCGGCCCGCTTGGCGACCTCGGTGAATGAGAAGCACGAGATCACCATGGTGTTGGTGAAGTTCTCACGCGTCGTGTCCGCGTAACGGCCGCCCAGCTCTTTCGGGTCGGAATAGGCAAGTGCGTGCACAACGAAATCGAGCCCGCCCCACTCCTGTTTGACGCGCGCGAAGACGTTATCCACGCTCGGCAGATCGAGAACGTTGCATTCCTCGATGATCTTGGAGCCGAGCGACTGTGCCAGCGGCACCGCCCGCCGTCCGAACGCGCCGCCCTGATACGTGAAGGCAAGCTCTGCGCCCTGCCCTGCCAGGATGCGCGCGATGCCCCAGGCGATCGATCGATCATTCGCGACCCCCATCACGAGGCCGCGCTTGCCAGCCATCAATGGTCCCGGCTTTGCGATATCGATCTCCGTCATTGGTAGCCTCGTCCTGTCACCCAATTTGCGTCCGCTGATCTCGAACCAGCCGGTTCCGCGCCTGTGAACTCGCATACTCTAACACCAAGCGACACCGTCACGGCCGAGCAGCATTAAGCCGCCGTGTCGGCCGCGTCCGGTTAACCATCATGTCTTCGAAACACGAGGGTCGCATTCGTCCCGCCAAACCCGAAACTGTTCGACATGACACAGTTAAGCTCGGCGTTGTCGATGCGCGTCCGGGCGATCGGCATGTCGGCAAACGCCGGGTCGATCTCCTCGATATTCGCGCTCTCGCAGATGAAGCCGTTATTCATCATCAGCAGCGAGAAGATCGCCTCCTGCACGCCGATGGCGCCGAGCGAGTGCCCGGTCAGGGATTTGGTTGCCGCGATCGTTGGCGCGTCCTTGCCAAACACGGCGCGGATCGCGTCGATTTCCTTGGCGTCGCCCACGGGCGTACCGGTGCCGTGCGGGTTTATGTAGTTGATCCCGGGCACGCCCTTGCCGTTGAGCCCTTTGAGCGCAAGACGCATGCAGCGCTCCGCGCCCTCGCCCGACGGCGCCACCATATCGTAGCCGTCCGATGTCGCACCGTAGCCGACGACTTCACCGTAAATCTTCGCGCCGCGCGCCTTCGCGTGCTCAAGTTCCTCCAGCACCACGACGCCCGCGCCGCCCGCGATTACGAAACCGTCGCGATTCTTGTCATACGCCCGGCTCGCTTTCTCAGGTGTCGCGTTGAAGTGCGTCGACATCGCTCCCATGGCGTCGAACAGGTTCGAAAGCGTCCAGTCGAGTTCCTCGCAGCCGCCTGCGAAGATGATATCCTGCTTGCCCCATTGGATAAGCTCGGCCGCGTTTCCGATGCAGTGCGCGCTTGTCGCGCATGCCGACGAAATCGAGTAATTGACGCCCTTGATCTGGAACGCGGTGGCAAGCGCCGCCGACGGGCCTGAGCACATGGCTTTGGGAACTTCGAACGGACCGATCTTCTTAGGTCCACCGGATTTGATCGTGGTCTCTGCGGCTTCCACGATGGCGCGCGTCGAAGGCCCGCCTGAGCCCATGATGATGCCCGAGCGCTCGTTGATCACGTCAGAGCTTTCCAGGCCGGCGTCGCGGATGGCCTGGTCCATGGCGATCCAGTTCCAGGCCACGCCGGGGTTCATGAACCGCTTCGGCTTGCGCGGGACCATCGACTCCCATTCGATCTTGGGCTGACCGTGGACCTGACACTTGAAACCAAGCTTTTCGTACTCGTCGGCATGCGTGATGCCGGACTTGGCTTCGCGCAGCGAGGCGACGACTTCCTGGGTATTGTTGCCGATGGACGACACGACACCCATCCCAGTGACGACCACGCGCCGCATCCGCCTCTTTTCCCTTTTTGTCTTTCGCACCGGACCGAACCAGCACGTCGTTCATGCCGAGAACGACTTAAGGCCCTTCGCCCGATTTGAGTAGGACCCTAAGGTCCTTGGCCGTGTAAATAACCTCGCCGTCCGCTTTCAGCACCCCGTCCGCTTCCGCGAGCTTCAACTTGCGCGCTATGACGCGCTTCACGTCGATGACGTATTCGACCGTTTTCACGTCCGGCGTCACCTCACGTGTGAATTTCACTTCGCCGACACCTGAGGCACGGCCCTGGCCGGCAAGGCCCAGCCAGCCAAGAAAAAACCCGGTGAGCTGCCATAGCGCGTCGAGGCCGAGGCAGCCAGGCATGACCGGGTCGCCCTTGAAATGGCAATCAAAAACCCAGTTCAGCCGATCGTTACCCGCAACCTTAAGTTCGGCCACGATCAGCCCCTTGCCATGCGCGCCGCCACTGTCGGAGATATGGCCGATACGGTCGAACATTAACATCGGCGGCAGCGGCAACTGTGCGTTGCCTTTGCCGAACAGCTCGCCACGCCCGCAGGCCAGCAAGTCCTCGAATTCGAAACTTGAGCGGCGTTCCGCCATCACGTCCCTCGCCTCAGCCGCCACCGGCTCCGAGCCTTCTCCAGGGCATTTGAGGCGCCCGCCGAGCTCGTGATACCCGTCGCGCCGCGTCCCTAACACACGCTTGAGGCTGCGCAAAGCCGCGCCCCCTGCGGCCGGTCGCGCGGACCGCCCATGAGCCCCAGATTTCTGACTTTGGCCGCAAGTTGCGGCTTTTATTGAGAATGTCTATATTTCAATCCGTCCGCCTCGTTGTGGACGGTCTCCGCACGTGAAGAGAATGACCGAGAAATTGCAACAGCAACAGCCGGATCATGCCGGAACATCTGTTTCAGAGCTTCTGAAGCGCTCAGGGCTGCGCCCGACCCGGCAACGCATGGTCCTGGGCGGTCTCCTGTTCGGCGCCGAGGATCGCCACGTCACGGCCGAGCAACTTCACGCCGAAGTAGCGGCACTCGGCGAGCACGTCTCGCTCGCAACAGTCTACAACACGTTGCACCAGTTCAAGCGCGCCGGTCTGGTGCGCGAATTGGCCATCGAAGGTTCGAAGGCCTATTTCGACACGAACACGTCGAATCACAGCCACTTCCTGTTGGAGTCCACGGGCGACCTGATGGACATTCCCGGCGACACGATCGAAGTCACCGGGCTGCCGGAGCCGCCCGAGGGCATGCGCATTACGCACATCGACGTGGTGGTCCGGTTAGCAAAAGCGTAAGGCCGGTAGCGGTAGCCGATCATTTGATCGTCTCGCCCTGATACACGCCCCAAAGCTTATTCTGCTCGATGTAGCCGTTGTATTTGTCGACCGTCACACGGCACCAGCGGCCATCGCACGCATGCAGATCGGCGATCACGCCAGCTTCGACGTTGACCACGACGCCCGCGCTCGAGCTGTCGCCCGCGACGATCGGAACGAGTGGCGGAGACGCGCCCGCTTTACGCTCCCACGGCACGACGAGTCCGGTACGACGCCCTGAAAGCAGAGACTGCAGCACCCAGCCCGTTGCGCCTTCTGCATCGCGAACCTGCCGCCAGCCTTCGAATTCCTTGACGACTTCGACCGGCAATCCGGCCCGCCGATAAACCCAGCCTGTCGGATAGTCAGTGCCGGGGCCGTTACGCAGATTCACCCGATCCGACTTTAGGCTGACGAAGCGCGGTACGGGCAGCCCGCTGCCGCTCGGCGGCTTCTGACGTTCGTTTTTGGCCTGCGCGCGCACGCTGTCCGCAAACGCGGTCATCATGCCCAATGCAAAAATCGCGAGCACGACATGCCTACCGGCCACGCCCGCGCGTTTCATCGCCTTCACGCGCGCAAACCCCACTGTTGCAGCACAAATTTTCATGCGTTCGAATGGCTTGAATACCCCCGCAAGGCACTCTTGCCGCAGCCTATTCAGCACTTTGTCTTCCCCAAGGCGTTCTGTTAGAGACAAACGCCATAACCCCACGCCAAAATCCCCCGTCGGGCAGTCACATCCCACGGCGCCGCGGCACGCAATCAGCACGGAATCAGAATGCCGAGCACCCCGAAGAAACCGGTTGTCATCGTAACGCGCAAGCTTCCAGACGTCGTCGAAACCCGTATGCGCGAACTCTTCGACACGCGGCTGAACGAAGCCGATACCCCGATGACTCAGGCGGAGCTCGTTCAGGCGGTCAAGGTGGCCGACGTGCTCGTCCCGACCGTAACGGACCGGATTGATCGCGCCGTGCTCACGCAAGCCGGTCCACAGCTTCGCCTGATCGCCAACTTCGGCACCGGCGTCGATAACGTCGATCTCGATACCGCTCGCAACCGCGGCGTCTTGGTGACGAACACGCCCGGCGTTCTGACCGAGGATACAGCCGATATGACGATGGCGCTGATCCTCGCGGTCCCGCGCCGCATCACCGAAGGCGCCGCCTATCTGCGCAATCCGTCGACCAAATGGTCCGGCTGGTCGCCCACATGGATGCTCGGCCACCGCATCTTCGGCAAGCGGCTCGGCATCATCGGCATGGGCCGCATTGGCCAGGCGGTCGCCCGCCGCGCCAAGGCGTTCGGACTACAGATCCACTACCACAACCGCCGCCGCGTCTCGCAGGCGCTGGAGGCCGAGCTCGAGGCGACCTACTGGGAAAGCCTCGACCAGATGCTGACGCGCGTCGATATTATCTCGGTCAACTGCCCGCACACGCCGGCAACCTACCACCTGCTCTCGGCACGCCGCCTGAAGCTGCTGAAGCCGACCGCCTACATCGTGAACACCTCGCGTGGCGAGGTAATCGACGAAAACGAGCTTGCTCGCCTTTTGGAGTCGGGATCAATCTCTGGTGCGGGCCTCGACGTTTTCGAACACGAGCCGAGCGTCAACCCACGCCTTCTTGCATCCGACCGCGTTGTGGCACTGCCGCACATGAGTTCGGCGACGATCGAAGGCCGTGTCGACATGGGCGAGAAAGTCATCATCAACATAAAGGCCTTCGCCGACGGCCACGCGCCGCCGGATCGCGTCCACCCGGCGATGCTGTAAGACCAAATGGCAAACCCCCTCAGCCGTCTCCTTCCCGGGTTGAGACGCTCTGAGGGGTTGCTTCACACGCAAACGCTTCAATGCAGTATGCCGTTTGGTCGCACGCGGAGGGTTTCAGGTTCAGTTCCCTAAGGAACGGCTGTCATCGGGTGGCTTGCGGCCCCGCCGCCGAGCCGCTAGGACGGCGCCTTCGATTTGAACCCACGAGGAGATCGCCAAATGCCAACCATGTCGGACAATCGTCGCCGCCGCATTCAGGCTCGCCAGCGCAAAGTCAAGAACGCCGCAAAGCGCGTCGCCAAGGCCGCCAAGCGTGTGCGCAGCGCCGGCTAACTCCATTTCCCCCCGGCGCTGGGTGAACGGGGATTTCGACACCCCGGCGGACATCCGGCAACTACTCGGCGGCGCAGGCACTGCCCTTTGCGCCCGCGTGGCCCGAGAGGTCATTGATCGTCGCGTTGCGGCCGGTGAGCGGGTTGTCCGGGTCCCAGGCCACGGTGACCGACTCGAACCGGCTCGCCACGGCATCGTAGATCAGCAGCCGTCCTGCGAGCGATGGGCCAAGTCCCAGGATCTCCTTGACCACCTCGGTTGCCTGCAGCGTGCCCATGACGCCCGCGACCGGGCCAAGCACGCCAACCTCTGAGCAATTGGCGACAAGCCCCGCCGGCGGCGCTTCCGGAAAAACGCAGCGCAGCGATGGATGAGGCGTTCCCTCGGCCGTCATCTCGAATGGTTTGAACACCGATAGATAGCCGTCGAGCGAGCCGAGCGCCGCATATACCAGCGGTTTGCGCGCGAAGTAGCACGCATCCGCTACAAGATAGCGAGTCGCGAAATTGTCCGAGCCGTCGGCGACAATGTCGTAGCGGCCGATGACGTCGAGCGCGTTCGCGGCCGTCAGCCGTGCCGCATGCGCTTCGACGTTCACCAGCGGGTTGATGCGCGCGATCGCATCCGCCGCGCTGTCCGTTTTTAGCCGCCCGGCATCGGCGCTACCGTGCGCGACCTGGCGCTGCAGATTGTCAAGCGACACAGTATCGTCGTCGATAATTCCGATTGTGCCGACGCCGGCCGCAGCGAGATAGAGCAGCACCGGCGAACCAAGTCCGCCAGCGCCAACGACGAGTACGCGCGCCGCCTTCAGTTTCTGTTGCCCTTGCGCGCCCACCTCGCGCAGCACGAGGTGACGCTTGTAGCGCTGCACCTCGTCCGCTGTGAGTTTCACCATGCGCGCCTCGCGCTTGCGTTACGACTTGGCCGCCGGCTCAAGGAACAGTTCGCTAGAGAAGTAGCGTTCCGCAGACGACGGCGCGAACGTCACGATCGTCTTGCCGGCCATGTCCGGGCGCTGCGCAACGGTAATCGCGGCCGCCACGTTAGCGCCCGTCGAGATGCCGCCCGGAATACCCTCAACGCGCGCCACCATGCGCGAGATTTCGAACGCCATCTCGCTCGGCACCGTCACGATCTCGTCGATGAGGGTGCGGTCCAGAATGCTCGGCACGAAGCCGGCACCGATACCCTGGATCTTGTGCGGTCCACGTGGCTGGCCCGACAGGATCGCGCTGGTCGAAGGCTCGACCGCGAAAATCTTCAAGCCCGGAATTCGCGGTTTCAGCACGCGGCCGCAGCCCGTCAGCGTGCCGCCCGTGCCGATGCCGATGACAAGCGCATCGACCTTGCCTTGCGTGTCGTTGAAGATTTCCTCTGCCGTGGTCTTGGCGTGGACGAGCGGATTGGCCGGGTTGTCGAACTGCCCGGGGATCACCGCATCTGGCAGCGACTTCGCCAGTTCTTCGGCGCGTGCAACGGCGGCCGGCATGCCGCCGGGGCCTGGCGTCAGTTCCAATTCCGCGCCCAGATGCGTCAGGATCTTGCGCCGCTCGATCGACATCGTCTCCGGCATGACCAGGATCAGCCGGTAGCCGCGCGACGCCGCAACGAATGCGAGTCCAACACCTGTGTTGCCCGACGTCGGCTCGATAAGCACGGTTTTGCCGGGCGTGATACGGCCTTCCGATTCGAGCGTATCGATCATGGACACGCCGATGCGGTCTTTCACCGAAGACAGCGGATTGAAGAATTCGAGCTTTAAAAGAATATCGGCGTTGAGCCCTGCGGCAGACTTCACGCGATCGAGCCTGACAAGAGGCGTCTGTCCGATCGTCTCGGCGATCGAATTGTAAACGCGTCCACGGCCCCAATGTTCAATTCCGGCAATCGTTTTGATCTCTGTCATTCTCAAATTCTCTGCTGGCTATGGCCTATTCATGCGGTTTCTCGCAGGTTCGGCGCCAACGCTCAAGGGCTCGCTGCGGGCACTTCCTCAGCGCTGCCTTTTCGCCGGCGCTGGGTTTCGCTCATCTGCCCGCTGGCCCCCCGTGCGTTTCTTTTTTGGTGCGGAACGCGCAATGCCTTTCTTTGTCTTCGCATCCTTTGAGGATCGCCCAGCCGTAACGCCGGTTGAACCGAAGCCCCCCGCACCGCGCTTCGTTGACGGGAGCGTCTTCGCCTCAACAAACGTAACACGCGTGACCGGCGCCAGCACCATTTGTGCGATCCGTTCACCGCGTTTCACCCGGAACGCGCTTTTGCCGTGATTGATCAGGATGACGGCGACCTCGCCGCGATAGTCGGCGTCGATCGTACCTGGCGCATTGAGCACAGTAACGCCGAACTTCGCAGCAAGACCCGAGCGCGGCCGCACTTGTGCTTCCGTGCCCCTTGGCAATTCCAATGCGAGCCCCGTCGGTATCATCGCGAATGTGCCGGGCTCCAACACGATCGGCGCATCGTCAGAGACCGCAGCAATGAGGTCGAGACCGGCCGCGTGGTCCGATTGGTAGGCGGGAAGCGGAAGCCCGCGTGCATGTTCGAGGCGGCGCACCTTGACGCGCAAACCGCGGCCGCGTGCAGCCGTCATTCCGCAGCTGTCCTCTTGGGCCGCAGCGCATCCAAGTGCTGCGCGATCCGCTCAACGAGCCGTGCCGCGACATCGCATTTGCTCATGTCCGGCCAATTCTCGACTCCGGCAGCGGTGACGAGATGTACCGTGTTGCGATCGCCGCCCATGATGCCCGTTTCCGGTGAAACATCATTCGCGACGATCCAGTCAGCGCCCTTCGACTTGAGTTTCTTTTTTGCGTGCGCCAACACGTCTTCGGTCTCCGCCGCAAAACCGACGATGAGAGAGGGGCGCCCGCTGCGCCGCGTCGCGACCGTCCGCAGGATGTCCGGGTTTTCCGCGAGCTTGAACGTAGGCGCCGTTCCGCCGGCAGACTTCTTGATCTTTTCGGGCTTGGGTTGCGCCAAGCGCCAATCGGCGACAGCGGCTGCGAAAATTCCGATGTCGGCCGGCAGCGCCTTTGAGACCGCTTCGAGCATTTCCGCTGCCGTGACGACGCGGATCGTCTCGACGCCGGGCGGTGGTTCCAGGTTCACCGGCCCCGACACGAGCGTGACACGCGCACCGAGGCGCGCCGCCGCAGCGGCGATCTCATAGCCCTGCTTGCCCGATGATCGGTTGGCGATATAGCGGACGGGATCGATGGGCTCGTGCGTCGGCCCCGCGGTGATGAGCACATGACGCCCTGCGAGAGCGCCCGATTGCTGTGCTGCGTCCGGCGCTGGCGCAGCCAGCCGCTCGATGGCCTCCAACAGTTCCGGCCCCTCCACCAGCCGGCCCGTACCCGCTTCGCCGCGTTCGGCCATTTCTCCTCTCGCCGGTCCGACGAAATGGATGCCGTCAGCCTGGAGCTGGCGCACGTTGCGCTGTGTCGCCGGGTTCGCCCACATGCGCGGATTCATGGCCGGCGCCACCAGCACCGGCTTGTCGGTTGCGAGCAGCACGGCGGTCGCAAGATCGTTCGCGTGACCACCGGCCATCTTGGCCAGGATATCCGCCGTCGCCGGTGCCACCACGACGAGGTCGGTATCGCGCGCCAGCCGGATGTGGCCGATCTCGCGCTCCTCGTTGAGATCGAATAGATCCGTAAAGACGCGCTCATTTGTCAGCGCGCCGAACGACAAGGGCGTCACGAAGCGTTCCGCGGCCTTCGTCATGATCGTGCGTACCGCGAACCCGCGTTCGGAGAGCCGCCGCACAAGGTCGAGGCACTTGTAGGCGGCTATGCCACCACTGACGATAAGTAGGACGCGCCGCTGGGCAACCACGGGACGCAACTCCGATTTGCGCATACACCTCAAAAATTCTAGCACATTCCTCGGTCTCAGGAGGTTAAGGAAAGGCCGGAACGGACGCGAACCCACATTGCCTGTCGATGAGCGCCGCATAAGCGCTATACGAGCCGGAAATTCAAGCTTGGAGACCCCCAAATGCGAAAGCTGCTGCTTGTCACGGCGTTCTTGGCTTTAGGATTGGCCCCGTTCGCAGTGTCCGCGGTGAACGCTCACGGCGCCTCGGGCGGAGGTGTCACCGTCTCGCACCCCTGGCTTCGTGCTACGCCTGCTGGCGCGACCGTCGGCGTCGCTTTCATGGAGATAAAGACCGATGCGGGCACGGCGGATCGGCTTATTGCGGCCGAGTCCGCAGTTGCAGGCCGTGTCGAGATCCACGGCCACATCCGCGATGGCGACGTGATCAAGATGCGCCGGCTTGAGAACATTGACCTCAAGGGCGGCGACGCGCACGTGCTGAAGCCGGGCGGCGACCACGTCATGCTGTTTGATTTGAAGGCGCCGCTGAAGGAAGACGACTTGGTCAAGTTGACTCTGATCTTCGAAAAGGCAGGTCGGATCGAGGTCGAAGGTACGGTCGAGCCGGCAGGCGCCATGGGCCCGCATGGCATGGACCACCAGCCCGGACACGGTGATGAAAAATCAGGCCACGATGTCGATCATTCTGGCCATCACTGACGCCCGTCTTTAAGGCGGTCTGCATGTCGACTGTACGGCATTTTTTTATTGTCGCGCGGTGACTTGACGCAGAGATCGTGATGGGTCATGGTGCCGCCGCTTGCGAACGGCGGACCCGTCGCGGCCTTAGAAAACGAACATAAGGTCCAAGTCTAGGGATATGAAGAATAGGGCAGTGCGCGACCCGCACTGCCCTATCCTTTTTCAGCTCAGCGTTTGTCGGACGCGTCGAACAAATCGCGCTTGAATGTCTCGGGCACGAACAACAATCCGATGACGAACGTCATCAGTGCGATCACGATCGGATACCAGAGCCCGTAGTAGATATCGCCCGACCAGGCGACCATCGCGAACGCGGTCGCCGGCAGCAGTCCGCCGAACCAGCCGTTGCCGATGTGATAGGGCAACGACATGCCGGTATAGCGGATGCGTGTCGGGAACAGCTCCACGAGCGCCGCGGCGATCGGGCCATACACCATCGTCACGAATATGATGAGCGTGGTCAGAATGGCGATGATCGTCAGCTTCTGCATCGAGAAGATGTCGAACAGCTTGGCGAAGTTGGCGAGGCCGTCGGCGGGATCGATGGCGATCCGTACGATCTCCGGATTGTTGGCGTCAGGATAGCCCGCCGCTGTCAGCTCCGCGCCAACCTTCTTTGCGAACTCCGAATCGCTCGCGGCGATCGGCGTTCCGCCGTTGATCGAGACCGTGGCGGGCTGCCCGGCCGGGCCGTCGACCACGGTATATTGCACGGCTGACTTCGCCAGCAGTTCCTTGGCGACATCGCAGCTCGATGTGAACTTGGATTTGCCGGTCGGGTTGAATTGGAACGAGCACTCGGCCGGGTCCGCAACAACTTGGACATTCGTCGCCTCTTGCGCGCGATAGAGCGCCGGGTTGGCGGTTTTCGTAAGCGCCGTGAACAGCCAGAAATACGAAAGCGCTGCCAGCAAACAACCCGCAAGTATGATCGGTTTGCGCCCGATGCGGTCGGAAAGCCTGCCAAAGAATATGAAGAACCCGGTGCCGAGGATTAGCGCCCACGCGATCAAAACGTTGGCCGTAAACTCCTCAACCCGCAAAATCTTCTGCAGGAAGAAAAGCGCGTAGAACTGTCCAGTGTACCAGACGACACCCTGGCCCGCCGTCAGACCCAGCAGGGCGATGAGCGCGATCTTCGCGTTGCTCCAGGTGCCGAACGCTTCCTTCAGCGGCGCTTTGGATTCCGAGCCCTCTTCCTTCATCTTCTTGAACGCCGGGCTCTCGCTCATCTGTAGCCGGATATAAAGCGAGATCGCGAGCAGGATGATCGACGCGAGGAACGGAATGCGCCAGCCCCACGCCTTGAACGCATCGACCGTCGTACCGTTGGCGAGCGTCACGGGCGGATAGTTTGCGTTTACGAAGATCTGCGTGAACATGATGACAATGAGCGACAGCAGCAGGCCGAGCGTCGCCGTCGTCTGGATCCAGCTCGTGAAATAGCCGCGCTGATTATGCGGCGCGTGCTCGGCGACATAGGTTGCCGCCCCGCCGTACTCGCCGCCGAGCGCCAGCCCCTGCGCCATGCGCAAGACGATGAGAGCGATGGGAGCTGCCGCGCCGATCGCGTCGTAATTGGGCAAAAGGCCGACCAGGAACGTCGATAGGCCCATGATCATGATGGTCACGAGAAACGTGTATTTGCGCCCGACAAGGTCGCCGAGCCGGCCGAACACGAGCGCTCCAAAGGGACGCACGATGAAGCCCGCCGCGAACGCCAGCAGCGCGAAGATCGCCTGCGTCGAGTCTGGATAGGCGCTGAAGAACTGCGGCCCGATGATGGTGGTTGCGAGCGCCCCGTAGAGATAGAAATCATACCATTCGAAAATGGTGCCTGCCGAAGAAGCGACGATGACTTTGCGCTCGTCGCGCGTCATCGGCTGTTTTGCAGCGCGCACGCGCACCCCCTCGCCTGCGGTTGCCATCTCGCCCCTCCCGAGTTTGTTTTATTTTGTCGCCGGCAACCCGGCGTTGCGGGCGACGATGAACGACACCCCCCACCTCGTCAATCTGTGCCTTGATCGGGACCCGTTTGCGGGTCACAACGCGCCCGCCGGGTAATCCAGCAAAGATTGGGTGGGCGAGCAGAATGTCAGAAGACGGCATCTCCGGTGCCAGCAGGCCGACGCGTCGATTGATGGTGATCGGGCTCCTCGCATGGATTGTGCTCGCGCTCGCACTGCCGCTTGCCGCGTTGACGCTGAACGTCGCGCGCGTCGCGGGCTTCCCTCTGGGATATTGGATCGGCGCGCAGGGGTCGCTCATCGGCCTTGCGATCCTCGCGCTTGTCTTTTCGCGTCGCGCCCGCGCCGAGACGACGGGCGAAGGCATAAGGCCCGCGCTCGTGTACGGCGTCGAGGCGCTGGGCGCGCTCGCCGTCATCGGCGCCGCCGGCGCGCTCGTTACACTCGGCTACGACGGCTTGTCGCTCGCGATCGGCCTCGTGGCCGGCATGGCGCTGGTGACGATGATCGTCGCGCCGCGTTTCGTGCTCTATCCCGTGCAGTCGATTGGCGGATTCTTCGCCGCCCGATACGGTGGTAAATGGCCCCGCCGCCTTGCGTTGACCGTGCTTGTCTCAGCCGCCGTGTTTCTCCTGGCGGCTGAGATCAGGGGCGGCGCGCTGGCCATGCAGGCACTTCTACCTGCCGGCTACGGCGTCGCGATCGCGACCATCGTCGTCATCATCATTGTGGCCGCACTCGTGCGCAGCGTATTGACGCCAAGGCGCAGCGCGGGCCTCGCCTATCTCGCCATCTTCGGCGCGTTGATGGCGGCACTTGCCGGCATCGCGACCAACAATGGTGATTTGGCCATTCCGCACGCGACCTTCGGCGGCGCGCTGGAGGCGCTCGCACATCTCGATCAGCAGCTCGTCGCCGGCAGGCTCGCAGATGTCGCCTCTCTGCGTCCGATGACGTCGCCGTTCCTGCAACTATCCGTGCTGAACTTCGCTGGCCTCTTGCTGGCCGTCGCGCTCGGCATCGCCGCCGCGCCGCATCTCATCGGCCGCCACCTTTCGCGCGGGGCCGTCTCCCCGGGGGATGCTGTCGCGCGCGCCGGCCGCGCCACGCTGCTGGTCGCCATCGTCGTGGCTTGCGTCGCGCCACTCGCCGTGCACGCCAAGCTCGGCTTCGGCAATCGACTTGCCGTCGGGATCGAGATCGCGGCCCTCCCGCCGGAGATCGTGCAGGCAAACCAGACAGGTGGCGTCGGCGTCTGCGGTCAGCGCGGCCACGCTGCGGACGACCTCGCCGGCGCCTGTGCCAAGGTACCGGGGCAGCGCGGTTTTCTGCGCTTGCAGGACCTGTCCTATCAGGGTGATGGCTTCATTGTGTCGGCCCCGCTGGTTGCCGGGGTCTCGCACTGGGCCGCATACGCGCTTTATGCCGGCTTGCTGCTCGCCACCCTCGTCACCGCTCACGCGCTGCTCGCCGGCGTGCTCGGCGCCGACGCTGAGGCGCGCAGCGGCGGCAGCGTCGATCCGGCAGCCATGAACCCGCGATCCGTCGTTGTCGGCGCCACGCTTATACTTGCCGCTGCCTTGCTCGCTGCGTTCTCAGGGCTCGATCTTGCGTCGCTGGCGGGCGACGGTCTTGCGCTGATAGCATCCGGTCTCTTCCCCGCGCTGATCTTGTCCCTGTATTGGCGGCGCATGACGGCCACCGGTGCCATTGCAGCGATCGTGGCCGGTTTCACGCTCGCACTCGTGTACATCGTTGGCGTCCACTTCTTCCCGCTTGAGCTTACGGCCTGGACGGGCGGGCTCTCGAGCGCCACGCCCGCCCAGCTTCAAAAGCTCGACGCATTGTCCGCGGCTATTGCTCGCGCCGCCGATCCCGTCGCTCGTGATGCCCTGCACGCGACTCTAATGCGGCAGGCATCGCTGTCGGCCAATTGGTTCGGGCTTAAGCCGCCGGCCATCGTCTTGCTCGCTGTTCCGCTTTCGCTCGTCGTGGCCGCTATTGCGTCCCTGCTCTCGCCGCGTGGATCGATTGCGGAAAACAGCCGCTGAAGCCCGTCGTGCCCTGCCCGCGAGTCGCATAAGGTTTGGCCATGGCGGAGGCGGCAGGCCAAGCGCGGACGGACAAAGTCTTCGACGTCGCGGTGATCGGCGGCGGCATCAACGGCTGCGGCATCGCCGCTGACGCGGCGGCGCGCGGTCTGTCAGTTGTCCTATTCGAAGCGGCCGATCTGGGCGGCGGCACATCGTCCGCCAGCTCCAAACTGATCCACGGCGGCCTGCGCTATCTCGAGCAATACGAATTCCGCCTTGTGCGCGAAGCTTTGGCCGAGCGCGAGGTGCTGCTCGCCAAGGCGCCGCATATCGTGTGGCCGATGCGCTTCGTGCTCCCCCACACCTCCGGCATGCGCCCCGCCTGGATGCTGCGCCTTGGCCTCTTTATCTACGACCATCTGGCCCAACGCCGCGCCATACCGCCCAGTCGCCCAATAAACCTGATGCGCAGCGCGGCCGGTACGCCACTGTCGCGCGATCTGACGCTGGGCTTCTCTTATTGGGACTGCTGGGTGGACGACGCCCGCCTCGTCGTGACCAATGCCATCGCCGCGCGTGAGGCTGGCGCATTGATCCTGACGCGATCACGGGTCACCGGTTTCGCGGCCGCCGATGGCCAATGGCGGCTAACCTGCCAATCCGGCGATAAAACGCGCACCTTCGGCGCCCGGTCAGTCGTCAACGCCGCCGGCCCTTGGGCGGCAGCCGTCGCGCACCTTGCGCGGCCCGAGGGGAAAGCCCGGTCGGTTCGGCTGCGCCTCGTCAAAGGCAGCCACATCGTCGTGCCCCGCATTTCCGGCGCGGACGACGCCTATACCTTCCAGAACCCGGATGGCCGGGTCGTCTTCGCCCTGCCGTTCGAGGGCAGCTTCACGATGATCGGCACGACCGAGGAAGGCTTCACCGGCGACCCGCGCCACGCCCACATCTCGCCGGACGAGGAAAGCTACCTGATCGACGTCGCCAACCGCAGTTTCTTTACGCCCATCAGCCCATCCGACATCGTCTGGCGCTTCTCTGGCGTCCGCCCGCTCGACGACGACGGCAACGCCAATTCATCCGCCGTCAGCCGCGACTATCGCTTCGAGTTGGACGACGGCCCGGGTCCGCCCCTGCTGCACGTGCTGGGTGGCAAGATCACCACGTACCGGCGCCTGGCAGAAAACGCCGTTGACCGTCTCGTATCCGCTCTAGGCATGGCCGTGCCTCGACCAGATGCCGCCACTCCATTGCCTGGAGGTGATGTCGGCCCGGACGGCTTCGATACCTGGTTCGCTGGGCTTGAGCGCCGTTACGACGGCTTTGCGGCGGCAACACTGATGCGCTTGGCACGCCGTTACGGCACGCGTGTCGAACGCCTGCTCGGCCCGGCGAAATCTAAGGCCGATCTCGGCATAGACTTAGGAGGCGGCCTGAGCGAACGGGAACTGCACTACCTCAAATCCGAAGAGTGGGCGCGAACCGCCGACGACGTACTCTGGCGACGCACGAAAGTCGGCCTGCACATACACGCCACAGAGCGCGAGCGCGTTGCAGCCGCCATTCAGAAGCGCCTTGACGCGACGTGACGACCGTGAGCGCGTCGCGGCGAATGACTTGCTCAGTACTTGTTATGGTTAGCGCCAGAACTAGTAATTGTTGCGGCGCGCTGACGCACGGACGCACAGATCATCCTGTGGATAACTTAGAGACGAGAAAGTTTTACCCGACCAAAAATGGGGTCAAAGCAATAAGGAAGTAGAAATCAATATTTGTATTGAGGGGGTGCGACCAAGTATACGCCTCTATTCTTTTGCGTTAACCATAAATTTACATTGATCCTCGTCTTGCCCTCTTCTTCGGTGTAACCGCCCGGCCGTACCAATGGTTAATGGGCCGGCCCGTCCGCATTCGCATTCGCGGGCCTCACGGGGAGAGTTCAAATGTTGCGTTTGAGTTCGCACGCAGCGCGCCGCGCGTGTAGCGCCGCGTTTGTGATTTTGGGTGCGGTTTTCGTTTGCGCCGGTGCGCCGGCAACTGCCAAAGCCGATGCCGTTCCGTTCTGGGAGAAGCGCGATATCGACGATGGCAAAGCGGCCTACCACGGCGGCAAGGTCGTCTATTCGAAGAGCACACACACCCGGTCGCGCAAGAAGCTCGGCGGCTATGCCGCCAAGACCGAACCACGCCGTACGCGCAGCAAGGGCGTGAAGGTCGCTGCCCTCGGCAACACCTACTATCCGCCGGAGGCGCCGGCCAAGAGCATCACCGGTGGCGGTGTCCGCTGGGCGGCTCCGTCCGGCTGCCTCGACGCCGGTCTGCGCGCGGTCATTGCCAGCGTAGCGGCGAACTTCGGACCGCTCACCGTCAATTCAACCTGCCGCAGCAAGGCCCGTAATCGTGCCGTCGGCGGTGCCCACAAGTCGAAGCACCTGACCGGGGATGCCGTCGACTTCCGTGTCCGCGGCAACGTGCGCGCCGTCCACGCGTTCTTGCGCTCGAGCGGCAGCGTCGGTGGCCTGAAGCACTACGGCGGCGGCTTGTTCCACATCGACAACGGCGCGCGTCGCAGCTGGTAGGTTACACGAACGCGGGCTAGCGGTTGCTGCCGCTGCCCGCTCGTCCCTCCGACACTGCCCGGTGCAGCCAAAGCACGGGCAGGATGGCGATTGCGACGATGGCGATGGCGCCAAGCGCCGCCTCTTCGAGCTGCTCGGTCGCGGTCAGCGCATAGACGTGCGTCGCCAGCGTATCGAAATTGAACGGCCGCAGCAGCAGTGTCGCCGGCAGCTCCTTCAGCGCATCGACGAATACGAGCAGCGCCGCCGCGCCGATCGGTGGCAGCAGCATGGGTACGTGCACGCGCCACAGCGTCGCCCAGCTGCCCGAGCCGAGTGTGCGGGCCGCCGCGTCGAGGTTCGTGGAGATACGCGCAAGGCCCGCTTCGACGGAGCCGAGCGCGACGGCGAGGAAGCGGATCACGAGCGCCAGCGTCACCGCAAACAGCGAGCCCGAAAGCAGAAGCCCGGTCGAGATGCCAAAGGCGCTCCGCATCCACGCGTCGAAGCCGTTGTCGATGGTCGCGAGCGGCGTCAGAAGCCCGAGCGCCAGCACAGTGCCGGGCAGTGCGTAACCGAGCGATGCGAAACGGCTGGCAACCTGCGTCGCCGCTCCCCGTCCAAGGCGCGCCGCATAGCCCAGGACGAGCGCCACGCCGACGGCGGCAAGCGCCACGAGCGACGCAAGCATAAGGCTGTTGCCCATGGCATGAAGGAATGCCGCCGCATCGCCCGCGTGCGCCAGCGCTCGATAGAGCAGGATGCTGAACGGCAGCAGGAAGCCGAGCAGGAACGGCGTCAGCACGAGAGCAAGGGCGGCGGCCGCCCGTCCGCCGGTCAGTGTCTCGAATGGGATCGCGCGATGGCGCTGTGTCGTCGATTGCGTGCCCCCGCCCCCGCGCAGAAAGCGCTCCGCCAGTATGATCGCCGCCACGAGACACATCATCACGAGCGAAAGCTGCGCGGCGCCCGAAAGGTTCTGCCGCTGCGTCCACGTCGAAAACACACTCGCCGATAGCGTCTCGACGCCGAGATACTGCACGGCGCCGAGATCGTTCAGGCATTCCATCAGCACGAGCGCAACGCCCGCAGCCAGCGCTGGGCGCGCCAATGGCAACGCCACGGACCAAAGCGTCTCGCGCGCCGTTCGCCCTAGGGTGCGTGCCACTTCGAGCACGCACACCGACTGCTGTTCGAAGCTCGCGCGCGCCGCCAGATAAACGTACGGGTAAAGCGTCAGGGCAAAGAGCAGGATGGCGCCGGCGAGCGACTTGATCGGCGGGAACCAGTAGTCCGCCACGCTCGCGAAGCCGAACGTCGCGCGCAGCCAGGACTGTATAGGCCCAGCGTAGTCGAGAAGATCGACGTACGCATAGGCGACGATATAAGCCGGCATCGCCAGCGGCAGCACCAAGAGCCTGTCCGCAAGCGTCCGCCCCGGAAAGCGGTGCATCGTCACGATCCAAGCCGCGCCTGTACCGATGGCGAGTGTGAGCAGACCCGCGCCCAGCATCAGTGCCAGCGTGTTTGCGAGCGAATTTGGAAGAACGGTCGCCGCTAGGTGCGGCCAGATATTGTCTTTGCCGGAAACCGCGAACCACGCGATCGCAAGCAACGGCAGCGATATGATGAGCGCAATGATGCCGGCGATCGCCGGCCAGTACCAGTCCTGGCCTCGTGGCATCGCGCGGCGCGCACTAGGGTGCCGGCGCGCTTGCGGGCCGCCTTCCTTAGGCGGCCGAGCGGACACGGGTGGGCTGTCGCTCACCGCCATGTCGCGCCCTGCACTTCGATCACCAACGCACCTTCGCTCTTTTCGTCAGCTCGGCCGGCGCCGCGCGATTTTCAGGGCGCACGTCGCCGGACAAATGGAATCGATCGCCAGAACCTGGTTGGCCTTGCGCAGCGAGCCCGCGAGTGCTTGCGCGCCGTTCAGCGTGTCGCCGATGTCATCGGAGCCGACGAGGGCGGCGGCCGACGTCGCGAGCGCCTGCCGCTCGTTGTGCTGACAGGCCGCAATGATCGAGATGGCCAGGCACTCGTCGCGGCAGAAGTTGTGGCAGCCCGACGGCGAGATCTCGATATCGCGCTGCGCGTTCGCTTTGACGGCGCGGACGAACTTGGAAAGTTCCATCAGCAGCGCCTTGGCGTTATCCGGGCCGAGCGTGCCCGAAAACGTGTTCCAGGCCTCTTCCCAGCACTTGATGTCGCCGGTCGAAAGACCGGCCAGCCAGCAGCGAAATCCGACGCCTACGAGCCGTTCGGGTGCGCGCGCTGGCAACGGTACGACCTTGGCTGCCGTGCGCGTATTGATCGTGGTCTGTGATGCGTTTGCCATGGTGCTCACCGTGTCAGGAGTTCGGGCCAGCATCGAACCGCACGCGGTCGACCATTTCGGAGGCCTTCTTGCGTAGCTCTCCGATCTTTGCCAGCGGCAGCTTGTCGGCCTTGAGCGGTCCCCAACTCGCCACCAGCTCCGTCGGCGCTACATGCGGCGAGACAGGATATTCGCCGTTGGCTTCGACATAAATTTTCTGCGCTTCGTCGCTTGCGAGGAACTCGATGAGCTTCAGCCCATTGGCCTTGTTCGGCGCGTGCGCGGCCAGCGCCACGCCTGAAATGTTCACGTGCGTTCCGCGATCCCCCGCATTCGGGAACAGGATCTTGACGGCATCGGCCCAGGCTTTCTGCTCTGGGTTCTTCTGCATCGCGACCATGTAGTAGGTGTTGCCGATCGCGATATCGCACAAGCCCGCCTGCACGTCGCGAACCTGTTCGCGATCGCCGCCGGCCGGCTTGCGTGCGAGGTTCGCCTTGACGCCGTTGAGCCAGGCCTCCGCCTTCTCTTCGCCGTCGTTGGCGATCATCGATGCGATGAGCGCGACATTGTAGGTGTGCTGCCCCGAGCGCACGCAGATCTTGCCACGCCATTTCGGGTCGGCCAGTTCCTCATACGTGATCGCGTCCTGCTTAACGCGATCCTTCGACGCGTACACAACGCGCGCGCGCCGCGTAAGCCCGACCCACTGACCCTTCGGGTCGCGGTACTCTGCGGGCACCTGCGCGTCGACGAAGTCGCTCTTGATTGTTTGCGTGACGCCGGCCGCTTCGGCTTGGTTGAGCCAACCGAATTCGTTGGAAAGCAGTACGTCGGCCGGGCTGTTTTGGCCCTCGGCGACCATGCGTTCGATGAGGCCGGTGTTTGCGTAAACGACATTCGGCGTGATGCCGGTCTTGTCGGTGAACGCCTTCAGCAATGGTTCGATGAGCTTTGGCTCACGATAGCTGTAAATGTTGACCGTCCCCTCGGCATGGGCGGCAACGCTTGAGACGGCGATGAGGGTGACAGACAGGAATGCGCGGTGCCACGCGCGGTAAAGCGGGGTCATTCTTTAGCTCCAATAGGCGGGGGTCAAAGCCCCGGTATCGGTCGCGCCGCAAATGGCGCGGTCGAGCACACCGCTCGACACGCGCAGCTAGCCCGTGCAAGCGGCTGCGGTCAATCACTTGTTGACGGGAAATGCCAACTTAGAATTTGTATAATTTTGAAGTGTGCCGGGAGAGGTTCCCCCGCCTAGAGTGTCATCGCGGCGGCGCACCGAACACGACGAGGACAACCGTTCCCTTACCCTCAGCGCTGTCGATTTCGATAGTGGCGCCGATGTCTTCCGCAAGGCGTCGGACAAGCGGCAGGCCCAAGCCGTGGCCCTTCCCGAGACGTGATGCCGGCGCGCTGCGCGCACTGTCGCTTTCCGTGTCGATGCTAAAGCCGTTCCCGGTATCGCGCACCACGAGGAACACACGTCCGTCGTCCAAATAACCGGTTGCAACGCGTACATCGCCGCCCGCTTCGGTGAACTTGATGGCGTTGGTAAGCAGGTTGAGGAGGATTTGCCGTAACGAGGTCGCGTTGACGACAACGTTCGGCCGCGCCTTGGCGAGATTGAGTGCGAGACGCAACTGCCGTTCCGCCGCAAGCGGCTGCATGGTTGATACGACACGCTCCGCGAGTGCGTTAAGGTCGATCGCGTCCGGCGTGCGCGCCGATCCTTCGCCGTGTCCTTCGGGCCGCAACATCGCGCCGATGACAGCAAGCGCGTGCGAGGCGCTGTCATGAATGTCTGCGGCATAGCCTCGGTAGCGTTCGTTCCCCATCGGCCCGATACGTTCGTCGCGCATGATCTCGGCCGCAGCCGCGATAGCCGAAAGCGGTGTTTTGAGTTCGTGCGCGAGCTTGGCCAGGTCTTGCGGGGAAAGCGCGGGCAACGGATCGTGGCGCGTCGCAGCCTCCGCCGAATGAGGGCTCGCTGGCGCTGCGTCGTCATCCGCCGCCTGTTCCGCTTCCACGCGAGCCTGCGTGAGTACCGAGACGCCTTCGAGAATCTGGTGCGCGATCTCTTTTAGCGTCTCCGTGTCGCTGCGCGGTGCGGGTTCGGTCGGCGCGCTTACTATTTCAGAAGGAGGATCGGGGTCCGCGATGGCGGCCGTAGGATCGACCTGCGGGGGTGCCAGTTGCACGGCGAACGACTGGGCGTCGGAGCTATCGAGCGGCTCGCTCGCGGAGCGGCGTTCGATCACTTGCGCGAGCATCACGCCGGCGTCCGCCATGACTTCATCGCGTACGATACGGCAGAGCAAGTGTCTCGGTGCACCCACAAACGCAAACGTGAGCACAGCCGTATTGTCCCTTGCGGCCTCTTGTGCAGCGATCGAGCGCAGCGTCTGCAGGGCCGGCATGGCCGGATCCATGGCAAGTGGAAAGTCCGCATAGGCGAACAGGCCGAGCGCAAGAACGCCATCGGCATTGGCGGCGATCACCTCGGCCGCATGCACGTCGATCGCAAAGGCCGGCTGGCGCACGTCTGCCAGCGTCTTGAGGAAAGCCTCCGCGCGCGTCTCGCGATGCGACTTTGGAAACCCGAAGCTCATCTTGCCCGCCGATTCGTCGCTCGATGAGTGTGTTAGACCGCGCTGCACAACGCGTCTATGCGCTGCCGTGCGATATCGTGGATTTGCCCGTTCGGCGGGCAGCTATAGTGGCGGGTTCGACAATTCGGGCCGGCCGTCTCACAAGTGGCTGGCGTTTGACGCCCCGCGCGGCCAAGCGGACGCTTGACCTCGGCCAACGACCGTGTTGATAGCTTGCCTCCGGCTCGGCGACTACGCGTTTAGGTGCCGGCCGCCGGGGTTCCGGCAAACGGTTTCGCCGCGCGACAGACGCGAGTGGCGTGCCGCCTTAGCTCAGATGGTTAGAGCGCTAGATTGTGGATCTAGAGGTCCCCCGTTCGATCCGGGGAGGCGGTACCATTCCCGATAATTTTGGGTACTTTCTGGCACCTTCCTAACTCGCGGCGCTCGGGTTCTCGGCTCCGGGCAGGTCCATAAGCGCGTCGACGACAGGCCATAAGTCTGTCTGATCGTAGAATCACGACATTGCGATTTGAAGTTATCGAGATGACTGCATATCTTTTTTGCATGGTCGGTCGGCGAACGGCCAGCTTAGGAAACACTTGGAGGATACCATGAAGACTTGGATGAAGCCCTCGGTTCGCGAGCAGGAAGTTGGTCTCGAAGTTACGAGCTACCTGCCGGCCGAGATCGACGTAATCTAACGTCGACTTGAGCTTGGAATTCTGGCGGCCGTCGGATCATCCGGCGGCCGCTTTCTCTTGCCTGCGACGTTGCGGACTCCGCGTAACGCGGTCAGTCGGGCGGCGGCGGCCCAAGCCGGTCGTCACTCCGCGGCGTGACGCTGCTTTGCCCATCATTGAGCTGCGGAGCGCTGTCGGTCAGGCTCCAGTTGGGCTGAGATCCGAGTGTGTACGTGCCGCAGCCGCTGACCGATAGGGCTGCGAGAAGAACGGCGGCGAGGCAAAGATGTGAACGCGTCATAGCGACGTACAGTGCGTGCAATTGCGGACACCCAGTTAGAGCAAACGAATGTGGGTTTAATATGCCTGCGCGTTGCGTGTGCGCGGATGCTGCAGGCGAGTGAAGCGGTGAAGCTCCGCACTCAAAGCGCTGGCTTCACCGCCGACATCAGATAATTGACGTCCGTATCGGCCGAGAGCGACCAGACATCTTTGAGCGGATTGTAGGCGATCCCCTCGAACCGCGCGTCGCCAAGGCCCGCCGCTTCCGCGTATGCCTTTAATTCGTCGGGCGCGATGAAGCGGTTCCACTGATGCGTTCCGCGCGGCAGCCAGCCGAGAACGTACTCCGCGCCGACGATCGCCAGCGCCCATGATTTGAAGTTGCGATTGATGGTGGAGAAAAGCGCAATCCCGCCGGGCTTCGTCACCTGCGCGCACAGATTAACAAATGCCGCCGGGTCAGGCACGTGCTCCACCACCTCTAGGCAGGCAACGATGTCGAACCGCTCGCCCTCTGCGACCAGGTCCTCAACGCGCGCCGCGCGGTAGTCGATCGCTAAGCCCTGCGGTTCGGCATGCGACTTCGCGATCGCAATATTCTTGTCCGAAGGATCGATCGCGGTCACCTTGCCGCCCATGCGCGCCAGCGGCTCGGAGACGAGTCCGCCGCCACAGCCGATATCGAGCACGGAAAGGCCCGCAAGCGTCTTCAGCGATTTTGCATCGCGACCAAACTGCCGGATCGCGGCCTCGCGTATGAATTGCAGTCGCGGCGGACCGATCTGATGCAGCGGTCGGAACTTGCCGTTAGGGTCCCACCACTCTGCCGCGATGCGGGAGAAGCGCTCAACCTCTTCGGCATCGAGCGTTGCATCCTCGCCCGTCCTCGTCTGCGTCTTGTCCGCCGCGGTCATGCGCTTTCCTCCGTCAAAGGCTTACAGGCCGAACGGAACGGCCGCGTGTCAAGGCACGGAGTTTGCCGCATCGCTTGGGCCCTGTTGCGGCTTGCACGCGATGCGGTTAAGAAGCCCCCAAATCAAGCCAATTCGAAAAGCTTGGCTGGTCCGCTCGGGTCTGCCGGACGGTCTTTGGCGACATGGATGGGAACGCGCGCCCAATGGCGACCGTGGTAATGAAATTCGGCGGCACATCCGTCGCCAACATCGAGCGCATCCAGAACGTGGCGCGCCATGTCAAGCGCGAGGTCGACGCCGGCAACAAGGTCGCTGTCGTTGTTTCCGCCATGGCCGGAGTGACGAACCAGCTCGTCGCCTGGGTGAAGGACGCCAACCCGCTTTATGACACACGTGAGTATGATTCCGTCGTCGCCACCGGCGAGCAGGTAACGGCAGGCCTGCTTGCCATCGCGCTGCAGGCACTCGGTCTGAAAGCGCGTTCTTGGACCGGCTGGCAGATCCCGATTGAGACCAGCGCTGCCCACGGCTCGGCCCGCATCCTCGACATACCGGGAGCGGCCATAAAAAAGCATCTGGACGACGGCGAGGTCGCCGTCGTGACCGGCTTCCAGGGCATCGAGCCCAAGGAGAACCGTGTCTCCACCTTGGGTCGCGGCGGCTCGGACACGAGCGCTGTCGCTATGGCCGTCGCGCTTCAGGCCGACGTCTGCGACATCTATACCGACGTCGACGGCGTCTATACGACCGACCCGCGCATCGTGCCGAAGGCGCGCCGTCTCGCCAAGGTGAGTTATGAGGAGATGCTCGAGATGGCATCCCTCGGCTCAAAGGTCTTGCAGACGCGCTCGGTCGAGCTCGCCATGGTCTACAAGGTGCGCACCCGCGTGCTTTCGAGCTTCGTGGCTCCCGACGCCATGAAGCCATTTCGCATCGAAAACATTGAAGACATCGGCACAACGGTTTGCGACGAGGAAGAGATCGTGGAACAGCAGGTCGTGAGCGGCATCGCCTACGCGAAGGATGAAGCCAAGGTGACGCTCCTGAAGGTCGACGATAAGCCGGGCGTGGCGGCGCGCATTTTCGGGCCGTTGTCGGAGGCTAATATCAACGTCGACATGATCGTCCAGAACATCACCCCCGACGGTAAGCAGACCGACATGACCTTCACGGTCCAGGCGGCCGAGTTGAACCGCGCGCTCGATGTGTTGAAGAAGGCCAAAGACGACATTGGCCATTTCGACATCAAGAGCTCTGCTGATGTGGTGAAAATTTCAGTCATTGGCGTCGGTATGCGCAGCCACGCCGGCGTTGCCGCAAAAATGTTCAAGACGCTTTCGGATAAAGGCATCAATATCCACGCAATTTCGACGTCCGAGATCAAGATCAGCGTGTTGATCGATGCCGCCTATGCAGAATTGGCCGTGAGGTCGCTGCATTCAGCTTACGGTCTCGATAGCGAATAGGCGCGGCCGGGCGGCCGCCGCCAACGGAATACTGACCAGCCGCTCCATGCGGCACGATTGGCACGGCAATGGTAACGCGGCGCGGCGACGATCCGAGACTTCTTCCAAGCGAAACAGCGCTGCGCGTCATCATGCGCCGCCTGCGCGAAATCATGTCCGAAGAGGGCGATGGACAGGGCCGGCTCGACCGCATCGTTCGCCAGATCGCCGGCGTCATGGTGGCCGAGGTCTGCTCCATCTACCTGAAGCGGCAGGACGGCTCGCTGGAGCTGTTCGCGACCGAGGGCCTGAATCCCAACGCCGTGCACGCAACACGCATGAAGCGGGGCGAAGGCCTCGTCGGCCGATGCGCGGAACTGGGCACCATCGTCAACGAACCGGAGGCTTCAAGCCACCCCGCGTTCTCCTACCGGCCTGAGACCGGCGAGGAAATCTATCATTCGCTGCTCGCCGTGCCGATTTCGCGTTCGGGCGAAGTCCTGGGCGTGCTCGTCATTCAGAACCTCACGACGCGCGAATATTCCGACGAGGACGTCGAGGTCCTGCAGGCGACCGCCCTCGTCATCGCCGAGAACCTCGTTTCGGGCGCCGTGGCCGGAACCGGCGCGGCCATTGAGGTCTCGCGCTCCCAGCCCATGGTCATCGAGGGCGAGCCGATCTCTGACGGCATCGCCCTTGGACACCTTGTGCTGCACGAGCCGCGCATCGTCGTCACGCAGTTGATGGCCGACAACCCCGTGGCCGAGCTGGACCGGCTCGATCGCGCGCTCGACACGTTGCAAAAGAACATCGACGAAATGTTCGAGCACGAACACCTCTCCGCCGCCGGCGAGCATCGCGACGTGCTCGAAGCTTATCGCATGTTCGCGCACGACAAGGGCTGGCACCGCCGTCTACGCGAGGCGGTCGAAGGCGGCTTGACGGCGGAAGCGGCGGTAGAGCGTGTCCAGAACACCATGCGCACACGCATGCTGCGTCAGCACGACGCCTATTGGCGCGAGCGCCAGCGCGATCTCGATGATCTGTCGGACCGCCTGCTCCGCGTGCTTGCCGGCCGGCTGACGAGTTCCGCCAACGGCAGCGATTTGCCCTCCGACACGATCCTTGTGGCACGCACGATGGGCCCCGCCGAGCTGCTTGACTATGACCGCAACAAGCTGCGCGGCCTTATCGTGGAGGACGGCTCGAGCCAGAGTCACGTCGCCGTCGTCGCCAAAGCGCTAGGCATTGCGGCCATCGGGCAGGCGATAGGCATCGTCGAAAGCGTGAACGCGGGGGATGCCGTCATCGTCGACGCCGTCTCTGGCGAAGTGCATCTGCGGCCGACGAGCGAGGTGATCTCCGCCTATTCCGACAAGGTGCGCTTCCGCGCCCGTCGTCAGAAGCGCTATCAGGCGCTGCGCGACCGCCCGGCGATCACGAAGGACGGCGTGCGCATCTCTCTGCACATCAACGCCGGCCTCATCGTCGACATGCCGCATCTGGACGAATCGGGGGCCGACGGCGTCGGCCTCTATCGAACGGAGCTGCAGTTCATGCTGTCGGACTCGTTTCCGCGCCTCGACAGGCAGACGCAGCTCTACCGCACGGTGATGGAGGAGGCCCACGGCAAGCCGGTGGTCTTCCGAACGCTCGATATCGGCGGCGACAAGGTGTTGCCGTACCTCCGCCAGCCGAAGGAGGAAAACCCGGCCATGGGATGGCGCGCCATTCGCATGGCGATCGACCGGCCCGAGCTGTTCCGTCTGCAATTGCGCGCCATGCTGAAGGCTGCGGCCGGTCGTGAGCTGCGCGTGATGATCCCGATGGTCTCGGCCAGTTACGAAATGGGTGCCATCCGCGCATTGATCGAGCGCGAGAAGGACTTCCTGTCCAAGCACGGTCATGAGCTGCCCAAAAACGTACTCGTCGGCGCCATGCTTGAGGTTCCGGCGCTGCTGTTTGAGCTCGACGCCTTCCTGCAACGCGTCGATTTCGTCTCGGTCGGCTCCAACGACCTGATGCAGTTTATGTTCGCCGCCGATCGCACGAACGCGCGCGTGGCGAGCCGTTTCGATGTGCTCTCGCCGGCACCGTTGCGGGCGCTGCGCACGCTGATGAAGTCAGCCAAGCGCTATCGCGTGCCGGTCACCGTTTGCGGCGAGATGGCGGGCCGGCCGCTGGAAGCAATGACTTTGATCGGGCTCGGTCTGCGGTCGTTGTCGATGGCACCTGCGTCTATCGGCCCGATCAAGACGATGATCCTCAGTGTGAATGCCGAGGCCGCGCGCGAACTTGTCGACGAGCTGTTAAAGGAAGGCGCTAAGGAAGTGCGTCAGGCCTTGGAGCAGTTTGCGGAAAACAATGGCGTCGAGATCGATAGTTAGGCGCCATCTTCCGAAACCGCGAACCGGCCTTTGACAGGCCGCGATTTTTGTCGAAGATGGCGATAGGGGAATGGGGGCCGGCTTTGCCGGATTGTAGGGTATGCGTCGCGGCGTAGGGGGTTACGCGCAGTCGTCAGGTATGTCGCGCGGGCAGTTGGCCCCTGCGCAATCTCATCGGCAGCAGCCCGATCCTTATTCTCAATTCACGCAGAACTGCGCGGCCGTCGCGCGCTTCTTCGTTGATCTGCGTCGCGCGCTTGGCATGACGCCGACCCAGGCCGCTCTGAGCGTATCGACCCGCGTGGAAGTGATCGACGCGCTCGAGAACGGCAAATTCGAAATGCTGCCGCCGTGGCCGGAGACGACGCGCGTCGTGCTCGCATACACTGCGCGCGCCGGCGTCGATGGCAGGCCGGTGCTGGGCGCCATGTCGACCTTGATCGCCAGCATGGCACGCAAGCACCCATCACCCGCGCAATCGATGCAGCCCGCCGCGCCTGCGCCGCGCCGCCCGCGATCGGCGCCGCTTCGTCGCGCCGGTACCGCGCTCGCCGCCGGCGCCAAGCACGTTCGCGCCCGTCCCGATCGCGCGTTCTACGCGGTGTCGTTGCCGCTCGGCGTGGTGCTGCTGGCGCTCAACACCTCCGTTCTGTCTCACGCCGCCAAGTCGTTCGGCGACACAGGGCGGTGGGTCTTGAGTTCGGTGCACGAGATATTCCCGATCGTCCGCGACGGTTTCCGCTGGATCGAGGTTGAAGATCCCCGCTCCCGGCGTGGCGATAAATTGCACACCCCCGGCCAATAGGATTACATGCCCGCCTGCTTCGTCCCGGCCGGCACTTCCGGTCGGGCGCATGATCGTTTCCGGCCCGGATTAGAATGACGACGCTTCCCAAGGATAAACTCGACAGGCTCGCGGAGCGCTGGCTCGCCATTCAGGATGAACTGAACCACGGCGTGAGCCAGGCGGCCTATGTGAAGCTCACCAAGGAGTTCGCCGATTTGTCGCCGGTCGTGGCGCAGATCGAAGCGCTGCGCAAAGCCGAAGCCGAGCTCTCGGATCTGGAGCATCTGATCGACGACCCCGGCGCCGACAAGGACATGGCGGAACTCGCCTACGCCGAGAAGAGCACACTGCACGACCGCATCTTCGACCTTGAGCAAAAGCTGCGTATCGCGCTTCTGCCCAAGGACGCCGCCGACGAAAAGAGCGCTATTCTTGAGGTGCGCGCCGGCACCGGCGGCGATGAAGCGGCTCTGTTCGCCGCTGATCTCTTTCGCATGTACACGCGCTACGCCGATTTGAAGGGCTGGAAGACGGAAGTGATCTCCATGTCCGAAAGCGATCTCGGCGGTTACAAGGAAATCGTCGCTTCCATCACCGGCCAGGGCGTTTTCGCGCGCTTGAAGTTTGAGTCAGGCGTCCACCGCGTCCAGCGCATCCCCGCGACCGAAAGCGGAGGCCGCATTCATACCTCCGCCGCAACCGTCGCCGTTCTGCCCGAGGCCGAGGACATCGACATAGAGATCAAGCCTGAGGATATCCGCATCGATACCATGCGCGCCGGTGGTGCCGGCGGCCAGCACGTCAACAAGACGGAAAGCGCGGTGCGCATCACGCACTTGCCGACCGGCATCGTCGTGGTCTCAGCCGAGAAATCCCAGCATCAGAACCGCCGCCTCGCCATGAACGTGCTGAAGGCGCGCGTCTACGATCTGGAACGCGAGAAGGCCGCGTCCGAGCGCTCCGAAGCGCGCAAATCGCAAGTGGGCTCAGGCGATCGCTCGCAGCGCATCCGCACCTACAACTTCCCGCAGGGCCGCGTTACCGATCATCGCATCAACCTGACGCTGTACAATCTCGATGAGGTTCTTGCCGGCAATGCGCTCGATACCTTGATCGACGCACTCATCACCGATCATCAGGCGACGATGCTCGCCGAGATGAGCGCCGCGTGACTGCCCCGCAAAAGGGAGTTCCGCCTTTGATATCGCCAAGCGACACCGTGCGCTCGGCGCAACGCGCGATGACGGATGCGTTCAGGAGCGCCGGCATTGCCTCGCCGCAACTCGATGCGCGCCTTCTGCTGCAGGAGGCGCTGGGGCTTGATGCGGCAAAGCTCATTGCCGAACCAGAGCGCGCGGTCGCGGTCGCGAGCGGCGCACTGAACGCCGCCATCGCCCGCCGTTTGAATCACGAGCCGGTGTCTCGCATTCTCGGACGACGCGAATTCTTCGGCCGCGAATTCCGGATCACGCCCGACGTGCTTGATCCGCGTCCGGAGACCGAGACGGTCGTCGAACTCGCGCTTGATATCCTGCGCGCAAACGGCCTCGACACGCGCGCCACTCGCATCGCCGACATCGGTATCGGCTCGGGCGCATTGCTCGTCACGCTTCTGGCTGAGCTTCCTCGCGCGTTGGGTACGGGAACCGACGTCAGCGAAGCCGCGCTGGCGGTCGCAGCCCTCAACGCGGAGCGCCTTGGCGTCGCAGGTCGAACCAATTTTTGCCATACCCGCGGTCTTGAAGATTGCGCACAGCGTTTCGATCTTATTGTTTCGAACCCGCCGTACATCGCCAGCGGCGCGATTGCATCGCTTGAGCCGGAGGTTCGCGATTACGATCCCAGGATCGCACTCGACGGCGGCCCTGACGGACTGCAGGTCTACAGAGAGATTGCAAGGGATATCAGTTCCGTAAGATCGGCTTGTTACATCGTGGTCGAGTGTGGCGCAGGGCAAAGTGCTCAGATCACGGAGGTATTTGCCGGTATCGGCGCCTGGGCGTTGGAGCAGCGCTGCGACCACGGAGGCCACATACGGGCTGTGGCGTTTCAGCTACATCCGTAACCGAGACGCCAAATACCCTTTGCGCAACGGTCATTCCACGGTAGTATCGGAGCTACAGAATTTGAACGGAGGCGCCCCGGCGCTTAGGGTTAAGCAGATCGCTCCCTGGTCCGGGTTCCCTAGATCAAATCAGACGCACACAGGTCGCGAGCCGCTTGAGGCTGGCGACGTACGCAGGTCAAGAGGGCCCATCCTCGACTGGCGCGTGTGCTGCTAATTCCTCGCGGATGGTCTGATCGTTTTTGTTGCGGGCGTCACGAGATAGGTCAACGGGTTTGCGCGCGTGCCGCCGGGGGAACGGACGGTGACGCGGTCGTCCTGAACGGGCGAACAATGCTGGATTGAAAGATCAATCGGGATTGGACGGAAACGTCCATCGGGGCGCGGCGCTCGTCATGACGCCAGCCAGTGCGGACTTGGACATCAACTTGAAAAACGGAAAGCCGATCGGGAGCCAATGAGGCAAGGACAGCAAAACCGCCGTGGGCGCGGCCGCAATAACAACAATAACAACCGCAAGTCCCAGAACCCGCTTACGCGCAGCTTCGAAAGCACGGGTCCCGACGTCAAGCTGCGCGGCACGCCCTCGCACATTGCCGAGAAGTACGTGTCCCTGGCGCGCGACGCTCTTTCCTCGGGTGACCCGGTTCTGGCTGAGAACTACCTGCAGCACGCCGAGCACTATAACCGCATCATTCTGGGCGTCCGCGAGCAGCAGATGAGCCAGGGTGGCATGGACCCGTTCAACAACGGCGCCATGCGGACCCACACACTCGCCTCGGCCGACGGCAGCGAGGGCGAGGAGTTCGGCGACGAGGAAGGCGGCGAGGATTTCGGCGCTCAGCCTCAGCCGCAGGTCGGCCAAGGCGAAGGCCAGCCCCAGGGCTTCCAGCAGCCGCAGCGCAACTTCGATTCCCCGCAGCGCTTCGACAACCGTCCGCGCCACGACAACTACAATCGCGACAACCGTGGCGAGCACCGCCACAACAACCAGCGCTTCGACCGTGGTGACCGGCAGGACTTCCGCGGCCCGCGCCAGGATCGTGGCGACCGCGGTGATCGCGGTTTCCGCGATGACCGCCGTCAGCACGGTGGCAGCCAGCATGATTACGACAATGGTGGCAACGGCTATCGTCGTCGTGATCGCTACCAGGGCAACGGTAACGGCAATGCCGCGGGCATCCCGGATACCGAACCGCCTCAGGCGACGCAGCCTGTGACCGCGGAGCGCGCGCCCACGCCGCCCACTCCGCCGCCCGAACAGGAACAGCCCGCATTCCTGCGCCGGCCCGTTCGCCGGCCGCGCCGCGAGGAGAGCGAGGAAACCGCGGCTGCCACGCCGGCCCGTCCCGCTTCCGACGACCAGGAATAGCTACGCAAGTTCGCAGCGGTGCGGCGTGCGGCCTTCAAACGCCGTCAGCCGCGCGCGTCGCGTTTCGCTTGAGCAACGGCTACGAACTTGTTCACGCGCCCGACTTCCATCGGATGCGTCAGCTCGCGCGTCTTCTCGTTTTCGATATTTCGCATGCCTCGACCGGCAGTGCGCGATTTTGGCGCTTTCGGCAACAGCGCCTCCGAAGCCCGCTTCTTACGCAGCGCCTTGCGCGCCAGCTGAGCCTGGGTCGGAACGGCGGCTGCCACCTCGCGCCGCGTCCGTTCGTTGTTGAGCCGTTTGAGCGCGCTTGAAAGTACTTCTGCTTTTCGCGTCGTGCCGTCATTGCGCGCCGCCGGTTTGGCGCCGGCGGGTGAAGCTTTGCCGCGCATTTCGCGCCGCTGGCGGCTTGCGATGTCGCGAGCCCGCTTCCGCCGTTCCCGCACCAAGGAAATGAGATCGGCCAGCTCGCGGTCGGAAAGCCCTTTGAGGACGTCAGTGCGGGTTTTCGCGACCACATCACGCTCGTCCTGGGTCAGGAGTCGCGCTTCTGCATTCTTGCTCACGGCCATTGCGGTACACCTCCCACATGCTGCTCGACTTAAAGAGTTCGAGTCATGTTTTCGTTCCGAAGGCGTGGCTATACCGGCCTAGCCTCCGCTCAATGTGATGGCCTCTCCGAAGCTCAGCATGCCGCCACGCACGACCTTCGCATAGACCCCGAAATCCGTGTGGCCCGTTGTGCGCGAAAGCGCGGTTGGAATTTGCGTGTCGCGCAGCGCCGTGACTGGGTTCACGTCGGTCGCCGCGCATCGACCCGTGCGCTTGAAGATTTCGAGCGCGACCTCGCCCGCCTCCAGCCGGCCCCCGATCAGGTCGAGTTCCAGCCAAGCCGGCAGGCCATCGACGACGATGTTCGGCCGGAACCGCAGCGGGTCGATGGCTGTGCCCATCTGCTCTTCGAGCGCGCGCACGCTCGCCAGGTTGACGATATGCACGGCCTTCGCCGCGATGTCCGTGAAGCTGTGCCCGGGGCTGCTGACGACGCGCGGCTCACCCCTAAGCCCGCTGGTCACGATCGCTCCAACCGCCGACGCGATCGCTTTTCGACCCGCTTCGGTCCCAAGGTTCCCGCCCGCAACGGCCGCGCCGTTCCTGGAAAGCGTCAGCGTACCACTCTCCTCATCGAAGTCGGCCTGCAGCTCGGCGAGCTGCTCGTGCCGCATCAGCATGACGAAGTGACTTTTCGAGAGCCAGCGGGGGTTTGCGGGATCGAACGGCGTTTCGCCGTTCTCGATCGCATAGGCCCGGTCGAGCGGCACCCCGCCGCCTTTCTCAAGCCGAACGCGCTTAAGGCTTTGCGCTGAGAGCCCCTTCACCGGGTACCTGTAGAGCCCGGCGACCTTCGGGCGAATGTCAGCTTCCAGGTCAACTCCTCCCTTGCCGTGAGGTGCGCGACGGAACCTGACGTTGGCGCCGCCAAAAAGCCGGTCGGCGATCCGGGCCAGGGCTGGCCCCAGGGTGACCCATATCAACCTGCGGCGCGAAAGCTTTGCGGCCCGCCTCTTTTTCCGTCCCGTACCAATACTATATCCCCTTCCACGCGGTTCGGGGCGGATGCCCATCTGGGGTCCGGCCGCGGACCGCGCTAAGATAACCCTTTATGACGGCGTTTCCCCCGTGCCAACGGGCGGGCGAAGCGCGCCGAGGAGGCAGCATGAATTTCGAACGCTACACTGACCGCGCCAAGGGATTCGTCCAGGCGGCACAAACCATTGCGCTCCGCGAGAACCATCAGCAGTTCACGCCGGAGCATGTCCTCAAAGCACTTCTTGATGACCCCGAGGGCCTCGCGAGTGGCCTGATCCAGCGCGCCGGCGGCGACCCCAAGGCCGCGCTCGCGGCCGTTGACCGCACACTTGCCAAGCGCCCGAAAGTGACCGGCAGCGGCGGCGGCCAGGTCTACCTCGCGCCCGAGACGGCGCGCCTTTTTGACGCCGCCGAGAAGGCCGCCGACAAGGCATCCGACAAGTTCGTCACGGCCGAGCGCCTTCTGCTCGCGCTCGCGGCCGACACCGCAACCGAAGCGGGCAAGGCGCTGCGCGACGCAGGCGTGACGGCGCAGGGCCTGAATACCGCCATCAATGACATTCGCAAGGGCCGCACCGCCGATACCGCGACGGCGGAAGAAGGCTATGACGCGCTGAAGCGCTATTCCCGCGACCTGACGCAGGCGGCCGCCGACGGCAAGATTGACCCCGTCATCGGCCGCGACGAGGAGATCCGCCGCACCATCCAGGTGCTCTCGCGGCGGACCAAGAACAACCCCGTGCTGATCGGTGAGCCGGGCGTCGGCAAGACTGCCATCGCCGAAGGCCTCGCGCTGCGCATCGTGAAGGGTGACGTGCCCGAAAGCCTGAAAGATAAGAAGTTGCTCGCCCTCGACATGGGCGCGCTCATCGCGGGCGCCAAGTATCGCGGCGAGTTCGAGGAGCGCTTGAAGTCGGTTCTGTCCGAAGTGCAGGCTGCCGGCGGCGACATCATCCTGTTTATCGACGAACTGCACACCATCGTCGGCGCCGGAAAAAGCGAAGGCGCGATGGACGCCGGCAACCTCTTGAAGCCCGCACTCGCGCGCGGCGAGTTGCATTGCGTCGGCGCCACCACGCTCGATGAATATCGTAAGCACATCGAGAAGGACGCGGCGCTCGCCCGCCGCTTCCAGCCGATCTTCGTCTCGGAGCCGACGGTAGAGGACACGATCTCGATCCTGCGCGGCATCAAGGAAAAGTACGAGTTGCACCACGGCGTGCGGATCACCGACAGCGCGCTCGTTGCCGCCGCCACTTTGTCGAACCGCTACATCACCGACCGCTTCCTGCCCGACAAGGCCATCGACCTCGTCGACGAGGCGGCCTCGCGCCTGCGCATGCAGGTCGATTCCAAGCCCGAGGAATTGGATGCCATCGACCGCGACTTGATGCAGTTGATGATCGAGCGCGAAGCCCTGAAGAAGGAGACCGACGCCGCCTCGAAAGATCGCCTCGCGCGTCTTGAGAAGGAAATCGCCTCTCTTGAGGAACAGTCGAAGGCGCTCACCGCCCGCTGGCAGGCAGAGAAGCAGAAGCTCGGCTCCGCCCAGAAGATCAAGGAAGAGCTTGAGAAGTTGCGCATTGAGCTTGAGCAAGCGCAGCGTAAGGGCGACCTCGCGCGCGCCGGCGAGCTTCGCTACGGCAAAATACCCGAACTTGAGAAGAAGCTCGGCGAGGTCGAGAAGGAAGACAAAGGCGCCATGGTCGAGGAGGCGGTAACGCCCGACCAGATCGCCGCCGTCGTCTCGCGCTGGACCGGCGTGCCCGTCGATAAGATGCTCGAAGGCGAGCGCGACAAGCTGCTCAAGATGGAAGAAGCGCTGGGCAAGCGCGTCATCGGCCAGAAGGAAGCTGTCGTCGCCGTGTCGACCGCCGTGCGCCGAGCGCGCGCCGGCCTGCAGGACCCGAACCGGCCGATCGGCTCGTTCATGTTCTTAGGGCCGACCGGCGTCGGCAAGACGGAGCTTGCCAAGGCGTTGGCCGGCTATCTCTTCGACGACGACACCGCGCTCACCCGCATAGACATGTCGGAGTTCATGGAGAAGCACTCGGTCGCGAGGCTGATCGGCGCGCCGCCGGGCTACGTCGGCTATGACGAGGGCGGAGCGTTGACGGAGGCCGTCCGGCGGCGTCCGTATCAGATCATCCTGTTCGACGAGATCGAGAAAGCGCACCCGGACGTCTTCAACGTCCTGCTTCAGGTGCTGGATGACGGCCGCCTGACCGATGGCCAGGGCCGCACGGTCGACTTCAAGAACACGCTCATCATCCTGACCTCGAACATCGGCGCCCAGTATCTGGTCGAACAGAAGGAAGGCGAAGATACCGAAGCAGTGCGCGAGGACGTGATGGCCGAAGTGCGCGCCCGCTTCCGGCCCGAGTTCCTGAACCGGCTCGACGAGATCATCTTGTTCCATCGCCTACAGCGCAGCGAGATGAGTAAGATCGTCGACATCCAGATCGCGCGGCTGAACAAGCTGCTCGCCGACCGCAAGCTAACGATCCAGCTCGACGATCAGGCGCGCACCTGGCTCGCCAACCGCGGCTACGACCCGGCCTACGGCGCGCGCCCCTTGAAGCGCGTGATCCAGCGCCACGTACAGGACCCGCTCGCTGAGCAGATCCTGGCCGGCGGCGTGAAGGACGGCGATACGGTGCGCATCTCGGTCCGTGACGGCGATCTGACGATCAACGGCTGGCCGGTGAAGGCGGCGGCGTAGTAAGTCGCCTCGCTGGGTGACAGGACGACTGGCTCAAGACGAGTCGCACACAAATACAACGCGACGCCTCGGCTAGGCGTCGCGTTGTTTCGCTGGCTTCGTTCAAGGCCCAGTTCGCGCTTGCTGAGACGAGCGCTCAACTGGCAAATGTATCGCGTGGCATAAAGGGAATGCACACCAGGATGAGCAAACCTGTCTTTTGCTCAATCTTCCCTCACTTGTAACGCTGCTCCCCGCTTGGCAACTGCCCGTCGACGCCACTACGCTTGCCGCCATGTTGCTGCGAGCCACTGCCCTGTTCCTTTCGCTGGCGCTGCACGCGTTCCTTCTCGACGCGATGTGGCTGCGGCTGAAGGAGGCGAAGCTTGATGTGCTCGATCTCGGCGTCGGCCAGGACATCGTCCTTGAGCCACAAGGCATGGTCTTGAGCGATGTCACTCACGTCGGAGATTCCATCCAGACGCTGGAAACGCAGCAGTCGATCGCAAGCGATAACCGCCAGCCGCCGCCGACGCCCACGGTCGCACCGCCCGAGGAGCTTCACGGCGTCGTCGATGACGTCGAAGCCAAGACGAACAATGACGTTGCCGCGCTGAAGGAGCAGGAGCCGGCACCGGCGCATGCCCCTGTCGCGCCGCCCGCCCAGCTTCGCGACGTCATCTCGTCGGAACAAAGCACTATCGAACAGAAGCTGGCTGAACTCGATCAACCGCCGCCGCCCGACGAAGCCGTCGAGCAGAGCGTCGCCGCCGTCAACGAGCCGCCGCCGCCAACCGAGATACGGCCGCAATCCCGCCCGCTCATTGCCGCCAGCAAGCCGCTCGCGCCTCAGGCGCTAAGCGAACGGGCGCCGGCGGAAGTTGATCGGCCCCTCCCACCCGAGCAAGTCAAAAGGCCGTTGGTCGCCGCGGAGCAGGCCACGGTGTCGCGTCCCGATAAAATCAACGAGGCTTCGATCTTCTCAGCCAAGAAATCGGTGGCGCCCGACGAGTTCAAGGAGCCCGCACCGGTGGAAGCCGATCAGGCACCGCCGCCTGAAGAGGTCAGAGAGCCTGAGGTCGCAAGCGCAAAGCAACCCGTGAACGTTACGCCGATTAGGGAGCAGCAGCCTGAGCTTCTCGAACTCGTGGCGCAGCCGGAGCAGGTCGCCATCGTCACCGAGCAAAGCTCGGGTGAGGAGAAGACGGGCGGTAATGCCGATATCGTCGGGATGTACTTGGGCCAAGTCAACGAGCGCGTTCAGAAATCCAAAGTCAATCCACGTTCGCCGCGAACCGGAAAGGTGACATTGAAATTCACCGTCGGCCCGGACGGCGCACTCCTGTCGCGGCAGGTCGCGACGCCGTCAGGTGTCCGCGTGCTCGATGAAGCGGCCGTCGCAGCAATAGATCGCGCGGCGCCCTTCCCGCCCATTCCGGCGGACGTGAGCAAGACGCCGATGACGTTCATCCAGACATTCAAGTTCATCATCCGCTGAGCAGGCGCCGGCGCCAGCGGCACCCGGAACAAGCCGAACGAAAATAATAAACCAATTGGTTGACTATTGATGCGGTCGCATATATATTCAACCAATTGGTTTACTTAACGCTCGATCAAGGAGGCGCCGCCGGACATGGCCGAAGCCCAGGCATCAAGGCTCGATCCCGTCTTCCACGCGTTGAGCGACGCAACGCGGCGCCGGATGCTGCGAGACCTCGCATCCGGCGAGCGCACGGTCGGCGAGTTGGCCGAGCCATTCTCGATGTCGCTGCAGGCGGCATCGAAACACATCAAGGTTCTTGAGGGCGCGGGCCTCATCCGCCGCGAAGTGCTGGGACGCACGCATAGGTGCCGGCTGGAACCGGGCCCGCTCGCCAGCGCTTACGAATGGCTGAGCTTCTACGAGCAATTCTGGACCACGCGCCTCGACGCTCTCGATGCGCTGCTGCGTGCCGAGGACGCGCGCAAAACCCGTTCCCCCCGAAAGAGGAGATGATCCATGGTCAAGCATGACAACATCGGCGCCTTCGGCGTCCTGACCGAGCCGGCCACGCTCAAGATCGAGCGCATACTGCCCGGCCCCGTCGAACGCGTGTGGGCATACCTGACCGAGAGCGATAAGCGCCGGCAGTGGCTCGCCTCGGGCGACATGGAGCTGACGGTCGGCGCGCCATTTCAGCTCACCTGGCGCAACGACGAATTATCAAACCCGCCGGGCACGCGCCCGGAAGGCTTTTCAGACTGTCACAGCATGGACAGCCGGATCACCGAGATCGACCCGCCGCGCAAGCTCGCGTTCACATGGGGCAAGAGCGGCGCGGTCTCATTCGAGCTTGAGCCGCGCGGCAGCAAGGTCTTGCTGACGGTAATCCATCAGCGCCTGCCCGATCGGGCGAACACGCTCAACGTCGGCGCCGGCTGGCATTCGCACCTGGACGTCCTCGTGGCCGTGCTTTCCGGAATCGAGCCCGCGCCCTTCTGGGACGCCTGGACGAGCCTGCGCGCCGAATACGACAAGCGCGTCCCTTGATCGCTGGTCATTGAACGACGCGGAGCCTGACGCCCGGATGTTGCTGAGCTAGACTATGGCCGCGACATCCGGGAGTGCAGCGATGCCGAAGACCCCAGCCGTGGAGATCACCTATTGCCGCTTGTGCAAATGGGGGCTGCGCGCGGCGTGGATGGCACAGGAGCTGCTTTCGACATTCGCCGAGGAGATAGGGTCCGTCACGCTGACGCCGGACACAACTGGCGGCGTATTCGAGGTGCGCATCGACGGTGACCTTATATGGTCGCGCAAGGACGAAGGTCGCTTTCCCGACTTGGCGGAATTGAAACGGCTCGCCCGCGACCGCATCGCGCCTGATCGGGCGCTCGGACACGTCGACAAGAAAAACTAGGCAGGAATCCTATCGCGGACGGCGCCCCGAACGGGGTCGGAGCGCCTGAAATTATTCTGACGTGCGAATGCGTTCACGAAAGATCCGGCGTCACGTCGCTGACATCGCGAGCGCGGCGCACCGTTCCTTCGAAATTCGCGCCTTCCGCAACCGTCAGGTTTTGCTGAGTAATGTCGGCATCAACGGTCGAATGTTCGTGCAGAATGACATTCGAACCCTTGAGCGCGCCGCGGTGAGCGCCTTTGATCGCAATCGTGCGTGCGGTAATGACGCCCTTCACGTTCGCATTGGTGTCGACCGTTACGCTCTCACCGTGCACATCGCCTTCGATCAATCCCTGAATGAGCAGCGAGCCCTTGGTCTTCAGCGTCAGGTGCTCACCGAAGATGGAGATGTCGGGTCCGAGGATCGATGTCGGCCGGTCGGAGGACGCGCTTGATGGGCCGGAAGCCAGAGAATTCGAAACGATTCCAGTTGGCCCCGAACGCCTCTGCGCATTGGCCCCGGTGTTGGGCAGCGGCGGCATGGCGCGCGTATCACGATTGAACATGAAAACCCCCTACAAACTGTTGTTCACCCTCCCGCGCGCATTTACCTCGGCACGCAATTGCAGCGATTGAAGGGCGCGCGCGACCCTTCGTCGAGAGTCATCTCGCCGCCAGAAATGCCGGATCGCGTTTTTCTTATTAAGAACAGTGCTGCCGCTTCGACGAACGCGCGATATCCCGCAGGACCGTCCGGTCGCGCCACCCTCACCCCTTTATGAACGCCAGCAGATCCGGATTGATGATCTCGGGATGGGTCGTGCACATGCCGTGCGGAAGTCCGTCGTAGGCTTTCAGCGTCCCGTTCTTCAAAAGCTTGATAGAGAGCGCCGCCGAATCCGCGTAAGGCACGATTTGATCGTCGGTGCCGTGCATGACCAGCACTGGCATGTCGAGCTTCTTGAGATCTTCGGTGAAGTCCGTTTCCGAAAAAGCCTTGATGCAGTCGTAGTGCGCTTTCGTGCCGCCCATCATGCCCTGCCGCCACCAGTTGGCGATGACGCCTTCGCTCACCTTTGCACCCGGCCGGTTGAAGCCATAGAACGGCCCCGCCGGTACGTCGCGATAGAACTGCGCGCGATTGGCGACGAGCGCGGACCTGAAACCGTCGAACACCTCGATTGGAAGACCGCCGGGGTTCTTTTCGGTTTTCACCATGATCGGCGGAACGGCCCCGATCAGCACAGCCTTGGAAACGCGCCCCGGCTCGGCCCGCGCCGCGTAGTGCGCAACCTCGCCGCCACCGGTCGAATGTCCGACGTGGACCGCACCCTTGAGGTCAAGAGCAGACGCCAGTGCCGCGACATCGGCCGCATACGTGTCCATCTCGTTGCCCGTGTCGGTCTGGCTGGAGCGGCCATGGCCCCGTCGATCATGTGCGATCACACGGAAACCCAGATGCAGGAAGAACAGCATCTGGTTGTCCCAGTCGTCGCCGCTCAGCGGCCATCCGTGATGGAACACGATCGCTTGCGCGTCTTTCGCGCCCCAGTCCTTGTAGAAGATTTCCGTGCCATCCTTGGTGGTGATCGTACCCATCGTTCCATCCTCTTGTTGGCTGAAAGCCCACACGCCCTCGCTCCGATCATAGGGCGTGTGGACCAATCTTGGGACGGGGCAATGCGACGGCGGTCGCACGAAAATCCGTCACGAAGGCGTCACGCCCGAAAGCGCTGAAGGTCCGCACGGATGCGCATCCAGATATCCGCCATGATAACACCTGGGATCGTCTTGCTGTCACGACGAACCACATGAATGAGCGGACGCGTGCCGGTCGAAAGCAGCGCCTCTCGTGCCGCGAAATTCTGCTCGAACTTCGCCCGGCACGCTCGCTCCATGAGCTGCCAGTGGTCGTATGTCCCGACACGCACCTCCACGCCCTCATAGACCAGCGTCACAGGATTGCTCCGTTTGCTGCCTTTGCGTTTGGCGCGCGCCCCGTCATACGCCGCGAAGCGACGACGATCCTCCTCGTTAGGCAGTTTCAGTCCCTGCCAGAAAGATTCGACCGACGTATAGTCGCGGCCGTCGAGATGAAACGGCGTTTGCGCGAAATTGCTGATGAGCCGCGCGCCCTCGTTCGGGCTGTAGGAGACGACGTTGATCGGCTCGCGGCACGCTTCAAGCCGCGGCCCGAGCGGCTTCAGCTCCAGCGTGGTCGCGTTGCCCGGCTGCCCGCGCAACGCCAGCACGTGCTCTTCGTGCGCGTCTTTCCATGCTTTCAACTCAGCCGCCTCGTCTACCGTATCCGGCAACATGACGACGATGTCGTCTTTCAAAATAACCTTCACAAGTGTGTCCTTCGCAAAATGAAACGCGGCGCACATGCGTGCGCATTGGCGCTCCGCAGCGCCCGTGTTGAAGGTTTTGACGAGTGCTTCCGCCGCGCCGTTACCGGCGGCTCAGATCACGGGTTGCACGCAGGGGGCTTGGACGCTTCGCACGCGACATCCGGCTTCGCCCAATAGCGCACCGTATGGAACTGCCGAACCGTGCCCTGCACGATCAGCGGCGCCTGGCATTCGCAGCGCGTAGAGCCGATTTTGATCGACCCTTTTGTCGTGCACTCGGTCGGCCGCACGATCTCGCTCAGCGCCATGCCATGCCGCCAAGTTTGGATGAGGCTCGGTCCCCACAGACCGATCTGCAGAAGTCCGGAGCCGTCGACGCCCGGAACCTGCGTTACCGTTGGTGCATCGCCCTCGGCACACGTCGGCTGCGAAGTCATGGTCCGGTCGTACACGTCGGAGGCGAGTTGCGCCGCCCAGATGAGAACGCCGATGATCAAATAGAAACCCAGAAGTTTGAAAAGCATGACACATGACCGGTTCGAAAGGGGACGGGAGCATACAAATGATTGTGGCGGCCGATCGGCGGTCATGCGATCCCGACCGCGCCGCCGCCACGGACTGAGCTTAAACCCAATCGCGACGTTGCGCGCGCAGCTACGCGCGCCGATTGCCGTTTTTATTATGACCGGCGAGCCGCGCCGCCGCTTTGGGTGCGCTGCGGCGCGCCTACACGACTGTTCCGAAAAACCTGCCGATCAACGCGGTGACCCCCATCGCTAACGCTCCCCAGAAAGTGACGCGCGCGGTGGCCTTCCAGATGTGCGCGCCGCCGGTCTTGGCGCCGAGCGCGCCGAGGACGGCAAGGCCGATCAGCGAGGCGACCGTGACGGCCGGCACCAGATACTGCACCGGCGTGACGACCGCCGTCAGCAGCGGCAGCGCGGCACCAGCCGAGAAGGTCGCGGCGGAAGTGAGCGCCGCCTGAATGGGCTGCGCGATGGTGATCTCCGAGATTCCGAGTTCGTCCCTGGCGTGCGCCCCGAGCGCATCCTTCGCGGTGAATTGCTGAGCGACTTTTTCCGCGAGCGCGGGCTCCAATCCGCGATTGACGTAGATTTGCGTAAGCTCCTGCAGTTCAAGCTTCGGCTGTGTGGCGAGTTCCTCTTTTTCCCGCGCCAGGTCCGCCTGTTCGGCATCCGCCTGCGAGCTGACCGAGACGTATTCTCCCGCCGCCATCGACATCGCGCCGGCAACAAGTCCCGCAACACCCGCGAGCAGAACCTCGCTCGATCCGGCAGCCCCGGACGCAACGCCAACGATCAGGCTGGACGTAGACAAAAGTCCGTCGTTGGCACCAAGCACGGCGGCGCGAAGCCAGCCGATCCGGTTGACGAAGTGCCGTTCCGGGTGCGCGCGGAGCTGAGCCATAAGGTGTCTCCTTGAATTTCTGTCGCTCGATAATTGAAGGCGCGTGATTTCGCCGGCAAACGAAAATCACGTGCCGAACAAGTCCAGCAGTTCCCCCGGTTGTCTGACAAGCCGCGTCGGCCGAGCCGCTTCGAGTGCCGCCGTCGCCGCATATCCCCACGTCACCGCCAGGCTGGTAATGCCCGCAGCATGCGCCGCATCGATATCGCGAACCTCATCGCCGATAAAAGCCGCGCGCTCGGGCGATACCGAGCTTCGTCTCATGACGGACCGGAGCTTTGCCGCTTTGCCGAACAGCGAAGCACCGCCCAAGATGCACGTAACGCACGAGACGGCATCCGCGCCCAGTACGTGCCGGATGTTCGCTTCTGAATTTGAACTCACGATCGCGATCGCCGTCCCGCGTGTGGTCAAGGCCTGGAACAGTTCCGGCACCCACGGAAACGGGCGGATCCTTTCTAGATCGCGCGCTGCGAACTTGCGCATCGTGCGCGCGATGGCGGGCAGCTTCCAGCGCGGAACGTGCAAGTAGGCGAGAAGCTCCCTGCTGCTCCGGCTGCGCAGAAATTCGCGTTCGTCCGCTGTTACTTCGCGAAATCCGTGGGCGCGGGCCACATCGTTGAAGACGTCGAAGAGCCATTGCGCGCTGTCGGCGACCGTGCCGTCGAAATCGAAGATGGCAAGGCTGCGCGGCTGCATGGCATTTGCGTCTAATAAGTCATGAAGCGGTGATGGACTCGTCGAACGCCCCGCGCTCGCGGGAAGAGGGAGCGTCCCCCATCCGCCTCCAAGTTCGCCGCCGTGCCCGTGCTAAGCGCTATTCGCCGTAGCAGATCCAGTCGTAGTAGGCTTTACGCTTGTGCGGATTATAGACGTGCATCTTCACCCGCTGCGTGCCGCGTACCTTGACCGTACACGCGACCGTAGAACCCGTCCGCTTCTTGCATTGACCTGGGAACGTCACGCTCAGCTTTGCGGGAGCACCGTTGGCGAAATGCGCGCCCGACACGATCAGGACGGCGGAGCCGTCGACCGTGAAAAAGCTGCTTTTGTCGAGCGCGTGCGGTCCGATCGGCTTTTCCGGCACGTTCGTCGTGTCTCCCGCGCAGAACGCGTTTGCTTGACTTGAAACTCCCACCGCCAGACAGGCGATGGCCAAAAGAAACTTGATCGCTTTCATGACCCAACCCCTACAAAAATAAAAAAACACGGCCCCACGCCGCGCAAAGTATCGGCGGCCAATAGAGCGGACAAGAACGGGCGTGGGCTGGAATCGACGATCGCGAAAGCGGGTGAAGCGTTCCGCACACACTCCCCATAACAGCCGAAAAATCTATATTATATCGTCCGGTTGACCGGCCGCCTGACGAAAAAAAGGGGCGCTCAAATTCGAGCGCCCTCGTGCTTCTCAAACCACGCAAACTCAAATGGTCAGCGTTCCGGCCTTCGCCGCCGCGTAGCGCTCGCCGATCGTCTTCCAGTTCACGACGTTCCACCAGGCTTTCAGGTAGTCCGCGCGCTTGTTCTGATATTTGAGGTAGTAGGCGTGCTCCCACATGTCATTGCCGAACAGTACGCGCCCGCCATCCATCAGCGGCGTGTCCTGGTTGGGCTTGGAAACGAGCGCCAGCTTGCCGTCCTTGTCGACGGTGACGAACACCCAGCCCGAGCCGAACACCTTGGCGCCCGCGCCGTTGAACTGCTCCTGCAATTTCTCAAGTCCGCCGAAATCGCGCTCGATCGCGGCCTTCACATCGCCTTCGGGAGCGTCGCCGCCCGCGCCCATGATCTGCCAGAACATCGAGTGGTTGGCGTGTCCGCCGCCGTTATTGCGCAGCGCCGTGCGTACGGCTTCGGGTGCGTCACCAAGCTTTGCCAGCAGCTGTTCGAGCGGCAACTTCGCAAGCTCCGCATGGTCTTTGAGCGCGGCGTTGAGGTTCTTCACATATGCCGCGTGATGCCGGTCGTGGTGGATCTCCATCGTCGTCGCATCGATATGCGGTTCAAGCGCTTTGAAGTCGTAGGGCAGCGCGGGCAGCGTGAACGGCCCTGAAATCTCCTCTGCAAAGGCCCGCGATGCCGCCATCGGCATGGCCGCCAGGACGGATGCCGTGCCTGCCGCCCGAAGAAGCGCTCGTCGATTGATCATATCGTTGACCTCCCTGCCGTCATTTGTCCGAAACTGTTGGAAGATTTAGGCTTTGTTCCGGTGACTGCAAGTGAGTAAGAACCGGCCGGCGCCACCACAACGCGAACGCGGACGTTGGTACGTGGGTTCCGCAATGAATGCTCGATTTCAAGCGAGGGCTCTCTACTCGATCTTGTCGTTTGAGCAGACCGCTATATCGACGGTGCAGTCAAAGCGCCCGCCGTCGCTACAGTTATTGAGCGCCTTCTCCTCGGCCGCGTCCCGGCTTTCCGCATAGTCGCTGCCCCAGCGGTCAGGCCCACGCGCGAGCGCTCCGCAGTTCGGCGTCTTGAACCAGACCGGCTTGCAGTCGTCGCCGCCGCCATCCTTGATGCATTCCTCGATCGATCGCTGTTCGGCTTGTTCTTGGGTCGGAAAGTTCGCCGAATATCCGTATCTGTTCTTGGAAACCGAATACGCGATGGCGCCATAGCGCAGCGGCGGCCCTTTCAACGTGCAGCGCTGGTAGCACATCGAGCGGTAGTGCGAGCATGTGCCGACCGACGACGTGTTCGTACACGCATAGTAATCGCTATCGCAGGCCGACGTGCAGTCGGCCACCGCCGGTGCCGGCGCTATCGACACCATCATGACGCAGAAGAAGCCTGCGATGCTTGGTCTGTCTGCTCGTATGCAGCGCATGACAGCCTCCCGAACGACCTCAGAAGAAAACCCAGAGGGACTGGGCGAGACCTATGTAGATCGCGAGCTTGTTGACCCATTCGAGCGGCGACCGTGGCCATCTGAAAAAGCCGCGCCCAAGCACCGCCGCGATGGAGGAAACAAGAGGGATGCCGTACCACATCGACTTCACAACAAGCAGCAGGGTCGCCGCCAGCGCGGTGAGCCATGCCACGGCCGCGACCGGCTCAGAATAGTTGGCAAACTCGGTGTTGAGGTTTCTATTGACCTCCTGGGACGCGCTACTGTTGCGGGTTGCGGTCTCCATTTCCTGCAGCGTCATCGAGGGATGATCGTACGGGCTCGTCGGCACGGTCCGGTCCGTGTTCGCCGGTCCGATCGGCGGAAATGGGTCCTCGAATGCGGGCGCGCCCTGATATGTCGGCACCGGCTGAGAAACGCCGTAGAAATAGTACGCAAGTCCGACCGCGATGGCCGCCGCGAAAATGGCCTTCCACATGGGCGGCCTCCGACTAAAAAAATGCAGAGCAGGAAAAATTGAACTGGATGGCAACGGCCGCGACTCTACGCTCAGCGCGCGAAAACCGCGAGCCTATACTTGGACGTCGCGCTCCGGCCGATCCTTGGAACCGACGGATGTGATGACATCGCCATCGCTGGCTCGCGAAGGCGGAGAGACTTTTCCGCCCGCTCCAGGCCCTCGGCAAACTTGCCGTTGTCGTAAAGGCCGATCGCTTCATTTTACAACTTGTCCGCGTCATCGTCCGCTCGCGCGCCAAGCGTGACCGCGCCCAAGGCGAGAAGCGTCGCAAATATGCGCAGTAAACCCGGCGCGTCGAAAGCGTCCGGAGAGAAAGGTAGAAGGGTAATATAGTGGCGTGCAATGGATTAGGAATTGAGGGGGTCAATTCCCCATTGCCGTGTGCGACAAGGAGGATAGGCCTGTCATCGGAACCAGCCGCGACGTCGACACGCTGGTCCAAGAGATGAAACGAGGTGGCCCCCGGCCACGTATACCTGCTCGCAAGGCGCCCTTCCAAAGCGGCCGACCGAAGGATAAAGACCCGTGCTGATCCGCAAACCGCCCGATATACCCTCTTCAGAAATCACGCCCAGAAGCCTCTACTTGCGGCGCCGCGACGTAATCGCCGGGCTTATTGCGGCGGGCGTCCTGGCCGCCGGCCCCCGCACGCGAGCAACAGCCGCGCCGCTTGCGGCGGCCAAAAGCCCGTTCTCGACGGACGAGCGCCAGACCACGCGCGAGGACGCGACGAGCTACAACAATTTCTACGAGTTCGGAGTCAACAAGGACGATCCGGCCAAGCACGCCGGTTCGCTCACCGTCGCACCCTGGTCCGTGAAGATCGACGGCCTCGTCGACAAACCCGCGACCTACACGCTCGAAGACATCCTCAAGTCCGCGCCTCTTGAAGAGCGTGTCTACCGCCTGCGCTGCGTTGAAGGCTGGTCCATGGTGATTCCCTGGATCGGCTTTCCGCTAGCCGCGCTCTTGAACCGTGTCGGCCCGCAGTCGGGCGCCAAATACGTCGCTTTCGAAACGCTGGTCCGGCCCGATGAGATGCCCGGCCAGAAAGGGTTTTTCCAACCGCTGAACTGGCCCTACCTCGAGGGCTTGCGCTTAGACGAGGCGATGCACCCGCTCACCATCCTGGCCGTCGGCATGTACGGCGAGACGCTGCCGAACCAGAACGGCGCGCCGCTGCGTCTCGTCGTGCCCTGGAAGTATGGCTTCAAGAGCATCAAGTCGATCGTGCGGATCTCGCTCGTCGACAAGCAGCCGCCAACGACGTGGAAGGCCATGGCCGAGAACGAATACGGCTTCTATTCAAACGTGAACCCCGAGGTCGATCATCCGCGCTGGAGCCAGGCCACCGAGCGGCGGATCGGTGAGAGCAGCGGCATCTTTACCAAGCGCCGCCCGACGCTGATGTTCAACGGCTACGCCGACCAGGTCGCGCATCTATACTCCGGCCTCGATCTGAGAGCCAATTACTGACATGGCAACCGTCAAGCAAGCATCGCGCAAGCCTCTCGGCGCCGGCGCGTTGCTGCGCTGGTCCAATCCGGCGCTCTACGTCGTCGGACTGATACCGGCGGTTTGGACGTTCCATCTCGCCGTCGCCGATCAACTCGGCGCCGACCCATTAAAGGTGTTGGAGCGTTCGCTCGGGCTTTGGTCGCTGCGCTTTATCGTGCTGAGCCTCGCCATCACCCCGTTGCGCAAGCTCGCGAGCATCAACCTGCTGCGCTATCGCCGTGCGCTTGGCTTGCTCGCGTTCATTTACGCGCTGCTGCACCTGACGGTCTATCTGTGGCTCGATCAGGGATTGGACCTGACGGCCATCGTGAAGGACATCATTAAGCGACCGTACATCACGGTTGGAATGCTGGCCTTCCTGATCCTCGTGCCGCTGGCGGCCACGTCGAACGCCTTTTCGATCAAGCGCCTCGGCGCCGGCTGGCAGAAGCTGCATCGCTGGGTCTACCTCGCGGCTGCCGCAGCCGCGCTGCACTTCGTAATGCTGGTGAAGTCGATCACCTTGGAGCCCGCGATCTACGCTACGCTCGTCGCGGCCCTGCTGCTCTACCGGGCATTGCCCGTGAACAAATCGAAGCGAGCGCGGCGTACCGCCGTCGCCGCCGAATAACCCCCAGAACCCTCAAGGTACAAACGCCATGACCGACGAAGCCCACTGGAAAGAGAAGTTGACGCCCGAGCAATATCGCGTTCTTCGCGAGAAGGGCACCGAGCGTCCCTTCACGGGCGATCTGCTCTACACCAAGGACAAGGGCAACTTCACTTGCGCGGCCTGCGGCAACACCCTGTTCTCGTCCGACACTAAGTTCGATTCCGGCACCGGCTGGCCCTCGTTCGAGGACGCTTTGCCGGGCGCGGTCGAATTTCACCATGACGACTCGCACGGCATGATCCGCACCGAGGTGACGTGTGCAAAGTGCGGCTCACACCTGGGGCACGTCTTCGATGACGGCCCCGGCGAGACCGGCAAGCGCTATTGCATCAACTCCGTCTGCCTGAAGATGGACAAGAAATAGTCGGCAAGCACCTTCTTCCCCCTGGGCGAGAGGGTGCTTTCTTTTTTCCAAGATCTGCATGCGCCGCGCTGGATTGCGCTCGCCGCCCGGCGCTCGAAAGCGCTATGGTTTTCCACCATTCAGGCGCCAGCCAGCGCCTTCGGCGCGCTGGCGGACGCTGCCTCCCGAGCCTACCATCGCGCAAGCGATCCAGGCCTCTAGAGGGAGCCAACCCCTATGACCGCTCCGCGTCCTCCCAAGACACATATCGGCACGCACAAGCTCCACCCCGAAACGCTGATGCTGGGATACGGCTATGATCCGCTGCTCTCGGAAGGCGCGGTCAAGCCACCGGTATTTCTCACCTCCACCTTCGTCTTCAAGTCCGCCGAGGAAGGGCGCGATTTCTTCCACTACACCGCCGGCAGAAAGCTGCCGCCCAAGGGCTCGGCCGCGGGGCTCGTCTATTCCCGCTTCAATCATCCCAACAGCGAGATCGTCGAGGAACGCCTGTCGATCTACGAGGAGGCGGAAGCCTGCGCGGTGTTCTCGTCCGGAATGTCCGCGATCGCGACCACGATCCTCGCCTTCGCCCGCCCTGGCGACGTCATCATCCATTCGCAGCCCCTCTACGGCGGCACGGAAACGCTGCTGTCGCGCACGCTGGAGCCGCTGGGCATCCGCGCCGTCGGCTTCGCAAACGGTCTCGATGAAAAGAGCATCCGCGCGGCGGTCGCGAAGGCGAACGCACGCATTCCGCTGTTTCTGGTCGAAACGCCGTCGAACCCGCTCAATACGCTGGTTGATATCCGTCTCGTGCGGCGCATCGCAGACGAAGTGTCTGAAAAGCAAAGCCACAAGGCTATTGTGATTTGCGACAACACGCTGCTTGGGCCGCTGTTCCAGAAACCGCTCGCGCTCGGTGCCGACCTGTCGGTCTACTCGCTCACGAAATACGTGGGCGGCCATTCCGATCTCATCGCCGGCGCAGTGCTCGGAGCTTCCACGTTGACGCGCCCGGTGAAGCTGCTGCGGGGCGCCATCGGAACCGGGCTTGATCCCCACTCGTGCTGGATGCTCGGCCGCTCGCTGGAGACGCTCGAATTGCGCATGGAGCGCGCCAATCGCAACGCAGCCGCCGTCGCCAAATACCTGCGCGATCATCCTGCCGTCGCCAAAGTCCACTACTTGGGCTTCGTCGAACCGCGAACTTCGGGCCGTCGTGTCTTCAAGGCCCAATGCAAGGCGGCCGGATCGACCTTTTCGTTCGACATCAAGGGCGGCGAGCGCAAGGCCTTTCAGTTCCTGAACCGGCTTGAGATATTCAAGCTCGCGGTCAGCCTGGGCGGGACGGAGTCGCTCGCCTGCCATCCTGCATCGACGACGCACTCGGGCGTGCCGGAGCAGGTGCGCACGGCCATCGGCGTGAGCGATTCAACCATCCGCCTATCGATCGGTATTGAGCATCCCGACGATCTTATCGCCGATCTCGGCCAGGCACTTGGCTAGCGCCGTCGAGAAAGGCCCATTGCGCGAACGCCGCCGCTTGGCCGATGAACTCTCCGGTCTCGGTCGCGACGTTCCATACCGCGGTATTCAGGATGCGGAAGCGCTTGCCGGTCGCCGAGATGCGCACGCCGGTATAGTCGTCGACAATGCCTTTTTCGCTTACGCGCTCAAGAAGGCGGGCGCGCCCGTCCTGCAGCGTCGGTTCGGCCGAACGCCGGGACGGCAGGCGCGTGAACGTGTCGAAATCCATTTCGAACAGCGCAAGCGCCGTGCGGTTGCCGAAAAAGAAAATGGGATCGGGCTCGGCTCCATGCGCGACGATCGCGAGCGGCGCCGACCACAACACTTCGACCGCATCACCACCCGCATCGACAAGCGCCCGCCCGGTCATCCTCCGGTAGCTCTCGCCGATGCACGCAATGCGGCGTCGGTCTACGTTATTGATCTGCGGCGGCGTCATCGTACGGCTCTGGGTCATGGTCCGCAAGCTTCGTGATCAGATCTTCAATCTCGCCCGTCCCGCTCTTCCGGATAAGCGATGTAGCGGATGATCTTCCACGACCCATCATCCTGTTGCCGGAACACGTCAAGGCCGGGCTCGTCCTCCTTCGTGATCACCTTGCCGTCCGCCGCTGTGAGCGTCGATGTCCAAGTCAGCCGTACGACCGCAAGCGATCCCGAGACAATGATCTCTTTGATATTCAGATCGTACTGGAACGTCTTTGTCTCATCGGCCAGCGCCGCGCGCAGACGCATGCAGAGCTGCTCATAGTTCTGTTCCGGCAAGCCTTGGAAATCGTAGCGCAGTTCCGGTGCGAACAGGGCGCAGATGTTCTCGGCCCTGCGCGCGTTGAAATCGAGCCGCCATTGTTCCAGCGCCGCGCTGATTTGCGCGCGCGCGGCCGCATCGTTGGCGCCCGCCGGTGCGACATCGGCGAGTGAAGCAAAAAGAAGCGCCGCAGCGGCCGGCAGGGAGAGGTCAAATCGTCGTGCGCGCACAAGCAATCTCCTCACCCAGGGACCTCAGTGTTTTTGCTCCTGAAGCGCCTGCGCCGCCTGCACCCGCCGCATCGTCCGGCCGGAAATGAAAAGGAACAGGCGATTGGGAATGACACGCATGAACTTCATGAGCAGTGCCATCTGCCACGGGAACGCGATTTCGTACTTGCTACGCTCCAGACCGCTGATGATCGTTCGCGCCGTCTGGTCGACGCCGATCCGGAACGGCATCGGCACGGCCTTGCCTTCGGTCATGGGCGTATCGATGAAGCCGGGACAGATCAGCGTCAGCTTCACGCCGTTGTCCTTGAGCGGCGGGTAGAGCGCCTCGCTCAGCGATATGAGGGCCGCTTTGCTCGGCGAATATGCGGCGCCGCCTCCCCGATAGCCCGCCACCGACGATACGACCGCGATGTGGCCGTCCTTTCTCGCGAGCATAGACTTCATGACCGGTTCCAGCGCGTTCACGACGCCGAAGTAGTTCACCTCGATGCTCTTGCGCGCCGTGTCGAGTGAGAAGTTCGACGCCGACATGAGGTCCCAGACCCCGGCGTTGAGGATGACGAGCGAGATCGGGCCGAGCTCCCGTTCGATCCGGGCCGCGACATCGCTCGCCGCCTGGGCATTTGTGACGTCGAGTGGATAGGTTCGAATATTTGCGTTCAAGCCCGCAAGTTCGGCGAGCTTGTCGGCCGATCGTGCGCTGACGGCGACGACGCTACCTTTGTCTGCGAGTTTTAATGCGAGTTCCCGACCTATTCCGCTGCTTGCACCAGTAATCCAAACGACATTCCATCGCGGAGCCATGCTGCGATCCTTGTTTCGACTGTGGTGCACGATCGCCCGGAGAATAGTTCCCACAGGTTGAATCTGCCAATGCGGATATGGAGTTCGGCGACCAACTGGACCCGACTTTCGTCCATCTGACCTGAGTGCCCTCAAACAAAGGCAAGTTGGTTAAGGACGGCTCGGGCAGCTCCACGCTCAGCCTTTCCGGCGTCATTGGGGCGCATGGAAAAAGGCGTGCTAGGCTGGGCGCGGCAGCTCAAACGCACGGAGTGCGTCATGCAGGAAGCGCGCGTCAAACTTCTGCAACGAATGCCTATCTTCGGCGGAATTCGCGAGGAGATCATCGAATTCCTGCTCGCCGCGTGTCCGGTCCTCTCCGTACCGGCGCATCACTACTTTTTCCGCGAGCACGACAAAGGCGATACGATGTTCGTTCTCGAAACCGGCGAGGTCGCCGTGATGAAGTCCTGGCAAGGGCAGGACCATCATCTCCAAACCTTGAGGGAAGGAGATTGCTTCGGTGAAATGGCGGTGATCGACCACTGCGATCGCAGCGCGTCCGTGCGCGCCGTCAAAGACTGTCTGGCGATCTGTATCTCGTCTGCGAATCTCTACAAAGTCTACGCGCGCGATTTGAAGCAGTTCGCACTCATACAAATGAACATGGGGCGTGAGGTGTGTCGGCGGCTGCGGGAAGCAGATGATCGCCTGTTCGTTGCCCGATTTTCTAACCGCGAGCCGAACATCGGCCAGAATTGACTGGCCGATTGGTTCCCCGAACATCTGGTGCAAACATCTTCGGGAGAGTCAAGCATGAGCAGCGTGCGTGTCCTGGTCGGGACAAAAAAAGGCGCGTTCGTCCTGAGTTCCGATGCAAGACGCAACGCGTGGACGGTGGACGGCCCCTTCTTCGCGGGCTGGGAGATCTATCACGTCAAGGGCTCGCCGGCTGATCCGAACCGCCTTTATGCGTCACAATCGAGCGGTTGGTTCGGCCAGCAGATACAGGTCTCGCGCGACGGCGGCCGCACCTGGACGCCCGGCGGCAACGAGTTCGTCTACAAGGGTGAAGCAGGCACCCACCAATGGTACGACGGCACGCCCCATCCCTGGGAGTTCAAGCGCGTTTGGCACCTCGAACCCTCGCTTGACGATCCAGATACCGTGTACGCTGGTGCCGAGGACGCGGCCCTCTTCAAGACGACGGATGGCGCTGCGACATGGGCCGAGCTTTCGAGCCTGCGCAATCACGGCTCGGGCGCGAGTTGGCAGCCTGGCGCCGGCGGCATGTGCCTCCACACTATCCTGATCGACCCGACGGATCAGAACCGAATGTTTATCGCCATTTCGGCGGCCGGCGCCTTCCGCACCGACGACGGCGCCAAGTCGTGGAAGCCGATCAATCGCGGGCTCAAGTCGCAGTACATTCCCGATCCTGAGGCCGAGGTCGGTCATTGCGTCCATCGCCTCGCCTTGCATCCATCGCGTCCGGGCGTCCTTTTCATGCAAAAGCACTGGGACGTGATGCGTAGCGACGATGCGGGCGACAGCTGGCACGAGGTCAGCGGCAATCTGCCGACCGATTTCGGTTTCGTGATCGACGTGCACGCGCATGAGCCCGAGACGATTTACGTCGTGCCGATCAAGAGCGACTCCGAACACTTCCCGCTCGACGGCAAACTCACCGTCTATCGCAGCCGGTCGGGCGGGAATGAGTGGGAACCTTTAACCCGCGGCCTGCCGCAACAGAACTGTTACGTCAACGTGCTGCGCGATGCGATGGCGGTCGACCGTCTCGATGACTGCGGCATCTATTTCGGCACGACTGGCGGCCAAGTGTACGTCTCGCCCGACGGCGGCGACAACTGGACGAGCATCGTCCACGATCTGCCGCCCGTCCTGTCGGTTGAGGTTCAGACGATCAGATGATCCGGGTCATACTGCCCTATCACTTGCGCCGCCATGCCGGCGTGGAAGGCGAGATCGCTCTCGCGGTCCCCGAACCCGTGACGCAGCGCACGATTCTCGATGCACTCGAATTCAAGCACCCCGAGCTGCGCGGCACGATCCGCGATCACACGACGCAGCGCCGCCGCCCGTTCATTCGCTTCTTCGCCTGTCAGCGTGATTTCTCGCTCGAGTCGCCCGACGCGCCGCTGCCTGAAGCGGTTGCGACGGGCGCACAACCGTTTCTGATTGTCGGCGCCATCGCGGGCGGATGACGGGTTTGCCGCGCGTCCACGCGACTAAATAAAAAAGGGCCGTCGCGGATCGCCGCGGCGGCCCTATTCGCATCTTGCTCTGCGCGCGGCTGCCGGTAGCGACCACGCTTTTATTGAATCGTGAAGAAATTGCTTCCCGGTTCAGGCCCGCTGCTCGGATATTTCACATCCTTTGCGGGATCGTATTTTCCGTCGCCATCTTTATCGACGTAGATGTCTGCAAAGAGGGTCGATTTCGCCTTGGGTGCCGGCTTCAGCCCGACTTTGACATCGCGATGATCGCCGGATTTGAGCGCGATTTCACCGATCGGCTTTCCGGTCGGCTTTCCGTCCGCATCAGTCGAAAATACCAGTACGTAGCCGTTAACAGGCATGTAGATGTACTTCATGACAATGGCGCCGCCATCGGGCTTCTGATCCATGATCAGGACATACGGCGGCGTGAGCGCCCCGGCCGGAGCAGCCGTCTCCGCATTTGCCATAAAGATTGGTGTCGCCAGTAGCGCGCCGCCAAATGCTGCTGCGGCAACAATGGATGCCCTAAGTTTTCGAGCCAACATGCGTTCAACTCCCTTTTTATGCGTCATGGGCCTTGGCGCGGACATAGGGCTCGCTTGCAAATCGCGGCGGGTCATGCCCGGCCAAGGCAATCAATTGCCTCGTCACAGGAAATGTTGCCACAGCGGTTACCGGGAATATCTGGAAGATAAAGATATGGAAATTTGGCAATGATACCGAGAAGAAATGGCAATAAGCGAGGGAGTTGTTCCGCGCTTTCAGGCACGGCAATATCGCAGTGCGATTAAGCAGCAACACACGCCAATCGATAAAATGACGCGGCATTAGGTCTTGCGCAGAAATCGATCAGGTCACGCACTTAATAAAGCTTGCGAATTCCCCGAATTGCCTGCTTTGCAGGCCGCAAAGCGAAATAGATGCGTAAATGCGAGCATTGATCGCGTGCGAGGAATCGAGTCGTATACGGGAAAAAGAAGCAGTTGCGGGTGAGGACGCCCAGGGGAAATTCGGCACATGCGCAAGCATGGCCGCTTTCAACTGGAGGTTCCATGAAGCCCCTGCATCTGGCACTTGCTCCCTTCGTCCTCGCCACAGCCCATGCCGCGACGGCGGCCGATACGGTCCGCGTTGGCGGCTACTTCTGCGATACTCGGCATGACCAGGCCGCCTTTCTCGCGCTGCGCGCCGCGGGCGAGAATGAAATCATGGCCGCCAACGCCGTGAACAAGGCCGCCGGCAAGCAGTCGTGCGCCGACTACATTTCGGTCGAGGTCATCCCGGGGAGTGAAAAGGTCGTGATGTCGGGTGGCCTCGTCTACAAAATGCAGAGCTTCACGTTCCTGCCCGAGAAGGTCGAGCGCTGGTCCGGCACCGTCTTCGGCTCGCTCAGCCAGGTCGCGGAAAAGGAGCTATAGCGCTCTCAGGTTCCGCTGTCGGGCAGAACGCCTTGCGAAGTCCGCACGCGGTTCGCGCAATCTCTCGCAAGCAGTTCTCATCGCCGGTTATGCCTGCTAGAAAGCGGCTCGTGGGCACCGCCTCACCGACTGACCGGGACACGGCAACGACGCGGCACCGTCCGCCGCCGGCGTCCTCGCGTCCTTCTGACAAGAGGTCGTGCGATGAATGAAACAGCCGCGCGCGCAATTCGCTTCGGGCGGATTGCGGCCATGCTCCCCGTAAAGGACATGGCAAAGGCCCACGATTTTTACGTCAACGTGCTGGGCTTCAGAAAAACGTTCGAGAACGGCAATCCTGTCGGCTTCATGATTCTGCAGCGCGACGGCGCCGAAGTGCATCTGACGCTGCAGCCGAGCCACAAGGCGGCACCCTTCAATGTCGCCCACATGATGGTCGACAACGCCGACGCGCTGCACGCCATCTGTCAGAGCCAAGGCTTACGCATTATCAAGCGGCTTCAGGACAAGGACTACGGCTTGCGCGCCTTCGTGTTCGAGGACCCGGACGGCAACCGAATCGACGTCGGCCAGCCGATCTGACGCGCGCCCGTGTGCAATCCTAACGCTGTTTGGCTCGATCTTTCAGGATGACGGCCAGGGGATTGGGTTCGGGTGGCGCGACGCGTTTCAGCGTGTTGGTGTCGTGATGATTGAACGGCTGGTCGCGGCCTTTGACCAGAAGCTCGGTTTCGATGTCATACGTCCAGCTCCCGTCGGCATTGAAGGTGATCGCGCAGCGATAGGCCGTGGTGCGGAAGGCTTCGTCCAGGAACTCGTTTGAGCAGATCCCATAGCGCGGATCGCCGCGCGTTGCAGTGACGGAGATTTGCTTGTCGCCCGGCTTTCCACGGCCGGATGCGAGAAGAATCTGACCCCGTGGAATTGTCACGCTCTGCAGGATCAGGCCGGTTGCCGGCTCCCAAAGCCAGTAGCCGACCTGATCGTGAAACGTGATGTCTTCCTCCGGCGTGTTGATGTGGATGTGATAGCGCAATCCGTAGAAGAGCTGCGGACCGTTGGTCTGAGGATCGATAGGATCCATTCGAATGTGCTCGCGAAAGACACGCCGTTCGGGGCCTTTCGCCTTGGGATTGATGTCGACACCCTTGTCGGCCTGCCACACACCGGCCAATCCGGTTAGCGGACCCAGGTTCGCGAGGTCATCGGGGGAAAAGTCGGTGGGTTCGGTGAAGATATCGGGCGGGATCGGCAGCATGGCAGGACCTCAATGAACGCGCGTCCTCCGTACCGACGTGAACGCATTTCTCTGTGTGCATAGCACTGCCTTTTCGTCCAGCGTTAGCCCGCGACATCGCCCAAGATCGCTGTGCAGTCCACGGTCATACGGAAACATCCTGTCGAGCCGCTGGCATTTTGCTTGCGCCGAGAGCTTGCGACGGCCATCCGCCATCACGACATATAAAACCGTATACAGCCAGCATAGGAGCTCGAATGGCCGCTGGCAGCGCATCAGCCCGCAAACGGCTGCTCCAACGGAGCTGAGCAGGCGGTATCTGCTGCCCGTTTGATTGCCATCGATCAAACGTCCCAGCACATTCGTTTGCCGCTCGTACCGCCGGCCGACGCGCTCTCTCATGGCCACAATCCGGAAGAGGAATTGCACCATGGCAAAAATAGTCTGTGTTCTCTACGACGATCCGATCGATGGATATCCGAAATCCTACGCCCGCGACGACATCCCCAAAATCACCAAATATCCCGACGGCCAGACCGCGCCCACGCCGTCCGCCATCGATTTCAAGCCGGGTCAGCTGCTCGGCAGCGTCTCTGGCGAACTCGGCCTGCGCAAGTTTCTTGAGACCAACGGTCACACCCTCGTCGTGACCTCCGACAAGGACGGCAAGAACTCGAAGCTCGACCGGGAGCTTCACGACGCCGAGATCGTGATCTCGCAGCCGTTCTGGCCAGCCTACATGACCGCCGAGCGCATCGCCAAGGCGCCCAAGCTCAAGATGATCGTGACGGCGGGCATCGGCTCCGACCACACCGATCTGCAGGCGGCGATGGATCGGGGCATCACGGTCGCCGAGGTCACCTATTGCAACTCCAACAGCGTTGCCGAGCACGTCGTGATGCAGATGTTGTCGCTCGTGCGCAACTACATCCCATCCTACAACTGGGTCATCAAGGGCGGCTGGAACATCGCCGACTGCGTGTCGCGCTCCTACGACATCGAGGGCATGCACGTCGGCACGGTTGCCGCCGGCCGCATCGGCCTGCGCGTGCTGCGCCTGCTGAAGCCCTTTGACGTCCATCTCCACTATACGGATCGTCACCGGTTGCCGGCGGAGGTCGAGAAGGAGTTAAACCTCACTTGGCACGCCACGCCCCAAGACATGTACCCGGCTTGCGACGTGGTCACGCTCAACTGCCCGCTCCATCCCGAGACGGAGCACATGATCAACGACAAGACGCTAAAGCTGTTCAAGCGCGGCGCCTACCTCGTCAACACCGCGCGCGGCAAGCTGTGCGACCGCGACGCGATCGTGCGCGCATTGGAGAGCGGCCAGCTGGCGGGCTACGCCGGCGACGTCTGGTTCCCACAGCCGCCGCCGCAGGATCATCCGTGGCGGACGATGCCGCATCACGGCATGACACCTCACATCTCGGGCACGTCGCTTTCGGCCCAGACGCGCTATGCGGCCGGCGTTCGCGAGATCCTTGAGTGCTACTTCGCGGGCAAGCCGATCCGCAACGAGTATCTGATTGTCCAGGGCGGCAAGCTCGCCGGTGTTGGCGCGCACTCCTACAGCGCTGGCAACGCCACCGGCGGCTCCGAGGAAGCTGCCAAGTTCAAGCGATAGTCCGATAGTCGCACCCGAGGCGCCGACGTCTGCGCGCCGCGCCCCGGCCACGCATCCCGCCAGCCCCAGCGGAACGCATATGCATGTCCAAGAGCCGCGCTGAGGCGGAGCATGCCGCCCTTCTCTGGGTGAAATAGCGCGATTGGGACACCGCGCTTCTGCTACCTGGCGCAGTGTCCGGCGCGCGATAATGGATCTGTCGTCTGCCGCTGGTCGTCGACCTTGGCGCCGGCCGGATGTGGCTCATCGTCGTCGACCGCGTTCCGGCCCTTGTTGCTGAGCAGCAGCGCGACGGCCGTGGTGCGGCTATTGACGCCCAATTTGCCGTACAGATTTTTGAGGTGATATTTGACGGTATTGCGCGAGATCCGCCAGCGCACCGCGATCTCCGCATTGCTGAGCCCGTCGGCCAGCAGCGACAAGAGCTCGAACTCTCGCACGGTGATATCGTCGAGCGGCGATCGGCCCATGCATTGCGCGGCGGAATAGGGAAACGACAGTCGTCCCTTCGAGACCGCCGAAATCGCCGCAAGCAGCTCGGCCGGGTCCTCGCTTTTCGATACGAACGCCCACGCGCCCAGCAGAACCGCCTGGCGCAGCACCAGCGGGCCTGTTTGGCCCGTATAGACGATCGCGCGTGTCTCGAAACGGCGCCGCTTCAAGGTAGCCAGTACGTCGCCCCCGCTCATTCCCGGAAACGTCCAGCCGATGATGGCGATGTCGTAGGGTTGCTCATCGAGCGCATGCATGAGCATTTCACCGCTGCCCACCGTATCTCCCACGAAGAAGCGGGGATCGCCCGTTACGAGGTTTCTAACGCCCGCACGAACGATGTGGCTGTTGTCCGCGATAACGATACGTATCGGACGCGACGCGACTCGGGCCGGCATATCTTTCGCTGCCGTGGCGTGGCCCTGTCCGGTGCGTGTCCTGGCGCGTCGCGTGACTGTGTCGGTCATGTGATGGGCACTCGCGTTGTGGTCTGCAATCCTGCCGTTCGCCGTCACCGGCCACCGTCACCGACATGTGGGAGGATCGCAGCGATCATCGGCGAAGGTGACGAATATGGTGGAAGCGACCGGCACTGGGTCGATAAGGCCGCCGAACGTATGCGATCGGGTAAGCAGCGTGAGCGAGACGAGTGACAGTCCAACAGCGAGCGGCATGCCGTAGCGAATAGTCCGCCTACGGAGTTTAGCGTTCTCGCCGGTGTGCTTCCTTTCCATTTGCGCTCTCCCACACATGGCCGCTGTTGCACCGCGTCCTTGTGTGGTGACGAAATATCGCTCCGGCGCCGCCAGGACCACACCCTGACGGTCAGTCGCCGAATTCTTATGGGTAGCGCGCTATTGAACCTGCGCGGGTAGTCGCAACCCACCCAGGCGAGATTTCGATGCCGCCATATTCGCCGCTTTCGTCAGGCGCAGGCGCGAGCACGCGCGCCCGCAACCGCGTCCTAAGTTAATCACATCCCTGCGTTTTTCAGAGATGCTCGACCGCTACATTATGGCGTGGCGGAGCGCGTCAATCGCCGCTTCGAGGGCGGCGTGATCTGTTGAATACATTTCGTTGAAGACGTTCGAGATTCCTCTCTCGTCGACCACCTCAAGCATCCAGTCGTCACCCAGTTGGGTGCCGCGATATATTGCGATTGTCACGACGTGCCCCGAAATTTCGAGTGTTCGGCTTAGGGGAGAGGTAACGACTTCATCTTCCGCTCGCATGTGTATCCTCGAACGATCGAGCGATTTTTTATAGTCAGCCGAGTGGGTCGAAACCCAAGCGCTTCAGCGCATTCTCGCCAAGCGTCTTGTCTTCGCCGCCGTGCCGAACAAGGCGGTCGAGGCGACGAACCATCCGCGCAAGATTGCGACTCATGCTCTTTGCAAAAAAGAGATCGGCGAGCTGTTTGTCCTTAAGGCCAAGAATGAAATTGGCCTCGGCACGCGCTTCTGTCAGCTGATTGTCGGGCATGGGTCGGCAACGACGCTGAGAGTTACATCATGATAGCGACACGTTCGCTGAGAATACCACGCTCCGTAACTTCTCAAACTGTCATAATTCGCGACAGCAGGGCAGAACTCTACCTTAAGCGGAAGTGGCGGTCGGACGCCATGCGCAGAAGCAGGAACGGCTATGCGCGGATCACGACATCAATCGCTGAAAGCTCGTGGACGATTAACCCTCCGGCGGCCCGCCGCTAGCAATCCGGCGACTTCAGACACCCGACGCTGATCGCCCAGAGGACTGGAGCCAAACTCGTCACGCCGCCTAGCAAAAAAATCAAAGTCGTGCCCGCGTGACTGGAGTTCGCAACGAGTGTTCCCATGCCGAATGTATCGAGGAGCAGTAGGGTCCAAGCAAACAGGATACTAAGCGCCACGCCCAGTATGGCTTCAAATGCCAGAAAGCGCCTCAGTGCTGGTTCTTGGTTGGCATCCATAATGGTGAAATGCCGCCAGGTAGGCGGTTGTTCCACTTCCGATCGGCATTGATCGGCAAAGCTCGGATTGGCCTGCGAAACAGGGTTTGCAACGTCCGGGCCGTTCCTAAGCAAGCGGGCCAAGTACAGAACGTCGACTTTGCGTCAGCATGATCCGTCGGCCAGACGCCGCAGCTTCGACCGCTCTGACGTGAAAACCGGACGCAAGGAGCAAGTCGTCCAGCCGACGCTCAGGGCCGAACGCCGCCTTTGCCCTCATCTCCTGCGCGCATCGCTACTGCCCTTTGGCGCTGCGTCGGCTGCGTGGCGCGACCCAGGGCGTCCTCGAATTTTCATGAGCAAGCATCAATTTTTTTTGCGCAGGCTCATGATGTATACCGCAAGGTCGGCTTGGTCAGATGGAGAAATTATGAAGTTGGGCATCGTCGGATGCGACGTCTGTAACCAGACTCTGATGGCTCGCTCTGTCATGCCTCGCGTATTCGCAACGACTGCAAAATCTGGCGCGTCAATATTAGGAGAGAAGTCATTCGGTGAGGCTTCAACTCCGTGGCACTGTGCACAGTGTGTCCTGGCGTATTCGTGCCCTCGCGCACCGTCGCCGGCATCTTGTGCGATTGCTTGCAACGGGAACTGCGCGACCAATAAAATGCAGACGCATTTTCCGAGTTTAACGGCAGCGTTCATCTCGACACCTTCGCATCGGCGAGAAACACCAGCGGCCATCACGCCCTATGCCAACGGGTGAGGTAGCCCGCCTCTCTACATTCTGACACGGCCAAGCCGCTCGGCAGAAAGTGCAAGAGCCCGGTGATCTGTCACCACAAGCAACTATTCAAAATTTTTATAGCTACCGTGATCGAGCCTATTTGATTTCGATCAACAGATCCGGACGTACGCGACAATTCTGTCTCCGATTTACGGCTCTCGCTAGCAGTCACGCTACCGAGTAGTCAAAATACCAACCTTCGCCAGCCCAACGGCAAGACCACTCTGCTCCAACGCGCAATAAACCTTTGCGTCGCATTCTCCTCAGGTCCGCTCCGCGTCACGAACCTTCAAAGCCGCCAGTGCCAATGCGGCTGCTCTTCATTTCAAACCAGACCTCATCGCCAACGTTTGTCGAAAGTTCACCTGCGGTGGCGGCAGCCCGCTTCTGCGACTAAGCCGTCGGTTATCCACGCGCCGTCCCTGACGCGAACGCCCGCGCGGGATGAAGGTACGGCTCCGCTGACAGCTACCGACGCGGCGCCGTATCAGGACTGAGTGCCGCGAGATGGCGCCGGTCGCTCGGTGTACTGGCGCAACGGTTCTGGGCAACGCCTACCAGTTCCCGCAAAAGCCCGAACCGCCCGAGACGCAGCTAACCCGTTGCCATGACCCTTGCTCTCCGTAAGGGTACTTGACGGATATTATAACATCCGTAAGTTTCGATCAAACGCTCCGGAGGCTCGTCCATGGATTCAAGTCGCACGCCGCACCCAAGGAATTCCAATAAGCCGATCGACCAACGGCTGCCGGTCACCGTGCTTTCCGGCTTTCTTGGCGCGGGAAAGACAACGCTTCTCAATCACATCCTGAACAACCGTGAAGGCCTGAAGGTCGCGGTAATCGTGAACGACATGAGCGAGGTCAATATCGATGCGGATCTCGTCGACAAGGGGGTCGCGAACTTCTCGCGCATGGACGAGACGCTGGTCGAAATGACCAATGGCTGCATCTGCTGCACGCTCCGCGACGATCTCTTGAAGGAGGTCCGCCGCCTCGCCGCCAAGCGATCCTTCGACCACCTGCTGATCGAGTCCACGGGTATCGCCGAGCCCCTACCCGTTGCCTCCACGTTCGAGTTTCGAGACGAGAACGGAGAAAGTTTATCGGACGTGGCGCGGCTGGACACCATGGTAACGGTCGTCGATGCGGCGAACCTGCTCAAGGACTACGCGTCCCACGATTTCCTCAAGGATCGCGGAGAGATTGCCGGGGAGGCAGACGAGCGCTCGCTGGTTCAACTCCTGGTGGACCAGATCGAGTTCGCAGACGTGATCGTTCTGAACAAGATCGACATCGCCTCTCGCCAGCAGGTTGATGCCGCACGTGCCATCATTAGATCGCTGAACGCCGACGCGCGGATCATCGAGGCGAGCAACGGGCGCGTGGCCTCGCGAGACATTCTCGATACGCGCCTCTTCAGCTTTGAAGCGGCGCATCGCCATCCAACCTGGTTCAAGGAGCTCAATGGCTTCAGCGATCATCGTGCGGAAACTGAAGAGTACGGCATATCGAGCTTCGTATACCGTGCCAGAGGTCCCTTCGATCCCGCAAAACTCTATGCTTTCTTCAACGCACCGTGGCGGGGCGTGATCCGCGCGAAGGGCTTTTTCTGGCTGGCAACGCGACCGCAATGGGTGGGCGAGATCGCGCACGCGGGCGCGCTCGTTCGATATGAAGCAATTGGATATTGGTGGGCGGCGATACCGAAAAAGAATTGGCCGAAAGAAGAGGGCCTGGTCGCGCGCATCAACAGGAGCTGGGACAAGCAGTGGGGCGATCGAAGGCAAGAGATCGTCTTCATCGGAACGAAGGCCATGGACAAGGCTGCCATTATCGCCGAACTCGACGCCTGCCTTCTTCAGCTTTCCGAAACCGGTCCGATCGACACCAGTGCATGGGCCGGTCTCCCCGACCCGTTTCCGAACTGGGCCGAAGAAGCTGCGTAGCGGGAAACTGGCGTGGTTCGCCCGCCTCTGAACGCACGGTCAAAAAAACTTATCCCCGGGCTTGCGCGCTCCCGCATACTCGCATCCACGCGCCTCGCCAATGAGGGTTATGGATCCGCTGACTTCCATCAACGGGGCGCGGTGTCGGGATCGAGCGGCGCCATCAGATCGTTGCCGGTCGTTCTGCCTTCGTGGCGTAAAGGCGGCATGTGGGCAACAGCCACCGCCGGACCTCGGAGCCCATGCGTAACGGATGCCGCATGGGGTTGCGCGGGCGAACAACTCGACCCTTCCGCGGGCGATGACGGCTTGGCCGCATCCCTGAACTAAAATGAAGGCCGGGCCGTCGTCGCCGCCTCATCTCTCGTTTGCAACCGGCTCGGCATTGGCGAGGCGGGTTGTCGGGCTGGCCGCAAGCGCACGGCGGACGCGCCTTCAACCTCATGGCGGATGCGGGCGCGCACCGCGCGCAAGCAATGCTGTTGTGCGCGATTGTCGAGAATGAGTTTTGCCGCCTGGAACCGATTGGCCGCTCGCGCGTCTCTAGGCACGTGATGATCGCGGGAGATTTCCGCGCCCCCGGAAAAATGAGGAGAATGCGAACATGAGCGCCACCAGCGACAAGCTTGCCGGCAAAGCCAACCGGGCGATCGGCAATGTGAAGCAGGGCATCGGCAAAGCCATCGGCTCGGCAGAGATGCAGGCCAGGGGCAAGGTTCAAGAGTTGAAGGGCGAGGCCCAGGAAGCGGTCGGCAATGCAAAGGAAGCTGTGCATGAAACCATCGACCGCGCCAAGAGCAGCGGCGTCGCCGACACCGTGCGCGGCCACGCCAACACGGCTGCCGGCAAGGCGAAGGAAGCGGCCGGCCGCGCCGCGGGCTCGCCCGGGCTGGAAGCCGAAGGTCTCGCCCAGCAGACCAAGGGCGCAGCGCAGAAAATCGCCGGCGAAGTAAAGCGCAAGGCCGGCGCGTAACTCGCGCACCAGCGCATCGAACGAGGAGGTCCGGCGTTGTCGAATACCGGGCCTCCCGTCAATCGTATCCACCTATCGGAACCGCCTTTGGAGACCGTGCATGAAGACGCTGAAGGACGCGATGGTTCACACGCTGCAGGACGTCTACTACGCCGAGAACGCGATTTCGAAAGCCTTGCCCAAGGTGATCGAGGCAACTTCGAACGCCGAACTCAAGAAGGGCCTGAAGCAGCACCTCGCCGAAACCAAGGACCAGATCGCGGTTCTGAGAAAAGTGTTCAAGTCGGTCGGCGTGCCGGTCAAAGGCGAGAAGTGCGATGCCATCGAAGGGCTCATCAAGGAGTGCGAGGGCGTGATCGACGAGGCCGATGGCACCGTCGCCCGCAACGCCTCGATCATCGGCTGCTGCCAGGCGATCGAGCACTACGAAATCGCCCGCTACGGCACGCTGCGCGAATGGGCCAAGGCGCTGGGCGAGGACGAGGCGCACGACATGCTGAGTGCGATCCTCGATCAGGAAAAGGCTGCCAACGCCAAGCTGACCACGATTGCCGTCAGCTCCATCAACAAGGCCTGAGCGAATAGAGCGTGCGCGATAGGGTCTGAGCCCGCTTCGCGAGTTCGAAAGCAAACGGCCGCACATGCGTGCGGCCGTTTTGATCTCAAGGAGGGTTGCGCGACTTAGTTGGTGAACGACGCCGAGACACCGCGCTGCTGAGGCTTTTTGTCGTCACCGCCGAACCACTGCGACGGCTTGAAGATCTTCGTGATGTCGACCGGTTCGGAATCGTTGATGCCGTCGCGCGGACGCATCCCGATCGTCGGCGGATCGTCGCTCGCGGCAACGGCCTGCGCCTGCGCCTTACGCTTCGTGGGCGTCGTTGTCGTCGCGAACGCGGGAACCGGCTCGGCCGGTGACGTGCGTTTCGCGCGCTTGACCGGCTTGGGCGTGTCGCCTGTCGGCGCATCGGGCTTTTGCGCCGCGTGCTCGCCTGCTGCGCGTGCCGTTTGCGATAATCCGGCCATCAGTGCCGAGGCGCTGGCCTCGCCCTCAGCCGCGCTCGCGTCAACCGCCGCCTCCGGCGCTGCCGCCGGTTGCTGGGCCGCCGGGGCAGCGGGCTCGGCATCGCCGGCGAAACGCGCGGCAAGCATCTGCGCCGCCTGTTTTGTCTCGGCCGAAACGGCGCGCGGCTCCGCGGTCGCGGCAAGCGGCAGCACGGCCGTGACTGTGCAGACAGCAAGGCTGTAGATTGCGAATTTCATGTCGTCCCCCATACGAACAACGTGATTGGTAGAACTCGGCGGAAGCGCCCCATCAGCACCCGTCCGAATCATCGTCGAACTGAGTTGGTACCCCCAACAAAGGCAAGAGAAAGACGCGATGCTTCCAAGTGATGATTGTCAGCGCGTGGCGCCAGGAAATAAGCGCTAAAACGGGCTCGTAGACCCCTGCGCGAATTCCGCCGAACACGCGAATTTCTGCGAATTTGCTCCCCTCGCGAGACCCGCCGCGACGATTGCGCTCGCTCCATCGCGGCCACTTAGCTGCGCCTCTGGGCCGGCGGCGGCCGCAGCCCGCATTTTTCCATCGGCCGCGCCGTCGTCGTCCAGCGGTCCTTGGTGACGGTCACGACGTAGCGGCGGCAGTCCGGCGAGATGCCTTTGACGAAATGCACCTCGAACAGCGCGAGCTTTGACGCGGCCTGCTTGCCGCGTGGCCAACTGTAGACCTCGCCTTCGGGCGTCTCGGCGAGCGCTTTTCTGATCGCGATGCCGGCGTTGCGGTAGTCGATATCGGACATGCGCCGCAGAAGGCCGCGCGAAAGATCGGGATGCAGGCCGACAGCGATGGCGCGCTGCTGGTAAGGGTCCGCAGGGTCCGCGACCGGCGGCGGTAGCGGTGCCACGACCTCCTCGGCGGGTGCATCGTTGGCGTCACCCTCGGCCGCCTGCTCGGGCGAGAACGCTTCCGGCTCGCTCGTCGCAACGGGTTCGACGGGTACGGCCGAAGGCGCGGCCGTGCCGGCGTCCGCGCCAGGTGCGTCGGCGATCTCGCGCGCTTGCGGTTCGATCGGCGTCGGCGTCGGGGCTGGCGCGGTGGCCGGCGACGCTTGAGGCGCTTGCTCGCCGTGCGCCTCGATCGTGGAAGTGATGGCGGCGATCTTGGTCGCAACAATCGGCTCCCAAAGCGCTCGCGTTTGCATCAGCGCCCAGCCGATGCCCGAAAACACGATGATGGCAAGAAACGCGGGAAGCATCGTGCTTCGGCGTTGCGTAGGCGGCGGACAAATGCGCTCGCCGAGAACGAGCTCTTGCGGAATGCCGTCGTCGTCTTCGAACTCGTCCTCGAACGCGAAGTCGAAATCGCGATACGGATTGAGCGCGGCATGAGATTGCGCAGTACGGGCAGACATGACTTACCCCAGTCCCCAGTGTCGACAGCCAGTGTCGTCGGTCGATTTCCCGCTGCTGCATATGCACCAAATGACTGGGGGCGAAATGATGGCAACCGGCCTGCGACGTATGCTTAACGCATTGTCCTGCAAGCATTGATTAGGTCCACGCCGCCCATGCGACATGGAGTTTCACAATCCCGCTGCCGCGCCGATGCCGGCACCGCTCGAAGCGGTTAGACTGCAGGGCCGCGCAATCTGGGGGGATACGCCGTGAGCTTCCTGATCGCCATCGCTGCGCTTGTGTTTTTGATGGTCGTCGCCTACCGCGGCTACAGCGTGATCCTGTTTGCGCCAATCGCCGCCATGGGCGCCGTGCTGTTGACGGACCCGTCAGCGGTCGCGCCCGTCTTCACCGGTGTTTTCATGGAGAAGATGGCGGGTTTCTTGCGGCTCTATTTTCCCGTGTTTCTGCTGGGCGCCATTTTCGGCAAGCTGGTCGAGATCGCAGGCTTTGCCCGCGCCATTGTCGCCGCGGTCATCGGCGTGCTGGGGAACGAGCGTGCGATGCTCGCGATCGTGCTCGTCGCGGCACTGCTGACATACGGCGGCGTCTCATTGTTCGTCGTCGTCTTCGCCGTCTATCCGTTTGCCGCCGAACTCTTCCGCCAGGGCGACATCCCAAAGCGGCTCATTCCTGCAACCATCGCGCTTGGTGCCTTCACGTTCACAATGGACGCGCTGCCCGGCACGCCGCAGATCCAGAACATCATCCCCACGACGTTCTTTAAAACCACGGCCTGGGCCGCCCCTATGCTCGGCACGATCGGCGGATTGTTCATCCTGACGGCAGGCTTGATCTACCTCGACCGGCGCCGCCGCTCCGCCCTTGCCGCCGGCGAGGGATACGGCGAAGGCCATCTGAACGAGCCGCAGGTGCCCGAAGGCGCGAGCGATGTTCCCTGGTTCATCGCGTTGCTGCCGCTCGTTGTCGTAGGTGTCGCGAGCAAGCTGCTGACGATGGCGATCCCGGCGGTTTACGGCCAGAGCTATGAAGGCGTCCTGACACCAGGCGGCAAGCCCGTGACGGCTGACGTTGCATCGCTCACCGCGTTGTGGGCCGTCGAAGGCGCCCTACTCCTCGGAATCGCGACCGTCCTCTTTTTTGCATGGAAAACCGTGGCGGCGACATTTGCCGAAGGCACGAAAGCGGCGGTCGCCGGCGCGTTATTGGCCGCCATGAACACCGCGTCTGAGTACGGCTTCGGCGCGGTTATCGCGGCATTGCCTGGCTTCCTTGTGATCTCGGAAGCGCTGAAAGCCATTCCCGATCCACTCGTGAATGAGGCGATAACGGTGACGACGCTCGCCGGTATCACAGGTTCCGCGTCAGGCGGGCTTAGCATCGCGCTTGCGGCAATGGCGGAGCAATTCACCGCTGCCGCCAACGCCGCTGGAATTTCGCTCGAAGTCCTCCACCGCGTCGCCTCGATGGCGTCCGGCGGCATGGACACGCTGCCCCACAACGGTGCGGTGATCACCCTGCTCGCGGTAACCGGGCTTACGCACCGGCAAAGCTACGGCGATATTTTCGCAATCACGTGCATCAAGACTCTCGCCGTCTTTGTCGTGATCGCGGTCTATTATCTGACGGGGCTTGTTTGATCGGCGGCCTAGAAATGCGCGGTTTATTCCCGCATTACTTGTTCGTCGTCGAAACCGGTGCGCGCCGCATCAACTCTTCGATGCGTGCGCGTTCCTTCTGGAAGTCCTGCAATTCCCGGCCTTCCAGCTTGCGTTCTCGCGGTACCTGGATCGACATCGGATCGACGAAGCGCGAGTTGACGAGCACCTCGAAGTGCACGTGAGGACCCGACGACAGGCCCGTTGAGCCGACGTAGCCGATCGTTTGGCCCTGGCGCACCTTCATGCCGGCTTCGATGCCTTCGGCGAATTTGCTCATGTGGCCGTAGGCCGTGTGATAGCCGTTGGCGTGACGGATACGGATGTAGTTGCCGTAGTAGCCCTTGTGCCCGACCTCCTCGATCGTGCCGTTGCCCGAGGCGAGAATGGGCGTTCCCGGCGCGCACGCCCAATCGACGCCGGTGTGCATTTTGCGGGTGTTAAGCAGTGGATGGTAGCGCACGCCATAACCGGACGTTAGGCGTACGTCGTCACCGCGCACCGGTTTGCGCATGAGGAACTTTTTCGAGTTGTTGCCATTCTCGTCGTAGTAGTCGACCACGCCGTCGCTGGTTCGGAAGCGATAGAATTTGAACACCGATCCGCCGCTGTTGATCGCCGTATAAAGCAATTCTCCCGGCGGCCCGTCGGTCGTTTGATCGTCCTTCATGTCGAAAAACGTCTCGAGCGTGTCGCCGGGCCGAACGCGTCTGCGGAAATCGGTATCGAAGGCGTTGATCCGCATGATCTGCATGATGGTGTCAGCCGGCAGACTCTGCATCAGGCCAGCGTAAAAGACGCCGGCATAGAGCGTGGAATTTTGCGCGTTGCTGCCATCCGCGAGCACGCTACGGCTGAGTTCTTCATTGATCTGCGGCTGAGCAGACGCGATGAACTCGCCGGCCGCGCTGCGCGACACCGTCACGAGATGATCGTGGCCGTCGGATAGAATGGAGAAGCGTGCCGGCTCCTTCTTATCGGTCTGCGTAAGCGACGGGACGAGCGTGATGCGCACTTCTTGTCCCGGCACGAGCGCGCTTTCGGGGAAGATGTTTTGCGCCGCTTCGATCATGCTTCGCGCCTGCCAGGAATCAGCACCCGCGCGGGTGAGGATCGAGGCGAGAGTATCGTTCGGCCCGACTTCGACGAGCATGACCTCGCCGCCTTCCAGATCGACGGCGGAATCTTCCCCCGTCTCTGGCGATTTAAAAATGTCGGTCGTGTTGAGCGCCGTGGATGAAGCCGCTTTCGGCTGCCAGGCGCTGTCATCAATGCTCGCGTGCAAGATCTCGCCGCCGACCGCATCGAGCGGCAGGTCACCGCCATCGACGACCGGCTTCACCGCCAGTTCGGCGTTGCGTTCGACGATGTCCTGAACCTCCTGCGTATCGAGCTCTTGCCCGTCTTCACCCGGCAGAATTCCGCCGAGCAGCTCGACGACCTTTACCGAAACGTCAGACCGAGACAGACCGCTGCCCGCGGTCTCGTCGGCGTCGTCATTGGACGCGACCGGTTGGCTGTTCGCATAGAGCTTGAACGGATTGAACGCCGGGATCTTCTCTTCGGTGTCGTCGGGCACTGCGGCGAGCCGCGCCACAATGCGCGCGTACGGCTTCTGGCGAACATACTCGCGCCCATCGCGACGGCTCTTTGAGGATTCATGAATGATGTAGCGTGTCGACAGCGCACCGGCCGTAAGTTGTAGCCTGTCTGTGCGTGGCATGACCCATTTGAGCCCGCCCGCATTCTTGACCGTGAATGTCGGCGCCGACGGCATGGTGCCGTCACGGAAAGTCTGCAGCGTTGGCAGCAGACCGATATCGCGTTCGTTGTCTGTCGATCCGTAGACGACGATCAGGATGGCGACCGCGCCGACGGTCGCGGCAAGGCAAGTGCTGAGCATCCACCGGAAGCGTCCGCTGGAGCGCATCTCCACGTGATCGGCGTCATAGATGTCCTTGAAGAACGTTCCGCCGCGCCCGCGGTACGCATCGGGCAGCGCAGTCGCTGCCTGCTCGAGGGCAAAAATGCCCTCGGCCGCTCGCAAACCTTTTTTGGTGCGAATCGACACGAACCGATGTTCCCCACCCGTCTTCGGCGAAGACTAGGCACGATTTGCTGACCTGAGGCGATCATGACGAGAATCGTCTCGCAACCGGCAAAAAGCCCAGCTTTCATAAGCCGAACAGCTGCACACTCGGCGGCCGGTGGCCGACGCGCGTGCTTGCAACGCGAGTTCACGGCTTAAAACAGGCGGTCTCAAGGCGACCGGTTATATGAAGATTTTTTTGCGGCCACAGCTAGGAAGGCGCGAGAACAAGACGAGACAAGAAATTGAAATTATTGCATAATAATAAGTTAATGAGAGACTTATCCACAGGTCGAAGAATTTCTAAATCAGTGTTGACACCGGGGCCTGCTTGTTGTTTAAACGGGCCTTGCGCGGAGCACACACTGCTTCGCCGCCCTCGCAGGGCATAAATCATCGGAACGCTGTAGGCCTGGGCCGGTTAAGCCGGTGGGGGCTTCGTTGTCTCGAAAAATCCGGCGGTCACGCCGCCGGGCGGGTTTGTGTTCTCGAATTTGCTCTTTGACAATTGAATTTGAAGGAAGGGAAACGCAGACGGCGGGGTCCTG
>CAZYXX010000006.1:0-172121 GCA_964651805.1 uncultured Hyphomicrobium sp. | reverse complement strand
AGGCGGGGGATGCCAACTACAATGCGGCGACCGCGACGGTGGACGTATCGGTCGGTGCTCCGGCCATCGCTGTGAACCCTGCGTCGCTCCCTGGAGCGACCGCAGGGAAGTCGTACAATCAAACAGTCACCGCCAGCGGCGGCACACCAGGCCACACATTTACTATCACCGGATCGCTGCCACCCGGTCTGACACTCTCGTCCGCGGGCGTCATCTCCGGCACGCCGACGACGGCCGGACCGTTCAGTTTCTCGATCATCGCGACCGATTCCACATCGGCCGCAAATGGCGGCCCGTTTACGGGTGCGCGTAATTACACGATCACGATCGACGCACCGACCATCGCAATCACCCCGGCGAGCTTGCCCGCGGGCACAGGGGGTACAGCGTATGGCCAAACCGTTACGGCGAGCGGCGGTACTGCGCCGTATGCCTTCATCGTTTCGGCGGGAGCTCTGCCAACCGGCCTGACGCTCGCGCCCGGCGGCAGCATCTCGGGAACGCCCACCGCATCCGGTACATTCTCGTTCACGGTGACGGCGACCGACGACCTGGGCTTTACTGCCAGCAAGACCTATTCAATTAGTATTGGGGCCCCTGACATCGCCCTCCAGCCGGCTTCGCTCCCTCCTGGCGATCAAGGAACCAGCTACGCCCAGACATTTGTGGCAGCTGGTGGCACCGGGCCCTACACCTTCAACGTCGATTCCGGTTCGCTGCCGCCTGGCCTCGGTCTCGACGCCACCACCGGCGTTCTATCGGGAACGCCCACCGCAAACGGAGTCTTCACCTTCGCGATCAAGGCCAGCGACACCTACGGATTTGCGGGCATCAAGACATACACGCTCGCCGTTGGAACCGCGTTCATCGAAAAACGCACGGCGGAAGTCATCAAGAATTTCGTAGCCCACCGCGCCGACGTTCTGACGTCGGATGACGCCGACCGTACGAAGAACTTCCGTCGGCTTTCCGGTTCGATCTTCGGCGGAGGCACATCCTCCGATGGTCAGATCGCAGGCTATGCAGGTGATAGCCGTGCACCGGTCGACGTGGCGGTCACGGCCGACGATGATGGCAGCGCAGGCCGCATCGCCTTCGCCACCAGCCTTCAGCAAATGCTGGCTTATGCGCGCAAGGAGAAAAGTGAGGCGTCGTCGGGGGTGGAAGGCATTCCGGCCGGCCGCATGGCGCTCGGTGGCGCAGGATCGTCGGAAACGTCGACCGCGGTGAATCCCGCCTTCGACGTCTGGATCGAAGGACGTTCGACCCACTTCGACGACGATGGGGTTGGCTCCAGCGGCAATATCGGCGTGATGTATGTGGGCAGCGATTACCTCGTCCACCCGGGCCTACTGGTCGGCATGCTGGTTCAGTTTGACTTTGCCGACGAAAAATCATCGCTGCTCGGCAGCAACGTGAAGGGGCACGGCTGGATGACGGGACCCTACATCGCGGCGCGCCTGACCGACAACCTCTACTTCGATGCGCGCGCGGCCTGGGGGCGGTCGGACAATACGGTCAGCCCGTTTGATACCTATACGGATAGCTTCGAGACCGAGCGCTGGCTTGCGCGTGCCAACCTGACGGGCAACTGGGAGTTCGGTCCTTGGCGCTTCACGCCGACCGCCGGCGTCGCATACTTCGACGAGGACATTGAATCCTATGTCGACAGCAACGGCATCGCCATCGCCGGTCAGACCGTGAAGCTCGGCCGGCTGAACTTCGGGCCCGAGGTCGGTTACAAGTTCAAGCTCGGCGACGGGTCGATCTTCGAGCCCTCCCTGTCGATCCAGGGTATTTGGGATTTCGACCGTGAGAACCCAGCTACCCTTGACGGCATCGAACCAGGAACGGACGATATTCGCGCCAAGGTTGAACTAGGAGCGAGTTTTATCGCGACTTCGGGTTATACGCTGCGTGCGGCCGGATCCATCGACGGTCTTGGCAGTGATGACTACAGGGCCTACGGCGGCAAACTCTACGTCAATATGCCCCTAAATTAAGCCAGCATAATCAATTGGCTAGAAATCGGTGGTCGTGCTCTGCGCGTGCGCAGACGCGCGAAATTACAGCGCGCGGCTTAACGCAAACTTCATCGCCACAACTTATAATTGCGAGAATTGAGTATAATTCTCACTAACCGTGAGGGAATTGGAGCCATGTGCGCGCTGGGCGAACCGATAGCGTGTCACCTGTTGGCAGGGCGGTCGAGCATGCGGGTTCGCGGCCTCATATGGAGGCACGCGTAACGGAATGCTGAGCATTAGCAGGGGCACCTTCGCCCTGCGGCCCTATTCGGTAAGCCGCATTTCAGCGCGACTCTACGCGGCGATGGGCCTCCTGCTCTTCGCGGTCGTGGCGCTCGGAGCGGGCGCTCTCTATTTCGTCCACGACACCGCAGGCGTACTGAAAAGCATTACGCAAAAAGTCGTGGTGACAGGCAAGACCGCGAACGACGCCGCCGTGCTTCTCGAGCGTCACCGCCGCATCGTGCAATCCTCGCCGCTGGACACCAGCAATCTGACGGCGTTGCGCCAGCGCCGGACTGCAGCTTCCCTCATCGGGGAATTGCGCGCCAGCCTGGATGTCAGCCCGGATTTCGACCGCACGATGATCATGCCGTACCTGGAGCGCCTATCGCGCCGGGCCGATATCGTGATGCTCGCAGCCAGCAACGGCAATCAGCGCACCGCACTCGCCGCGATGCCCGACTACGACGGCATCGCACAGGAAGTGCAGAAGATCATCAGCTCAGTGCGTGACCGTACCATCACCGAATCCCGCACCGAAGTCGCGCGACAGCTGGCAGAAGGCAGGGCGCTCACGACATGGGCCGTGATCGCACTTCTCATCACGCTACTCTTCTCCGGTCCGCTGAGTGTCGCGATCGTTCGCAATATCTCGCGGCGGATCGACAGTATCACAAGCGCAATGCGCCGTCTTGCCGTCAACGACACGACGGTGAGGGTACCCGCCGTGGACGACATGGACGAAGTGGGGGACATGGCTCGCGCGCTGCGTGTGTTCCGGCGCAACGCCATAATGCTGTTTGAGCACTCACGCGAAATCGAGAAGCTCAACGGCTGGTTCGATATCGCGTTAAACAACATGACGCGCGGCCTATCAATGTTCGATGCCGACGGACGCCTCGTCGTCTGCAACCGCATGTACCGCGAACTTTACAGTCTCCCAGAGGAACTGGTGCGGCCGGGCGTGTCGATGAAGCGCTTCATTGAACACTTCGTTTCCCACGCGGGCTGTGATCCCGACCAAATGAAAACCGCCTGCGACACCTGGCTCGCAACCCATCGTGCCGCGATTGCCAGTGGAGAACCTTTCACGAAGACGCATGAGCTGAGTAACGGACGCGCCGTTGTGGTTCACATCCAGCCGCTTCACGACGGGGGCTGGGTCGATCTTCATGAAGACGTGACGGAAAAGCGCGTCGTCGAAGCGCGCATCGCGCATCTTGCATCATCCGACCCCCTGACCGGGCTCGCGAACCGGCGCAATTTCCTAGAACGGCTGGCCTGGGCGCTGGCAGGCCCCGCTGGCCAGACTTCCACCGTGCTTTGGCTCGACCTTGATCGCTTCAAAGAGGTCAACGACAGCCATGGGCATCCGACGGGCGATGAGCTGCTAAAAGCGGTTGCCGAGCGACTGCGCGCCAGCCTGCGCAATTGCGATGTGATTGCGCGCCTGGGAGGCGACGAGTTCGCGGTTCTGGTCCATGGTCCGGCCATGCCGCGCTCCAGTGCAGTTGCGCTTGCAGACCGCGTCATCGGTAGCATCGGTCGCCCCTACAGCATCTTCGGCCAACAGATCGTCATCGGAGCCAGCGCCGGCATCGCGATCGCGCCCGAGCACGGCAATACGCCCGATGCGCTGCTTATGAAGGCAGACATAGCGCTCTATCGCGCCAAGACAAACGGTTGCGGCGCGAGTGTGCTCTATGAAGAGAGCTTCGAGCAGGAGATGAAGCTGCGCCGCCAGCGTGAGGCCGAGCTGCGCAACGCGCTCGCCGTTGGCGGCCTGACACTGCACTATCAGCCGATCATCGACTTGTCGCTCGGTCGCGTCACCTCGTGCGAAGCGCTGATGCGCTGGAACCACCCCGAGCACGGCATGATACCGCCGTCAGATTTTATCCCGCTCGCCGAGGAAATCGGTCTCATCGGCGCGATGGGCGACTGGGCCGTCGCGCAGGCGTGCCGCGACGCGAAGGAATGGCCGGACGATGTGAAAGTCGCCGTGAATCTCTCGGCCGATCAGTTCGCCGGCTCCGATCTCGTAAGCACCGTCGTCGCAGCCGTGGCGGCTGCGGACATTCCAGCGTCTCGGTTGGAGCTTGAGGTCACCGAGACTGTCCTGTTGCGCGACAACGCCCGCACGCTCGAGACGCTCGAGATGCTTCGCGACATCGGCGTCGGCATCGCGCTCGACGACTTCGGTACCGGTTACGCGTCGCTCAGTTATCTGCGCAGTTTCCCGTTCACGAAGATCAAGATCGATCAGAGCTTCGTGCGCGATTTGCCGTGCCGCGAGAACTGCGTGTCTATCGTGCGGGCGGTAGCGGCACTCGCACGTGCTCTCGACATGCGCACGGTCGCCGAAGGCGTAGAGACGACCGACCATCTGGAACTCGTCGCGGCCGCCGGCTGCAGCGAGGTCCAGGGCTATCACTTCAGCAGGCCCGTACCGGCCACTGAGGTTCCCACCGCAATTGCCCGCTGCACAAAACTGGCGGCGGTCGCCTGAAGTTTCAGACGCTCAGCAGCAGATGCTCCCGCTCCCAGGGCGAGATCACGCGCATGAACTCCTCGAACTCGCTGCGCTTCAGCGCCAGATAGACGTGACAGAAACGCTTACCGAGAACCTCATGCAGGTCTTTGCTGTCCTCGAATTCCGTCAAGGCTTCGAGCAGGCCGCGCGGCAGCTGGTGGTCTTTCCCGTATGCGTTTCCAGTCACGGGTCCACGTGGTTCCAACGCCTTTTTTATGCCGAGGTAGCCGCACGCAAGGCTCGCCGCGAGGGCCAGATAGGGATTGGAATCCGCGCCGGCGAGCCGGTTCTCGACGCGGCGCGCGCTTTCCGGCGAGATCGGCACGCGCAATCCCGCTGAGCGATTGTCGAAACCCCATTCGACATTGATGGGCGCCGCCCCGTTCGGCACTAGGCGCCGGTACGAGTTCACGTATGGAGCGAGCAGGCACATCGCCGACGGGAGATACAGCTGCTGTCCGGCCAGGAAGTGATGAAAATTCTTGGTCGGCTGGCCGTTGGCATCGGTGAAAATGTTACGACCGCTTTTGACGTCGATGATGCTTTGATGGATATGCATGGCACTGCCGGGCTCGTTCTCGAGCGGCTTGGCCATGAACGTCGCATAGCAGTTATGCTTGAATGCCGCCTCACGTATCGTGCGCTTGAACAGGAAGACCTGGTCTGCAAGATCGACCGGATCGCCGTGCAGCAGGTTGATCTCGAGCTGCGCAGCCCCGCCTTCCTGAATGATCGTATCGATCTTTAGGTACTGGCGTTCCGCGAATTCGTAGATGTCGTCGACGATCTTGTCGTACTCGTCGACGGCGCCGAGGCTGTAAGCCTGTCGTCCGGCACCCTTGCGTCCCGACCTACCCGTCGGCGGCTCCAGCGGATAGTCAGGATCCGGGTTTGTCTTCGTCAGATAGAATTCGAGCTCCGGCGCGACAACCGGCTTCCAGCCCTCCTGGCTATAGAGGTCGACGATGTGCTTCAAAACGTTGCGCGGGGCGATCTCGACGGGTTCCCCGCTTTGCCACTCGGCATCGTGGATGACTTGCGCCGTCGGGCTCGAGGCCCATGGTGCCGGTCGGATCGTATGTAGGTCGGGTACCATCATCAGGTCGCTCTCGGCGTAGAGCTGCTGCCCGTCCTCTTCGAAGCCCACATAGTCGCCGGTGATTGTCTGATGGAAAATCGAGATCGGCAGGTGCACGGCGTCGAGGCGCACGAATTTCTCCGCCGGCATGGTCTTCCCGCGCGCCACGCCAGCGATGTCGGGAACCGCGCAGTCGATCTCCTCAATACTGTGCCCCCGCAGCCATGCGCGCAGGGTATCGGGCGTGGCTCCGACGCCGAAGCCGTCCGCTTGGACGGTCGAGGTATCGTTGGGGGGAGGCATGTAATGGCACCTGATCGGATTGCCCGCGCCGTGCGGGCTTCTGCATTGCCGGCGCGCTGACCCGTATCGGCATGGTGCCGGCGGGCGGGTCTGCAAGGAGGCGCTTAACCATCCATTGGCCGGAGCCCACATTGTCACCACAGAATTTGACGGACCTCAAGGTGCCACTCCCGGCCCGCCGGTCGGAGGCAATTAAGTTCTGTCGGTAAGCTTGCCTGTTGCGTAATCGCATTGATGCGCCATCGATCAGGAAAGGGTCCTTGCCGCGCTGCAGCTATCCCGCAAACTATTATTCATCCGGGATCGGGTTGTGCAGGTGCGCTGTTCTGAGCAACAATGGTCAGTGCTTGCTCGAGCCGCGGACATCTCCGCGACCGGAGAAATGTGGGCAGACACGGGTGCGTCGGGCGCCTGATCGGCAGCCCCTTGGAGGACGATCAATGATCAAGTTCAGTAAAGCCGCGTGGGCTACCACGCTGCTCCTGGCAGCTGCGGCCGGCGTAATGCCTATTGCTGCGAATGCCCAGGACCGTGAAGTCAGGATGTTCAACTGGTCGGACTATATCGATCCAACCATCCTGGAGGACTTCACGAAGGAAACCGGTATTAAGGTCGTCTACGACGTCTTCGACAGCAACGAAGTTCTTGAAACCAAGCTGCTCGCAGGCGGCAGCGGCTACGACATCGTGGTTCCCACCGGACCCTTCCTGTCGCGCCAGATCAAAGCCAACGTGTTTCAGCCGCTTGATAAATCGAAGCTGCCCAATCTTTCCAATATGTGGCCCGAGATTCAGGAGCGCGTAGCAATCTATGATCCGGATAACAAGTACTCTGTGAACTGGATGTGGGGCACAACGGGCATTGGCTACAACGTCGCGAAGGTCAAGGAGCGCTTTCCGGATGCGCCGCTCAATTCGTGGGACCTCGTGCTGAAGCCTGAGAACCTCGCCAAGTTTAAAGACTGCGGCGTGATGTTCCTCGACGCTCCCGACGATCTCCTACCCGCGGTTCTGAACTACCTCGGCCTCGACCCGAACAGTAGCAAGCCTGAAGACATCGAAAAGGCTGGCGCTTTGGTGGCGAGCCTGCGCTCGAGTATCCAGAAATTCCACTCGTCGGAATACATCAACGCGCTTGCAAACGGCGATATCTGCATCGCGGTCGGCTACTCAGGCGACATTCTGCAAGCGCGCAGCCGCGCGGAAGAAGCAAAGAACGGTCAGGAGATCGGCTACATCATCCCGAAAGAGGGCGCGCAGATGTGGTTCGACCAGATGGCCATTCCCGCTGATGCCAAGCACGTCGCTGAAGCGCATGAACTTCTGAACTATCTGATGAAACCCGAAGTAATTGCCAAGGCTTCGAACTACGTCAGCTATGCCAACGGCAATCTCGCTTCTCAACAATTCTTGGACGACAGCGTCAAAACCGACACCGCGGTTTATCCTGATGCCGATACTTTGAAACGGCTCTTCGTAAAAACCGCTTACGACGCCAAGACACAACGCGTCGTGACGCGAGCCTGGACCAAGGTCGTAACAGGAAAATAGGAAAACGAGGGCGGGGCCGGCTGATCAGCTGGCCCCGTTTGCAATTCGGCCCTGCCGAACTGCCTGCCGCGCAAACACAAATTGCTGAAGGATCGAGCGCATGTCTGTCGCAACCGCCAGTGACGCGAAACCAGCCGAAGCGGCCGCAAGCCGCGCCGGTCCACGAACGGCGGCACCGCAATCGGGATTTGCGCCCTGGAAAGATCCCTCCAAGAAACCGATCGTGCGCTTCGAGAACGTGACCAAGCGCTTCGGTGATTTTGTTGCCGTCAACAACTGCACGCTCGACATTTTTGAACGCGAGTTCTTCGCACTTCTCGGCCCCTCCGGCTGCGGCAAGAGCACACTTCTGCGTATGCTCGCCGGCTTTGAGAAGCCGACCGAAGGTAAGCTGATTGTAGCTGGCAACGACATCACAGACCTGCCGCCGTACGAGCGGCCCGTGAATATGATGTTCCAGTCCTATGCGCTGTTTCCCCATATGACGGTGGAAGGCAACATCGGTTTCGGTCTGCGCCAGGAAGGCATGCCAAAGGACAAGATCGAGCAACGCGTCGACGAGGCGATGGGCATGCTCGAACTCCGCCAGTTCGCGAAGCGCAAGCCAAACCAGCTTTCGGGCGGTCAACAGCAGCGCGTGGCACTCGCGCGCGCCATCGCCAAGAAGCCCCGTATCGTTCTCCTCGACGAACCCTTGGGCGCACTCGATAAGCGTCTGCGCCAGCAGGCTCAGTTCGAGCTTATGCGTATTCAGGAGACGACGGGAACGACCTTCATCATCGTCACCCACGACCAGGAAGAGGCGATGACCGTCGCAAGCCGCATAGCCGTCATGGACAAGGGCGAGCTGGTGCAGGTCGCGATACCCGGCGACATCTACGAGAACCCCAGGACAAAATATGTCGCAGGCTTCATCGGCGACGTGAACATCTTCGAAGGAACCGTGGCCGCCATCGGTGACGGAGCGATCGAGATCGATTGGAAGGGCCGCAGGTTCAAGACCAAGTCGACCGAACCGGCAAGCGTCGGTCAGCAGGTGTGGCTGGCGCTCAGGCCAGAAAAAATCCGCATCTCGCTCGCTCAGCCGGCAAGCGAGATCAACACCATTCCGGGCAAGGTTGACGATGTCGGCTACCTGGGCTCCATCTCGCACTATCACGTGCGCACCGAAGGCGGTCAGCGTGTCACAGCGCTCCGGGCCAACGCCGCGCACACGGTAGAACATCCGATAAGCTGGGAAGACAGCGTCTGGCTTGAATGGCCAGTCGACGCCGGCGTCGTTCTGTGTCGATAGGAGCGGGGACGCCATGAGTAGCCTGTCGAGCGCCGAGAGGCGCAAGTGGTATGTGATAGCAGCCCCCTATCTATGGCTGCTGATCTTCTTCCTCGTCCCGTTCTTCATCGTCTTCAAACTGTCGCTGTCCGACATCGCGACCGCCATTCCGCCCTACATTCCGACGCTCGACCTGTCGCAGGGTTGGGCCGGCGTGACCGATTTTTTCTCGCAGCTCGATTTCGAGAATTACACGTTCATCTTCAACGATCCGCTGTACGTTTCCGCATACTTCTCCAGCGTGAAGATCGCGGCGATCGCGACTTTTCTTACACTGCTGGTGGCCTATCCTATCGCCTACGGCATGGCGCGCGCGCCGAAGGCTTGGCAGCCGACGCTAATGATGCTGGTCATCCTGCCGTTTTGGACCTCGTTCTTGATCCGCATCTACGCCTGGATAGGCATCCTGAAGCCGGAAGGCCTGATGAACATGTTCCTGATGAACTTGGGGATCATCAGCGAACCGATCATGATCATGAACACGACGACGGCAGTCTACATTGGCATCGTCTATTCCTACCTGCCGTTCATGATCCTGCCGCTCTACGCGAGCCTCGAAAAAATATCGCCCACGTTGCTGGAAGCCGCCGAGGACTTGGGCTCGCCACCCTGGAAGGCGTTCTGGCAGATCACGTTCCCGCTTTCCCTGCCGGGTGTGTTCGCTGGTTGCCTTCTGGTCTTTATCCCCGCTGTCGGCGAGTTCGTGATCCCGGACCTGCTCGGCGGCTCTGAAACTTTGATGATCGGCAAAACGCTCTGGAGCGAGTTCTTCAACAACCGCGATTGGCCGGTATCGTCCGCGGTCGCTGTTGTGCTGTTGCTCGTACTCGTTATACCGATCGTGTTGTTCCAGCGTCAGCAGCAGAACGAGCGGGAGGCCGGGCGATGAATACGCGCTTCTCCTGGTTCAATGTCACCTCCATCACGCTCGGGTTTGCGTTTCTCTACATCCCGATCCTGCTCTTGGTGATCTACTCGTTCAACGAGTCGAAGCTCGTCACCGTGTGGGGTGGCTGGTCGACCAAATGGTACGCAAACCTGCTGCAGAACCAAGGCTTGATGGATGCCGCGTGGGTGACGCTGCGAGTGGCTTTCCTCTCTGCAACATTTGCCACCATTCTCGGCACGCTCGCCGCGATCGTGATGACACGCCTCGGACGCTTCCGCGGGCGAACGCTCTTCTCCGGCATGATCTTCGCGCCGCTCGTGATGCCGGAAGTAATCACCGGACTGTCGCTGCTGCTGCTGTTCGTGGCCATCGGCTTCGACCGAGGCTTCTGGACGGTGACGATCGCGCATATCACGTTCACTATGTGCTTTGCCGCCGTGGTCGTACAGGCGCGGCTTGCCGACTTCGACAAGTCGGTCGAGGAGGCGGCGATGGATCTTGGCGCCACACCTCTCAACACATTCTTCCAAGTGACGCTGCCGATCATCGCGCCGTCGGTCATATCCGCGTGGCTGCTCGCCTTCACGTTATCGCTCGACGATCTCGTCATCGCGAGCTTCACGACCGGGCCTGGTGCCACCACGCTCCCGATGAAAATCTACAGTCAGGTGCGTCTCGGCGTGACGCCCGAGATCAACGCCATTTCGACGATCCTGGTCGGCATCGTGACGCTGGGTGTGCTGGCGGCGTCGTACTTGACGCGTCTTCAGGCGCAGCGTGAGGAGACGGCGCGCCGCAAGGCGCTGCAATAGAATGCGAGGAGGGCCGATGTGCCGGCCCCCCGCTAACCATGCCGGATCGAAGTTACCGGGCACGCGAACGGCCATCCGCCGTCCGGCTTGCCTGTTGCGATTCCTCCGGGCAACTTCCAGCCCAATGAAGTCACAGCATATCAATTCCTACTATGCGGCCACCGCCAACGACGCAACGCGCCATCCGCGGCTCGAAGGTATGGTCACGGCCGATGTCTGTATCGTCGGCGGCGGCTTCTCCGGCATCGCGACCGCGCTGACGCTCGCCGAGCGCGGATACGAGGTCGTGGTGTTGGAAGCCGAGCGCGTCGGCTGGGGTGCGTCAGGCCGTAACGGCGGCCAATTGATCGGGGGCATCAGCGGCGAAGCGGCGATCATCCGCCAGTATGGCGCCGACGGTGTCAGGCTCGTGCGCGACATGCGCTATCGTGGCCATCAGATCATCAAGGACAGGATCGCCCGCTACGCCATCGACTGCAACCTGAAGTGGGGTTGGATGGAAGTTGCCGCGCGACCGAAGCACATGGCCGCCCTGCGCGCGTACGTTGAGGAACGTCGTGCCGAGGGCGACGGCGATCATTTGGAGATCGTCGAGAAGGATCGCCTGCGCGCAATCCTCGATACGGACGCTTATCATGGCGGCTTTATCGATACCCAAAGCGGGCATCTCCACGGCCTCAACTTGTGCCTGGGCGAAGCGCGCGCCGCAACAAGTCTTGGGGTGCGCATTTTCGAGGAGAGCCGCGTCACCGCACTCGCCGGCGGCGACAAACCTTGGGTTCGAACCGAGCACGGCTTTGTGCAGGCTAACATCATCGTGATCGGGGGCGAGATCTACGACCGTTTCGGCCAGTCCAAGCTGCGCGGTCTGATGTTTCCGACGGGCAGCTACATCATCGCGACCGAACCGCTGGGGGACGACCTTGCCCGCAGCATCAACCCGCGTAACCTCGCCGTCGCCGACAGCAACATCGTGCTCGATTATTTCCGCCTGTCGGCGGACAAGCGGATGCTGTTCGGAGGTCGCTGCAACTATTCAAACCGCGATCCGGGCGATATCGCCGCGACCTTGAAGCCGCGTCTGACGCAGATATTTCCACAGCTCTCGAGCACGCGGATCGAATACGCTTGGGGCGGTCGCATCGCGATTGTGCTCAACCGCGCACCAGCCATCGGCCGCTTGGAGCCGAACCTCTATTTCCTCCAAGGTTACTGTGGGCACGGCGTCAACACGACCCACATCGCTGCCGAGATCGTCGCTGACGCGATCTGCGGCACGCTCGAACGCTTCGATATGTTCGACAAGCTCCGCCATATCCGGCTACCGCTGTCGGGCTGGGCGGGCAATCAGATGTTGGCGATAGGAATGCTCTATTATCGGCTCAAGGACCTGCTGTAGGTGGCGACGTCACGCCGTGCGTTCACCACTTGAGCAGCTTTGCGCCGATCGCGGCCCCGAGGGCCACCACGATGGCAACTCCTGCCACATACCAGATGGCAACGAACATCGGGCTGTCATCGACGCAGAACGAAGCGTAGAGCGTCGCGCCGATCGCGGCCGACAGCAGCCCCGCGGCCGCGCCGGCCGCCACGGGGTGGACGGTGGCCCCCTGCTTCAGCGCATAGAGCATCGCGGCGAGCGGCGCGAGAGACAGGATCGGGATGTATTTCATGCAGGCGCCGGGCATCGTGCCAAGCGCGTTGTGCGCCCAGTAATCGGCCGGCACCACCAGCATCTCGAGCCCCACTGCGCCCGCGAGCAGCACAAAAGGTATGGCCAGTAGCCAAGCCAGCGAGCGCGCATCTCCATCGGGGCGCGCGAGCCGCCGCACGAGCAGTACCGCCGGTACGGCAAGCGCCAGCGCGAACACGAACTTGAACATGAAGCGCGGCTCGCTGGTGATCGCGTGCAGGAAGTCCGAGCGCACCGAGAGCATGCCGAAGAAGACGCCCGCGGCAAGTACGGCGCCGGCCACGAGCGCCAGCCACACAGTGCTGCTGATGGGCGGTTTGACGGTGCCGGCATCCGCGGCCAGCGCTTTGATGAGGTCTTCGGTCTTCATGGTGTCGTCTTTCGAAAGGTATCGGACAGCGCCTTGAGGCTGCGGTGCAGAGAAACGCGCACCGCCACTTCCGACATGCCGAGCCGTTCCGCGACGTCGCGAGCCGAGTGCCCGTCGATGGAGATCGAGCGGACGATATCGCGGTTACGCTCCGACAGTCCGCCGAGAACTTTGCCGAGGTCGTGCGCGACGATGGCGTCCTCGCCGCCGCCCGATTCCAGCGTTTCCAGCAGGCCGTCGATCGCGACCTCGCCGCGCCGGCCGCGCTTGCGCAAATCGTCGATCATCTTGTTGCGGGCGATCGCGATGATCCACGGGCCCAAAGGCTTGCTCTGGTCCCATGTGTGCCGCTTCAGGTGGATCGCCAGCAATACGTCCTGCACCACATCCTCGACATCGTCGCGCGCCGTTCCGACGCCGGCAAAGCCGCGCCGCACCACGCCCCTCAAGGCCCGCGAAAGGCTGGCAAGAAGCCGTTTGTAGGCAGCCTCATCCCCGCCGATCGCGGCGCGCATCAGGGAAGACCACTCCTCGTCTTGTGCCTTCCAGCTCAAACACGCCTCGTTCGATGGTTGTTCGCGGCAAAGGGTGCAATTGTTACGCGGCTGCGGGGCGACAAGCCGGACGTCGCCAGCCCCGTCTTGGCCCGCCATAGAGCAGAGGCTTTTGGCCGGCCGCAAGCGCCTTTTCGCCGCCTAGACCATTGGCTCGGGCCTAGATCCCATGAACGGCGGCCCAAACGATCCCGACGTAGGTGAGGCCATGCAACATCTGGTCGAAGCCGATTGTCCACCAGAATGCCGCATCCCGCGTTGTCCAGCCCTTGGTGCGCACCAGCGTCTCCTTGGCCCAGTCGATGTGGTAGTGGACGATGAACTCGGCCGCGAGCAGCAAAGCGATGGTCCTACCGCCGATCCCCTCCAGAATGAGGAACACCGGCACGGTCAGTGCGATGTGCGTGAGCGCATGCGTGACGCCGCCCAACGCGCCATAAGTCCCTTTCTGGTGCCGTTGCGCTTCCGTTTGCAGCAGAAAGTCAGCGACCCAGTGCTTGAACATGAGGTATGCGAGCGCCGCGAGTACGGCGTCGACCGGTGAAAGATTTGCCCAACTCTGCATCCGTGGACCTTTATCAGCCGCGGACGGATTGTCCGCGCCGGTGTCGTTGTGCGTCCACCAATTTCCCCAAAGGAACAGCTAACGCAGTTAATCCGGTGCCGCTGTTCCTTGGGTAACACCCGGAAACGACATCGCGGGTCCGACCAAGCGCCATCATTTTGGTGTGAGATTTGTGCCCGTTAACACGCCCTGCACGCCGACGAGCAGGATTTGCACGCCGATACAGAGCAGAAGAAAAGCCGCAAGTCGGGTGAGCACCCGGGCTCTTTCCGTTCCGAGCAGGTTCACCACCCGGTCCGCCGAGGCATAGAAAACGCCGACGAGCAAGGCAACCACGAGTGCGGCCGCCGAAACTCCCGCGAAGAAGGGCAAGACCTCGGTAAGCCCCGCATTTGGCCGGCTCGCGCTCAGCGCGATTGCGACCGAGATGGTGCCAGGCCCGGTCGTGAACGGCATCGTCAGCGGAAAGAATGCAACGTCGTCGGAGGCCGCCGCGGGCGCAGCCTGCTGTTGCTTGCGGCCTTCCGTCTGCTCGTTGGACAAAAGCATTTCCCAGGCGCTTGCCGCCACGACCAGGCCGCCCGCGATGCGCAACGCGTCGATACTGACGCCAAAGAAGCTCATCACCGTGGCGCCGATCCAAAGCGCACACAACATGACCATTGCCGAATAGAAGGCGACCCTCCACGCAAGGCGCACCCGATCGTTATGCGGTCGATGCGCTGTCACGTTATTGTAGATGAGGGCGCCCGCGATCGGATTGACGATCGAAAACAACGCCGGTAGCGCCACCAGAAAGCTTCCGCTCGCGCTACTGAAGAGCGCAAGTGTCTCAGTTCTCACGTCCGTCTCCGAAAGATGCCGTCGAGTGTGGCTTGCCGAGATGCTTCAGCCATATCCGGAAGTCAGCCGTTGCTCAATCGGACCTCGCAGGCGCCTGCTATGGTGGCAGCATGAACCCAAGGTGAATACGCAACTCAGGCATTATTCAAGCGCACCGAATTACTGTCAGTGCTACGCGGACCGAACACCCATAATAGTTCGGCCGTGGAACTGGGGAGTTTGCAATGAAACGGTTTTTCTCGATTTTGATCCTCGCGGTGGTGGCCGCAATTGCATCCATTCACACGACGGTCGCGACCACTGGCCCTGCAGGCGTCCGCCTCGCGGCCGCGCAAAACTGAGGCGGCGCCCGGGTTAGCCAAAAAAAGTTCGCCCCGACTTGTGCGGGGCGAACAAGGGTTTCAACGTTGGAGGCTGAGGCACTGGCCTCAGTTCACCCGCACCACCTCGACGAGATTGTCCGAGAACGTCGGCGCCCGGCCGATGCTGCTCCAGGCGTCCGAAGAGATAGAATTGACCGACCCATCCGAGCGGTTGAGCGACCGCCAATAGCCAAGCGTCGCGACCACGATACCCGGGTTTACGTCATCGGTGACGCGGGCGACCCCCTCGAATGACCCGCGTTCGTTCGATACCCGTACCGGATCGCCCTCGCGAATGCTGCGCTTTTCCGCGTCGGCTGGAGAGATCATCACGAACTGCTCGCCCTGGCCTTTGATCTTATGGGATTCGTTAGCGTAGCAGGAATTCAAGAAGCCGTGGCTCTTGGGTGAGATGATGTTGAGCGGATAGCGCTTGGCGAGCGCGGGGTTCGTCGCCGGCGACTCCCGCGGCGCCTCGTAACCCGGCAGCGGGTCGATCGGTGCACCGTCCTGTTCGCCGTCATACATGGCGCGGAACGGCCCTGCGACGAAGTTCTTGGCATCGTGCAGCAGCAGCTCAACCTTGCCGGACGGCGTCGGGAATTTGCCTTCCGCGTGTGGGGCGCGCGTATCCGCTGAGCCGACATCGATCTTCAGGAAGCCGTGCTCACGGAAATAATCCATGTCCGCGCCGCGCATTTTGGGATCATTCCAGTTGATGTATTCGGCGCAAAGTTCAGTGTCGGTCATTTTGAAGACCGGATCGTCGAAGCCCATCTCCTTGGCAAGCAGGCGCCACATCTCGCTGGTGGACTTGCACGCGCCCGGCGGATCGACGGCCTTCTGATTGTACGTGAAATAGAATGTGCCCCACGACCACATCATGTCCTCGGCTTCGGCGGCCATGGCTGAAGGCAGGATGATGTCGGCATACTTGGCCGTGTCCGTGATGAAGTGCTCGGCGACGACCGTGAACAGGTCTTCCCGTTCCAGCCCCTTCACAATCTTGTTGGTCTCCGGCGACTGGATCACCGGGTTCGTGCAGAACACGAACAGCGACATGATCGGCGGATCGAGCTTCATTTCGCCGGTGAGCGCGGCACCGAGCCGCAAGTTGTTCACGACGCGCGTCCCGGGCTTGATGAAGTCCGGCCGTGCAGCCTTCGCCCAGTCGACCGGAAAATCCCACAGCGGCAGCTGCAGCATTCCACCGCCCACGTGGCGCCATGAACCGGCGAGCGCGGGCAGCGCATAGATCGCGCGTGAAGCCTGCGCGCCGCCGGCCGAACGTTCGATCGCGACGCCGATGCGAATGGCGGACGGTTGCGAGGTTGCGAATTCGTAGGCGAACTTTTTGATGTCCGCCGCCGTCACGCCGGTCACCTGCTCGGTATACTCGAGTGTGAAATCCTCGACGCGCGTCTTCAACTCCGGGAAGCCGTGGACATGGTTGTCGACGTAATCCTGATCGACGACCCCTTGTTCGATCATCGAGCGGATGATGCCGAGCGCCAAAGCGCCGTCCGTGCCGGGCTTCGGGCAGATGTGCCAATCGGCGGCCTTGGCCGTACGTGAGCGGTAAGGATCGACCACGACGATCTTGGCGCCCCGCTTCTGCGCTTCAAGGACGAACGGCCAATGGTGCAGATTGGTCGAAATCGTGTTGCAGGCCCAGATCACGATGAAGTTCGCATGCACGAAGCTCTCGGGATCGACGCCGCCCGTAGGCCCGTGCGTCAGTAGCCAGGCCGTTGACGAGCCAGAGGTACAGAACGTCTTTTCGTTCACGGTCGAGCCGAGCCTATTGAAAAATGGATCGCCGGAGTTGATGCCCTGCACAAGGCCCATGTTGCCGAGATAGCTATAGGGCATGATGGCCTGGCTGCCGTACTTGGCGATGATATCGCGCCAGCGCCGGCCAATCTCGGAAATCGCCTCGTCCCAGGTTATGCGCTCGTATTGCTTCGAACCCTTAGGGCCAGAGCGGCGCAGCGGGTACATCAGCCGGTCAGGATTGTGGTGGTGGTCGTGGAAGTCCTTGAGCTTCACGCACAAGCCGCCGCGCGTGAAAGGATGCTCCTTTTTGCCGCGCACATCGACGAGCTTGCCGTCCTTGACCTCGTAAACCATCGCGCAGGTGTCAGGGCAATCGTGCGGGCAGGCACCGTGAAATGTCTCGGACTTCACTCGCTCGTTCATACGACGTGCCTCCCTGGATCGCTCGCGTGCCGCGTTGTTGTGAAATTTTCCCCGCGGCTGATGGTACTTTGGCATCGTTCGCCACAACCGTCCAATCGCATAGCGGATATCCAGCGAAGTCTCGTTTGCGCGCTGCAACATGAGAGGACGCAGCGAAGAAAAAGCCGGCTCGGAAGAGCCGGCTTTCGTTGTTGCGGGTGTCACTGCCCGAACAGTTTCGGGTTCACGCCGAAGTTTCCACCGCCGCCACCAAACCCGGAACCGCCTGGCTTGCCGTTTTGTCCGGGAACCCGCTGCTTGTTGGGGTTGCTCCCCGGCAGTCGGATGGTTGGCGGCTTGATGTTCGGCTTGATCGGATTGACGCCGAGCGGTTTGCAGTTCGGCCACTTTCCTCTCGTGCCCGCCGGACACTTCTGGATCGTCGGCGGTTTGACGATCGGCTTGCAGTTCGGCCGCTTGCCTGTGGTTCCCGGCGGGCAAGGCAGGACCTGCGGCGGTCCTATTCTGCGACAGTTGGGCGGTGCGCCCGTGAAGCCTTCCGGGCACGGCCTGATGACCGGCTTGCAGTTCGGCCACTGGCCGATCTGCCCCTTCGGGCATGGCCGCGTGATCTCCGGCACACAGTCCCTTAAGCCCAGCCGGCGGAAACCCGGCCTGCATTCGCAGCGCTTGCCGATCGGATAGGCGTTGCGGCCGCACGTTGTCGGCGGATCGGGCAGCACGATCCGGCAATCGGGATACTTGCCCTTATAGCCGTACGGACAGCGCTGCGGAATGCGCCGGCAGTACGGATAGACGCCGGTGAATCCTTTGGGGCAATCGCGGACAATCGGCGGGAGCGGGTTGACGATCAGCGGCGAGCACAAACCCGCGATACGCAGCAGCCCCGGCCGGCAGACGCAACGGCCCACCGATGTGCGATACTCGTTCGGCGCGCACTCGGGCGGCAGTTCCTCGTCCTCGTAGGGGCGGCAATCGCCGGTACGCTGATCGAGGTATGCGTCAGGCCCGCAATTGTCGTCGTCGTCAGGCACGCAGATGCCGCGCTTGTTGCGCATGTATCCCTCGCGGCAGACGCAGCGGCCGTTGTCGAGCTTGACCTCATGGACTCCCGGCTTGCAGCCGCGAGGATCGTCGTCGTCGTCGTCGCTCGCGTCGCAGACCTTATCGGCGCGGTTCCACGTCGTGCCTTCCGGGCACGGGCAGCGCCCGTTCTTCGGAATGGGCAGGCCGTCGGGGCAAGTGTTGACGACCGGCGGCGTGCCGCTGCGGCACTTGCGCGATGGCACCTGCGCTGTCGCAGAGGAGCTGTCGTCGCTGCCGTCTGTATTTCCTCGGGCATTTTCCGGCGGCGAGACCAGCGTCGCTGTATTGGGCGCTTCGCACGTTCCCGTGTCGGGCACGAGTGCTTTGACCTTGAGATTGAGGCGCGCGCCCGCAGCGAGATGAACGTCGGCCTTCTCGCACGTGTAATCAGAACCGCCACCCGCGCACGCCAGATCGCCGCTGAACGACACATTGGTCGGCTCCAGACCAAACGTTTCTTTCAGCTTGATCGGACCCTTGTACGGGTCGGGCCCCATGTTGATGATGGCCACATCATAGCGGCAGGCAAATCCGTTTCCTTCTGCTGTGCACGGACCTTCGGAGGTCTTTTCGACCTTGAGGTTGGTCGGATCGCACATCACGAACGTGATGCCCGTGATCGGATCTTCCCAGTAGAGGCCAAGCGTCAACGCCTGCGCTTCGGCTTCGTCGTCGCTGGCATCGACGTTCGGAGCCGCCCCACCTGCGGGCACGCTGATCTTCGCTTTGTTGGGCACCTTGCAGAGGTTGGCCTCGCTGTCGGCGACGCTCTGTGAGACACGGACGTTGAACGCCGTCGTACCGCCAGGCGGAATGTTCACGGCCGCGCCCGTCGAGCAGACGTAAGCCGGCGGAACGCCCGCGCATCCCCACGGAGCGCTGACGTGCGAGATGATACCCCCCGCTGGCATCGCTTCCTGCACCGAGATCGGCCCGTTGAAGGCGACCGAATCCTGGTTGCGAAGTTCGATCGTGAAGTCGCAGTCGAGTTGGTCACCCACCTTCGAGCAGAGCCCATTGTTGAGCGCCGTCTTCGTAAGCTTCAGGTTGGGCTTGGGCGCGGGCACGTGAACCCAGACGCAGCTCGGATTGCCCGCGCCACCACCACCCATGACCGGCGGACCGGGCGGCAACGGCAGCAGAGCCGGGTCGAGCGCGCCGAAGCAGTTTTCCGCCCAATAGTCGCCCGGCGCCGGCATCGTCACTTCGACCCAATGCAGGCGTTCTTCGCCCGGCAGCAGCGAAACGTGGGTGAGGCACGTGAACGGAAGCTGGTTCATGTTGCCGGCTGTGCAGGCCACCGCCGGATTGACAGCCGTGATCGGTGCGTTGGTTGAGGCGCCGCCGACGAACATCGCATCCGCCAGGATCAGGTCGCCGTTGAAAGGCATCAATCCGGCGTTGGCGAACCGCAAACCGAACTTGCACGTGCCACCCGGAACGCATTCGCCGGGACCGATCTTCTCGACCACGATGTCGGTGCCGCCCTGGGCACAGGCCTTCGAGATTCCCCCGCCCGCCAGCACTGTCGCGCAGTTGCGGAAACCGAGATTGCCCGCAAGTGCCAGGTCATGCGTATCGACGAACACGTCGATGGCGATCGGCACGCCCGGCAGCAGCAGCGCCGCCGGAATGGTACAAGAGAAATCCGGAGCGAGCGTACAGATCACGCCAGGGAGGGGCGAGGCGAACGACGCGATGGGAATGATCGTTCCCGCGCCGGGGCCGTACATAATCTTCGTCACGTCGATCAGCGTCGCCTCGCTGCTGGCAAGCCCGCCGCTGATGTTCGTGACCGAAATCGTGCAGCGGATCTTGCCGCCGATAGCGCCCGCGTCGCAGCGCTTGTCGACGATGACAGCGGGAGCAGGCACCGGCGGGACGTAAAGCGGCGGTGGCGGAGCCTCGGCGCGCTCGATCGCGCCGTCGCAGGGTGCATAGATCGCGACGTCGCCGGCGTGACCGAACTGCGACGGATCGTCGAAGCGACCATCAAGATCAGTATACCACGCATCGTTCGGCGGCGCGTTGTCGGGCCTTACTCGGCCGAGGTAATTGCCCTGTAGGCCGGTGACGAGGGCAGGGCCGCCAGATGCGATTCGCTTTGCGTCCTCGCCTTGCCGCAGATGTTCACCAGTGGTCCATAGGGTCTGGCGGCACGTCCCATAGTCGATTGCGCCGCTCGCGTCATAGCCGTAGTTGAGCGCAAGGCCACCTTGCGTCGCGCGATGATCACTCTTGAGACCAAGCGCGTACTCGTCGGCCGCTTCCGACCAGCGCCCGTCCTTGTCGTCCCACGTGTAGCGCAGCACCGCCGCCTGCTGCGGCTTGGCGAAAGTCGTATAATCGTAGCTGCCGATGCGCTCGCCGCGCTGGGAGAGCAGCAGATGTCCGCGGCCGTCGAACGCTATGTCAGTGATATCGAGCATCGATAAGGCTGAGCGCACCTCCAGTTCGATGCGCGCGTCGTCGCCAACGCTGCCGTCCTCGTTGATGGCGACCGACCAGATGGAAGGGCCTTCCGCAATCGCATAGAAAAGGCGCCCCATGTGAACGGCGAGACCGAACACCCGACGGCGCTCGTCCGCATAGCCCCACGTTTCGGTGTCCTCGCTGCTGAAGGCGGATTTCGTGATATCGAGACGCCGCGCACGATCGACTTCGATCGCGTCGAGGCCCTGCGCTACCCGCCCGGTCTTGCCATGATCGAATGTACCGCGATGGCTGCCGTCGCGGCCGATCCGGTGGATCAATCCCGATTCAAGGTCCGAGACGAAGAACTGCTGCGCGCCGGCATCGAACGTGATGTTGCCGAGCGCCGGACCTGTATTGCTGTCGATCTTCGAGAAAAGCGAAACAACGCCTGTCTTACCGTCAATCTTATAGATCGCGCCCGGTCCGCCGGCGCCGAACTGCCCCGGCATCCAGGTTGCGCCTTCCGCACCTTCGACCAGACGCTCCTCCGCACCGTCTGGCGTCTTGCCAATGATCTGCAACCCGTACATGGAGGTTGCCGACACGTAGGCGTTGGGGGGAGACGCATCATCCAGCGTCACGCCGAAAACCTGGCCGGTGTCGCGTGCCTTGATCTCAAGCTTGGCTGGAACGTCGGACAGCTGACCACTTGGCGCCGTGCCGAGCCGGGAAAGGTCGAGCACGCGCACCGAGGTACCGTCGAGATCGATGAAGGTTCTGTCGAGCGGATGGACCGTTTTCGGCACCTCCGCATCCGTCTTAATACCCGAAAAGCCGGTGACGACGGCATCGCCTCGCGCAATGAGCCCGCCGTCCTGCGCGTAAGCGGTGCTGAAGGCGAAGATGCTGGCGAGCCAGAAAAGTATCGCCGTGAGCAAATATGACGTTACGTTGGCGCATCCGGAGGTGCGCCGTTCCGGTGCCATGGTGCCTCTCTCCAGGCGTCGAAGGTCGCTCGCCCCGCTACCCGCTTTGGCCGGGCTTATTGAAAGGCTAGCATCGAACATTGCCGTTCTCCATGACCTCATATTCAGTGGGCGGCGCAACATGCCCGCCATTGGCTTGGTCGCATGGTTGTGCTTTGAGGTTCATGGGCCCGCTGCTGCCACAGCTGGCAGCTGCGCCCAAGAGATGGCACAAGACAGAGTGAACGCTTCGTTCACCATGCGATGAACCTTTCCCGCCGCCCCGGCGACCAATGGCCAGAGTGACTGCAGACCCATGGACACCGCGTCCGACGACCGCGCGCTGATCAAAGCCATCGCCGGCGGCGACGCCAAAGCCCTGGAGAAGCTGTTCACCCGCAACCAGACGCGCGTCTATCGCTATCTTGCGCGTCTCGTCCGCAACGAGGCTCAGGCGGAGGAACTATTGAACGAAGTTTTCTTAGGGGTATGGCAAAGCGCGTCCCGCTACGAGGGCCGCTCGGAGCCCGCGACGTGGCTCATCTCCATCGCCCACAACAAGGCCGTCAGCGCGCTACGCAAAAAGCGCGAGGTTTCCGGCTACGACGAGGAGACCGCCGGCCAAATCGAGGACGAGGCCGACACGCCCGAGGTGACGACGCAGAAGCTCGACAAGGCCGCCGCCATGCGTGCCGCCATGCAGGGCCTTTCGGCCGAACACCGCGAGATTCTCGATCTCGTCTATTATCAGGAGCAATCGGTCTCCGAGGTCGCCGAAATTCTCTCCATACCGGAAGCGACCGTGAAGACGCGCATGTTCTATGCCCGCAAGAAGCTCTCGGAGTTGCTGAAAGCCCGCGGCGTCGACAGAGGATGGCCGTGACATGACCGACGAAACCGAAATCCTCTCCGAGGCCGACGAGATCGCGGCGCTTCTGCCCTGGTACGTCTCCGGCAAGATCAGCCCGGCCGACAAGGCGCGCGTGGATGCTTATGCCAAGGATCATCCGGAACTCGTACGCCAGATTGCGCTGGCGCGTGAGGAGGCGGATGCTGTCTTCGCCGCCAACCAGGAGATCCACGTCCCCTGGGCCGCCGTCGATAAGTTGCGGGAAAGCCTGGAAGCGAACCCCACCGTCCGCATGCAGGCCGTAAAAGCGTCCTTCATTGACCGCATCGGTGCTCTGCTCGACGCGCTGACACCGAGGCAACTCGCCTATGCCGGCTTGGCGGCCGTTCTTGCGCTTGCGATTCAGGCGGGTGCGTTGAGTTCGCTGCTTCTGCACAACCAGGGCGCCTATCATACGGCGTCCGGGCCGTCTGAGGCACTCGGCAAGGGCACGTTCGCGCTCGTTGCGTTCCAGCCGGCCGCACCGCAGAGCACGGTCACGGCGTTTCTCGCCGACAGCGGCTTCACGATCATCGATGGCCCGCGTGCCGGTGGCCTCTATCGCCTGCGTATCAGCGAGGAGGTTCTGGATAGCGCGGCCGCCGCGACGGCGATCGAAAAGTTGAAGGCGCGCGCTGACTTGGTGTCGTTCGCGGCGGCCGCACCCGCATCTCAGTGAGGTACTCCCATGCGTCGCCGCTTTGCCGTGCCGTTACTGGTCGTCGTCGCAGCCATCGCCGACCCGGCCACTCTGTTCGCTCAGTCGCGTGATGACGTCCCTACGCCTGGAACCGGCCCAAACGCGCCAGCGACGACGGTGCCGGGCACGGCCAATCCCGGCGGGCGGGGAGATACCAAGCCCGGTGGTGGAACGGCGGGCCTGCCCGACGCCGTCACCGTGCTCGACATCCTGCGCCGGCTGCCGCACTTCCCCGGCAGTGGCCGCGACACGACCGATGACGGACCGGACGATATAAAACCGCCGCCGCCGCGCAATGGCCCGTGGCCATCTGCCGGCATAACGCCTCCACGCCGAATCGCGGCCGTGCCGCCCGACCGGCCGTTCACACCCCGTCCTTCGCCGCGTCCGACTGGCACGCCGCCGATTGCAACAGGCGCCATCGTGCCAGAAACGCGTGAGCGCGAGGTGATTGTCACGCTGAGCGCCGGGTCCGATGCCAACACCGTCTACGAGCTATCGCAAGACCTCGGCCTTGACAGCGAAACTTTGTACACCTCGGCGCTGCTGGACGCGCGCGTCGTTCGCTTCTTCATTCCCGATACGCGCTCCGTCGCTGACGTTCTGGGCCAGCTTGCAACCGACGTGCGCGTAACGGAGGCTCAGCCGAGCTACGTATTCCTGGCGAGCGGTGCGGCGCAGGCTCAGACGCTTCCGGTCCCGCAGTACGCGCCGGAGAAGCTCAATCTCACGGCGGCCCACAGAATCGCCCAAGGAAAGCGCATCATCGTCGCGGTTGTCGACACCGCCGTCGATGATACGCACCCGGCGCTCGCTGGCGCCATCTCCGGCAAGTTCGACGCCATCGGCGATACCGCCGTCGTTGCCGATCTCCACGGCACCGCGATTGCAGGTATCGTTGGCGCGCGCGCCGATCTGACGGGCGTCGCGCCCGCTTCGAACCTGCTTGGTATCCGCGCTTTCGAAACGAACGACAATGGTTCCCCGCAGTCGCACACAATGGCCCTCCTGAAGTCGCTCGACTTCGCGGTCGCGAGCGGCGCCCGCGTCGTCAATATGAGTTTCGCTGGACCGAACGATCCGCTGCTCGGCAAGGCCATCAAGGCGGCCGTAGATAGGGGCGTCGTCGCGGTCGCCGCCGCCGGCAATGGCGGCCCGAATGCCAAGCCGTTCTATCCCGCGGCCTATCCCGAAGTGATCGCGGTGACCGCGACCGACAACAATGATGCGACATTCAAGGGCGCCAATCGCGGCAACTACATCGCGGTCGCCGCACCCGGCGTCGATATTGTCGCCGCAGCGCCGGGCGGCGCCTACGATATATCGTCGGGAACCTCGATGGCGGCGGCACACGTTTCCGGCATCGCGGCGCTTATGCTTGAGAAAAAGCCGACTCTTAAGCCCGCAGACGTGCGCGTGGCCCTGACCGGCAGCGCACGCAAGGGGCCCGGAAGCGCACCCGACGAACTGGGCTCGGGTATCGTGGACGCCGCAAGGGCGCTGGACGCCGTCAAATAGGACTAGCGCTTGCGCAGGACTTGGGTCAGCACGCTCACGTCACCGCCCAGCCAGCGATGCGACGAGGGCTGCTCGGGTGCTTTCGAAATTTTTCCAGGGAAATGCGCACGGTAGAGTTCGAGCCAACCAGCGCCGGGTTTGACAGGACGCTGCTGCATAACGCCCGCAAGCCTGTCGAACACAGTTGGATCGTCTAGGCCCTCAACCGTCTTCGCCACCAGACGATGCAGCGCTCCGCCGTTGAGTGCATAGAAATCTTCGCCCCGCGATGCCGCCAATTCGGCAAGAACGGCGAGCGGTTCCAATGCAAAGGCGTGATAATGCAGCGCTCGGCCACCACGCGCCATCTCGAGCGGTAACGTACCGTCGACCGTTATGTCGCGCGCCGCATCTTCCGCAATCGCACGCGCTGCTTTCCAGTGCGCGTCATCGTCGGTCGCGACCGCGACCGCACCCTCCGCGAGGCCAAGCCAGTACCAGTGATTGTTGCGCTTGACGCCAGGGTCGTCGAACGCCGCGCGCGCCCGCTGAGTGATCGCTTTCAGCCACGGTTCGATCGTTGCCTTGTCTTGCTCGCCCGCCCAACGCTTCAGCTTGATGTAGGCGAGCGCAATACCCGCCAGATCCCATCTGCGCTGGGCTTCTGCCTGCTTCGTCGCCATGTTCCCAAGATACGCACCGCCTTCCGCCCAGCCGCGCAGCCAGGCGAGACCACACTCCGCCGTTGCCGTCGGCAGCGAGCGTTGCTGATTGGCCTTATCGGCGAGCCCGGTCACGGTTCGCAGAAATTCGACAAGCGGCGCTGTTTCTGCCTTGTGCGCTTCGAGCCGCGTCGGCTCGACAATCGAACCTGCACCGTCCTCATAAAAGCTCTGCAAGTCGAGATCCCGCACGACCGGCGGGACGGGATCGCACGCCGCGGCAGGTGGGACGAACACGCCGAGAGCAAAGATCAAAAGCGAAAATGTCGAGAGCTTCGGCACGGCCACTCCGCCACCTCAAGGCACATCGGGTGCCGAGCAGGCATCCTCGTAGGGATGCGCAACGCCGCGCGCGTCCGAAATTACATACGCCCCATCTTTCGTCTGCGCCGCGAACGTCTCCAAAGGCACCTTGCCGTGCGCGCCAGGAAGATCGAGCATGTAGGTCGGAAGAGCCAGACCTGAAAGCCGCTGCCGCAGCGTGCGCATCAGTGCCTGGCCCTCCGCAATCGGCACACGGAAATGCGTGGTCCCAGGCGCTAAGTCACCGTGATGAAGGTAGTAGGGTTTGACGCGCACTTCAGTCAGCGCTCGGAATAGTGCTTCCAGCGTGCCGGCATCGTTGTTGACGCCCTTGAGGAGCACGGTCTGGCTGACGAGCACCACTCCCGCATCGGCGAGGCGCGCGATTGCCGCGCGGGCGTCAGCCGTCAGTTCGCGCGGATGGTTGCAGTGGATGCCAACGTACACGGTGCAACGCGACGCCTTCAGCGCTTCGATCAAGGCTTCGGTCACACGCACCGGATCGACGACGGGAACACGTGTGTGCCAGCGCAAGATTTTGACGTGCGCGATGCGTCCCAACGCTTCCGAAACCTCGCGCACGCGCCGGGGAGACAGAATGAAGGGATCGCCGCCGGTCAGAATAACTTCCCAAATCTCCGGATGCGTGCGGACGTAGTCGAGCGCAGCCGTCAGCTCTTGTCCCGAAAGCGCCTCGCCGAGCTGCGGTCCAACCATTTCGCGGCGGAAGCAGAAGCGGCAGTAGACGGGACAGACGCTCGCGATTTTCAGAAGAACGCGATCCCGATAGCGGTGCACGATCCCGGGCGCGGGGCTCTTGAGGCCATCTCCGATTGGGTCGGCAAGCTCCGCCGGGTGCGATTGAAGTTCTCGAATACTCGGCACGAATTGCTGCCCGATGGGATCGCTTGCGTCGTGCCGATCAATCAACTCGGCGATCGCCGGCGTAAGAGCGATTGCGTAGCGCCCCGCCACACGCGCGATGTCGTCGCGTTCGGCCGGCGACGCAAGGCCATGGGCAATCAAATCGTCAGCCGTTCTCAGCGGGGCGCCAGCGCTCATTTTGTGGGCCAGGTGTCCGTGTCGTGATCAGGGTGCTGATAGCTGACGAACTCGGCGAGAAAGGGTGCCGCCTCGATGTCATCCATCGTATCGCGAGCCGGCAGACCCGCGATGCCATCAGCGTACGGCAGCTTAGACTCGACACCGAACTGGATGCGCGGCGCGATCGCGGCGGGGGTATCGAACGCGCCGATGGCAAGCGCAATCCCGTCAGGCGCTTCGTAGTAAAGCGGCGTGCCGCAATCGCCGCAGAAACCACGCTCTACGAAATTGGACGATTGGAACGTCTTGGGCTCGCCGCGTGTCCAGGTAAGCCGCGCGCCACACACCGAGACGAGCGGCGCGTAGACGTTGCCGAACGCCTTCTGACACATGCGACAATGGCAGACGGAAGCATCTCCCAGCTGGCCCTCGACGCGAAATCGCACCGCGCCGCACTGGCAACCTCCGGAATATGTCTGATCGGCCATTGGGAGCCTCCACTTTGTTGCGCGAGCTTTAGTGATCCAGCCGCTGATTGTCACCCGACGCGACGAGGGAGGGGAGGGCGGAGGACTTTCACCGAGTTAATGGCGTCCAGATGACCTGATCCAGGCGTTCCGCGCCCGTCGCCAGCATGACGAGCCTGTCGAAGCCGAGCGCGCACCCCGAAGCGGGCGGCATTTGCTTGAGCGCGGAAAGAAAGTCTTCATCTATCGGATAGCGCTCTCCATAGATGCGCTCTTTTTCGTCCATCCAAGCTTTGAAACGGGCGCGCTGAGCTTCGGCATCCGTCAATTCGCCAAAGCCATTGGCGAGTTCGACGGCGCACACATAAAGTTCGAACCGCTCGGCAACCGCCGCATCACGCGGCGACGGACGCGCGAGCGCAGCCTCCACGATCGGATACTCGTACAATATCGTGGGGCGGCCCGACCCGAGCATCGGCTCGACTTTCTCGACCAGAATGCGACTGAAGATATCCGACCACGTGTCGTCGTCCGCAACGCGGACGCCAATATCTTTGGCACGCCGCGCCAAGGCGTCGCGATCGCCGCCGCCTGGGCCAATTGCTTCGCGCAGCGCAACATCGGCGTGGCGGGCGAAGGCCTGTTCGAGGGGCACCCGCTCGCATTGGATGCGGACATCGCACGACTTGCCGCGCCATGTCCAAATCGTGCGTCGGGTCTCCGCGGCGGCGATCCGCAAAATTGCCGCGCAGTCTTCCCAAAGCTGTTCGTAGGAGGAACGCGCACGGTACCATTCGAGCATCGTGAATTCGCTGGCATGCAGCGGTCCGACTTCGCGATTGCGGAATACCGGCGCGAAGGCGAAGATTTTTTCCTCGCCCGCCGCCAGCAGCTTCTTCATCGCAAATTCGGGAGAAGTGTGCAGATAAAAGGTCTCACGCAGAAGATCGGTGCCGATGCGCTCCGTGGCGAATGCGTGCAGATGCGTTTCATTGCCGGGCGATGCCTGCAGCGTGGCCGGCTCCACTTCGACAAATCCCTGCCCCTCGAACCAGCCCCTTAGGGCACGCTTTATTCCGCCGCGCGCCAGAAGCATGGGGCGGCGGTCGGCATGGATATCGGGGCGCCACCAGGGCGATAGGGCTTTACTATTCAATTGCTTCGCAGCGAGCCCTTGACGCACTTGGCGGCTGAGGTCGCTTCCGCTAAGAGGGGCGCAGATTCCATTTAGGTTCAGCGCTTACGGGCCCTGCCTGACGGCAGACGAGGCGCTTCCCTTATGAACGGAGACGGCAGTGGTCAAGGTTATCGCAAGCTCGGTGCGCAAGGGCAATGTGCTCGATCTCGACGGCAAGCTCGCCGTCGTCATGCACGCTGAAAACATCCATCCGGGCAAGGGCACGCCGGTGACCCACCTGGAAATGCGCCGCATCTCCGACGGCGTGAAGGTTACCGAGCGCTACCGCACCACCGACCAGGTCGAACGCGCCTATCTCGACGAAAAAGACTTCAATTTCCTGTACGAAGACGACATGGGCTACAACTTTATGCAGCCCGAGACGTTCGACCAGATCACGATTTCGAAAGACGTCGTCGGCGATCAAGGCCAGTGGTTGCAGGAAGGCATGACGTGCCTCGTCTCGCTGCACGAGGGCAACCCGATCGCGGTTGAACTGCCGCAGCGCGTCACGCTCGAGATCGTGGAGGCCGATCCTGTCGTCAAAGGCCAGACCGCCTCGTCGTCCTATAAGCCTGCGAAGCTGTCTAACGGCGCCCGCGTAATGGTGCCGCCGCACATCGGTGCGGGTACGCGCGTCGTGGTAATGACCGCCGATGGCTCCTACGTCGAGCGCGCCAAGGATTGAAGCACATACCGAAGCACGTCAGGCTGCCACGGCTAGACGGTAAGCTTCATCGGGTGCGACTTCTTCCGCGATCACATTAAAGCGGACCAGCTTATGCTGGCCGAACGAAGTCACCATCGCCACGTCCGTTGCGTCGCGGCCGCGCGCGATCACGATGCGCCCGATACGCGGCTTGTTGTGGCGTGCATCGAACGTCACCCATTGGTGACCAATATAGGCTTCGAACCAGGCGCTGAAATCCATCGGCGCCGGGTCGGCGGGTACGCCAATATCGCCAAGATAGCCGTTCACGTAACGCGCCGGAATGTTTAGGCAGCGGCAGAAGGCAATCGCGAGATGCGCGAAATCGCGACACACACCAACGCGCTCGTTGTAGGCCTCGAGCGCGGTCCGCGTCGCGCGTGCCTGCTGATAGTCGAAGCGCAGATGACTATGCACGAAATCGCAAATGGCCTGCACACGTGCCGCACCTGGTGGGATCGAACCAAACAGCTGCCAGGCAACATCGCCAAGCTGGTCTGTCTCGCAGTAGCGGCTCCCTGCAACATAATGCAGAGCATAGTCCGGCAATTCCGCGATCGCGATTTCGGCCGCGTCCATCGGCACGGCTTCATGCAGTCCGCCGTCGCGAACCAGCGCGCGGTAGCTGAACGTCGTCTGCCCCTGCTCCGCGACGAGCCGCTGAATACGGTTTCCGTAATGATCGAAGCCGCGTTCGAAGGGCGTTTCCGGAAGCACGTTGCCCTCTTCGTGCCGAATGTCGTGGCGGCGCGAGTTATGAATATCGAGCATCAGAACAAAGGGCGTCTGCTGCGCGACCTCGACGGTAATATCGTAGCCGACGTGGATGAGCATCTACGGGATCCTTTTGAGAGACACGCCGGGGCGCATGTCATAAATGCCTCCGGCCTCGAAAAGTTCCGCGCCTTAGGGCGCTTCATCGAAACGTCAGACACGCAATTACACCGGCGTCCGAGGAAATACCCTCATAGCGCGTCGCATCTTCAAACGCGCGCCTGAAATTTCAGCATATGGCGTATGCCACCAAGCGGGCCCTAACAAACCATGGAAAAAAAATGACCCGGCGAAAACGCCGGGCCAGCTTGAATGCCGATCCTTACGCGGATGCGGTCAGCAGTTATTCTCGAACTTGTAGCATGCAGACATGCTGCCGCGATCGCAGCGGTAAGCCCAGCGATCGCACTGGCGGCGCCATGCGCGCCGCTCGGATGCGTCAGCGCTGCTCGCGATTGCTGCTGCGGAAAGTCCGATGATCACGCCTGCTGCGAGCGCGCGCTTGCGACCGTGCCTAGCCTCGGCGCTGGTCACGAAAGAAGCCGACACGAACGAGAAAGCCAAGAGGCCGGCTAGGCAAGTGTTCAAGAATTTGCACATCGTTCTACCTGATTGCGGGGTTGATCGAGTGGAAGTGCTGGCTGCGGACCAGCGCTCGGAAAACTAGGGTAAATGTAACATCGCACGACTTTCGGACCTAGAGTGGCACGCTCTTCTGGCCGACTGTTTTGCCGAGCGTGGTGAAAACGCGGTAACTTTGAACGGCAACCAGTGCGCAGGGCGTTAAAGTCTGGTTGCTTCAGAAGTCGAAATTGATCGCCGACACTGTCGTGCCCGCTCGTAGCGCGGGCGCGCCAGCAGGAACAACAATCAGGCATTCCGCCTCGCGCAATGCGGCAACCTGTGAACTGTCCTGGTTCGCGATCGGCGTCGCGCGTGGCGGGGACGCGCTACGATCGAGCGCGGCGCGCATGTAGTGGTCGCGCGGTCCGTTGGCGCCGATGTCGATGGCAAGCGCGGCCTCGAAAACGTCGAGCAAAGGCATTCGGCCCAGAAGCGCGCCGATGAGCGGCACAAGAAAAACGCGCCCCGTTATCAGTGCCGCGACGGGATTTCCTGGCAGGCCGAGGCAACGCTGCAGCTTTCCACCAACCGTCCGCGTACCGAAGAACAGCGGCTTGCCCGGACGCATGGCGATCTTGTGCAGCTCAAGATGCGCTCCAGAATTTTCCAAGGCGGGCCGCACCAGGTCGTGGTCGCCGACGGAAGCGCCGCCCGTCGTCACCAGAATGTCGGCGCCATGGGCGGCACGTAGCGTCTCCTTCAGATCCTCCATCGTGTCGTCCGCGATTCCGATGATATGCGGTGCCCCACCGGCCGCCTCGACCAGCGCGGCAATGCCATACGAATTGGAACTAATGATCTGATCGGGCCCGAGCGGCTCGCCCGGCTCCGCGAGTTCGTTCCCGGTCGCAAGAATCGCCACGACCGGCTTGCGTATGACGGGGAGCGTCGCGTGCCCCGCTGCGGCCGCGAGCAGAATATCGCGAGGGCCGAGGCGCCGGCCTGCGTCGAGCAAGTGCACGCCCTCGATAAAATCCTGCCCCCTGAGGCGGATATTGGCGCCAAGCTCTAGGCTTTCCTGCACAGCGACTTGCCGACCCTCTAAGCGTGCGTCCTCCTGGATGAGGATAGCATCGGCACCCCGCGGCACGGGCGCACCCGTAAATATCCGAACCGTTTCGCCCGCCCGTATCGCCCCATCGAAGGCGCGACCGGCGGCAGCTTCACCAATTACGATCAAGCGTGCACCCGGCGCTGCCGCGTCCTCGCAGCGCACCGCGTAGCCATCCATGGCGGATACATCGAAAGGCGGTTGCGTCAGGGTGGCATGGATGGGCGCGGCCAGCGTGCGGCCCAACGCGAAGCGCAGGCCCACATTTTCGCGTTCGAGCGGCGCCGCGCCGGCCAGTACACGATCCAAAGCTTCAGCGACGGGCATAAGCGCCATCGTTCGTCGTCCTGTTCTGCTAGCGCCCGGCCTTGAACGTCCCAGAACGTCCACCGCTCTTCTCGATCAGCCGCACGCCCTCGATAACCATCCCTTTGTCGGCGGCTTTCAGCATGTCGTAGAGCGTGAGACAGGCAACAGAGACGGCGGTGAGTGCCTCCATCTCGACACCCGTTTGGCCGGAGACTTTTGCTGTTGCTGTGACGCGAATACCTGGCGGCGAAGCGGTCAGCGAAAAGTCCACATCCACCTTCGTCAAGTTCAGCGGATGGCAGAGCGGAATGAGGTCGTGCGTTCGCTTCGCTGCCATGATACCGGCGATGCGCGCCGCTCCAATGACATCGCCTTTCTTCGCCGTGCCCTTTTCGACGAGCGTAAGCGTTTCCGGCGCCATCGCGATGAAGCCTTCCGCGACGGCCGTCCGCTCGGTGGAGGCTTTGCCGGAAACATCGACCATCCGCGCCGCGCCGGTGTCGTCGATGTGCGAAAGCTTGCTCATGACTTCGCTCGCCGCGCAGCACGTTCGGGTGCCTTCGCTAGAAGGGCCTTCGTCGCCTTGGTCACGTCCTCCTGTCGCATGAGAGATTCTCCGACCAGGAATGTTCCCACGCCGGCCTTTGACAGACGCGCAATGTCCGCTGGCGTGAAGATCCCGCTTTCGCTCACGATGACCCGGTCCTTAGGCGCTTTTGGCGCAAGTATCTCGGTCGTCGCCAGCGTGACCTCGAAGGTTTTCAGATTGCGATTGTTGATGCCGATCAGCCGGCAGTCGAGCTTCAGCGCGCGTTCCAGTTCCGACCCGTCGTGCACTTCAGCGATCGCATCCATGCCCCAGTCGGCGGCGGCTGATGCAAGCTCCTGTGCGAGCGCGTCATCCACCTCGGCCATGATGATCAGGATGCAGTCCGCACCCCAGGCGCGGGCCTCAGCCACCTGATAGGTATCGACCATGAAGTCCTTGCGCAGAACGGGAAGCTTCGTCGCCGCGCGGGCCGCCGTCAGATAGTCTGGCGCGCCCTGGAACGAGGGCGTATCCGTCAACACGGAAAGGCACGTGGCTCCGCCCTTCTCGTAGGCGCGCGCCAGCGCCGGCGGATCGAAGTCGGCGCGAATGAGCCCTTTTGAGGGCGAAGCCTTTTTGATCTCGGCGATGAGTGCTGGCTTCTTCGCGGCGAGCTTTGCTTCGATCGCACCACGGAAGGGCCGCACGGCTGGCGCCGAGCGTGCGTACTCTGCAATGACGCGCAACGGCTTCAAGCGCTTGGCGAGCGCGACTTCCTCGCGTTTGTACGTCGTGATTTTTTCCAGGATGTCGGCCATGTCACGCCGCTTCGTTCGTCACTGCGACCAGCCGGTCGAGCGCGCGCGCCGCGCGTCCGCTGTCGATCGATTCCTGCGCTTTCGAAACACCATCGTGCAAGCCGTCGGCGATACCCGCAACGATGAGAGCGGCAGCCGTGTTGAACACGACGATGTCACGATAAGCACCGGGCTCGCCCTGCAGAAGCTGGCGCAGCGCCGCCGCATTGTGCTGCGCGTCTCCTCCCTTTAGGGCAGCAATGTCAGCGCGCGGCAGCCCGGCATCCTCCGGCGTCACTTCGAACTTGGCGATGTCGCCGTTATGAAGCTCCGCGACCTGCGTCGCGCCTGTTGTGGTCAGTTCGTCCATGCCATCGGCGCCATGCACGACCCAGGCGTGCGTCGAACCGAGCTTGCGCAGCACCTCGGCTATCGGCGCCACGAGCCGCTCGGCATAAACGCCGAGCACTTGGCGCTGAACCTTCCCCGGGTTGCAGAGTGGACCGAGCAGGTTGAAGAGCGTTCGCAAGCCGAGATCGGCGCGGATCGGCGCCCATACCTTCATGGCGGGATGATAGAGCGGCGCCCACAGGAAGCCGACACCAGAATCGGAAATCGCGCGTGTGACTGCCACCGGCGGCACATCCAGCTTGACGCCGAGCGCGCCTAAAACGTCGGACGCGCCCGAAAGCGATGTGACGGCGCGGTTTCCGTGTTTGGCAACAGTCGCGCCGGCACCCGCCGCGACCAGTGCCGCTGCCGTCGACACATTGAACGTGCCGTGGCTGTCGCCGCCCGTGCCCACGATATCGATTGCACCGGGCGGCACATCCACCGTCGTCATGCGCGAGCGCAGGAAGCGCGCCGCGCCCGCAATCTCGTCGGCCGTCTCACCGCGGACTCGCAGCGCCATCAGGAACGCACCCATGGCGACTGGTGGCGCGATGCCGGACATCAGCAGGTCGAGCGCGTTGAAGATGCCCTCGTCTCCCAATGCTTCGCCATCGGCGATGCGGCCCATGAGTTCCTTCAGCTCACGTGCTGGATTCTGCACGGTCATTGTGCGCTGCTCACCCTGCACGGTTCACGCCGCCCGGCGTTTTTTGAGCTTGAACCCGGCAAGCGCCAGGAAATTGCCGAGCAGAGCGTGGCCCTGCTGCGAAGCGATGCTCTCGGGATGGAACTGCACGCCGTGCACCGGGTGCGTCTTGTGCTGCAGCCCCATGATAATGCCGTCCTCGGTCTCCGCTGTGATCTTCAGGCAATCCGGAAGGCTCTCTTTCTCGACAATGAGCGAGTGATAGCGTGTGATGTCGAAGCGTTTGGGGAGACCTTTGAAAACACCTTCGCCGGTATTGATGATCGTCGAAAGCTTGCCGTGCATCGGAAGCGGCGCGCGGATGACTTTGCCGCCGTAGGCCTGCCCGATCGACTGGTGACCAAGGCACACGCCGAGCAGTGGCACGGTCGGACCCGCCACGCGTATCAGATCGAGGCACACTCCGGCTTCGTTTGGCGTGCACGGACCAGGCGACAGCACGATCGCCTGCGGCTTCATGGCCATCACGTCGTCCGCCGTAACCTTATCGTTGCGGATGACGACGCTCTCTGCCCCGAGCTCGCCGAGGTAGTGCACGAGATTGTAGGTAAAGCTGTCGTAGTTATCGATCAGGACCAGCATGTCGGGCTCTAGGCGTGAATAGCGTGGCGTCGCTTAGGCGCTCCAAAGGATAGCAGAGGCTCTGCCCCAGGCGACACCACAAAAAGCCTCCGCGCGCAACCTCTTAACGCTGTTGCGTTACTCGCGGTCGCGCGGCGTGATGAAGCTTTCAAGCCGCCCCGCTGCCGGCCCCACCTCAGACCAGTTCGTCTGTGGGAAAGAGAAAACGGCCAGTGCCGCGGTCGGAAACTTCTCTTCCAGCTTGTTGAGCGACTTCGCGTCGCCGGTGCCCGCGAGTGTCAGCGCCAAGCCGTGCATACCGGGGTTGTGGCCGATGATGAGTACGGTCTTGACGCCGGGCTTGATGGCCTTGACGCGCGCCAGCAACTCGTCCGAACTCGCCAGATACAACCCGTCCTCGAACTCGGCGACCGCGCTCCTTGCATTGAAGTTCGCCTCGGCCAAATCGAGCGTCTCGCGGGTCCGTTGCGCGGTGGAACATAAAATAAGTTCGGGGTTCAGCGGATATTCCGAGATGACGCGGCCCATGACGGGCGCCGCGCGTCGGCCTCGCTCATTGAGCGGTCGCTCGAAATCGTCGAGTTGAGGATCATCCCAGCTTGATTTCGCGTGTCGGAGAAGAGCGAGTGTCAGCATGCGGAACAGGAGTTGTTGCACTCTCGGCGATCGACTGTATAGCAGCCTTCCTGCACGAGTCAGTGACTGTATTTGAAATGCGCTCGATGGCGGAGCGCGGCGCCACCCTGATCCGGAGCAATCCGTAGGCCATGGAAACCATCTTCACGCCGATCATGTGGCTGCTGGGTCTGATTTTCTCGATCCTGTGGTGGATCGTGACGCAGATCGTCTGGATCGTGGTTTGGCTACTGCTACCGATCGCAATTGTCCTGTTCGTTGCGCTGCGTGCGGCCGAGTACGCCTTTGGCCGCGAAGTTGTTCGCGCCTGGATCAAGACGCGCACGATGAAATATGGCGCCAATGTCTGGGCTCGGGCGCGCAGGCTCACCTTTGCGCTCGGCGCGCTGCCGTTCCGTGTGCTGCTCTGGTTCATCGTTTACGCGGTCTGGCACAGCCTTGTGAGCTTGCTTTGGCGGCCGAAGTGGAGCCCTTGGGCACGTGCCTGGGCAAAGCGCTGGCGCGCCCCGCAGCCCGCGAACGCCGCCGGCAAAGCAACGCCCCGCGCACGAAAAACGTGAACATGTCGGAGATCAGGCGAACGGCCCGCCGTTGCCGCTCTGTCCGCCACGTGCAGAAAATCCAACGGCTTCTTCTGCCGCGCGCACGACAGCCTTGGCCTTATTGATGCATTCCTGCTGCTCGTTCTCAGGAACGCTGTCGTGTACCACGCCCGCTCCCGCCTGCACGTGCACCATGCCGTCCTTCACGATCGCGGTCCTGAGCACGATGCAGGTGTCCATCTCGCCACCTGCCGAGAAGTACCCGACGCATCCTGCGTAGGGACCGCGCTTTGCCTTCTCAAGTTCCGCGATGATCTCCATCGCACGCACTTTGGGCGCCCCCGAGACGGTACCGGCGGGAAACCCCGCCATCAGCGCGTCGATGACGTCGTGCGTTTTGCTGTCGAGTTCACCCACGACGTTCGAGACGATGTGCATGACATGGCTGTAGCGCTCGATCACGAATTGGTCCGTAACCCTGACGCTGCCGGTTGATGCGACGCGACCCACATCGTTACGTCCCAGGTCGAGCAGCATCAGGTGCTCGGAACGTTCTTTCGGATCGGCAAGCAGAGCAGCGGCCAGCGCCTGATCCTCGCTCTCATCGGCCCCTCGGCGCGTCGTGCCCGCGATGGGGCGGATCGTGACGACGCCGTCACGCACCCGCACCAGAACTTCCGGAGACGAGCCGACGAGCGCGAACGAGCCGAAATCGAGATGAAACAGGAATGGCGACGGATTGAGCCGCCGAAGCGAGCGGTAAAGTGCGAACGAAGGTAGCGTGAACGGCGCTGAGAAGCGCTGTGAAAGCACGACCTGAAAAATGTCGCCGGCCTTGATGTACTCTTTTGCCTTCGCGACCATGTCGAGGTATTCGGCCGGTGTCGTGTTCGACTGCGGCTCTGGCGGTTCCGCCGCGCTCGTTTCGGACGCCGCCTTATGTGACAGCGGCGCATCGAGCGCCGCGATTGCGCGGCCGATGCGCTGAAGCGCCGCCTCGTAGGCCGCCGTCGCGTCCGCTTTTGACGGTCGCACAGGCGTTACCAGGATCATTTCGTCTTTGACGTTATCAAAAATGACGATCAGCGTCGGACGGATCAGGATAGCGTCCGGCAGGCCGAACGGATCGGGCGTCATCTCGGGCAGCGTCTCGATGAGCCGAACCGTATCATAGCCCATGTAGCCGAAGATGCCGGCAGCCATGGGCGGCAGATCCTTGGGAAGCTCGATTGCGCTTTCCGAAAGCAGCGCGCGCAAGGACTGAAGGGTTGGCTTGTCGTCGCATACGTAGGCGTCGGCCTCTGTCGCGGCCGCTCGGTTGACCTCTGCAGTATTTCCGCGTGCACGCCAGACGAGATCGGGCGCGAGCCCGATGATCGAGTATCGCCCCCGCGCCGAGCCGCCCTCGACGGATTCGAACAGAAAACTCATCGGCCGCTTATTGGCGAGCTTCAAGTAGGCCGAGACGGGCGTCTCCAAATCGGCGACGAGGCGGGTCCATACGACTTGCGCTTCGCCCCGCGCGTACGCAGCCGCGAAGTCGTCACGGGCCGGGCGCACGTCGCCCGCCTGACCCGCATGGGACACTGATGGTTGCGCGTCGATGGGGCGGGACAAGATCGGCCGCTCCGTCACTGTTCAGAGGAGCCGAGCGCTGCTTTGAGCTCCGCTTCGTTGATGTGCGCTCCGAGAGAGGTTTTGAGGCTCTCGGTGTACGCGACCAGCGACTGGTTCGCGAGTTCTTGCGACAGCTCGCGTGTCAGCGTTTCGGTTTGCGTTTCTGTGGGCGCTGGCGCGGCGATGATGTCGGCGACGCGGATGACAACCTCGCTCGCGTTGTCGGAAGACGAGGCGTAACCGGCGCGCCCCTTTGCGAGCGCGAAGCCCTGAGCCACGGCGGCATTTGAAAGACCCTGCGGCTGGGTCTTGCGCGTGATCTTGTCCGTCATCTCGACCTTCGATTTCGCGGCTTCCTCTATCGCTTTCATTGGTTCGCCAGCGTTCACGCGGTCCGCGAGCTTCTTAGCCAGCTCCTGCAGCAGCCGCTTACGCTCTGACTCCATGAAGATACCCTTGATCGGCTCCTTCACCTCATCGAACGTCTTTTGTTTCGGCACTTCAGTGGAAACGAGATGCGTCCAGGCGTAGCCGCCTCCCGTCAACTCGACGCCCTCGCTGTCCCCGCCTGCGTCAGGCGAAAAGATCTGCGCCACAATCTTTTGAAGATCGAGCGTATCCAGCACGGGTTTGCCATCAGGCCCCAGACCCTGGACATCGACCGCGGCGATGTCCTTCAGGACGAGCTTGGCTTCCGTCGCAATCTCGGCCAGCGCCTTACCGCCTGCACGCAGATCCTCGACATCATCGTGCTTTTGGCGGATTTCCGTCCCTGCTTTCTCGCTCGCAAGCTTGTCCTTCACCTGGTCTTTGACGTCGGCAAGCGTGCGCGTAACACCGGGTTCGATTTGGGTGACACGCAGGATCACGGTCGCGAACCGCCCTTCGACAACATCAGAAAATTTGTCCTTCTCAATTGCGAACGCCGCATCCGCGATCTTGGGATCGATCAGAGCCTTGCGCGTCACCATGCCGAGGTCGACGTCGGTATCCTTGGCGCCGACCTCTTTTGCCACATCACCGAACGACTTGCTGCCGTCGCGTAGCGCCTTGAGCGCCGCTGCGGCCGTCGCCGTGTCCTTGAAAGCGATCTGCTGGATACGTCTCTGTTCCGGTGTATCGTAGCTTTCCTTCGTTGCCTCATACGCCTTGGCAATTTCGTCGTCCGTGACCTGAACCTGCTTCTTGAGGTCGTCGACCGTCAACATGAGGACCTGCGCCTTGCGGTACTCCGGAGTCATGAATTTCGCCTTGTCGGCTTCATAAAGCTCTTTCAGCTTGGCTTCGTCGGGCTCGGTGACCTTGACCGCCTCGGGATCGATCTTGATCCACTCGATCGTGCGCGTTTCCTGATTGTAGTTGTGAAGCAGGTCCACGAGCGGCTTTGGCACTGTCTGACCGGCGACCAGCGCGCCGATCAACAGCGAGCGTAGCTCATCCTTGCGGCGTAATCGCAGGAACGCCTCTTCGCTCATTCCGATTTGGCGCAGCATGGCTTGCAGGCCGGCGTGAGAGAAGTGGCCGTCCGCGTCCTGGAAATCGGGATCGTTCTGGATGCCCTCGACGAGCGCGGCCGATGACAGTTTAAGGCCGAGCTTGTCGGCATGTTCCTCAATGGCCGTGCCGCCGATAAGCTGACCAAGCACGCGTCGGTCGAGGCCGAACGCGCGACCCTGCTCGGCGTTGATACGCTGATTGGCGTCGCGTGAAATCCGATCCAGCTCGTTTTGGAAGGCGCGCTGAAACTCCTCCGCGGTGATTTTCGTGCTGCCCACGGTGGCGATGGCACCCCGGCCCCAGCCGCGGAACACATCCTCAACACCCCAGATGGCGAAGCTCAGCACCAACAGTGCAAACAGCAGTTTGGCGACCCAGGTTTGGGCACCGCGGCGCATCGACTCGAGCATGAAAACAAAGCGTCCTGTTAGTTGAGGCGCTTGCCGCGGCCCGGCCGGGCAATGGGCAGCGCGCTTCATCATTGTGACAGGCCCCAGGTGACGGGGCGGATCGGCGTGATATGAAGCGCAGCGCGCTCCGGATTGCAAGCGCGCCAGAGGGCGAAAAGGCCGACATTACAAGGAAATCATGACCAGCAACGACAGCGATATCCGGCCGCTCGTAGCCGGAAATTGGAAAATGAACGGTGTTGCGTCGAGCGTTGGGGAGACGCTCACCGTGAGAAACGCTCTGGCCGGACCGCAGGCGGGCATCGCCGCCGACGTCATGATCGCGCCCCCAGCGACCCTTTTGAGCATGCTCGCAGCGCCTTGCGCCGGCTCGCGGCTCGCGCTCGCCGGACAGGATTGCCACCCGAAGGCGAGTGGAGCGCACACCGGCGACCTATCGGCAGAAATGCTGAAGGACGCAGGCGCCTCGGCAGTGATCCTCGGTCACTCCGAGCGCCGGGGTGATCATGGTGAGACCAGCAAGGTCGTCCGACAGAAGGCCGAGGCCGCGCATCGCGCCGGGCTCACCGCTATCGTCTGCATAGGAGAGACGGCCGGCGAACGGGGCTGCGACCTGACGCTCCCTGTAGTGGAGCGGCAACTCAAAGGCTCGCTGCCAGATGGCTCCACGGCCGCGAACACCATCATCGCCTATGAGCCGGTTTGGGCGATCGGCACCGGCCTGACGCCGACGCCCCAGGACGTTGCGGAGGTGCACGCCGCCATTCGCCAGGCGCTCGAAGCGCGGTTCGGCGGCGAGGGCGCGCGCATGCGCATCCTTTACGGCGGCTCCGTAAAGCCCGACAATGCCAAAACGCTGATGGCGGTGGCGAACGTCAACGGCGCTCTCGTGGGCGGCGCCAGTCTGAAAGCGAGTGATTTTCTCGCCATACTTCGTGCGTACGAAAAGTCGTGATGCGTAAAGTTTTCACCCTTGCTGCCGTGTGCCTGGTGCTTGCCATATCGTCGGTAAGTGCCCAGCAGAAGGCGCCTCAACCTCAGCCGACGCCGCAGCCCCAAGCAAGGCCTAGTACGACAGATAGCGCCGATCCGCGCGTCGACCTGGATCGCTGCGCGCAGTTGCGCGATGAGCATATTAAAGTGCTGCAGTCGGGTATCGTGCAGGATATGCAGCGCGGCCCCGAGTGGGCCAAGTTCCACTTGAGCAAGGAACGCCTAGGCGAAATCGAAAAGTACATCGCGCTTGAAGAACAACTGAAATTTACCTGCCGCGAGGCGAACCTTCTGATCGATCCCAAGTCCCTGTTCCCACCGGCGGTTCCTGCCAATGCTGCAGGCGGCGGCACAGCCGCTGCGGCAGCGGAAGGACAGCCCAGGCCAAAGAAAACGCAGAAGAAAAAGCAAAAAACACCGGACTCGAACGGCAGTGGTGTCGACCTCGTTTGGCCAGGGCTGGCACCATAAGTCGCAGCCCGAACCCAGGGGGTAACTGCGTCGTTTGGGGGTGGCGAGCATGCTGGGCCTAGTGTATAGCGCGCCGCTTCGAGACTTGAGCAACCACGGAACCTGATCATGGCTACCGTCCTTCTCGTCATACATTTGATGGTCGCCGCCGCACTCGTCGGCGTCGTCCTGCTGCAGAAGTCGGAAGGCGGCGCCCTTGGTATCGGCGGCGGCGGTGGTGGTGGCGGGTTCTTGACCGGACGCGGCACGGCCAATTTGCTGACCCGCGCAACAGCGGGCCTTGCAGCGGCGTTCTTCGCAACCAGCATATCGTTGACGATATTGGCCAATCGCACGGCGCCCCAGGGCTCTGTGTTTGACAGCAAACCGGCATCGACGTCCGGCGCACCCGTGGCGCCGGGCGAAGCACCCAAGCCCCAGGAGGGTCGCGGCGGCATCCTCGATAAGCTGCAGCCGTCGACGCCGGTACCGGTCGACCGCTAAGCTGCTTGTTGGAAGCGGCGCAAGTTGTGGACCACTAGCGCGCGCTCTGCCAGAATTGCACGTCTGGTGCATTCGTGGAGACGAGCGTGCGTACTTACGGCCTGATCTGGATGAAGGGCGGGCTCGCCGCGATATTATCGGCGGGCTGCAGCGCCGATCTTGCACAGACCGGCGCCCCCGGCGCGATCGCCGGTTATCATTCCGCAAGTGCCTTCTCGCCGGTTGGGCACAGCCTGTCCGGGCTGCCCGATGGACGCGTCAGGGTCCGCGCGGCAGCAACGCCCGGCACACCGCCCGCGCGAGTTGAAAAAATCGCCATGGCGCGCGCCGCAGAATACGGCATTGAGCAGAGCAAGAAAGCATTCACCGCCAGCGCGCCGTCCCATTCCGTCTCCTGCGGCAAGTCCTCCTACATTCAGAAGGGCGAGAAGGTCCCGATGCGGCCCACTGACCTGCGTGTGGTCGAGATCGACGTCTCCTACGACACGGCACCCGGCACGCCCGGCGCACGCCTGACAAAGGAGACGGCGGAAGCGCTGAAAGCCGAGCTTGCGGCGGAAGCGGTGCCGTCCGACGCAGAGGCGGCCAATGCCGCCGACATCGCGCGCCAATGCAACCGGTAGCATGGCCCGCCGGGCTGTAGCTCCAAGTCTTCATTCGTGTTCGCAGGCGCCTGATACTTGTGCGATTTCGCGTTGGTGACAGTGCCAAAATATCGCTTCGAATCGTGTTTGGCTTCGTGTAAGCGTCAAATCCCATGCAACGGTACATCTTCATCACCGGCGGCGTGGTCTCCTCGCTTGGAAAAGGTCTCGCATCCGCGGCACTCGCCGCTCTATTGCAGGCCCGCGGCTACACTGTCCGCCTCAAAAAACTCGACCCCTATTTGAATGTCGATCCGGGCACCATGAGCCCGTATCAACACGGCGAGGTGTTCGTTACCGATGACGGTGCCGAAACCGACCTCGACCTCGGGCATTACGAGCGCTTCACGGGCGTGCCGGCCAAGAAGTCGGACAACATCACGACTGGGCGCATTTATCAGGAGATACTGACGAAGGAGCGTCGCGGTGACTACCTCGGTGGCACCGTGCAGGTCATTCCGCACGTCACCGATGCCATCAAGAACTTCGTGCTGACCGGCAACGAGGATGTCGATTTTGTGCTCGTCGAGATCGGCGGCACCGTGGGCGACATCGAAGGCCTGCCGTTCTTTGAAGCCATCCGCCAGCTGGGCAACGATCTGCCGCGCGGGTCTGCCGTCTACATGCATCTGACGCTGATGCCGTACATTCCGTCGGCCGGTGAATTGAAAACGAAGCCGACACAACACTCCGTTAAGGAGCTGCGTTCGATCGGTATTCAACCAGATATTTTGCTCTGCCGTTCGGATCGCGAAATTCCGGTCGGCGAGCGCAAGAAGATCGCGCTCTTCTGCAATGTGCGGCCCGAGGCGGTCATCCAGGCGCTCGACGTCGCCTCCATCTACGACGTTCCGCTCGCCTATCACCGCGAAGGACTTGACCGCGAAGTTCTGGCTGCCTTCGGCATCACCGGCGCACCCAAACCCGATCTGTCGCGCTGGGAGACAATCTCGCGCAACATCTCAAGCCCCGAGGGCGAGGTGACGATCGCCATCGTGGGCAAGTACACAGGTCTCAAGGACGCGTACAAATCTTTGATCGAAGCGCTCGTTCACGGCGGTATCGCCAACCGCGTGAAGGTGAAGCTCGATTGGATCGAGAGCGAGATCTTCGAGCGCGAGGACGCGGCGCCGTATCTCGAAGGCGTGAATGGCATCCTCGTGCCGGGCGGCTTCGGCGAACGCGGCGCGGAAGGCAAAATCCTCGCCGCCAAGTTCGCGCGCGAGCGCGGTGTACCCTATTTCGGTATCTGCTTTGGAATGCAGATGGCGTGCCTGGAGGCCGCCCGCTCGCTTGCCGGCATCGGCGAGGCAAGTTCGACCGAGTTCGGCGAAACGCCCGAGCCGGTCGTCGGCATGATGACCGAATGGATGCGCGGCAACGAATTGGAACAGCGCCGCGCCGGGGGCGACCTGGGCGGCACCATGCGGCTCGGCGCCTACAACGCCACCCTCGCCGAAGGAAGCCGCATCGCGCAGATCTACGGTGCGACCCACATTTCCGAGCGCCATCGCCACCGCTACGAAGTCAACACGCGCTATCGCGCCGTGCTTGAACAAGCGGGCTTGCGTTTTGCCGGCCTTTCGCCCGACGGCCTGCTGCCCGAGACGGTCGAATACCCGAACCACCCGTGGTTCGTCGGCGTGCAGTATCACCCCGAACTGAAATCGCGCCCCTTCGACCCGCACCCGCTGTTCGCCGGCTTCATCGCCGCAGCGGTCGAGCAGAGCCGGTTGGTCTAGTCATTTGGCAAGACACAGAAAGTGCCGCAAGATGCGAACTCTCACCAAATTTTGCTTCGCGGGCGCGCTTGCTGTTTCGGCCTGCGCTACAGATGAAGAGAAGAGTATCGGAAGCGCGTTGTCAGGCTCCAGTTTCGGAATGCCCGCCGTGTACGAAGGAGATATCAAGAAGAAGTATTCAGTCCTCAAACAGATTCGCGTTCGGCGGAAGCAGATCTGCGGCCCCATGTATTACGATGCATTTTCGGGTATGGGCTGGATGAAAGCCGCCGGTAAAGAAGTTGGCGCTGACGCCGTCATCAACTTCGGTTCTCAGCAGATACACGCCGAATACCCACTGTTGAGCTGCGGCGAATTCGAGGCGTGGGGCACCGCTGTGAAGTTCGAAGGTTGACGTCGAACTTCATGCACGCCGGCGTCCGAGCGCAAAGGCACGGTCCTGCCCCTGCGCCACGGTTCAATTAACCAGTCACGGTCCCGTAACGGATCGGTCACAGTGCTGAAACGAGAATCCTTCCTTGTGCCCTTGACAAGCCGGAATGTCATGGGGAAGGGCCATGCGAAGCGCGGCGCAGGAATGGGATCGGCTCCGCATCGCGTCGCCATGCCCGGTCCTGAAAATCTCCGATGTGCTCAACGCGCCCCTGCCGCACCTTGCAGCATTTGATCGATTGTTGCTGCGCGCTATGGCACTTGCCGCGCGAACCAAGGTCTTGAGCGTTACCGGCGCCGATCATATCGCGGCTGATCGCGATCCGTTCATCGTCGTTTTCAACCACGGCACGCGCCAGGAAGCCCTGATCATTCCGCCGTTGCTGATGTTGCTGCGCGCCGGCCGCCGCATCCATTTTCTCGCGGACTGGAATTTTCGCCTCATTCCCGGTGTTGCGACTCTCTATCGCCGCGCCGGCGTCATCACCGTTACGCGCAAGTCGGCGAGGCCGCGCGTCCTCAATGTCTTGAAGCCGCTATTCCGAACCAGCTTATCTCCGCTGGAGCAGGCACGGCGCTGCATCGCAGACGGCGGCTCTATCGGTGTGTTTCCCGAAGGCACCGTCAACCGTGACCCGCACCGCTTGCTGCACGGACGGCTGGGCGCGGCTCGTCTGTCGCTTGAAACAGGCGCGGCGGTCCTACCTGTCGGCTTGCGCTTCCCGCTCGTGCCTCAGGGAGTCCGCGTGCCGGAAGGCAGCGCAATTTCGGTCGAAATCGGCGCACCGCTTTTGCCACCGGCCATCGGTCGACGCGCCACCACGCGCGAAGTTCGCGCCTGGCACGCGCGCATCATGACCCAATTGTCAGCGCTCTCAGGAAAGTCATGGCAGAACTCAAAGGAGAACGACGATGAGTGGATTGGGATTCACCAGAACACGTCGCGTCGAGACCGAGGCGGACCGTCAGAGCGTTCTTGCGGTCTTGAGGCGCACCTATCAGGTCGAGAAGGGCTGGGTGCTGGACGTTGAGCCGATGTTTCCGGCTGACGATTTGCGCCGCACGGATATTTCTTGGTTCCTCGCGATAAAAGGCGGAACGCCGGTCGGCGTGCTTCGCATCTTTTACGATCCGCCTCTCGAGCAGTATCTGAAATACGGCCTCCGCCCGCTAAACCCGGAGATCGATTTCGCGCGCCTTATCTCAACCGAGCGGGTCGCCGAGGTCGGGCGCTTTGCGGTATTGTCCGAGCGACGCAAAGGCATCGGCGTCGTCATCAGCTTGATGCGTGCCGCCACGCGCGAGCTTGTTGCGCGCAATTGCGCGCGCCTCGTCACCGACGTCTTCGAGAACGAAGCCAACAGCCCGCTCGGCTTTCACACGCGCGTCATCGGCTTCAAGCCGATCGCAACGCATGAAGTCGGCGAACTGCGCCACGCTGGCCGCCGCGTCACCCTGCTGCTTGATATAAAGTCCGCCTACCGGACATTGAAGGCGCGCGGCAACCGCGTTTTTCGCATCCTGACGCGTGGCTGGACGCACGCGATGCATCAGAGTTTGGCACTTTAAGTCTGGCTCGGTACGGTCGGTATTTTACCGAATGCCGGCGTGCGGGCTCGCAGTCACATCGATTGCGTGCCCGCGCCAAGTGTAGCCCCTGGTCAGCCACGCGCTGATCCACAGAGGCACCAGCAGAATGTCGCGTAGCATCCAGGACAGAGGCGATTGCCACGAAAGCGGCCAGCCGGCCGCGCGTGCTAGCAGCGCCTCACTGCCGTACCAAATCGCCACGAATGCCGTCAGCAACACCGCGAGCGAAAGTTCGAGTTCAAGTGCAAGCGGGACGTAGGCGAGGAATGGCACGACCCCACCCGTCAAGATTTCCGGCGCAAACTGCAGTGGGAAAGAATGGCGGCGTAACTGCGCCCAGCGAAGCTGTCGGCTCCACACATCTCGAAACGCGCGCGGTCCTAGCGGTTGTGCGAAGAACCGGTCGACGAGTCGGACGCGCCCCCCGGCTGCGCGCACCACTTTCGTCGCCGCCGCATCCTCGGCAATTTCACGCGCGAGCGCGCTGATGCCGCCCGCATCATCGAGGAGTGATTTGCGCCACAGCATCGACTTGCCCTGCGCAAAGCCGTAGCCGATCCAGTCGGCGGCAAGCTGCCAGCGCGCTTGATAGGTATTGAGGAACGCGCATTCCAGTTCAGAAGCGAAATTGTCAGGATGCGATCCAGCCGGCGGCGAGCACACAAGACCCGTATCGTCACGCCAGGCCGCGAAGAGCTGCTGTACATAATCGCGAGGCATCAGCACGTTGCAGTCAGCGAGCACGACCCATTTATGCTGCGCGGCCCGCCAGCCCTTAGCGATGTTGTTGAGCTTGGGGTTCTGGGTGCCGAGGTTGTCGCCAATAAGCAGGCGCGCCTCGATATGCGGATGTTTACGGATCAGTGCTTCGACCAGCGGCACCGCGGGATCATCAGCGGTTTGGACGCAGAAAATGATCTCGAAGTCCGGATAGTCGAGTTCGAAGGTCGAGTTGAGCGTAACGGGATCGTAGGTGTCTATGCCGCGCACAGGCCTGATGATCGACGCTGGCGGCATCGACCCGGCTGAAATTGCACGGGGCCGCTTCAATGAACGCCCCACCCCGATCCCCGAGGTGATCACATGAACCGCCGTTGCCAGCCCGGCGAAGCCGGCCGCGGCCCAGGCGAGGTCAGTCATGGCGCGTCTGCCGTTGATGCATACTGCTTACTAGGCAGACTCGCGCGACAGTTTTTTGTCAGTCAGCCGCGGCGGTTTTGCATCCCTGGCCAGGGGGCTCGCCTGGAACTCATTGAAACGCCCGCGCGAACGCCAGCCGCGTGTACTTCGCGACGTAGCGCTCGGCGATGCCTGTGCCGCGTCGGATGTAGCCGGCCACGCGCTGAGGCGTTACACGCTTCTGGGCTACCTTCGACCGCCCGCGCTGGTGCACGGAACTGACCCGGGTCTTGGATTTGTGTCCCTTCGCCTGCGCGACCTTCTGTTGCGCGGCATGCTCTTCAGCGAGCGAGCTATCGAGAATGGCACCAACGCAAGGGTCCGACAGCTTTTCGAAGGCATCCGCCATGCAGTCGCGCACCGCAGCGCTTTCTGGTTTGTGCATGGCGCAAAACTTCTCGTAATCCCCGCGGCAGGCGTCCTTCACGGACTTCGGAACATCGTCCCCCGCCAGCGCCGGAGAGACCAGAAAAAACACCGCGCCGAAGGCGGCGAACAGTTTGTGCATGTCACAACCCGGCGTTGATTGAAGATATCTCAGCATAGAGATCGCGATAACGCGGCACGAGCATGAATTGCGTTCGCGTCCTATGGCCGCGCCTCTGGACTAAACAGCCCATATTTCGGTCACTCACGAGTGTTCGATCCTGGAAAGGATGACTTGCGTAAACGGTGTGTCGAGGATCGCGATGCCGTGGGTTGTTTGCAGGATTTCGACGCAGCACGTCAGATTGGCCTCGACAAGCAACGGTCCTTCTGGCGTGAGCGCCACATCCCAGCCGACAATCGCCAGATCCGGGAAGCATCGGTGAGCCTGCAGGCACAATGCGACAGTCTCGTTCCAAAACGGCAGGACCGTGCCGGTGATTCGCTGTTGCGTATCGGGATGCACGTCATAGGGTGGCCTTATCGGGTCCTTGCCGATCGCGGGTCCGAGGATTCCGCTCCTATTGTCGACGCCTGCCGCGATACCGCCGGACGTGAAGTTGTCGACCACGGCGCGCCCCGTCCCCATGCGGAACGCGGCCAGGATGAGGACCGGCGAGGGCGCGCCCATCTCGAAGCCCGTTGTCAGACGAATCGTGCTGAGCGAACCATTGTTGATGCGAAGCAGGTCGGGATGATTCCTTATCACCGGCTGCAGTACGTAGGGCGTTTTCAGCGAGAGGCGCCTGGCTCTCTCAAGGAACTGCTCCGCGGTCGACGGCTCCTCTTCATCCCGAACGTATCCATCGAGACCGTGGCGCCACCGCTCGCCACCGAGCCCTTTCCAAAGCGTCGCGGGCTTGAGAAAGAGCGCATCGCGCGGCAGGTCGTCGGGTGCGAGTTCGGGCGAAATCCTGCCGTTACGGAACGTCGCCAGCGGTTTGACATGGGGAAGGCCCAAGCGCGCGCAGTCCGCCGCAAAGTCAATCTTGTCCCATTCCGACAGGCGGCCGTTGGCAGCCTTGATGAGACTTCGCGTCGCCATGTTGGGCAAGAAGCGCCGCGCATTCGCAAAGCGGTCACTCCGGTAGAGCCCGAACTGATAGAAGTGTCGCGGATTCAATCGATCTTTTACCGCAATCCCGTACTGCTGCGCAAGTTGGGTCGCGAGCGGTGGGCCGCAATTCGATTGAGCCCGCTTGCCATAGCGCACAACGCCGGCGAACGAATGCGCGACCGCGATCACGGGCCAGAAGATAGCCTTGAGGATATGTCTGATCTTGCGGCGCGGGAGGTTGGCGTATTGCTCCCACAGGCCACGATTGACGAGCGCGCGAAGCCGCTCGACCGGCGTGTCCCCCGGACGTGGGCGCAGCCGCCAAAATGCGATGACTGGGCGAACGGCTCCCATGCGCGATCCCGGTGAACAAGAGGCGCTTCTCCTAGCGCATCATCGGGCCTAGCGCGATGTCGTCGGCACCACTATTCACTTCCCATTTCGTGCAATGCGCAAATGGGGTCGGGGCTGTGGCTGGCGGCGACGGATCAGCGGACGTTAACATGATGCAGCGCGGCTTTCAGTTAGGCTATACAGTCTGCCCCGACGCTCTGGACCTATTCGGAAATTCCTGACCGGGCAATATGGCTGATCCCTATCAAACTCTCGGCGTCGCCCGCGATGCATCACAGGACGATATTCGCAAGGCCTACCGCAAACTGGCGAAGGAGACGCACCCGGACCTCAATCCAGGCAACGCGGAAGCTGAGAAGCGATTCAAGGAGATATCATCCGCCTACGACATCGTAGGCGATTCGGACAAGCGCAAGCGTTTCGATGCCGGCGAGATTGATGAAACCGGCGCCGAAAAGCCGGAGCGGCGCTACTATCGCGAATACGCGGAAGCAAGTCCGAATACGCGCTACAGCTATCGCACGAGGCGCGACGGCGGGGAAAACGCCGACGCAGGTGACGCAGGCTATGCAGGGTTCGATGCCGACGACCTGTTCAGTGATCTTTTCCGCGGCCGACGGGCCGGGGCTGGGCAACAGACGTTCCGCATGCCCGGCGGCGATGTTCACTATCGCCTTGCCGTGGACTTCTTAGACGCCGTCAACGGCGCGAAAAAGACGGTCCAAATGCCGGATGGAAAGACGCTGGATATCACGATCCCGGCCGGCGTGCGCGATGGCCAGACGCTGCGGCTGAAAGGGCAGGGGCTGCCGGGCTCGGAAGGAATGCCGATGGGCGATGCCTACGTCCAGATCGACGTACTCCCGAGCGACCAGTTCCGGCGCGAAGGCAGCGACATTCACTCCGTTCTGCCCATCTCTTTGGGCGAGGCACTGAACGGCGCCACAGTACGCGCACCCACCGTCGACGGCGCGGTCGACTTGAAGGTCCCTAAACGGGCGCGCGACGGTATGAAAATGCGCCTGCGCAATAAAGGCGTGAAGCCCGGTACCGCGGGCGCGCGCGGCGACCAATACGTCGAACTCAAAATCGCACCACCCGAGAACCCGGACGATGAACTCGCCGCCTTCATGGCCGAGTGGGAAGCGAAGCATCCGCAGAACCCGCGCAGGCAGGGAGCAAAATCATGATCACCGAGATCGAGCTCATTCGGCGAACAGGCTGCCTCGGCGAGGTCGAACTTCATGACTGGATCGATGCGGGACTGCTGAAGCCACTCCGCGACGAAAGCGGATACCTGTTCGATGAACTCGATCAGGCGCGCGTCGCGCTGATATGCGACCTGCACTATCACATGGGTTTGGGCGCCGAGAGCCTGCCGGTGATATTGTCCCTCATCGACCAGCTCCATCAGGCGCGCCACTCGCTTCGGGCCATGTCGACGGCCGTATCTGAGCAACCCGACGATATCCGCGTCGCGATCACGTCCCGCGTCAAGATCATGCTCACCACGCCGCCTTGAGCTTGCTCCGCGAGAGCAACGCCGCGCATGCGCCGTCGCTCTCACGGATCATGCCCGGCCGTTAGGCCGCCGGGTTAGCCTCAAATGGCGCAAGCCCGATGCGCGCGGCAATGCCGGCCGCGTCCCGATCCTTGATATTGCCAAGGATCGTGCGAGCAACCCGTGAAGCATGCCGATTGGTTGTGCCGACCGCGCGGGCCAGCAGACCGATCACCAGAAGGATCTGCGATATCCCAGCTTTGCGCGCCGCGCGGCGAACGACACTCATCTCGCTTGCCCTCAGCAACTCGGCGCCCTCGCGAGAGTCAAGACAGCTGAAATCGCCGGTGGCAAGGGTGCCGCCATGCGTAGCCCAATCGATCTTGCCGACGAGGTTCGACAGATCCGGCGGCAAATGACGCCATTTCTTGACGGTCGAAGCGATCGCGTTGACAGCGCCAACGGTCCGCTTGGCCTCAACGTTCGCGCGCTTGCTGCGACCATGTGCAAAGTTCTGCCGCACAGGTCCGGAAACACGTGCCCCCGCTGTGGGCGCTCGGGTCTGCGGAGGGTACATCCGTATTGGATCATCCTCGTAGTCGGCGAAAGAGGCGCGCGCGCAGGCAATCGACGCTGAGTGATCCTCAATGTAACACCTGGTGAAGGTTGCCGGGCTCGGCAGCTCCACCTTCCGCATGGCCGGAAGGCCCTCCTGTGTCGCGCCGTCCTCATCGACGAGGATGAGGCTTGTCAAATGCGTGACAAGGCCCTCGGCTTCCGCGAGCACGCCCGCGCTCAACTGGCCGAGTGAGAGCAGCATAAGGCTTGCCGCATACGACCCGACCGCGCGTGAGAATTCCTCGTCCTGATCCGCATCCGACGGCGCATCTGCCAGCACCTCCACAATCATCCCGCCGCGTAGGCGATGCGCGGACTTTCCGTCGCGGGCGCCGCGCATTCCGCCGATCGCGGTCCGAATGGCGGACGCCACGTCCGTTCCCGCAGCAACGTGAATGTCGCCACCGGTCAGCGCCGCCAGATGACCGACGTTGGCCTCAAGGCTGTCGTCTCCGATCAGAACCACACTGACACGCGGGAGAATTTGCGCCAGCGTCTGTACGTCGAGTGCATAGCTCTTGCCGTCGGTAACGAGCAGAATGTCTGGCGCCTTTCCATGCAGCGCGACGAACGACAGCGCAGTGCCTATCTCCGTTCCACCGTTGGGTCCGGCGAGTTGGTGTACCGTGGAACGCCAGGACTTATGATCCGCGTGGCCGACTTCGCGCGCGGTATCGTCGAACTCGAACAGATGAAGCTTGTCACCGGGCCTTAGGTCGTCTCCTGCCTCGCTTAATCCTAGCAGCGCAGCCGCGTGCTTTGATGCGCCTTTGTCGCCGGAACAGATTTCCGCCATCGAGCCCGAGTGATCGACTAGGATAACCGCGTCGATGACGCCTGAGCCCGAGGGCTGGGGTGATATCCGTAGCGCGACCGCGGCACCGTCGGCCCGTCGGCCAAATACGTCGGCTGGCTTCCATTCTATGACATCAATGACGATTGGAGCATTGAGTGCGACCCGCGCTCTGCCCTCGACCAGCGTGGCGCCCGCCAGGGCGGCTAACCCACTGTCGCAGCGTACAGCGAGGTCAGATTCTTGTGGCGCTCCCCCGTGCGCCAGGACATCGCAGTCGGGGAGGCCGGAGTCGCCGTAGATGTCGCCGACTGTCGTAGGTATGCGCAGAAACACTTTGCCGGCGGTGCAGGAAAGCGCAACGGCAAAACGCGCCGTCACCTCGATCTCGGTGCCGGGCGCAATGTGCCCAACCGAAAGCATGTGCACGCCCTTAATGAGTTCTTCGTGCAGAACAGCGGTCTTGCCGCGATCGATGGCGGACTCATAGTCGGCCCGCGCCGTGTCCCTTGCCCGCGCCTTGGCTTTGACAACGCGGTCACCGATCTTCGCCTCAAGGCCGAAGAGAACGGCGTGCACGGGAACTGGAAACGTGAGCGATGCTTCGATGCTGAGTGTTTCTGAGTTGCGGAACACGCGCTTTGCGACGACGCTGGCAAGGCCTCCCTTGATGGTGATGTCGTAGCTGGTGGCGATGAGGGGAATAGGATAGGTGCCGCGCGCGGCACGCGCTAGAAATTGGCTAACGGGACTGTTTGCGGTTGGGGCGTTCATTGCTGGCATCAGGAAACTCCTTGAAGACACCGCTCAAAACATCGTGGATGCGGTGGGCCAAGGCTTCGACGTCCAGCGAGCCGCCAATCCTTTGCGGGTCGACATGAAGCACGATGCCCGGGGCCACCGGAAAAGGAACCGAAGTGCCGCTCGCGAGGAGGACCTTGATGGCCTGAGGCGGAAAACCGTGCTGCCTCAAAAGAGTATAGCGTCGTATGGCCGTTACATGGTCGTCTCCGTAATCCGCATGAGCCCGTCCGCCTGATGGTGGCGGCACGAAGCCCTCCGCGATCATGTACCGGATCTGCCTTTCGGGCGTTCCGGTGAGCCTTGCGAGCTCGCGAATGTGCATGATCGGAACCTTTCGACAAACTAATTGTCGAAAGAAAGCGGCAGCAGTTTGGCGCGCAGCGACGTCGCCGACGCCTCAGCGCGCGCGCGTCACGACCAGTTCGGATGTGATGTCGTCCAGCGATCGGCACCCCGTGAGCGCCATGGCGATCTCGAATTCATCGCGCAACAGCCGCAGCACGTGCGAGACGCCGAGCGTCCCGGCCACGGCCAGTCCGCACACCACCGGCCTGCCCACCATCACCGCCGATGCGCCAAGCGCGAGGGCCTTCAATACGTCAGTGCCACGGCGGACACCGCCATCAAGCAGGAGCGGAACGCGCCCCGCAACGGCCGCCGAGATCGCCGGCAATGCATCGATGGTGGCAAGCGCCGTATCGAGCGTTCGTCCGCCGTGGTTGGACACGACAACGCCGGAGACGCCGATATCTGCGGCAAGCACAGCATCCTGGGGCGCGAGGATACCTTTCACGACGATGGGTAGCGCGGTGATGGTCTTGAGCCAATCAATGTCCTCCCAAGTCGGAGCGATCCGCATGAAATGATCAAACACCAAACTCGCGCCTTCAGGCAGGTGATACGGTTCGGGTGAGGGCAGACCTGCCAAGTTCCGCGCGGCAACTTCGGCAGGAATCGCGAAACCCTCCCGTTGCTCGCGATTGCGCACGCCGTTGACGGGCGCATCGACCGTCGCGACGAGGACCTCGAAGCCGGCCGCCTCCGCGCGCCGAACCAATTGCACCGTCGCTTCCCGCGAAGGCTGCAGATAGAGTTGGAACCAACGGCACGTCGCGCCTGCCGCCACCACGTCTTCCATCGCCGTGCTCGCCTGACAGCTCAGAACCATGCAGGCGCCCTGCGCTTCGGCCGCAACAGCGGTGCCAACCTCGCCATGAGGATGTGCGAGCTTTTGATGCGCGGTCGGCGCGATAAAGATGGGATGAGCATAGCTGCGATCGAGCAGCTCTAGTCGCGTATTGCTACCCGCTCCGCCGCGCAAGACGCGTGGTACAAGAGCGATGCGGTCGAAGGCCTCGCGGTTCCAGCGCTGCGAGATCTCGTCGGCGGCCCCGCCGGTCAGATACGCGAGCGCGCCCGCGTCGAGGCGCTCGTGCGCGAGCCGCTCGTAATCGGCGACGCAGATTGGCGTGCGATCCGCTCGGTCCACAAGCTCACATCTCCGCCCAGCGGCGCAGCAGGTTGTGATAAAGACCCGTAAGGCGTACCACGACCGGGTCCTCATGCCCGCGATCGATGGTGAGCTGCTGGATCGACTGGTCGAGGTCGAACAACATGCGCCGCGCGCCGTCGTCGCGCACCATGCTCTGCACCCAAAAGAACGACGCCACGCGATATCCCCGCGTGACGGGCGTTACGTGATGGACGCTGGTAGAGGGATAAAGCACCATGTCGCCCGCCGGTAGTTTCACGCGCTGCGCGCCATAGTGATCCTCGATGACGAGTTCGCCGCCGTCATACTCCTCAGGCTCTGCAAGAAAAACGGTGACTGAAAGGTCGGTACGTATGCGTCCGCCCGGCACGGCGCGGATCGAGCCATCAATGTGCGAGCCGAAGTGTTGGCCTTCGCCGTAGCGGTTGAACATTGGCGGCAACACGCGCAGCGGCACCGCTGCAGCAATGAAGAGCGGACTACGGTTGAGGGCCTCCAACACCATTCCGCCGAGTTCGCGTGCGACCTGCGAGTTCTCGGGCAACTGCATGTTCTGCTTTACCGTCGCCGCCTGCGGACCCGCTGTAGTGCGACCATCGATCCAAGAGGCGTCATCGAACGCGCTTCGGCATTTCGCGACTTGTTCTTGGCTCAACAATTTTGGAATGCGGATCAGCACGGGATACCCTTCCGCGAACAAAAAACCTCCAGGCGTACAGACGCCTGGAGGTAGTATAGACGATGAGTGTCGTAAAGCCTCAGTACTGCCATTTGACGGTTAAGTACCCGGCACGGCCCGGCGCCACATAGGCGAATGTATTTTCCGCCTGGTAGATTGCGTCGTAGTAGAGTTCGTCTGTCAGGTTGGTGCCGAGCAACTCGACCGACCAATGATCATCAATCTTGTATTCTGCCATGGCGTCGAACCGCCAGTATGGCGTCGTGTGATAGGCCCAGTCGTTGACAGCGAAGTGGCCAGTAAAGATTTCACTCTGATAGATTGCCTGACCGCCAATCGTCAGGTTCGGCGTGATTGCGTACTTCGACAGAAGTGCGAACTGTGTGAGCGGAATGTTCGCGAGCCGTCTGCCGACTTCCGCTTGGACGTCGGATTGCAACACCTCCGTATCCATAACGACGATGCCACCGAACATGCTCCATTGTTCGGTGATGTTGCCGGCGACACCTAGTTCGATACCGCGAACACGATATTTGCCGGCAGCGCCAATCTCCACGTCCGTTGCGGCGTTATTAACGCCGCGATTGGTGCGCGCATTGTCTTTCGTGGTCTCGAACAACGCCGCGGTGGCGAGCAATCTGCGATCGAACAATTCCCACTTCGTTCCGACCTCAATGCCTCGTGTCTCTTCGGGAGGCAGGCCTTGGTTGAAGCGCGTCAACCCATTGTATTCGCCGCCGGTCGAATCGATCTCGTTGCCGATCGGCGACTCCGTATAGCCGTAGGCCGCGTAGATGCTGGCGATCGGGATCGGCTTGTACACGACGCCGGTGTTCCAGCTCAGCAGCCCTTCGTCCACCTTGGCGGTGTTGTTGGGGGACGTCGGTCCGCCGATCTGGTCGCGGCTAAAGTCGTCGTAGCGAATTGAACCGCTCACGATCCACTGGTCGGAGAGGTGCACAGTGTCCGTTAGGTAGAAACCTATATCCTCGATATCCGCCTTGAAGGTTCGCGTTGTCGTGCCATCCCAGAACCTGGGATCGCGGAAGGGGTCCGGGTTGAGGATCGGAACGGCGGTCGTGCCGGTGGTGGTAATGTTGTGGCTGCGGCGGTCGATCTTCTCGTTCGAATATTCGATGCCGGCCACGAGGTCGTGATGGATGAGCCCGGTGCCGAACTGCAGATTGACGCTCGTCTGGTTAGCGAAAACCGCCGTTTCCTGAAGGCGCTGCGGGTTGGTCGTGTTCGTATCCCCGTTGATGTCGAGCTGAGTGGCTGAGGGCCTAGCGGCCGTTTGAATGTACCCAGACAGGTTCTCGCCGTAACGCGTGATATTATTGAGCGTGATGCCTTCGGCGAGCTTCGCCTTGACCTTTGCGGTCCCGACGTCCGACTCCTCATCGATGTAGTCGAGGCTCAATTGCCCGAAGAAAGTATCGCGATCTAGGCCGACTTCGGTGAATGGGACCTTATCGAGCCTGCTCACCGGCACGCCGGCGTCCGGGATGCCGTCGCGACGAAAGCGGTAGTAGTCAAGGGTGATCTGTAGATCCTCCGTCGGGCGCACCGCCGCTGACAGCAGGCCGCCCCAACGCTCATCCTCGGTGAAGTCACGACCCGCAATGTCGTGCTGATCATAAAGAATGTTCGCGCGGGCTGCGAAGCCCGGGCCGAAGACTTGGTTGGCATCGAGCGTCGTGCGGAACGTTTCGTCGGTGCCGACCGTCGTCTGCACGATATAGAAATTATCGTCGAAGCTCGGCTCTTTCGTGATGAAGTTGAAGGCGCCGCCGGGCGTCGCGCGGCCCGATATGGTACCGCTGGGGCCTTTGTAGATTTCGAGTTGCTCCACCGAGAAGATATCGCGCCCGATGTTGCCCGGATCTCGAATGCCGTCGACGAAGATGTCGTTTCGGGCATTGAAACCGCGAATTTCGAAGTTGCTGCCGAACGAAGCGCCGCCTTCGCCTGCGTGGATGCTCACGCCCGGAGTTTGGCGGGCCAGTTCACGCAGGTCCGTCGCGCCCTTGTCCTGGATCACTTCCTTCGGAATTGCGGTGATCGTTTTCGGCGTATTGGCGAGTGGCTCTGTCAGCTTGTTGGAGCCCGACTTCTGGACCATATAGGGCGCGTTGGGATTCGCATACGGGTTGGAACCTGGAGGACCAGAAGGCGCGCCCTCTGACGATACGGCCTCACTGTAGGATTCCGCGGGCGCAGCGGCCGGATCCGCCAGCGGCTTCGGTTTTCCCGCGCTCTTCGCTTTGCCAGCGGATTGCGAGGACGGCGACTTTTTCTTGGCGGGAGCGGTCGAAGGCGTAGGTGTATCCTGTCCTTCGACGACGACGGGCGGCAGATCGGAGGGCGGCGCCGTCTCCTGCGCCAATGCGATACCCGCAGGGCTCACGGCCAACATGCAAGCCGCCGTAAAAAGCCGAATGGTATCTTTTTTTCCTTCCACTGAAGCAGGCAATGGACGCGATGCACTCCGCGAAAACGACATGTGATCCCCCAACGAGTAAAAACTACGCAACCCCGATCACCCGTCTTAAATAGCTTCTGATTTCGGTCAACAATCGCGGACGTTAAACCGTACTGAACTTGTATAGATTGGCCCCGGAGTGAGGCTGTGGCGCCACATCAAACGGCGGTGGCGCTCAGTAAACGTTGTTCTCAATGGTAAAATTGGAAGTCGATGATGGGCGCATCGGCACCAGCGCCGTGTTCCGCGCGCACCGACAAGGATCTGTGGTCTGCGATCAGTGAGAGATTTGGCGGTCCCGGCAGGACTCGAACCTGCAACCCTCTGCTTCGAAGGCAGATGCTCTATCCAATTGAGCTACGGAACCTGATGGGCGAAGCGCTTACGCTCATTTTCTAGAGGCAAACGCACAAACCGCCAAAAAGAAATCCCGGCGCCGCGGCGCCGGGATCCGTGTGTTCCCTTACGCTAATGTTCAGGGCGAGGGAGCCGGTGCCGGCTCGGCCGGTGCAGGCTCAGCCGGAGCCGCCGGCGTGGCCGCATCGGCGGGAATGGCGCGCACGTCCAGGCGCACGATGCCGGCGTGGATGAGCGCCGAGAACAGCACGGCGAACACGACCGCCGTCGTCAATGCGTTGAGCACGCGGTTCGAGAAAGAGATCATATTGCCGATCAAGTCGAGTACGAACACGACCGCCGCGGCGATGAGCACCGGTTGAAGCCAGCCAAGATCTTCGAGCATGATAGTCCCCTGTTCCGTTTTTGTCGTTTCACCGCTCCCGAGTCGCGGCATACGGAGCGAGCCATAGCACGAATGCTGGCAGGGCGAACGGCGCCTTGGGTCGAAGGGACGATTCGATTGCCGCCCTGTGGCCGTCGCGGCAAAGACCTCGGCAAGTCTCTAATATCTCGGCCGCAACCAATTGAAATGATATAACACTTCACCAGTTCGTGATCACGAAAAGTTTGCCAACCGCGAGCACTTTGAGATTGGAGTTTCGCGCGGGCAATCGCTATGTCTCCCGTCAACAGGAAGAAACCTGTCTTGGATATCGAGGAGGATCACCATGAAAGTCTGGACGAAGCCGGCCGTTCGTGAGCAGGAAGTTGGCCTTGAGGTCACGAGCTACCTGCCGGCTGAGATCGATGTGATCTAACGGTTTTGAACCAAATGGTTCCTGAGCGGCGGCCCTAGGGCCGCCGCTTTTGTTTGCGCCGCTGACATGCTTTCGGTGCACGGGTGTGCCATCCCTCTCGCTGTGCGTCGATACGGGGGCTATAAGCGCAGCATGACCCAGCATGAATCCCTAAAGCCGCTTTCGCGCCTGATCGTCGGCGGTGTGACGTTCGCCAACGACGCACCGATAGCGGTGCTGGCCGGCCCCTGCCAGATGGAGAGCCGCTCTCACGCTCTCGAGACCGCGGCGGCCTTAAAGGAAATTGCCGGCAAACTTGGCATGGGATTGATCTACAAGTCGTCCTTCGACAAGGCCAACCGCACATCGCTGTTTGGACGAAGGGGCATCGGACTTGACGCCGCGTTGCCGGTGTTCGCGGAAATCCGCCAGACGCTTGGCGTGCCGGTCGTCACCGACGTGCACGACGTGAACCAGTGTGCGCCGGTCGCCGAAGTCGTCGATATCCTGCAGATCCCCGCGTTTCTTTGCCGCCAGACGGACCTGTTGATCGCGGCCGCCCGCACGGGGCGCGTCGTGAAGGTGAAGAAGGGCCAGTTCCTCGCGCCTTGGGACATGAAAAATGTGGTCGCCAAGATCACCGGCAGCGGCAATCCGCAAGTGCTGGTGACTGAGCGCGGCGCCAGCTTCGGCTACAACACGCTTGTGGTCGACATGCGGTCCCTGCCGCAGTTGGCGGAGACAGGCGCGCCTGTGATCTTTGACGCAACGCATGCGGTTCAGCAGCCGGGCGGGCAGGGAACGTCGTCGGGCGGTGACCGCCGCTTTGTACCGCCGCTTGCGCGCGCCGCCGTTGCCGTCGGCGTTGCGGGCCTCTTCATCGAGACGCACCAGGATCCGGATCGCGCGCCCTCTGACGGGCCAAACATGATCCCGCTCAAGAACCTCGACGCGCTTCTCGCCGAACTTCAGCAGATCGACGCCGTCGTCAAAAAACAGAAGAGCGCGAGCCAGGCCTAAGGCTCGCGCCCTGCTGAGGGGCGTCCAAACTGGGTTGGCGCCATGCACCCGCCTGGACTTGCCGTAAATCGCTCCGCCGCGCACGGAGAACCTACGGCACATGAGAGTCACTTCCGAACCGGCCAATGGATCGCCACCGAATTTGGCGGAGCCACCGGCTGGGCATGCGTTTCGTCGTTAGTCATGCCTCAGGACGAGCGAGACCGCCGCCGCATGAACCGGGTCAACATCGCTCACGGCGCTGAGTTCAACCGGTGCCGTCGCCGTAGCGACGCACGTATTGACGGAGCATGGACCGTGAGGCGTTCTGCCGACATTGACGACCGCGATGGCCATCGACATGGCAAAAAGGCTCAGTGCGGACAGGCAGGAGACGTAAGCCAGGGCACGCGAGACAAGTTCGTAGTGCATCTGTCGACCTCTTGTAACGCGAGACTGGGTGACGATACTTCACTTGGCTTGAATTCGGCGTCTTGGCGGGGGAGAGACCAACCGATCTACCGATGCCGTTCAGCATGCTTCAACCATGGTTAAAGCGACGTTAATGGCTAACAGAACGTGAAAATTTAATCGGACTGCGGAGCGTCACGCGTCTGACGATCGTGGCGGCTCGCGCTTGGCAATCTTTCCGATCAGCCAGAAGTAGATGCGGTAAGGAAGCACGCGCAACGTCTTCATCATCACGGCCATATTGAACGGGAAGACCGTCTCGAAGCCGCCACGCCGCCATCCGTGCTCGATCGCCGCCGCTGCCGTCTGCTCATCCACGACGAAGGGCATGGGAAACTTGTTGTGTTGCATCGTCGATGTCGCGACGAAGCCCACAACAGAGCCCGCCGGTGCCAGCTGCTGCGCAAGTGCGCGGCCGATGCCGCTGCTCGCGCCCGTGATCCATACGACTTGCCAGGAATTCAAGATGATCGAGAGCTCTCGGCAATATCTGCGGCGTTACATCCGGGTGAACGGCTGCATCAGACGCGCAAGCCGGCTTTTGAATCGCATACGGCCTTCGTTCGCAACAAGGCAGATGCATCCTTCCCGTGCATCCGCAACGGGCGCGTGCTCGACGTCATCATAAAGATCGGCGACATCGCCGATCTTGTAGTGCCCGCGAGCGTCTTGGAAAGACCCTTTCAGCACAAGCGTCAGTTCAGAACCACGATGGCCATGCTCGGGCAATTTGACGCCCGGAGAAACTTTGATGAGCCGCAGCGAGCCGCGCGCACCGGGCGAAAGCGGAATAACGTGCTGCCAAACACCGGGCGCCGCGTGAAGCCACGAAATGCCGTCAAGGCGATGACCGATCACTGCAACGAGAGGCGAGGGAACATCCCCCAGCATCGCCGTTCCAGGTGGTTCGCTCTCGACATCCGCCTCGGAGGCACGCAGCGCCAGTACCGGGGCTGGCTTCGTAACGGATACTGGCTGGATTTGCTCCATCATTGCGACGCCGATCTCTTGCATCAGCGCCAGGTCTTTTTGACAGGCGGGGCACACAGAGATATGGCTCGCCATCACGGCGGCGAAAGCTTCCGGCATGCTTCCGGCGGAGCAGCTCATGAGACTCTCGGCTTGAGGATGGAATGTGATCGCCATTCTATCTCAGGTCCTCGACGGCCTCTCTGATCTTAAGGTACGCAAGCCGCATCCGTGACTTGACCGTGCCAAGCGGCAGGCCGAGCCGTTCGGCGATTTCGCTGTGCGACAACCCTTCGATGTAAGACAGCACGACGACTTCGTGTTGATCGCTCGGCAACGCCGATAGTGCCTGCTGAACGCGTGCCTTGCGCTCCCGCTCCGCGAGAACCTCGTCAGGAAGAGCCTCTGCGCTGGCTTCCTCATCGTGTCCGACCGGAAGCTCGACCCACGTCAACTCCCTACGCAGGCGGTCAATCCTTAGATTTCTTGCGATCGTGAAAATCCACGTCGACGCGCTGCCTTTATCGTCAGAATAAAGCCGCGCCTTGCGCCAGACCGTGAGCAGCGTCTCTTGCGCCAGTTCCTCGGCGGTATTTGCGTCCGCACCCTGGCGCATCATGTAGGCCTTCACGCGCGGAGCGAAATCCTGAAACAGCTTGCGGAACGCCTCCACATCTCCACGTTCTGCGATGCGTTGCAGGAATTCGGCCATACTTATGGAACCAGGAATGCTGCTGCCGCGGCTACGGTGCCGCGTTGTTGTCACAGACCCAGTCATAGCGGAACGCAATTGCGGTCACCAGCGCTACGTGCGGCAATGCGGCCTGGATCGCCAGCCTGACAAAAGGTTGACCGAAACAGCTCAATGCAGTCCACAACACACGAAACAGGGAAACAGCCGTGCCGCTAAACGAGCTTGCAATTCTGCTTGCCGCGCTCGCCGTTGCAGCGCCTTTGGCGCGCTTTCTGGGTATCGCCGCCGTGATGGGATACCTAGTCGCGGGGGTGCTGCTCGGGCCATACGGCTTGCGGTCGGCCTTCAGCGCACACGATGCGGCTGAAGTGCTGCATTTCACCGAGTTCGGCGTCGTGCTGCTGCTGTTTCGCATCGGCCTCGAATTGCGTCCTAAGCGCCTCTTTGCCATGCGCCAGGCGATCTTCGGATTGGGCTCCGCTCAAGTCGTATTGACCGCGCTGGCGCTGGGCGTGGCCGCAATGCTGTTCTTCAAGGCGTCGTGGCAGCCGGCACTCTTTGCGGGCGCGGCACTCGCTTTGTCGTCAACGGCGTTCGCTCTCCAGGTGATGGAGGAAACGGGCGACTTGGCAGCGCGGCACGGGCGCTTGGCGTTCGCGGTGCTGCTGTTTCAAGACCTCGCTGCCATTCCCTTGATTGCATTGGCGCCCTTCTTTGCGGTCTCGAAGGCCGCGGCGGCGTTCACGATCGACGGGTGGGCGTTTGGCCGGGCACTTATGACCATCGCCGCTGTCGTGTTCGTCGGCCGTTATCTGATCGACGGCGTCTTGCGCCTGGTAGCGCTTTCGCGTGTCAAGGAGGCAATGACCGCGGCCGCCCTGCTGACCGTGGTCGGCATCGCGATTGTAATGACCGAGGCGGGCTTGCCCGCATCGCTGGGCGCATTCATCGCTGGCGCGCTTCTCGCCGAGAGCAGCTACCGGCACGAGCTTGAGGCCGACATTGCGCCATTCGAAGGCTTGCTGCTCGGCATGTTCTTCACAGCCATCGGTATGTCGCTCAATCTCGGCTTGCTGATCTCCCAACCGATTATCATCGCGCTGATGACGGCAGTGCTGATCGCTATAAAGGCCACGATCCTCTACGCGCTGGGCCGCTGGCAGGGCTTGGAGAGCGGTCCGTCGCGCAGGCTCGCGCTGACACTCGCGCAAGGCGGCGAGTTCGCCTTTGTGCTGCTCTCTGTCGGCCAGGGCGCCGGCGTACTCGGTGGCGAGGCTGCTCAGATGCTGGCTGTCGTCGTCACTTTGTCGATGGTCCTGACGCCGATCCTGCTCCTCATCGAGAAGGCGCTATTCAAGAAGCCCGCGGCGACAGCGATCCGCGCCTTCGATGCCCTGCCCGACAACGACGGACACGTCATCATCGCTGGCTTCGGCCGCTTCGGCCAGATCGCGGCCCGCGTCTTGCGCGCCAAGGGCATTCCCTTCACCGCGCTCGACATCAGCGCCGAGCAGATCGAACTCGTTCGCCGCTTCGGTAACAAAGCCTTCTTCGGCGATGCCAGCCGGCTCGATGTGTTGCACGCCGCGCAAATCGAAAAAGCACGCGCCTTCGTATTGGCAATCGATGACGTCGACGCCTCTATGCGTACCGCTGAGATCGTGAAGACGCACTATCCCAACGTGCCGATCTACGCTCGAGCACGTGATCGCGCGCATGCCTATCGCCTGCTTGACCTCGGCGTCGCCAAGCTGCGCCGCGAGACGTTCCTTGCCTCGCTCGACCTGACGCGTGAACTGTTAATCGGCCTTGGCTACAGTGAACGCGCGGCGGAACGCATGGTGAAGACGTTTCGCACTCACGACGAGCGCCGCTTGACAGAGGATTACGAACACGCCTCCGACGTCGAGAAGCTTCAGGAGCGCGCGCGAACGTCTCACGCCATGCTCGAAAAACTCTTCCGCGAGGACGAGTTCGAGGAGGCCAGGGCCGCCGAAGCGGCCGCCCAATCGCGCGACTCCAAGGCTCGCGCTTAACGATCGACGCTGCCAACCTGCGTGACACGTCGTCCAGCGCCACCGAACGCTGAGCGGTCGTTGGCTTTTTGCCGTGCAAGCACCACTCAGTGCGGTAGACGGCGCCTGCCCCGCCCGCTAAATGTCCGGCGGCCCATGACCCCTAGCAGGACCCCCTTGATGCCCTGGGTGTCCCAGAACGGACCGACACAGCAATGAGCAATGTAAAGTCAAAGGCGGCAGCTACCCCCGCGCCCGGCCTCAAGGACATGGCCAACGCCATTCGCGCCCTGTCCATGGATGCGGTGCAGGCCGCCAACTCGGGCCACCCCGGCATGCCGATGGGCATGGCCGATGTTGCAACCGTTCTTTTTAGCGAGGCGCTGAAGTTCGATGCGGCCGATCCCAATTGGCCGAACCGCGACCGCTTCGTGCTCTCGGCCGGTCACGGCTCGATGTTGCTCTACGCGTTGCTGTATCTGACCGGCTATCCCGGCATAACGATGGACGATCTGCGCAATTTCCGTCAGCTCGGCTCGAAGACGGCCGGTCATCCCGAGTACGGCCACGCACCCGGCATCGAGACGACGACGGGACCGCTCGGCCAGGGCATTGCCAATGCCGTCGGTATCGCATTGTCCGAGCGCCTTGCTGCTGCCCGCGTCGGCAGCGACCTCATCGACTATCGTACCTATGTCATCGCGGGTGACGGCTGTCTGATGGAAGGCATTAGCCAGGAGGCGATCTCGCTCGCCGGCCACCTGCGCCTGGGCAAGCTGACCGTACTGTGGGACGACAACTCGATCTCGATTGATGGCTCGACCAGCCTCGCAGTTTCCGACGACCACTTACAGCGCTTCGCTGCTTGCGGCTGGAGTACCCTGTCGGTTGACGGCCATGATCCGCAGGCGGTGTCGGCCGCACTGAAGACGGCGCAGGCCGATCCCTCTAAGCCCTGGTTCATCGCCTGCAAGACCGTGATTGGCTACGGTTCCCCCAACAAGGCGGGCAAGGCCTCCGCTCATGGCGAAGCGCTTGGCGCTGACGAAATCAAGTCCACGCGCGAAAAGCTCGGTTGGTCCGCGCCGCCTTTCGAGGTGCCGGAGGATATTCTCAGCGCATGGCGTGCCATCGGCAGCCGCGGCGCCCCAGTCAACGCGGCATGGAAGAAGGCGGTGGGGAAGGCGGACGCTGCGGCGCAAGCCTTGATCCGCGGACGCGATACGACCGAAGCGGTTGCCAAGGCAATCGCCGAAGCAAAGTCAGCCTTCGCGTCCGACACGAACAAGCGCGCAACCCGCGTGTGGTCGCAATTGACGATCGAGAAGTTGATTCCCGCACTTCCTGAATTGCTTGGTGGCTCCGCCGATCTTACCGGCTCCAACGGCACCAAGACCAAGCATCACACGCCCGTCACGCCGGACAACTTCACCGGCAACTACATCCATTACGGCGTGCGCGAGCACGGCATGGCTGCGGCAATGAACGGTATCGCGCTATCGGGCTCGTTCATTCCCTACGGCGGCACCTTTCTGGTTTTCACCGACTACTGCCGCCCCTCGATCCGGCTCTCCGCATTGATGCAGCAGCGCGTCATCTACGTCATGACGCATGACAGCATCGGCCTGGGCGAAGATGGCCCCACGCATCAGCCCGTTGAGCATCTGGCCGCGTTGCGCGCCATGCCGAACCTCAACGTGTTTCGACCTGCTGACGGTATCGAAACAGCGGAGTGCTGGCAGATCGCAATCGCGGCAACGCAGACGCCGACGATCCTCGCTCTGTCACGCCAGGCGGTGCCAAACCTGCGCAAAGATGACGCTGAGAACCTGTCGGCGAAAGGTGCGTACGTTTTCAAGGATGCGGGCGCCAAGAGGGACGTGACACTGATAGGAACGGGCACAGAGCTTGCGCTCGCGGTCGAAGCTGCCGAGGCGCTGGCCAAGGACGGCATCGTCGCGGCCGTCGTCTCGATGCCGTCGTTCGAGCTGTTCCGCGCGCAAACGCCGCAATATCGTGCGCTGGTTCTGGGGGATGCCCCGCGCGTTGCGGTCGAAGCGGGCATCGCGCAATGCTGGTACGAGTGGCTGCGTCCGGGGGACCGCTTCATCGGCATGTCGTCATTTGGAGCATCCGCGCCGGCACCGAAGCTCTATGAACATTTCGGCATCACGTCCGCGGCCGTCGCCAAGGCCGCTCGTGAGGCACTCGGCAAGTAGGCACGTAACAGCGTCACTGCGCGGCGCGTCTTTGTGGGTATGGATAAGGTCGGATGAATCTCGACAAACTGAAGTCAACGGACGGCGTCGACGTGAAGGACAAGCGCGTGCTGGTGCGCGCTGATCTCAACGTTCCGGTGCGCGATGGCAAGGTGAGCGACGCGACCCGCCTTGAGCGCCTTGTGCCCGGCATCAAGGATCTTTCTGCCCGTGGCGCGAAGGTGATCGTAATTTCGCACTTCGGCCGCCCGAAGTCAGGCCCGGAAGCCGAGCTCTCGCTAAAGCCGGTCGCCGATACGCTCGAGGCGCTGCTCGGGCGCAAGGTTGTGTTCGCCGCCGACTGTATTGGTGACGCCGCGACCAGCACCGTTTCGCAGCTCGCCGGCGGCGACGTCGCGGTTCTTGAAAATCTGCGCTTCCACAAGGGCGAGGAGAAGAACGACGAGGAATTCGCCGCGGAGCTTGCGCGCCAGGGCGATCTATTCGTCGGTGACGCGTTCTCCTGTGCCCACCGCGCGCATGCCTCCACCGAAGGGCTGACACACCTGCTGCCGTCTTACGCCGGCCCGCTGATGCTGGAAGAGATCAACGCGCTGCGTGCCGCTCTCGAAAAGCCGCAACGCCCGGTCGCCGCCGTCGTCGGCGGTGCCAAGGTTTCGACCAAGATTCCCGTCCTGACGAACCTGCTCGCGAAGGTCGATAAGCTCATCATCGGCGGCGGCATGGCCAACACGTTCCTGCAGGCACAAGGGATCGGTGTCGGTAAGTCGCTGTCCGAACCGGACTTCCTCGACACCGCGCGCGAAATTCTCGCTGAAGCGAAGCGCCGCGGCACCGAGATCGTGTTGCCGGTCGATGCCGTGATCGCCCGCGAATTCAAGGAAGGCGCCGCGAGCGAGGTCGTGTCGGTCGACAAGGTTCCCTCTGACGCCATGATCCTCGACGTAGGCCCTGCAAGCGTGAAGCACGTCGCGGGAATCCTCGGGGGCTGCAAGACCTTGCTGTGGAACGGCCCCATGGGGGCCTTCGAAATTGCGCCGTTTGGGGAAGGCACGTTCGCGCTCGCCAGGCAGGCGGCTGATCTGACATCAGCGGGCAAGCTGGTGTCGGTCGCGGGCGGCGGCGATACCGTTGCCGCGCTGAACGCGGCTGGCGTGACGGATCGGTTCACCTATGTATCCACGGCGGGCGGTGCGTTCCTCGAATGGCTTGAGGGGCGCGAACTGCCGGGCGTTGCGGCCCTTGCGCGATGATTGCTGGGTACGCGAGCGCCAAACTTGAGAGCACGCGCAGCGCATGATCGCTGAAGCGCATATCTATCTCGGCGTCGCTCTCGCAGGATTGGCGAGTTTCCTTTCACCATGCGTGCTGCCGCTAGTGCCGCCTTATCTCGGGTACATCGGGGGAACGACGCTCGATCAGTTGACGGGCGAGGATGAGATCGACCGTCGCGTGTGGGCGCGCGTTGTCGCCGCCGCCGTCGTTTTCGTGCTCGGCTTCACGACGGTCTTCGTTGCGCTGGGCGCGGGCGCCAGCACGATTGGTCAGCTGCTGCTCTCCTACCGCGCCGAATTGGGCACGATTGCCGGCGTCGTCATCATTCTTTTTGGTTTGCACTTCCTCGGTGTGCTGCACATTCCGCTGCTGCACACGCACGCGCGCTTCGAGGCCCACAACGAAGGCGCCGACCTGCTTGGCGCATATGTCATGGGGTTGGCGTTCGCGTTCGGCTGGACACCCTGCATCGGCCCGATCCTTGCTACCGTTCTGACTGTTGCCGCGAACGAAACGAGTATGGCGGCCGGCGTAAGCCTTCTCTTTGCGTATTCGCTCGGGCTCGGCATTCCTTTCGTGCTCGCCGCCGTCGCGATCCGCCCCTTCCTCGGCTTCATGAAACGCTTCAAGCGCCATTTCGCCACCTTGGAAAAGGTAATGGGCGCACTGCTCGTCGTGACCGGCCTGCTCTTCGTGCTTGGCGCACAGAACTGGTTCGGGCAGTGGATGCTGGAGACCTTTCCTGCCCTTGCGCGCATCGAGTCCTGGGTCACGCCCGAAGGCCTCGGCGCCGAGATCCTCAAGCGAGGCGGGCAATAGCGCTTGCCCCGCATTCCCGGTTAGATCATTTCATGTCCGCGACCCCTGACACGCCCATCGCGCTGACGATTGCCGGCTCTGACAGTTCGGGCGGTGCCGGTATCCAGGCCGACCTCAAAACCTTTGCCGCGCACGCGGTCTACGGCGCGAGCGTCATCACCGCGCTGACCGCCCAGAACACGCTCGGAGTCGCTGGCGTCCTCTCGATCCCGCAATCGTTCATCGCGGCGCAGTTCGAAGCCGTCACGTCCGACCTTGACGTCAAGGCGATGAAAAGCGGAATGCTCGGCGACGCCGATACGGTCGCGACCGTCGCGATGCTGATCGCGCGCCACCCCGGAGTGCCGTTTGTCGTGGACCCCGTGATGGTGGCTGCGAGCGGCCATGTTCTTCTTGCCCCCGACGCAATCGCCGCGGTGCGCACGCAACTTATGCCGCGTGCAGCCCTGGTCACGCCGAACCTCGCCGAGGCTGCCGCCCTCACCGGCGGCGCGATCGCGCAGGACGAAGATGAAATGACCCGGCAAGCAGAGGCGCTGCTGCGCTTCGGGGCACGCGCCGTACTGATCAAGGGCGGCCACGGCCAAGGACGCGAAGCTATCGATGTGCTGCACGACAGCACTCGGCCGCGGTATCTGCGCTCCGAACGGCTCGCGACCAAGAATACGCATGGCACGGGATGCACGCTGTCAGCGGCTATCACCGCGAATCTGGCTTGTGGCATCCCGCTGGCCGAGGCCGTCGCGGCTGCCAAGTCCTACGTGTGGCAGGCACTCGCCAGTGCCATGCTGCGGCCGGTCGGACATGGAAACGGTCCGGTCGACCATCATTTCGCATTGCGCAACAATAAAGATCGATAGCTCTAGGACCTTTGGCGGAGCCCATCGTCGCAGTGTTGCGAGTGCGCATCTCACATGGGGATACGGGCGAAAGAACGATCCTAAATCGCTTGCGCCCAACGGATGCATTTGGCACCGTCCGCCTCGTTTTTCGGCAGTGATGCTGACATAGGCTCCGGGGGGAGCGCCAGGAACGTTTCCAGATTTTTGGAAGCCGCTCCTGGCAAAAACCGGTCCGCCTCGGCGGGCCGGTTTTTTGTTGCCGCGATGGCACACGAGATCGGATTTCGGCGCGTGTGCCCGGGCTTTAGGCGCAATGTGGTTGAGCGTCAGGCACGCCTGCCGCAGTATGACGTATACGCAAATAAACGTCGTTAACGGGTCCGGGTGTCCGGGGGGGCAAAATGCGCAGGTCGACGGGTCGGAATGCATCCATTGCCATGGCGGTCGGCGCTGTTGCGCTCTTATCCGCCGCATCCGGCGCCCTGGCAGGCGGCTATGCCGTCCGCGAACAGTCCGCATCGCTGCTTGGTTCCGCATTCGCAGGCGCCGCCGCCGGTGGCGATCTCAGCTCCACGTTCTGGAACCCGGCGGCGTTTTCCGTAGCGAAGGACGGTCTCTCGATCGAGAGCCATTATTCCTTGATCACGGCTGACACGGAACTGAGCAACGGCCGCATAAACGGCTTTGATCCGGGCTTTGGAGATTCGACGACGATCGACGAGCTTGGCTATTTGGGGTCGACCTATGCGGCGTTCCGATTGAACGACAAAACGGTGCTCGGCATTTCAAGTGGCGCACCCTTTGGACTCAAGACAAAGCCCGACAACGAGCAATGGAACGGCGCCCCGTTTGGCCGTGCTGCCGACATGCTGACATTCAACGTCAGCCCAACCGTTGCATACGACATCGCTCCGGGGGTCACCGTTGCGGCTGGGCTCCAGCTCCAGTACATGCGGCTCAAGCTCTGGACGGCGGCGGGTGCAAGCCCGGTTGCGCCGAACCTGAAGGTTTCTCTCGATGACTCGGTCGGCGTCGGCTACACGGCAGGCGTTCTGCTGCGCCCCGCCCCTGGCACCAGCATCGGCCTCGGTTTCCGCTCCAAGATCGAGCAGGAATTGGAAGGTAAGAATTACGTCGCCGGCAACCTGTTCTCCGACAACGTGAGAGCCGACCTCGAAACGCCCGAGATCGTCACGCTCAGCATCATTCAGTCCGTAGCGCCCTCGACACGCCTGCTGGGCACTGTCGAGTGGACGAATTGGAGCCGCTTGGGTGTCGTGCCTGTCACCGGCCTGATCGTACCTCCCGGCGTCAGCCCGCCTGCCGCCGTTATTGCGAACTGGGATGACGGCTGGTTCTTCTCTGGCGGTCTTGAATACGACTATTCGCCGACACTGACGCTGCGCGGTGGCGTCGCCTATGAAAAGTCGCCGATCCAGGATGCAGAGCAGCGACTGCTCCCGCTGCCGGACTCCGATCGCTGGTGGCTGTCAGTCGGTGCGACCTACCGCTATTCGGAAAACACGACGTTTGACTTCGGCTACTCGCACGTCTTCTTCGAAGACGCTAGTTTGAGCCGTCATGCTTTGACTGACGTGAACGAGGTCGGCCCCGTGTTCACCGCCGACGTCGACAACCGCGCGGATATCTTCTCGATCGGCATGAAGTCGAAGCTGGATTGGATCTTGTCGGGCCACTGATCGGCGCTGACCGCATCTCGAAATTGAAAAAGCCGGGTCAATTTGCCCGGCTTTTTTGTTTAGTCCGTCCGCGCGGTCCCGACCTTTCAGCCCCGCGTCCCGGCGTCAATTTCGAGTTCATGACCGATCGTAGCCAGGATCGCCTCGATCTTCTGCGCCGCCACATCGAGCGCAATGGCCGCCGTCACAACCCGCTCCGACTCCGCCGCGTGGGATTGGCTGAGCGCATGAAGTTTGCCGGCGTTGCGCGCGACCTTCTCGCAGCCCTCCGGGTCAAAGGGGCTTGCTTGAAGCGACCACGCGATATCATGCACGTCCTCAGCCGCCTTCAAGATTTCATGCGTCGGCGTGCCGACACCCGTTGCCGACGACCGTGAAAGCAGCGCTGCACGCGCAGCGGCCAGATGCGCTCTGAGTGCCTCGATCTCACCCTGCAATTGACCCAGGAGAGCAGGGGGCTGACGCAGCGATCCCTGCAACCGCACGATCGCGTCTTCGAGAAGCGCGCTGTCCAGCCGTCGTGCACGCCGCCCGTGTTCGGCAAGAAACCAGCGTCCGGTAGCCGACTCGAGCAGCGTCGCCTCGATCGCACGGTATTCGGCTTCGATGTCGGACTTCGCGGCGGCCGTCAGCGCAGACATGACTTCCCTGAGATTATCCACATCCTGTAAAAAATACGCGATTCTCGGACCCCACCGGCAAGGGACTTGTACTTGAGCCGTCACAAGAGCAAGCCATTGAGTTATTCGCGCACCGAGACGTGCCCGCAAGGCACGGGCGACCCGCGCGAGCAGCGGCCGGGGAAGTGAAAAGCATGTCTGAAGCATTGGCGCGGCGCTTCGCTATTCGCGTCGCGGCGTTCTACGGCGCGCTGTTCGTCATCTACGGCGTGCACGTGCCGTATTTCCCCGTTTGGCTCGACTGGCGCGGCCTCACGGCGGGGCAGATCAGCATCATTATGGCGGCGCCGTTCTTCATCCGCCTCGTGGTCACCCCAGTTGTCGCGCTGGCCGCAGACCGGGAGAGCGCCCATCGCACCATCCTGATCGCACTTGCCTGGACAGGTCTCGTTCTTGTCCTCCTGCTGGCATCCGTTGAAGGCTTCTGGCCAATATTCGCGCTCGCCGTGCCGCTCGTCATTGCCAACTCGACGGCAATGCCACTGATTGAAACCGTGGCGGTGTCGGGTATGCGCCGCCGTGGGCTCGATTACGGCCGTATGCGGCTGTGGGGTTCGCTCACGTTCATTGCTGCGAGCTTTATCGGCGGCCTTGCCGTCGCCCGCTACGGCGGCGGCGCGGGTGTGTGGCTCATCGCGTTGGGAGCCATTGTGACCGTCGCCGCCGCCCATGCCCTGCCGCGCGAGCCGCTCAAGGACACGGCACGATCGGAGACGCCGATTTGGCACGCCGCGGAACCGCTCGCGCTTCTGCGCACGCCCCAGTTCGTCGCCTTTCTTTGTGCCGCCGGTCTCGTGCAGGCAGCACACGCCGCGTTCCTGACGTTCGGCACACTGATCTGGCAGAAGCAAGGATTGAGCGGAGAGTGGATCGGCACGCTTTGGGCCATCGGCGTGCTCGTCGAGGTCGCGCTTTTCGCTGTATCGGGCCGGATCGCGCGTTTTGTCGGCGCCGCGCGCCTGCTGATCGTCGCCGCCGCTGCATCCGTCATCCGCTGGCTCGCGATGGCTTTCGAACCGCCGTTGGAACTCCTTATCGCCCTGCAGGCCCTGCACGGAGTCAGTTATGGTGTCGCGCAGATTGGAGCGATCCACTTCATCCACGATGCGGTGCCGCTTGGCGCATCGGGCAGCGCGCAAGCTCTTTACGCAACGATCGCCTCCGGCGTGGCCATGGGTGCCGCAACATTGATCGCCGGCGCCATCTACGCGCGTGCCGGATCAACCACGTACTTTGCGATGGCCACCATCGCATGTGTCGCGCTGCTGGCGGCCGTCGTACTCAATCGGACCTGGTCAGGCGGCGTTCTGCAATTGCCGGGCATGCTGGTCCCGCCGGAACCCGACCCCGAGCCCGTCAGCCCCACAACGCCGATTCCGCCGGCGTGATCACGCCATCTCGGATTTGGAGGCCGCCGTCGCGATCGCGAGACAGCAGCAGCGGGCCATCGAGGTCGACCCAATCGGCATCGCGCGCCAACAGCAAGGCAGGCGCGACGGCGAGAGAGGTCGCGACCATCGAGCCGATCATGACGCGAAATCCCTGGTCGCGCGCCGCCTTTTGAAGCGCAAGCGCGGCCGTCAGCCCGCCTGCCTTGTCGAGCTTGATGTTGACGGCGTCATATAACCCGGTGAGCTTTGGCAGATCATCCGCGGTATGTACGCTCTCGTCGGCACAGACCGGCACGGGTCGCGCCAGGCCCGCAAGAATGTCGTCGGAGTTCGCCGGAAACGGCTGCTCGATCATTTCCACACCCGTCTCGCCCGCTGCACGCGCTAATGGCTCCCAAAGCGCTGCTGTCCATGCCTCGTTCGCATCCACGATAAGCCGCGCATCGGGCCGAGCCGCGCGCACGGCCCTCATCCGTTCTGCGTCGCCTTTTCCACCGAGCTTCAATTTGAGAAGGGGAAGCGCACGAGCCGCGGTTGCCTTGCGCGCCATCACGTCCGGCTCATCGAGGCTGATCGTAAAGGCCGTCACGACCGGTGACGGTGTTGGCACGCCAGCAAGATGTACAGCAGTCGTGTGTGCCGACTTGGCCTCAAGGTCCCAAAGTGCGCAATCGACGGCGTTGCGTGCGGCGCCCGGCTTCATGACGGCTTGAAGCTGTTCGCGGCCCTCGATGCGCGCTGCCGCCTTCAGGATATCGCGCAAGGCGGACTCGACGCTTTCGCCATAGCGCGCGTAGGGAACGGCCTCGCCCCGTCCTTCAAATGCACCATCGCTTGCCCTAACGACGATGACGCGCGCTTCTGTCTTGGCGCCGCGCGAGATCGAGAACGCCTCACGCAGCGGCCACACTTCGGCGATGGCTTCGACCTTTAGCCGCGGCATCGGCCGACCCGGCTTGGTGGTGCGCAGTTCACTGCGACCTGCGACTAGCTGATGCGTCCGACGGCATGGGCCAGGAACAGATAGACGCGGCCAGTTTCCGACGTGAGATGCGATTGCGCAATACGCCCGGTTGGGTCGCGCGTGTCCGCTTCCCTGATGATGCGTTCGAAATCGGCTAGGTAGCGCAGCACGGTCTGCGCCAGATCCCCATCGGTTTTCACGCGTGCTGAAATCTGGTCGAATATGGCGCGCGCTTCTGGCGTGTAGATGCTGCGCACCATGACGTTACGCTGACCTGCTCGCAGCCGCTTCCAGATCGTCGAAGCCGTCGCCGCATCGACGGAGCGTGCAATAACGGCGACGTCCAGGCGGAATTTCTGCGCCGGCGCGGGTGGTGCTGCGCGCGCGGCTCCCGCATCCTCGTCGTGGGATGCGCGCGCCAGCAAATCGCCCAACGACCAGCCTTCGCGCGCCTCCGTGGCGGAGGATTTGCCACGCGTCGTGTTCGCGTTCTCCTGCGCCAGAGCGGCCGTGAGCGACGGAAGCGCCCTCGGCGGCGGCGTAAGAGCTGCGTGATCGGGCGGCGTGACGTCGCGAGATGATCCGCGCGCAGAAAGCTGCGACAGCTGATCGAGCGCCCGTAGTTGGTCCTGCAGCGCGCGCCGCATGGCCTCTGCGGTATCGCGCGTGGAAGCGGGTAGTCGAGCCGCTTCTTCCCGAATGCGCGCCTGCTCGCGCGCCAGCGTCTCGACGGCTTCGGCGGCCCGCAAGCGGGTTTCATCGGAGGCTGAAGCGAGCCGGCTCGTGAGCGTCTCAAATTCCCGCGACAGTTCCCCCGTTACGTTCTGGAAGCGGTTACGCAACTCGCCCAGCGTCCGCTCGCCTTCGGCTTCTGTCTGCAATTTGACGCGGTCGAGCTCGGCCAGCAGCGCGCGTGAACGCGTCTGTGCGGAATCGCGCAGTTCTTCGGCGATCGAGCGCGCCTTCACTTCGATGCTCGACAGCGATCCCTCGATATCCGACGAGTAACCAGCGAGCGTACGGCCGAATTCGTCTGCCTTGCCGGAAAGCTTGTCGATGGTTCGGGTCAATTCGGCGTGGCGCGACTGCAGCGTGGTATCGATCCGCAGGTTCGCATCGTCCAGTTGGCTCGCGACGCGCAGGATCTGTTCGCCCTGGTTCTCGAACCGGTTGGTGACGCCATGAATCTGAGAAAACAGATTGTCGGCGACGTTCTGCAGCATATTCGATTGCTGCGACAACCCATCGATCGCCTTCATCGTCTGCCGCGAAATATTCTCGCTGGTGCGCCGGACAGCGTTGATGCCGTTCATGACGGAGTCGTCGAGGTCCGCGGCCTGACGTGAAATCGTATCCCGGAAGCTGCTTGCGTGCGCCTCGAGCGCATTAGTCAAGAGCGCCGCCTTTTCGTTGACCGCACTGTCGATCACGAGTGTCGAGCGGTGGATCTGATTGTCAAAGAGCTCAAGCCGACGCTGGAATGCATCGTCCAGCGCGCGCGTGCGCTCCACAAGCTGAATATCGAGTGCGTTGGCGCGATTGGCGAGTGTCGTATCGAGCGCTCGGGCGTACTCCTCGAACACCGTCTGCAAGTTTTCGGTGCGATTGCCAAGCGAGGTGTCCAGCGTGTGCATGTAGCCGTCGAACGCCAAGCGCATTTGCTCGGTTCGCGTCCCGAGCGCTGTAGAAAACGCAGTCGTATAATCCTCAAGCACCGTCTGCAGCTGCTGGGCGCGCGAGCCGACGGCATTTTCGAAGCGGCCGGTAGAAGCAGCGAGCGAGCCCTCAAGCGCCGCAAGATTCTCGCCCGCGCCCTTGATGATGCCGGCAAGCGTGACCTGCTGCGTTGAAAGCTTTTCGATCAACGTCGGGATTTCTGTCCCGAGCGTCTTGAGCGTGTCGGTGACGCTTGTTGACGTATTCAGCAGCGCGTGGCGTTCGCCCGTTAGTTCCTGGATGAGACCGCGGATGCGGCGCTCGTTCTCTTCGTAGGAACGCTCAAGGTCCGCCACCTGGCTGTGTACGAGCGCCTCAAGCTCGCCGGCACGCCCAAGGGCGCGCGAGACGGCGTCGTTCATGAACGAGACTTGCCGGCGTACGGCCTGACCGAGACTGGCGATCGATTGCTCGGCTGCGCGATCAGGCTCGGCGAGGCGGATCGCGACCTCCGTCATTGTCGACGACTTGAGCGCGAGTGACGCGATATGCCAGTTGAGCAGTGCGAGCAGCCAGAAGATGGCGATGGGCACTACGATCGCCGCCGTTGTGTAGAAGGCGACCGGGTGCAGCAGAAGATCACCGAGCGGAACGCCCGAACTCCACTCGGGAGCAAGCGTCAGCGCGCCGAAGCCAAGACCGACCGCGCCCCAAAGCACGCTGGCAATGCCCGCGATCCGGAAGATGCGGTTCGACGGCTTCTGTTCGAGCGCATAGATGAGGCCGCCGATGCTCGGAACGTCGTCGTTGGCGGCGATCTTGCCGCGCACCGGACCCGCGGGACGGCGGCGCGCGACCCGTCGCGGAGGACTGTCGGACGGTTGTGCGCGTGCTGGCTGCGCTGCGGTTGCAAGTTCGGAACCGTCCGCGATCGGAGGCGGGCTTTGAGCTTCCGAAGAATCGGCGCCGACATTCGCCACGTCGCTACCCGCCTCGGCGGCAGCCTGCCGTCCGGCGATAGCCATCAGTTTGGCGAACTGATCTTGCGACATTGCGCCGATAACCCCCGCATACTTCCGGACGCCCCACCGTCCGGCCCCTGGTGCTCGAGCACCTTTTTATTTTTAACCAGCCTATAGGACTTCTTGTGGCGCCGAAACCCGAAACAAGCAGTTTCTTCAATCGTAAGCTGCTGCAACTGTTGGAAAAGCAGCCGGACGACGGCGATTGCGGCGGCATTGCGGCAGGTTAAGGTCGAGTTTCCGTATCCATGAAATTTGTAAAGGTCTCCTTTACCGCAGCTTATGCGCGAAATGGCAGGTTGGGTGGCGCTGTGCCGACGTTCGGCGCGCTAACAGGACAGACCGCATATGCTGTACGGAGCTGACAATCGGCGGACCTCGGAACTGCAGTCCCGCCGCGAGGCGATGTGTGCCGACGTGATCGATATCAAGCATCTGCGCCGCTATACCCTTGGCGATATAGAACTCGAGCGTGAGGTCCTGGAACTCTTTCTGTCTCAGCTTCCTCAGACCATTGCAGCGCTTCATCATGCATCGAGCGAGCGCGACTGGCGCATCGCCGCGCACACGCTCAAGGGGTCTGGCCGGGCCGTGGGCGCATGGCGCATTGCCACGCTGGCGGAAAGCGCCGAGCGGCTTCAGTTTGGCCGTAACCGCCTCGCGGCCGCAGACGTCATTTCCCGCATCGAGCAAGCGGCCACGGAAGCCCGCGAGTTCATCGCGTCGCATAACGGCGAACGCCGTAAACCGGCCTGAAAATTCGATGCCGGGCCTAAGCGCCGCCGCGGCGGCATGACGCCCCCAGCGGCTTGAATTGCACTCCGCATCCGACTAAGTGTGCCGCCTACCGCCAAACCGAACAAGCGGCCGGTTAACCCATCGGCTGCGCTCAAAATCCTTCGACAGGACGCTCGCCCGTAATGACCAAGATCACATTTATTCAGCCTGAAGGCGAGAGCCAGACGGTAGAGGTCGAGAATGGCCTGACGGTGATGGAGGCGGCCAAGCTGAACGATGTCCCGGGCATCGAGGCGGAATGTGGCGGCGCTTGTGCCTGCGCGACGTGCCATGTCTATGTTGATGAGGCTTGGCGCGAGCTCACCGGCCAGCCGTCCGACATGGAAGAGGACATGCTCGATTTCGCATTCGACGTTCGCGAAGGCAGTAGGCTTGCGTGCCAAATCAAAGTCACGAGCGCGATCGATGGCCTCGTGGTGCGTGTGCCGGCCAAGCAGTTCTGACCATGACGAGCGACCCGAAGCTTAGCGCCGCTGAAGGCGTCATCGAAACCGAAGCGGTGATCATCGGTGCAGGCCCGTGTGGGCTCTTCGCCGTTTTCGAACTGGGCCTTCTCGATATCAAGGCGCACGTCGTCGACATACTGGATCGCCCCGGTGGCCAGTGTGCCGAGCTTTATCCGGAAAAGCCGATCTATGACGTCCCGGCACTTCCGGTGGTCACTGGTCAGGAGCTGACCGACCGTCTGATGGAGCAGATCAAGCCATTTGGACCGGTCTTCCATTTCAGCGAGCGCATAGACGAGCTGGAGCGCCAGGCCGACGGCCGCTTCAGGCTGACGAGCGACGCGGGCACCGTGTTCCTTGCCAAGGTCGTTATCATTGCCGCAGGCGGCGGCTCATTTACGCCCAAGCGCCCACCACTTGATGGCATCGAAGCGTACGAGGGGGCTTCGGTTTTCTATTCGATCCGGAAAATTGAATCGATGCGCGGCCGCGATATCGTCATCGTCGGCGGCGGCGACAGCGCGCTCGATTGGACGCTCAATCTGCAGCCCGTCGCCAAGAACCTGACGTTGCTCCATCGGCGTGACGATTTTCGCGCGGCGCCCCACTCCGTCGAAAAGATGCGTGCACTCGTGGGCGACGGCGCGGTACGGCTGCTGATCGGACAGGTGACGAAGCTGGACGGAGCCGACGGCAAGCTAGCGTCGATCACGGTCAAGACCGCGGATGGCGAGGAGCAGATCGCCTGCGACGCGCTGCTGCCGTTCTTTGGCTTGACGATGAAGCTTGGCCCCGTCGCCAATTGGGGCATCAATCTTCACGAGAACCTCATTCCCGTCGACACCGAGCGCTTCGAGACGAGCGAGCGAGGCATTTTCGCGGTCGGCGACATCAACACGTATCCGGGAAAGCTGAAGCTGATCCTGTCCGGCTTCCATGAAGCAGCACTGATGGCACAGGCCGCACACCGCATCGTCTATCCGGACAAGAAGGTTCTGTTCCAATACACGACGTCGTCATCGAGCCTCCAGAAGAAGCTCGGCGTCAAATAGTCGGCTTTTGTGCGATTAGCACACCGCGATCAGAATGTGTTTGCGGTCGGCAACGTGCTGCTGGACGCCGGCGGCTTCGATGTACCGCTGCCGCCGGATCCCCAATCTCCAAACAGACTATCTTCGACCTGCTCGGGCGGAGGTGGCGTTGGTGTGTAATCGCCAGCCAAGTGGCGGTTCAGCGCTTCCTTGATCGAGCGCGTCTTCGCTGGCGTGCAGTAATCGCTGCTCTGTCCGGCGACGGCTTTCGAAATTCCGTTGAAGGACGTGTCGTAGATCTGCGCCACTTTGGTCGCATCGGCCGGGTTGCTTGCCGCTTCCGATGCAAGGTACTGCGTGCGCAGCTTCGCCGGATCGAAGTTATAGCCGCACTTGAGCGCGCGGGCGGATGTGGTGCCGACCTGCATGGCCCGCGAAACTGGGTCATTCGCCGCGACTTTGGGCTGCTCTTTTCCGCCAAACAGCGACCCTGTCGACATGCCCGGCAAGCTTGCGCCGCAACCGGCGAGGACGCCCGCTGCCGCGATCACGGCAATCGCTGATCGAATCGTCATTGCGTCCACCCCCGTTCCCATCTTCATCGCGCACGCCGTGGTGCCGGTCAACGGTTGGGTCTGGACTTGCTTCGCGCCGTAGCGGCGAACTTGAACTCGTGCTGAGTAAAGCTATTGCGGACCCGGTGCGGTAACTGTCTGATAATCGTGACGGAAAAAGAAGTGTGCCGGATTTCCGCCAGCTCACCCGTCGTCCTTCCGTATCAAAAATTTACCAGACGAGTTTTCCACCACCGGTCGCGCCACGGGCAAAACGGCGAAACCGCCGATACCCCAATGCAAAGAAATTCGGGTCACCGCATCAATTCGCGCGTGGCCGCATCGAGGCCCTCGATGGTGAGCGGAAACATGCGTCCTTCAACGAGGCGGCCGATCAATCCGATTGACGGCGTCCAGTCCCAATGCTGCTGGGGGACAGGATTGAGCCATGCAACGTGCTTGTAAACGTCGGTCAGCCGCCGAAGCCATAGAGAGCCAGGCTCCGGATTCATGTGCTCGACAGAGCCACCTGCAATCGTGATCTCGTAGGGGCTCATCGACGCATCGCCGACGAAGATCACCTTGTAGTCGGCCGGGTACGTGTTCAGCACCTGTTGGGTATCGATCCGATCGCTGTAGCGTCGCGCGTTGTCACGCCAGACGCTCTCGTACAAGCAATTATGGAAGTAGTAATATTCAAGGTGCTTGAATTCGCTGCGCGCCGCCGAGAACAGCTCTTCCACTTCCCTGACGTGATCGTCCATCGACCCGCCGATGTCGAAGAACATCAAAAGCTTTACCGCGTTGTGCCGCTCGGGCCGCATGTGGATGTCGAGATATCCGCGTTCCGCCGTGCCTCGCACGGTCCCGTCCAAGTCGAGCTCTGATGGCGCTCCAGAGCGGGCAAACTGCCTGAGGCGCCGCAACGCCACCTTGATGTTTCGTGTGCCGATCTCGGCGTTACCGGCGAGATCCTTGAACTCCCGCTTGTCCCAGACCTTGATCGCGCGCCGGTGCCGGCTCTCTTTCTGTCCGATGCGCACCCCGGCGGGGTTGTAACCATAGGCGCCGAACGGAGACGTCCCTCCGGTGCCGATCCATTTGTTGCCGCCCTGGTGGCGCCCTTGCTGTTCGGCGAGCCGCTTCTGCAACTCCTCCATGATCTTTTCCCAACCGCCCAGTGCCTCGATGCGCGCCTTGTCTTCCTCTGTCAGATGAAGCTCGGAGATCTTGCGCAGCCATTCGTCGGGAATTTCGGCCGTCGGTGCTTCCGACATCAGCTCAAGCCCCTTGAAGACGTGCCCGAACACTTGGTCAAAGCGATCAAGATTACGCTCGTCCTTCACCAGCGTCGCGCGCGCCAGGTAATAGAAATTCTCGACGCTCTGTCCTGCGACGCCCTCGCCGATCGCTTCGAGCAGCGTCAGGTACTCCTTGAGCGTGACGGGGATCTTGGCGGCGCGCAGCTCTGCGAAGAAGGTGTCGAACATAGGCCTATCCTAAAGCGAGCGCCTCCGGCGCGCGAGGCCAGCAATGCCGCGGTTCGAGCCGCTCCGCAAAACGAAGAAGCCGCCCACAAGGGGCGGCTTCTCGTATTCCAAGCTTGCTTGCCGATTAGAAGTTGATCAGCGCGCCGAACTTCACGTAGTCGAAGTCTTCCAGAGGACCAGCGTCGATTAGCTCAGGCTCCACGTGTCGGTAGGTAAGCCAGAACGACATCGCTGCCGCATCGACTTCCTGAACGACGCCAAGACCCCAGACCTCAACGTTGCTGAACTCCGGTCCGCCGTCGATGTCGATCGTGGCATCCTGGTACTCACCGTAGAAGACGGTATGACCGAGCGGGTTCCAGCGCTTGCGCAAACCGGCCTTGATGTACCAGTTGTCGCTTTCGAGACCGGCATCTTCGAGATCAGCCGTCGAGTAGGCGCCGTAAACGAACAGGCCCGTCGGAACGTGCTCTACGTAACCACCGATCTGGAAGTGCTGAGCATCGCCCAGAACCGACAGCAGAGGCTGGAAGTCACCCGGGTCATCGTTGGCTTCAGCATAGGCAAGCGCAAGCGCAACCTTCACACCGTTGAACTCGCCCGCGTAACGGCCAGCGATATCCCAGAAGTCATCCTCACCCCACGATGCCGAGATCGAGAAGCCGGCAAAGGTCGGCGAGTCGTACCGGACGGCATTCGACGGCGTACCGTTGAAGTCCGAAGGCGCAAAGATGTTCGAGATCGTCACGAACTCTTTGTTGAGTGTGCAGCCCGGCGACGGGCAAGGCGTTTCAACGCCGCCGATAGCGCCAATCGGGATGAAGCCGCCATCCGCCTGCCGCAGGAAGAAGCCGCCGTAATCGAACTGCACCCAGTTGGCCGGAAGCAGCGAGCCCGAACCGTCGACCAGGATGGCCGTGTTGTCCGAAGCGTGCGACTGCAGACCGACCGACACCTTGCCGAGCTGTTCGCTCTTCACAAACCAGAACGACTGCAGGACCGACACATCGTTGGTCTGACCCGTGTAGAGGGCCGGGCCGTTATCCGTGTTCTGGTCGATGCCGAGCAGCGGATCGCTGTTGGTCGTTTCCAGATGCAGCACGTAGCCGGCCGACCAGCCGGGCGAGATCGTCGCCTGACCCGTGAACTTCACGTGGCTTTCGATCGTGGAGCCGATGTCGGTGATGTAGACGTTCGACTCAAAGCCGTCGTCCCACCACATGACCTGCTGAGCAACCCAGCCCGACACTGTGAGCGAGACCTTGCGGTTGCCCTTGCGTGCGGTGGTCGCCTCAAGTTCCGCAATGCGCTCCTCAAGATCGGCGCAGCAGTTCCCCCCGAGGTCGGCTGCAGATGCGCTGCCAGCGGTCAGACCGCCTGCAAGCAGGCCAGCCGCCACCAGGGCACTGAGACTATACTTATTCATAGACCTACTCCCGTCTGCTTCGACTTTTGGAATGACGGACGGAACAGACTGTTCAGCCCAGCACCCTTTTTAAAAAACCCTTTTAGGGTCTACCCGTCCTCACACCCGTCTATGGCGGTCCACGGGTAGCCCCCCGAATCACCGCACAGGGTCATTCTTAAAGCAGATATGATTCGCCCAGGAAATGGACTTCGGCGGTTTTCCCATGGAATTGCCCGGCTTTGTGACACAATTGCCACGAGGGGTGTTGTGCCATTCAAGAGCCTAGGCAAGTGAAACGCAGATGCGTCTCACAGTATTCGTGTGGATTTACCGGCACTTCTTGCATCTGCGAAAAGTTCATCAGGAGGCAGTGCGGCGCGATTGTATCAGCCCCCGCCACGCGAAGGCCATGAGAACAATAAAGAGCGCAGATGAGTGCGTGATCAGAACCAAGTTAGGTCGCATTGCATAATTCGCGAGCACAAATTGCTCGTAAAATGACGGATGAAACCGCTCGACCTGCCCAAAACTCCAGCGATACTGATCCTGCATGGCGTCGAGCAGAAGGTAGGCATTCGACAGCGCATTGCCGTTGATCCATTCGAATGCGGCGACCCCTGCGACGGCAAACAGCCGGGCGACGACGCTGAGACCCTCCACCGCTTGGTCGTAGATCAAAAGTAGAGCAAAAACAGCTATATGAACCGTCACGAAGAACTGCCATAAAAAGTCGATCTGACCACGCGCATCCATGATCGCTTCGAGCAGCGCTGGTTCTTCAAGCATGGCCATATTGGTACTCCCGTATGCCGAGCCGGCGTTCCTACAGTCTCGTTGGCGACATTGACAACATTGGAACGGAAAGCCCGTGACGGCGTTCTGTTGCTCAACAGCATCATCGAGGCATCGGTGACGAATACGCGAATGACACACCTCGCGGCGCGCAGTGCGGAAAATCTGCCACAATCGATCCGTAATTCTGTTCGCGAGCGCGCGGATCAAGCGCACCATGTTTGGCGGTATGCGCGTGTTCGGAATGCCCGGGGCGCATACAGCTTGGGGGAATTCGGGCAAGTTCTGGAATGACATACAACATGATCGACCGCCGATCTGTGCTCGGGCAGGCGATGGCCGGCGTGTGGGCCCTCTCGATGGCGCGACTGGCCGTCGTAGCTACCCCTGCGCGCGCAGATGGAGAGGCAAGCGCTCCGCCGCCGCCCACCTTCACGATCGAAAACGTCAAGGTCGAAGCACAGAAGCTGTCGACGTCGGATTTTTCCAAACCCGCGATCCAGCTGCCAGAACCCTTCAATAAGCTCTCGTACGAGCAATACCGCGACATTCATTTCCGGCCCGAGCGCTCCTTCTGGAAAGGCCAGAAGCTCGATTTCGAAATGCAACCCTTCCCCATGGGATGGCTCTACGACACGCCGGTAGATCTCTTCATCGTCGATGAAGGCACCCCCATAAAGCTCGTCGCCGACAGCCAGCTGTTTTCCATCGGACCTTTGATCGGCTCGGCACCCGAAGCGGCTCCCTTCGGCTTTTCCGGCTTCCGTCTCCACAGCCCGATCAATCGCGCCGACTATTTCGACGAGTATGTCGTTTTCCAGGGTGCGAGCTATCTGCGCGCCGTCGGCCGCGGCATTCGCTATGGCGCCTCGGCCCGCGGTCTCGCGATCAACACAGCGCGTCCGGGCGGAGAAGAGTTTCCATTCTTCCGCGCGTTCTGGGTCGAAAAGCCCAAACCCGGCGCGACGGAAATCGTCGTCTACGCGCTCCTCGACAGTCCATCGACCACGGGCGCCTACCGCTTCGCCATAGCGCCCGGCGAGACGACCGTGATGGATGTCGACGCGACGCTCTATCCGCGCAAGGCGCTCGACTACATCGGCTTGGCGCCACTCACGAGCATGTTCATGCACGGCCCTGCCAGCCAGCGACGAACAGACGATTATCGGCCTTCCGTCCACGACAGCGAAGGCCTTGCCATCCTGAACGGCGGAGGCGAGCGCCTCTGGCGTCCGCTGAACAACCCGGTCACGCTTCAGACTAGTGCCTTCATGGACAAGGACCCGAAAGGCTTCGGACTGCTGCAGCGCGACCGCGACTTCCGCGATTATGAGGATCTAGAGGCCCGCTACCATCGTCGCCCGACCGTCTGGGTTGAACCGCGGGGCGCATGGGGCGAGGGCTTCATCGAGTTGATCGAAATTCCGGTCGATGAAGAGATACACGACAACGTCATCGCCTACTGGAAACCGAAAGCGGAAGTTCCGGCCGGCCAACCGTACGAATTCAACTACAAGCTCCATTGGGGCCTCGACGTGCCGGTGTCCTGGGCCGGTGCCCGCGTCGCTAAGACGCGAATTGGTCGCGGAAAAAAGTCGGGAAATCAGATTTTTGTCATCGATATCGTAGGTGACGCGGTGCAAGAGATTCGCGACCTTCCGGTTGCGGAGGTGACAGGCCATCCCGGACAAATCACCAATGTCGTCGTACAGCGCAATCCGGAGATTTCCGGGTTGCGGGTGTCTTTCGACCTTGATCCTGCGGGAGCCGATCTCGTTGAGCTGCGTTTAGTTCTGAAGGTGGGCGATCAAGCGATCTCGGAGACATGGCTCTATCGATGGACGAAGCCGTAAACGAGAACTTCAAGGAAGAGCCGCCACGCGACGCCGGTCCGTGGAACCATCTTCCCGCCTCCAGCGCGCTCGCGATGCCCGCGCAGGACTTCACCCGTGTCGTTCCACTTGAAGCCGAAAAAAGGCGGCGCGGCTATTGGGTGCCGCGCGCGGCGATCTTTGCCGGCGCCGGGGTGCTAACGGCAGCCTTCGCTTACGAACTGTTCGGCATCCTGGCATTCGTCAAGATGACGCCGGTACAGTTCCTGTTTTTGGTTTTGTCGACGATCGCGTTCGGATGGATCGCACTCGGCAGCCTCAGCGCCGCGCTTGGATTTCTGCCGCTGTTCGCCGGCGAGCGCGCGGATTCGATCATCGAGCCGCCGTCATCGACGCCGCTTAAATCGCGCACGGCGCTTCTGTTCCCCGTTTATCATGAGGAACCGGCCCGCATCGCCGGCGCCATTGAAGCAATGGCGCTCGAACTCCAGGCACGTGGCCGTGCCGAGCAATTTGACGTCTTCGTACTGTCAGACACGCGCGGTGATGAGGCGGGCGCCGTCGAGGCAGACCTCTACCGCGAACTCTCAGACGCCTTGTTGCCGGTGATGCCGATCTACTATCGCCGGCGCGCCGACAACCGCGCGCGCAAGGCCGGCAATATCTCCGATTGGGTCACGCGCTTCGGTGGCGCCTATGAGGCGTTCATCATTCTCGATGCCGACAGCGTGATGTCGGGCGATACGCTCGTCGCGCTCGCGCTTGCGATGCAGGCCGACCCCAAGGCGGGATTGATCCAATCCGTGCCGCGGCTGATCGGCGGAGAGACCTTGCTGCAGCGGCTCCAGCAGTTCGCGAGTAATACCTACGGCCCTTCTGTCGCCGCCGGCCTTGCTTTTTGGCATCGCGACCAGGGCAACTACTGGGGGCATAACGCCATCATTCGAACACGTGCTTTCGCGGACGCCGCGGGCTTGCCCGACCTCGTCGGCCGCAAACCCTTCGGCGGGCACATCCTCAGCCACGACTTCGTCGAGGCCGTGTTGCTGCAACGCGCCGGCTGGGGCGTGCACATGATGCCGGCACTCGAAGGCTCGTTCGAGGGCGCGCCGCCCAACATCATCGATGTGGTCACGCGCGACCGGCGCTGGGCTCAGGGGAACCTCCAGCACCTCGCAATCGTCTCGCAGCCTGGGTTGACCCCAATGGGCCGCGTTCACCTTGGTATGGGTGCGACGTCCTATATCATTTCCGCGGTCTGGGCCCTGTCTTTGATCGTCGGCATCGTGCTCGCGCTGCAAAGCCAGCAGATCATTCCGAGCTACTTCCGCGACGCCCGCACGCTGTTTCCGATCTGGCCGGTGATCGATCCTGGTGCGGCCCTCCGCTTGTTTCTCGCGACGCTGACGGTCGTGCTGCTCCCTAAGGGACTGGGATTAATCCTGGCGTGGAAGCGCGCCCGCCGCGAGCGCGACGGAGCAGCGGCCGTTCGCGTGACCCTCGGCGTCATGTACGAGACGGTCTATTCGATGCTCATCGCGCCCATTCTGATGCTGACGCAGACTGCCGGGGCGGCTCAAATCCTGTCCGGCTTTGACAGCGGCTGGAAAGCGCAAAAGCGCGATGGGACCGATCTGGCGTTTTCTGATGCAATGTATTTTGCCCGCTGGCACACGGCCGTCGGGCTTGCGGTGGGAACGATCGCCTGGATCGTATCGCCCGGCCTGCTGCTCTGGATGGCACCCGTCGTCGCCGGGCTCGTGCTTGCAGGCCCCCTCGTGTGGGTCACCGCCCGCAGGGCAGGCGCGTTCGAAGATTGGGCTTTGTCGACAGTTGAAGATTTGGTGCCGGCGACCGTGCTTGTCGAAGCTCAGGCGAGGTCGCGCGCTTGGTGCGCACGCATGAAGGCGGAACAGGCAATCGACGCCGAGACAGCGGCCGCGGCCGCTGCGTAATCGGTTGAAAACTCAACGCGCCGCAGGCGTCTCGCGCGTCGGCGCGGCACCGCGAAGCGAACGGAAAAGCTCGATAAAGATCTCGCGCACCCGCAGCGGGTCCTTGTCCAAAAACGGCACCGGACGGATCACCTCAACAGCCACTACGCCGAGCCGCGCCGTCAGTGCGCCATTGAATGCGCCCTCACCAAGCCGGCGCGACAGCCGCCGCAAAACATCCTGGCCCACGAACTGCCCGAGCAAATCGTCGGTCATCGCCATGCCGCCCGTGGCAATGATGTGAACGACGACGTTGCGCGCCAACCGCAGCGCGCCAAGTACGCCGGGACGTCCTCCGTAAAGAGCCGACAGCGCACGGAACATGCGCACGTTTTCGACCAGCACGTAGACGACACCAAGCCAAAGGATGGGCGAAAGTGCCGTGACGGTCCCGACCCGCTTGCCCGACCGCAGGATCATGCGGCGCGCTTCTGCGTCGATCGGAGATAACACCTCGCGATCGGCCAGCCGGATCAGTTCGCCCGGAGCCAGAACGTCTTGGATATGATCGCTAAGGCGGGCCAACCCCCACGCGAGGTCAGGACGGCCGCGATAATGCGCGACGAGGGCCCGCACGGCCTTGCGCTCGCTCTTCGCGTCGCCCGAAGCGAGCGCGGACGCAACGGTCGAACGTAGTCGCGATAATCGGGCCAATCGGCTGAAACCGATCAACTCACGCAACAAGATTGCCACCAGAGCCAGCACGAGCGCCGCCATCAGACCGAACGCTGTCCAGCCAATCCAGTCTTGGCGCTCGAGCGCGATCGACACGAACCGTGTGAACCACAGTCCCGCTGCGAGCGAGGCAAGCCCCAAGGCGGCTGAGACGAAAATTCCACCCCAGCGGATGCCACGGCTAAGGTCCTTCGCCGTGAGCGTTCGTGCCGACGTGCCCTCCGTATCAGCGTGCGGCCCCTGCGTCGCAGGTGCGCCCTCCGCAATGACGTCTTCGACGTCCTCCAGGTCGATGACGCGCGGCTGGCGCGCCGGGTGGCTCTTCTGCTCCGCCGTCATGAGAGGTAATCCGAAATCAGGAAATCGAGCGCGCGGTCCAGTCTGATATGGGGCAGCACGGGCGGTTTGCCAGCAGCTTTGGGTTCGGCGATCTTCGGCGGGCGGAAGCGCACCAGCGAAAGCGACCCGGCCGTCGACGTCCGCGCCCGGTCGAGTGCGACACGTGGATCAGCCGGCAGATCGCCCGGAAAAATCGCGGCTTCGGTCATGCCATCGAACACCTTCGTGCCAATGTGCTCGCCTGCCAACGGTACGCCGCGCAGACAGGGCAATCGCTCGCCGCCGACTTTGGCTTCGGCTTCCCGGGTCGCGCGCACCGCCGCGATCGCGGCGGTCGAAACATCCGCACCGCTCGCCTCCGCCCTGTCGCGCGCGTCTTCAATCAGAAACGATAGGATCGCCTGTAGCCGGTCATGGCTGGACGCTGGTAGGTGATCGGCCTTGGTCGCAGCGAACAGCACGCGATCGATCTTTTTGCCAAGAATGAACGATAGCCAGGAGTTGGCACCCGGCTGGAAGACGCTGAGCACCGCCGACATCGCTCGTTCCAGGTCGGCCACCGCGTGCGATCCGCGGTCCAGCGCGCCAAGCACATCGACGAGAACGATTTGTCTATCGAGGCGCGCGAAGTGCGATCGAAAGAATGGCCTGACGACGTCGTTTTTATAGCTTTCGAAACGGCGCGCCATCATGCCCGCCAGCGTATCCTTTGAAAGCGTGGCGCCGGGTGCCAGCGGCATCGGGCAGAACGTGAGAAGTGGAGAGCCCTCAAGGTCGCCCGGCAACAGGAAGCGCCCAGGCGCCAGCGTCGGTTGCCCGCCGGCATCGCGCGCCGCAGCAAGGTATTCGGTAAAGAGCCTGGCACCGGTCAACGCGATCTGTTCATTCGCAGGGCCTGCCGGATCGGTACCGGCAAGGAAGTCGCGCCATCTTTTTGAGCCTTCCGCTCGCGGCGCCTCGTTCGCCATGACAAGGGCCGCAGATGAGAAAGCAGCGTAGTCCATTGCCAGCAGCGGCAAGTCGATTAGCCATTCGCCTGGATAGTCCACGATGTCGAGGTGCAGCCTGGATAGGCCGACCGCGCGTTTCAGCGGATTGTCGGATCGGTATTCTATGGTGACGCGAAGCTGAGATATGCGCCGCGTACTCTCAGGCCATGTCGGTGGGTCGGCAAGCAGTTCTGCCAGATGTCCTTCGTAGTCGAAGCGCGGCACATCATCGTCGGGCTGCGGCTCGAGGTAGGCGCGCACAATACGCCCTTCAGCGTCCGGCACGAAGAACGGCAGACGGCCGCCGGCGACTAGGTTGCGTACCAGCCCGGTGATGAACACGGTCTTGCCGGCGCGCGACAGCCCGGTCACGCCGAGACGAACGGACGGCGTCAGGAAAGCACCGATGCGGGCTTGCGCGTCCCTCAGGACGCTTGTGTAGGAGATGTCTTCCAAGAGGCTGCCGGGCGGGCTTCCGATATGAAAAGGGGACCACAAGGGTCCCCTTTAAGTGGATCAAGTCGCAGGCGACGGCAAGGCGCAGCCCGGGCGGCCGCTTCAACCGTAAAAAACGACGAAGACGCCCGCCGCCATCACGGTCAGCGCCATCACCATGATGACACCGGAACGGAAGAACTCAGACATGGCGCAAAACCTCCGCGCACAAGAAACTTCGATTGGCAGGGAGGATAGGCCCACAGGCTTGAATGAAGCCTGAAGTTGAAATTCATATCGCGTTCATACCACCGCCACGGTCAGGCCGGTTCCTCCGGAGGCTGCGGCACGGGCCGGGCGAAGATCAGCTTCTGATAGACGAGCCCGATGCCGATAAGGACCGCGCCGAGGCACAGGAACGACAGCGCCCGCCAGAGCCCGCTCAAGCCCGCCAGATCGAAAAGCGTGACTTTCAGCGCCGACAGCACGATCAACGCTGCTGAAGCGATACGGGCTTCGAGAGAGCCCCGCCACAGTCCGTAGGCGAGGAAGGCGACGCCCAACAGCAACCATGCCACGGAATATGCCCACTGCTCGGCATCCGTGGTTCCGAACGACAGAGACAACCCAGGGCCGTGGAATGCCCGGCGCACTTCGAGCGAGACGTAGGCGAAGATCAGCAGCACGGCGAGAATACCGGCACCGCGCACGTAACTCTGGGGCCGGATGCCGCGCGCGTGCCGTGCGGCGAACAGCGCCGCAAGACCGGGCAGCAGGTAGCTGAGCGTCAGCTCGTTGAAGCCGAAGACGTTGGTGATGCGCTCACCCGTCAGCAGCGGGTTCTCGAAAACGAAGAGACCGAAAATCACGAGCAGCGCCGTGCCCGCGCCGAAGACCAGGGACGCGATGTCGAACACAGGGTTTCGCTTGCTCCCATTAAGCCGCGCGAGCGCGAACGACAGCAGAATGCTCATGAACGTCAGCAGGCCCACTTCGACGAGGCTGGACGACGCCGCGAGCACGTTGCCGTCGTTCGTCAGATGTCGGATCTGGAAGAAAACCAGAAGCGCGGTGAAGATAACCGCGAGGCTGTCAGAGAGACGCACCGCGAGGGTGTCGCCCAGGCGTTCGAGCCAGCGTGCCGAGAGCGCGAACGCCACCGCGGGCACGCCATAGCCGAGAAGCAGCCAGTTGAAGATGGGCGTCGTCCCGACGCTGTCGCCCATGATACGCGGGTTCCAAAGCACACGTGCCAGCACCACAAGGCCGATCGCGGCCACGGCATAGCGCAGAACCGGAATATCCCGCAGCCGTGCAATGTAGGCCGTGCCAAGCGCCGCGAGCGCCAGGACCACGGTCAGGTATCCGCGTTCGAGCACTGCGAAAAACGCGAACGCGATGGCCGCGACGGCCGCCGCCGCGAAAATTCCGGCACCCACATTGTATGCGGGAGAACGCGAAGCCGCGTCGGCCTGATGCATCCGTTCTGCCACGTACGCAAAGCCAAGACCGAGCGTTGCGCCGGCCAGCGCGAATGGTATCGAGGCATCGAATTGCGTCACGCGGAGGTACGATACGGCGAGGGCAAGGAGAGGCGTGACGACCGCCGCACCGCCGTAGATCGCTGCGGTCGAGATCGGCAGCGGTGGGCTTCGCCACAGCCTAAGCCCCGCGACCGCGCAAATCGCAAGGCTGGCAATGATCGAGTAGGTAAGGAACGCCGTGACGTTATCCGGCAACCGCAGGAGATACTCGGCGTCCGGCGGCGTAAGCGTGGGGTCGGCGGGTAATGTAAGGGCTGGCCAACCTAGTTGCAGCACGAGAACCAGAACGCCGCCGATCGCTGCGGCTGCGGCGGCAGGCGCGGCTCGCCAGGCGGTCGTTCCCAGAATGACCAACGCGCCAGCGAGGATCAGTTGGCGCGTGCCGACGTCGAGACGCGCGTCCGCAAGCAGAAGCGCGACCGTCGTGGCGACCGCTACCAGCGCGCCGATCGTCAGCTTGTGGGGGAAAGCTTCACTGTCTTTCGTCTCAATGCCAGGTTCTATCGCCAGGAAGAACGCAGCAAGGCCAAGCTGGACGAGCGCGTGGACTGCCGCAGCATGCAGCCAGGGGCTCGCCTGCAATGTGGCGGGTTCGATCAACAGAACGCCCCACACGGCGGCACCCGCAACCGCACCCCACGCAAGCCACGGCCAGGCGCGCAGGCGGGACAGCGAATAGGCGGCTGTCGCGACGGCGGCGAGATACAACACGACCGGCCACGGGTTGGGTGTGTCGGAGGACACTAGAACAGGCGTGAAGTACGCGCCGAGCAATCCAAGTCCGGCAAGCCACGGCCCATGGATCGCGGCGGCAAGCATTGTTCCCAACGCTGTGATGCCAAGCAGTGTGAATGCGGCGACCGGGCCGATCAGCCCGTAAAGCGCGTGCGCCGCGTAGATCGTACCGAACGCGACGACGGTGCCGGCCGCTGTCAGTATGCTCGGCACATGGGCATCGGGAATGGCCGCGACGGGCAGCTTCATCTCCGTGCGACGCAAGTACTCGCCACCACCGATCAGCCCCGCCGCCAGCAGCGCACCGAGAAGAACACGCACCCCAGGTCCAAGCAGTCCGGCCTCAATCGAAAAACGCACGAGCAGAAGGCCGCCGAGCGCCAGCGCCAGGCCGCCCGCCCAAACCGCCCAGCGCGTACCGAGCTGCTCTTCGAGCCCAGGACCTACGGGACCTGACGGTGGAAGCGCATTGCCTGCCGACGGCGGAACAGCCGTGCTGCCGCCATCGCCGGCGCGCGGCGGCTCGGCAGGCTCATCGGTGGCCTTCGGCTCGTCGCGATCGCCGGATGCGGAAGGTGGGGGTGTTTGCGGAGTTGCGTCCGGCTCCTGCGGCGCGGGTGTTGCTCTTGGTGTTGTTGGAGACCCACGTCCGAGCGCACGCAACACGTCATCTTCGAGACGATCGAGAACAGCCTCGACGCGCCCGAGTCGCGTCGCCAGTTCCTTCGCGCGCGAGCGCGCCTGATAGGCAAAAAAAGCGGCAACAACCGCAATGATGAAAGAGAGATCCAAGGCGCAATCCTGTTGTCCGGACGATCTCCGCCGCCCGGGCCGGCGCCTTCGGCCGGTCGCTCGAGGTCAGGCGTCGACGGCCTTCTTGACTTCGAAAATTTCCATGATGCGGCAGCCCCGGTGGGGGCCGTCGACAACGAAGGTCCATTTTCCTTCCGTGAAGGTATCGCACATCTTGACCCCCTTCACGAGAATCCAGTGACCTTCCTTACCCTTGTGTATCGCAAGGATGTAATAGGCCCAGGCATTGCGTGGCTTCTGCATCCAGGACCAGAGCGTCGGACGTTCCTTTCGCGCCTTGTTGAGGAACGTCTCTTTGAGTTCCATTCGGTAACCAAAGTGGGCAAGCGCGGCTTCGACCTCATCGGCATAAGTGCCGCGGACGACGGGCTTGCGTCCTGGCGGCAGGTCGCGGCCGGCGCGGATCACGTCCTCTACCTTCGAAACGCCATAGCCGGTGATCGCAGACAGCACGAATGGCCCGCAGAACGCCACGCGCCCCGTATCGTTCTTGACCTCTTCGAGGCCGGACGACAGCCGTTCGGTCATGTCAGAAATGCCCTATACAAGTATCGCGACCGATACTGGTCCGCTATGGTTACCGAAGTGTTAACGGCAGGTTGCGGTCGAGCGAGAAGGACGGTCAGGGCGTGAACGTCTCATTCCTTCAGGAGCTGTTGAACTCGGTTGCCGACCAGGGTCGCGCATTGCTCCCCAGGTCTCTGTTTGGAAGCAATGGTGACGACACAATCGAAGCGCTGTCGCGCGCCTTGATGTCGGGCACCGGGGAAGCGTCCGGCGTCGCGATCGCTCAACAGCTTTTGCGCCGCCTGCGCAAGGCGACGCCGGCTGAGCGCGTCGCATTCTTCCGCCATCTCGCGGATGAACTGCACGCCGACCCCAACGCGGTGGCGGCCGCAGCGCAGGCCTATATCGACAACCCCGGCGAGGCAGCGCTAGCGACACTGCAAAAGGCAGCAGAGAGCCCGCGCCGCGAGTTCTTCCGTCGCTTGAATCTGGCGCCCGGCGCGACCGCCGATATCGTGGCGCTGCGCGGCGATCTTATCCGCCATGCGAAACCGGGCGACGACTTGAGCGCTGTCGACGCCGACCTTGAGGCGCTGCTGTGCTACTGGTTCAACCGCGGCTTTCTCGTCCTCCGTCGCATCGATTGGCAGACGCCGGCCGCGATCCTGGAAAAGATCATCGCGTATGAGGCCGTGCACGAAATCAGGGGCTGGAACGATTTGCGCCGGCGCCTTGATCCGACGGACCGCCGTTGTTTCGCTTTCTTCCATCCCGCGCTTGTCGACGAGCCGCTGATCTTCGTCGAAGTCGCGCTGATGAGCGACATTCCGGACGCCATTGCGACCGTTCTTGATGGCCGCAGCGAAGCCCATGGCGGTGAGCCGAACACGGCTGTCTTCTACTCGATCTCCAACTGTCAGGACGGCCTTAAAGGCATTTCGTTCGGCAACTTCCTACTGAAGCAGGTCGTCGAGGAACTGATCAAGGACGTGCCCAGTCTCAAGACGTTCGTGACCCTGTCCCCAGTTCCACATTTCGCCCGTTGGCTTGACCGCGCGCTCGCATCAAGCGATGACGTGCCGCTGACGCCGCGCGAGCGCACGACGCTCAAAGCGCTGCGCGATCCGCGCTGGGTCGAGCAGGCCGCCGCTGGCGGGCAGGACAGCGAGGAGTTGAAGGGCACGCTGCTCGCGCTCGCGGCTCATTATTTTCTGGTCGCCCGCTCGAGCGACGACCGCCCGGTGGATCCGGTCGCCCGTTTCCACCTCGGCAACGGCGCGAGGTTGGAGCGCATCAACTGGCTGTCCGACATCTCCGAGAAGGGTTTGCGGGAGGCGCACGGTCTCATGGTCAACTACCGCTACGATCTGGGCGAGATAGAGCGCAATCACGAGGCATACGCGCAGGAGGGCACAGTCGCGGCGGCGCGAAGCGTCAGGAGCTTGCTCAAGGCACCGTCGAAGACCAAGGGTCTTGCGGCGGTTCCCGAACTTCTTGCGCTTCCCGGCGTCACAAAAGGCCGCAAAGTGCAGCGCGCCGAGCGCTCGTGAGCGCAACTGCTCCACGCCGCCAAGGTCTTGTTTTAGCCCCGGCACCATGCAGTATGTGGCGCGACTGAGCTAAAGGGTTAGCAGGACCACCATGAGATACGATCAAAACGACCGCGAGAGCAGCAACGTCGAGGATCGTCGTGGCGAAGGCGGCGGTTTCGGCTTTCCGGGCGGCGGACGCGGAATCCAGATTCCGATCGGCGGTGGCGGCTTCAGCCTGACGACGCTGCTGATCATCGGCGCGCTCATGCTGTTCATGGGCATCAATCCGCTTGACGTTCTTCTGGGCGGCGGTGGTCAGGTGAACATGCCGCAACTGCCGCGCAGCGAGCGCACGGTGCCACGCGAAAATCCGGCAAACGAAATTCCGGGTCTGCCGGGCTCGCGTGAGGCCCAGACGAAGCCCAGCAGCGAAGACGAAATGAAAGTCTTCATCGGTCGCGTTCTTGCGGACACCGAAGACGTCTGGACGCGCGTGTTCCAGAGCTTTGGCCAGACTTACCGTGAGCCGCCGCTCGTCATCTATTCCGGCATGACGCGCACAGCCTGTGGCGCGGGGCAGGCGGCGATGGGGCCGTTCTATTGTCCGCTCGATCAGAAGGTCTACATCGACCTGTCGTTCTATGAAGAGATGCGCCGCAAGTTCAACGTCAGCGGCGACTTCGCACAGGCCTATGTCGTGGCGCACGAGGTCGGCCATCATGTGCAGACGCTTTTGGGCATTGCCGAGAAAGTGCAGGAGCTGAAGAGCCGTTCGGATGAGCGCACGGCCAATCAGATTCAGGTGCGAATGGAGTTGCAGGCCGACTGCCTGGCCGGCGTCTGGGCCAACCTGAACAACCAACTGAAGAACCGCCTCGAGCCGGGCGATGTCGAGGAGGCGCTGAATGCGGCGACGCAGATCGGCGACGACATGATCCAGAAGAAAATGACGGGCCGCGTCATCCCCGATGCCTTCACCCACGGTAGCGCCGCGCAGCGCGTACGATGGTTCCGTACAGGCCTTGAATCGGGTCGCATCGAGCAGTGCGATACGTTCAACACAGCGAATCTCTGAAAAGAGAACAGCCCGCTGCGATATGCTCGCGGCGGGCTACCTCTAGCGATAATTGTTCGAGCCGATCGTGCGTCCTCTGAGCCGCTATCGAGGCTAGAGTGCGTCGCCCTTGAAGTCGCCGACTTTGCAGGGAATGTCGTCGGCGATGAGTTCCTTGCAGATCTTTGCAGCGTCGGCCTTAGACTTCACTGGCCCGGCGACGAGATCATAGGTCGCAACGCCGCCGATGGCGTCCGCGATCACGCGCGGCTCAAGCTTGCCGAGCGCCTCAGCATGCCGGTCGGTCAGCAGGCTCCAGTTCAGCCTTAAGCTATCGACCGTCGCGCCGGCGCCGAGCCGTAGGCCGATCGGTTTGGGCGCGGGCTTCACGACGGCAGGGCCAAAATTGATACCCTCTGCCGGAGCCGCGGCGCTATTGACGCTGCCTGTAACGAGAGGCGTCGCTTTGTCTTTCTCGCGATCCGCATTGATAACCTTCGACGGCGCGGCTGGAGGCGCCTTGCCGGCCGGTTGATCTTTGTCGGCGGGCGCAGCGGCAGTCGTTGCACGCTCTGCCTTCTGCGCCGGTGTCGGCTCGGGCTCTGGGGCGGCCTGCGCCTGAACGGGGGGCTCGTTTGCCTTGACACGGTCTTGCAGCGCCACGAGCTGCGTTTCGACCGTCTTGCTCACTTCAGCCTGGTTCGACACGTCAGTCTTGAGCTTGGCGATATCGAGCTGGATTTGCGCGATCATATCGTGCAGCGACGCAACTTCCGTCGCCACCCGGCTCGTTGCCGCAATCGACGTCTCGTTCGACGCTTCTCGCATAACCGACGGAACCAGGTCCTCCAACACATCCGGCGCCATGAAGGCGAGGCTGAGATAGCCGAACCCGATCATGCCGAGCATCGTCCAGACGATGACATAGGGCGTGAAGATCGGCGTCTTCCTGATCGGCAACTTGGCATTCGGTGGTGACATGCTGCAGTGACCCGTAATGTGAACCGGCAACGACCGAAGCTGAGCGGCCATTAGGCGAATCACTCAAGCTTCTCCAGATCGTTACGGCCGGACCCTGGGCGCACAACCGGGCCAGGGCCGGCCAGGGGATGAAACTGTGGACGGTGCTTCCCAGGGCACATCGGAACCGCGCCGCATTAACCCCCCGCACCGAACCAGATGGGCCGGGGGGTAGAGTCAGGAAGCGGGCCGAAAAGCGGCTTGCCCCGGCATTGCTGGCGGCGCTATTGCCAACCTCGCAACTCACATGCTCCAGCTTCCAGGTTCCAATGTCGCAGCCGATGTCACAAAAGACGCTCCTCGCAGTTGTGCTCGCTGCCGGCAAGGGCACGCGCATGAACTCGACCAAGCCCAAAGTGCTCCACCGCATCGCCGGCCTGTCGATGCTTGGACACGTGATGAGCTTGACCCGCGCCATCGAAGCGCAGTCGGTGGCTGTCGTAGTCGGACCGGGGATGGAGGATGTCGCCGCCGAAGCGATCACCGCGAATGCCGGCGTACGCATCTTCGTTCAGCAGGAGCAGCATGGCACGGCTCATGCGTTTCTGGCTGCCGGCGCCGCGCTTGATGCACATGACGGCGACACGCTCGTCCTTTACGCCGACACGCCGCTGCTCAGGGCCGAAACGATCGCGCGGCTGCGCACGTGCCTCGACGGCGGCGCGGCAATCGCAGTACTCGGCTTCCGCGCCACAGACCCGAAGGGCTACGGCAGGCTAGTCACGGATGATCGCGGTGAGCTGCTTGCGATACGTGAGGAAATGGACGCTTCGTCGGGCGAACGCCGCATTGGGCTTTGCAACTCGGGCGTCTTCGCGTTCCGCATGCCAGGACTTGCGCAGCTTCTCGCCAGCATCGGCAATAACAATGCAAAGGGCGAATTCTATCTCACTGACATTGTGGAGCTTGGACGCAGGCGAGGTCTCAAGGCTTCGGTCGTCGAATGCGGCGAGGATGAGGTGCTCGGGGTCAATTCCCGCGACCAGCTCGCCGAGGCCGAGGCCATCTGGCAGAAGCGCGCGCGCTTGCGGTTCATGCGCGACGGAGTGACGATGCTAAACCCGGAGACCGTGACGCTCTCTCACGACACGAAGATCGGCCGTGACGTGACGATTGAACCGAACGTCGTCTTCGGCCCCGGCGTTGTTGTAGAGGATGGTGCCGAGATCCGGGCGTTCTGCCACTTCACTGGCGCCGTGATCGGCCGTGGTGCCGAAGTCGGCCCATTCGCGCGGCTGCGCCCTGGTGCAAAACTTGGCGAGAAAGTTCACATTGGTAACTTCGTCGAGCTGAAGAACACGACGATGGGCGCAGGCGCCAAGGCCAATCACCTCTCCTACCTCGGAGATGGCACGGTTGGCGCCAAGGCGAACATCGGCGCCGGGACCGTCTTCTGCAATTACGACGGCTTCTTCAAACACCGGACCGAGGTCGGCGAGGAGGCATTCATCGGCTCCAATACCTCCCTGGTTGCGCCCGTTAAGATTGGCGACCGGGCCTACGTCGGCTCGGGCAGCGTCATTACAAAAGACGTCACGCCAGGTGCACTCGCGCTCGAGCGGTCCGCCCAAGAAGTGCGTCTCGGTTGGGCGGAGAAGTTCCGCACCATGATGGCACGCAGAAAGAGTAAATCCTGACGGCCGAAAGCCGTCTGGCGGGCACGCGACTTGCGACGCCTTGTCCCGGTCGCCTCACAAGCGACCGGATTTGAAACAACCTGTGACTTGAGTAGACCGCCAAGCCCCGCCATCGTTGCTTGGGATGGGGCACTGAACGGAACGGCATCGGCATGTGCGGGATCGTCGGAATTCTCGGAAAATCAACGGTCGCGATCAATTTGGTCGATGCGCTGCGTCGGCTCGAATACCGCGGCTATGATTCGGCCGGCATCGCGACCGTCGAGGATGGCAGCCTCGAGAGGCGGCGCGCCGAGGGCAAGCTGCGCAACCTTGAGCGGCGGCTGAATGAGGAGCCGCTCGCGGGCCGCACCGGTATCGGACACACGCGCTGGGCAACACACGGCCGACCGACCGAGCGCAACGCCCATCCCCATATGACGGCGAAAGTCTCCGTCGTGCACAACGGCATCATCGAGAACTTCCGCGCGCTGCGCGCTGCGCTCGAAGCCAAGGGTCATGTGTTCGAAACCGACACCGATACCGAGTCGGTGGTCCACCTGATAACCGACGAAATGAACAACGGCCTTTCACCCGTCGACGCGGTGCGCGAGGCCTTAAAGCATTTGGAAGGCGCATTCGCGCTCGGCATCATTTTCGCAGGCCACGACGATCTGATGATCGCCGCGCGCAAGGGCTCGCCGCTCGCAATCGGCTATGGCGCCGGAGAAATGTACTTGGGTTCCGATGCCATCGCGCTCGCGCCCTTCACCGACGCCATCACTTATCTGGAAGAGGGCGATTGGGCGGTGCTCACTCGAAGGGGTGCCGAGATCCATGACATCGACGGCGCCATTGTCGAGCGTCCGGTGGTGAAGTCGGTCGCGAGTGCGCTTCTGGTCGACAAGGGCAATCATCGCCACTTCATGGCGAAGGAAATACACGAGCAACCAGAAGTCATTTCGCACACGCTCGCCAATTACCTCGATATGGCGGCGGGCCGCGTAAACTTCCCTGATCTCGGTATCGCGCTTGATAGCATCGACCGCGTGACGATCTCCGCGTGCGGCACGGCCTACTACGCCGGGCTCGTCGCCAAGTACTGGATAGAGCGCATCGCGCGTGTGCCGGTCGAGATCGACGTGGCTTCCGAGCTGCGCTATCGCGAAGCACCGTTGCCGCCAAACGGTTTGGCGCTGCTGGTATCACAATCAGGCGAGACGGCCGACACGCTCGCGACGCTGCGCTATTGCCGCGCCAACGGCCAGCGCATCGCTTCCATCGTGAATGTGCGCACATCTACCATTGCGCGCGAGTCGCACGCTGTGCTGCCGACGCTCGCCGGACCTGAGATCGGCGTCGCTTCGACCAAGGCGTTCACATGCCAGCTCTCGGTGCTTGCCTGCCTTGCTCTCGCCATTGGCCGCGCGCGCGGCGTACTGGACCGCGATGCCGAGGCAGCCCACGTCAAAGCGCTGACCGAAATACCCCGCCATGTCGCCGGCATCGTGCGCAACGAGGCGCAGTTCGTGGCGATCGCCCAGGAGCTCTCAAAGGCCCGCGATGTGCTCTACCTCGGCCGCGGTACGAGCTACCCGATCGCGCTAGAAGGCGCGCTGAAACTGAAGGAAATCTCCTATCTGCATGCCGAGGGCTATGCCGCCGGCGAACTGAAGCACGGACCCATCGCCCTCATCGACGACAACGTGCCGGTGATCGTGGTGGCGCCCGAGGACGATTTGTTCGACAAGACCATATCGAACATGCAGGAGGTCGCGGCCCGTGGCGGCCAGATCATCTTGATCTCCGATGCTGCGCCGCAAAAGGTCGCTTGCAGGGTTGCGGCCCATATCGAAATGCCCAAGGTTGGCGCCGTTGCCGCGCCGCTGCTCTATGCGGTGCCGACACAACTTATCGCCTATCATACAGCCGTCATCATGGGCACTGACGTCGATCAGCCACGCAATCTGGCAAAGTCAGTCACTGTGGAATAACCGCCATTTGTGGTTCATAACCGGGCCGCGAATTTGCCTCCTTCCGTTGCTTGCAATAGCTTAGCGCAGAGGGTGAAGCGTCTCTTGCAAACGTGACCAGCGGGGAAGGGTACGGGCACATGGGGCACTCGGCTAATTTCGCGCGCCTCGCCGCGGCGAGCGCCGTGGCCGCTTGTTTGGTTTTTGTCGGACCATCGGCATTCGCGCAAACCGCGGGGGCGAAGGCCGCCGACGCTTCGGAGGCGAGCCGCAAATCCCTTGAAGCGGGCGCCAAATCCCTTGCCGCCGGCAAATACCAGCCGGCAGTTGACCAGCTCTCCACGGCTCTCCGCAACGGACTAGCTGGCCCCGAGATGGCAAAAGCGCTCTATCTGCGCGGCCTCGCCTATAAGAAGCAGAACAAACCGGGCTTGGCGATCTCCGACCTCACCAGCGCGCTTTGGTTGAAGAACGGCCTGAACGCCGAGGATCGCAAGCACGCGACCGCCGAACGCGCCGAAGCTTACACGATGGCGGGTCTGGGTGACGGAACGTCGGGCGGAAGCGAACGCATTGCCGTTGCCGATCCCAACAAGACGGCTCCAGAACCGGCTGCTCCATCACCCGCACCTGCTGCGGCTCAAGCAGCCGCGGTTGCGCCGCCAGCCGATACATCGCAAGTCACGCGCCAGGCACCCGAAAGCGCCGCCGCGCAAGAAGCCGCCAACGCGCGCCGCATCGCCGCGATGCCGATCGATGCCGGAGGTATGCAGGCCGCCGCCACCGCAACACTCGTCTCACGCGGCGAATCCTCTGCAGCAACACCACCTACAAGCACCGCTGCCTCCCCTTTACAGATCGCGGCCGCCGAACCGGCGACCGCACCGACACTTTCGGCTCTCCCGACGGACGAAAGCGGCACAAGCTCGCCGTCAGCTTCCCCGATGTCTTCGATTGGCGGCTTCTTCTCCAACATCTTCGGTGGCGCCTCGTCGCAGTCTCAGGCGGATGGGCAATCAGTGACGACCGCATCGACATCGAGCCATGACCCGCAGATCTCCAGCTGGTCCAATGCGACGTCAGTGGCCGAACCCGGTAAGCCTGCGAAGGCGGCCATGAAAGAAGCGCCTCCAGCCGCAAAGAAGAGCGCCAAGAAGGGCAAATTCAAACTCCACATTGCCGCCGTCCGGTCGCGTGCCGACGCCGACGCGCTCGCCCAAAAGCTGACCACCCAGCATGCCGCCGAACTGGGCGATCATCTCCCGACCGTCGATGAAGCAGTCATTGGCAGCATGGGTACGTTCTACAGGGTGCGAGTTGGCGGTTATGCGTCCCAGGAAGAACCGCGCGGCCTCTGCAACAAGCTTAGGACCAGTGGCTTCGACTGTTTGGTCGTGACAAACTAGTCGCGGCCCGCATTAAATACGGGCTCGCCACGAGGACTGGGCCCAGCGACGAATGACTCCACGCCCGCCGAACGTTGAGAACGATCCACGGCGCGGTCCAGATGGCTCGCAAGAGACCGTCCAACACCCGGCTGCCACAGCTCACGGCCTGAACCTGCTGCAGCCGCAGGAGATGAAGGTTCGGCACCGTCTCGGCGCTCGGTTCCGCAACGCCTTCCTGACAGGTTTGCTGATCGTCGGACCCGTAACCGTCACGCTCTACATTATGTGGGGCGTGATCCACTGGGTCGACGCACTGGTCAAGCCGCTCCTTCCGCAGCAGTTCAACCCGGAGACATATCTGCCCTTTGCGGTACCAGGCGTCGGGCTGATCGTCGCCATCCTCGGTGTCGCGCTGATCGGAGCGCTCGCCGCCAACCTGCTCGGCCGCACTCTGATTTCGTCGGGTGAGTTGATGCTTTCCAGCACCCCGATCGTGCGCAATGTGTACGGCGCCATCAAGCAGATCTTCCAGGGCGTCATTCCGAGCGGTGACCCGAACCAGAGCTTCCAGCGCGTCGGTATCATCGAATTTCCGTCCAAGGGACTTTGGTCGATTGTGTTTGTCACCGGTGAGACGACGGGCGAGATCAAGGATGCGAAGCCCGGCGGCTCGGAGGACCTTCTCACCGTCTTCATGCCGACCGGCATCGTCCCGCCGACCGGGTTCATCTGCTTCGTGCCGCGCGAAAGCGTGACAATGTTGAACATGACGTCGGAACAAGCCGCAAAGATCATTCTGACGGGCGGCATCGTGATGCCGGATATGGAAGCCAAGATGAAGAAGCTTGGCATCAAATACGCGCCATCACAGAAAAAGCCTGGTTGAGCGATCGCCCGCAGCGCTAGGCCGCACGGAACAGGCGGACGGCTTCATCGCATTCGAACAGATAGAGCAGCACGCGCAGCGCCGCTCCGCGCGACGATGACAGATCCGGGTCTTTCGACAGGACCAATCGCGCATCGTCGTGCGCCGCCGCTAGAAGTTCGTCGAACTGGGGAACCTCGGCGACGCGAAACCCCGGCTCGCCGCTCTGGCGCGCGCCCAGCATCTCGCCGCCGCCGCGCAGTTGCAAATCCGTCTCGGCGATTTTGAATCCGTCTTCGGTGCGCTCCATCATTTCAAGCCGCTTGGACGCGGTTTCGCCAAGCGGCGACTTGTAAAGGAGCATGCAGAAGCTTTCACGAGAGCCGCGGCCGACGCGACCGCGCAACTGATGAAGCTGCGCGAGCCCGAACCGTTCGGCGTGCTCGATCACCATGATGTTGGCGTTCGGCACGTTGACGCCGACTTCGATCACCGTCGTCGCGACAAGTATCGAGAGCTCGCCCGCGGCGAACCGGGCCATGGTGTCGTCTTTTTCCCGCGCCGAGAGCGCGCCATGTAGAAGGCCAACGCTATCACCGAATATTTGCCGAAGGTGCGCATAACGTTCTTCCGCCGCCGCAAGCTCAGTTGAGCCCTGCGCGCTTTCGATCAGTGGACATACCCAGTAGACTTGCGCACCGTCTTTGAGCTGCGCTCCGATGCGCTCGATCAGTTTTTCCAGGCTTTCGATCGGCACCGCCTTTGTCACGATCGGCTTTCGGCCAGCCGGCTTCTCGGTGAGCTTGGAAACGTCGAGATCACCGTAGTGCGTCATCAGCAGCGTGCGCGGGATCGGAGTCGCCGTCATAACGAGCACGTTCGTGGCATCACCTCGGCCCTTGGCTTGCAACGCCAGCCTTTGATGCACGCCGAAGCGGTGCTGTTCGTCGATGACCGCCAGCGCCAGATCCTTGAACACGACATCGGACTGAAAGAGCGCATGCGTACCGATGATGATGTCGATCTCGCCGCTCTCGAGCGCAACCAGGATCGCATCGCGCGCCTTGCCCTTTTCACGCCCTGTAAGCAGCGCCACGCGCAAACCCGCGGCCTTGGCGAGTGGCTCGATGGTTTCCAGATGCTGGCGTGCCAGCACTTCCGTCGGCGCCATCAAAGCCGCTTGCGCACCGGCCTCGATCGCGATCGCCATGCTCATGAGCGCAACGACTGTTTTTCCGGAACCGACGTCGCCCTGCAAAAGCCGCAACATCCGGTGAGCGGAAGAAAGGTCTGCCGCGATCTCTTGAAGCGCGCCCCGCTGTGACGGCGTAAGAGAGAACGGCAGCGCATCGGCAATGCGCGCGCGGACTTGCCCATCGCCATGCAGAACACGCCCGCGCTGCGCCTTGAAGCTCTGGCGTACCAAGCCGAGGGCAAGTTGGCCGGCAAGCAACTCGTCATAGGCCAGCCGCTGCCAGAACGCCGCGACGCTGGAAACGTCGCTTGGATCTTCCGGCATGTGAATACGCCGCAGCGCCGTCTTGAAGTCGGGCCAGCCGCGCGCTTTCAGCCAATCCGCATCCTGCCACTCGGAGAAATCAGGGATGCGATCGACGGCCTGCCGCGCCGCCTTCGCGAGAATCTTGCCCGAGAGCCCGGCGGTGAGCGGATAGACCGCTTCGAGCGATGGCAGATCTCCGCGCGCCTGTTCCGAGACGATATAATCGGGATGCGCCATCTGCAGCACATCGCCGTAGCGCTCTATCCGTCCCGACACATACCGCGTCTCACCCTCCGGCAGTTGTCGCTCGATGAACTTGCGTTCAGCGTGAAAGAACACCAGATCGATCTTTCCGGTATCATCCTCGCAGCTCACCTTGTAGGGCACCTTGGAATTGCCGCGTGGCGGCGCCCTGTGTTTCAACACGCGAACGCGCAGCGTGACGATGCTACCCGGTATGGCGTCGATAATGGCCGGCTCCGCGCGCCGGTCGATGACACCCGTCGGCATATGCCAGAGCAGGTCGATCACGCGCGGTTCGGTTACGCCGGAAGGCAGCGCAAGGCATTTGCGCAACAAAACCTGGAATCGCGGCCCGATGCCGTTGAGTGTCGTCGCCGGCGCAAACAGCGGGTTAAGCACGGCCGGACGCATTTGGGGTTCAATCTCCGTCAGCGCGGTCCGCAAGCCCATGGCCCCGGTATACGCGGCATAATTGCCGTCACCTCGCGCTAGGCTTCGTGATCGCCGGACGCTATAGGAAGCGCCTTCGGCCCTCAATCGCGGCGAAGGTGACGGCTCCCATGGGGGGCGTCAAGACGTGCCGCGGCGGTTATACAGATGACGGATCACGCAACACTGAACGTTGAGGTCGCGGGAGTCATGCACGACATGGACGTTCGCCGCCGGCGCGCCGCATATCGTGCCTGCCACCGCGGCACCAAGGAAATGGACCACCTGATGGGCCGTTTCGCTGAGGCCCGCCTCACAGCCTTCGAAAGCGAAACGCTGGCGCTATTCGAACGGCTGCTGGCGCTGCCCGATCCGACCCTGCAGGCGTGGATATTCTCGGGCAGCGGCTTCGAGGGGGTTGAGTTCTCGGACATGATCCGCGACATCCGCGCTTTCCACGGCCTGACGCAGGCCGACAGCTCCGCGACCTGATACGATCGATCTCATGGCAGACAATACGACGCCACGACAAACGCTGATCTCGGGCGTGCCCGAGGGCTTTGACGCGCGCGTCATCGCCGACCTTGCGAAGGCCGCGGGCCGCGGCGACCAGCCCGGCATCGTCATCCACGTCGCACGCGACGACCGTCGCCTCGAGCAGATCGAGAACGCGTTGGCTTTTTTCGCGCCCGACGTAAAAACGATCTCGTTCCCCGCCTGGGACACGGTGCCTTACGATCGCACGGGCCCTAACGCCGAGATCGTGTCGCGTCGTATTACGGCGCTCGGAAAGCTGACGATCGGCAGCCGAAAGGAGCCGACCGTACTCCTCACCACCGTGAACGCGATCCTGCAGCGTCTACCGCCGCGCACGTTCATCCGCCAGGCATTCAAACCGATCGCGCCGGGTCAGCGCGTCGATCTTGCCGAACTCGTGCGGCGACTGGAAGCCTACGGTTTCAACCGTTCGAGCGCCGTCATGGAGCCCGGCGAATATGCCCAGCGCGGCGGCATCCTCGATCTCTTTCCGCCGGGCCGCATCAACCCGATCCGCCTCGACTTCTTCGGTGACCAGCTCGAAAGCATCAAATCATTCGATGCGGAGACGCAGCGCTCGCTGAAGCCAGTGCAGAAGTTTGCGTTGATGCCGGTAAGCGAAGTCGCCTTCGGCGAAGCGGCCACCGCACTTTTCCGCACCCGCTACGTCGCTATGTTCGGCGGCAACACCGGCGATGATCCCCTTTATGAGGCCGTCAGCAGCGGACGGCGCTACCAGGGACAGGAGAACTGGCTGCCGTTCTTCCATCCCGCGCTCGAAACACTTTTCGACTACGCGCCCGGCGCGACGCTGAGCTTCGACCACATGGCGGATGAAGCCATCGAACAGCGCTTCCGCCAGATCCAGGAGCACTACGAGGCCCGCGTCGACGGCCTCGAAGGCCAACGCTTCGGCGCGCCGCCTTATAAGCCAGTACCGCCCGATCAGATGTTCGTCGATGGCAAGGCGTGGGCCGCTGCACTCGGATCGCATGAGGTCGCCCGTCTGACGCCATTCGACGTCGCCGGTCGTGCCGATACGTATGCGATGAACGGCCGGCTCGGCCGAACATTCGCAGCCGAAAGGGCCGATCCCGAAGCCAACGTTTTCGATGCGGTTGTTGCGCACATTCGCCGGATACTGGCCGAGCCCCGCCGCGTAATCATTGCCGCCTGGACCGCGGGCGCGCGCGAGCGCTTGATGGGTCTGCTCGCCGACCACGGCCTGCGCGACATGCACAAGGTCGAAGGCTTTGCGGCCGCCCAGGCGTTGCGTGGGGGCGCGACGGCATTCTCTGTCCTCGGCGTCGAGCAAGGGTTCGAGACGCCGGATTTCGTCGTCATCGGCGAACAGGACATCCTGGGCGACCGCCTAGTGCGCCAGAAGCGGCGCGCGCGGCGCGCTGCCGATGTCCTCACCGAGGCCACGAGCCTGTCGGTCGGCGATCTCGTCGTGCACGCGGATCACGGCATCGGTCGCTTCGCCGGATTGCAGACGATCACGGCGCTCGGGGCGCCGCACGATTGCCTCGAGTTGCACTATGCTGGCGGGGACAAGCTGTTTCTTCCGGTCGAAAACATTGAGCTTCTGACCCGCTACGGCGCGGACGAGGGCGATGCGCAACTCGACAGGCTCGGCGGGGCCGCTTGGCAGTCGCGCAAAGCGCGCTTGAAGAAGCGCCTCCGCGAGATCGCCAATGAGCTGATCAAGATCGCCGCCATGCGCGCATTGCGCGAGGCGCCAGCGCTCGCCGCCCCTTCCGGCACGTTCGACGAATTCGTCGCCCGCTTCCCTTATGAGGAAACGGAGGACCAGGCCGCCAGCATCGACTCGGTACTGGCCGACCTCAATTCCGGCAAACCGATGGACCGGCTCGTGTGCGGCGATGTCGGCTTCGGCAAGACCGAGGTTGCGTTGCGCGCCGCCTTCGTCGCAGCCCTGAACGGCCTGCAGGTCGCCCTCGTGGTGCCGACCACTTTGCTCGCGCGCCAGCATTTCAAAACGTTCTCGGAACGCTTCAAGGGCCTCCCCATCCGCGTCGCGCAGGCCTCCCGCATGGTGCCCGCGAAGGAACTCGCAGAGGTGAAGGCCGGACTCAAATCGGGCGGCGTCGACATCGTCGTCGGCACGCACGCACTGCTGGGCAAGCAGATCGAATTCGCACGGCTCGGGCTCTTGATTATCGACGAAGAGCAACACTTCGGCGTCAGCCACAAGGAGCGCCTGAAGAAGATGCGCGAGGATGTCCATGTCTTGACGCTATCGGCCACACCCATCCCGCGTACGCTGCAACTCGCATTGACCGGCGTGCGCGAGCTGTCCCTCATCACCACGCCGCCGGTCGACCGGCTCGCCGTGCGTACCTACATCTCGCCGTTCGACCCTGTTATTCTGAAGGAAGCGCTGCGCCGCGAGCGCTTCCGCGGCGGCCAGACATTCTACGTCGCACCCCGGATATCTGACCTTGATGACATCGCGGAATTCCTGCGCGAAGCTGTCCCCGATCTGACGTTCGCGCGCGCCACCGGCCAGATGACGCCGACCGAGCTCGAAGACGTCATGACCGCATTCTACGAGGGCAAGTACGACATCCTGCTTTCAACGGCGATCGTCGAATCCGGCCTCGACGTGCCGAACGCCAACACGCTGATCGTGCACCGCGCCGACATGTTCGGCCTCGCCCAGCTCTATCAGTTGCGCGGCCGCGTCGGCCGCTCGAAGACGCGTGCCTACGCATACTTCACGACGCCCGTCGGCCAAAAGCTGACCGAGGGCGCCGAGAAACGTCTGAAAGTCCTGCATTCGCTCGATACGCTCGGCGCCGGATTCTCGCTCGCGTCGCATGACCTCGACATCCGCGGCGCCGGCAACCTACTGGGCGAGGAGCAGTCCGGTCACATCCGCGAGGTCGGATTCGAACTTTACCAGTCGATGCTGGAAGAAGCCGTGGCTGCAATGAAGGGCGGCGACTTCGAGGCCGAGGACAAGTGGAGCCCCGAGATTCAGCTCGGCACCGCCATCATGATCCCAGAGACCTACGTCGAGGATCTCCAACTCCGTCTCGGCCTCTACCGGCGTCTCTCGGCCCTCGAACGCCGTTCCGAGATCGACGCGTTCGCCGCCGAGCTCGTCGACCGTTTCGGCGAGTTGCCGCCCGAGGTCGACCACCTCCTCGATGTGATGGAGATCAAGGGACTCTGCCGACAGGCTGGCATCGCTAAGGTCGATGCAGGACCCAAGGGCGCGGTCATCACGCTCTACAAATCGCGCTTCGCAGACCCTGAAGGCTTGATTGCGTTCGTGCAGTCTTCGCGCGGCGCACTAAAAGTCCAGCCCGACCAGCGCCTTGTCTATCGCGCTGATTGGGATTTGCCGGAAGCACGCTTGAAAGGCGTCCGCGCGCTTGTCCAGCAGTTTGCGGATATCGCCGCGCGCGCCAAGAAAGCCGCTTGACCCTCAAGGCTCACTTCGCTCGGCCTGCTTGCTGAGCGCGCTGCGCTTCAGCTTGCCGTTGGCCGTGCGGGGTAGCTGAGAAACGAATATGATCTCGCGCGGGCACTTGTATGCTGCGAGCCGCTCGGCCACGAAGCGCTTGATGGCCTCAGCATCGAGGTGGTGTTCCGGCTGCACCACCACGAACGCACCGATGATCGACACGTCCTCCCGCACCTGCACCTCCGCGCATGCGACGTCCGCGACACCGGGAAACTCGGCGACAACGGCCTCGACCTCCTGCGGCGCGACACGGTAGCCGAGCGCCTTCATCAAGTCGTTGGCGCGGCCGAGATGGGTGAAATAGCCATCCTCGTCCATCACCCCGATATCGCCGCCAATGAACCACTCGCCGCGATAGACCTGCGACTCTTCTTCCGGCCGTTTCCAATAGCCGAGCATCAGACCCGGGTCCGATCTGTGGACCGCGATCAACCCCGACTGCCCCACGGGCAGGGGCTCCTCACTACCTTCTTCCGGAAGGATCACGACCCGTCGTCCCGCCTGCGCCTTCCCCGTTGCCCCCGACCGCCGCGCAATTCCAGGCGCTGTCGACACGTATGTCGACAATTCGCTCATACCCAGCGCCTCGTGCAGCTCCGTTCCGGTCCGCACGTACCAGGCATCGAAAAGATCTTCGGGCGGCTTTTCACCAGCGATCAAACCGTGTCGCAAGGGGCCGACATCGATGCGACCGGCAGGTGCATACTTCAGGACCTGGCGGACGAGGCTCGGAACGGCGGCGAAGATCGTGGCCCCCGTCGAGCGCATGAGCGCTGGCCAGACACCAGGCGTCTTCTCGCCCGAGAAGATGATGCTGGTCGCGCCGTTGGCCCAGGGGTCGAGCAGGCCGGTGCCTAGCGTGTACGTCCAGTTGAACGCTCCGGCGTGCAAGATGCGATCGTCGGGACTGATGCCATACCAGCCTTGATACATCGGCCGCCGTCCGAGGATCACGCGCTGGGCGTGCACGACGCCCTTCGGCCGTGCCGTCGTTCCGGACGTGTAGATGAGATAAGCGGCGTCGTCCGCGAGCGTACGCGCGTAGTCTGCGCGCGGTGCCGTCCGCATCCAATCAAGTATCTCTGTCTCATTGAGAATGATCCGGCCGACGTCTCCCGCACCCGAAGCCAGACCTTGCACAACCGCGATGGCGGCCGCTTCAGAGTCCTCCGCAAGAAAGCGGGCCTCGGCCTCGGTCAACTGGCTTGAGGTCGGTATCGGCAGAAACCCGGCGGCAATCGCACCAAGAAACACCACCGGATAGCTGCTGCGATTTTCGAGGCGGATGAGAACGCGATCCCCACGCTTCAGGCCTGTGGCCAACAGACCGCCCGCAACGCGCAAAACCGCGTCCTCGAGCGCGCCATATGTCCACGTCTCCGAGGGCTCGCCTGTCTCTGTATCGGTGACGACAAGCAGCGCCGTCTTCTCCCGGGGCGCGGCCGCACTGGTAAGGCAGTGCTCGGCGAGATTGAAGCGATGTGGAGGGCCACTCGTCATTTCGCGTCGATCGCCCACCACGTGTCGAGCGCATATCCAAACACCGGCGTCTTGTCCGGCGGCTTGAGACGCGCCCAATACGCGACCCACTGTTTGGGCACATGGAAAAGAGGGACGACGTAGTCGCCCGATAGCAGCACACGATCGAGGGCGCGCACCGCCGAGACAAACGACTCCACGCCTTCCGCCGCGAGCATCGCAGATATCATCGCATCTGCCGCGGGGTTGGCCACGCCTGCGAAATTGTATGACCCCTTCGCGTCGCGCGTCTTCGCCGACCACCGGAAAAGTTGTTCGTTGCCGGGCGAGAGAGAGGCGGCCCACGTGTTCTGGATCATGTCGTAGTCGTAGTTGGACAGCCGCTCCTGGTACTGCGCGCTGTCGACCACGCGAACGGTCGCCCTGATGCCGAGCGGCTCCAGACACCGCGCATAACTGAGCAGAAGCGCTTCCTGGGCGTTGTTGTTGGCGAGAATTTCGAAGGTGAGGGGTAGGCCGGATGCCGTATGTACAAGAACGCCGCCTTTGAGCGCATAGCCAGCTTGCGCGAGCAGTGCGAACGCAACCTTCTGATTAGCACGGTTCTGACCGCTTCCGTCGCTGACAGGAAGCGCATACGTGCCGTCCAATATCTCGGAACGCACGGCATCTTTGTAAGGCGCAAGCAATTCGCGCTCAGTCTCGTCCGCGGACTTGCCGGACGATGCGAGATACGAGCGTTCGAAATAGCTCTGCGTCCGTTTGAAAAGCCCGTTGTAAAGCGTGCGATTGATCCACTCGAAATCGAACAGCGTGATGAGCGCGCGCCGCACGAGCGGGTCGGCGAACACGTTGCGCCGCGTATTGAACACCAGCGCCGTCATGCCGGCCGGTAGGCCGATGTCGAATTCGCGCTTGATGATCCGCCCATCACGCACCGCCGGAATGCTGTAGGCGTCGGCCCAGCGCCCAGGGTCCTCCTCCAATCGCAAGTCGATCGCACCGCGCTTGAATGCTTCCAGCAGCACTGACCCGTCGCGATAGTAATCGAAGCGCACTTCGTCGAAATTGAACCGGCCGCGATTAACCGGAAGGTCCCGGCCCCAGTATTCCGGATCGCGCGCATAGCTGATCGAGCGGCCGGGATCGACCCTTGAAATGGTATAGGGGCCCGAGCCGACAAGCGGCGTCATGGACGTCCGGTCGAACGCCTCCGGCGACGTGCCATGCTTGGCAAAAATCGGCATGAGCCCGAGGATGAGCGGCAGCTCGCGATCGCTCGCATCTTCGAACTCGAAACGGACGGAGCGTTCGCCGACCTTCTCGACCTTCACCACCTTGGCGAAATACGTGCGGTGGTTCGGCCGGCCTTTAGTCTTCAAGAGTTCGAAGGAATTGATGACGTCGTCCACCGTCACCGGCGCGCGGTCGGAGAAACGCGCGCGCGCATCGAGCCCAAACGTTACCGACTTGCGATCGTCCGCAACATCGATTGTCTCGGCAAGGAGGCCATAGAGTGTAAACGGCTCATCGAGCCCGCGTGCCATCAGGCTTTCGACCGAGAATTCGCGCACGCCTGATGCCGCTACACCCTTTACGATAAGGGGGTTGAGGCTGTCGAAGGAGCCGAGCACGCCAAGCGTGACGCGCCCGCCTTTCGGCGCCTCGGGATTGACATACGGCATCGCCGCGAAGTCGTCAGGCAGGAGCGGCGACCCATGCAGCGCAACGGCCCGCTGCGGCGCCGAATGCGCCCCGCCCGCCGATAGGGCGAGAGCCAGGACAATCAATAGCCGGGAAGTATTCCTGAACCGCATTCTTGATCCGTCGCCCGCCCGCCTATGCCGCAAAGTCGCCTGATAACACGGAACATTCGTTTCGCTATGGCCCGGGCAAGGCAGTTTCCCGGCGCCCGGTCTGGCCTGCCTCCCGCCCATCTGCCGCAGTGGCACGCGGGCCACTTACTCGGCGCTCGGGCAAACGTCCCCAACGGAGCTGCTTTTGCGGCCACGGGATTGCCGCAATCCAAGCCTTAGTCGGCCCCGGACCGGCGCTAGGGGCGCACGGACCCGCGTTGCCGTTCCAAGGGCTTACGCGGCGTTGAGAGGGGTAGGGTCGGCGCGGCCGACTCTCAGCAAACAAGGATACTCTGGTTCATGAGAAACGCAGTTTTGCGCGGGAACGGGCGGGTATTGGCATCGGCGTTGGCAGTGGCCGCGCTGGCGGTAGCGGCGCCGGCCTTCGGGCAGGAAAAAGAAATTCAGATCACGCCCCAGAAAGTGGAATCCAAGCCTGCGGCAGCGCCAGCAGCCAAGCCTGCTGCAGCGCCAGCGGCCAAGCCCGCTGCGGCGCCCGCGGCCAAGCCGGCGGCCGCGAAGACCGCGGCGGCCGATGAGAACAAGAGCGCTTGGGTAAAGTTGTGCGAAAAAGCCCCGATTATGAAGAAGGGTGCTGACGGCAAAGACGTGAAGGAAGAGAAGAACCTCTGCCTGACGCACCATGAACGCCTCGACGGCAATACGGGTATGGTTCTGGTCTCGGCTGCCGTCCGCCAAGTCGACGGTCAGGACAAGAAGTCCTTGATGGTGATGGTGCCGCTCGGCATGGCGATCCCGCCGGGCGTGCGCGCCGCCGTGTACTCGAAGGAGCAGTGGGCCGCCGCTGCGAAGAACGAGAAGGTCGACGAGAAACAGCTGAAACCGTTCGACCTCAAGTATTCGCTCTGCCACCCGGCGGGCTGCACTGCCGAAACGGAAGCAACGCCGGAAATCCTCGATCAGATGTCGAAGGGCGGCGGCATAATGATCCTCGCCGTCAACGCTGCTGCGCAGCCGATCGGCTTCCCGGTTCCGCTCGACGGCTACACCGAGGCCGCCGCCGGCCCTCCGATCGACAACAAGAAATACGCCGAGGCCCGCAGCGAGTTGATGAAGCAGATTCGCGTGCGTCAGGCGCAGATGGCCGAGAAATTCAAGGCCGAGCAGATGAAAAACCTGCCGCTCGATGCACCGGGCTCGCCGGTTTCGACCGGGTCGACGAACGCCAAGCCTGCCGAGAAGAAGTAAGCGGACGGTTTGATTATGAAATGGAACCGCCCCGGAGAATTCCGGGGCGGTTTTATTTTGCCGCCAAGTTCGTCAGCCGTCCGTCGCCTCGCGCGAAAGATGCGCAAGGCTGCCGGCCGCTTCCCAATTGCGCCCATCGAACGGCTCGATGGCAATCTCCACCGGTTGCGGGTTGAGACAGCGCACGTTCACATCGATCCCGTCGGGGTTAGAACGCGGCACATAGTACGGCTTGACCCCACACGTCCGGCAAAAGAGGTGCTTTGCCGTCCCGGTGTTGAACGTGTAGGTCGTGAGCGTATCGGCGCCCGAGAGCAGTCGAAACCGCGACTGCGGTACGATTAGATGCAGAAAGCCCGCCATCGCGCGGATTGAGCAGTTGCAATCGATGGCGGTCACGTGCTCGTCGGCCTCCACCTCGAAATGCACCGCGCCGCAGTGACAGCATCCCTGATAGATCATTTCAAACCCTCACCCGTCGGATAACCGGATTGGGCGCGCTAACGGCACATCAGTTCGCCGTACGCACGCGCGGGCGATACTTGCCGGAACCTTCGCGCACGAAATGGTCCTTGATCTCCGGATGCCGGAGCGGCCGCCCGTTATCGTCCGGCAACAGGTTCTGCTCGGAGACGTAGGCGACATAGGTCGTTTCGTCGTTCTCGGCATAGAGGTGATAGAACGGCTGATCCTTGCGCGGCCGGATCTCTTCCGGGATCGACAGCCACCACTCCTCAGTGTTGGCGAACGTGGGATCGATATCGAATATCAGTCCTCTAAACGGAAACAGGCGGTGCCGCACCACCTGTCCAATCGCGAACTTGGCCTCTCGGATATCGGTCATCAGCCCTATGTGTTGCGCTCAACGCGCTTGCGCAAGTCCCGTCCGGATCACAGCGTGCCGTAAGCAGCCGCCCGCTCTGCATCCTTTGAGGCGACGATGCGGGCCAGATCGACAATGACCTTCGCCTGCTTCCAGGTAGCGTCGTCTTGCATCTTGCCATCCAGCATCACCGCGCCGGTCCCGTCCGGCATGGCGTCCAGAATGCGCTTGGCGAACTTTACTTCCGCTGGCTCGGGCGAGAATACCCGTTTAGCGATTTCGATCTGGCTCGGGTGCAGCGACCAAGCGCCGAGACAGCCCTGCAGGAAGGCATTTCGGAACTGCGCCTCGCAAGCAGCTGGATCGGAAAAGTCCCCGAACGGCCCATAAAACGGCTTGAGGCCGTAGGCGAGGCATGCGTCCACCATTTTGCCGACCGTGTAGTGCCACAGGTCCTGCTGATAGAACGAACGCGGTGATGCGGCGTCGGCGCTGGCATCGGCAAGCACGCCGTAGTCCGGGTGGCCACCGCCGACCCGCGTCGTCTTCATGCCGCGCGAGGCCGCAAGATCGGCTGGACCCAAGCTCATGCCGTGCATGCGGGGAGAGGCGGCCGCGATCGCTTCGATATTGTTGACGCCTTCAGCCGTCTCCAGAATGGCGTGGATCAGGATCGGCTTCGTCACCTTGTGCTTGGCTTCGAGCTGGGCGAGCAGCTGATCGAGGTAGTGGATGTCCCACGGGCCCTCGACCTTCGGCAGCATGATGACATCGACTTTGTTGCCCACCGCCGAGACGATCTCGGTGACATCGTCGAGCATCCACGGCGAGTTGAGGCAATTGATGCGCGTCCAAAGCCCTGTCGCGTCGAAATCGTTGTCGCGCGCCATGGCGATGAAGCCTTTGCGCGCGTTCTCCTTCTGGTCGAGCGGTACGGCGTCTTCCAGATTGCCCAGAACCACGTCGACCTGAGCGGCAAGCTCTTTGATCTTGGAGCGTATCTTGTCGTTGTGCGGCGGCACGAAATGAATCATGCGCTCAAGCCGCACGGGCAGCGCGCGATAGGGTTCCGGCGCTCCGATGGCCAAGGGCGCGAAATGCTTGGCGGGCGTGCGTGTCGAGGCCATGAGCGGCTATCCTGTCCAATAGATTGGGATTTCGGCCGCAATCTAGGGGTGCGGGGACCGTAGTCAACGAGACATACGGACCGGCGCGCCGATCGTGGTCGACGCGCCGAAACAATGGACAGGTAGATGAGCGATTAGGCGCGCCGACGCTTGTCGCAGAAGATGAGACGGATGAGCCGGTCGCCGGCCTTGACGATGTGATCTCCCGCGCGATGGATTTCGCGGCCCGTGCGATCGACAGCCGAGGCGACGTGTTTGCCGGCGCGCTCAAGTCCTAGGCAATCGCGATCGAAGGTGGCGGATGCGGGCGCCGACATGGCCGCAAGGGCGAGGGCGGCTGCGAGGGTCGTACGTTTCAACATGCAATACCTCTACGGATGATATGCGTTGGCACTGACCCCGTGACCTAAGTCTAACGCCGTCGCCATCCGCGCGTCATCGCAAAGCATGCCGCGTGGTTAGCGCGTGATGTCTTTGTGTTGGCGCGTCTTAACTCTGTTCGGGTCAGACCGGCATCTCGTGCCAAGCGCAACCCATCAGGGTGCGGGCGGAGGCGACTTTCCACCGCGCCACCACCGCATGAAATTCTGACGCAGCAAGCGCACGTACGGGATGTCGTAGGCCAGGATCGCAACGCCGAGCGGGATCATCCAGAACCCGAGCACCGGCAGAAAGCCGAGAAAGCCCAGTATGATGAAGAAAACGCCGATGGCGATGCGTGCGGGCGCCCAATCCGGCAGCGTGAACGTATAGGAACCGAGCTTTATCGTTCTGGCCATGACAAGTCGCCACCGCTGCAAAATCGATGTTTGCTCAACAAATAAGGGCAATTGCGAGAAAAAAACAGAGCCTCGCAATCAACCCAAATGCGATGGGGAATGGATGGAATTCGGACGCGCAACATACATAAAAGCGTTGAGCGCGCGACATCGCATCGCGCGCTCATAACGCTGATGGCCTATCTGTGCACGCCACGCAAATCGCGACACTCGGCAGAGGTATGTGCGAGCCTAGCCACGAAGGCGCGCGCCGCACGGACGTGCGGTCACAACGCATTTGGCCAGCAGCACCGCGCGGCGCGTGCAATCCCAACGGATCGAGCGTGCGTTGCTGAGGCGCGAATAGCGTGTTCCGTACAGGCTCGCGACCGATGCTTCCCAGTTCGCGCGGGCTGCGACGCGGGCCCGAGCGCTGCCGCGACCGAACACGCCCGTACCCGTTCCGACGCCCTCGACCGTTTCATGGCAACGGTCGTAAGGATCCCAGCGCTGGGCTTCCGATTTCGTGGTGCCGATACCGCCGGTAATTGCAACTGCCGCCAGGACCGCGGCCAACTTCAATGATGTGCGCATTACAAACCTCCCCGTTTGAACGCAACAAAACCTGCATAGAAACTAGGCTAAGAGCCTGAAACTCTGAGAAAAGAGACACGCTGGGGGAGGCTTGTCAACGACACTCGGGTTGCGCGATGCAACTCATCCACTCACAGAGGCGCTTTGAACACGAAAAAAGCCCCGAGCGCGATCAGTGAAAAGCCGGCCACGTGATTAATCGTGATCGGCTCGCGCAGCACCAAAACGGAAAATATCGCGAAGACGACGAGCGTTATCACCTCCTGCATCGTCTTGAGCTCGGCGGCGGAATAAACGGTGTGCCCGATCCGGTTCGCCGGCACCGCCAGGCAGTATTCGAAGAATGCGATCCCCCAGCTCGCGAGAACGACGAGCCACAGCGGCTGCGATTTGAAGTTCAGATGCCCATACCAGGCGAAGGTCATGAACACGTTGGATATCAGCAGCAGCCCTATGGGCAGCACACCGTTCATCGTCATGAGCCTCACTCCGTGAAAAGGGGAAATGGCGCCACTCGACGGCTTTGAACCCCCTTGCTGCCGGAGCCCATTGCGCGCGGATCGACACCGCCGGCGCTCCTAGCATGTTCCCTATGGAACCTATAGCCCCGTCCCCGGCCAACATGTGTTTCCCTGGTGATCGACGCAAACCGCTGCGCCGCGGTTGAACTGAGCCAGCTCGCTAGTGAGGGGGCCTGTAAACCTGGGAGACGAACCGTGATCGAGATTGCTGCGATTGTTTGCCTGGCAGGCAGCCCGGATAAATGCCGCGACGTTGTTTTGACCTTCGAAGCGGCGAGCATCACTCCGTTTTCATGCATGATGTTCGGTCAGGCCGAATTGGCGAAGTGGACCGAATCTCACGTGAATTGGCGCGTCTCGCGCTTCACATGTCGCCCTGCGGGTCAAGTCGCCAAACTCTGAGCCGGGCCTTGGCGCTACTGTTTCGCGGTTGGCCTTAAGAGTAACCGAGGAAACCCTTGACGACCGGCCACCAGATTTCCTGCGTGTAGATGCCGAGCAGAGCCGCCCCGATGGTGACGATCAGCCAGGCGAGCGCACGCATGACGAGACTGCCCGCGGTTCGCCCGTAGTCAACCGAAACGATGACGGGGAAGTGTTTGTCCCTCAACGCAACCGTCGCGTGGATGTCGCGGCTGTCGCGCACGGTGGCCGCAACTTTGAGCCTCAGTTCGTGCCGTCCAGGCCGAAGCGGGGTGACGCTCCATTCCCACGCCGCATAGGGACGCGAGCCCAACGCCTGCATCACGATTTTGTTCGGCCTCACGAGCTGCGTCGCCTCCGATCGCGCGATGATATCGAAAGCATCCAAAGGGCCGTCGAGGGTTACCGTCATGGTCTCAACGATGGGGAGATCGTGCGTAACGAGATCGCCGCTGCCCTGAAGCGCCAGAGCCAGTTCGGCCACGTCCTTGCCTCCAACCCGAACCTCAATCGTCTCGGGCCTGGCGATGCGCATGATATTCGGGATTTTATGAACGAGCGTTCCGGTGACGGCATCGACCTCCACCGGCCCGGCCTGGCGCCGTCCGCCCGCGGGCGCGGGGCTTGGGGGCGCCGTCCTCGCCTCATATTCAGGCTGCCATTGCGGTGTCCGCGGCCCGCTTGCTGAAGGAATGCGCTCAAGCCGCGCCTTGAGACCTTCCGGCGGCGCCGAACCGGCAAAACTGCGCGACTCCGCTTCCGCGAGCGCGGTATGTGCCATTTCGCTAATTTTTGGAGGCGGCGGTCGGTAAGCAGCAGCGGCCTTTGCGGCTAAGGGATGAACGGCCGTACCATTCTTCTCGCTGACTTCCCGCACGCTCGGCCAACCGGCAATGGCACGCACGATCGCCTCGCGCGTCGCACGATAGTTGAAGTCCTGAATTCGCGCAGCGTTGTTGCATTCCCAATGAACAAACACGCCGACGCAGATGTAAACGTCGTCTGCTTCAGCGCGCGGAATAATGCCCTCTGCGACGCAGTCCTGAATCGCGCGGGCCACGCCATACTGCGCAGGTCCGAACATCTGCACCGCCTGGCGCGCGTTACGGATCGTGACCTTGTTGAAGATAATGGCGTTCGGCTTGCACTGCAGGTTGGGTGCCAGAATGGCGAGCAGCGTTGTAAAGCCGTCTTTGTTGTTGGCCAGTCCTCTGGTGAACGCGTCTTCGGCGGGCGATCCGCGCGGACCCATGATGAGGTCGATATGAGCGACCTCCGCGCCTTCTCCGACGAGAGATTCACCGACTAGAACTCTGTTTATCACCGTCACGGACCGCGATCCTACCTCTGACGCCTGCTACCCGCGGCGAGCAATGGATCGCAGCCGATTGCGAAACGCAAGAGGCGATTGCAGGTCGGTCGACCCAGCCCGTTCCGACTTATGACAATTGCGACTAGATGCGCTTCAAGCTCGCCGCATCACGGCCTGAGACCGAGCACCTCTTGCAGCTCTGGCCACCAGATCTCCTGAGTGTAGATGCCGAGCAATGCCGCACCGATCGTCAGGGCCGCCCACACGAGCGCGCGCAATAGGAAGCGTCCGGCCGAGCGCCCATAATCGACCCGCACGTCGATCGGGAACACCCGGTCGGGCAGCGCGATCGTTGTCGCCGTGTTCCGGCTGTCGTGCACGGTCGCGGAGACGCGCACACGCAACTGGTGGTTCCCGGCCGTTCGCGGCGTGACATCCCACTCCCATGACGCGAAGGGATTGCCACCGAACGCTTCGAGAACCGACGTGCTGGGCTGCACGAATTGCGTGGCCTGCGAGCGCGGCACGATATCGAACGCACCGGCAGGGCCGTCGAGCGCGACCGTCATCGTCTCGACGATGGGGAGATTGTTCACCGAGAGCGCGCCCCGTCCGATCAGGTCCCTCATCAGCCCTTCGACGTCCTTGCCCCCGATGCGGACTTCGACGTGCTCGGTGGTCTCCGTTTTCATCTCGGTCGGAATCTTGTGAACGAGCAGACCCTGAACCACCTCGATGGGCTGAATTGGCGGGCCGCCGCTCGGCAAGGGCATCGCCGGAGGCATTGCAGAGGATCCCGCAAACCCGCGGCTCTCGACAACGGCGTCTTGGTACCGCGCAGCAGACCGCTCAGCAGCCACTGCCCGTGCCTCGGCCTCGGACGCAATAGCTGCACGTCGCGCGGCCTCTTGGCGCGCGCGCTCCTCCTCGGCGGCTCTTGCGGCTGCGATTGCCCGCGCCTCGCCCTCGGCCGCGATCGCCGCGCGCCTTTGTTCTTCCGCGCGAGCCTGCGCCGCGAGTTCGGCGCGGCGCTGTTCCTCGATGCGCTGGGCTTCAGCCGCTTCCGCACGTTGTCGTTCGGCGGCCTGCGCCGTCTCCAGTTCCGCCCGCCGGCGCTCCTCGGCCCGTATGGCCGCCTCGCGCGCTGCCGTCGCAGCAGCTGCCCGTTCCGCTTCAAGGGCACGAGCGCGTTCGGCTTCCTCCAGTACACGGACTTCACGAAGCCGTTCCTGCTCACGCGCTGCCTCTGCGCGAGCGATTTCGGCAGCGAGCGCGGCAGCTCGTTGCGCGACATCACTGCCGGTCGAGTAAGCCGATGGCTCGATGCGCGTCGCCGCTCCGGAGGGCAGCGTCGCAGTCACTGACGGAACAAGTGCGGTGCGCAACACCTCATCGTCCGCCTCCCGCGATGTCCAACGGTCGCGCGCAGCCGGTTGCGGATGCGCCATGGTGTGTTCGACATCTGGCTTCAATGCAGCGTGCGGCGACATCGTCGCGGTTACTGACGGCTTGAGTGTGTCGTGCGTTTGCTGTGTTGCCGGGGGCTGCGTGATTGGCGCTTGCGACTGTTGCAAATGCCCCGGCTCGGTTGCCGCCGGCGATTGTTCGATTGGGCGCGGCGTCTGCGCACTGAAGGGATGCTCGACCTGATCGCGGTACTCCGTCGCCTCGCGTGCCGTTGGCGCCCCCTTGACCGCACGCCATAGCGCTTCGCGCGTGGCCTGATAGTTGAACTCCTGAATCTTCGCGTCGTCTGTCGCGTCCCAATGGATGAACACGCCGACACAGACGTAAAGGTCTTCGGCGAGGTGGCGGGGAATGATCCCGTCGGCCACGCTATCCTGGATCGCGCGCGCGACAGCAAACTGCGCCGGGCCGAACATTTGCACGGCCTGGTGTGTGTCCTTGATCGTGACCTTGTTGAAAATGATCGTGTTGGGGCGGCACTGCAAATTGGGCTCCAGCAGAGCCAGCAGCGTCGTAAAACCCATTTTGTTGTTGGCGAGAGCGTTCGTGAAAGCCTCTTCCACGGCCGAGCCCCTAGGCCCGAGGATGAGGTCAATGTGAGCGATTTCGTTCCCTTCGCCGACGAGACTTTCGCCGACCATAACCTTATCGATGACTGACACGCGACGCTCCCACCACAACGCATTACGCGCACCGACAATGGCGCTGAGTGGAAGGTAAACGCAAGCCGCTCTTCGTCGGGGATAGCGAGTTATTCGGCGCTGTTGCAGCGGAAACGACATTGCGCACAAGGCTAAATGCGACGCCGTCTGCGCAAGTTGTTTTTGCAGTGCGGCGCGGTAAGCGAAATGAACTTGCCCGACTTGACTTGCCCGTTTCGTCTGGCATCTTCCGGCCGCCGAGAAACGGAGGCAGCCGGGGCATGACCCCGGAAGCGATTGATCAAGGGCACCGGCCGGACGGCGCCCATTGACAATCGAGGCTGCCATGTCGATCGGACCGCAATCCGCATCATCGTATTTTTCATCGCCGCTTATCGCGACCGAGCAAACCTTTTCGGCCGCGCGGACATTCTTGCGTGCGCCGAGCGCCGTCTCCGCCGAGGGTGCGAACCTCGCCGTGCTCGGTATCCCGTTTGATCTAGCGACCTCCAACCGGCCGGGCGCCCGGTTCGGACCCGACGCGATCCGCGCGGCGTCCGCACAGCTTGCTGAACTCAAGGCCTATCCCGGCGGCTTTGATCCCTTGAACTTTGTCTCGGTCGCGGATCTGGGGGATGTGTTCCTCGACTACGGCTATCCGCAGCATCTGCCTGAGACGATCGAGAAGGCCGCGGCCGACGTAATCGCCACCGGCGCATTCCTGATGTCGTTCGGCGGCGACCATTTCATCAGCTACCCCCTGCTGAAGGCGCACGCGTCGAAATACGGACCAATGGCGCTCGTGCAGTTCGACGCCCATACCGACACCTGGCGCTCGCCGCCCGCGCGCGGCGGCGCGGTGGAGTTGAACCACGGCACCATGTTTTCTCGTGCCATAGACGAGGGGCTGATCCTGCCTGAACGATCCGTGCAAATCGGCATCAGAACATGGGTCGATGACGCGCTCGGCATGAATATCGTCGACAACGTCCATGCCGATGCAATGAGCGCCGCCGAGATCGCAAACCTTGTTCGAGAGCTGACCGGTGACGTCCCGGTCTACGTCACGGTCGACATTGACTGCCTCGATCCGGCCTATGCGCCCGGCACCGGAACGCCCGTGACCGGCGGACTGACGCCCCTGAAGTTGCTTGGCACGCTACGCGCCATGAGCGGCCACGACATCGTCGGCTTCGATATCGTGGAGGTGGCGCCGAGCTACGACCCGTCAGGGATTACAGCGCTCAACGCAGCCACCATCGCCTACGAGCAAGTCTGCCGGCTGGCGCGTAAAGCGGGTGCCGAGGCGAGGCGCTATCCTCTGCCGCAATCCAAAGTAAAGGCGTCGCCGCGAACCGCGCTCGCATAAGCGGTTCCACACGGAACAGCAGTGGCAACGATGCGATTCTAATTCCGGGTTCGGCAGGCGCCAGTGCTTGCCCGAACCCGGAGATCGCCACCATGAGCACGCACGCTTCGAACGCACGTCGCGCAACGCTTTCACTTGCCATCGTATTCGCCGGCCTGACCGCCATGACGGGCAGCGCTTCCGCATTGAGCTTGGGTGTGAAGATCTCGTGCGCCGCCGATTATGTGCGCCACTGCTCGTCCTTCAACCCGCTGGGCAAGGAAGTGCGCAAGTGCATGTACGACGCTGGTCCGCAACTCTCCGAAAGCTGCGTTTCCGCGCTGCTGGAAGCCGGCGAGGTGACCCAGGAGCAGATCGAAAAGCGCCGTGCCGAAGTGCGCGCAGCCAAGCAGCAGGAAATGGCGGCCAAGCATTAAGCCGCGTCCAGCAGGAATGTTCTGGCCAGGGGCGCTGGCGCCAGGCGCCATGGCCGCGCCCCCCCCCGAGCGGTCGTTAACCTTGGTATCCGCCCCAGCGTTAGCCCATTTCACACCCGTTCCGTCGGGAACAGCCGCCGGAATGAACCTCCCGTACTCCTATCGCTACTGAAGCAATGACGCTTCACGGAGATAGGAGAGACGACAATGACCATTCTTTCGAGCACCGCAGTCCTGAAAGCCGCCCTCGTGATCGGCACGCTGGCCGCCACGACCTTCCAAGCCAACGCCGTCGGCATGCGCACCCGCATGGCCTGCGCCGGCGACTACTTCAAGCACTGCTCGCAGTACAGCCCCGGCAGCAAGGAAGTCCGTTCCTGCATGCGCGCCGTGGGTGCCGGTCTTTCGAAGAGCTGCGTGTCAGCTCTCATCGCCGATGGCGAGGTCTCGCAGGCCGAAGTGAACCGCCGCCGCGCCGCATCCCAGACGGCGTCTCGTTAAATTAACCAACCGCGCCGGGCTGCCCCAGGTCTGAAACGGTACCAAGTTCGTCTCTCCACCGTTTCCCTGCGTCCAGCCCGAAAGTAATCGAAGGCTCCGATCGTAAATCGGAGCCTTTCCCTTTTTTGAGCCCTCCGTTGGTGCCGTCTGCAGCGTTCCGTCCGGAACAGCGCCGGTCGCCGGACGCGCGTACTTCTGGTCTCAACGAAACGCGAGACCTGGAGAGACGACAATGACCATTCTTTCGAGCACCGCAGTCCTGAAAGCCGCCCTCGTGATCGGCACGCTGGCCGCCACGACCTTCCAAGCCAACGCCGTCGGCATGCGCACCCGCATGGCCTGCGCCGGCGACTACTTCAAGCACTGCTCGCAGTACAGCCCCGGCAGCAAGGAAGTCCGTTCCTGCATGCGCGCCGTGGGTGCCGGTCTTTCGAAGAGCTGCGTGTCAGCTCTCATCGCCGATGGCGAGGTCTCGCAGGCCGAAGTGAACCGCCGCCGCGCCGCATCCCAGACGGCTTCGAAGTAAGTGGTCGTTCGGCCATTGCGCGTCCTCGCCGCGGTGGCCAAGCCCGACCGACGTGATCCCGGCCAAGAGTCTCGCGTCGGCCGGGATCGCGAAGTGCAACTCAGCTCCAGCGCCGGTTGGACCACATCCACTGATCGGGCGTCTCGCGAACCCACTGTTCGAACTGCAGAGTCATTTCCGCCGTCGCGACCCGCACGTCTTCGCCCTGGTTGGCGGTTCGCGGCACCCGCAATTCTTTAAGCTCGATCTCGAAGCGGCTGTCGGTGCCCTGACGCACGCAGCGCGACATCCAAATGCGCCCGCCGGTGCGGCGCGCGATCATGGCCGGGATTGCGACCGTAGGCGCATCCTTGCCGAAGAACGGGACCGGCAGACCGGTGCTGTCATAGAGATCGCAGACAAGCCCGAGCCGCCCTCCGCGCCGCACATAGTCCATGATGGCCCGCGCCGTCCTCTGGCTGTCGCCGTGATCGCCCTCGACGCGGCCACGTCCAAATAGTCCGCCGGGGTAGAGGTCCTTGCGCTGTTCGCGCAGATAGCGATCGACATAGGGATTGTTGACGGAGCGATAGACCGCGGCGGGGTTTGCGCCCGCAATGGTCAGCGGCCAAATCGCCAGCTCCCAATTACCCAGATGCAAAGAGGCACCGACGATCGGCCCGAGCTTGCCGGCATAGCGCTCAAAGACCTTCTGATTGGCGATCCGAATGCGCGAAGGATCGGCGACGATCTGATCGAGCCGCATGGTCTCGGCCATGACACGGCCGAGGTTCTCCCAGTGCTTGAGCGCGATCTCAAGACGCTCTTCATGCGACTTTTCGGGAAATGCGATCGCCAGATTCGCAAGCGCCCGGTTGTGGCGCTTTGGGTTGACGCGCGGCGCAAGCCGCCGCCACATCCAGGCCGAGGAGCGCACCGCGAAACCGAGCGGAACCATGCGAACGGCACCGACCACCGCGCGCAGTAGCAGATACTCCAGCCGAAACTGGAGATCGCGCAGGGTTGAAACCGGCTTCATGCAGGGAACTGTGGGGTCGAAAGGAGCACGTTGACGGTCATGCGCGGCCGGAGCCGACCCCGTCAAGCGGCGAAAGTGCTTTATCAAGCCCGGCGGCTGCTGGCCGCATCAGAAGTGGCAAGCCCGACCCTTCTCCGATGCCTTCGCGCATCAGGTACCGCCGAAGCGGTCCCGATACCGAAAGCGCGAAAAGCCCCGCGCCGCGCACCAGGTGCACGGGGAGATAGGGCGACAGCAGCGAGCGGTTAAGGAGGTCCACGCCCCAGACGCGCGACGTCACGTCAGGCCGTCGATGCGTCTCGTAGCGCTCCATCACAGCCCGCGAACCGATGTCTTCCCCTTGAGCCTTTGCCTCGGCCGCGATCTCCGCCAAAACGGCGGCGTCGCGGAAGGACAGGTTCAGGCCCTGAGCGCCGATTGGCGGCATGACGTGCCCTGCTTCACCGATGAGCGCTACTCTGTTGCGTGCGAAGATCTTTGCTGTCTGCCCCTGCAGGCGAAATACCTGTCTCTGCGAAAACCCGCCGAGCGTCCCGAGCAGGCCTTGGATATGCCGCGCAAGCGCCGCTGCGAACGCTGCATCGTCCAGCGTCGCCAGCCGGGTCGCCTCATCTGGCGTCTCCACCCACACGAGGCTCGATTGCCGCCCAGCCATAGGCACCAGGGTGAGCGGCCCCGTACGGCGATGAAACTCCGTTGAAATCGAGGCGTGATCGCGGCTGTGCGCGAATGTGGTGACGATCGCCGCTTGATCATAGCTCCACGTCGCAAGGGGAATTTGGACCGCCTCGCGCATCTTGGACTGGCGCCCGTCGGCCGCAGCGACCAGTGTCGCCTCGATGCTCCCGCCTTCCGCAGTCGAAAGACGCACACCGTCCGCCGTGTGGCTTACAGCGACGACGCCAGCCGACGCCACACGCTTCAGCCTTTTACTGGCCCTGCCTTCCAGAACCTCCGTCAGTACCGCGTTTCCGATATTGTATCCAAAGGCATCGAGGCCAATCTCACTGGCGCTGAACGTTACCTCGGGCGCCCGTACCAGGGCTTCAGTCGCGTCGACGAGACGGATGGCCCCAAGAGGTGCCGCGGCATTGGCCAGCGCGTCCCAGACACCGAGCCGTTGGAGCAGAGCAATCGATGGCGCCATCAACGCCGCTGTACGGGCGTCGCGGCGACTCGCAAGTGGTCCTATGAGGACCGTCGAAAGGCCCATCTCGGCGGCGGAAAGCGCCGTCACCAGGCCAGACGGCCCAGCGCCGACAACCGCCAAATCGAAGCGGCTTCTATCGCCAAATTGTCTGTTTTCTTGAGGCATTTGCTGCTTTCGTGGCCATCAAACCACACTCTCACTCTACTCGGTAGAGTGTTGCCCAAGAGTCACGCTTTTCCCGGCGGACTGTCATGGACCTGATAAAAACCGCCGTTACCAGAGGGTTAAGTTCGCCGAAGCCAATTGCGCTGGGAGCACTTTGGTTTTTGAGGGCACCGTGCGGGGGGAAAGCTGCACGGGAATATGGCTGAGATCAAACTGGTTGAGAGGGGAACCGATGTCATCGGTATCTACGTATCGGGTCGGCACGCTGGCACTGCTAGCGGCCATGGGAATGGTAACGGTTAACGCGGCTCCAGCTGCGGCGGCCGACCTTGGCGGTGACTGCTGCGCGGACCTTGAGGAGCGCATCGCCGAGCTTGAGGCCACAACTGTGCGCAAGGGCAACCGCAAGGTGAAGCTGGAGATTTCCGGCCACGTAAACCAAGCGGTCATGTGGTGGGACGACGGCACCGAGAGCAACGCCTATGTCGTCACCAACGACAACGCCCGTTCGCGCTTCCGGTTCAAGGGTGAAGCCAAGATCGACGCCGACTGGAAAGCCGGCTACCTGATCGAGATTGGTGCTCGCGCCGCCAACTCCAAGCGCACCACTCAGGACGACGACAACGGCGACGATTCCAATGCCTTCGACCTGCGCCACAACTATTGGTACCTCGATAGCAAGACCTACGGCCGCATTTCAGTCGGTCTGACGGGCGGCGCTGGTGAAAGCGTCACCGAAGTCAATCAGGCTGCGACGAAGGACGTCGCGAAATACTCGGACGTCGAAGATACGGGGCTTGGCCTGTTCATGCTGTCGGGCGGCCAGCGCCTGACGTCCGTGTCGAGCGGCGTTGAGACTGGTCTGCAGTGGCGCCGTCTGCTCCGCGATGGTGGCGACCAGCCAGGCGAAGGCCGCCGTTATAACCTTGTGAAGTACGACACGCCCGAATTTGCCGGCTTCAAGGCGACGGTGAACTGGGGCGAGGACGACACCTGGGAAGTCGGTCTCCACTACAAGGGCGAGATCGGCGACTTCAAGCTCGCCGGCGCAATTGCCTATGGCGAAAACCGCGACGGCACCGGTCAGACGGGCTTCCAGTGCGTTGGGAACGTCGGGGGCGTCGATGACCGTGACTGTGAGCAGGTTGGCGGCTCCGTCAGCGTGATGCACGCCCCGAGCGGCATCTATGTGAACTTCGGTGCGGGCTATCTGGAAGACAACCTGATTGGCACCGACGACGGCAGCGTCGTCAACCCTGCGCTGCGCGACGACCGCAGCACCTTCTACGCCGGCGAACTCGGCATCGAGCAAAAGTGGACCTCGCTAGGTAAGACGACGCTGTTCGGTCAGTACTTCATCAGCGAAGGCGGCACGCTCGACCGCAACGTCCGGGTCGGCGGCGTGAACCTCGGCGAAATCGCCAACTCTGAGCTTGAAGTCTGGGGCGGCGGTGTCGTGCAGGGCATCGATGCTGCAGCGATGCACCTCTACCTCTACTACCGCCACGTCGAAGGCGATATCACGGCCGCAAACGGCCTTGCGACCACCGATATCGACCTTGACGATCTGGACGTCGTCATGGGCGGCGCAATCATCCGCTTCTAAGTTTCTAACCCGTCTGCAACAGGCAAAACGAGAGGGCCACCGAAAGATGGCCCTTTCTCTTTATGTAGAGGGCTTAGAAAAACAGAGAGTACACGCAAAGCGCTGAAATAGCAGATCACTGACGATGCTGCCGCAATGTACCTCTACGTCCTCGACCGGCACGCCGATGGTGATGTGACGAGCTTCACGAATGTTGCAACGAAACTCGACGCGTTCGATGTCGTCATCGCCCGGGCACGCATTCAGTTCTAAGGAAGGATTGCCTCGCGCCCCGGCCGACCAATGCCGCCACTTTCCGAAGCGGCGGCAATTTTGCTCGTACGACAACAAAAGCGCCTCTTAGAACCGTCTCTGCGGCCGCTTCACAGCGCAAAGTCGAGGTTGGTCCACCCCCTCGGCTGCCATGCAAAGCTCCCGCATACAACCCAAATCTCCTTGCCCCACAGAGACTTGGTCTATGTAGCTGCAGAGCAATATGGCCCCTCAACCACAGTCCCGCGATAAACGTCCGTGAACCACCGAAACCGTGGAGTTTGCCGTTGAACTTCCGGCTGCAAACACGCACACCTACGTCATGTGCGTGCTTTCGTGGCATGGCGGGGTTGACGTGAGAAGATTTGCTTTTGTCGTAGGCGTTTGCGCAGCGTTGGCAGCTGCCGCGAGCACCGCGTCGCTGGCTCTGGACGAGCAAAAAGTGCAGGTGCCGCCGCCGGCAGCGGATGCGCCGGCCGCTGGTGTGCAGGATAGTACGACGCAGGCGGTTAAGCCGGACGCCGGAACCGAAATCAGAATTCCCGGCCTTGGCAAGCTCGGTACTCTGCCGAAGATGGATTTCGGCCTGGAGCTGCTTTACGGGGCTGCTGAGGGCAAGCCGGCACAGGAGCCCGAGAACCAGGGCCTCGATAGCGACCAGGATCTTACGATCCGCGGCTCGGTGAAGCACCGCTTCTAACTTTGTCCTAAAATAGCGAATGACGATCGGGGCCCGTCGGGCCCCGTTTGCATTTCCGACTCAGATCCGCACGCAGCTTTACCCGGCCTTAAATCAACGATGCTAGAACCCGATTGTTCTCCGCGTCACGACCATCTGGAGACACGTTGGATTGCTGCGTACCCACTTTCATGATCGGCGAAATAGGTCCTTCCGGCCCTTGAAGCAGGCACTAGTGTTGCTTGCCTGCCTGTCGGCCTCGACCTATTTCGCTTATCATGCCGTCTACGGTCGTCACGGACTACAGACCTACCAGCGGCTGACGGAACGCGCTTCCATCCTGACATTCGAAATCAAGAGCCTCGATGGCGTGCGCGCCAAGCTTGAGCGTGACGTGGCGCTGCTTTCTCCTGAGCTTCCCAACCCCGACATGGTCGAAGAGATCGCCCGCGACATGCTGGGCTACGCCCATCCTCAGGACAAGATAATCGCCGCGCCTTAGTGGCCGCAGGCCAGCTTGGGGACGCTTTGCTTGCCAGCACCGCCGCACAGTCCTAAATGCGTGCATTACAAAAGCGTCCGTACGACGCAGTGCGAGGACATCGCGCATGTCGAGCCCCGAACGAAATGAACCAATTGAGTTAGAGCTTCCCGACGGCGTTCTTGACGGCGAGCAGGCCGTCGAACTGATCCGCGCCTGGATCGTCGACGGGTCACTAATGGTTGCGCTCAACGCCGACGCCTTCGACGACCGAATGCAGGATTGGGGCAGGTTGCTGGCGCAGATCGGGCACCATCTCGCAAAGGCCGCCGCGCTGCAGGGGCATATGTCGGAACCTGAAGCTCTCGCGGCCCTGCGCAAGGGCTTTGAGGCGATGCATACCACCCACGAGCCAAGCCTGTCAGGCAAAGTGCGCGGCCGCCAGACGCACTAGCGTGATCGCGCCCCCGACACGCTTTTGCTCACTCATCTGCTCCGCCATAGTTTCATGTGGCGCGAACGCATCACCTCGAAAGTGTCCACAGCAACCTGAGGTCTGACGCTCGTTCATGGGGGATGAGCGGCCTACGCTGCCTTGCCGTGCGATTTGGTCACTCGCTAAGCACGATGGAGTTGGTGAGTGGCGTTCGACTCGTATGGGATTTCGGGGGACGGCCATGACCGCAAGCACTGCAACGAAATTCACTAGCCTGATCGCGCTCGCGTGCTTCGTGGCGGGCTGTTCGGGTAATGGCGACTTGGGACTGACATCTTCGATCACACCCGAGAAAACGGCAGCGGCCACAACCACGCCACGCGTGGATCCCGCATGCGCATCCCTCGCGAGCCAGATCGATACACTGCGCCAGGAAGGCAGCATCGAGCGCCTTGAGAAGGCCGCCGCCGGCAAATCGTCGAGCGTGCAGGTCAAACGCGCGGCCCTCGCCAAACAGGCTGAGCTCAACAAGGCATACGCGGACTTCCAGACCAAGTGCGGCCCCGCGATTCAGAGCGCTCAGGCTACCCAGGCCTCCGCCACACCGGCGAAGCAGCCGACCGCCGCGCCGGCAACACGCGCAAACTGAGACATTGCGCAACAGCCGCAGAACTGACGGAAACCCCGTCTTTCTGCGGCCTAGGCGCAATGCATGCACGAATTTGGGCAGTGTTCGCGACGCCGCACCTGCCACTGCGGCCCGCGTGCCACACGCCCGCCACGAGGGGTTGCGAAGCCAGCCTCGCTGTGTTGATAGATCAGCAAATATCTGATCACAGTTCGCGGCCGAATTTTCAGGCGGATAGGTCTACGCATGCGGAGCGTTACGACACTAGTTTCAGTTGCGATGCTGTCAGCAGCCCTACAGGGCTGCGGCGGTGCTGCCGGTGGTGACCCGGGCGCGCGTCCGCTGCCCCTTGGCGAATCCTGCCAGTCCATCCGTTCCGAACTCAATCGCCTCGATGCTCGCGGTGTGCCGGCACAGGTTGAGCGCGCCAGCAACGGCGGCAAGCTCAGCGCCGATCAGCGTGCCAACGTCGATCGCTACAATCAGTTGCTGAACCAGTATCTGGGTGCCCGCTGCCACGTTTAACGGTGTGGCGCCCGGTCAAGTGTTGCCGCCCGCAACCCTGCTGGCGGTGGGACAACCGGAGGACAACGGCATGACTGATCAAATGCGCGATCTTATCGTTCTGGCCCTCGTCGGCATCGTCGCCGGCTTTCTAGCATCCATTCTCGTCGGCGGCGGCGGCCTTCTCTACTATCTGATCATCGGCATCATCGGCGCATTCGTCGGCGGCTATGTTCTCCGCACACTCGGCATCAATCTCGGCATCTCTGACCCTCTGATCTCGCTGATCGTCACCGCCACCATAGGCGCTGTGATTGTCGTGCTGCTTGCGCGTCTCATCGGGATTTTGAGCTAACTCTTCGAACGGCGGCGCCGGTCTGCGCCGCCGGATTTCCTCACTTCAATCCAAATAGAACAAGCATCTCGTTGGAGGCGCTCCCAATGGCCGAGCTCGAACCTTATTGGCCCTATATTGTCATGGCCTTGAACGGCTTGGTCGCCGGCTGGCTCGCCGGCCTTCTGTTGGGCGGCGGAGGGCTCATCCGAAATCTCTTCGTCGGCATCATCGGCGCCTTTGTTGGCGGACTACTCGTCAGTTCCGGCCTATTGGTGCTTCCTGAGGGCTTGAAGGCGTGGCTCGCCGCCGTCCCCTATGGAGAGCAGGTCTTCGTTTCGACCGTCGGCGCCATTCTCGTTGTGCTGTTGGCGCGTCTCATAGCGCGCTAGGCGAGGACTGACCCGAAAGCATGCCGTCGTTCTCAACCGAGCGGCGCGTCTCACACAGCGCCGCCCAGATGCTGGCACTTGTCGCCGACGTCGCGCAGTATCCGAAGTTCCTGCCACTTTGTACGGGGCTGAAGATCTTATCGCGCGAGCAGGTAGCGGACGGTGAGAACCTCGTTGCGCGCATGAGCGTCGGCTACAGGGCGATCTCCGAAAGCTTCACGACCCGTGTAACGGTACGCCCCGCCGCCAACCGCATCGACGTCAGCTACGTTGACGGACCATTCCGTCGGCTCGTCAACGTATGGCGCTTTGAGGATTCCCCACCAGGCTCGATCATCCATTTCAACATCGATTACGAATTCAAGTCGCCGCTGTTGGGCGCACTTGTCGGCTCAATGTTCGACCAAGCCTTCCGCAAGTTCGCCGAGGCATTCGAAAGTCGCGCCAACGACGTCTATGGCAGGGGCGCAGGCGCCTGACCGGCGACCATTTATCCGGCAATCGCATCGAGCAGGGCAAGCGCCTCCTCAACGGTCGCAATTCGGATGCCGTTACGGTCAAGATCAGTAAAGTTCGCTCGCGTGACGAGCGTTTTGCCATCACGCCGGCTTGCGCCAAGGAACACAAGGCCGACCGGCTTTTCCGCCGTGCCACCGCCCGGTCCTGCAACCCCGGTGACTGCAACGGCGAGATCGACCCCAGCCGCGTGCAACGCGCCAATCGCCATCGCCGCCGCAACCTCGGCACTGACGGCGCCATGCTGAACAATGAGTTGGGCAGGCACACCCAGCGCTTCGGCCTTGGCCGTGTTGGAATAGGTGACGAAACCGCGATCGAATACATCGGACGACCCGGGGATGGCCGTCAACAATCCCGCAATGAGACCGCCGGTGCAGCTCTCCGCCGTGGCAACCACCAAACCCCTTGCTTTCAGCTTGTCGAGCAGCCCGGCCGCCTTGGCGAGCAGCGCGGGCGCAAATGTTTCTGACGCCACCACATCGGCCTCGTTCATTCTCGACACGCCAAATAAATTCGGGGAGCGCTTTGGGCGAAGCGCTCCCCTGAGAGGCTAACTAGAGAGAGATGAATAAGCAAACCGCAGCGCTGATTAAGCTGCGGCCAGCCTTTCGGCCTGGGAGAGAAGGCCGTCCAGCACTGACCTGCTATCGGAGCCCATGGCTCCAACGGTTCTTTTCTGCGCGTCCTGCCAGATAGGATACGCATCCTTTAAAACGGCTTGCCCTTTTGGTGTCAGGTGCAGACCGCGTCCACGCCGTCCAGCCGGTGGATCCATGACGAGATGTCCGTCCTGGAGCAACCGCTTAAGATTGCGCGAGAGCGTCGATTTCTCGATATCGAGTTCGTGTCCGATCTCGACAGCCGTAATGCCGTCACGCGAAGCGAGCTGCGCGAGCAGTGTGTACTGGCTCGCGGTGATGCCGAGTGGGCGCAAGGCATCATCGTAGACGCGCGTAACGATGCGCGACAGCTGCCGGACTCGGGTGGCAAGACACGTCTCGGCCGTTGCCTCCGCGATGGCGCTGATGGCGGCATCGGCAGGTTTGCGGTCGAGGTTTTGGGGCATGATGTTCATGTCGGCTCCCGTAGCGTTCGTGGCAATACAACCACTCATTGATTTTGATGCCGCGATTCTGGCGCAGCCGTCAACGCGCTGCAGCTTCAAATCAAACGTGGGTCATGCCTGATTGTCTCGGCAACTCCAAGGCTTGACGCGCTATGCCCTGGCTTGTGCGTGCTCGGCGCGCGCCGCTTCGAACACTTCGCGCGCCGCATCCGCGTTCATGGCAGCAATGCCGAGGCCTACGATCAGATCGGGCCAGGGCGACACGGTGGCAGCAGTCGCAAGCCCGGCGCCGATGATGGCGACGTTGGCAAGCACGTCGTTGCGTGCCGAAAGGAAGGCGGCCCGTGTCAGGCTACCCCCCGCGTGCCGGTAACGCGCCAGCATCCAGGCGCATATGAAGTTGACCGCGAGCGCGCCGAGCCCGGTCAGCGTCAGCGGAACGGGGGCGGGCACCGTGGCGGCGGTGAAATTTTGCCACGCCGTCCAGAGCGTCGCGAAGGCGGGAACCAGAAGCACCAGCGCAAGCGCCATACCGAGCCGGGCCCGCGCTGCGAGCGACCATCCAAGGCCGATGAGGATCAGGATGTTGCAGGCGGCGTCCTCAAGGAAGTCGACGCTATCGGCGAACAGCGCGACCGATCCGATCGCAAGCGCAACCGCGAATTCGACTCCAAAATAGCTAAGGTTTAGCGCCGCCACGCGTCCGACAACCCGTTTCAGTGCGGCACGGCTTTCGCCGTCATCATCGTACGCTGTGTCCATCATGATCCCGCTGGAAGAAGTACGGTCGCGGTCGCCATGGCCGCGATCCCTTCGCCGCGCCCCGTAAACCCCAATCCTTCCGTTGTCGTCGCCTTAATGCCGACGCGGTCGGCACTGATCTGCAGCACTTCACCGATGACCGCCTGCATGGCTACGCGGTGCGGTCCGATCTTCGGCGCCTCTGCCAGAATCGTGAGATCAACGTTGACGATTCGCCCGCCGCGCTCAGCAATGAGGCTTGCCGCATGCTCCAGGAAGATGCGCGAGGCCGCGCCTTTCCAGCGCGCTTCGCTCGGCGGAAAGAATGTCCCGATGTCACCAGCGCCGATCGTTCCGAGTAGTGCGTCGGTGAGCGCATGCAGGGCGACGTCGGCGTCCGAGTGGCCGTCAAGCCTCTGCGTATGCGCAATGCGAACCCCGCCGAGCCAGAGATGGTCTCCCGGCGCGAAGCGGTGAACGTCAAAGCCGCTCGCCGTTCTCGATTGCAGCGCTGCCGTGGCAAGACTTTCCGCCATCAAGAGGTCCTCAGCGGTGGTGATTTTGCGGTTGCGCTCCGTGCCTTCGACAACGGCGATCGTAACGCCGCCCCATTCCGCCAGCGCCGCATCGTCCGTCAAACCGCATACACCCTCGGCCGCCGCCCGTCGGTGCAGGTCCAGGATCAACGGATACTTGAAACCCTGCGGGGTTTGCGCGCGCCAGAGCGATTGCCGCGCAACGGTTTGCGCGACAAGCCCGTCGTCAGCAACCCGTTTCAACGTATCAGCGACGGGAAGGGCGGCAATCGCGGCGGGCGCGCTCTTGAGCGCCTCCAGAACACGGTCGATCACGTCGTGGCTTACGAAGGGCCGCGCGGCATCGTGTATCAAAACGAGGTCAGGCAAGCTTGCGGAAAGGGTTTCGAGCCCGCGAAGCACGGACGCCTGCCGTGTTTCTCCGCCGAGAGCTGGCGCTGTAAGCTTTGAGCTTCCGCCGGCCACGGTCTCGTCATAGCGCGACCTGTCATCAGGGTGGATCACGACCATGATCGTCGAAATTTTGGGATGCGCTGCGAAAGCGTCTATGGTGCGGCGCAGGACCGAAATGCCACCAAGGCGCGCGTACTGCTTAGGCTCCATGCCTGCTCCGGCGGCACGAGATCCCCGACCTGCGGCAACGATCAGCGCGGCACACGTCACCCTGGTTTTGCCCTTTGGTTGGTTAGCGATCAGCAAGGCAGCGGCAAGCGTTAGCCAAGGCGCGGCAAATCGGCAATCGCCAAAGAGCTTGCCGCCACTTGCGAAATTCTCGTGCCGGGCCTAGTCTGATTAAAGTCACGGCAAAAATTCCTAACGATTAAAAAACAGGCATCTCACGAAAATGGGGTTGTGCGAAGCATCGCGAGTGCTCGTCGGCACAGGCGTGAATTTTCACGCCGAAGCGCCCCCGGTCGCGCTCGCACCGATGTCGGGCGTTTCCGATCTACCGTTCCGGCGCATGGCGCATCGGCTCGGTGCCTCGATGGTCGTGTCCGAAATGGTCGCGAGCGAGGAACTGGTGAGGAACCGCGCCGACGTGCACCGTCGCGCCGAGGGCCGTGAGCTTACCCCCTTTATCATCCAGCTCGCCGGCCGCGAGGCGCATTGGATGGCCGAGGGTGCCCGCATTGCCGAAAGCAAGGGTGCCAGCCTCATCGACATCAACATGGGCTGCCCGGCACGCGAGGTCACCGGCAAGCTGTCGGGTTCGGCCCTGATGCGCAACCTCGACCACGCACAGTCCCTGATCAAAGCCGTGGTCGGCGCCGTGCGCGTCCCTGTGACGTTGAAGATGAGGCTCGGTTGGGACGAGCGCACGCGCAATGCGCCCGAACTCGCACGCCGCGCCGAGGCGGAGGGCGTCGCCATGCTGACCGTCCACGGCCGCACGCGTTGCCAGTTCTTTGCCGGCGAGGCCGACTGGGCCGCCGTCCGCTCCGTCGTAGAAGCCACCCGCATGCCCGTGCTCGTCAACGGCGACATCTCGAGCCCGCAGGAAGCGTGCGCGGCGTTGAAGGCATCCGGCGCCCACGGCGTGATGATCGGCCGCGCCGCATACGGCGCGCCCTGGCTGCCCGGACGCATCGCAGCTTTTCTTGCGACCGGCCGGGATGGGGGCGAACCTGAACTGGCCATCCAGCGTGATACCGCGGTCGAACACATCGAGGCGATGTTCGGCCATTACGGTACGCCGCTTGGCATTCGCAACGCGCGCAAGCACATCGGCTGGTACCTCGCATCCAGCGGCGCGGCGCCCCAGATCGTGAAGATCTGGCGCGCGAACTTGTGCACCGAAAATGATCCCCGCCGCGTATTGGGCGGACTTGCCAGTTTCTACCACCAGATGGAGCGTCGCGCCGCATGACGACGGGTAGAACGTCTGCACGCAAAGAGCCGCCGAGACCCATCACGTCCATCGTGCCGGTCTCCGCGCAGGTGGATACCGAAACGCTGCTCAGCGCGCTTCCGCACCCGATCCTGCAGATCGGACCCGATAGAAAGATTCTGTTCGGCAATGCCGCCGCCGAGTCCTTCTTCTCGATGAGCGCGGTGATGTTGAGCCGCAGCCGTATAGATGACGTAGTGGCCTTCGGCTGCCCGCTGCTCACGCTCATCGAACAGGTGCAAATGACGAACGCGACCGTCAACGAATACGCAGTCGAGGTCGCAACGCCACGCTTCACCGGCGCCAAGCTTGTTGACGTCTATGCCGGCCCACTGCCCGAGGAACCGCAGAACATATTCCTTATGCTGCAGCAGCGTTCGATGGCGCAGATGATCGAGCGGCAACTGACGCACCGCGCCGCGGCCCGTTCGGTCTCCGGCATGGCAGGCGTGCTGGCACACGAAATCAAAAACCCGCTCTCAGGCATCCGCGGCGCCGCGCAACTGCTCGAGCCCGGCCTCTCAGATGAAGATCGAGCGCTGACACAGCTCATCTGCGCCGAGACCGATCGCATTCGTAATCTTGTTGATCGCATGGAGGTGTTCGGCGATGAGCGCCCCCTCGCCAAGGACGCCGTCAACATTCACGACGTGCTGAACCACGTGCGCCGCATAGCCGAGAGCGGCTTTGCCCGCCAAGTCCGTTTCGTGGAGGATTACGACCCATCGCTTCCACCGGTGCTCGGCAATCGCGACAAGCTGGTCCAGGTTTTCCTGAACCTGGTCAAGAACGCGGCCGAGGCCATCGGCGACAAGCCGGAGACAGGCCGCATCGTCATGCAGACGGCTTTCCGTCCGGGCGTCCGCCTCTCGATACCCGGTGCCAACATGCGCGTTAGCCTGCCGCTGATGATCCAGATCGAGGACAACGGCTGCGGCGTGCCCGAGCATCTGAAACCGCATTTGTTCGATCCGTTCGTTACGACGAAGTCCTCCGGCAGCGGCTTGGGCTTGGCGCTGGTCGCCAAGATCATCAGCGACCACGGCGGCGTCATCGAATGCGAAAACGAACCCAAGCGCACCGTTTTCCGCGTCCTGTTGCCGATGCAGCAGCGTCCGCGGGCGGCTGGCGCTGAACCGCTCTAGGGGAACTCTATGGCCAGAGGCACCGTACTCATCGCGGACGATGACACCGCCATCCGCACGGTGTTGAACCAGGCGCTCGCCCGAGCCGGTTTCGCGCCCCGTGCGACAGGTAATGCGGCGACCCTGTGGCGCTGGGTCAGCCAGGGCGAGGGCGACGTCGTCATCACCGATGTCGTGATGCCCGACGAGAACGCCTTCGACTTGATCCCGCGTATGAAGAAGCTGCGGCCCGACCTGCCGATCATCGTCATGAGCGCCCAGAACACGCTGATGACGGCACTGACGGCAACGGAGAAGGGCGCCTTCGAATATCTGCCCAAGCCTTTCGACCTGAACGAAGTTGTCGCCGTCGTCTCACGCGCATTGTCAGAGCCGGGGCGGAAGCGCCAGTCACCTGTCACAGACCGCGACACGGAAGAACTGCCGCTCATCGGCCGTTCGCTGCCTATGCAGGATATCTACCGCGTGCTCGCGCGCCTGACGCAAAGCGACCTGACGGTGATGATCAACGGCGAAAGCGGCACCGGCAAGGAGCTTGTCGCGCGCGTGCTGCACGACTACGGCAAGCGCCGTCACGGCCCCTTCGTCGCAATCAACATGGCTGCCATTCCGCGCGAGTTGATCGAGAGCGAACTTTTCGGCCACGAGAAGGGCGCGTTCACGGGCGCTCAATCACGCACGCCTGGCCGCTTCGAGCAGGCCGAAGGTGGAACGCTGTTCCTCGACGAGATCGGCGACATGCCGCTCGAGGCCCAAACGCGCCTGCTGCGCGTTCTGCAGCAGGGTGAATACACAACCGTCGGCGGTCGTACGCCCATCAAGACCAATGTGCGCATCATCGCCGCAACGCATCGCGATTTGAAATCGCAGATCCAGCAGGGCCTCTTCCGCGAGGACCTTTTCTACCGCCTCAACGTCGTACCGATCCGGATCCCCCCGCTGCGCGAACGTCTGGAAGACGTGGGCGACCTCGTGCGCCACTTTCTCCGCCTTGCTGGCCGCGAAGGCCTTGGTCAGAAGTCGATTGAAAGCGCGGCCATCGAGCGGCTTAAGGCGCATCCTTGGCCGGGCAACGTGCGCGAACTGGAGAACGTCGTGCGCCGCCTCGTGGCGCTCTATTCCCAGGACACACTGACGGCGCAGATCGTCGAACAGGAGCTTGCCGGTTCCGCCGCCACGCCGAGCGCAGCACCCGGCAGCGAAGCAGCCGACTTGAGCGAAGCCGTGGAACGCTACCTGACACGCTACTTCTCGTCATTCGGCAGCGAATTGCCGCCACCCGGCCTCTACGACCGGGTCATCCGCGACGTTGAAAAGCCGCTTCTGAGCGCCGCGCTGGCGGCGACACGCGGCAATCAGATCCGCGCCGCCGAACTCCTGGGCCTCAACCGCAATACGCTCAGGGCCCGCATCCGTGACTTGAATATTCGTGTCTTCAGAGCCGTGGAAGGCTGATTTCGCTTTCAATTTCCACAGTTGCGCACTCAGAAAATCCTGCTCGTAAACACGGGCAGGCGCCACACCCCGTCGCGAAAATGTCACAGTTGGGGTGTTGCCTCGGGCACGGTGTTGCGGTGTTGCAGCCGACGTTGGGTCTCACCCGGGCCGGATCGACCGCAAGCACCAATCACTCACTAATTCATGAGTTTGAGAGCTCGCGACCGCGATGCCGGAAGAGAACGGCGAAAAGCACGCTGACCAGGAGGCAACGGTTCTGGACACTGCGTCCGGGACAGCTTCGCTCGCGTCGTCGCCCGAAATGCTCCCACAATCCGCCACCCGCGCCTCCGGCTCGACAACGCTCGTCGACGACCAATCCGCTGCGCTCAATCCGTCCGACCGCGCCTTTTGGCTCGGCCTAGCCGTCGTGGTCGCCGCGAGCGTATCGGCGTTCGCGAGCTACCTCATCCTCACCGGCCTGACCTGGATCACGCCCAGGAATTCGGTCGTGCTGACGGCGCTTGCGATCAACGTGGCGCTGATCCTCGCCATGTTCGGTATCATCGTCTGGCAGGCGAGGGGGCTTTGGAAGGCGTGGAAACGGCGTGTGCCGGGCGCGCGTCTGCACACCCGTATCGTCATTCTGTTCAGCGCCATCGCGGCGTTGCCTGCCATCCTACTCGCCGTCGCAGCGACAACGACGTTCTCTCGCTCGCTCGACGGCTGGTTCTCCGACCGCACCCGCGCGATCGTGGAGAACTCTTACGACGTGGCGCGCGCCTATGTCGACGAGCACGGCCAGATCATCCGCACCGACATCGTAAATATGGTGCGCGACATCAACGAATCCGCGACCACTCTGAAAGACGATCCCGACGCCTTCCAGAAATTCCTGATTGGCCAAGCAGGCCTGCGCGACCTGACATCGGCATACATCATCGATGGCGAGGGCGTACCCGCCGTGCTCGCACTCGATGACCCGAAAATCCCTTACGTCGTACCGCCCAAGGCCGCGATCGAACAGGCGGAAGCGGGACAGGTCGCACTTTCACTGCCTTCCGACGACTACCGCATCTCGGCGATCGCCAAGATCGACAATATTCCCGGCCGCTATCTTTATGTCGCGCGCGGTGTCAGCCCGAGAGTTATGGGCCATCTGCAGCGCACCGAACAGAACGTTGACGAATACAATCAGCTCCGTAAGGCCAAGGGTGGGCTCAAGTTCGCGCACGGGTTGATTTACTTCACGATCTCAACGACCGCGCTGCTGGCCGCCATCTGGGTCGGCATGTGGTTCGCCGGTCGCTTTGTGGCGCCCATCCGTCGCCTGATCGCCGCCGCTCAGGAAATCCGATCCGGCAATCTCAACGTTGTGTTGCCGGAGATCCGCGGCGAGGGCGACCTGCGGCGCCTGTCGGCGACGTTCAACACCATGACGAGCGAGATCAAGGCACAGCAGGACGCCCTCGTAAAAACCAACGCCCAGCTCACCGACCGCCGCAATTTCATCGAGGCCGTGCTTTCGGGCGTCTCCGCCGGCGTGATCGGCGTCGACAGCGCCCGGTGCATTACGCTCGTCAGCCGATCCGCCGAGCAACTTCTTGGCATCTCCGCCGCCGATGCCATTGGTAAGCCCCTCGGCGATCTCGTGCCCGAGTTCGCGACCGTGTTGGAGCCGCGCGAAGAAACAGGCCTGAAGGCGCGTGGGCAGCTTGAGGTCAAGAAACAGATCGGTGACGAGGAACGGACCTTCGCGGTTAAAGCGACACGCGAACGCCCTGGCGAAGGCGACGGCGGCTCCGTCGTCACTTTCGACGACGTGTCCGAACTCGTCCAAGCCCAGCGCACGTCGGCCTGGGCCGATGTCGCCCGCCGCATCGCCCACGAAATCAAGAACCCCCTTACGCCGATACAACTGTCAGCCGAGCGCCTGCGCAACAAGTTCGGCAAGCAGCTCACCGAGAACCGCGAACTGTTTGAAACGCTCACGCAAACGATCGAGCGTCAGACCGGTCAGATCAAAGGCATGGTCGACGAGTTCGCCTCCTTTGCGCGCATGCCACAGCCGGTGATGGCTGATCACGATTTGCGCCTCGCTGTGCAGGAGCCGGCGGTCCTCTTCCGCGAAGGCAACAAGGACATCGCTTTCACATTGTCGCTGCCCGACGCACCGGTTCCGGCCCGCTTCGACCTGCGGCTCATTTCGCAGGCCGTCACCAACCTCATCAAGAACGCAACCGAAGCGATCGAAGGCTACGGCGAGGCGCAGGGACGGCAGGCGGACTACAAGGGTGAGATTGAGGTTCGGCTGGTGCCGTCAGGCGATCGCGTCGCAATTGAGGTGATCGACAACGGCATAGGCCTGCCGAAGCAGAACCGCGCCAAGCTGCTCGAGCCCTACGTTACGACGCGCGCCAAGGGTACGGGCCTAGGGCTCGCGATAGTCCAGAAGATCGTCGAACAGCACGGCGGCACGCTGAGCCTTGAAGACGCACCGCACACCGAGACGCGGACACGCGGCGCGCTCGTGCGCATGACACTACCGGCCAAGCCCGCACCGCAACAGCAAGTTTCCACACAAGAAGTACGCCCGAAGGCCGTCGCCGCAGGCAGAGCATGATAGAAACCCCCCAATCCCCCGGGAGCGCTTGAGATGGCAGCAGACATTTTAATCGTCGATGACGAGGCCGACATCCGCGAGTTGGTGGCCGGTATTTTGCAGGACGAAGGCCATCGCACGCGGTTAGCGCGCGACAGCGACGAAGCGTTGAAGGCCATCGAGGACCGCCGCCCGCATCTGGTCATCCTCGATATCTGGCTGCAGGGCAGTCGCCTCGACGGACTTGAGGTGCTCTCGGTCATGAAGCGCACCTATCCCGATCTTCCAGTCGTGATCATCTCCGGTCACGGCAACATCGAGACGGCGGTGACCGCCATCAAGCGCGGCGCCTACGATTACATCGAAAAGCCGTTCAAGTCCGACCGGCTCATCCTCGTCACCTTGCGCGCGCTCGAAGCCTCGCAACTGAAACGCGAGGTGCGCGAGTTGAAGGAGCGTTCGGTCGTCTCCGCTGAAATGATCGGCCGCTCGCCCGCCATCAATCAGCTCAAGAACAATCTCGAAAAGGCGGCTCCAACCAACAGCCGCATCATGCTCCGCGGCGCATCGGGCTCCGGCAAAGAACTGGCCGCCCGCGTGTTGCATCAGAAGTCCCAGCGCGCCGAAGGTCCATTCGTCGTGCTGAACGCTGCCGCAATGGTGCCCGACCGCGTCGAGGAAGAATTGTTCGGCACCGAGGATCGCACCGGCGGCCCGCGCAAGGTCGGCGCGCTCGAGGAAGCACACACCGGCACGCTTTATATCGATGAAGTCGCCGACATGCCGATGGAGACACAGGGCAAGATCCTTCGCGTTCTCGTCGAACAGAAGTTCCTGCGATTGGGCGGCGCACAAAAGGTGTCGGTCGACGTCCGCATCATTTCATCCACGAGCCGCGATCTCGAGCAGGACATAAAGGAAGGCCGCTTCCGCGAGGACCTTTATCATCGGCTCAATGTCGTGACGCTGCGTGTTCCGGGCCTCGCTGAGAGGCGCGAGGACATTCCGGAGTTGATCCAATATTTCGTCGGCCAGGTCGCCCAGACCTCAGGCCTGGCACCACGCCGAATTGGGGAGGACGCCATAGCGGTGCTCCAGGCCCACGACTGGCCCGGCAATGTTCGCGAGTTGCGCAACAACGTCGAACGCCTGCTGATCCTTGCCGGCGGTGATCCCAACACCGTCATCACAGCCGATATGCTGCCCGACGAAATCGGTTCGAACGTGCCGCTGCCGGTCAACGGCGGAGCCGAGCATCTGATGTCGCTCCCGCTGCGCGAGGCGCGCGAAATCTTCGAACGCGAATATCTGCTCGCCCAGATCAACCGCTTCGGCGGCAACATCTCGCGCACGGCCGAGTTCGTCGGAATGGAACGTTCCGCCCTTCACCGCAAGCTGCGGGCGCTGGGCGTCTCTTCCGAGCAGCGCAGCGGCGATCTGAGGTCGGCATGAGCCGGGCGAGGGTCGCGTGAGCCGCGTTGTCTACGTCAACGGCCTCTACAAGTCGTACGCTGATGCCAGGGTCCACGCTGAGGATCGCGGCTTCCAATTCGCCGATGCGGTCTACGAGGTGATCGAGGTGCGCGACGGCGGTCTTGTCGATTCCACACGCCATTTGGCGCGCCTAGCACGATCGCTCGACGAGATCGGCATGGCGATGCCGATGAGCGAGGCTGCGTTACGGCACGTCATCGGGCAGGTGATCCGCCGCAACCGCGTATCCAGCGGCAGCGTCTATCTGCAAGTGACCCGAGGCGCTGGTCCGCGTGAGTTTGCATTTCCGCCGCCGGGCAATCGGCCGACCGTGGTCGTCATTGCGCGTTCGCAGCCGCAAGGTCGCTCCGATGCGCTCGCCGCGCAGGGGATCGCCGTCATCACCATGCAGGACTTCCGATGGCGGCGATGCGATATCAAAACCGTGATGCTGCTGCCGGCCTGCCTCGCCAAACACGAGGCGGCAAAAAGGAACGCCCGCGAGACTTGGTTCATCGATGACGCGGGCTTCGTGACTGAGGGCGCGTCCAGCAACGCCTGGATCGTCACCCAGGACGGTACTCTGGTTACGCGCCAACTCGACGAACACATTCTCGGCGGCATCACGCGCGCAACCGTCGCCGACGTCGCCCGCTCCGAAGGCATCGGCATCATCGAACGCCCGTTCACACCCGCCGAGGCAAGGCGGGCCCACGAGGCCTTCATTACTTCAGCAAGCAACACGGTCATGCCCGTCATTACCATCGACGGCGAGCAGGTGCACGACGGCAAACCGGGAACGATTGCCCAAAAGTTGCGCGCGAAATTCCATCAGGTGGCTGAAATAACAGCGGCGTAATCACGGACTTAAGAAGCGCGGCACAGTGCGCAGGGGCTTTCTGTCATACCCAGAAATGACTATTGTGCGCTGCACGGGCACCACCAATCTAACCGTCGAGCCTCGCCCGGAAGCTCGGCCAAAAACGAACCTCGGCAACCGGCAGGACTGCAGAACAATAACAAACGCGGACAACAAAAATGGCGCCAGAAAAGACGCAGAACCTCCAGGACACATTTCTCAACTACGTACGCAAGAACAAGACCCCGCTGACGATCTTCCTCATCAACGGCGTCAAGCTGCAAGGCATCGTCAGCTGGTTCGATAACTTCTGCGTGCTGCTCCGTCGCGATGGTCACTCGCAGCTCGTCTACAAGCACGCCATATCGACGATCATGCCGGGCGGGCCGGTCAACCTGAACGATCAGGACGGCGAGGGCGCCGCCGGTTGAGCCGCGCGCCCACAAGCGACGAAGAGCCGGCTACGACTGCTGGTGAAAGGAAGAGCCGGCGCCGTGGCGGCACGTCAACGCGTCCGCCGCCATCGCGCGCCCTTGTTCTTGTGCCCGTCTGGAAGCGTCAGGCGTCTGAAGTTGAACGAGCGCAACCGTCGCCTCACATCCATTCTCCCGAAAACCGCCTTGCAGAGGCGGTTGGCCTCGCACACGCCATCGAACTCGACGTCATCGACGCCATGATCATTCCAGTTGCGTCCCCGAGACCGGCAACACTCTTCGGTACGGGCAAGGTCGAGGATCTGAAGACCCTCATTACCGAAAAGGAAATCGGCCTCGCAATTGTCGATCACGCGCTGACGCCGGTGCAGCAGCGCAACCTCGAAAAGGCCTGGAACACGAAGGTGATAGACCGGACCGGGCTCATCCTTGAGATATTCGGCGCGCGCGCCCGAACCCGAGAAGGCGTGCTCCAAGTCGAACTCGCACACCTCACCTACCAGAAGGGGCGCCTTGTGCGCGCGTGGACGCACTTGGAGCGCCAGCGCGGCGGCGGCGGCTTCCTTGGCGGTCCCGGCGAAGCCCAGATCGAACTTGACCGGCGCATATTGCAGAACCGCATCGACGCGCTGAAACGCGAGCTGGCGCAGGTCGCAAAGACGCGCGACCTGCATCGCAAGGGCCGCCGCAAGGTACCCTATCCTATTGCTGCGATCGTCGGCTACACCAACGCAGGCAAGTCCACCCTGTTCAATCGCATCACCGGTGCAGGCGTGCTCGCGATGGATCAAGTCTTCGCCACGCTCGACCCCACGATGCGTGAAGTCCGATTGCCGAGCCAGCGCCGAATAATTCTATCGGATACCGTCGGCTTCATTTCGGATCTGCCGACGATGCTTGTGGCCGCCTTCCGCGCCACCCTCGAAGAGGTCGTGGAGGCCGATGTCATTCTGCACGTTCGCGACATCGCACACGAGGAAACGGAAGCGCAGGCGCGTGATGTAGAGGCCGTTCTGGGCGATCTCGGCATCGATACGGAGGCGATGGACGGTCACATCCTCGAGGTATGGAATAAAGTCGACCTCGTCGTGCCCGAACGGCTCGCCGAATTGAAGCACGAGGCTCGCCGTAACGAGCGCGCGCCCGTGCTGGTGTCTGCCGCGACGGGCGAGGGGCTGGACGACCTCTACGCTGCACTGGATGCCCGCCTCGGTGCCGACGACGCCATCCTGAACCTCCAAATTCCAGCAGCCGACGGTCGGCTGCTGGCGTGGCTCCACGAAAATACCGAGATCATCGAGCGCGTCGACGGCGATGCCGGCACGGTGTCACTGCGGCTGCGGGTGGCTGGAGAAAAACGCGACCGCGTCATCGGGCAGCTGCGCAAAGCCCAAATTGCGGTCTAGTATCCGCAACTATGGAGCGCCGCGTTCAGTGCTGCATTGCAGGAGGGGGACCTGCCGGGCTGATGCTCGGCGTCTTGCTGGCGCGCGCCGGCGTCAAGACGCTCGTTCTCGAAAAGCACGCAGATTTTCTTCGCGACTTTCGCGGCGACACGATCCATCCCTCGACGCTCCAGAATATGTACGAGCTCGGTTGGCTCGATGCCTTTCTTGACCTGCCGCACCAGAAGGTAAGGGAGCTCAGCGGACGCTTCGGCACGACGCCGATCGTAATGGCGAACTTTTCGCACCTGCCCGTGGCGGCGAAATACATTGCTCTCATGCCGCAATGGGACTTCCTGGATTTCCTTGCCGACCGCGGACGTGAATATCCTTCCTTCGATCTGAAGATGCAGGCGCGCGCGACGGGGCTTCTGTTCGAAGGCGATCGCGTCACGGGCGTCAATGTCGAAACGCCTGATGGATCGCTCACGGTGATTGCCGATCTTGTCGTCGCCGCCGATGGTCGCGACTCGCAACTGCGCAAAGCTGCGAGACTTGAAAGCGAAAACTTCGGCGCCCCTATGGACGTGCTCTGGTTTCGCTTGCCGCGCAAACCGGGCGATACCGACCAGACGCAAGGGCGATTCGATGCTGGCCGCGTGTTTGTCATGCTCAATCGCGGCGACTACTGGCAGTGTGCCTACGTCATTCCAAAGGGCGGAGACGCAAAAATCCGCGCAGCCGGACTTGATGCGTTTCAAAAGCTCGTCGGTCCGCTCCTTCCGTTCGAACCGCAACGCGCCAACGCCATCCCTGATTGGGATCACGTCAAACTGCTGACCGTTCTCGTCGACCGGCTGAAGGAATGGGCGCGCCCTGGCTTCCTGTGCATTGGCGATGCGGCGCACGCCATGAGCCCCATCGGCGGCGTTGGCGTGAACCTCGCCGTGCAGGACGCGGTCGCCGCCGCCAATCTTCTGTGGCGTCCCCTGAAAGGCGGGCACCTGACGTTCGACGATCTGAAGAAAGTACAGCAACGCCGCGAGTTTCCGACGCGCGCAACCCAGCGCCTGCAGCTCACGATGCAAAACACCATCATCGCGCCAACCCTCGGCGCAACGAGCGAGGTCAAGCCGCCGCTTGCCTTGCGCATTCTGACCGGGCTTCCCTTTCTCTCACGCATCCCGGCGCGACTATTAGGCCTTGGCTTCAGGCCAGAACACGTCGCACCCGAGATCGTCGCGCAGGGCCGAAGCTGATCCAAACTTAGCGCGCGGCCCGACCGCCGCCCTACTGGCGCCACGATGATCGCCATAAGCACGCGTCCCCCGGGCAATTTGGCCCGGCGATTTTGTTTGGATTGAGGAAGGGGATTTCCCCATGCCGTGTGACGCAAACCTGATCGTGAGTGGCTGACCGGCCGAACCAAGTTATTGGGCGTCCGGCCCGTCCAAACATTGCCGCGCTATTGCCCGCGCACCCTGTACGCAAGAACTTAGAAAGTTGGTTGGAAGTCATGTCTCGCGCCGATGCCGCGCGGGCGTCGTCGGACAATGGTCCGGCGCGCTCCGTAGCAGTGCGCGCTGCAGCCTCGCGTTTCGATGTGCCCGTTCGCGCGCGCGTCGAAGCGCTCGCGCTCGCGCATGCCTACATGAATGACATCACGGAAGCGTTTCCCGCCGCGATGCACGCGATAGCGGGTGGCTATCCCACGCCTCGAAAGGCCGCAGAAGGCGAGAATCTCGCCCGCGCCGGCGCGCCGCTTCGTTTCATCGCCGCAGCACTTGATCTGCCAATGTGGCTTCGCAACCTTCCGCCGGAAGCCTTCAGCGGGCCTATCCCCCGCTTGCCGAAGACGGACGAGTTCGCTCTGCGTATCGCCAATTTTCGTCCCGCCAAGGTGACGGAAGCCAAGCGCTGGCTGAACTTCGTTGCATTCAGCTATGACGCCTGCGACGAAGAATTCGCATTGTGGGCCGCCCAGCGCATGCCTGACTTGCATCAGGATGTTGCAGCACAAGACCTCGCCGGACTAGCCCTCTTGGCATGGTACTCCGCACGCCCCCAGCACGAAGCCTCGACCTTCATCCGTAAAATCTGGAACAGCCAGGTCGACCCGGCCGACGCCGTCACCAACGCGCAGATTTGGCTGGAGCGCCTCGAGTTTCCGCTCTATGGCGCACCCTACGCCGCCCTTCCCAAGGAGGGCTCGGAGATTGACGGCTTTGAGTTCGTTCCTCTGCTTACCGCCCACGAGATGCTCACCGAGGCGGAGGAGATGCGCAATTGCCTCGCAACCTACGCCGAAACGACGGCCTCGGGCCATCATCAAATCTGGAGCATGCGTCGCGCCGGAGAGCGCGTCGCATGTCTGCATGTGCATTTTGAATCCGACACCAGCGGCGTACCGATGCTCAGGCAGATCGCCGGACGCTGCAACTTTCCGGTCCCGGCCGATGTCCTGCGCACGGCGTATCGCTGGCTGCTCACTTGGCCTGCGGACCGGGCCGATCTCGACCGCCTCTGCCGAGCGACAAGCATCGACGGCGCAAGCTATCGCCGCTTGATGAAGCCCTTTTGGCTCGCCAAGGGTTTGCCGTCCTGGCTGCCTTTGGAAACGACCCGAGGTCATTTCGCGGCCGTGCATGCAGGGTTGGTCAATATCGCCAATCCGCGCCAGGCCCGCCGCCGGGGTCGCGCGCGCCACCGGCGCCGACGCTAGACTTGCTTGGGGGCCTTGGCCTTGTCGATGGCCTTCGCCTCGTCCCAGAGCGCGTCCATCTGTTGCAGATTGGATTGCTTTGGCGTCAATCCTTGCTCGGCCAGTCTCGCCTCGATGTGCGCGAAGCGCCGCGTAAACTTCATGTTGGCGCGGCGCAACGCTGCCTCGGGATCGATAGCCAGGTGCCGTGCGATGTTGGCCATGACAAAGAGGATGTCGCCGAACTCCTCCTCGATTGCATCCCGCCGCGACTGATCGTTCGCGCCACGTGGATCGGCGGGAAGCGCTTCCGCTTCGAACTCGCTCAGTTCTTCTTTCAGCTTGTCGAACACGGGCGCAAGATTTGCCCAATCGAACCCGACCTTGGCCGCTCTGCTCTGCAACTTGATGGCTCGAGAGAGAGCGGGCAACGCCACCGGGACGTCATCCAGCAGCGATGCTGGCGCACGTGGTCCGCGCTTGGCTCTTTCTTCCGACTTAATCTTGTCCCAGATGCCGTTCACCGCACCGGCATTGGGCGCCTCCGCGCCTCCGAACACATGCGGATGCCGGCGGATCATCTTTTCCGTCACCGATTCGACAACGTCGCCGAAAGCGAACGTGTTCGCTTCTTCCGCCATGCGCGCGTGATAGACGACCTGCAGTAGCAGATCGCCAAGCTCGTCTCGCAAATCATCGAAGTCGGCGCGTTGGATCGCATCCGCGACCTCATACGCTTCTTCGAGCGTGTAGGGCGCAATAGTCTCGAACGTTTGCTCGAGATCCCACGGGCATCCCGTACCGGGAGTCCGCAAGTGCGCCATGATTTCGATGAGGCGCGCGATATCGCGCGAAGGCTTGATCTGGACCGTCATGCATGTTCGCTTCCGTTTAATGCGGCCCCGAGACTAGACGAGGCGGACGGAATGGGCGAGGGCTGCAGCCTGCCGTTGCGACAACAGGGCCTTCGCTAAGGCGCCGCGAAAATAAGTAACCGCCGCAAGCGGTATCATCCAACCCGCCCACGCGGCGAGCGCATATGCCGGCTCGAACGGAAGCCGCAGCACGATCGCCGTGCCAATGAACAGCCGGAACCAAACCGCACCCGTTGTCACCGCCACCATGGCGAGCATGAACTGGACATGGCGAACCACGTGGCGTTCGAGGACCGCGCGCCATGCAGCACCCAGCAGCGCCATCCAGACGAGGCCCTGAACAAAAAAGCCGACGCGCGCGGCAACACTCGAATGGCTGACAAGCGCGACAGGAAGGGCCGTCAGCCCTCCAATCACCACAAAGACGCCCAACAGCCGGCCAAGCGGCCTGTGAAGTTCAGGCTTGTGCCGCAGCAGAATGACCGCGGGCGCGAACAACAGCGCCATCGCGGCGGACAGCATGTGAGCACGAAACACGTAAGGCGTACGTTGCGCGAGCTCGTGCATTTCGAACGGCAGTGCGATGACCCCTAGACCCGACCCGGCCGCGACGAGACTGACAGAGATACTGAGGATGGATACGATGAAAAATATTGCGGGCATCACGAGCGACCGCGCCGCGCGTTCGGCGGGACGCGGCATGTTGCTTCTATGTGCGATGGCATCTGTCATGGCGCTTGCCGTTGTGTCAGGCACCTATGGCGGCGCTGCGGCAGAAGGCGCCGAGACCGCAGCCGTCAATCCCACCCAACCTGTACAACTCGCAGGCCGTTGGTCCGGCCAGCGCTATGGCTTCGGCCTTGCGGGCAAAGACGCGTGTAGCGGCCAAGCCTGCAACATCACCTTTGATATCGTCGCGTGCGATACCGGATGGTGCGGCATCCGCATTACCGATGATCAGAACTGCGGCGCCGTTGGATTGCGCCTCGCCGACAATCCGAAGAAACCGGACGTCAATCGCTTCAGCGGAAAACTGGAACTGGCGAAGGGCACCGCGCCCTACGTCGTCGAGGCGTGGTACATGCCCGCCGACGCCAACGACAAGCCGCATTTGAGCTTTGTCGGCGACACCGGACCAGAGCTTCTGATGATGCGCCGGTCGTTCCCATTCGAAGCGCAACTTGACCGCATCGCGGACGCCACCTGTACCCTCGATAAGGCGACGAGTTGAAGGTCTCGATACGCAGGGAAAAGGCTGGCGACGAGGACGCGATTGGAGCCCTTATTGCCGCCGCCTTTGACGGCCATCCGCATAGCGACGGCAGAGAGCCGGCGATTGTCGCCGCGTTGCGCACCGCGAACGCTCTGACGGTAAGCCTCGTGGCGCAGGACGACGCGGGCGCGATCGTCGGCCACATCGTTGCATCACCGGTCAAGATCGGATCGACCGATGGCAGATGGTTCGGCCTGGGGCCAGTCGCGGTATCTCCCGCGCGTCAGGGCGAGGGGATTGGAAGCGCGCTCATCAACGCCACCATCGCCGAGCTCCACAGCTTGAGTGCTGCCGGCTGCACGGTCGTGGGCGAACCGGGATACTACGGCCGCTTTGGATTTGCGCTCGATAGAGGTTTGACGTTCGAAGGCGTCCCAGCCGAATTCTTCATGGTTCTGCCGTTGGCCGGCCCCGTCCCCCACGGGTGCGTGCGATACCACGCGGCGTTCGATGCGCCCAACGCCGGCAGGTGACAGCCGCTCAGCAATCGATACAACTTGCTTGATCGATGCGAGGGGCCGGCCGACAATGCATATTATCCTCAATGCCTTCGTGATGGCGCTCGAACTGGCGGCCATCGCGGCCGTGGCTTGGCTCGGCTACGTCGCGCCGCTCGCTTTCGCCGCGCTTACGGCACTGCTGGCATTGGGCCTCGGCGTCGCGCTCGAGATCGCCCGGCTCAAGAACGAGATCCCGTTCTATTTCGATCGCACCCCCGGCCGGCTCATGCTGTTCACGCGCGCAGTCGCCTCGCTCGAAGCGTTTGTCAAAGCCGTGCTCGCAGGCGTCGTCGCGCTATTGACGTTTCTCGGCACCGATCAGGACAGGCTGTTCGCCACCGCTGTCATCTTTGCGGTTGTGCTCTTTCTCGGCGTCCAGGTCGTGCGCTTCCTTTCCGACCGCTTTCAGGCCCGCCCGCTGCGCTGGGGCTACTTTCGGCTCGCTGCGCCGCTCGGGCTGCTCTTCTCCATTGGGCAGTCGATGCTGCCGTCGCCCGGCTTGGCCGAGCTTGCCAAGCGCGTGACCTTCGACCTCCCCGAACGCCCGTCGATAGAGCAGGGGAGCGAATTCCTGTTCCTTCTGAAGCAGAGCTTCGACGACATGGTCGAGCGGATGCTTCAATGGGTCATGAGCCCGTCGCTTGCGGAGGTTGTTGGCGCGATCATTTCGGTCAACGTGCTCACCGGATTCGTCGTGGCGCTCTATGCCGTCTTGATTGCCGACGGCGCACGCCGCATCGGCGGATAGGACTTCACGTCCGCGCCCCATTTTGCTGCAATTGACTAGGGAGCAGCAACGGAGGTGACCATGCTATACCGTACTGCATTGGCAACGATTGTGATGGCGTCCGCCGCAGGTGCGGCGCTCGCGCATCATGGCTGGGGCAGCTACGACGTCGCAAAAAAGTTTACGATCAGCGCGCCGGTCGAAATCCTCTCCTGGCAAAATCCGCACGCACACATCACCCTGAAACACGAGAATGCAAACTGGGATATTGTGCTGGCGCCGGTGAGCCGCATGACGTTGCGCGGCCTGAGCGAGGAGATCATCAAGGTCGGCACTCTAGTCGCCGTGGAGGGGTATCCCTCGACCAAAGTGACGAACGAGATGCGCGCCGAACGCATCACGGTAGACGGCAAGACGGTCGAGCTGCGCTGATCTGCAATGATCGCGCTCTTTGAAGCCTTAGAGACATCGGCCTTCGGGGGACTGGCGCGCAGCTCTGTCTGGCTCTATCCCGCCGCGAACATCGCGCACGTCCTGGGCGCGACGCTGCTGGTTGGCGCTATCGTCGTTTTTGACATCTTGATCCTGCGGCGTCGATACGAGACCGCAGTCGCTGTGTCAGGCGCCGCACTGGGAACGGCGGCAACCGGGCTGGCGCTCCTCCTTGCCAGCGCACCGGTTCTTCTCGCCGCCGAGGCGACCGCACTCGTACGGAACCCGGTCTTTCTAAGTAAGATGGCACTCCTCACGATCGCGATGGCGAACGTCGCATTCTTCTATGCGCGAAGGCCGAACTTAGGCCAGGAGCGCACGGTCCACGCGCTCGTCTCGGCAAGCGTTTGGGTCGCAATTGTGATCGCCGGTCGATCGATTGCTTATGTCTGAGGCGGCTCGCAGCAGGGCTTGGCGGCGAGACGCACCGACTGGGCGCTCGGCGCGGTAGCACGCCCCTCTACGTAGTTCGCATAATATATATTATGGAACTAAAATATAGGTATACGATACGTATCAATATGATACGGTCACAGACAATCCCTTAACATTTGTGCCCCAGTCCGCCCGATCACTTCTCGTGATGGTCGGCCACGAACTTGTCGAGCAGCCGCACACCCCAGCCGGCACCCCAGCTCTGATTGATGTCCGTGCGCGCACCGTCCATCGCCGTGCCGGCGAGGTCGATGTGAGCCCACGGCACCTCCTTCTGAATGAAGCGCTGCAGGAACGCGGCTGCGCTCGCCGCGCCACCCCAGCGCCCGCCCGTGTTCTTCATGTCGGCGTTCTTGGAGTCCATCATCTTATCGAACGCCTTGTCGAGCGGCATGCGCCAGACCTTTTCACCCGTCGCCTTCGACGCCGCAACCAGCTCATCCGACAACTTGTCGTCGTTGACGAACAGGCCTGCGTACTCCTTGCCGAGCGCGATCATGATGGCGCCGGTCAGTGTCGCGAGATCGATGACGAGCTTCGGCTTGAATTTCTCTTGCGCGTACCAAAGCACGTCAGCCAGCACGAGGCGCCCTTCAGCATCGGTGTTGATCACCTCGATTGTCTGACCGGACATGCTGGTAACGATATCGCCGGGGCGCACAGCCTTGCCCGACGGCATGTTCTCCACGCAACCGATGAGACCCACCACATTGACGTTCGCCTTGCGCTCGGCGAGCGCATGCATCAGGCCAATGACGGCGGCCGAGCCGCCCATGTCACCCTTCATGTCTTCCATTCCGGCCGCGGGCTTGATCGAGATGCCGCCGGTGTCGAACACGACACCCTTGCCGACGAAGCATAGGGGCTTCTGCTTCTTGGCGCCCTTCGCGCCGTTCCACACCATGACCGCCAGCCGCGACGGCCGCGCACTCCCCTGCCCGACGCAAAGTAGCGAGCCCATGCCGAGCTTTTCCATGTCCTTGACATCGAGAATTTCGACCTCGACGCCAAGCTTTTCCAGCGCTTTTGTCTTTTCCGCGAGTTCGACCGGACCCAGGATGTTGGCCGGTTCATTGACAAGATCGCGCGCGACGTTGACGCCGTTCGCCACCGCTTTGAGCGGCGCGAACGCAGCCTTCGCCTTGTCGGGATGTGCCACGTGGATCACGAGCTTCTTGAGCCCGTCCTTCTCGGCTGCCGCGCCTTCCTCCGCGTTCTTTTTCGTCAGGTACTTTTTGAAATTGTAGTGACGCAGCATTGCGCCCTGAGCAATGAGCGCCGCCGCTTCATCACCCTTAAGTTCGCCTGCTGTGTCGAGATCGACGATGATGCTCGCAGATGAGCATTTGCGCGCCTGGATCTGCGCCACAATCACACCACCAAGCTCATTGAGCTGGTGAGGCGTCAACGTCTCGGCCTTGCCAACGCCGGCGAGGATCAAGCGGTCGATCGCGAGTTTCGCCGGTGCCAGGATTTCGATGGTCGACTTGAACTTGCCCTTGTAGTCCGCCGCCGCGGCCGCCTTGGCGAGGGCACTCGCCGATTTGCTGTCGAGTTCGCGCGCCTTCGGCCCGAGATTGACACCGTCTCCGGCGAGTGCGGCGGCGACCGCCTCTGGCTCTGTTGCAAGGCTCACGAAAGAGATATCGAGGCGGTCGGACATCAGTGCAGTTCTCCATGGAAGGCGCGACGCTTCGCGTCTGAGTGCGGATTGGGTGGGGATGACCCGGGTGTGGGTCGGAGCCGACACTGGCAGGCACTTGCGGGTGCGCCGCCTGTTGTGGCTCGAACCTGTGATTTTGCGGCCAACTTAGTGGTTCGCCCGCCCGGGGCAAGTCAACAGGACTTGTGGTCCTTACACGCCAAGTTGAGCCCGATTCCCTTCCATCTGCATGCGGACGTGGATCACGTTCCGGATTGGCCTAAGACGTTAGGAACAGCCGAATTTTCGCCACCGTGCTATGGGAGCCCCAGATGGGGGGAAGCGCTGTCCGGAACCGCGATTTGCGTCGTAAACGCGGCCGGGCCTGCGTGAGGGGATCAGGCAATTGACGCGCATATTTTCCAGGTACGTCTTCGGACAGGCGGCCGGCACGCTGCTGCTGATCCTGTCGTCGCTGTCCGGCATCGTCTGGATCGCGCTTGCGCTCCGTCAGCTCAACGTCATCACGAGCCAGGGTCAGGACACCATGATGCTGGTGAAGATGACGTCACTGGCGCTGCCGAATTTGATGGCGATCATCGCCCCCTTCTCGTTTCTCATCGCCGCCCTCCACACGCTCAACCGCTTGAACACGGACAGCGAATTGATCGTGCTATCCGCCGCTGGCGCCAAGGTATGGACGGTCGCGCGTCCGCTGCTATTGCTGGCTCTGATCGTAAGTGCCGGCCTTGCCCTCGTATCGCATTTCGCACAGCCCTGGAGCATGCGCCTGCTGCGCGACTACATCGTCCAGGTCCGCACCGATCTTCTCACCCAGGTGATCCAGCCGGGCCGGTTCACAAGCCCTGAAGCGAACCTGATGGTCCACATTCGCGAGCGTGCGCTCAATGGCGAATTGGTCGGCCTGGTGATGCACGACACGCGCGACAAGAACCAGGCGCAGAGCTACCTCGCCGACCGTGGCGTGATCGTGAAGCAGGACGACACGGCTTATCTCGTTATGACCGGCGGCCACATCATCCGCCGCACCGATGCCAAGGAGCCGCCGCAGATCGTCGCCTTCGACCGCTACGTCGTCGACCTAGACCAGTTCGAGCCGCAGGACGCAACACAAGGCGAGCTAAAGCCGCGTGAGCGCTACTTCGGCGAACTCGTTGACCCAGGGCCCGACAGCAAGCTGTATCAAAGCCAGCCTGGGCAGTTCCGTTCTGAGTTGCATGAGCGCTTCTCAAGCCCGCTTTATCCGTTGGCATTTGCCTTCATCGTCATCGCCTTCGTCGGCCAGGCGCGGTCCACGCGCTCAAGCCGGATGGAAAGCCTTGTCGTTGCCTTCGTCGCGGCCACCGGCTGCCGTCTGCTTGGCCTGGCGCTCAACAACGTCGTTGCCACCAATGCCGCATTCGTGCCCGTCCTCTATCTGCTGCCTTTGGGAGCGATCGCGGCATCTTTGATCGTCATCCGCGGCGCCGATCGCCAGAGGTCCGGCCTTGCGACCGTCGATAAGATCGTAGCTGCGTTCGAACCGGTGGCCGAGCGCATCAAGGCGTTGCTCGTGCGCCGAAAAGAAGTGAGCGCACGGTGATACGACGATGAGCTGGACCCTAACCCTATACATCGCTCGCCGCTTCCTACTCGGCACGTTGGCGACGCTCATCGTGTGCGCGCTGCTGATTTTCATGATCGACATGGTCGAGCTGCTAAGGCTGTCGGGCAAATATGGTTCCGTGCCTATCGGCGCGCTTGCGCTCATCGCTCTGCTGCGGCTGCCGGCCTACGTCGAATTCCTGTTCGGGTTTGCGGTTCTCGTCGGCAGCATCGGCGCGCTGATGAACCTCAACCGCAAGAACGAGCTGGCGGTGATGCGCGCCGGTGGCATGTCGGTCTGGCAGTTCCTTTTTCCCGGTATTCTGACGGCCGGCATCCTCGGGGTGCTCGGCATGCTGGTCTACAATCCACTCGCAGCCGGTGGCCGCGCACGCGCAGAGACCGCTTTCGCCAAGGCATTCGGCGGCGATCAAAATCTGCTCAAAGCTCAGGGCGGCGGATCGTGGATCCGCCAGGACGGCGAAGATGGCGAGTCGATCATCGGCGCCGTCGCCGCCTCCAACCGCGGCCTCACCCTCACCGGCGTTCTGGTCTTCGCCTACGACCACAACGGGCACTTCGTGGAACGCATCGACGCCGCCGGCGCCGAACTTGCGGACGGCTACTGGAAGTTGCGCGACGCGTGGGTTTCCCGGCTCGGACAGGAACCTGAAAAGTTTGATTCCTACCTTGTGTCGACCTACCTGACGCCCGATCGCGTCCAGGACGCGCTGGGCACTGTTTTTTCGATCTCATTCTGGGAGCTACCTGGCCTCATCGAAGTCACTGAAAAAGCGAAACTTTCGGCCGAGCGCCTCAAGATCCAATACGAGACACTCTGGTCCCGTCCGCTCCTGTGCATCGCGATGGTCCTTTTGGCGGCAACTGTGTCATTGCGGTCATTCCGGTCAGGCGGCATCCGGACTATGGTTTCTGCGGGCATGATCGGGGGGTTCGGATTCTTCTTGTCGGCGGAAATTGCTCGACAAATCGGCGTAGCTGGTCTCGCGCCCGCTTGGGCTGCGGTTTGGCTGCCGGTGATCCTTCTCGTCATGCTGGCATCGACGGTGCTTCTGCACCAGGAGGACGGCTGAGTGATGCGTGAAGCGCGGACACCGCAAGAGGGTTGCGGATTGTCACGCGAGGGGATCTGGGGACGGAAGGTTCCCGGAGCCGCTCGTGCGTTTGCGCGCATTATTGCGCTCATCACCACATTTGCCCTTTCGAGCATCGCCCACGCTCAAGACCCGACTGCCGGCCAAGACCCGACACGACAGCCCGTGACGACTGCACCCAGCGCCTTCAGGGATGCGGGCGGTATGATTGGCAAGGTCAAGACCAAGCTCGACACATCACAGCCCATGAAGCTGCAGGGCGATCAACTGATCTACGACACCAACGGCAATCGTGTCGTCGCGCGCGGCAACGTCGAAATTTTCTACAACGACTACATCCTCACCGCCGACGAGGTTGTCTATGACCAGAGCGCCGGCACGCTGACGGCCGTCGGCAACGTCATGCTGAAGGAGCCGCAAGGCAACGTCATCCGTGCTGACCGTTACACGCTGACGGATGACTTCCGAGACGGCTTCGTTCAATCGCTTTCCGTCGTCACACGCGACGACACGCGTATCTCGGCGGAACGCGCGACACGCCGCGAAGGCAACGTCACCGAATTTCAGAACGGCCGATTCACGCCGTGTAAGAGCGATGGCAACACCCCGCCGTTGTGGTGCATCAGCGCCGCCCGCGTGATCCACGACAAGGAAGCGGCCACGATCAGCTACCAGGACGCTCAGTTCGAGCTCTTCGGTCAGCCGATTATCTACCTGCCCTACTTCCAGCACCCCGATCCTTCGGTGAAGCGCAAGTCCGGCTTCCTCGCGCCCGATCTCGGCCAGTCGACCTCGCTCGGTTTCATCACCGGCATCCCGTACTACTACGCGCTTGCCCCCAACATGGACGCCACCTTCAACCCTACGTACATGAGCAAGCAGGGCGTGCTGTGGAAGGGTGAGTGGCGCCATCGCCTCGACAATGGCCAATACACCGTCAAGTTGGCCGGCATCGATCAGGACGGCGATGACCTGCCGGGCGACATTGACGACACGAAACGCGCCGATCTCGACGGCTGGCGCGGCTCGATTGAAACCAAAGGTCTGTTCTCCATTTCGAGCTGGTGGAAGTTCGGCTGGGACGTGACGCTTGAAAGCGACGACGAGTTCCGCCGCTTCTACAAACTCGACAGCATCCTCGTCACCGATCGCGTCAACCAAGTGTTCCTGGTCGGCCAGTCCGACCGCAACTTCTTTGCGGCACGAGCCTACCACTTCGGCGGCCTGCTTCTCGACGACACGAACGACTCCGAAAGCATGACCCACCCGATCATCGACTACAATTACGTATTCGATGATCCCGTCCTCGGCGGCGAACTGAAGATCGACACCAACGTTCTGAGCTTCTCGCGTCGGGACGTCGGTTCGGTCGCATCCGGCTTTGCTGATCAGAACATCAACCGCATCATCACCGAGGTGAAGTGGCGACGTCGGTTCACCGACGCCATCGGCATCACCTACACGCCCTTTGCCAACCTGCGCGGTGACATCTACCAATTCGACAATTTTACCGATCCGACGACGGTCGTCTGCCCAACGCCGGACACATGCTCCGGCGAATTGGTCGACGACGACACAACGTTCCGTGGCGTCGCGGCCGGCGGCGCTACCGTTTCATATCCGTGGGTCGCCAATACAGCCTACGCCAGCCACGTGATTGAGCCGATCGCCCAGATCATTACGCGCCAGGAAAGCGTCACACAGCGCCAACTCCCTGACGAAGACGCGCGCAGCCTCATCTTCGACGACACCAACCTGTTCGAGGTCTCGAAGTTCTCGGGCTATGACCGCACCGAAATGGGCACCCGCGTCAACGCCGGTGTGCAGTACACGTTCCAGGCCAACGACGGCGGATACGCCCGCTTCCTGGCCGGCCAAAGCTATCATTTGTCAGGCGACAACGTATATGCCGACCCCGGTCGCACTGACGACGGCAATTTCATCTACTCGCCCACCAGCGGCCTCGAGACCGATCGCTCAGACTACGTACTCGGCGCCTACATCGCGCCGACCGACAGCTTCCGCATCATTTCACAAAGCCGCTTCAACGAATCTGATTTAACGCTGCGCCGCGAGGATCTGTCGGCTCAGTTCATTTACGGGCCGCTTGTATCGCAGGTCACGTACGCCTATGCCGCGAACGACCCCGAGCTTGACGACGGCCAGTCACAGCAGGACATCGTCGCCTTCGCCGGCTTGCAGCTCACCGATCGCTGGAGCGTTGGCGCCGGCATTCGTTACGACATCGACGACGACCGTCTGCTCTACGACAGCATGCAGGTTCGCTATGCCGACGAATGCTTCGTGCTGACCGCGAGCTACAGCGAGTACTACTACGACAGCGACACGATCGACGACGACCGCACGTTGATGCTGCGTTTCGAGCTGAAGCACCTGGGCGGCTACGCCTACAAGACGGACTCGCTCGATTTCGCCTTCGGCGGCGAACAGCGTACCGATTGACGGCGCTCGATAAACGTCGGATTTTGGCCACGGTTCGTGTGGATAAGCCGCAGCGGTGAGCATGCCATGCTGTAGGCTCTAGGCAGCACCGAATCGGCAACATGGGCTTAACCAAACATGCGTCTCGCGGGGACAGCATTGTTCGAACCGCTCGCTTCCATCATCGGTCGCGGGGTTGTGGCAGCGGTCGCATTTTGCGCATGCGCGCTCGCCTCAAGCGATCGTGGACAGGCCAACCAGCCGCATGAGGCGGAGCTCCCCGCCAAGACGATTGTTTCCGGTGAAGATGACGGTGCACCGAACACGCCGGCCAAGAAGGGCGCAACCGGCAAGAAAGCAGCCAGTCGCGAAGGCAGCGGCGGCTCCGGCGGCCAAGCCATTGTCGCTCTCGTCAACGACGAACCGATCACCGGCTACGAGGTGCAGCAACGCGCAGCTATCCTTGGCGGCGGCAACATCCAGCAGAAGGCCCAAGAAAACTTCAAGGCCATCATCAAGAACCCGAAGACTACCGAGCGGCTGAAGGCCATCCTGAACGAAGTCGTTAAAGCCAACGAAGGCAAATCGCGCGACGAAATCATAGCGATCTTCGAGCGGCGAAAAAAAGAGTTCGGCATGAGCCTCCAGAAGCAGGCTGTCGAAAACGCGCGAGCGAGCGCCCTGCCGGGCGTGAAGAAACAGGCCCTCGACGAACTGATTGACGAGCGACTAAAGGCCCAGGAAGCCAAGCGCATGAACGTGACGATCGATGACGCCGATGTCGATCGCATCGTGAATGGTATCGCCGAGCGCAATAAAATGACGATTGAACAGTTCAAGCAGCAGCTCGGCGGCTCGCTCGACCCGATGAAAGGCCGTGTGCGGTCTCAGCTTGCCTTCAACGAGGTCATCCGCCGCCGGTATGGAGCGCAGATCACAGTCACCTCGCGCGACGTCGACCGCATGGTCGCCAACGCCGCCGGTGGAGAAGATGACGTCGAGTTGCAGATTCAGCGCATTCGCATCTCCATGCCCTCGAAGCTCGACCAGGGGGGCGTTGCGAAGCGTCTGCAGGAAGCGGAGGCCGTTCGCCAACAATTCGACGGCTGCAAGTCGCTTTCCAAGATCGCGAGTACTGTTCCGGGCGCAAAGTTCGAGGATCTTGGCAAACGCAAAACCGCGACCATCAGCGAACCGACGCGCACGATGCTGCTCAATGCCTCCAACAACGAAATCCTGCCGCCTACGGTCGGCGAAGGCGGCGTTGAACTGTGGGCTGTGTGCGGCCGCAGCGCCGTTGCCGCCGAAGTGTCGAAGCGCGACGAGGTCGAGGGCCAGCTCAAGCAGAAGCAGTTCGAGCTTATGGCCAAGCGCCACCTGAAGGATCTGCGCCAGGACGCGCACATCGAGTACCGCTGAGGATGTCCGCCGCGACCGCCAGCAATGCCGTCGCGCCGGGCGGATTGCCTGCTCTTGCCGTTACGATGGGCGATCCCGCGGGTATTGGGCCCGACATCACGTTGATGGCCTGGCATGAGCGCCAGACGCGCGCGCTGCCGCCGTTCGCCGTCTACGGCGACCGGGCCGTGCTGAAGGCTCGCGCCGCAATGCTCGGTCTCGATACGCCGATCCGTACCGTTCCGACCGCAAACGAGGCACGCGGCCACTTCGCTTCGTCCCTTCCAATCGTGGACATTCCGACGGCGGAGACCTGCGTGCCCGGCACGCCACGCACCGCGAACGCCGCCGCAGTAATCGCCGCCATCGATCGCGCCGTCGCCGATGTGAAGGCCGGCTCTGCCGCGGCCATCGTCACGAACCCGATTGCCAAATCTGTTCTGAAAGCCGCGGGCTTCTCTCATCCCGGCCATACGGAATATCTGGGAGAATTGGCGCGCCGCCATTGGCCGCAAGAGACTGTTGAACCCATCATGATGCTGTCGAGCGCGGCGCTGCGTGTCGTGCCGGTCACCATTCATGTGCCATTGCGGCAGGTGCCAGGCCTTCTCACGCAAGACCTAATAATTTCCACCCTTCGCACAACCGACCGCGCGTTACGCAATGACTTCGGCATAGCTCGCCCTCGCATCGCCGTTGCTGGCCTCAACCCTCACGCCGGCGAACAATCCACGATAGGATGCGAAGACGCTGAGATCATCGCTCCGGCACTCGCCGCTTTGAAGCGCGATGGCATTGATGTGATCGGACCGCTTGCGGCCGACACCATGTTCCATGCCGCGGCCCGCGCCGGATATGATGCGGCGGTCGCCATGTACCACGATCAGGCGCTCATACCGATCAAGACGCTCGCCTTCGATGAAGGCGTAAATGTCACCCTTGGTCTGCCGCTCGTCAGAACGTCGCCCGACCATGGAACCGCCTTTGCGCTCGCGGGCAGCGGGTTGGCCCGCCATTCGAGCTTCGTCGAAGCCGTAATGCTTGCAGCGCGCATGGCCGCGCGCCGTGCGAACGCAACCGCGGCACAAGCGCAATGACTGCCACCGCCAGTGTCGATGGCCTGCCGCCATTGCGCGACGTGATCGCTCGTTACGAACTGAGCGCCCGCAAGGCGCTGGGACAGAACTTCCTCCTCGACCTCAATCTGACCCGCAAGATCGCGCGCCTCGCTCAGGATCTACCCACCCAGACCGTCATCGAAATCGGCCCGGGCCCAGGCGGGCTCACCCGCGCGCTACTGCTGGAAAACGCGCGCCGGGTGATTGCGATTGAACGCGACGAACGTTGCCTTCCCGCCCTGCAGCAGATTGCCGAGCACTATCCGGGCCGCCTCGAAGTCCGCGAGGCTGACGCTCTCGCTGTCGACTGGCGCACGATCGTTTCGGCAAACGACCCCGTCACCATCGCCGCCAACCTGCCCTACGGAATCGCATCGCTGCTGCTCGTCGGATGGCTCGAAATCGAACCCTGGCCACCGTGGTGGCAACGCATGGTGCTCATGTTCCAGCGCGAGGTCGCCGAGCGCATCACGGCGAAACCCGGCGGCAAGAGCTACGGTCGCTTGTCGGTGCTTTCGCAGTGGCGCGCTCACGCGCGTATCGCGTTGACGCTTCCCGCGGAAGCCTTCACGCCGCCCCCGAAAGTTGCATCAGCCGTCGTGGTGTTCGAGCCGCGCACAACGCCGCAACCCGCCTGCACTGTGGCGTCACTCTCACGCGTGACCGCCGCTGCTTTTGGCCAACGGCGCAAGATGTTGCGCCAGAGCCTCAAATCGCTGACGCCGCTTCCGGAACTGCTGTTGCGCGAAGCAGACATCGACCCGCAGCTTCGCGCCGAGATGCTGAGCGTCGAACAGTTCGCGCGCTTGGCGCTGATCCTCGATCGTGGGGCGTGCGATCCGACGCGCTAAAGCGCGTTGCGCAGATCACGCACAAAGTCGGCAAGCCCCAAAAGCCGCGCACGCTTCAAGCGTTCAGCCTTCAGGACCGCCAGTGCGGAAGCGACGCTATGCTCCAGATCTTTGTTGACGATCACGTAGTCGTACTCAGGCCAATGGCTGATTTCGGCATTCGCCGCCGCCATGCGCCGCGCCACGACTTCCTCGCTATCTTGCGCCCGCGACCGCAACCGCTGCTCGAGCACATCCCCTGACGGTGGCAAAAGGAACACGCGAGCAACGTCGCCCGGCATACGCTCGGAAAGCTGCTGCGCGCCCTGCCAGTCAATGTCGAACAGCACGTCCTTACCCGCTTCGATCGCCGCCTCGACCGGACCTTTCGGCGTGCCATACAGGTTCTCAAATACGCGCGCCCATTCGAGCAACTCGCCCCGGCTGCGCATTTCCTCGAAGCGCGCCAGGTCGAGGAATGTGTAATCGACACCGTCACGCTCGCCTGGCCGCGGCTTGCGTGTCGTTACCGAAACTGACATGGCGATGTTGCTGTCGGCTTCGAGCAGCAGGCGCGCCAGCGTCGTCTTGCCAGCGCCAGACGGTGACGAAAGAATGTAAAGCAAGCCTCGCCGCGCGATCGGCTCCGGATGCGCCGCTCGGCTGGCGGATTGAGGATTTGCCGTTCTGTCTGCCATGCCTACTCGACGTTTTGGACCTGTTCGCGCAATTGATCGATCACGGCCTTGAGCTGAAGGCCCAGTCGCGTGATATCGACCGCATTCGCTTTTGAACAGAGCGTATTGGCCTCGCGGTTGAATTCCTGCGCGAGGAAATCGAGCTTGCGGCCCACAGCACCCGGCTCGGCCAGAATCTCGCGTGCCGCTGAAACGTGCGCTACCAGTCGCGAAAGCTCTTCCTCCACGTCGGCGCGCGTCGCCATCAGCACGGCTTCCTGATGCAGCCGATCGCGATCGAAGGCGCCGTTACCATCCATCAGCCGACCGATCTGTTCGGCCAGCCGCTCGCGGATGGCTTCGGGCTGCCGCGACGGCGATAGGCGCACTTCAGCGACCAACCGCTCGATCTCCGCGATCCTGTCTCGGATGATCTCGGCAAGTCGGCCGCCCTCGGCGCGCCGCGAGGCGGTGAGGCTGTCGAGCGCGGTCTCCAAGCTTGCAACGAGTAGGCGTTCGCGCGCGGCCCGCACCCCGGTGTCTTCACCGGTTGCGTCCGCGCTTTCTAGAACTCCCTTTGTCGCCATCAGAGTTGCTGTATCGGGAACCGTGCCGCCCGTGATCTCCGCAATGCGTTGTGCAGCCTTCAACACGTCGGCAAGAACCTGCTCGTTGAGCCGAACCGCACTCGCCACCGGCTGCTTTTCGAGCGCCAGATTGAGTGAAACATTGCCGCGCGAGAAACGCTTAGCCACCGCCTCGCGGACCGACGGCTCGATCGCGTCAAAACCGGGCGGCATGCGAAGTCGAACGTCCAACCCGCGGCCGTTGACGCTGCGCGCCTCCCACGCCCACGAGAGCCCCTCCGCGGCGCCGTCGCTACGCGCAAATCCGGTCATGCTGGAAATACTCATAGGGCTCCGACGTAACACCCCCGACACCGCGTCCCGGGCGGCGGCAACTTAGCCGCTGATTCCGGGCCCGCCAACGGGTCTGCGGGAAAGCGTTACTGCTGCTTCTTGGGCTTGCGCGTAGGAAGCGGGATCGCGGCCGCTTTGGTCGCGGGCGCAGGAGCCGCGGCGTCAGGCGTTGCTGGCGCCGCTTTGGGAACCGCCGCACCATCGCTGGACGGGACCGGCGCCACGTCAGGATCGGGCTCGGCCTCGGAGGCAGCCGTTCGCGCCTTCTTTTCCACCTCGCGCCATTTCTGAACCGCGCTGTTGTGATCCTTGAGCGTCGCCGAGAACGTGTGCCCACCCATTCCGTCGGCTACGAAATAGAGATCGCTCGTTTTCGCCGGATTGAGCGACGCTTCAAGCGCCGCACGTCCCGGGTTGCAGATCGGCCCCGGCGGCAGGCCATTGATCTGATACGTGTTGTAAGCGGTCTTCGTCGCAATGTCATCGCGCGTAATTCCTCGCCCGAGCGAGCCCTGTCCGCCGACAATGCCGTAGATGATCGTTGGGTCCGATTGGAGACGCATTCCCTTCTTCAGCCGGTTGTGGAACACGGCAGAAACGCGCTCGCGCTCATCCGCCCGGCCCGTCTCCTTCTCGACGATGGATGCGAATGTCACGAAATCTTCTCTCGATCGCAAAGTCGTGTCTTCAGGCCGCTTCTCCCAGAGCCCCGCAATCAGTTCATCCATCGCCGTGCGCATTCGCTCGATGACATCCTGACGCGAAGTGCCCTTCGAGAAATGATACGTGTCGGCAAGCAGCGTCCCTTCGTCCGGCACGGTCAGAACATCGCCGCTGAGATTGGGATCGGCCTTGATGCGCTCGACGATCTGCGCGCTCGTCAAGCCCTCGGGGACCGTCGTCTTGTAGAGGATGGATTTCCCTTCAGCGAGCGTCTCGAGCACCTGCCGCATCGAGGCGTGGTCTGCGATCTGGTATTCGCCCGCCTTGAGCTCGGACGATTTCTTACCGCTCAAAAACGACTGCATCAGATGTCCGCCGATGAACGTCCAGCGGTTGGCGATCACGCCCTCACGTTCAAGTCTTTCGGCAATGGCGATGCGTCCTTCGCCCTTCGGGATCACGATGGTGCGCGCGGTCTGAAGCGGGCCCGGGTTCTCGTATTGATAATAAACAGTGAGCACGATACCGCCGACGACCACCATGCCGACGAGCGCGACCGTCAGGATTCCGCTCACCACACGCACCAGCGCGCCGATGATGCGAGACGGCTCGCGCTGCTCTAGTCCGCGCGGCCGCATTGGCGCGCGACCCGGCTCCAGACGCTCGGCCGGACTGCGCGCCCCAGCCGTACGGGTGCGGTGCGTAACGTCTTGACGCTTCTTACGGTGGCTCATGGTTCCCAACACATCGCCGGCCGAGAATGTCTCTCGACGATGCCGCGCTTCATGCCAGCGCGACTCCCCATGCCGCGGCCCCCAGGGTCGGCCCAACCGTCACCAGAAAATGTGGCGAAATGGCGAAGTCGTGAACCCCGACGCACCGCCCAGACTAGGCGACGCGGCGCAGCACAACCGAGGCGTTTGTCCCACCAAAACCGAACGAATTGGAGAGCGCAATGTTGATCTCGCGCTTCTTCGCCTTGTGCGGGACGAGGTCGATGGCTGTTTCGACCGACGGATTGTCAAGGTTCAGCGTGGGCGGCGCGATGTTGTCGCGAATGGCGAGCACGGAAAATACGGCCTCGACTGCGCCGGCCGCGCCCAACAAATGCCCGATCGCTGACTTCGTCGACGACATGGCGAGCTTGCCGGCGCTATTCGCAAACAGACGCTCGACCGCGCCAAGTTCAATCTCGTCACCCATGGGCGTCGATGTGCCATGCGCGTTGACGTAATCGATCTCGCTCGGCGCAAGCCCCGCGCGCGCCAGCGCCGCCTTCATGCAACGGAACGCACCGTCTCCCGTCTCTTCCGGAGCCGTAATGTGATAGGCATCCCCGGACAGGCCATAGCCGACGACTTCGGCGTAGATCTTCGCGCCGCGGGCCTTGGCTTCCTCGTAGGTCTCAAGCACCACGATGCCCGCGCCTTCGCCCATCACGAAACCATCGCGATCCTTGTCATAAGGACGCGACGCCTTGGTCGGCGTATCGTTGAAGCCAGTCGACAGCGCGCGACATGCGGTAAAGCCCGCCATGCCGATACGGCAGATCGGGCTCTCCGCACCTCCCGCCACCATGACATCCGCATCACCCAGCGCCACCATGCGCGCGGCGTCACCGATTGCATGTGTACCCGTCGCGCACGCGGTGACGACAGCGTGGTTCGGCCCTTTAAGCTGATGGCGGATCGAAACGTAGCCGCCGGCGAGATTGATGAGCCGGCCTGGAATGAAGAACGGCGAGACACGCCGTGGTCCCTTCTCTTTCAGCAGAAGCGAGGTATCGGCGATACCGGACAGACCGCCAATGCCCGAACCGATGAGAACGCCGGAACGCTCCTGATCTTCTTTCTTGTCGAGCTTGATGCCGGAATCTCTGATGGCCTGCTCAGCGGCGGCCATGGCGAAAATGATGAAGTCGTCGACCTTGCGCTGCTCTTTTGGCTCCATCCAGTCGTCAGCGTTGAACTTGCCTTCCGCCGTCGCCCCGCGTGGAACGAAATTTGCGATCTGGCAGGTGAGATCGGAAACGTCGAATTCTTCGACCCGGCGGGCGCCGCTTTGGCCAGCAAGCAGGTTCGACCATGCTGCCTCCACGCCGCATCCGACGGGTGTAACAAGACCAAGACCAGTGATGACGACTCGGCGCATGTTCGTATTCGGTCGCGCTTGCTGAGACATGAACGAGGGGCCGGTCACCCGGCCCCCAAAAATTTGCAAGTTATTTCAGTGCCCGATCCACCTGGACAAGGGCGGAACACAGGCTCAGGCCGCGCTCGCGTTCTTTTCCAGAAACTTCACCGCATCGCCAACGGTGAGAATGTGCTCGGCGGCATCGTCAGGAATCTCGCAGCCGAATTCCTCTTCGAAGGCCATGACGAGCTCGACGGTATCCAAGCTATCCGCGCCCAGGTCGTCGATGAAGCTGGCATTTTCCGTGACCTTGTCGGCCTCGACGCCCAGATGCTCCACGACAATCTTCTTCACGCGCTCTGCGACATCGCTCATCGTCAATCCTCGTGTCTTTCTCTTATTGGCTTGCCGGTTCTACCCGTTGAAGCCGCCCGTCCCCTGCCGCACCTTAGTTGCAGCGCGTTCGCTTGATAGCGAAAGTAGCGCGTCGTCCCAAGGTTTCTTTCCGCTTTGCCGTATCGTTGAGTCGCGACCCGGGAGATACCGCCAGCGCAATACCGACCTGGAGATTCCCCCAGCCAATCGGCGGCCTTGGGCACCGCTCAGAAGCCCTAAAACCGTGGTGTCGTTAACATACTTCCCCACCGTTGCAAAGCAGCCCCTTGACCCACCAACGGACCGTTTCAAGCGTGACAAATGAGCCCGAGAACGGTGAAAAAGGCTCTTTACCATAGTGCGCGCGCACAATAGCGCGCCATCAGACCATGGCCATTCCGCCGTTGATGTGCAGCGTCTGCCCTGTCATGTAGCCGCCCTCGTTCGAGGCGAGGTAAAGGCAGCCCGCCGCCACGTCCAGCGGCGTACCGAAGCGCTGGGACGGGATCATCGCCGAAATATCAGCCTTCTGCTTATCGTTGAGCACGTCCGTCATGGCGGTGCTGATAAAGCCCGGCGCGATGCAGTTGGCGGTAATGCCGCGCGATGCAACCTCGCGCGCCAGGGACTTTGTCATGCCGATCATTCCGGCCTTCGACGCTGCATAGTTGCCCTGGCCCGGATTGCCGAACACACCCGAAACGGAGGCGATGTTGATAATGCGCCCATAGCCCGACTTGGACCGCATCATGTGGCGCGACGCCGCCCGGCACAGCATGAAGGTCGAGGTCAGGTTGACGGCGATGACATCGTCCCACTGGTCGTCCTTCATGACCATGAACAGATTGTCCTTGGTCAGACCCGCATTATTGACAAGAATGTCGAGCCTGCCACCCAGCGCTTTGACCGCTTCGTCGATAAGCTTCGCGACGGCCCCTCTATCCGCCAAATCGCACGGGATGACGTGCACGCGGTCTCCAAGCTCCTTGGCGAGCGCTTCGAGCGCTTCCACTTTGCGCCCCGATATGGCGACGGTTGCGCCGGCCTTGTGAAACGTGCGGGCGATTTCCGCACCTATACCACCCGTCGCGCCAGTAACGAGCACCGTCTTGCCTGTAAGATCGAACATAGTCACTCCCTAAGCCGTCAGCGCGGCCCACGCCGCATCGATATCACCGGGCGCACCAATGCTCGTTGCATTGAGCGACGCTGCTGTGCGCTTGACGAGACCGGCGAGCACCTTGCCCGACCCGATTTCGTATACGTCCGTTATCCCATTGGCCGCCATGTAGGCGACGCACTCGCGCCAACGTACGGTGCCGACGACCTGCTCCACGAGCCGACGTCGGATTTCTTGCGGATCGCTGACCGGCCCTCCGACGACGTTAGCGATGACAGGGACGACCGGTGCTTTGATCTCAACCTTGCTCAGAGCATCGGCCATCGCATCGGCAGCAGGTTGCATCAGCGCACAATGGAAGGGCGCGGAAACGGGCAGCGGCACCGCGCGCCGTACGCCGTGCGCTTTGCCAACTTCGCCGACGCGATCGATAGCCCGCTTGTGCCCCGAAAGCACGACCTGCGTCGGCTCGTTATCATTGGCAATTTGGCAGACGTCACCCTGCGCCGCATCGGCCGCAACCTTCTGCGCGGCCTCAAGTCCGACCCCCAGCAGAGCGGCCATCGCGCCCTCACCCACCGGTACCGCCTTCTGCATCGCCTGGCCGCGCAACTTGAGCAGCCGGGCCGTATCAGCAAGCGAAAAGGCGCCGGCCGCAGCGAGCGCTGAATATTCACCGAGCGAGTGACCCGCGACGAACTTGACCCTGTCCTTGAGAGAAAAACCCTTCTCTTCCAGAACGCGCATGGCGGCCATCGATACGGCCATCAACGCCGGCTGCGCATTCTCGGTGAGCGTCAGCGTCTCCTTAGGCCCTTCCCACATGATCTGCGACAGGTTCTGGCCAAGCGCCGCATCGACTTCCTCGAACACAGCTCGCGCTGCCGGATAGACTTCGGCCAGCGCCTTGCCCATGCCGACGTCCTGACTGCCCTGACCGGGAAATACGAATGCGATGGCCATGTCGGAGGTGCCTCCTTGCGCCCGGAAAACGGCGCCCCAGCTGATTTTGCCGGCCTTAGTCCCCCGGGGCCTCCGCACTGTCAAGGCGGTGCGACCGGCTCCGCGCAACGGGTAACGCCGGAAGGGCCGCTTCGAAGGCCTGCGCGAGCAGAGACACACACACCGCCAGCAGCAGAATGGAAGCCCCGGCCCATGGTAGATATGGCATCAGCTGCGCATTGACCATAATGGAGCCGAGACCCGAGCCAGCCGCCTGGCCGAGATAGATCGCCGAGGTGTTGAGCGCGACCGAGGCCGACGTCAGATCGGGCGCGATCGTAGCAAGCCGTGCTTGCTGAATGGAATTGGCCGCGAACGTGCCGAGGCCCCAGATGGTGGCGGCAAGCAGGATGAGCACGAGGCTACGCTCTGCCAGGCCCCACAGCGTCATGCCGACCGTCATCGTCAGCAACATGATGAGAACAGCCCGTGCCGGCCCGGTCCGCACGATGAGGCGCGTCGCGACGACATTTCCGATCGTTGCCCACGTGCCGTACCAGGCGAGAATTGCGGTAACGATCGCCGTCTCTCCCACGGCGGCCAGCGACGGACTCAGATAGGTGAAAAGCGTGAACTGACCAGTGCCATTGAGCACCGTCACCAGAAGCACGAGCAAAAGCGCGGGATTGCGCGCTACGGCCCGCCAAGATGCGCTGCTGAGCGGCGCGATCGAGACGCGTCTCGGAACCGTCAACCACACCGCCGCCATCGCCAGAAGGGAAAGCGTAGCAACGATCGCGAAGGCCGCCCTCCATCCCAAGGCATGGGCGACATACCCACCGAGCGGCATGCCGCCCACCGTTGCAAGAGACCAGCCGATGAAAATGAGCGTGATGGCTGACGCGCGCCGCTCAACAGGCAGCAGCGCGCTGACGGTGGCCGCCGCCTGCGGCGTGAAGATTGCAGCCGACACCGCAAGAAATAACCTGGCGGCAACCAATGTCTCGAAGTTTGGCGCCAAAGCCGATACCACGTGACATGCAGCATAGAGCGCCATCGCGACAGCAAGCAGGAACCGGCGATCGACGCGGCTCGTAACCGCCGCCGCGATCGGAGCGCCAATCGCCACCACCAGACCGCTGGCAAACAGCAGCAAGCCGGCGCTCGCGATACTTACGTCCAGGCTGATCGCAAGCTCGCCAAGCATTCCCGCGGGCAGCAGTATGCCGGTTCCAATCACGAAATTTCCAAGAAGTAGCGCCGCGAGCGTGCGCTTCTCAGCCCTTGGTGTCATCCGACCCGGATGTTGCGGCAACCCTTATAAGCGCGACGCGGCCGTTTGGCCGCGTCGGCTTGCGAGATCGCAATTGGTGGGCACGTTGGGCCGGTCAGCCCTCGACCGTCTCCATTTCGCAAAGTTCGCCGTCAACCAGATCGAACAGCACTTCTTTGCCCGACTGTTCGGCTTCAGCAAGTGCCTCGACGAGTTCATCGTCGATAGGGGCAACTTTCAGGGCCGAGGCCTGAGCGCCAGAGCCCAGTTCCTCCATTGCTTCAAGGCCTTCGGCACGCGCTGCCTCTTCCGAGTCGGCGACGGCCCAGATTGTTTCTTCCGTATATGCCGCAAACTTCATATCGAACTCCTCCCGAGGGGGGGCGCGCCGGGCCGGTGATCGGCCGACGCGCCGTGAGCCGCCAAATAGGCCACGATTCGGCGCTGGCCGGATGACCCCTTCGTAATCAAAATCTGCGCCGTCCCCGCCGACTGTTGTCAGCCCGCACGCATCCGTGCCCAAGCCCTTGTTTCAAGTGGCCCGCTGCCGTGCTAACCAAAATCTTGCCGACGGGTGAGACCGAGAGGCGGAACGTAGGTCCGCCATTCGCGGCGTATACCCGCGGCGTTGGTCTTAAGAAACCAAAATGGCTCTTACCCATACGGGACACCTCCCGTTGCCGGCCGTGAGGCATCGAGCGGGCCGCCCTGCGGGAACCTCGCAAGGGGCTTCCCCCGCGGACCGTCCGAGGTGACGGGAGGTCGTCTCAAGCTCTTCTAACGCGGTATCGGAGGTTCACCTTGGAGGCATACTCCGGCGCAATCGCCCTTGTGATCGCTCTTGCCGTTCTGATCGCGATCTCCTCCGCGCTCAAGAGCTTCAGGACTTCCGGAATCGTGCAAACCCTGACCGAGGGTGAACGCGCCGTCGTCTACCGTTACGGCAAGTTCGACCAGGAACTCGGCCCCGGTCGCCACTACATGGTGTTCGGCCGCCGGATGCAGCGCGTGCAGGTCAACGAGCAATCAATGATCGTCTCCAACCAGGAGGTTTTGACCGCTGATCGTCTGCCGGTACGCCTTTCTGCGCTCCTTACCTACAAGATAACACATCCGCGCAAAGCGCTGGAAAAGGCCTCCACCGGATACTTCAATCCGGTCTACTACGCCGCCCAGATGACGCTTCGCGATGTGGCCGCCGAAATGCCATTGGAGACGCTCGTGGATGCCCGCACGAAACTCGACGCCACGCTGCTGGAACGGACCAAGGACGCGTTCGCCGAACACGGCTGCGAACTGCTCTCTATGGCGATCCGCGACATCGTGCTCCCGGCCGAAGTTCGCCGCCTCGCGACCGACGTGACGCGTGCCCGCATGGAAGGACTTGCCGCGCTCGAACGCGCACGCGGCGAACAGGCATCCCTGCGCGCGCTAGCCAACGCCGCCCGCCTGCTCAAAGGCAATCCCGAACTGATGAATCTCCGCCTGCTCCAGGCGGTTACCCCACAGCCAGGAAAGACCGCGCCAACCGTCGTCCTCGGCGGCGCAACCGGCATCGTGCCTGTTGCGAACGGCGCCAACGAGGCGCCTGGGCCGGAACCTGAAACCACAGGTTGATCGCCCCTTGCCTCTCCGCCAAATCCCTGTATAAACCCCCACTTCCCGTTCCGGCAGGAGGCTGAACGGGGGCTCGGGTTGCATCGGCCTTCTT
>CAZYXX010000005.1:0-252997 GCA_964651805.1 uncultured Hyphomicrobium sp. | reverse complement strand
CGCGATCACCTATATCGAGCAAAGCACGGCCGCGAAGGCGCTGGAGTAGGGTGGCGGCCGCATCGGCCCGAAGTGGGGGGATTGCCGTGGTCGGCGAATAGTCGCCTGAAACTGATCAACAACTTTTGCGTTGGTTATGCACAGGCGTATAGAGCACCGGATCTCATGACGAGTACGAATCTGATTTGTTCCCTTGGCGTTTTGGGGGAACACATGCTGGCTTACGTTACGCTGCTGGGAACTGCGCTCGCGGCATTTTGCGGTGGTTCGGTGTGGGTTGCTGGAGTTGGCGCCGTAGTCCTTGCTGCAATATCGATCAACGAACATCGCAAACTTGCGACGCGTTTAGCCTACTTGAGAGGCGGAAGCATTTTGTCAATGGCAGCGTGGCAAAGCGGTGCCTACGCCCTGATGGCAACTTGCGCTGCATTTGCGCTCGGCGCTGCCAGCCGTTGGGCGCTGCTAACATTTTAGCTTGTTGTCTTTCGCGTGGATTGTTTTTCTCCTTCGCGAAGGACACTCAATGCGTCAACGACTCTTAATTCACCTGCCTTGCCTTCTTTAGTATCCACTTTGCCGAATAGGAATGCCGCTGTGTCAAAGCTGGCTTTAGCCGACTGCGCACCCATCTTCAGTCGAACCCAGCCTTGATGCTCATGTAAGAGTGCAAGTTCAAAAGTGAGCCCAGGCGGCATCGCGTTGATAGCTTTGGTAAGTTCGCCACTCGCGGCGAACAACTTGCTGTCCTTATGCCAATTCTCGAAGGCTGTAGCGCGGAGTCTGTGAGCCTCAGCCAAAGGTTTGCCGCCGCCGCTCCGGTGTCGCACTTCAATCAGCGTCTTGAATCGCTCTGCGGCTTCGTCCGGTCGACCTAACTGCAGCAGCACGAGGCCAGAATATTGCAAGGCCTCTGCGTCCATACGATCAAGGTTTAGCGCCTTTTGGAACTCGTCGAGTGCGGTTCTCAAGTATGAGATCCGCGTTGCACTATTTTTGGAAGTTTGGGCGGCAGCTTTCGCACCGAGCATCAGATGGGCCAATGCTTGACGCTTTCTATGGTCTGTTGATTGACGTTCAGATAGTGTCGCTTGGTCAGCGGATAGTTGGCTTGCCTCCGCTAAATTTCCCACTGATGCAGTGCCGAACCCCCATCCTAAATTTCGCAATGAACGATTGAGTACGCGGTCTACGAATATTGGAGTTTCATACGGCGAGTGGGCCGGTGGTATCACTGCGGCGTCGATAAGCTTTTTGCGTGCGCCGTCTAATCGGCGATCTTGTTTGTCTAGAAATTCATGCAGTCGGTCGAGTTGTCTGTATCCCGTGTTTCGCCATTTTATCCACACGCCATAAATCGCCGGCAACAACGGTATCGCGAACGCCCAAATCTTCGCCGCGCCTACGTCGCCGAAGAACTGTTGAGCCCCGTGAGACCATTGTTCCATGACAGCATGAACTAGTTCGTCCCACATCCCCGCACCCCCAACGCAAAAGCCGCAACAGCAATATGCGTTAACTATGCCGGGAGCACTTCGATCTGTACAGGCCCTACAACTTGAATCTCGTTTAACGGCGCTCGGTGCGCCGCTACCACAAACCATGGATGCCGCGTCGCTTGCGCGCGAGGCGTCACCGAAAACTCATTCAGGCAAAAGCGCCTGTTTTCGAAAATGGCTGCGCTGATCATCAGACGGTCGCCGTTCCACGCCGCGCGGCGATTACGCAAAAAAGCCCGCCGCAAAAAACTTATCCTCGCGCCTCCGCAGCGCCGGCATAATCGCATGACCTCGCCTCGCAGACGTGCCAGGCGGCCGCGAGACCAATTCGCGGCCGGGGGTGGCGGAGCCTTGGTGTGCGTCGCAAGGGAAGCCTCTCGGGAAAATGACCCGAGGCGGCCGATCGTGCGCCAGCTTCACACGCTTTAAGCTGAGGGATAAACTGGCGATCCGTTGATCTTTTCTTACTGGGGGTACTTCGTGACTCGCTCTGCCATGTCACGGATGGGTTCTGTTGGTGCTCTTGTTGGCGCTGCGGCAGTGCTTTTTACATCCGTCGCTGCCGTTGCTGCTGAGAACGGGTTTGAGAAGCGTCGGGACGATGCCCTGGCAGACTGTGGCCAAGAGCCGGGCCTGGTCGGGGGGCCGCTGTCCTCTTTCACCTACAAAGCGTCCGCTGTTAATCAGGCGCGCCAGAAGGTCGAGCAAATGCCCTTCTTTATGCTTGAGCCGACGGACTCGCTGCTCTGCGTTAAAACGATCGAGTACGTGAGAACAGTTCCGGCCGTGAGGGGATTGAACGTCGCGGAAGTCATCATGAGGGGCTACGGACGACTCAGGATCACGCCGATGGCGGTCAGAGCCAACGTACCGTACTAGCTCGCTAGCCCAGACGGGTTGGTGTGCTCGATTTGGGTTAGAGCGGTCTTGCTGTATTCCCCGTTGCGGCGGGCAGCCTGAAAAAAAACTTATCCTCGCCCTCCGCGGCGCCCGCATAATCGCATGACCTCGCCTCGCAGACGTGCCAGGCGGCCGCGAGACCAACTCGGGGTCGGGGGTGAGGGCAGAGTGTCGGCGTGCGCCACAAGGGGTAATGGCCCGAGCCGCGCGCTGAAGCGAACCGGTCCGGTGCTCAACGCGATCCCGGAACCCAACCGGCGGAGGAGTAAGGAACCTCCAGCTGGGCCGGTCGATCAGAATGCTCTGCAGTTGGAGCGCGCCTCGCGCCAGTATCTTTACGAAGACACCGGCACAGGGTGCCGGCGCGCTCCGCTCCTGGTTTTCCAGCCGGTCGCCCGAACGGGGCCGACCGGGCGTTGGCGTTGGCGCATTGCACGCAGTTGATAGCCCGCCTTCGCGGTACAAGGCCGAGACGGCCGGTCAGCCCCACAAGGAAACACCTGTGCGTCGAGCACGAGATTTTGTAACACGTGTTTTCAACCGCTCGCGTCCAGAATCTTTCAGTAAAGGACAGTCGTTTGGGTTCGGACACTATGAGAGTTCTGACATCGAGCCGAGGTTCGAGGGCCTATGGTTTCGATGATATCGAAGCGGCATTGCGCATTGATGGTCACGACCTCGTCGATGTTTCCGCAGAGAGGGGCGCTTTGCACGGTGACGCCCTGATCGTGCTAGGCCTCGGAAACTGGTACCGCGAACTCGATATCGGGCTGCTTGATCGCGCCAGGGCGCAAGGCATTCCCCGCATCCTTTGGCAGTTCGAGCCGTTGCTGCCTCCGGGTCTTCCAGAACAGACGCACCCAATTGTGACTGATCGGGCCTTTACGAAGATGGTGCTCACCGGTCCGCCTGGGATGTGGGCGCGAGCGAAGCACACCGCACAGGTCTATCGTCTCTTGTTGGCGTCGCGCAGGCAGCCTTGGGGGCACGGCGTCGCCTCGCCTCATATGTTCAAGTTTCCCATCGACCAAACGCGTAACGTCGTGCGGTTGTGGAATGAGGGCCGATTTGACCGCATTTTCGCGAGCCTTCGGCCGCGCTCTACGTTTCTGGCAGAGATCGGGATACCCAGCGATTTCGTGCCGATTGGTTACACTCCAACGCTTGGACGGGACAACCGTGAAAGTTGTCGTGATATTGACGTGCTTTTTTTTGGCTACGTGAGTAGCCGGCGACGCGCGCTCCTGAGCAACATTCGTTCCGCGCTTCAAAAGGAGGGTTTCAACCTGACCGTTGTGACGCGGGACTGCTATGGCGAACAACGCACAGCCCTCATTAACCGGACGAAAATCGTTCTCAATCTCCACAAGTTCCCCTGGGAATTCGCAGGCATGAGGCTCTTGATGGCGATGAGCTGCGGCGCTTTGGTGGTGTCGGAATGGGCGCCCGACACGTCGCCATACGTCGATGGCGAACACCTGTTCGCGCCGCCGGTGGGAGACTTGCCCCATACGATCGTGCGGTTGCTGCAGAACGATCGAGAGCGGCAGGCTGTGTCCGAGAACGGGTATCGATTTGCGACGGAGCGTATGACGGTTGCGCAGCTCTTAACGCCGGCACTTCATTCTGCTCTTATCGCCGGGACGCCTTAGAAGGCGGTGGCCTAGCCTGCCTTCAACGATTGAAGCATGCGCTGCCATTCGAGCCGCAATCCGGTTTCCAAATTGATTTCCGGCCTCCAGCCAAGCTTCTCGGCGGCTTTGCGAACATCTGCGCACCAGAAGTCTCGATCTGTCGGGCGGCTTGAGAACGCTCCGATGGTTGTTGGTACCGTTCTTCCCGCTATCTTGGCGACCAACGCAACGACGTCGTGATTGTCGGTCGCGACACCCGTTCCGACATTGAAGACTTCTCCTTGAAGATTATCGGATCGGGCCGCCGTCAAACACGCGCGCACCACGTCATCGACGTGAATATAGTCACGCACATATCCTCTTCGCGTGAGACGTAATGGTCTGTTTTCCATATGTGCGCGAAGGGCGGTGGGCACGAGGCGATGATCAGACTCTGCCCGTCCGTAAACGTGAAACAATCTGAGCACGATCGCGTTGAGGTCGTATTTGCGAACAAAACCGCGAGCCATGGATGTGACAGCGAGCTTCGAAACGGCATGGATGTCGTCTGGAGCGCAATGCATGTCTTCGGTGACCGGGATGTTGTGCTGGCCATACTCAAGAGAGCTACCCAACAGCACTACTCTTGTTCCACCGACGGAAATGCATCCCTCCAGCAGGCCCAATGCGGCGAGTACATTTGCGTTAAGTACGACCTCAGCGTCCGCTACGCGCGACGTGGCGGTGTGAAAAACAATGCTCGGCTTGATATTTTCAATTGTCTCTCGCGTACCCCTCCGGTCAGTCATGCTCCAGACATGTCTGGTGATCCGCGGGCCCACATCCTTGAGCCGCCATGACGAGATATTGCGCGCGAGGGCATGAACGTCTGCGCCAAGATCAAGAAGTGAGTGGATAAGATTTGCGGCGATCATGCCGCTTCCTCCCGTCACCACTACTCGACGATTTTGCCAGTAGGCGCGCTCGGCGGCGGTTTCCATATTACTCATGCTGCGCAATAACGTTTTGTAGACGCAGATGATCTTTGGTGACCCGCTCGACCGTGCGACGCCGTAACATTTCCCAGTATTTCTTAATTCGATCGATCTCACGACGCATGTCGCGTCCGACCATATCTTTCTTGAATGAGCGCCGCACAAAGCTGAACGTACAGTTGAGTCTGGCCATCTCAGCCACGAGCATGCGGCAGGGTATCGGCGATCCGCGTCCCAATGCAGTAACGCCACCAAAGCCGAATTGATGAGACGCGAAATGTGCGCGCAACGCGCTTACTGTTTCATCGCGCACTGCTGAGAAGATGAAGCGCTTGCCTCGGCTGATCGCCAAGTCGTTCAGCCCAACGTAAACCGCGTCGATCGGTAACCGAGCGATCTCAGCGGCAAGCTGAACTCCCTTTTCTGTTTCGATCAGTATTGCCACTTCAGACCTGCCATCGACGGCATCGATGAAGGCCTGCACGTCGTCAAAGCTCGAAACCATCGGCAAGAATATCCGATCGACGCCCTCGCTAATCGCCATATCAACTTCATCGATCGAGGTGTCGCACCATCCATTGATCCGGCATGAGACAAAAATGCCAGCGAGCTTTTTTAAGGGTCCGATCGCACGAAGAGACGTTGGAGCAATCTCAGTATCGAAACCTCGTTGGCGCTCTTGCTTGTTCTTGAGCTCAGTATCGACGATCAAGTGGGTGATGCCAGCTTCAATGTATCGCAGGGCTCGATCGGGATCATGCTCGAACAGCACCAGATCCAGTGGCGACTGATGCTGCCGGTGCTTCGTGCCCGCATCTCGTTCTGGCTTGGGGTCAGTACGATCTGTACTCATCTCTGGCCTTTGCGCCTCGAGAACGCGAACTAAAGCTTCGCATACGAGTGCATTGTGCCTGTTTGTTCGGGAAAAGGGGGCCTTCCGTTCAAAAAAACTTATCCTCGCCCTCCGCGGCGCCCGCATAATCGCATGACCTCGCCTCGCAGACGTGCCAGGCGGCCGCGAGACCAACTCGGGGTCGGGGGTGAGGGCAGAGTGTCGGCGTGCGCCACAAGGGGTAATGGCCCGAGCCGCGCGCTGAAGCGAACCGGTCCGGTGCTCAACGCGATCCCGGAACCCAACCGGCGGAGGAGTAAGGAACCTCCAGCTGGGCCGGTCGATCAGAATGCTCTGCAGTTGGAGCGCGCCTCGCGCCAGTATCTTTACGAAGACACCGGCACAGGGTGCCGGCGCGCTCCGCTCCTGGTTTTCCAGCCGGTCGCCCGAACGGGGCCGACCGGGCGTTGGCGTGCGCCAATGCTAATCAGCGCACGCGCCTTCAATATTCGGGTCGAACCCGCCGCAGGCAGCGCGAACGGCCCGCATATCGAGGGCAGCCGTCCCTACTTCTGTGCGACGGCGGGCGGCATGGTGGCGAGATAGGCCGCGACCGCCTTCAGCTCGTCATCGGAAATGTTGCGCACGATGGCCGACATGGTCGCGTAGTTCGCACGCGCGTGGTCGCGGAAGGCCGTCATCGTGTTCACGAGATACTCGTCGTTCTGGCCGGCGAGGCGTGGACGGATGCTGTCGCCCTCGAAGTGGCGGTGGTGGCAGGCGGCGCAATTGTACTGTTCCAGAATGTCGAGGCCGGCCGTGCGCACTTCGGCCGCCGCCGGCTCCTGCTTCAGGTCGGGCCAGGGCATGGCGGAATAATGCGAGGCGATGGCTTCCATGTCGGCCTTGCTCAGCGCTTCCACCATCGGCGTCATGATCTCACTCTTGCGCCGGCCGTTCTTGAAATCGAGAAGCTGGTTCAGGATGTAGGCCCGCTTCTGGCCGGCGATGACAGGGGTCGTCTTGTCGATCGGCACGCCGTTCTCGCCGTGGCAGCCGGCGCACATCTGAAGAGCATCGGAAACGGTGTCGGCTGGTGCTTCCGACGGCTGCAACGCGGCCGCGAGCGCCAGCGTCTGGATGCCAATTGCGAGAACGCCGAATTTTCTCATTGCGGATGTCCCTCCCGTTGTTTTGCGTCGGCACGTTACTGGCAGCCCTTTGCAAAGAAAACAGCCTTTTCGCCAATTTTCGCCAAAGGGACGAACGGTCCCAGGTGGACAGCCGCATAAGTGAGGGTGGGCCGGTGCGGTCGGCTTAAGGTGCAGTGCGATCAATGGGTTCCGTCGTGCGGTACGCTGTCAGACCTTGGGCCCGATGTAGAGACCGGGGCCCGAGATGCCATCGGGATCGTGCTCGACTTCAAGCCCGGCGGCGCGATAGGCCGACGTCTGATCGTCCTTGCTGAACAACGCGTAGCGGTGGTCCTCGCGAAAGGTCTCAAAGCCGTCCCTGCTGGCAACGAGATAGTGGAAGGCAACGGCGGCTCGCGGATTCGCTTGAAGGCGGCAAGCCCTTTCAGATCCAGATTTCCGGCGAGCGTGTCAGCGTGCCGTCGCGTGCTCGCTACAACATCGAGCACGAACGAGCGGGCGGCGAGGAAGAATTGAATTTCAGGTCAAGTGGTCGGTGGCGGGTAGCGCTCGGCCTCTAGCCTTTGACAATTGCGCGTAGCAGGCCGATCAGCAAACGCAGGATCGCGGCCACGACGAGCCCTGTCAGCAGCAGCAGCATCGATTTCGGTCCGAGCTCGCCGAAAAAGCTCGCGTAGGCTGTGCTGGAAGCTTCCGGCATGAAACGCTCGACGAGCGCGGCCATGAACTCGAGCACGTCGCCGGAGAGCTGCACCAGGCGTCCGAACAGGTCGAAACTGTAGACGTTAAGGCCCATGTAGACGAGCACGGTCAAAACCAGCTCGACGACGAGCAGCAGCACTGTGCCGATAAGCGCACCGAGCGCTCGTGCGGGCATGGATCGTTCGGACGGGTCAGCCATCGCGTCATCCTTTCGAAAAGATGCGCGATCTTAGGACAATGAGCGTGCGAGAATTGCGGCAAAATGCGCCGCGGTTGCGCTTAGCCGAGCAGATTCTGCTTCAGCGCCACACCGGCCTGTTTGTCTTCCGTCCACACGACCTCGCCGGTGAGGGGCGCGAAGCCGCGCATGGACACCGTCACGGAGTCGCCGACCTTCACGTTCTCTACGCCCGTCAAGCGCAGGCCGCGGGCGGAAATGTCGGAGACGACGGCGATACGCTTTTCGTTTCCGCAGGTCACGGCGACTGGGATGCGGACGCGCACGCGACGCCACATCCGGCGTTCCATCCAGGCGCGCATGCGCGAGAGCCGCTGCACTGCGGGAAGGCCCTCAAGCTCAGCTTTGTCCGGCGCGATCGTTGAGAGGATCTCGACAGCTTCGCGTTTCATTTGGGCACTCCGACTAACGCACACTTCCGTGCTGCGCATGGTGTCAGCAGAAGCTTAAAAATCGGCCCTACGATCGCGCGTCACTGGCGGGAATTCTCGCGGGCCGGGCGGTACGGTATTAAGAAGAGCGCGCTGCATGTCCCAGAACCGCGCTTGCGTTTACCTTTGTGACAGGACCTTTCATGTTCGCCGGCTTTGAAGCCAAGACCGTCAACGTCGACGGAATCGATATCGCGTGTGTCGTCGGCGGGTCGGGGCCGCCGGTGCTCCTATTGCACGGGTTCCCCCAGTCCAAGGCGATGTGGGCCCATGTCGCCCCGCTCTTGGCGGCACGTTACACAGTGGTTGCGGCCGATCTGCGCGGCTATGGCGACAGCGCCAAGCCGGTCGGGCTACCAGACAATTCAAACTACGCATTTCGAGCGTTGGCTGCGGATCAGGTCGGCCTGATGCGTGCGCTCGGCTTTTCGCGCTTTCACATGCTGGGCCACGACCGTGGCGGGCGCACCGGCTATCGCATGGCGCTCGACCATCCCGACGTGGTCGCGAGCCTTGCGGTCATGGACATCGTGCCGACCTACGTGATGCTGGAAGAGACCAATCGCAAAGTCGCGGGCGCCTACTGGCACTGGTATTATCTTTCGCAACCGGCACCGTTTCCCGAGCGCTTCATCGGCAGCGATCCCGACTATTTCTACGAGACGTCGCTCGTCGGTTGGGGCGCTGCCAAGATTTCCGACTTCGATGCGGAACAAATGGCGGAATACCGCCGCTGCTGGCGCACGCCAGAGATGATCCACGGGTCATGCTGCGACTATCGCGCGGCCGTCACCGTCGATCTCGCGCATGATACCGCTGATCAGGGCCGGCTCGTCGATTGTCCGACGCTCGTGCTCTACGGCTCGACCGGCGTCATGGCCGGGTTGTTCGACATTCCGGCGGAGTGGCGCAAGTTGTGTTCGAATACGACAATAGCGTCGCTGCCGGGCGGGCATTTCTTCGTCGATCAATTTCCGCGCCAGACCGCCGACATCCTGCGGGCGTTTCTGGACAAGCAGCCGATGATATCAAGCTGACGCGCCGTAGGCGTATATGAAGCAGGCCGCCGATAGCGTGCAGGCAAGCGTGCGCACGTGATTCCACCACGTCCAGTCGCGAAGATAGCGTTGCCAAAGAGCAGCGTCATGCAAAGCAGCGCCGTTCCGAAAAAGACGAAGAAGAAGGATGGCGTGAGGATCACGGTATTGATCGATTGCATCGCGGCTATGCCGCTTGCCGGTGCGATGCGTTCGAACGCGGCCATGATGAAGGTCGAAAAGACGAAGAACAGGCCCGCCATCAGGCCCGATCCAAGCGCGGCGGCGAAGATGATTGCTTCGATCACAAATTTGTTCTAGCCGGAACTTAGGCGCGAAAATGCACGTCCGACGTATCAAGCGGCGTCGGCTGCCGGAACCCAGTGATGATCGAAGGCCGGCGATCATGCTAGCATAGCCGCTTCAGTCGGAAAGGCGAGGCACGCCATGGCCTTCGATAAACTTAAGATGGACATCTCGTTGCTGCTTACGCAAATGCAGAACGAGCCCGAAGACAGTCATGAGATCTATCTTGCTCTGAGAGAGAAGCTCAACGAGCTTAAAGCCTTCGGCATGCCGTTGCCGGACGATCTCGTGAAGCTGGAGCGCGACCTGGAAGACGAATTCGGGCGTGAGATCCCTGACTCCGGTTAAGGCGTACCGCCTTAAAAAAAGTGGGTCGAGCGCGATGCTCGACCCACCCGATCTACGCCTCGATGACGTGGTACGCAGTCAACAAGCGAAGCGTTCCAAATCGGTAGGAAGAACGCGAACACAAGGTCTCCAACCGGTTTCTTGAGGGGACAACGCACGAGATGGCGATTTCATTCCATCGGCCGTGTACGGGGCTGTGGATAACAAGCGTCGCCCTCGGACGACGTTTTGCTGTCATTGAATCGGCTTGGAAATTCGCCGATGGGCACAAATCGCATGCGCCGTCGGTTCCGGCCGGAACTGCGCGACCACTGGCGTCCGCCGCAACCTGCTGGCGAAACGCCACTGACTCATGAGGCTACTGCGAGAGCTCCCCAAATGGCGAAAATAAAGATTGACGTCCTCGAAGGCGGCAAGCCCTCGGCCACCATCACGGTGCCTCTATGGCTGGCGCGCGGTGCAACCGGACTGTTGACGAAAGCGGCAGGCGACAAACTTTGCGATCAGGTCGACATCGCACAAGTTCTACGGGCCGCGGAAAGCCCGGAAGCCCATGGCGTGATCCTAGAGGTTGAGGATCATGAAGGGGGCGACAAGGTCAGCATCTCGATCATCGCCGACTAAGTTTCGCGTCATGCATGGTTGTCGCCTTGCTCCGGCACCGTGGTATGGATGGTTGAGCGTCCAGCATCACAGGGGCCGATCATGGAAATGCGCATTCCCGTTGCCGCAAAGCCAGGCGAAGGCGAGGCGCTTTGGTTTCTTGACTATCTGCTGATCGTAAAGGCAACGGGCGCGCAGACCGCTGGCGCCACGACGATCATCGAGCATTTCGGGAGCGAGGGTTCGGGAACGCCGCTGCACATGCACGCGCGCGAGGACGAGTGGTTCTACATTCTGGACGGCAAGCTTCAGTTCTGGGTCGCGGAGACGGCGTTTGATGCGACAGCGGGTGCGTTCGTCTATGGACCGCGCGACATTCCGCATGCGTTTCGTGTCGCTTCCCCGACAGCCAAATTTCTGCTCGGGGCGGAACCGGCGGGCTTTGAGAATTTCGTTCGCGCGCTGGCGCAACCGGCCGCGACTCTGACGTTGCCGCCCCTTAGCGACGCCCCTGCGGATTTCGAAAAGCTAGCGCGCGTTGCCGCGGAGTATGGCATCGAAATCCTTGGCCCGCCTCCATGGTTGGCATGATCTGAAGGATGGCGGCATGGCCGGCAATATCCGTGTCGGAGTGGGAGGCTGGACGTTCGAGCCCTGGCGTGGCGTGTTCTATCCCGAGGGCCTTCCCCAAAAGCGCGAACTCGAATTTGCGTCGCGCGCACTGACATCCATCGAGATCAACGGCACTTATTATTCGACCTTCAAGCCGAAGAGCTGGATCGCCTGGCGTGAGCAGACGCCCGACGACTTCGTGTTCACGGTGAAGGCGTCGCGGTATGCGACCAACCGCAAGATCCTTGCGGAGGGCGGCCCGAGCGTTACGCGGTTCCTTGAGCAGGGAATGACCGAGCTCGGGTCCAAGCTCGGGCCGATCGTATGGCAGTTCATGCCAACGAAGAAATTCGACCCGGAAGACTTCGGGGCGTTCCTGTCGCTCTTGCCGAAGACGATGGATGGGTTAGCCCTTCGCCACGCGGTCGAAGTGCGCCACCCTAGTTTTGAAGTGCCCGCGTTCACGGAGCTCGCGAAAAAGCACGGCGTGGCGATCGTGTTCGCAACGGGTGAAGATTATCCCACGATCGATGAGGCGAGCGGGGGCTTCACCTATGCTCGCTTCATGATAACGCAGGAAAAGCCCGTAACGGGCGTCACTGACAAGCAGCTCGCGGATGTTGCCAAGCGTGCGAAAAGTTGGGCGAAGGGCGGCGACGTATTTCTGTTCTTTATTTCCTCGGCAAAGGTCCGCAATCCGGCCGCTGCTCAAGCGCTGATCAAGAAGCTTGGCGGGTGATCATGTGTCGGCGCCGCCCTTGCGGCGCCGGGACAGCAGACCGCGCGTCCGCGATTTTTTTGGTTTGGGCAACTTGGCGGTCGCAATCGCCACCGTGCCTTGGACCTCGGCTGCAATAGGCTGTGCCGCATCGATCACGGGCAGGGTGTCGACCGAAAGAATGCGGGTGAGTTGCGCCTTCAGCCGTTCCTTGGCAGGTTCGGCCGCGGCCAGGATCTCATCGCACTTTAGGAAGTCGAGGACTTGGAACTGGCTGGTGCCGGCGCGGATGAGAATATCGGGCTGACTTGACTTGAGCTTCTCCTTCACGATCGTCCGCTCGAACAAGAAGGCGCTGGCGAACAGCGCTTCGAAGGCCGTCGGCGTTGGTCGGCGCGCGTCGGGCACGGGCGCCCCCGAGACGTCGATGGCAACGACAATATCGGCCTCATGACTTAGAATGTCGAAGGGCAGAGGATTGGTCATGCCGCCGTCGATAAGCGCGCGTCCGGCGACGACGACGGGTTGAAAGATCACCGGCAGCGCCATGCTGGCCGCCACCGCGACGCGCACCGAGCCTTCGGTGAAAATGGTGGGCTCCTGCTCGTAGAAGTCGGACGCAACGATCCTGAGCGGGATATCGAGCGCGGCGAAATCGGCGGCGACGCGGCGCGGCATGATCAAATCGAGCAGCGCGTCAGGGTCGAGGATGGCGCCGCGGTTGGCGAATAGCGTGATCATGCGCTGCAACGGGCGTGCGCGGGCAAAGAAGAGATCGCGGACCAGGCCCAATCGCTGCGCGAGGATCTCGCGCGTGTAGGCTCTCAGTTCACTGCCGGAAATTCCTGATGCGTAGGCCGCGCCGTAAATTGCGCCGATCGATGTTCCCGCGATAACCGAGGGGCGGATACCAAGCTCGTCGAAGGCTTCGAGCATGGCGATGTGAGCGAGCCCTCGTGCGCCGCCGCCGCCGAGCGCCAATCCAACGCGCGGTGTGCGCGCGGGCAATCCACCGGCTGGCGCTGCCGCCACTGCCTTCATGCTTCGCGCCCTTTGAGCGCGCGCCAGGCGATGTCCTTGCGGCAAAAGCCACCTGGCCAATCGATGCGCGAAACGGCTTCATAGGCGCGGTCGCGCGCTTGCGCGAGCGTCGGCGCTATGGCGGTTACATTCAGCACGCGTCCGCCGTCGGCGAGTATGCGGTCTCCCTCCCGCCGCGTCCCGGCGTGGAAAATCTCGACGCCGGCGACGCGCGCGGCGGATTCCAGGCCCTTGATTTCCGTGCCGCGTATCGGCGTCCCAGGATAGCCGCTGGCGGCAAGCACGACGGTCAACGCGGCGTCATCCTTCCAGCGAATGTCAAAGGCGTCGAGCACGCCGTCTGCCGTTGCGAGCAGTGCCGCGAGTACGTCCGACTTCATGCGCATCATCAGGACCTGCGTTTCCGGGTCTCCGAAACGGACATTGTATTCGATGAGCTTGGGGCCATCGGGCGTGATCATCAGGCCAGCGAACAGCACGCCCTTAAAAGGAGTGCCGCGCTGGCGCATGGCCGCGACGGTCGGATCGATGATTTCGCGCATGACGCGGGCGGCGATCTCCGGCGTCACTACGGGCGCTGGCGAATAGGCACCCATGCCGCCTGTGTTCGGCCCGGTATCGGCGTCTCCTACGCGTTTGTGGTCTTGTGCGGAGGCGAGCGCCAATGCGGTCGTTCCGTCGCAAAGGGCGAAGAAGCTTGCCTCCTCACCTTCGAGAAATTCCTCGATCACGACCTCCGCGCCCGCTGCTCCGAAGGCACCCGTGAAGCAGGCCTCGATGGCGGCTTTCGCTTCCGTCAGAGACTGGGCGATAACGACGCCTTTGCCCGCAGCAAGCCCATCGGCCTTCACGACGATCGGGAGCTTTTGGTTTGCAAGGTAGGCCTTTGCGGAGGCGGTATCCTTGAAGCGGCCGTAGGCGGCGGTCGGGATGCCAAACTCGCGACAGAGGTCCTTGGTGTAGCCTTTCGAGCCTTCGAGCTGGGCTGCGGCTTTCGTCGGACCGAAGTATTTGATACCGGCGTCGTCGAGTGCGTCGCCGAGACCCGCGACGAGCGGGGCTTCAGGACCGATGATGACGAAGCCGATATGGTGCTCTCGGCAGAATGCGATCACCGCGTCATGATCGGACACGTCGAGTTTCACGCATGTCGCGTGCTCGGCGATGCCGGGATTGCCGGGTGCGCAGTAGAGCGTTTTGAGAAGTGGGCTGGCGCTCAAAGCCCAGGCTAGCGCGTGCTCGCGTCCGCCGGAGCCGACAAGGAGGACATTCATCAGGTCGCCTGTTGCAATCCGGATCCTGGTGTAGCATCGAACCCGTCCGAGGCAAGCCCGGAGGACCCCTCATTTCGACGCCGACGAACAGTCCGGAAAGACCAACCAGCAACGCGCCGGAGTTTTCCGTCTCGGAGCTTGCGGGTGCCATCAAGCGCGCGCTGGAGGATGGCTTCGGACATGTCCGGCTGAAAGGCGAAATATTGGGCTATCGTGGCCCGCACGCCTCCGGGCACTGCTATTTCTCTCTGAAGGACGACAAGGCCAAGATCGAGGCCGTGATCTGGAAGGGCACGTTCGGTCGGCTGCGGTTCAAGCCTGAGGAGGGCATGGAAGTCATTGCTCAAGGCAGGGTCACGACCTTCCCCGGTTCTTCCAAGTATCAGATTGTGATCGACGCGCTCGAGCCTGCTGGCGCCGGCGCGTTGATGGCCCTGATCGAGGAGCGCAAACGCAAGTTCGCCGCCGAAGGGCTGTTCGACGACGCGCACAAGAAGCAGCGTCCGTTCCTGCCGCGTGTCGTCGGCATCGTCACCTCGCCGACCGGCGCGGTCATCCACGACATGCTGCATGGGTTCGAGGAACGCTTTCCGACGCGCGTGCTGGTGTGGCCGGTGCGCGTACAAGGAGAGGGGAGTGCCGCCGAAGTCGCCGCCGCCATTCGCGGTTTCAACGCGATTGCGCCGGGCGGGCCAATTGCCCGTCCCGATGTGCTGATCGTCGCGCGCGGCGGCGGCAGCCTTGAGGATCTGTGGAGCTTCAACGAGGAGATCGTGGTGCGCGCGGTATTTGAAAGCCGCATTCCGCTGATCTCCGCCGTTGGGCACGAAACGGACTGGACGCTGATCGACCTCGTCGCGGATGCGCGTGCGCCGACACCGACCAAGGCTGCCGAATGGGCGGTGCCCAAATATTCCGAACTCGTCGAAGGCGTCGAAAAGTTCGGGGCTCGTCACCGTACGGCGGTGCGCCGCGTGCTCGAAGGCCATCGCACGCATTTGAAAGCGTCGGCCCGTGGGCTCCCGAAGCTTGAGGACATGCTGGCGCTGCCGCGCCAGCGCTTCGATGCCTGCGACAAACGGCTCGGGCGCGCGTTGATGTCGAATACGCGCGCGCATGGGTTGCGGCTTGCGCGCGCGGGCTCGCGGTTATCGCCCGCACCGTTGTTACAGAAGATCGGCCGGGCCGGCGAGCGGCTGTCGGCCTTTGGTGTGCGCGCAACGCAGGCCCTCGCAGCACGTATAAAAGTGTATCGCCGCGAGCTTGATGGGCGCAGCGCGCTACTGGTGTCGCTTGGTTATCAGAGTGTGCTTGCGCGCGGATTCGCGCTGGTTCGCAATAGCGAGGGCCGTACGATCCGCCATGCCGGATCGGTGTCAACGGGCGCGCGTCTTTCGATCGAATTCTCCGATGGCCGGGTGGAGGCAGAAGCGCGCGGTGGCGCAACATCGCCCAAGGCCACAGGCGTTAACAAGTCGCGCCCGCGCGACGGCGGACGTGGCGGCAAGGACCCGGGGGACAAGGGTCCGGGGGGACAGGGCTCACTTTTTTAGCGGCAATAGTGTAGAAGAGACGGTCGAACGAACCGGCCGGCTCCGAGAAGGCCGAGCCTCATCGCGCATCCAGGGTAGGGCATGAACCGCATCGAGAAATTCTTTGGCGTCCGAAACGAGGCAAAGATTCGTTATCTCGATGGGGAATTCGAAGTGCTGACGCCGGGAGATTTCGTGCGGTGCGCGGTCACTGGCCAGCCGATCGCGCTCGCGGATCTCAAATACTGGAGCGTTGACGCGCAAGAGCCATATGCGTCGGCCGCCATATCGGTCAAACGGTACCTTGAGCTCAAGGGCCGGGGCTGAGGCGATCTCGTCAGCGCGGGTGTCAACGGCTCAGTGCTTCGCTTAGCATTCGGTCCAGGACGGCCTGTGCCTCGTCGTCGAACGTCGGGCGGATCGCCAGTACACGCGACAGGCGCTTCAGTTCCCCGAGCGCGCTGGGTTCACTTGATAGCCTGACGAAGTCCTTTTCGGTCGTGACGAGGGTCGCGCCAAGGTCTGCCGCTTCGCGTACGAGTGCAGCGGCGTCGTTGTCGCTAAAGGCATGGTGGTCGGGGAAAGACCGCTCAGCCACCACTTTGGCGCCAAGCCTTGCAAGCAGTGTAAAGAAGCGGTTGGGGTTGGCGATTCCGGCGTAGGCAAGAACGGATTGCCCGTCGAGCCATCCGGCATCGATGCCGCGAGTCGTTGCGGCCAGCACGTCGACATCCGTCAGCTCCAGAAGCGATTTGATCGAGGGGGCGGCGGTTCCCTCGCCATCTCCGGTGGTGACGACCAAGTCGGCGAGACGGGCCTGAAACCCGAGCGGTGCGCGGAGCGGTCCCGCAGGAATCACCATGCCGTTGCCGATACCGCGCCGGCGATCCACCAGTGCTATCGTCAGGGTCTTTGCGACTGACGGGTTCTGCAGGCCGTCGTCCATGATGATGGCCGCGTTCTCGCCTGCGGACGCCTCAATCCAGGCGGCGCCAACCGCGCGGTCGCGCGCAATGACGACCGGTGCGTGGCGGGCAAGGAGCAAAGGTTCGTCGCCAACGTCGGCTGCGGTGTGCAGTTTCGGATCGACGCGAGCCGGGCCGCTCAACCTGCCGCCATAGCCGCGTGACAGGAACCAGGGCTTGCGGCCCTCGCGCTCAACGAGGGCGGCGAGCGCGATGGCGAGCGGAGTTTTCCCGTTTCCGCCAGCGGTCAGGTTGCCGACGCAGATGACGGGCAGCTTGCTGCGGTAGGGTTTCGTGTTTTCGTAACGCGATCGCGCGATGCGGCCGTAGAGCGCAGCAACAGGTGCCAGGACGGCCGCCTGCCAGCTCCGCTCCGCGTACCACCATGCGGGCTCGCGCAACGCCACGGCGCTAGCCCCGCTCTTTGCCGAGCAGTGGCTCGATGGCGCTGAGCGTGCGTGTCAGGGCGCCGCCAAGTTCGGCAAGCGCCTTCTCGGCGTCTTTGCGCATGCGCTCCGCCTCCGCGCTGTCGGTCAGTAGCCGGGTTGCGATGCGTGCGATTTCGTCAGAAGAGCGAACCTCGACGGCGCCTTTTGTCTGCAAGAGCGCTGTGTAGGCGTCTCGAAAATTATGCGTGAAAGGACCGGTCAAAACGACGGTTCCGTGGCGAACCGCTTCGATGGGGTTCTGCCCGCCGCGCTCAACGAGAGAACCACCGATCAATGCCACGGGTGCCAGCGCATAGAACGTGCCGAGCTCGCCTATGGTATCGGCGATGTAGATTTCCGTTTTGGCGCCCGGCGTCACGGTGCGGCTCCGCAATTCCACCTTCAATCCGAGGCCGCCGAGCGTCGCGGCCAGTCCGTCGCCGCGTTCCGGGTGGCGCGGGACGATGATGGTGAGGAGCTCGGGGAGCTCGTTGCGCATCAGCGAATGGGCGGCTGCTATAACGGTATCTTCGCCCGGGTGGGTGCTCGCGGCCAAGAGTACCGGGCGCGAGCCGATCGCATCCCGCAAACATGCGAGTGCGGCGGTGTCCACCGGCGGCGGCGGCGCGTCGATCTTCAGGTTGCCGGCGATGATGACGTTTGGCGCGCCAAGCCGCTTGATCGTTTTCGCGATAGCGGAGTTCTGCGCCAGCACGGCCGAGAAGCGCGAGAACAGCGGTCGGCCGAAGCGAGCGAACTTGCGCCAGCGGCGTTGGCTGCGTGGCGACATGCGAGCATTCACCAGAACCAGCGGGATGTGGCGCGCCGCCGCGGAGAGCACCAGGTTCGGCCAGATATCGGACTCGGTGAAAATAGCGATGTTCGGCCGCCAGTGATCGAGGAAGCGCTCAACATAGCGAGGTACGTCGAGCGGTACGTACTGGTGCAGCGCGCGCTCGGGCAGACGTTGGGCCGCGATGTCGGCCGACGTCACAGTGCCGGTCGTCAGCAAAAGATGGGTTTGAGGATGGGCATCGAGCAGAGCTTTGATGATCGGCAGAACGGCGTTGGTCTCGCCGACGCTTGCGGCGTGAACCCACACGAGTTGGCCCTTGGGTCGGGGGTGCCCGGCAAAGCCCAGCCGTTCGCCACGGCGCCTTGCGTCTTCCTTGCCGCGCTGACCGCGCACGTTGAGGAGCGCCGGCACGGCCGGCTGCAACAAAGTCATGCCGGCACGATAGAGCCTGAGCCCGGCGCCGGGTTCTGGTGGAGAGAGTGCGGCCAGATGATCGAGCGGCGTGGCGCGCGTGATGTCGGCGCCAGCGAGTTCATATGCGCGCGCCATGGCTGCGTTGAGCTTGCTGTCCAGTTCTAGGCGTTTGGCTTCCATCATTGCGTCGTCGGCGTCGGGGGGTACGACGACCGGTTCGGCGCCAACGAGCGCCAGTTTCGATGACGGCAGATTGAAGGTGAGGCGGCTCCATGTGTCGAACGACATGAAGCGGCTGGTGGCGGCGGCGACTGGGGATATCGGACGGCCGGATAGCCTGGCGATGGTGATGATGCCGAGCCCCGCAACGCGCGCTGGGCCGGGCGGGATATCGGCGGTCATGACAAGCGAGGTATCGTTTTGCAGAGCGCGCACAGATGCTCGCAAGGCGTGGGCGCCTCCGCGATCGCGCTTGCGGTCGCCGGCACCGGCGCCGCGAATAAGCTCAACATCGAAGCGGCGCATCGCCTCGCCGATAAGGTCGGCATCGCCATGGCGTGCGACCATGGCTGCGACCTTTACGTCGCCGGGGTGAAGGACCGCGGTCATCATGAACTGACCGTGCCAGCACGCAACGATCGTCGGGTGGCTCGCCCTGAGCCGATCCCGCAGATCGGCAGGCTCATAAATCGTCTCGGAGTGCGCTGATATGTGCTTGATGAGGCCCGCGATGGTGCGTCCACCGAACCCCGTCAGTAGGTTAGTTACGGCCATGCAGGGCGGCTACCTCGAATTTCCGCAACGAAAGTCACGTATCGCATTGTTGTCGCTGGCGTATCCTCTTGCCGAGAGTTGTCACAGTGCATAACTAGGCCTTCCTAGACGCGCCGTAAGGCGGAGCGGCGCCGTTTCGCGCGGCGGCACCGCAAATTCACGGGCACTTCTTACCAAGCTGCGCACCAATGCCGCGGCCAGTGGAGATACCATAACGCGGCCATGGCCAGCCTTATCAAGAAAGCCAAGCGTCGGCTGAGACGAAGGAGCGGCGAGCTCCTTCACAATGCCATCAACCATTCGCCGGATTGGCTCAGCCGATCGGTGGCGCCAGCCTTGTGCTACGTGGAGATGCTGTTCGTCGACTACGGCATCGTGCGGGTGGTCTACAACAATCGGCACAAGGTGTCGAAGGACGCCTGGCGTTCGGCTCAGCCTGCGCCCCACCAGATCGGCTGGTTCGCCAACCGTGGCGTCAAGACCATCGTCAATCTTCGCGGTGAGCAGACGTTCGGCACCCGCTGGTTGCAGGAGCGCGCATGTGCCCGCCATGGAGTGAAACTCGTCAACATCCGGTTGAAATCGCGCGCCGCGCCCTCGCGCGAGGAATTGAAGAGTATGCGGGACCTGCTGACAGCCGTCGACTACCCGATCCTCGTTCATTGCAAGTCCGGCGCCGATCGAGCCGGTCTCATGAGCGTCATTCTTCAGCATGTTCGCGACGGCGTGCCCATCGAGGAGGCGCGGCGGCAGCTGTCGCTCCGCTTCGGGCACGTGCGCAGTGCCGATACGGGGGTGCTCGACTACGTCTTCGAACGTTACCTTGAGGACAACGCGCGTTCGCCCATCTCGTTTTGGGATTGGGTCGAAACCGAATACGATGCGGACGAGGTGAATCGCTCGTTCAAGGCCAAAGGCTGGGCGAACCGTCTCGTGAACGGCATACTTAAGCGGGAATAGCGTCGGCACGTCAACTCGCCAGCATCTGGCCGTAGCCGGGGCTCGACAGACGCGCATAGTGGCCATTGCGTGCGAGCAACTCTGTATGCGTGCCGCGTTCCACCACGTAGCCCGCTTCCATCACGCAGATGATATCGGCGTTCTGTACCGTTGACAGGCGATGAGCGATCACGAGCGTGGTGCGGTTGCGCGTGAAACGCGCCAGTGCCTCCTGCACGAGTTGTTCGCTTTCGTTGTCGAGCGCGCTCGTCGCTTCGTCCAAAAGAAGGATAGGAGCGTCCTTAAGGATTGCGCGGGCGAGGGCTAGGCGCTGACGCTGGCCGCCCGAAAGGCGTCCGCCGCGGTCACCGATGACGGTCTGGTAGCCGTCCGGCTGTGCCATGATAAAGTCGTGCGCGGCGGCGGCCTTGGCGGCGGCGACGATGCTCTCTTCGCTCGCGTTGAGTTGACCGAGAGCGATATTGGCGGCGATCGTATCGTCGAACAGTGTAATGTCCTGACTGACGATGGCGACTTGGGCGCGCAGAGTGTCGATCGTCACGTCGCGGACGTTCTGCCCGTCAATCAGGATAGCCCCTTCGGTCACATCAAACAGGCGCGGAACGAGATTGACGACCGTCGATTTTCCGGCGCCCGAGCGGCCGACGAGAGCGACCGTCTTGCCGCCGGGAACCTCAAGATTGAAGTTATAGACTGCGCGGTCCTTGGAGGCCGGATCGTAGGCGAAGCCGACGTTTCGGAACGAAATCGCTCCGTCGGTGATCTGCAGCGGTTTGGCGTTTGGTGCGTCGACGATGCGCGGACGTTCGTCGATCAGCCCATAATAGCTCTCGCCGGCCGATATACCTTCCTGGATGCGGCCGGCCAGATTGCCGAGAGCACGGATCGGCTGTGCCGCCATCAAGAGCGCGGTTACGAAGCCCATGAAATCGCCGACGGTCGAGATTCCGGTCGAGATGCGCAGATAGGCGAAGGCGACGACGCCAGCAATCGCAAGCCCGCCCAAAACTTCCAGCATCGGGTCCATGCGCGCGCGCGTACGGACCGCCTTCATGCGCAAGCTGAAGATCTGTTCGAAGCTGCTGTCGAGGCGCGAGGAAGCGTAATCTTCAAGCCGGAACGACTTGATGAGACGCGCGCCGGAAAGCTTCTCGGTGAGTAGAGACGTCATGTCGCCCAGTTCGGTCTGCGTGCGCTTGGCGACGCGGCGCAGACGGTCGGCGATTGCGGCAACGGGAAGTGCCGCCAGCGGATAGACACCGAGCACGATCAGCGTCATCGCCCAGTCGAGGTACAGCATGGACGCGACGAGAGCGATAACGGACAGCGTGTCGCGGACCGCCGAATTAAGTCCGGCAGTCAGCGCCTGCTGCACGAAGGATATGTCGTTGGTGAGTCGCGAGACGAGCCGGCCCGGGGTCTCGCGCGACAGACGCGCGAAGTCGGCGCTGATCAAATGCTTGAACGCCTTCTTCTGCATGTCTGCACCGATGCGCAGCACGAAATGGTTGGTAGCGACGGCCTGATAGTACAAGAATACGGCGCGTAAGGCCGTGATCGCGACGATGGCACCCAGAACGTAGGGCAAGGCATTTTTATCGCCGCTCATCAGTGTGTCGAAAGACGCCTTGATGATGGCCGGATAGGCGCCCGTCGCAGCCGCCAGGAAGGCGGTGAGCGTCAGCGTCCAGGCCAACTCCATGCGCCGGGGCCAAACCCAGTCCAGCATGAAGCGCCTGAGCAGCGCGCGCGCTTCAGGATCCAGTCTCAGGCTCGCGCGCTTGGGCTTCGAACTCTTGTCTGTGGTGGTCGTCACGATTGGCTGCGCGTTTGTTTACCGAGCGTATCGGGTTCGAGCAGCCGGTGCATGTGCACGACGAAATAGCGCATCATGGCGTTGTCGACGCTCTTCTGGGCCGCACCTTTCCAGGCAGCGTATGCGGTCGCATAGTCCGGAAATACGCCGACGATGTCGAGGGCCGACAGATCACGGAATTCATGGCTATCGAGCGATTTGACCTCGCCGCCGAAAACCAGATGCAGAAGTTGGGGTTTCTCGCTCATGGACCAGACGAATCTTTCCTGCGAAGAACTTCAATTCATGTCTCCACAAAGCGCACCCCTCGCCCGCCGTCAACCGCGCTTGACCCCGCCGATGCGGTCATTTTGAAACACCCCGAATACGCAATGTTTACGCTGCTGCTTAAGGCGTTCGGAAGGGAATTCTGACAAGATTCACAGCAGGCTGGGTGAACGGCCGCTCGAAAAGTCAGCACTGGGGCGATTTTGGCGCGGTGCGGAGGCGAAAGCTTCCGCGCCGCGCCGGCTTTGGTGGGGCCTCAGCTTAGGCCCGCAAACCACGACAGCATCATATCGGCCACGAGGCCCAGGAAGACAGCGATCCCGACATCTCGGTTCGAGCGGAAACGGCGCAGACAGTTGGCTGGGTCGCGGATGTCGAGCGTGGAGACCTGCCAGGACATCTGCAGGAAGACGAGTGTAACGGCGAGGAAATAGACGAGGTGGGCGCCTGCCAGGGCGCCCGCCAACAGCCACAAGACGACCGCGAGGCCGTAAAGCGCGCCGACATATGAGACGGTATCGTCACCGAAACGCAATGCGGTCGAGCCGAGGCCCAGAAGCGCGTCGTCCTCCTTGTCTTGGTGGGCGTAGATCGTGTCGTAGCCGATGGTCCACAGCACACAGCCGATGTAGAGGACGATGGGCGCCCAATCGAGCGACCCCTTGATCGCCACCCAACCGACAAGCGCGCCCCAATTGAAGGCAAGGCCGAGGACAAGCTGCGGATAGGAAATCAAGCGCTTGGCAAACGGGTAGGCAGCGACGATGAGCAACGACGCCATGGCAAGCCAGATCGTCGCGCGGTTGAAATTGACGAGCACCAGCAGGCCGATCAACGCCGTCGCGACAATGAATATGATGGCCTCGATCGGCGTGATCTGGCCCGATGGTATCGGGCGGTTTTTCGTCCGCTGCACACGGCCGTCGATGTCGCGGTCGACGAGGTCGTTATAGGCGCAACCACTGGCACGCATTGCGGCTGCGCCGATGGCGAACAACGTTAGGTACCAGATATTGGGGAATGGGGCGTCGGAGGCGACCTCGGCCAAGGTCTGCGACCACCAGCACGGAAACAGCAGCAGCCAAATTCCGATCGGACGGTCGAAGCGACCGAGTCGCAGATATGGACGCAACGACGGCGGCGCCAAGCGGTCGACCCAATTGGATGCCGGCGCGTCGGCAATCGCTTCCACGGTCTCGTCAGTCGAACCGAACGACATGGTTACCTTCAGTGTTTTCCAACGCACCTGGGTGTGGACGCTAGCGTTGGCACCCTTGGCGTGCAACTTGAGCTGTCGACGCGGCGTTGGCCGTTTGCCGCAGCCGTTGGCTTCGCCTAATACCGGCGAATGGCGATTCGTGATCTCGTTTCAGAACGGCTTTTCGTTGCAGGTGGCCTGGCGCCATCGCATACGATCGAACTCGACCAGGACCAGGCGCACTATCTCATCAACGTGTTGCGGCTGGAAAAGGGCGCGCGCCTGCTTGTTTTCAACGGTCGTGACGGTGAGTGGGAGGCGGTTCTGAGCGATGTCAAGAAGCGCGCCGCCAGTCTGACGATTGAGACGCTGCGGCGGCCGCAGGAAGCGGGGCCGGATATCGACTATCTGTTCGCGCCGCTCAAGCGTGGTCGTCTCGACTACATGGTGCAAAAGGCAACTGAAATGGGTGTCGCGCGCTTGCGGCCGGTGATCACCGCGCGAACCATCGCCGAGCGCGTGAAGGTGGAGCGCATGCGGGCGAATGTCATCGAGGCGGCCGAACAGTGCGGAATCCTACGTGTTCCGCAGGTGCTCGATCCCGTAACGCTGGAGTCGGCCCTTGATGACTGGGACGACAACCGCACGCTGATTTTCTGCGACGAAGACAAAGGCGGCGCAGATCCTATCGCGACGTTGCACAAGGTCCGTGATGGGCCGCTTGCCGTGCTGATCGGCCCAGAGGGCGGCTTTACTAACGAAGAGCGGGAACGGCTGAGGGTCATGCCGTTCGTGACGGCTTTGGCGCTAGGTCCGCGCATCATGCGCGCCGATACGGCTGCTGTTGCGGCGCTTGCTCTGATCAATGCCGTTCTTGGCGACTGGCGGTGCGGCTAAGCGCGAGGGCGCTTGCCGATGTGCGCGGCTGCCGCCATAAACCGCCCATGGACGCGGGAGTTTCCCGCATCACAACGGATCTATCTGGTTCCCTGCTGATGTCCACAAGAGAAGAAGGCGCAAAAAGCCCCCTGGTGGAATCGCGCGACGACCTCGTCGCCTGGATTGCTGCGGGCGAGAAGCCGAAGGCCGACTGGCGAATCGGTACCGAACACGAAAAGTTCGTTTTCCGAACGGGCACGCTCGAACCCGTCGCTTATGGCGGGCCTGACGGCATTGCAGCGCTGATGCAAGAATTGATCTCACGCTACCGCTGGATTGCGATCCGCGAGGGCGACAACGTTATCGCGCTGAAGCGCCCGAGCGGCGAGAAGGGCGGCAACATCAGCCTTGAACCCGGCGGCCAGTTCGAGCTTTCGGGGGCGCCGCTCGAAACGCTTCACCAGACGGCGGCGGAGACTGAGCAGCACTTGCGTGAGGTTCTCGACGTGGGCGAGGATTTGGCGATTGGCTTTCTTGGCGTCGGTTTCACGCCGAAGTGGCGGCTCGATCAAATTCCCACAATGCCGAAAAAGCGATACGCGGTGATGACGCGCTACATGCCGAGGGTTGGCAAGCGCGGCCTCGACATGATGTACCGGACGGCGACGGTTCAGGCGAATCTTGATTTCGCCAGCGAAGCCGACATGGTGAAGAAGCTGCGCGTTTCCCTCGCGCTACAACCGATCGCCACCGCGCTGTTTGCATCATCGCCTTTTACCGAGGGGCAGCCGAACGGCTTCCAGTCGATGCGTAGCGAAGTATGGCGCGACACCGACCCGAGGCGAACAGGGATGCTGCCGTTCGTGTTCGAGGACGGCATGAGTTACGAACGATACGTCGACTATGCTCTCGATGTACCGATGTATTTCGTATATCGCGACGGAAACTACATCGATGTCGCTGGTGCGTCGTTCCGCGAATTCCTCGCCGGCCGGCTCAAGGGGTTCGAAGGCCAGTTGCCGACGCTGGACGATTGGTCGGACCACCTGACGACTCTGTTTCCGGAAGTGCGCCTGAAGCGGTTCCTCGAGATGCGCGGGGCGGATGGCGGCCGGTGGGGGTCGATCACCGCGCTGCCGGCGTTTTGGGCGGGCATCCTTTATGACGAGTTCGCGCTGGACCAGGCTTGGCAGCTTGTCAAGGACTGGACGCACGAGGATCGGGAAACGCTGCGTGCCAGCGTGCCGCGCACAGCGTTGGCGACGCCGTTCAAGGGCACGACGGTCGGTGAGATATCCAGGCACGTGGTACGCATTGCGCGGCTTGGTCTCAAGAACCGTAGGCGCATCAATAGCGCGAACCAGGATGAAACCGTGTACCTGGCGCCGGTCGAACGCATCGCCGGCAATAGCCGGACAGTTGCGGACCAGCTGCTTGCGCGCTTTTATGGGGATTGGCGCGGAAATATCGACCACATCTTCGCGGAGCTCGCCTTCTGATCGCTGGCGAGCGCGGCTGTGTGGTTCAGGTTGTGTTCATGGTGGCCACGATAAGCAATTTGCCGTTCTGAGGCCTGTTGGCCAGCATTTCGGAGGCAGGCTGTTGTTTCGACGTTCGTTCACCATTTCTGGACTAGCAGCATGTCTGCTGGCGTTTGGCGCGCTTGTGGGAGCGAGCAGCGTGCAGATGGCGGCTGCCGACCAATGCGTGCAGCGGTGCCGCGCTCAGCACAACCAGTGCCGGATCGAAACCAAGGGATCCGCGAGCTGCGACAGTCAGCTCAGGGCGTGCATGAATTCCTGCCGAAGCAGCCGCTAATTGGTGCGCAGTCAAACATCACCGATTTATCGTTGCGAAAAATCGACTAGCGGCTGGCCTGTGGCCGGTTGCGTGTTGCCATGGCGGCAACTGGATGCGCCTTGGGATTGTGCGGGGCTTTGGCGGTAACTTCGCGCTCGATGATTGCTGCGAAGTACTCGATGAATGCGTGCACCTTGGTCGGCATGAATTCGCGGCTTGGATAGACGGCGTAAATGCCGTTCTTGCTCGATCCGGTGTATTCGGGCAGTACGACGACGAGCTCGCCGTTTGCGATATGGTCGCCCACGTCCCAGCTGCCTCGCAATGCGAGGCCCAAACCCTGCATCAGCCCGTTTCGTATCAGCTCGGCCGAGTTGGAGCGCAGGTTGCCGTGTACGCGCACGTCGTGGCTGCCGTCCGGCCCGTCGAGCTTCCAGCTATCCTGCGCGCCGCCGAGAAGGCAGTTATGCGCAGCCAGCTCGGCGAGTGATTTGGGCGTACCGGCCTTGGAGAGATAGGAGGGCGTCGCGCAGATCACTCGCGTCTCCGAAGCAAGCTTGCGGGCGACGAGCGAAGAATCCTCTAGCTCGCCGATGCGAACGGCGAGGTCGAATCCCTCGCGGATGATATCGGCGAATGTGTCGGTCACCTGGATATCGAGCTGGATATCGGGATAGCGGTCCAAGAAGTCCGGCAAGTGCGGTGCGAGGTGTTTGGAGAAGAATGATGTGGGAGCGGAAATCTTCAACACGCCGCGTGGCTTGGTGTTGCGCCGGGAAACGTAGTCCTCCGCCTCTTCGACGAGGCTCAGGATGTCCACGACGCGCTTGAAGTAGCCTTCGCCCGTCTCGGTGAGCGTGAGCTGACGGGTGGTGCGCTGGAAGAGGCGCGCGCCGAGCCGCTCCTCCAGCAGACTGATGCGCTTGGAAACAACCGCGGGGGAGAGTCCCATCTCCCGCCCAGCAAGCGACATATTGCCTGTCCGGGCGACGCGTGCAAAAATGTCTAGATCGCTTATGGCAGTCACGTTCGGGTCTCGCGGTGTCACGGTTCTTTGACTGGACATCGTTCGGCTCCCTTCAGACATGCCAGAATAAAGTCTGTCGCATAATCGTGTCAGGTGCAGGACTGTTTTTCTCCTGCAAGCGAAACCATAAGGCCGGAATGTCGGTGTACGAACAATACGGCACGGCGTCCGATTTTATTGGGTGCGAGGGGATTACCCAAGAGCTTCGGGAAAAAAGAACTCAAGGCTCGCTCGGATATTCGTCATGACCTCTGTTAGGCTTCCCGCTCCCGATGTCGGTGTGATCGCACGTCGGGCGACAATAGGTGATGATCTGGCGCGCCTCATTGGGCGCGAGGCGCTCGTGACGGACGAGGAGGGGCGTCGAGCTTACGAGACGGATGCGCTTACCGCCTACCGGCGCGTGCCGCTGGTCGTGGCCCTGCCGCGTTCGACCGAGGACGTCGCGAAGGTGCTACGTTATTGCCACGACAATAATCTTAAGGTTGTTCCCCGCGGCGCCGGAACGTCACTGTGTGGTGGCGCGCTACCAGCGGAAGATGCCGTCGTCGTCTGCATCTCGAAGATGAACCGCATTCTCGAAGTCGACTATGCCAACCGATTTGCGCGCGTGGAGGCCGGCATCACCAATCTGGCGATCTCGGCGCGGGTGGCCGAGCGCGGCTTTTTCTATGCGCCAGATCCCTCGTCGCAGCTTGCCTGCACGATCGCCGGCAACCTCGCCATGAACTCTGGCGGCGCGCATTGTCTCAAATACGGGGTAACGACGCACAACGTGCTCGGTGCCAAGATGGTCCTGATGGACGGCACGGTCGTCGAGGTTGGCGGGCCATATCTGGAAAGCAGCGGTTACGACATGCTGAGCCTTGTAGTTGGGTCGGAGGGTCAGCTCGGGCTCATCACGGAAGCGACCGTTCGCATTATCAAGGCTGCGGAGGGGGCGCGCCCGATGATGCTCGGCTTCTCGGCTCCCGAGACCGCAGGCGAATGCGTGGCAGCGATTATTGCCGCCGGCATCATTCCGGTTGCGATCGAGTACATGGACCGGCCCGCGATCGAAGTTTGCGAGGCTTACGCGCATGCCGGATACCCGCTCGACGTCGAGGCGCTTCTGATCGTCGAGGTGGAGGGATCCGACGCCGAGATCGAAAGTCTCTTGAGTCGGATCGCCGCTATCGCCGCGCGTTTTGATCCCAAGCGGGTCGAGATTAGCGCCGATGCGGACCACAGCGCGCGTATCTGGGCCGGGAGGAAGGCGGCTTTCGGCGCGATCGGTCGGCTATCCGACTATTACTGCATGGACGGCACGATTCCGCTCGGCCAGCTTCCCTATGTGCTGTCCCGCATAAGTCAGATTTGCGCCGAGCGCGGGCTGAAGGCCGCCAACATCTTCCATGCCGGCGACGGCAATCTTCATCCGCTGATCCTCTATGATGCAAACATGCCGGACGAAGCGGAAAAAGCGGAAGATGCGGGCGCTGCGATCCTTTCGCTGTGCGTGGAAGTCGGCGGTTGTCTTACCGGCGAACACGGTGTCGGCATTGAGAAGCGGGATCTGATGGTCGCACAGTTCTCCGCGACCGATCTGGCCGTTCAAATGCGCATCAAGTCGGTATTCGATCCGGCGTGGCGTCTCAACTCGGCCAAGGTGTTCCCGCTCGAGGCAAGCGAAAGTTTGCGCTCGGATACGATTGCGCGGACGCCCGAGGCGGCCTAAGGCTGAACGGTCGGATTTCATTTTCCGGATACGTGGCCAACCGTGAGCGAGCTTTTGCGTCCAGCAGCCGAGTGGGAGCTGCAATCCATGATCGCGAAACTCGCGGCGCAGAATCGCACTGTGGAGGTCGTGGGCCATGGCGCGCTGCGCAACGCAGGGCGGCCGGCGACTGCGGATTGCGTCGTGACAACGTCTACCTTGAAGGGCGTGACGCTGTACGAGGCGACGGAACTCGTGATGTCGGCGCGCGCAGGAACGCCTCTCTACACGATCGAAGCAGAGCTTGCCCAGAAAGGGCAAATGCTGGCGTTCGAACCCGTCGACCTCGGGCCCACTATCGGATCGCCCGCCGGCTCGCTGTCGATCGGCGGGGTGTTCGCTACGAACATCTGCGGCCCGCGGCGCGTTCAATCGGGAAGCGCGCGCGATCACTTGCTCGGTGTCCGGGCCGTCAACGGTCGTGGCGAGCTTTTCAAGTCGGGCGGACGTGTCATGAAAAACGTGACGGGACTCGACCTCGCGCGTGGGCTGACTGGAAGCTGGGGCACGCTCGCCATCATGACCGAGGTGACGTTCAAGGTCGTGCCGCTACCGCAGTCGATCCTCACGCTTGTCTATGGTGGGCTTCCGGACGACCTTGCGATCGAGCTGCTGACGACCGCGATGGGAACGCCGTATGAGGTGTCCGGCGCCGTCCATCTGCCGAAAGCCAGCGCGGCACGGCTGCAGGAGCCTTCGCTTCGGGGTAGCCGGGACTCGCTCACCATGATCCGGCTTGAGAATTTCCAAGCCTCGATCGAGGAACGCAAAGGAAAGCTCAAGGACGCGCTCAAAGTCTACGGTACGCCGCGTGAGCTCGAAGCTGAAGTGAGCTGGCGGGTGTGGAGCGAGTTCAGGACGCTCACCGTTATGCCGTTTTCGGCCGATACGGCGCTCTGGCGCATTTCGACCGCGCCGACGAAAGGTCCGGAGATCGTGGCGACGATCCAGAAAAACCTTCCCGCCGTGGCATTCTACGATTGGTCGGGGGGCCTCATCTGGCTGGAAGTGCCGGCTCAGGCCGACGCGGGGGCGGCCGACATCCGGCGCGCGGTCGCGGTGCGCGGCGGGCACGCGACGCTCATTCGCGCCGCACCTGAGGTGCGTGCGTCCGTCGAGGTGTTCGAGCCCATGAAGCCGGAAATGGAGCGGCTGACGCGGGGCATCAAGTCTGCCTTTGATCCGCAGGCGCTTTTCAACCGCGGGCGCATGTACGCCACGATATAGTCTCGCAAACCGAACGGAACGTCAGGCCTCATGCAGACCAATTTCGAACCGGGGCGTCTCTTCGATCCGGGCATCGCGGAAGCAGACAAGATTCTGCGGCGCTGCGTGCATTGCGGGCTGTGTACGGCGACCTGTCCGACGTACCAGGTCCTGGGGGATGAGCGAGACAGTCCGCGTGGCCGCATCTACGCCATCAAAGATATGCTCGAAAAAGACGTGCCGTCCAAGCCGAGCGTCTCGGTTCATATCGACCGCTGCCTGACGTGTCTTTCGTGCATGACGACGTGCCCTTCGGGCGTCGATTACATGCATCTTGTCGAGATCGCGCGGCGGCACATCGAGAAGACGGGGCGCAGGCGCTTCAAGGATCGTCTGCTGCGAAAGACGCTCGCGAGTATCGTGCCTTATCCGACGCGGTTCAGATGGGCGCTGCGCGCGGCGCCGCTTGGGGCGCGCTTCGCTGGCGTCTTTAAGCGCTTCGGTATGCCGGAACTGGCGGCGATGACCGATCTCGCTTCCGCCAAGCGGTCTCCGCGCGGGCGCTTCAGCGGTCCGGGCACGGCCATTCCGTCGGGTCTTCGTACAGGACGGGTCGTTCTGCTGTCGGGTTGCGCGCAGCAAGTGCTGCGGCCCGAGATCAACGACGCCACCATCCGTCTCTTCGCGCGCAGCGGCATCGATGTCATCGTCTCGGCCGGCGCGGGATGCTGTGGCGCGTTGAGCCAGCACATCGGACGCGAGGCGGAAGCGCTTGGGATGGCAAAACGCAATATCGATGCGTGGAGCAAGGAGATCGCGCGTGGCAACGTAGACGCCATCATCATCAACGCGTCGGGTTGCGGGACAACCGTGAAGGATTACGGGCACATGCTGGCCCGAGATGCCGACTACGCCGCGCGTGCGAAGGATATTTCCTCGCGCACGATGGATGTTACCGAATTCCTGGCGCGGCATGATATCGGTGCGCCCAAGCGCTGGTCGAGCCTCAAGGTCGCCTATCATGCGGCGTGCTCGCTGCAACATGGCCAGCGGGTGACAACGCAACCGCGTGTGCTGCTGCGCAACGCGGGGTTCACGCTTCTCGACATTCCGGAACCGCACCTGTGCTGCGGTTCGGCCGGTGTCTACAACATCCTGCAGCCCGAAATCGCGACCGCGCTCCGCGACCGCAAGGCAGCGAATATCCGACCGCTGCGGCCGGACATCGTCGCCGCGGGAAACATCGGCTGCATCACGCAATTGCAGACGGCTCTCGACGTGCCCGTGGTGCATACGGTGGAGCTGCTCGACTGGGCGCATGGCGGGCCGGTGCCGCCGGGTCTCGAGGCACTCGAGAAGTATTCTACAGTGGCGCCGCAGCCGCGCCGCGTGGCGGAGGATTATATCGGCGCATGAGTTCTGATGCGGTTGGTCGGGACCCGGCGGCATGATTTCAAGCGCACTTTCCTCCTTCCTGGAGGCGCTGGGCCGTTTGTCTTTGATTGGCGCCCGCGTCGACGCGGACCACGTAGAGGCGCCTGTGGCGGCGGGCTTTTATCCTCTCGTAGGACTGCTTATCGGCTTGACGGCGGCGTTCACACTGCTCGGTGCAGGCGCCTTCTTTCCCGAACCCGTCCCGGTGGCGTTGACACTCGCTGCGGCATTGGCGTTGACGGGCGCGGTGCATGAGATCGGACTGATGCGCGCAGCGGATCACCTGGCTGGGGATGCGACGCGGCGTACCGGAACACTCGTCGTCGTGGCTGTGCTGGGCCTCAAGGCCGCGGCGCTGATGGGCATGGATGCATTTTCTGCTGCGCGGACGCTTATTGCCGTTCACGCCGCGTCTCGCTTCGCCATGGTCCTCGTGATGTGGGCGTTACCTTCGGCGGCTAACTTGGGTGGTTCGGATGGCAACGGCGTCACGAGCAATATCCTCGCGATGGCTCTGCTTTTCGGGTTCTTGCCAGCGGCGCTTGTGTTGTCTCCCGTTACCGCCGCGCTAGCTTCTGTTGCTGGCTTCGCCGCAGCCGCGATTGCGGCAGTCATCTGCGTTCGAAAGGGGCTTGGCGCGAGGAAAGAGACTATTGCTGCCGTGCAGCAAGCATTCGAGACGGCATTTCTGATCATCGCCGCGGGTGTCATCAGCGGCCCAGGCTGACCATGATTGAACGCCGGTCAAACGTGCTTTGCGGCGGTGCGGTGCCAGGCCATTGACGTAGCGGGCTATAAAGCCATACTTCCGGCAAGAGCCAAGTGCTCGAGCGGGGCCACCGATCGTTTGTGTTGCGTATGTCGATGGCGAGTATTGGAAGCGGCGCAATCGCGGGCGCGGCGACGGACAGTCGTCCGCGTCAAAGGTTGTTGCGCGGGCCGCGGTTTATAGCGGAAGTCTTCATTGGCGCGGATGATGCGCTCGCCGCACTCGAAGCCGTCCAGGGCGGCCTCGTCTCCAGCGGCTTTCAATCCCTCAACTGGTTGACGGTCCTTTACGAGGAATTGGCACCGGCGCAGAGGGCGACGCCCTGCGTTGTCGTCGTGACCGAGCGTAATTCGGGCGACGTTGCGATCATCCTGCCGTTGCTCATCAAGAGGAAGCGGCGTTTGCGCGTTGCCAAGTTTGCCGATCTCGGCATGGCCGGTTGTGGTGGGCCCATACTTGGTCCGGCGGCGCTGGTTAAGCCACGGTCGATCCGCCGTGCGTGGCGTGCCATTCGACATGCGTTGCGCGATATCGAGCTCATTCGTCTCGAGCGGATGCCGGCCATCATCGGCCGGCGCGTGAACCCGCTCATGACGCGCGCGGGCCTGACCCCTGCGCGCCATACGAGCAACGTCCTGACGCTCGACGGCACGTTCGAAGAGTACATGGCCGAACGCGGGCGCGAGTATGCGCGTAATGTGGATCGTTGCCGGCGACTGCTCGCGAAGGAAGGCACCGTCAAATTCTATCGTGCCGTCGGGGTTGATGAGGTTGCGCGCGTGTTCTCCCTTTTGGAAGAACAGCAGGCTGCGCGTCACGGTATCCGCAATGACGCCTATTCGCTCGACGATCCGGAAAAGCGCGCGTTCTATGAGCGTCTCGCGGTTGACGGCACGGACGCTGACTTCGGATATCTTTTCGCACTGGAGGTCGATGGCGAAATCATCGCGAGCCTGTTCGGCATTCTGCACGAAGGCACGTTCGCGATGTTGCGAATCTCGACGGCCGGCGAAGCCTGGAAGCCGGTATCGGCGGGCCGGCTCATCGTCCTCGATGCCATCCGCTATTTTTCGGAGCGCGGTGTGAAACGCTTCGACCTGGGATTGCGCGACGAGGGCTTCAAGCGCAGCTTCGGCGCAATCGAGATGCCCCTGTACGACCTCATCGTGGCGCGCGACCTTTCGGCCCTGCCGCGAGCGGCGTTCCACCGCGCCAAGGGCCGGCTGCGTGGAAACACCCATTTGCGGGCCTTTAGCCGGCGGCTCGGAGCCGCGTTCGGTCGTTGAGGCTCACTTTTCCGCGGCCGCCCTATCCGCTATAAGCCGGGCTCATTCGACCGGGTGCCTTCGGGTACTAACAGCAACCTTTCCCAATCGGCATGTCACAGAGCAACAAAGACGTGCGCCCCGAGGCGCGCATTGCGAAGGGTTTTCGCGATATCGAGGCGCAGGAGCTTTCCGGCCTCAACGACATGCTGTCGACGATCCGCGAGGTGTACGAGCGCTACGGGTTTGTTGCGCTGGAAACGCCGGCTCTCGAATACACGGATGCGCTCGGTAAGTTCCTTCCGGACCAAGACCGGCCGAATGCAGGGGTGTTCTCGTTCCAGGACGACGACGAGCAGTGGATGAGCCTGCGCTACGACCTGACCGCGCCGCTGGCGCGCTACGTGGCGCAGAACTATCAGAGCCTGCCGAAGCCGTTTCGCCGCTATGCCTGGGGCAACGTCTATCGCAACGAGAAACCGGGTCCGGGCCGTTTCCGGCAATTCATGCAGTTCGACGCGGACACGATCGGCTCGGACTCGATGGCCGCGGATGCCGAGATGTGCATGCTGGCAGCCGACACGTTGGAAGCGCTGGGCATCAAGCGCGGCGACTACGTCATCAAGCTCAACAACCGCAAGCTGCTGGACGGCATTCTTGAACTTGCGGGCGTCGATGTGACGGCGCCCGAGGAGTCCGCCAAACGTCTCACCGTACTTCGCGCGATGGACAAGTTCGATAAGTTCGGCGCGGACGGTGTGGCGCTGCTTCTGGGCAAGGGCCGCAAGGATGAGAGTGGCGATTTCACGGCTGGCGCCGGGCTAGATGCGGACGCTGCCAAACTGGTCACATTGTTTCTCAGCGCATCGGGTGACAATGCCCTAGCGAATGTTCGTGCGATGGCCGGCGGCAATGCGCTTGCCGTCGTGGCGCTCGACGAGCTCACGCAGGCGCTCGAATTGGTTTCCGCTGCGGGCTATGGCCCCGATCGGGTGCGCTTCGATCCCTCCGTTGTCCGCGGTCTCGAATACTACACCGGCCCCGTGTTCGAAGCGGAGCTGACATTTCCGGTCAAGGATGAGGACGGAAACACTGTGCGTTTCGGCTCAGTAGGCGGCGGGGGCCGGTATGACGACCTGGTCGCGCGGTTCACGGGCCAGAAGGTACCCGCTACGGGTTTTGCGATTGGGGTTTCCCGCCTGCAGGCCGCGCTGTCGCTCGTCAAAGGACAGAAAGCGCCGCCGCTCGGACCCGTCGTCGTGTTGGTGCTCGATAAGGACAACGTCGCCGATTATCAGAAGCTGACGCAGGAGCTGCGCGCCGCCGGGATCAGCGCCGAAATGTATCTCGGTTCATCCGGCATGAAGGCGCAGATGAAATACGCCGACAAGCGCAACAGCCCTTGCGTCGTCATTCAGGGTTCGGACGAGCGCGCAAAGGGCGAAGTCACGATCAAGGATCTGATCGAAGGCGCGAAGGCTGCTGCCGCGATCAAGGACAACAAGGAGTGGAAGGAATTGCGCCCGGCGCAACTCTCCGTACCTCAAGCGCGGCTCGTCGACGAAGTGCGCAAGATCATCGCGCGGCACCAGGGGTGATCGCCGATGGTCGCCGAGACGGCACGAGAATTCGCGGCTCTTGAAGCCCAGGCGCAAGTGTTGATGTCGGTCTTCGTCGAGGCCGGGCACGAGGCGGTCGCGCCTGCGGTCATCCAGCCGGCGGATGTGTTTCTGGACGTGATTGGCGAGAGCCTGCGTGCGCGGACCTATGTGTTCTCCGATCCCGACGGCGCGGAACTCTGCTTGCGACCGGACCTGACGGTGCCGACGTGCCGGCTGCATCTGGCGCGCCACGCCGACGCTTCCACGCGCGCGAAATACTGCTACTCGGGACCAGCCTTCCGCTATCAGCCGCAGGACGCCGACGCCGTCCACCCGCGTGAATTTCAGCAGGCCGGTATCGAGCGATTCGGTGATCAAGAACGCGAGGTGTCTGAAGCGGCCACTGTCGCGCTCATCATCGAGGCAAGCGAGGCTGCGGGGCTTCGCGAGTGGTCCTTGCAGCTGGGCGATCTTGGTCTTTTCCGTTCGGTCCTGCGGTCGGCTGGCCTGCCCCCCAGGTGGCAGAAGCGGCTGGCGGATGCATTTCTGAAGCCGCGGGCCTTCCGGGACGAGTTGAAGCGCATGGTCTCGGGCGAGGCGGTGAAGGCGCGCGGTTCAGCCCGTGACTTGCTGCGCGCCATCGATCCGCGCGACCGCGAAGCAAGCGAAGCCGCCGTCGGCGCTTATCTTGAAGCTCAAGGTATCGAGCTTATCGGCACGCGGACGCTCGAAGAAATGACCGAGAACCTGATGGCGCTTGCGGAGGATGCCTCCGCGCCACCGCTCGATACGGCCCTTGCCCGATCGATCGAGGATTATGTAGCGGTGAGCGGACCGGCGCGCACGGCGGGCGAGAGAATCGCAAGGCTGCTCAAGGGATCGAAGAACGGTGCGGGCGCGGCGCTCGATACGTATGATCGCCGCCTCGCCATGCTGGCGAACGCGGGCATAAATCTTGATCGCGTGACGTTCGCGGCGGAGTTCGGGCGTACGCTCGCGTACTACACAGGCCTGGTTTTCGAGTTGCGCACGCAGTCGTTCGGAGCGGCCGGGCCGATTGCGGGCGGCGGGCGCTACGACGGCCTGATGCGGGCTGCGGGCGCGGAAGCCGATGTGCCGGCGGTCGGCGCGGCGATCCACACCGAGCGGCTTTTGGCGGCCTTGTCCGGAGGCGGGCGATGACCGGAAGGATCACGCTGGCCATTCCGTCGAAGGGACGGCTGATGGAGCAGACGTCCGAACTCTTCGCGGCGTCGGGCCTCAACGTGCGCAAGGTCGGCAATGCGCGCAGTTATCGCGGCGAGATCGATGGACTGCCGGGTGTCGAGGTTGCCTACGTGTCGTCCTCCGAAATAGCGGGCGCACTGAAGGACGGCAGCGTGCACCTGGGCATTACCGGTGAAGATCTCATCCGCGAGACGATCTCGGATGCGGACACGCGCATCAGGTTCTTAGGCCAGTTGGGTTTTGGTTTCGCCGACGTGGTCGTGGCCGTGCCGCAGTGTTGGATCGACGTGGCGACGATCGAGGATCTGCAGGCGATCGCGATGCCTTTCCGACGCATGCACGGTCGGTGGCCGCGGATCGCGACGAAGTACGTCAACATCGCACGTCGCTTTTTTGCGTCCAGAGGTTTCGGTGATTACCGCATCGTCGAGAGCGCGGGCGCCACCGAAGGCGCGCCGGCTGCAGGCACCGCCGAGCTCATCATCGATATTACGACGAGCGGCGACACGCTGCGGGCCAACGGTTTGCGGGTTCTCGCCGACGGTGTGATCCTGAAATCCCAGGCCAATCTGTTTGGCTCGAACATGGTGAAGTGGGACGCGGCGCAGGAGGCACTTTGCCAGACCGTCGCTCAGCGCTTGGCCGAGGGCAGCGCCCGGTAAAGCTTGGTTAACGACGTCGTGCCAGGATGACCCATCGGCGAGCGCGCGCCCGTGGGGGCGGACTGCGCCCGTGACTGGCGACAGCGTATTCGGGTCTGGTCCGTCATGAATGTCAGAGTGCAAGTTGAGCGGCGTGCGTTCGGCCGCAAGAACAACAGCGACCACGCGATAGTGCGCGTTCCGGGTCGTCCGGTCGTTCATTGCCAAGTGAAGAACATTTCACCAGCCGGCGCTCTGCTCGACCTCGGCGCCGAGGTCTGGTTGCCCTACAACTTCAAACTTGTTTGGGAAGCAAACGGTCGCTCGGAAGACTGCGAAGTGCGCCATCGCAACGGCCAGTATATCGGAGTTGTGTTTGTTCGCGAAGCCGCCGAAGCCAAGCCGCGCGAGACGATTTCGGCGAACGACGTGGCGCCTTGGATCGCGCAGCGACGCTAGGTGGTTGGTGGCGCGTCAGGCGTCTTCAGCCAGAAGGCACTTGAGAAGCCCATAATCGTAACGGCCATCAAGCGCGGCATACACAGGGCCTAGTCGACCGCTTTCACGCGTCTGGCATCTTTCGAATGCGGCCTCGATCTCATCGCGTTCGGCCGCATCGATGGGAAGAATTTGCGATGCGCTCAGCAGTCCCGCCTCGATTGCCTCGGCGAAATGGCCGTAGACGGTACCGACATCGAGCCTGCGCTCGGCGGCAATCGCTTCCGCGTCGAGACCGCGTAGATGGGCCGCGAGCGTCTGATTGACCGTCGACGATAGACGGTTCGTCAGCATCGGGTGCTTCCTGAAGGCCGCGACGATTTCAAGAAACGCGGCGCCGTAGCGAGCGATCTTGCTGGCACCGAAGCCGATCACTTCGTGGAGTTCGTCGGCGTTGCGCGGACGTTTTTGAGCCAGTTCGATCAACGTACGGTCCTGCGCGATCACGTAAGGCGGCAGTTTAGCGGCGCCTGCGAGTTCGAGCCGCTTGGCTTTCAGCGCGTCGAACAGGCTCGCATCCTGGGTGGCCACGTGACGGGTCTGCTTTGCATCCTTCTTGGCCTTGCGTGGTGCTGCACGCGCGATCCGCATCAGGAAGCGCTCATCTCCGCGCAAGAGCGGGCGGGCGCGTTCGGTGAGTGCGAGTGTACCGTGACCATCTTCGTCGCCGCTCAGATACCCGGCGGCGGCGAGCTGTCGGAACAAGCCTTTCCAAGCGGTCGCCGCGAGTTCGGTGCCGATACCGAAGACAGAAAGCCGGTCGTGTCCGTTTCGCAGCACGCGCTCGTCGGCTTTGCCGGTCAACACATCGATGACGTATCCGGCGCCGTAGCGCTCGCCGGTGCGATAGACGGCAGATAGGGCCTTTTGTGCGTTGATGGTCTGGTCGGAGGTCTCGGGAGGGTTCAGGCAGTTGTCGCAGTTGCCGCAAGGGGCCGGCAACGTTTCACCGAAATAGGCGAGCAGCGCCTGACGCCGGCAACCGGGCATTTCGGCAAGGCCGATCAGCGCGTCGAGCTTCTGGCGCTGAACATGCTTGAATGCGTCAGAACCTTCCGACTGCGCGATCCACTGGCGCAATTGCACCATGTCTTGCAGGCCGTACGCCATCCAGGCATTGGCCGGCTCGCCGTCGCGGCCCGCGCGTCCGGTCTCCTGATAATAGGCTTCGATCGACTTCGGCAGGTTGAGATGGGCAACGAAGCGCACGTCCGGCTTGTCGATGCCCATGCCGAAGGCGATGGTGGCGACGATGATCAAGCCGTCCTCGTTCAGGAAACGAGCTTGCGCGGCGGCGCGCACCGCGGGCTCCAACCCTGCGTGATAGGCGAGCGCCTTTCGTCCTTTTGAGGTCAGCCAGGCGGCCGTTTCTTCCACGGCCTTGCGCGACAGGCAGTAGACGATGCCGGCATCGTTGGGATGCTCGGTTGCGATGAATTGCCAGAGCCGCTCCCGGCCGCTCATGGAGCCCGCTTCCGAAATTGCATAGCGAATGTTGGGCCGGTCGAACGAGGCGATGAAGCAGCGCGCGGATTCGAGGGAAAGCTCGCTGATGATGTCCTGCCGCGTGCGCTCGTCTGCAGTGGCGGTGAGCGCGATACGGGGCACATTCGGGAAGCGACCCGCCAGCAGGCGAAGCTGGCGGTATTCGGGGCGGAAGTCGTGCCCCCATTGCGAGACGCAATGGGCTTCGTCAATGGCGAACAGGGCGATCGCGTGTCGCGCTAACAAATCGAGCGTGCGCTCCTGTACGAGACGCTCGGGCGCGACGTACAGCAGATCGAGACCACCGGCGAGAAAAGTGCGTTCGATGTCGTCCTGGCGCGCGCGCTCGAGCGTCGAGTTCAGAAAAGCGGCGCGCACGCCGAGGTCAGTGAGTGCGTCTACCTGGTCCTGCATCAGCGCGATGAGCGGCGAGACGACGACCGCCGTGCCGGGCCGCACGAGGGCTGGGATCTGGTAGCAAAGCGATTTGCCGCCGCCGGTAGGCATCAACGCCAGGCAGTCACCGCCTGAGACGACAGTTTCGACAATTGCGGCCTGATGCGATCTGAAGCTTTTGTAGCCGAAGACTTCGTCGAGCTTGGCCTGCGCCCGTTCAAGCGGGCTTGGTTCGGCAGCTTGCGTCGTCTTGCGGACCGTTGCGGCCGATGCCGCCATCGCGCATTCCCGAGGTGATTGTTTGACGGGCAGACGCTAGTGCGATTCTCGACCCTGGTACGCGCGGCTGTGCCGTCTCAACCCGCTCGAGAACCGCCAAGCCACAGGGATTTTTCGATTTTTTCGGATTGACACATTGTAATGAAGCCGTTCAGCCACAGTTCATGATTGCCGGGCTACAAAGCCCGTGAAACTGGTGCAGCCCCCACCTACCCCCGTGCGCCAGTTCGCGACGAGCCCGGCCAGGCTCACCCCGTCCCCCCATTGAAGCCTGGCCGGCTCGGCGCAGACCTCCCCCGACAAACCGGACCTTGCTCAGAACGCGCTACCGTTAAGTGGCCGCGGCGTTTGCTGTCGCTTCGAGAGCGCAGCGGACGATTTCAACGCCGCCCAGCACTGCCGATGCGAAATCGAGCGGCGGGCCTGAGAGGTTGGCGGGGATGTGCACAAACGCGGCCTCGATCGGAGCGCCGTGGCGGTCCCGGTCGAGCGCATGGAAGAAGAGCGCGTTGCACAGGTAGCCGCCTGCGTCATTTGAGATCGACACCGGTAGGCCGAGAGCGCCAAGGCGAGCGGCTATGATGTCGAGAGGCAAGGTGATCTCGCGCAGTTCTGGTCCGGCATCCGACAGTTTGTTCGACGTCGGGAGGCAGCCTGTTTCATCTTCCGACGCGCTACAGTAATTGGCCGCGCACTGCTCAAGGCGAAAGCCGGTGGTCCCCGCGGCGACACCAAAGTGAACTGATGCGACAGGGTGCAGCCGTTCATAGAGCTCGGCGAGTGCTGCCGGAGTGCGCGACCAATCGACCGGTAGGATCGCGATCTCGAATTGGGCGTCAGGAATGGCGACGGCGGCTGCGCGCGCAACTGCCTCGGCAACATCAGCGGAGACGTTGTGTCGAACGCCTGGGAACGGTCCAAAGCCGGTTATGAGGACGGTCGGCTTGGCTCGTCGTGAAGCTTCGGTCGTTCGCTCGCGCATGAGGAAGTTTATACGCGCAAGTGTCGCGCATTTTTGCACAAACAGGTGGAGGCGACGCCAGAAAAAGAAGGCGGAACAAGCGTGCGGGCGCTTGCTCCGCCTCCAGTCGCGGCTCGCCTCCGAGTACGCTGACACGAGCGAGACGCTACACGTTCCTCGAACCGTCGCGCGGGAACGATTGGGCTCGAAGACCGCTTCCAGGGCTGACAACGGGCCGCGCGGCCTCCTATTCCCTCCGAGGCAGGCCTTCGGCGGCTTTTTTTTTTTGGCTCAGATTTGTGGAAAACCCTTCAAAATCGCGGCCGGCGCGCTTCAGACGGGCATCAGGTCCATAATCCGGTCGACGGCGAGCGTGGGTAGGAGAGTACCGTTTGCGACCGCGGCCTCGATGCCGGGCAGCTCGGCCGCGACGCGGGAATTGGCGCGTAGAGCGCCCATCAATCGTTCCTCGAGCATGTCGCGCATCCAGGCGACGGCTTGCGCGCGGCGCCGCCGATCGAAGTCGCCGGTCGACTGCATGAGGTTTCGGTGCTCGTTGATTTTGCCCCACAACTCGGTGAGGCCGCGGTTGTCGCGACCCGACACCGTCACTACAGGCGGAAGCCAGGTCGCGCCGTGGGGGGTAAAGATTTGTAGCGCGCCGCGGTATTCGTTGGCCGCGCTTTCGGCGCGCTTGATGTTATCGCCATCGGCCTTGTTGATGGCGATCATGTCGGCCAGTTCGATGATGCCTTTCTTGATGCCCTGGAGGTCGTCGCCGCCGCCTGCGAGCAGCAGCACCAGAAAGAAGTCGACCATGTCGGACACGGCGACCTCGCTTTGGCCGACGCCGACTGTCTCCACAATGACAATGTCGAAGCCGGCAGCTTCGACGAGGGCCATCGTCTCGCGCGTTCTGCGCGTCACGCCGCCCAGTGTGCCCGAAGACGGGGATGGGCGGATAAAGGCGTTGCGCTCTTGCGAGAGGCTGCTCATGCGCGTCTTATCGCCGAGGATCGATCCACCCGTGCGCTTTGACGTTGGATCAATCGCAAGCACGGCGACCTGCCGCCCCTCGGCGATGAGGTTCATGCCGAGCTGGTCAATGGTGGTCGATTTGCCGACACCCGGCACGCCGGTAATCCCAAGGCGCACGGCGTTACCGGTAGCGGGGAGCAGCTCCTGCAGCACGGCCTGCGCAATCCTGGCGTGATCGGGGTTGGCGCTCTCTATCAGGGTGATGGCGCGGGCGAGCAGGGCGCGGTCGCCTGCCGGAATGCCCGCAACGTAATCGGCCACGGGAATGCGATGTGCGGGAAGGGCGGCAGAAGCCATCGGCGGCGGTCATGTCCATGTCGTCGGGATGGGCGACCATGGGGAGGTTTTTTGCGTGCCGCAAGCCGGGATTTCGCCGCTGTTTCGCTGTCAGTTGGGCTGATTGCCCGGGTCGGCGGCAACTCCTAGACTGGGCGCCGAGGCGTTGGCCGGGACAGGGGAGGGTTTTTGTCATGTTGCGGTCCGCCATGCGTTTTTTACCAGAGCGGTTTTTCAGTGCGCTGCTTGTCGCGCCCATCGCCGTCTCGCTCGTGTTGTCGGGATGCGGGGAAGCGCCCCAACTTCCGCGTTCATCGGAAACCGCGAGCAAGCCTAGTGCGCCTGATGCACCAGTGACGGGCGAAGAGTTGCGTCGGGCGGTCGAGAAGAAGACCGCGGCGGCGGAAGAAGCCATCGAACGCGAGACCGAGAGCAGGCGGATTGCTGAGTCCGATGGGGCCGCCGCGGAGGCACCCCAAGAGCCGGAAGCGGCGCTGCCTCCCGAAGGCGAAGTGTACACGAGCCCGATGGACGACGCGCCGACCGAGGTGGCCGCGGTCCCGCCTCCTCCTCCGCCGCCAGCTGGGGCGCCTGCGCCGCGCAGCGCCGTGCCGCCGAGTGCGGGCGATCTTGGCGTAGGACGTGGCGCGCCACCGCCTGCTGCGGAGCCAGCGCCCGACACAGCCGGATCGGCCAGTGCCCAAGAGCCGTTCGATGTGGTTCCGGTTTTCTTCGGAACTGATCGCGCGGTTGAAGCGGACCCCAAACGACTGCAGTACGGATCGGAGCGCGGCCACAAGCTGCAGCTTGGCCGCGCTCTCGTGACAGTGCCAAGCGTCCACAAGGTACCGCAGATCGAGCGGCCCTGGGTCATCGAGATCCCTTACTTCAAGTACAAGATCTACGAGGAGAAGGAGGATCCCAACAAGCATTTCACGCTGCAGGAAATCTCGGCGTTGACCAAGGATCAGCTGCTGGCGCTCGTGAAGGAGCGCCTTGCGAAGTCGCAGACCTTCAAGGACCACGCCTTCGTTTTTGTGCACGGCTTCAATACATCGTTCGACGCCGCGCTCTATCGCACGGCGCAGATCGCATACGACCTCAAATTCGACGGAGCGCCGTTCGTCTATACTTGGCCATCGGGCGGGAAGGTCGCGAGCTACACCTACGATCGCGGTAGCGCCGAGCAGGCCGAGCCGCACCTCGCCGAGTTTATCGACATAGTCGTCAAGGAGAGTGGCGCGAAGTCGATCAGCCTCATCGCGCATTCTATGGGCAACGAGGTTCTGTTGCGGGTCCTTGAGCGGATGCGCCCGGCCGTGCCGGAAGGGATCGTCATCAGCCAGGTGATCCTGGCGGCGCCTGACGTCGATCGCGACAAGTTCGGCAATATCGCGCGGGAGATCGTGAACTTTGCAAAAGGCGTCACGCTTTACGCGGCGTCGAACGACAGAGCGCTTGGCTATTCGGCCCGTTTCTGGGGCGGCGTGCCGCGCGCGGGGGACGTTCCAGCAACGGGGCCGCTGATCGTGCCGGGCGTCGACACGATCGACGTCACGTCGGTGTCGACCGACAGCCTCGGGCTCAACCACTCGGGTTACGCCGAGAACCCGGCGCTACTTGATGATATCAAGGCGTTGATCCAGTTGGGCGTGCGTCCACCAGACAAGAGGATCGACAAGATCCTCAAGGTCGATTCCGATAGCGGCGTGTTCTGGCGCTTCAAGCCGGGGACGTAAGGGCAACGGTAAACGCTTTCTCAACGACTGCTTCATAATCTGACGCCTTGGGTCAATCGAACCGTGGGCGCAGCAGATGGAACGGCGCGGCAGGCATTTGATCGCCTTTTGGGGCGGCGTCGTTATCGCCGTGATGTTGGGAAACCCTTGGGCGAATGCGGCCGAAGGCTTCGTGTGCGGGCCGGATCGCATTGTCTACGTGGAAGCGCACGAGCTTGAGGAAAAGAAGCGCACAGATCCGTGCGTCGCGGCGTTCTTTGGCCTGAAGGTCGAAACGCCCTCGGCGACGCAACCGGTTGCGACACCAATGGCGGGGCCGGCAGCGACCCCGGTTGTCGCGCCTCAGCCAGCCGGACCTAAGCCCTCGGCCGTTCAGCCCGCTCGGAAACCCGTGAAACAGCCGGCGCGCAACGAGATGCCGTCCGAAGCGCCCGTCGTCAAAGCGACGGTATCGCTCAAGCCGCTTCCCGGCGAGGTGCCTCAGCGCGCGCTCAAATCTCGCTCAGGCGAGCAGGCGGCACTTACGCTGCCGGCGATGACGGCACCGGGCACGGACTACCGGAAGGTGCGGGTCATCAATGCGCAGAGCGCCGAGACGGCCTGGTTTCATCACGTCCGTTAAGCAACCTGCGACGTTGGCATAATACGCTACCGCCCGAAGCCATTCCTAACGAACCGTTTACCGGCCGAGCGCATATTCGTTTCGATTTTATTGCGCGAGGTTTTGTCATGCGTTGCCGACGCGTTGTTTTTGCGGTGTCCGCTATATCGTGCGGAGGCGCCGCGCTGCTGGCTGTTTCGTCGGCGATGGCTGAAACCGGACCTGGGCAAGTTCAGCAACAGAGAATTCTTCACACGATCCCCGAGGACGGGCAGGCTGCCGACGTCGTGGCGCCGGACGAACTGGTGCGTGCGCTGATGGCATCGCGTCCTCGCGAGGACCTCGTGATCTGCCTCGGCGGCTGTGCCTCCGATCGCGACCGCGTTGTCTACGCCCAGCCCTCGCGCCCTGCGCCCGAGCCACCGGTCGCGGCGGCGCCTGCTGCGCCTGGGGAGCCCCAGGGTTCTTTGGTGCCGACGGCGGTCCCGCCGACTGATGAGCCGGTGGCGACGCCTGAACCTGCCCACGTGCAAGAGGCGACGCCGCCTGCCGGCTCCATGACGTCGACGACGCCTGATGCTGCATCGTTGCCGTCCTTGCCGGAAGCGCCGCGGGCTGCGGAGTAGGTTCGCCGGTGCCGCTTGGCTGCTGCGGCCCAGATGGCTTGACATTTGCGGCGGATAGGAAATCGCGATGCGCAGCGACGGATCGCGATTAATAGCGCGTTCATCACCTCAGACGGCCACCAAACGGCCCATATGCCGCTCCCCCAATCTCTGTGGCCGCCAGAGGAGACATTTCATGATGAAACTTTCGCGTACCGCATGGATCGCGATTGCCGCCGTGGCCGCCGTGCCCACTTCGCTTGCCATCGCCAAGTCGATGGATGGCAAGGGTTGGGGGCGGTCGTCGCCCGAAACGCGAGCCCGTCTCGATGAGGGTCGGATCGCCATGGCGAAGGCCGCTCTCAAGCTGACATCTGAGCAGGAGAAGCTTTTTGCTCCCGTCGAAGAGCAGGTCAGGGCTTCTTTCAAGTCACGCGAAGAGAAGCGCGCTGACCGCGATAAGCGACGCGAAGAGCGCCGTGCGGAACGCCGTGATGGCGAGGAAAAGGGCGAGCGCGGCGATCGCAAGCGTGCGGACCTAGCTGAGCGCTTCGAGAAGATGAGCGAGCGTATGACCGAGCGGGCCGAGCGCATGAAGGCGTTCTCGACAGCGTTCAAGCCGTTCTACGCTTCGCTTTCGGATGAGCAGAAGGATGTCCTGCGTCCGCTGATCCGCGATCTGGCACCGGGCTTTGCGCGCGGCGGTCATGGCAAGCGCTGGGCACATGGTGGCGGTTGGGGTCCCGGCGGTCGGGACCATGGCGGGCATCATCGCTGGCGCGGGCACGATGACGGTCCGCGTGGCCAAATGGACGAGGGTTCGGGCCCGCGTGACGCGTCAGCAGAGCCGGGTTCGGCTCCGGAGGGCGGCGACAAGGAGTGATCACGCTGTCGCGCATGGCTTCCGAATAAGAAAATGGCCGCAGAGCAATCTGCGGCCATTTTTGTTTGTCCCGTTTGATACCTAAGGCGTTCAGTCAGCCGGCTTGGCGACGGGCGGTGCGAAGCCTTTTGCCGCACCTCTCTGACGAAGGAATTTGGGCGGTTTCTGACCATTCCAAGAGGCGTCGTTGCGGTCGTGATCACGCCGCGGCGCGGTGGATGATTTATTGCTATTCGCTTCCGCGCGGCCGTTATTCTGATCGTCCTTCGACCTATGCGCCGAACGATTGCTCCACTGACCGTCGTGCCGACCTGAGTGCTGGGCGCTCTGATCGCGCGTGGACTTGGCCCCGCGGTGCGCTTGATCGCTCGGACGGTCGCGACGTGCGGGCGCGTCCTGCCGGTGTGAAGCTCGATGCTCGCGGTGGTCGGCGGCATGCGCTTCGCCAACTGCGCGGTTGCTCCGATTGCCGCGCTGGCGTCGCTCGGGCTTGCCTTCTTGATGGACTCCACGATCGCCATTGTCGCGCCGACGTGGTGCGCCGCTCGCATGGCGTGCGGGCCGCCGCGGCGCGGGGAGCGAAGCGCCGCCCACATCGTCGATGACGGCAATTTTCTGTTTCATCAGGCGTTCGATGGCCGCGATCTCAGCGCGTTCGGAATGCTCGCAAAGTGAGATTGCAATACCAGTTTCACCCTTGCGGGCCGTGCGGCCGATGCGGTGCACGTAGGTCTCGGGTTCGACCGGCATGTCGAAGTTGATGACGTGCGTCACCCCTGACACGTCGATGCCGCGAGCGGCGATATCCGTTGCGACGAGTACGCGGACGTGGCCGGCAGCGAAATCCGCCAGCGCACGCTGGCGGGCGTTCTGCGCCTTATTGCCGTGGATCGCGCCAGCTCCGATACCGGCCATCCCAAGCCGTGCCGCGACACGATCGGCGCCGCGTTTGGTACGGGTGAAGACGATGACGCGCGAGAGTGCGGTGTCGGCGAGGATGGTGTGAAGCCGGCTTTGTTTTTCGCCGGGCGGCACCATCATGATTTTCTGGTCGATGCGGTCGACGACGAGCTGCTTAGGGCTCAAATCGACGCGAACCGGCTGGGTCAAGAGTTCCGACGCGAGTGCGCGAATCTCATCCGGCATTGTTGCAGAAAAGAGTGCCGTTCGGCGTTTTCGCGGCAGCAGCGATACGATTTTGCGAATGTCGCGGATGAAGCCCATATCGAACATGCGGTCGGCTTCGTCGAGCACCAATGTTCGCACGGATCGCAGGTCGGCATGACGCTCGGACACGAGATCGAGTAGCCGGCCCGGCGTTGCGACCAGGATGTGCACGCCGCGTTTGAGCGCGGCGATCTGCGGATGTTTGCCGACGCCGCCGAGGACGACCGCCTTGCGGATGCCCATGTGGCGCGAGAGGGCCGCGATCTCAGCATCGATCTGCAGTGCAAGTTCGCGCGTCGGTGCGAGGATCAGGCTTGCGACTTCGCGCGGGTTCGGATTGAGCGGCTCGGTCGCGAGCGATTGCAGAATCGGAAGCACGAAGGCTGCCGTCTTGCCGGAGCCGGTCTCGGCAAGGGCAAGAAGGTCGGAGTTGGCGAGCTGAGGCGGGAGTGCTGCGGCCTGGACGGGTGTCGGGATCGCATAGGCGCGATCGCGGATCGCGCGCATCAGAGGCTCGGCAAGTCCGAAAGCCTCAAAAGACGTTTCGTTCAAAAGGAAGTTTCCCAAGGGCTTCGGCGTCCGCGCATCAAGCCGGATCGTCCGTCCCATGGCCCACACCGGCGCTTTCGGGGTGTGGCCTCGTTTGTAAGGATTGATCTGGATGCAGGGTCGAGCGCGTTTGTCGTAAACGCTTTGCTTGGCACGAGGACCCGAGCGCCATCGAAGAGCAACTTGCGCCGCATATGCTGGTGTTCGTTCGTAATGTCAAGCTGATCTCGGCCGCTTTGGCTCGACTGTGACGCAGGATCGCGGAATAGTGGCGTTTGCCTGTCATTAACGAGGAGATGACGCGACAATGCTGAAGAACACGGTTCTCGTCGCTGCCGCGACGCTGCTGGGTTTCGTGGCGACAACGGCCTACGCGACAAGCGGCAAGCGATATTTTGCAATAGCTGCGATCGAGCCGAAGGGTGGCGCAAATGTCGACAAGGAGCCGTTCCCCTCGCAAGCCGTGCCTGAGGGTGGCGGGTTCATTTTGAAGGAGCCCAATGCCGAAGGTCGCTGGGAGATGGCCGCTTACATCTGGTCGGCACCGCAAATCCACGTGACCGAAGGTGACGAGGTGACGCTTGATTTCGTCGGCATCAACGGAGCCGCGCACCCGACAACGATCGAAGGCTATGATCAGGCTTTCACCCTGCAGCGCGGGCAGGTGAAGTCGGTGACGTTCACGGCGAACAAGCTGGGCGTATTCAAGATCATCTGTACGTCGCACAAGCCGACGATGGTGAGCGAACTTATTGTCAGCGCCAAGCAATAGGGGCTCCGTATCAAAGCTCGGCGATGGCAGTTCTGACAGCGGCCTCGACGCCGGGCTCGCTCAACGCGTGGCCCGCGCCTTCGATGATACGAAGCTGCGATGGTGCCCAAGCGCCATGCAGGGCATGTGCCGATGCGGGCGGACATAGAAGATCGTAGCGTCCCTGAACGATAACTCCGGGAATATCGGCGAGGCGGTCGGCGTTGGCGAGGAGCTGGCCGGGTTCAAGGAAGAAATCGTGGCGGATGTAGTGCGCTTCGACGATCGGCGTCGGCGGCAGGCGATCCTGGTCCGTGACGACGCCGGGAAGCACGGCACGCGCCGGTTGGAGTTCAGACAATGCGCGCTCGTAGGCGAACCAGATATGGGCGGCGTGGCGCCGCTGCGCTTTGTCTGACCCCAAAAGGCGATTGAGGTAGGCACTGAGAACGTCGGCGCGTTCGCTTTGGGGCAATGCATCGCGAAAGGCTGCGAACAGTTCGGGTCGGAACTTGCGCGGCCCTTCAACAAATGCCCACTCGGCTTCGCGCCGCGTGCCGAGCAGTACGGCCCGCACAACAAGGCCGCTGACCCGCTCGGGGTAAGCCTCGGCGTAGGCGACGGCGAGCGTCGATCCCCACGAGCCGCCGACCACAAGCCACTTGTCAATGCCGAAGTGCGCTCGGATCTCCTCGATATCGTTCACGAGATGATCGGTCGTGTTGGCGTGAAGCGATAGGTAGGGATGGCTGCGGCCGGCGCCGCGCTGGTCGAACAGAAAGACGTGATCGCGTTGGGGGTCGAACAGCGCGCGATGGGTGTGTTGTGCGCCGCTGCCCGGACCGCCATGTAGAAACAGGCAGGGCCGGCCGCCCTTGCGACCAACCTCCTCGACGTAGAGCCAATGGTCGTCGCCAACGGCCAGCATCCGGGCGTCAAATGGGCGGATTGGCGACGGGGCTTCGGCATTCATGACATGAAGCCTAGCGTGCCAGGCGGCGTCCGTCATGGGGCTTTGGCCCCGATGCTTGACAAGGACGGCAGAGCGGGGGAGACCGCACGCCGAAATTGCCGCCATTGCGCGGGAGCGGAGAAGAATAAGGTGTCGCAGAGCAGTGTTGTCGTTCCAGCCGAGTGGGCGCCGCAGAAAGCGATCTGGACGGCGTGGCCGGCGGATGCCGACGAATGGAACGGCGATCTGGACGCGCCGCGCCGGGACGTGGCGGCGCTGATCCGTGCTCTTGCGCCGTCGAACACCGTGCGCGTGCTGGTGAACGGGGACGAGGCCGAGACTTCGGCTCGGGCCATGCTGGAGGGTAGTGCGGAGTTGGTTCGCGCGCGCTACGGCGATATCTGGCTGCGCGATACGGGGCCGATATTCGCGCGCGCGGGAGCCGAGATTGTCGCGCTGCGCTTTGCGACGAACAGTTGGGGCGGCAAGTATGACCTGCCGGATGATGCAACGGTCGGCGACGATGTGGCGCGGATCGCGGGCAAGGCCATCCGGCGCTTTGACTTCGTGCTGGAAGGCGGTGCCGTCGATCACGACGGCGAGGGCACCGTGCTCACCACGCAGCAGACACTGCTCAACCCGAACCGCAACGGCTGGAGCAAGGCGCAGGCCGAGGCCGCGCTGCGCGGGGCCCTCGGGGCGAAGGCAATCGTGTGGATCGACGAAGGTCTGAAGAACGATCATACGGACGGACACATCGACAACATCGCCCGCTTCGTGGCGCCCGGGCGCGTCGTGTGTCAGGCACCGAGCGGGCCGGACGATCCCAACAAGGAAACGCTGGAGGCGATTGCCGCCACGCTTGCGGCCGCTACGGACGCGGCGGGGCGCCGTCTCGATGTCGTTCCCATTCCGGGGGCGGGGCGGTATGTCAATGCGCTGGGCGAGATATCGCCTGCGTCGCATATGAATTTCATCATCGGCAATGGCGTGGTCGTCGTTCCGGTATACGGTACACCGACGCAGGATGCCGCGCTCGCCGCTCTGCAGGCGGTGTTTCCCGACCGCAAAGTCGTCGGCGTGTCGTCGCGCGGACTGCTCAGCTGCGGCGAAGCCGGCGGCGGCTCGTTTCATTGCATCACGCAGCAGGAGCCCGCGTAAATGGCGAAGGCACAGGCGAAGCGCAGCATCACGGTCGCGGCGTTGCAGACGAGCTATGGCGGCGATATGGCCGACAACATCGCGAAGACGGAGGCGCTGATCCGCAAGGCCGCGAAGAAGGGCGCGCAGGTGATCCTGCCGTCCGAACTGTTCCAGGGCATCTATTTCTGCACGCGGCAGGACCCGAAGTGGTTCGCGACGGCGTATGAAGCCGACGCGCATCCGTGCGTCTTCGCCATGCAGGCCGCAGCGAAGGAGCTTGGCGTCGTCATCCCGACCTCGATCTTCGAGAAGGACGGCCCGCGCTACTACAACTCCATCGCCATCATCGATGCCGATGGGACGAACCTGGGCGTGTACCGCAAGAGTCACATCCCCGACGGACCGGGATATCAGGAGAAGTATTACTTCCGGCCCGGCGATACCGGGTTCAAGGCGTGGGAGACCGCGTTCGGGCGCATCGGCGTCGGTATCTGCTGGGACCAGTGGTATCCGGAATGCGCGCGCGCGATGATGCTGGCGGGCGCGGAGGTACTGTTCTATCCGACGGCCATCGGTTCGGAGCCCTACGACTCCGCGCTCGATACGCATCTGCAATGGCAGCGCGCGATGCAGGGCCATGCGGTTTCGAACGCAGTGCCGATCGTTGCCGCCAACCGCATCGGCCTCGAGACGAACGACGGCGCGAAGCAGAAATTCTACGGCCATTCGTTTATCGCGGATCATACCGGCGAATTGGTCGAGAAGGCGGGCCAGAAGGAAGAGGGCGTTCTGGTGCACACGTTCGATCTCGACGCCATCGCCGGCTATCGAGCGGACTGGGGGTTCTTCCGTGACCGCCGCACGGATCTTTACGCCAAGAGCATCATCTAGCCAGTCCGTTGCCGTGCGGAACCCGGCACTGCTTCAGTCGTTGCTCAATTGTTGCAGTGCGCCCTGCGGTTCTTGTGCGGTGTTTTTGCCGAGGTAACATTCCGTTTAGTGGCGCGAGGTGGATCGCGAATGGCGGAGTGCGCGCGATGAAAGTCAGTTTCGTTTCTAGCAATGCGGCGTTCGCGGCCCTCGTTATGCTGATGGCCGCGACCTGGCCGATTGATGCGCAGGCACGTTCGTCGGCGCCGAGAAGCATCGTCTTCCTGGGTGTCGTTTTTCAGAACGACAATGAAGGTCTCGAGCCGACGTCGGATGCAGAACGCGCGCGCACCTTGGCGCTTGAGAAGCAATTCGTCACGTCGCTGCAACGCTCCGGCAAGTACGCGGTGCTGCCTGTCTCGCCGGAGCTTAAAGCGAAGATCGAGGCCGGACAGACGCTCGGCGCGTGCAGCGGGTGCGAGATCACCTATGGAAAGGAAGCGAAGGCGCAGGATGTAGCGTGGATCGAGGTGCAGAAGGTCTCGAACCTGATCCTCAACATGAACGTTTACATCGGCAATGTTGAAACCGGCGCTTACGATTTCAAACACAGCGTCGATATTCGCGGGAACACGGACGAGAGCTGGCAGCGCAGTCTCAAGTACCTGCTCGACAACTATCTGTTCAAGACATGAAGGGCGAATACCCCTTCGCGTAATTTGATCCCGCGTGCTTACTGCCGCGGCGATTGTGGGGTTTCGGCATCGGGCGCGTTTTCCTTGCAGGCGGGGAGGTCCGCTCCTTGCGCGCATTGTTCCTTGAAGTAGTCGTCGATGTAGCGCGTAACGGAGTGCGGCCCGTTCGGATGTGAATGGGTAAATGCGATCGTGCCGACGAGCGCCGCCGCGCCGATGAACCAGATGAAGAATGTGCGGCCCACGACGCGCCAACGGCTCGCGGTTCCGACCCAACCGGGCTTGATGAGGCCGACCAGCAAATAGGCCGTGGCGATCGCGAACATCGCGAGGAACAGCAGCCACATGGCGCTCTGAAGCAGGATCAACTGGTCGTGGGTCATCTGGCGGCCTTGCATATTCGTAGGTAGGACGCCTTCTTTGCCGCGCGCACCCTTGTAAGTCCACAAAAGAGCACTCAGAGGAAGCGCCGATGTCCGCCTCTGTTTCGCAGAGGCGGGTGCGCGGCAGAACGGAAGCGGAGCGCGCGGGCGCCTCAGCATTTCGCGAAAGAAAGGGCACCTATGCGCGCTCCACTCGGTGGCTCGCCCGAAGGCTCTCTTTTCGATTGGCCCGGTATGGGCGGTTCCTTAGTCCGCCAGCAGGGGTCTGCATACTCAGAGCACCGTTCCAATCGCTGCGTTCGCGCCTCGGGCCGTTACTCCCTTGCGCGCGAACGATCTCCATGCGCCCCACCCCCAATCTCTAAACGGTCTCGAGACTGTCCGCCGATGTTCGAGGCGGGGTAGGCAAGAGTATGAGGGTGCTCAGGTGTGCGGGGATTACTTTTTTTGTGCGCTTCGTTAAGCGCGCGGGAGCCGCTATCTGCGGCGCGCCGCCACGACGGTGGACGGCAATTCTCACCAATCCGTATGCTGGTGTTCTCTTGGTGTCGAGATCGGCTACCCTAATTGACATGGGACGCTTCAAGTTTGTCCGGAGACCGCCATGGAGCCGAACCGCATGTTGCGCGCGATCTTGTGCCCTATCTCGGCCCTTTTGCTGCTGACGGCGACTGCGCCGGTCGCGGCGATAGCCGCGGACGCTGTGCCGCCCACGGCTACTGGTAGCGCCAGGTCAGCGAAGGAAACGGATGGCAAGTGGGAGCTGCCCGACGGCACGCCGACCTATCATGTTGCGAAGGACGGAACCGTCGACTGGTACACGGCTTCGGGGTTTCTGCGGTACGGCGCAAACTGCTTGCAGTGCCATGGGCCGGACGGACTTGGGTCGAGCTACGCGCCCGACCTCACGCAGTCGCTGAAGGCCATGGACTTTGCGACGTTCGAGCAGATCGTCTCAGGCGGCAAGCAGACGAAAGAGGGCGATACCGACTTCGTGATGCCCGCGCTCGGCACGAACAAGAACGTCATGTGCTACATCGACGACATCTACGTGTATCTGAAGGCGCGCTCGGACGGCGCGGTCGGACGTGGCCGACCGGAGAAGAACGGCGCGCCGAGCGCGGCGTGGAAGAAGGCCGAGGACGCGTGCATGGGGTAGCTCCATTGGCACCGACGCGGTTGCGCAGGTGTGCCGCCCTCATGCGCCGGCGCGTTCATGTCTCGCCATCCTGCCCGAGCAGAAACTCTGTAACTTCATCTGAAAATCGTCTGCGCTTGCCATCAACGAGAACGCTTGTCGGGTCCCAGACGTCCCGCTGCGCCGATGGCATTCCATTGTCGAGGAGAGCTTCGGCGCAAGCAACCCAATCACCGCCATCAACAGGCTGGTTGAGCGAGGCCCAGCTCAGCGTCCCACACACATTGTCTCCAAAGTCGTGCACTTCGGTCCATGATGCCCCGTGTTCCAGCAGGAAACGTGCGAGTGTGGCGTCCCCGCGAAACACCGCATGGTTCAAGGCGCTGGCGCTCCAGTCACCGCCGCGAACAGCAATCGGCCAGCCAAATTCGACCATCGCGCGGACCGGTTCGTTACACCCCAGTGCAGCCAACTCCGGCAGGAGCCGCAGTTGGCTCTCGCTTAACCCATGGGGCAGCTCTGGTCGACGGGCTTTGATGCGACGTGCCGAATCGAGATCGCCACGCGCGCATGCGGCGACAAACAAGTCCTCGTCCGTGATGTTCTCCGTCACTCCGGCGTTGCGCAGGACGCTAGCAACATCCGGCAAGCCATATCGCAGAGCTTGCGTATAGGCGCTGACCCCATCCTTCGTCGTCACTCGCGGATCGACTCCGGCTGCCAGCAATGCCTCAATGTGCGCCGGCGATCGCCGCCGCCTGATAGCCCACAACAGCAGTTGACCCTCACTCAGCTCCTTGGCGCCAGCCGCGTGCGTCAGCAGCAGCCGGAAAGTGTCAATGTCATCGAGGTCAAGACAACGGTAGAGCGCGTTCGTGCCGGTGACGACAGCGCCCGCCTTGAGCAGAATTCGTGTGCAGGCCGGAGATTCCAATGAGTGATAGAGCGACTCGTTGTCGTTCGGGTCGGCGCCGGCCGCGAGCAATCGATCGGTCAGTTCCGGATCGTGGTTTTGTCCTGCCGCGCCATAGAGCGCAGATATTTTATGGTCCCGCGAAGGAGCCTCAAGGGACGCTGGCGGCCAACGGCTGCCGACCGACTGATTGGGATCGGCACCCGCTGCGAGAAGTACATCGACGGTCTCGTGAATGCGTTCGCGATAGGCCGGGATACGCAACAGGCTCGAATGTGTGGCCGCGACGAGCGGCGGCAGGTCGAGCAGACCGCCGTGTCGGTTGACCCACGGCGGGTCCGCCTCGATCTGGCTTCGGATGGCGGCGAGGTCTCCGACGGCGCATGCGATCCAAGGATTTCGTGCGGCGAGGTGGAGATGGTCCGACAGCAATCGAACCGCGGCATGCGGGCGAGCGCGGTTCATGGTTCCTGTGATGTCACCGGCATAGGCCAGGTTGCAGAACGCCTGCGCGAGAGCCGCCGGATTTTCTGCCTTGAACCGAACCGCTTCCACGAAGCTCTTGAGTTCGGCCCAGGTGTCAAATCCGTACTCGCGGGCCACGCAGGATTGCGCGTCACGCAGGCGCAACTGGAGTTGGGTGATCGCGGCGTCTTTGAGGCCGGCCGCCGCGGGCAAGGACGTGCGAAAACGATTGGCGGCTTCGGGATTGCCGCGCCGATAATCGGCCTGCAACTCCTTCGCTTGCTTTTTTAGTTGATCGAGATCGGGCCGGCTTGGCAGCGGCTTCATAGCAACCTCCGTGCGTAGATGTGCCGACGACCCGCAACACGGCTGCACAAAGGCTGAAATATTGTCAGCTTATCGCTTGCAAGTGGACTCTGCCCTTCCCGCGGGTCCGGATGCGGCCTGCTCCGCGGCGCGACGCTAGGGCGGCTCGGTTTTCGTGTCAATCTTGCTTGCGGGTACGAAGCATTTGAGCGGGTTTTGCGCGGTGTCGGGCATGGAGGGGACTATGAGGATTTGGGTGCCCTACCGCCATGCTCGTGGAACGGCTTCGTATAGAGACCGCAGCCAAGGCATTCGTTGTCGACGCCACAGACGTTTGGCCAACATTGGACGTCCGCGATGCAATCGAACATCAGGCGCTCGAGATGCAGGTTTCTTGAGCTCTTGACGAGAATGATCTCGCCGGGAACGGCGGTTTCGCGAATGTAGTGCGACGCGTCACGAACGTTAGGAAAGCCCATGAATTTGCCGGCTGCGATCTCTTCCTCGGTCGCCCGCGACTTGCGGCAATGGTCGCCGACGAAGATGACCTGATCGGCAAACTTCAGCGCTTCACGATAGGTGTCGCGGTACTTCGGACGCGGATTGCCAACGTAGTCACTGATTGTACCAAGCACAAAGCGCCGCCGTGGTGCCGTGCATTCTCTCAGCACATCGAGCGCGAGGAGAAGCGTTCCGTAGGGCGCTTTAACCGTATCGAGAATGAATGTCGGGCCGTTCTCGACGTGATGCACGCTGAGCCTGCCGAAGTAGGCCTTGTAGGAGGCAACGCGTTCGGCAACGACCGCTTCCGGCACGCCCAACTCCAAGGCGCATGCGGCCGCCGCCGACACGGGCATGGCATTGTGGGCGCCGGTCAACTGGGTTTTGAGCGGCAGACAGCCGTTCGAATAGTTGAGCGTAAATGACAGCCGTCCCGGCCCGTCCGACCGCACGTCGCTGAACGTATAGTCGGCGGTTTCCTTGCCGAACGTGATGATGCGCGCCTTCGTGCGGTCAGTCATCGCCGCTACGTTCGGATCATCGGCATTGAGAATTGCGATGCCTTTGGCGGGCAAGGATTCGACGAGTGCGGATTTTTCTCTCGCCACCGCTTCCTTGCTGCGAAAGGCGGTCAAGTGTTCCAGGCCGACCATCGTGACGATGCCGACGTGCGGGCGCGCGACGCGCGCCGCGGTTCGGATGTTGCCTGGCTTGCTCGTTCCTATCTCCATCACGACGTATTCGGGTTGCCTAAGTTCCGCGAGCGTCCTCCATGTCGTGTTGGGGAGGTTGGCGTTGACCTGCGTCCTCGTTTTCGCGACGGCGGAAAGGATGTGAGAGAGCAGCGCCACCGTCGTTGTCTTGCCGCTGCTGCCTGTGACCGCGATGAATTTTGCATCGCTGCGCAGGCGCATGAGGCGCGCTTTCTCGCGCCGCCGGATCCGCTTCAGTCCGCTGCGTGCCTCGCGCAGTCTGCGGTACCATCGCGATGCCTTGAAGTTTTCAATCCACGCGCGCATGCAAACCGCTTTTGAATAATCGGACGTCGGACGTGTTGGCCGCTGCATAGCGGTTCCGTGCCGCAGGATACAGTCAGGATGCGCGAAAACGCGCAGGAACTTTGGCGACCGCCGCACGTTGCCTTTTCAAGGAGTTCGCCGCATGCACCCAGTTTTTGCGTATTACTTATGGCTGTCCGCCATGATGCGGATCATGACGGGCGAGACGATCGGCCCGGGCGAGAATGCCGCGGCGTTCGAAGCGGCGGGTGCGCGACCGGAAGGGTTCGCGAAGGGTTGCGCGCCGGGGCTCGGGTGCGGAGCCGCGATCCCGGCGCTCGGCCAGTTCATGCGGACCGACGTGACGAGCGAGCGGCTGCCGGATCGGTTCCTGGATTTGCTGAGCGAGCTGCACTGGGCCAAGGCGGCGTGATTTTTTTTAGCGCGAACCGCTGTTGCGGGTGCGCAAATAGAATAGGTCCCTAACGCTAACGGCCGGGATATCTCCCGGCCGTTAAATAATTCAGGTTTGCCGTGTGACTACGATCACGAACAGCCGCTCGTTGAACCGCAGGTGTCGCACTTCAGGCAGGTGCCGTTACGCACCATCGTGAAGTTGTGGCACTCGGGGCAGCTGGTGCCTTCGTAGCCGCGCAGCTTGGCATCCGCGACGCGCTGCTTGTAGAGCTCCGACTTGGTGAGCACCGGTGGCGTTGCGGGCTCAGCCGATACCGACTGCTGCGCGTACATCGTCGTCTGGGTCTCGACCTGCAGAGCATTGGCGCCGTGGGTCAGCGTCGACTCGACGAAGCGCGCCGACACGTCGAAAGACTCCGTCTGCTGCTGCACGCCCGCCGCGCCGAGCGATGAGGGACGCGGCGTGCCGCGTGCCGCCAGCCGCACGACGGGTGCGCCGCGCACGAGGCCCTTGGAGACGAACTTCTCCGGGAGATCGAAGTTCAGCTGCTCGTCGGTCTCCTCGTCTCCCGAGCCCAGCCCCGTCTCGCCGACGATCTCGCGCGGGTCGACGTGGGCCAAGTCGTGACGGCCGAGGTACGATACGGCGAGTTCGCGGAAGATGTAGTCGAGGATCGAGGTCGCGTTCTTGATGGTTTCGTTTCCTTGGACCAATCCCGCCGGCTCGAAGCGCGTGAAGGTGAAGGCCTCCACGTATTCCTCAAGCGGTACGCCGTATTGCAGGCCGAGCGAAATCGCGATGGCGAAGTTGTTCATCAACGAGCGGAAGGCGGCGCCTTCCTTGTGCATGTCGATGAAAATCTCGCCGACCTTGCCGTCGTCGTATTCGCCGGTGCGCAGATAGACCTTGTGGCCGCCGACGGTGGCCTTCTGCGTGTAGCCCTTGCGGCGGGCGGGCAGCTTCTCGCGCTCGTTCGCCTTCTGCTTTTCGACGTAGACGACGCGCTCGACGATTTTCTCGACGATCTTTTCGGTCACAATCGCGGTGCGCATCGACATGGCAGCGTCGTTCAACTGGTCGATGGCGTCGGCCGCATCGTCGTCATCGCCCAGCACCTGACTGTTCAACGGCTGCGACAGCTTCGATCCATCGCGATAGAGCGCGTTGGCCTTCAAGGCGAGCTTCCACGACAGCATGTAGGACTGCTTGCAGTCGTCCACGGTGGCGTCGTTCGGCATGTTGATGGTCTTCGAGATGGCGCCCGAGATGAACGGCTGCGACGCCGCCATCATGCGGATGTGGCTCTCGACCGAGAGGTAACGCTTGCCCTTGCGGCCGCAGGGGTTGGCGCAGTCGAACACCGGCAGGTGCTCGGGTTTGACGTGGGGGGCGCCCTCTAGCGTCATCGCTCCGCAGACGTGCTCGTTGGCGGCTTCGACGTCCTTCTTCGAGAAGCCCAAGTGCGCGAAGAGATCGAAGGCCGGGTCGGCGAGCTTGTCGGCTGGAACGCCGAGGTTGCCGGTCAGGAAGGCGTCGCCCAGCGTCCAGCGGTTGAAGACGAACTTGATGTCGAAGGCGGTGGCGAGGTTGCCTTCCACTTTCCGCAGGATTTCGTCGGTAAAGCCGCGCGCTTTGAGCGTCGTGTGGTTGATGGCGGGCGCCTGACGCAGCGAGCCGTGGCCGACGGCGTAGGCCTCGATCTCGGCGATCTCGCTCTCGCGGTAGCCAAGCGTGCGTAGCGCCTCGGGCACCGACTGGTTGATGATCTTGAAGTAGCCGCCGCCGGCGAGCTTCTTGAACTTGACGAGTGCGAAGTCGGGCTCGATTCCGGTCGTGTCGCAGTCCATCACCAGGCCGATGGTGCCGGTGGGGGCGACGACAGTTGCCTGGGCGTTGCGGTAGCCGTGCGCTTCGCCAAGTTCCAGCGCGCGATCCCAGGCCGCTTTCGAAGCGTCCGCGAGGCGCTTGTCCTTCAGCGAGGCAAGGTCAAGGGGCACGGGTGCGACCGACAGTTTCTCGTAACCGGAGGCATGGCCGTAGGCGGCGCGGCGATGGTTGCGCATGACGCGCAGCATGTCGCCGGCGTTCGGCTCATAGCCCGGGAAGGTGCCGAGTTCGGCTGCCATTTCCGCGCTGGTGGCGTAGGCGACACCGGTCATGATGGCCGAGATGGCGCCGCAGATGGCGCGACCTTCGTCGCTGTCGTAGGAGGTGCCGGCCGACATCAGCAGGCCGCCGATGTTGGCGAAGCCCAAGCCGAGAGTCCGATAGCGATAGGAAAGTTCCGCGATCTGGCGAGAGGGGAACTGCGCCATCAGTACCGAGATTTCGAGCACGATCGTCCACAGACGGCAGGCGTGCTCGTAGCTTTCGATGTCGAACGACTTATCGGCGCGGCGGAAGCGCAGCAGGTTGAGCGAGGCGAGGTTGCAGGCCGTGTCGTCGAGGAACATGTACTCCGAGCACGGGTTCGAAGCGCGGATCGGCCCCGACTGCGGGCAAGTGTGCCAGTCGTTGATGGTGGTGTGGAACTGGATGCCGGGGTCGGCGGAAGCCCAGGCGGCATGGCCGATCGACTCCCACAGATCGCGGGCCTTGATCGTTTTCACCGCCTTGCCGCCGATGCGCGAAGTCAGGTTCCAGTCGCGGTCCTCGACGACGGCATTCAGGAAATCGTCCGTCACCCGCACCGAGTTGTTCGAGTTCTGGCCGGCGACTGTCAGGTAGGCTTCGCTATCCCAATCGGTATCGTAGGTGTCGAACTCGATGTCCTTGTAGCCCTGCTTGGCGAACTGGATGACGCGCAGGATGTAGTTCTGCGGAACCTGATCGCGCTTGGCTTCTCGGATGGCGATCTTGAGCTTCGGATTCTTGGTGGCGTCATAGCAGGCGTCGCCTTCCGCCTCGCAGTTGACGCAGGCCTTCATGACGGCTTTCAGACGCTTCTGGCAGATCTTGGAGCCGGTCACGAGCGCGGCGACCTTCTGCTCCTCGCGCACCTTCCAGTTGATGTATTCCTCGATGTCGGGGTGATCGACGTCGACGACGACCATCTTGGCGGCGCGGCGCGTGGTGCCACCCGATTTGATGGCGCCTGCCGCGCGGTCGCCGATTTTCAGGAAGCTCATCAAGCCAGACGAGCGGCCGCCGCCGGAAAGCTTTTCGTTGGCGCCGCGCAGCTTGGAGAAGTTCGAACCCGTGCCGGAGCCGTACTTGAACAGGCGCGCCTCGCGGACCCAGAGGTCCATGATGCCGTTCTCGTTGACGAGATCGTCCTCGACCGACTGAATGAAGCAGGCGTGCGGTTGTGGATGCTCATACGCCGAGGTCGAGTGCGTGAGTTCGCCGGTCTGATAGTCGACATACATATGACCCTGGCCGGGGCCGTCGATGCCGTAGGCCCAGTGCAGACCGGTGTTGAACCACTGCGGCGAGTTGGGCGCCGCCATCTGCATCGCGAGCATGTAGCGGTGCTCGTCGTAGAAGGCGCGGGCGTCTTCCTCCGACGAGAAGTAGCCGCCCTTCCAGCCCCAGTAGGTCCAGGTGCCGGCCAGACGATCGAAGACCTGGCGCGCGTCCGTTTCGCCGCCGTAGCGTTCTTTTTCTGGCAGGCCTGCGAGCGCGGCTTCGTCGGGGATGGAGCGCCAGAGCCAGGAAGGGACGGTCGATTCCTCGAATTTTTTCAGGCGGCGCGCCACGCCGGCCTTGCGGAAGTATTTCTGCGCCAGGATGTCGGCGGCGACCTGACTGAAGTGCTCGGGCACATCGAAGCCGTCGAGCCGGAAGACGACGGAGCCGTCAGGGTTTTTGATCTCCGAAGTCGCGCGCCGGAACGGGATGGACGCGTAGGGTGATTTTCCGGCTTCGGTGAAGCGGCGCGTGATCTTCATAGTGCCCCTCGATATCTGCTCGGCGCGGCAAGGCGCCGTCATGGTTGTTGGCTCGCCGCATCGGCCGGCCTGTTTCCTGCCGGTGCGGTGAAGTCGCGTGTATTGACGCTGACGCTACTGATCGGCCGTGCGTCTGGCGGCCCCGGGGAGAGCGGCGGCCACGCCAAACGGTCGAGACAGAGGGGTCTCGACGCACCGGCAACGCTACAGTGATGAAGCTGCAACATGGGCCGCTTACAGTCCGCAGCCCCGTTACGGGAGACGCTTCGGAGAGGAAGGCGGCGCGCCAAACGAGCCGCCACAACCTCGCCCGAGTTCGAGAAAGCTAGGCCGATTCGAAGCGTCCGTCACCGGCTTGGGGCGCATATATTGTAGTAGCAGACACAACAGACACCACATCTAGTGGTGTTGGCAACATGTGGGCGGGAGGTGCCGGAAGCCGCGGATTTGGGGGGTTTTCTGCGTCAGGGCGCTGGATCGCGGCTGTGCAGAACGTCGCAAAACCACCATGTTCGCGATGGCGACCGGCTGAGACTAGTCCGATTCCTGATCCACGGTGTTGCGGGGACGCATCGGCTGAGCTGCTCTGGACATCGGCGACAACTCGGGTCAAATCGACAAGTTGAACGGAGCGAAGGAAGCGCGGCGCATGGGCTTGTTCAAAGAGATGTTCATCTGGTGGGACGGCAACACCTGGGGAACGCGGCTCTTCACATGGCGCAAGGGCCGCTTGGTCGGCGAGGATGAGTTCGGCAACCGCTATTACATACAAAAGCGCGGGGTCGGGCCGCTCGGCGTTCCGGCGCGCTGGGTGACATTTGCGAACACGTCCGAAGCAAGCCAAGTCACGCCCGACTGGCACGGCTGGCTGCACTACACGGTCGATACGCCGCCGACGGAAGAGAAGTATCGTCCGCGTCCGTGGCAGAAGCCGCACAAGATGAATATGACCGGGACGGCGGCGGCGTGGCGGCCGAAAGGTTCGATCCTTGGCGATGGTGAGCGCCAGAAATCGAGCGGTGACTACAAGCCATGGCGTCCGCAATAGGCGCGGTAATGTCGTCGGCGCTGCCCGAGCAGCAGACGTGGTCTGCCACGGGTTATGATCGCAACGCGCGCTTTGTTTCCGACCTCGGGGCGCAAATTCTCTCCTGGCTCGCGCCGAAGAGCGGCGAGCGCATTCTGGATCTGGGATGCGGCGATGGTGCGCTGACGGCGCGGATTGCGGCGTCGGGAGCCGATGTGGTGGGTGTCGATATCAGCGAGGCGCTGTTGGCCGCGGCCCGCGCACGCGGGCTCGACGTTCGGACGGGCGATGCGATGGCACTGCCATTCGACGCCGAGTTCGATGCGGTGTTCTCCAATGCGGTGCTGCACTGGGTTCGCGCGCCGGCGGTTGCGGCGGCGGGCATGCGCCGCGCTCTAAAACCCGGCGGGCGGCTTGTCGCGGAGTTCGGTGGCCACGGCAATGTTGCCGCCATCGTCACGGCGCTGCGCGCGGCGGCCGAAAAATTTGGCGGTCGCGGCGATCTGACCGCGCCTTGGTTCTATCCAACCGAGGCCGAGTATCGCGCCATTCTCGAGCAGGCCGGATTTGAGGTTAGACGCATAGAACTTGTGGCTCGCCCAACGCCTCTGCCGACAGGAATCGAGGGCTGGCTGCAAACCTTCCGGCAGCCGTTTTTCGATCAATTCGGGCCAGAGCGGCGTGCCGAGGTGCTGGCCTGGGTCGTAGCGCTGCTGAAACCCGCGTTGTGCGATACGGGCGGACAGTGGACAGCCGATTATGTGCGACTGCGCGTCGATGCGGTCGCAGCGTGATTATAGTTGATTATCCGTCGTTGCTCGGGTTGGCCACCTTGGCGCCATGTTCGGTGCGCATCCCAACCTGGCGCGACGCCTCATGTGGCGAGCACGGGCGAGAATGACGCATTTGGCGAAGATAAGTTCGAAACTCGCGGTGGCGATGCTCGCGGCCACTTTCGCACCGACGCAGGTGCACGCGGACCGTATCGAAAACGGCGTTGCGGTCTTTTCCGCGCTCGACAAGGTGACGGCGCGCATTTCGAAATTCAAAGTGGGACTGGGTGAGACCGCGACCTTCGGGGCGCTGAAGGTGACGCCGCGCGTGTGCTATTCGCGCCCTCCGACCGAGCAGCCGAAGACGACGACATTCGTCGAAGTCGACGAGGTTCAGCTCGACGGTACCGAGAAGCGCTTTTTCACCGGCTGGATGTTTGCTGAAAGTCCCGGCCTCTATGGCGTCGAGCATCCAACGTTCGATGTTTGGCTGACGGAGTGCGAGAAGCCGTTGAAGACCACCGTCGAGGCGCCCGCCGCATCGGTTGCACCGCGCAGGGCCGTCCGTGACGATTACGTCAGTCCGGACGGTGCGGCGGGTCAGGCTCCGGCCGCGGCGGAAACGGCCCCGGCTGAAGCAGATCCCGGTGAACTTCCCCAGGAGTTCCGCCGCCGCGTGAGGCGGTGAGCGAGCCTGGATAAAGGATCGGCTCGCTCCTGGCGGTCTTTAGAGGTTTTTGACGCGTGCGAGACCGCGGTCTGCCGCGCTATTCGCGGTCTGCAAGATCTGCTGAGCGACTGTATTCGAGAGCTCGTAAAGCTCCTTGAACTGTGCACCCGCATTTTGGACTTGAGTTTCGATGTAGCGGGTCTGCACGTTGAGGACTTCCGGCAGGCTGGTAGAGCGGCTCACGGCATCGACGACATCGAATGCCGCCTTCGCATTTGTTTCGGCGATTTTCCAGACTTGCTCGCCGATAGACGTGGCACCCCGGTAGGCAACGGACGTCAGGTCTTCGAGCGCCTTTGCGTTGTCCGCTGCGACGCTGTTGAGGTGAATGAGTGTCTCGCACGCCCTGCTGAGGCCGTCACTGGCCAGTCCTTCCAAGCCCGCCGAATATTCCGTGAGGTTCGTGGCTGCGAACAATTGTGAGCTCTGCCGTGCGATCTGGTCGTTCATGACGGTCACTCCGATCCGGATTTGCGATTTTCGATACTCCGGGGCCTCGTACGCGTTTTTATGTTGCATCGCAATATGACCTTTGGTGCGGTGCAGCAATTCGTCATATTGCGGTGCAACATAACGGGTCATAGTTAGCAATCCGAAATCCAAGAGCCCTTGGTTCGGAGATCCGAAATGCTCAAACGGATTTTAATAGTCGAGGATCACCCGATGTACGCGGATGCGCTGCGGGTCGTGCTCGAAAGCAGTTTCGCTGGAGCATCTGTCGAGTGCGTCCAGACATTGCGTGCCGCGAAAGAGCAGCTCACGACGGGGCCGAATTTCGGTCTCGTGTTGCTGGACCTGTGGCTGCCTGACAGTGCTGGTCTCGACGGGATAATCGAGCTTCGCAAATACTTTAGCAGGCCGCCGATCGTCATCATTTCCGCGTATGGCCACCGGAAGCTGGTTCGGGCGGCGGCGATATGTGGTGCCGCTGGGTTCATACCAAAGGCGCTGGGCAGGGATGACCTCGTTAAGGCAATCAAGAGCGCGCTCGCGCAGCAGAATACAATTGAGCACAGTGATCGGGATCGGTCGCCAAGAACGAATGATCGGCCCTTCAACAATCTCCCCCTGACGCAGCAGCAGCTACGGGTTCTGAGCATGCTTCGTCGAGGCATGCACAACAAGCAAATCGGCCACGAGCTCAGCATCTGCGAGACGACGGTCAAAGCTCATGTGAGCGAAATTCTGCGCAAGTTGAAAGTCGCGTCGCGCACACAGGCCGTCATCGAATTGTCGTGCGTCGATAGCGGTTCCGGCTGGTGGCGCAGCGCGGGAAGCAACACGAACGGCACGTTCTCAACCACCGTCGTCAGTCAAACTCAAAAAGGCCGAGGCTGCGATGGGCCAGAGTGACGATGGCCTGGGGCCGGAGCAATGGCCGCCGTTGTGGCTCGCGACGTTGGTTGCCGTGGTGGTGTCAGTGCTGGCCGCATTCGTGATGCTGACCTAGATCCTGACCTGGTGCGGCGACCCGGTCGTCCATGTCGAGACGGGTGGTAGTCAGCGTAGGTCACGACGCCGTGGCGCAACCTTGCCGAGGCTCGCTGGCGAGACGACCGCGGAGGGCTAAGTGGTACCGCAGGGGCGCAAGCTGAGACGCCCCTGCGATGTCTCGTTCAACGGCGACGGCGTCAGACCTTGAAGCGTCCCATCGCGGATTGGACGGCCTTTTGCCAGTCCTCAAGTGACCGCGCTGCCCCTTCGGCCATATCCTTCCAGGCTGCTTCATTTGTCGCCTGAACCTTGCCGAGCATTTCCTGTGTCTTGGTCACGTACTCATTCATCGTGGCCATCTGCTTTTCGTACTGCTGCTTCAGATCTCCACTCTGGTTCAGAAATTGGCTTTGCAGGTCCGCCATCTGCTGCTGCCACTGTTTTGTTTGCGTTTCGAGCTGGTCGGCAAATTTCTTCATGTCCATCATGCTCGGCTCCCTGGGCTTGGGCCGCACCTTCTTCCCTGTGGGGTGCGTGCGTTTCCTACAGGTGCAACTATAACCCCGGGCGACCGCTCTGAGTTACCGACTTCGGTATTGGCTTAGAGGGTTAATGCCGGTCTGTGGTGCGCCTCGGCAGCGTGACCGGCTTCGCTGCGCCGGTCATCGTAGGTCGCGCGAACACGCTTCATTCGCAATTGCCTGAAGGGCACGGCGGATTTCTCGACTGACTTGAGCTGGCGACGGCGACCGCTTATGTCGATGCCTTGTAGACGAAGAAGAAGATCATCAGCGCGAAGAGCAGACCAAGTCCGCGGTGGAAGACGCGGTAGGCGCGCAGGACCGTGCTGTTGGGCAATTCGTCCGCGGCTTCCGGTTCCATCCGGTAGGCCTTCAATGGAATGAGATTGTCGAAGGCGTAGCCGAGCCCGAAGCGGCGGCGCATCATCTCCTGGCCCGGTGTGTGGTGGTCCAGCTTCAAGAGCAGCCAGAACAGCACGATGGCGCCGAAGATGAAGTACATGATGCGCCAGGGCTCATGCCCGTAATAAACCATCTGACGCAGGCCGTAGACGCCGACATTGCAAGCCGTATCGAGACCAATGAGACTGATCTCGCTGGCGGCGTGAAGCACGGTCGATATGCCCTCGGGCTTCTTTTCCATCGCCTTGCGCCAAGCATCGGGTACGGATACCCACGTCGTGTCGCGGCGGGCGCGCGTGAAGTTCGAGTAGGCACAGGCGTCGCGATATTTGAAATCGCTAAGCGCTTTGCGCAGGTTCAGCGTGTTGACGCTGGAGGCTTCGAGCCGGCTCACGACGTTGCTGAAGGGCTGGACGCTGCCCGATTTGTCAGACGTAAAGAAGCGGATGATGCGCTCTTGCGTACTTTCATCCTCGGCCGGATCGACGGTATTGGCGGCCGGCGTCAGCTCGCACTTGTATTTGACGAGATGCTCGTCGGACTGGCCGACCAGGTCATCATTCGACAATTCGCCCGAGGGCCGGCGCGCGAAGGTGATGAACCCGATGTCGATGTTGTCGATGAAGTGGTCGCTCGGCTGGTCGTTCAGATTGATGACCATGTAGCCGGTCTTGAAGTTGACCGCGCGCCATAGCGTGCGGCTTTCGGTGGCTTTCCAGCTGAGAACCGTGGACTTTGCTTCGGTGCCGTCGAGCGAGATGGTTTCTATGTACCGCGGCCGCGCGGGATCGGTGCTGCCGGCGATAAGTCCTGTGGTGTCGACGATGCAAAGCGAGCCTTCGATCTTCATATCGCGCAGCAGGACTTCGTTGCGAACGAGAGACACCTTGGCGCTGCTTTTGTCGTGGCAGGGATTGCCGTCGGGCTTTCCGGCGTAGGTTGGACGGTCTTCCATGACTTCGCGCATGGCGGCGGCGCGGTCGGCCTCGGGCAAGGCTTCCATCAGTTCGTTCAGGACGTAGCTCGCCTTCAGTTCCGGGTCCCAGTCGCAGTAGGTATCGCCGGAGCGCGGCTGGCGGCCGAAGGTCACATCCTGCATGCGCAGGTCGCCCTCGATCCGAGCGCCGGTAACGTCGACCTTGCGGCGGATGTCGGCGAGGCGAAGCTCAAGCGAGCCACCGATGCGGGCATCCCAGCCCTTCAGAAGCGTGAGGCGTGCTTTCGTCAGGATGAGCTTGCCGTCGATGTCGGCGCGGTCGAACTGGAAGTCGTTGGTAAAGACCGAGCCGGTGCCTTCGACGCTGGAGCCGATGCGGGCGTCGCGCAGATCAACGGTATCGAAGACACCGCGCTCCATGAAAATGGAGCCGTCGATGCGGGCGCGCATGAGATAAAAAGAGCCGCGGATGTTGGAGCCGTCGACGGAGACGTTCTTGGGCGTCGTAAAGTTCGTCATGCGCAGGCCGAGGCGCATCATGGAGCCATCAAGCACGAGGTTGCTTGTGGTTGTGACATTCTCGAAGTTCACTGGATCGGCGAAATAGGCGCCAAAGACGCGGATGCCGAGCGCGGGGATCTGCGCGCTGTAGGTCTTGTTCTGTAGCAGCGTGAGCAAGAAGCCATCGGAGATGGCGTTGGTTGCCGCATAACGGTCCGGATTGAAAAAGGGGGCGAGGCGGTGGCGCTTGCGGGCCTCCGACTGGATGGTGGTGCGCGGCTTGATACATTGCTTGGTGAAGAGGTTTGCCTCCTCGCCCTTGCGAATGCAGGACCAAACAAACTTTTCGCACGCAGTCCAGACGGCCTTTTCCGGTTCCGCGATTGTCGGATCTTCGACTTCGGCGGGGCAGGCGACCGGTTCGGGAAACTCGGGCGTGATCTCGGCCGCCTCGGCTAGAGGAGACAGCACCAAGAGAAAGAATAGCAAAAACACCAGTCGCGCATGCGCCGGGATCTTACTGCCCCGCATTGTACCCCCGAGCGGCAACTACCGTTCGCGCTCAGTATAAGCCGGTTTTGCAGTCGGGGAAGCATTGAGGCGGGCGGGAAGGCCGCGCGTGCTTTCTGCTCGGTGCAGGGCAGCGGATCAGCGAATGTTGATATCGATTGCAGCAGAGCGGGGATTGCCCGCCGTAACCAATGTGCAGTAGCTGACATCAAACAAAGCTATGACGCGTTTAATGGGAGCTTTGACTATGTGGAAGTGGGCGTTGGTTGCGGTTTGTGCCACGGTGGTGGCTTTTCCACGTGTAGCTGGTGCGGACGAGGTGACGGGTGATCAGCTCGTCGATGGGCTCAACGGCATTTTCGGCGAGCATCCGGGGCGTGCGACGCACACCAAGGGGCAGTGCGTAAAGGGGTCATTCACGCCAACCGCGGATGCACCGTCGCTGTCCAAGGCACCAATATTCGCTGCCAAAGTGCCGGTGCTCGGCCGTTTCTCCTTCGGTGATGGAAATCCTAATTCGAGCGAGAAAGCGCGTGGTAATCGCGGATTGGCGCTGCGGTTTGACCCGGAAGGCAATTCGCCAACCGACTTCGTGCAGATCAACGCACCAATCTTTTTCGCAAAGAACCCTCAACAGGCGCTCGAGTTCTTCAAAGTGCGGGCCGGCGCTTTGGCCGGCAAGGCGGACAAAGAGAAAATCAAGGCATTCTCGGCCGCGAACCCCGAAACGACGAAGCGGGACGCTTACTGGGCGGCGCGACCGATACCGGCGAGCTATGCGGGGCAGAACTATTGGGGCGTCCACGCTTTCATCGCGACAAACGCACAGGGCGAGGAAACCACAATCAAATTCAAGACCGTTCCTGAGGCGGGCGTGCTCGGGCTAACGGACGACGAAGCTAAGGCCAAGCCCGACGATTTTTTCACGGTCGATCTGAAGGAGCGGCTCGCGGGAGGGCCGATCAAGTTCAAGCTGACCGCGATTATCGGTGAGAAGGGCGACCCCACTGGCGATCCCACTGTCGAATGGCCTGAAGCCGATCGCAAGTCCGTCACGCTGGGTGAGATCTCGATCGATGCGCTGGAAGACAACGCGGTGTGTGACGCGGGCACGTTCGATCCGAACAACCTGCCGGATGGTCTTGCCGGAAGCCCGGACGATACCATTCTGCCGATACGCGGTGCAGCCTACGCCGCGTCACTCATCCGGCGGTCGCAACAATAGTTACGGCGCAAGAAGCCTCGCGGCGCGCGGTGCGAAGTAAGTCAGCACCGCGCAAGCGCCGGCGCGCTTAAACGCGATCAGGCTTTCGAGCATGGCCTTGTCAGCATCGAGCATGCCTTTTTCGGCGGCGGCTGCGATCATCGCGTATTCACCGGAGACCTGGTAGGCGAGGGTCGGGATTTTGAAGGTCTCGGATACACGCCGCACGATGTCCAGATAGGGCATTCCCGGTTTTACCATGACCATGTCGGCCCCCTCGGCGATGTCGAGGGCGACCTCGCGCAGGCTTTCATCGCCGTTCGCCGGATTCATCTGGTAGGTGCGCTTGTCGCCTTTGAGAAAGCCGGAAGAGCCGACGGCATCGCGGAATGGGCCGTAGAAGGCGCTCGCGTACTTCGCCGCATATGAGCAGATCTGCGTGTTGGTGTGGCCGGCCGCTTCGAGGGCCGCGCGGATGATGCCGATGCGGCCGTCCATCATGTCGGACGGCGCGAGCACATCGGCACCAGCCTCTGCCTGCACGATAGACTGGCGTACGAGCGCGGCGTTTGTCAGGTCGTTGACGATCTCGTCGCCGACGAGGAGCCCGTCGTGACCGTGGCTCGTGTAGGGGTCAAGCGCCACATCCAGGATGACGCCGAGATCAAGGCCCGCCTTCCTGATGGCGCGGGTTGCGCGGCAGACCAGGTTGTCCGGGTTGAAGGCTTCGCGGGCATCGTCGGTGCGTTTGGAGGGATCTGTATAGGGAAAGAGCGCAACGGCGGGGATGCCAAGCGCGACCGCTTCGCGGGCGGCTTCCACAATGAGATCGACCGTCAGGCGTTCGACACCGGGCATGGTCGCGACCGGCTGGCGCTCAGCCGTGCCCTCGATGACGAAGAGCGGCCAGATCAGATCGGCGGGCGAAAGAACGTGCTCGGCGACGAGGCGGCGCGACCAGCCCGCCTTGCGGTTGCGGCGCATGCGGATCGCCGGGAAGGTACCGGGTGGCGGGCCGACCGCGTCGGCGTGCTGCTCTTTGCTTGAACGGGAGGACATTCGCGTCGGTTTCAATCATGGCGCGCGCGTGCTTGGGCGCGCCGGCGCACATTTAGTCCCGGTGGCGCGGATGGCAAGGGCGGTGTTGCAGTGTGGTTGCCGCGTCAGTCGCAGATCTTGGTGCTGGCCGACTTGCGTTTGGCCATGTCGACGTGGAAGTGGTTGCGGTGGGCGGCATTCGCTTCCGGCCCCAGCGTCGTGCCGAAGATACGGCAGGCGGCGGCGTGTGCTTCGTGAAGGAAGCGCCGTGGACCTGGCGGAGGAGCCTTGATGCCGGGAACCGCAATCTCGATATCGACGATTGCCTTGGCTGTGGAGGCGGCGGCGAGGCGCGGGCCGCCGAGGTGCGCGGCATCGTTGAGCGAGAAACCGGACGCAGGCCCTTTGGCGGCGGGCGCGGCTTTAGGAACGTCTGCGGTTTCGATCGCGGGCACGTCGCCTTTGCCGTCCGTGTCGGACGCCGATCCGCTCTTGTTGTCTTGCGCCGCTTTCTCCGCGGCGGCCTTTTCAGCAGCAAGCTTTTCCGCCTTCGCTTTCTCGGCAGCGATGCGCGCAAGAATCTCGCGCTGGGGTGTGCCCCAATCGTCCAGCACCATCGCACTCTTGGCCGAGGCCGTAACGAAGCCGCGAATGTCGAGCGCGTTGGCGATGCCGTGCTCGCTCAACTTGTTGTGCGCACGGCCGTAGGCGTTGCGGCAGGAATAGGAACTCATCGTCTCGATCTTGATGACAGCCGCGCCCAGATGCTTTTTGGCGAGCGGCTGCAAATCGTTTTCAAGCCAGCCGGCAAGCTTATCCGCCAATTCGCAGGTTAGAATCGCGGGCGGCGAAATGCTGACCTCGGGGTTCTTGCCGATGCTGATCAGCTGGATCGGAGCGGGCGTGCCACACGCGCCCTGCCTGATCGGCGTTTCGGGAATCGCGACCGCGCTGATGCGCTTCAAGACCTCGGCGCAGCGCGCACGCGCATCCGCGATCTCGGTCTCGCTCCAAGTCTCGGGAGGCTTGGCGGCGGCGGCATCCTCAGCCTTCGCCTCTTCGAGCGTGCGCGGGAATGATTTCTTGGGGCCGGGACTGGCGGCGTTCACCGGTGTCTTGACGGCGGTGTCTTCAACCTGTTCGGACACGGGGTTCTTGTCGACGACCGCGGGCTTTGGCTCTTTCGCGGCTTGCTTTGTTGCCGAAGCGGGTTCCTGTCCGATTTTCGTTTTGGCCCTTCGGTCGCCCGGCTCGTCGTCTTGAGTTGCAGCTTTCGGCGCCGGCCTTTCGCCTTCAGCAGACGCGGGTTTTTTGCTGGGCTCGCCGTCGGCCCCATTGTCGGGCTTGGTCTTCTTGGCCGTCTTGCGCTTCTTGGGCTTGCCTTCAAGTGCCGCGTCAACCGCCTTGGCCGTTGAATCTATGGTGCCCTTCAAGGTCTTGCCGACCTCGATCATTGCCTCGGTTGCGGGGTCCTTGGCGAGCGCCGACGCGGCGAGGATTCCTTGGCAGGTCAGGGCCGGCAACGCGAAGAGCGCCAAAAATAATGCCCGCGCCTTGCCGTCCACACGTGTTGTGGCGCGCTTTTTGAGTCGCATTTTGTCGGATGAACTTACTTCGACGTTTCGAATCATCGCGCGCGCCCCGCGTTCCGGCATAGCGCCGGACAAGCCAAGTGATCCCGCAAGTCTTTGAAATCACTCCCTGCCGCCGCGACTCGATGCGATGGCATTTCCCCTTCCGAAACATATAAGTACAGAATGTGGCGAGACAATTGGATTTCGCCGCCGCTTGAGGCACATAAGCTTCGCAACAGCGCATGAAGAGCCACCGGGGCGGCTGCGCTTCCACCCGCAACCAGTGACATCAGCCTTGCCGCAAGACCACGCCGCAGACTCAGCCGCCAAGATCGCCGTCCGGCGCTCGGGCACACTCGTTACCTTGGAACTCAACCGGCCAGAGGCCCTCAACGCCTTTGACGACGATATGTGTCGCGTGATGGCGGATGCGATCCCCAGCATCGCGCGCAATCCTGACGTCTATATCGTGGCGCTGACGAGCACGAGTGCGAAAGCGTTCTGCGCCGGCGGGGACGTGAAGGCGCTGACTGAAAAGGCGCGGAGCGATATCGAACTCGTCAAAGGCTATTTTCGGAACGAATACACGCTCGACTGGCTGCTCGAATGTTTCTCCAAACCCTCGGTGTCTTTCATCAATGGCATATGCATGGGTTCGGGTGCGGGGCTCACCTGTTTCAATACGCATCGCGTCGCGGGCGAGAATTACAAATGGGCGATGCCGGAAACGGCGATCGGGCTGTTTCCGGATGTGGGCGTGGCGCATGTTCTGGCACGGCTGCCGTGGCCAGTCGGGCTTTATCTCGGGCTGACGGGACGGCCGATTTCACGCGCCGACGCGGTGTGGCTCGGCATCGCGACCCACGCCATCGACTCGATCCACTATGCAGAAATTTGGCGTCGCCTGTCGGGCGCGGATTGCGTCGACCCGATGCTCGACGGCTTGAACAGGCCGCAAGATCGAGGCCCGGTTCAAAGCGAGCTTGCGTTTATTGAAGCGACGTTTGGCGCCGACACGCTTAACGGCACCTTCGAAGCACTGCGTTCGGCCACGGGCGAAGCGAAGGCTTGGGCTGATAAAACCCTTACCGATTTGTTGAGGAAATCACCAATTTCGCTCGCTATCACCGACCGGCACATCCGCTCGGCGCGGAAGCTCGATCTGCGCGAGACGCTTATTCAAGACTACCGATTGGCGGTTCGCTGTCTTGAGGGACATGATTTTTATGAAGGCGTGCGTGCGGCGCTGATCGACAAGGATCACAAGCCCGCTTGGCAGATCGCGCGCGTTGAAGACGTGCCGGCATCGCTGATCGAGGCGTATTTCGCGCCACTCGGCGATGGCGATCTGACACTGCCTAGCCGGGAGGAGATGCAGGCTGCGCGCGTCTAGGTGCCGATGCTCGGAGTGCCGAATCGTTTTTATCGATTGCGTTAGTGCGGTTTTCACCAATATCGGTGAATCGTGCGGTATTGGCTAAGAGTTCGTTGCGAAATACCGTCGGTACTGTTCTTTTACTATATCTATTTAGTCGGCATTTATTCATCTGCGTTACCTCTTTGGGCAACCCGGAACAACCGGGACCGTCAAACAGGTAAGAGGCAGGGTTATGAGTATTGCGTTGGATGTGGCGCGCCACCGCGCGCCGGTGCAGGACGATACGTTCCGCGCCGACTATCTTCAGGCGCTGCGGCTGATCGAACGCCTGCATCGTCTTCTTCTGGATGTCATCAAGGACGAGTTCGACCGCAAGGGCGGCGCAGAGCTCAATAGCGTGCAGGCGCTGCTGCTCTATAACATCGGCGACAGCGAACTGACCGCCGGCGAGCTCAAGACGCGCGGCTACTATCTCGGCTCGAACGTGTCCTACAACCTCAAGAAGCTCGTGGACATGGGCTACATTCACTACAAGCGGTCGGACACGGATCGCCGGTCGGTGCGTGTGAGTCTGACGCAGCGCGGGCTTGATGCACGCGACACGGTCAACAAGCTGTACCACCGCCAGCTCGGCTCGGTGCAGACCGTAGGTGAGGTGACGGGCGAGGACGTCAAGGGACTCAATAAAGCGCTCGTCCGTCTGGAGCGCTTCTGGTCCGACCAGATCCGCTACCGCCTCTAATTAATAAGAAAGATGCGTCGGGTTGGGGAACCGGGCGACGCGACAGACAAAGGCCGCACGCTGCTAGGCGAGGCGGCCTTTTCTGTTATGCAGGAAGCCGTCCGGCGCCCTGTGGCCGGTGAAGCGCGGTCTCAAATAAAATCGTCCTTTCAAGCGTCGGCTTCTCGCAGGAGCAAGCGAAGGGGCTTATTCTCTCCTCCGTTACCGGGGATAGTGGCAGCAGGCGTTGGCGGGTGAACAGTCCTTCGCGTGCTGTTTTGGCTTGGCCAAAGGGCCCGTACGGATCGTCCTTCCGGCGGCGCACGCAAGCAGACGGGATGGGCGGCGACGATGATGGCGCTTCGGCTTCACGCGGCGGACAAACGGGGATGCGCGACGGGCATGTCTCGGCTTGCCGGGTTGACTGCTGTGCTGTGGGCCGCGGTCGCGCCGTTGCCGTCTGCTGCAGACAACTCCTGGATCCAGTTCGGCCCCGTGGGGGCATCCACGAGTCAATCATCAAGTGGATACGATCTCGATTTCATTCGCGAGTGGGAGGCGAACCCGCCGGTTGGTTTTTCCACCGTTTCGAAGGCCAACGTCGAGGCGACGAAAATCGCGATCAAGCGTTACAGCGAGATCGTCGCCGCAGGCGGCTGGGGCGCGGTTCCAGAGCCGCCGCCGAAGGCGAAGCCTGATGAGTTGGTTCAGGCGGGGACGAGCGACGCGGCGGTGCCGCTGCTCAGGGCGCGCCTCGTCGCAACGGGAGAGCTCAAGAACGGCGATACGTCCTCGTCCTATTTCGATTACGAGCTGGAAAAGGCGGTCAAACGCTATCAGGCAGCCAACGGGCTTGCGCCAACAGGGGTGCTCGACAAGCGGACGGTCGGCGCGCTCAACGTGCCAGCCGATGCTCGTCTGAAGCAGCTCAAGGTCAACCTTGGGCGGCTACAGCAGGAAGCCAGTACGCTCGCGAAGCGCTACGTGATGGTCAACATTCCCGCCGCGCAGATCGAGGCGGTCGAGAACGGGCAGGTCGTCGCGCGCTACGCCGGCGTGGTCGGAAAACCCGACCGGCCGACTCCGCTGCTCGATTCGACGATTACAGATCTCAACTTCAATCCGATCTGGCGACTTCCGCCGACCGTCATCTCAGAGGACCTCATCCCGCGTGGCCGCGAAATGCAGGCCAAAGGCCAGGACGTTCTCGAGAAGTTCAAGATCGATGCCTACGACGGCTCGGGCCGGAAGGTCGACAGCAGCAAGATCAACTGGGCAAAAGTCACGTCCGGCACCTACAGCTATAGCCAGCAGCCGGGAAAAGAGAACCCTCTAGGGTTCCTAAAAATCAACTTCGGTAATTCCCATTCGGTCTACATGCACGATACGCCGTCGGATCGAATCTTCGGCCGCAACTTCCGATCGGCGAGTTCCGGGTGCATCCGCGTTCACAATATCGCGCACCTCGCTCAGTGGCTCCTGGTTGGTAACAGGGGGGGCACGGCTGAGAATATCGCAGCGCTCAAAGAGTCGGGCAAACGCTACGACGTGCGGCTAAAAAAGCCCGTACAGCTGCATTTTTCCTACATTACCGCGTGGGCGACGGAAGACGGTGTCGTGCAGTTCCGCCGCGACCTTTACCAACGCGATGGGGTCGGCGCGGTCGCGGCCGCCTACTGATTTCAGCCACAACTGGGCGCTAGCTTCAGCGGCATACGGCCGCGTTGGGCCCCGGGGGGTGGAAGAATAGTCATGTGCGCCAAAATATCGTTGGCTCTACCGCTTCCGACAGTTCATAACCATTCCAAAAAAAGAAGTGGTTCGGGAGTGGGAACTTCTAAATGACCTACGAGCAGCGCCTCAGCGATGCCCTCGAAGCGATCAAACGCGAGGGCCGGTACAGAGTGTTTGCCGATCTGAAGCGCCGCCGAGGTGCATTTCCAAACGCTGACGTTTTTTCCGGCGCACGGCCCAAGCCGATTACCGTGTGGTGCTCGAACGACTACCTCGGCATGGGGCAGCACCCGAAGGTTATCGCCGCCATGCACGAGGCGATTGATGTGGTCGGCGCCGGCTCGGGCGGCACGCGAAACATCTCAGGGACTACGCATTATCACGTCGAACTGGAAGCGGAACTCGCTGACCTGCACGGCAAGGAAGCGGCGCTGCTCTTCACTTCAGCATTCGTTGCGAACGAGGCGACGCTTTCCACCCTTGTTCAACTGCTGCCCGGCTGCATCGTCTTCTCGGACGAGAAAAACCACGCCTCCATGATCGCTGGTATCCGGAATGGACGCGGACAGAAACACATCTTCCTGCACAACGACCTTGCCGATCTCGAAGCGAAGCTGAAAGCCGCGCCGATCGGTGTGCCGAAGATCATCGCTTTCGAAAGCGTTTACTCGATGGATGGGCACATCGCTCCGATTGCCTCCGTTTGCGCGCTCGCGAAGAAATACAACGCGCTCACGTATCTCGATGAGGTGCACGCCGTCGGCCTTTACGGCCGTCGCGGCGGCGGCGTCTCGGAACGTGAAGGGGTGATGGAGCAAGTCGACATCATCAACGGCACGCTCGCCAAGGGCTATGGTGTGATGGGTGGCTATATCGCCGCTTCGCGCACGCTGGTGGATGCGATACGGTCGTATGCTCCCGGGTTCATTTTCACTACGTCGCTTGCGCCAGTCGTCGTCGCGGGGGCGCTCGCATCGGTGCGGCATTTGAAGGAGAGCAACGTCGAGCGCGAGCAGCATCAGGAGCGCGCGCGCACGCTGAAGCGCCGTTTGGCGGTGGCGGAACTGCCGGTCATCTCGGGACCGAGCCACATCGTGCCGGTGCTCGTGTCCGATCCGGTGCGTTGCAAGGCGATCACGGACGTGCTGCTGGATCGGTACGGAATTTACGTGCAGCCGATCAACTATCCGACCGTGCCGCGCGGCACGGAGCGGCTGAGGCTGACGCCTTCTCCGCTCCATACGGACGCCGACATGACGGCTTTGGTTAGCGCTCTGACCGACCTGTGGTCGCAGTGTCCGCTGGCGCTGATGGAAAGCCTGAACCAAGCCGCCGAGTGAGCGGCGGCGGCGGTCGCGGTCAGTGCGTTTCAGGCGCCGTCGTCAACCATTGCGCCGCGCTTTTTTTACGCGGCCGGGTAGTCCGCTTGGGTGTTGAGCGGCTGAAAACTGGCTGTACTATAGTATCAAGCTGCGGGCCGGGGCGTGCCAGTTCCCTCGCGGCAGCGCCCTTTGCGACCTAGCAAAACACAACGCCATAAGAGGAAACCCCATGTCGATCGCACCGGCCGCCGGCAGCCCGACGCTGTCTCGATTCTTCAAGTCGCACCTGTCGGAAACCGATCCGGAAGTGTTCGGTGCCATTCAGAAGGAATTCGGCCGGCAGCAGCATGAGATCGAGCTGATCGCGTCGGAGAACATCGTATCCCAGGCCGTGCTCGATGCGGCCGGCTCCGTCCTCACCAACAAGTACGCCGAAGGCTATCCCGGCAAGCGCTACTACGGCGGCTGCCAGTACGTCGATATCGCCGAAGAGCTCGCGATCGATCGCGCCAAGAAGCTGTTTAACTGCGGCTTTGCGAACGTGCAGCCGAACTCGGGCAGCCAGGCGAACCAGGGCGTGTTCAACGCGCTGGCGCAGCCGGGCGATACGATCCTCGGCCTTTCGCTCGCCGCCGGCGGTCACCTCACACACGGCGCGCCCGTCAATCAGTCGGGCAAGTGGTTCAAGGCCGTGCACTACATGGTGAAGCCGGATACGCACCTGATCGATATGGACGAGGTGCGCAAGCTGGCACAGGAGCACAAGCCGCGCATCATCATCGCGGGTGGCTCGGCCTATCCGCGCACGATCGATTTCGCAGCCTTCCGCAAGATCGCAGATGAGGTCGGCGCTTACTTCCTCGTCGACATGGCGCACTTCGCCGGGCTCGTCGCGGCGGGCCTCTATCCGAGCCCCTTCCCGCACGCCCACGTTGTCACTACGACGACGCACAAGACGCTGCGGGGACCGCGCGGCGGCATGATCCTCACCAACGATGAGGACTTGGCGAAGAAAATCAATTCGGCGATCTTCCCCGGCATCCAGGGTGGTCCGCTGATGCACGTGATCGCTGCGAAGGCGGTAGCCTTCGGCGAGGCGCTGCGCCCCGATTACAAGGTCTACATCCAGAACGTCATCGCGAACGCCAAAGCGATGGGTGAGACGCTGGTGCAGAACGGGTTCGCGCTGGTCTCCGGCGGCACGGACACACACTTGATCCTCGTCGATTTGCGTCCGAAGAAGATCACGGGCAACAAGGCCGAGAAGGCCCTGGGACGCGCGCATATCACCTGCAACAAGAACGGCATTCCCTTCGATCCGGAAAAGCCGATGGTGACGAGCGGTGTTCGTCTGGGCTCACCGGCGGGGACGACGCGCGGTTTCGGCGTCGCCGAGTTCCAGGAGATCGGACGCCTCATCACCGAGGTGCTGGAAGGCCTGGCGAAAAATGGTGAAGACGGCAACGGCGCGGTCGAGGCCGCAGTGAAGGGTCGCGCCACCGCGCTCTGCGAACGCTTTCCGATTTATACCTGAGGGCGGCGCGCGGTCGGCCGCGCGCTTTCGAGTGCGGGTCCTACCTGGTGTTGGGTTAGAAGGAGCGCCGGCGATTTGCCGGCGCTTTTTTGTATCAGGCGGCCACTAGAGCCGTCACCCAGACAATGGGTAAACTCGACGGTTGGGCGGCAAATATCAGCGCAGTGCTGGCCGCGCGCGCTGAATTCGAACGGCGCGAGCGAGCTGTGAAGTAGGTGTTGGCGGTGATGCCTAGCGGTTAGAGTTTCAAAGCTTCCTCAGCCTGCTTTTTGTGTGTTTCACAGGCTGCGGTGTCGTTCTTGGCTTGAGCCTCTTTGGCGAGGTTCAACTGCTCAGTCGCCTTGGTACGAGCTTCCTCATTGGGCCAGCTTTCGATCTGAACGGCGAGTTTCGTGAGGTCGCAGGTGGCGTCGTTGGTAGCCTGACCGCAACCGGCGACGAGTAGGCAGGCAAGCCCGGTAGCGAAGATCGCTTTCATTGAAAACTCCTCGTGACGGAACGACATTAACCAATCGGCTATGGACCGTACGTCGCGCCAGCCTATAAGCAAGCCCCATCGGTTGCGGATTCGTTCGTGAACCGGCTTCAGTGTGCCGGTGGCGCGTGCGGCGCCGAAGACGGCCACGCAGGTCGAGGAGTTTTCCCATGCGCTGTCCTTTTTGCGGTAGCGAGAACAGCCAGGTGAAGGACAGTCGGCCCTCGGATGAAAATTCGGCGATCCGGCGCCGCCGAGTGTGCTCGGATTGCGGCGGACGGTTCACGACGTTCGAACGCGTTCAACTGCGCGAACTGACCGTCATCAAACGCTCTGGCCGCAAGGTTCTATTCGATCGGGAAAAGCTCGCCCGTTCGATCTCGGTGGCGCTGCGCAAGCGGCCGATCGAGCCGGAGCGGATCGAGCGGCTTGTCACCGGCCTGGTACGCCAGCTTGAAAGCTCGGGCGAGAGCGAGATCACCTCGACCGAGATCGGAGAATTGGTCATGGCGGCGTTGCGCGAACTCGATCCCGTGGCGTATGTGCGGTTCGCGTCTGTTTACCGAGATTTCAGGGATACCAATGACTTCGAGGCCGTTCTGCGAGATTTGGCGAGCGATTCTCCGGAGCGGCGGCATGGTGACCTTTCCGTCGACGACCTGGAGGCCGCGTCCACGGCGAAGAAGCACTGAAACACGGCTCGCTCGCGAAGGCAGATGCGATGGCCGGCCGCAAGCGGCGACCACTAGCCAAGCCCGGATCTGCTGAAGATGGCCTCGTCATTCGATCATCAGATGATGACGCTTGCGCTCCGCATGGCGGCGCGGGGGCTTGGCGTGACATGGCCCAATCCCTCGGTTGGGGCGGTGATCGCGAATGAAGAGACGGGTGACGTGCTCGCACGTGCCTGGACGGCGCCGGGTGGCCGGCCGCACGCGGAGACCATCGCGATCGCGGCTGCGGGCGACAGGGCCAGGGGCGCAACAATCTACGTGACGCTCGAGCCGTGCTCGCACCATGGCCAGACCGGTCCATGCGCGGACGCGATCATCGCGGCCGGGCTGAAGCGCGCGGTCGTCGCGATCGAAGATCCGGATCCGCGCGTCGCCGGACGTGGGCTCGACAGGCTGCGGGCAGCGGGCGTGAGCGTGGAACGCGGTGTCGGCGCGGACGAGGCGCGGTGGGTTACGCGTGGGCATATCGTGCGCATCACAGAACGGCGCCCGCTCGTGACGCTGAAACTCGCGCTCGATGGCGACGGCGAGATCGCCGAAGGAACGGGCGGCGCTCCGCGCTGGGTCACGGGTGCCGCGGCGCGGGCGCACGGCCATCTGTTGCGGGCGAAGTCCGACGCGATCCTGGTGGGATCGGGCACGGCGCGGGTGGACGACCCGCTGCTGACCTGCAGACTTCCGGGGCTTGAAGCCCGTTCGCCGGTTCGGCTTGTGCTATCCAGCGGGTTGGAGCTGGATGCAGAAAGCAAGCTTGCGTCTAGCGCGCGCGCGGTGCCGCTGTGGGTCGTCTGCGGCTACGGCATCGATGCAGCCCGGAGCGATGCGCTTGCCGGCAAAGGCGCCGAGATCATCAATGCGACGATGGTAGCGGATCGGCTGTGGCTGCCCTCGGTGATGGAGGCGCTGGTGGCTCGTGGCATTACGCGCCTGCTGGTCGAGGGCGGTCCGCACATATGGCACGCATTCGCTGCCGCGTCGCTCGTCGATGAGGTCGTTCTTTACATGGCGGGCCCAGGCGATCAATCGTCGGCACGCGACGCGCTTGCGCGACAGCTCAATGCGGAATTGCCGCTCAAGCTTCACGATACCCGAAAATTTGATACCGACACGATGTGGCGGTTCCGCCGTCGCGCAACAACGCAAGGATAAGGCGATCATGTTCACCGGGCTCATTACCGATGTCGGGGAGGTTGTTTCGCGCAACGGCGGATCATTCACGATCCGTTCAGACTATGCATTGACGCCGGCCGACGTCGGCGCGTCGATCTGCTGCGATGGCGTCTGTCTGACGGCGACATCGATCACGCCCGATGGTGACGGTACGCGCTTCACGGTCGACGTATCGAACGAAACACAGGCCAAGACGACGTTGAAGAGCTGGGAGGCGGGACGCCGTGTCAACCTCGAGCGGTCGCTGCGCATGGGCGACGAGCTTGGCGGCCATCTCGTCTCCGGCCACGTCGACGGCGTTGCGAAAATCGTGCAGGTGACGCCGGATGGGGAAAGCCGGCGCTTTGTTCTGGAGGCACCGGAGCACCTGGCGCGCTACATCGCGCCGAAAGGCTCCGTCGCGCTTGACGGAGCCTCGTTGACTGTGAACGAGGTCTCCGGAAGCCGGTTTGGCGTCAACCTCATTCCGCACAGCTTGACGGTGACGACCTGGGGCGCGAAAAGTCCCGGCGACGACGTTAATATCGAGGTCGACGTGTTTGCCCGCTATGTGGCGAGGCTTTTGGAGTACCGCCCCTGATGTCGGGCCGATCGCACATTCAAGCCGTCAAGGGCACATCCGCGCTGTCGCCGATCCATGAGATCGTTGAAGAGATGCAGAATGGGCGCATGGTCGTTCTCGTGGACGCGGAGGACCGCGAGAACGAGGGCGATCTCGTCATTCCGGCACAGCGGGCAACACCGGACGCCATCAACTTCATGGCCAAGCATGGTCGTGGGCTTATCTGCCTGGCGCTGACGCAGGCGCGCGCGGAAGAGCTGCGGCTCGAATTCATGGTGCGCAGCAACGCTTCGCGCAACCGCACGGCGTTCACGCAATCGATCGAGGCACGCGAGGGCATTTCGACAGGCATTTCGGCCTATGACCGTGCGCGTACGATCGCGACGGCGATCGATCCGACGAAAGGACACGACGATATCGTCTCGCCAGGGCACGTGTTTCCGCTGGTGGCGCGCGAGGGCGGCGTGCTCGTCCGCGCGGGTCATACGGAAGCGTCCGTCGATCTTGCGCGTCTTGCCGGCCTTTATCCGGCGGCTGTGATCTGCGAGATCATGAATGACGACGGAACGATGGCGCGGATGCCGGATCTGGTGCCGTTCGCGAAGGCGCATGGCCTCAAGATCGGTGCGATCGAAGATCTGATCGCCTACCGGCTGACGAATGATCGCATCGTAAAGCGGGTTGCAAAGACACAGGTCGACACGTCGATCGCGGGTACCTTCGATCTCCATGTTTATGAGACGACGGTCGAACACGCCGAGCACGTTGCACTCGTCAAGGGCAACGTGGACAGGGGCGGACCTGTTTTGGTGCGCGTGCAGGCGCTCAACGTGCTGCACGACGTGTTGGGTGTTGGCGGGCATGGCGAAAGCGGCTCCGCGATCGAGCAATCCATGCGCGCGATCGAGGCGGAAGGGCGCGGCGTTCTGGTGCTCATTCGAGACTTGCGACCGAAAGCGTTGTCGGATTATGTCGCGCGCCTGCGGGAGCCGGACGGTACGCGGGCCGCTGCCAAAGAGCGCCGGCAGGTCGAGATCGGGGTCGGCTCCCAGATCCTCGCCGATCTTGGCGTCAAGGATATGGTGCTGCTGACAAGCTCGCCGCAGCACGTTTACGTCGGCCTCGACGCCTTCGGGCTCAAGGTCGCAGGAACGCGGATCATCGAGTAAGCAGCATGGTACAAACGATACGAGAGGCGCGGACGAACGAAAGCGGCGCGCCGCCTCTCAGCGCGCACGTCATGATTTTCGAGGCGCGCTTCTATGCGCAAATCTCCGATATGCTGGTCGATGGCGCGATCGAGGCGCTGAAGGCGCGCGGCGTCACGTTCGAGCGCGTTATCGTGCCTGGAGCGCTCGAAATTCCGCAGGCGTTCGCCGCGGCCGCGCGCGCGCGCCGTGACGGATTGAGGCATTTCGACGGCGCGGTTGCTCTGGGGTGTGTTATCAGGGGTGAGACGGCGCACTACGACATCGTGTGCAACAATGCGAACCACTTCCTGATGCAAACGGCGATCGATCACGGCATTCCGGTCGGCAATGCCATTCTGACGGTCGAGAGCGAGGCGCAGGCAGTGGCGCGCGCCAAAGGTGGTACGGAGGGCAAAGGTGGCGATGCAGCGCGCGCATGTCTTGCGCTCATTGAATTCGGAAGGGCGCTTACGGGCGGTGTGCGCACATGACGGCACGGAACAAGCCGAAACCCGCCGGGATAACGCCGCGCACGGCGGCGCGCGTTGCCGCCGTGCAGGCGCTCTATCAGATGGAACTCGCGGAAACCGACCTCAATGCAGTGATTGCCGAGTTCCTCGACGTCAGGTTCGATCCGGCGTCGCAAGACGAGACCATCGAGGGCGCGGACCGTACGTTCTTCGCCGACGTGCTGCGTGCGGTGCTGCGCCGTCAGCGAGAAATCGATCCTCTGATCGACGAGCAGCTGGCGAGCGGTTGGCGGCTCGTACGCGTCGACGCCATTCTGCGGGCCATTTTGAGAGGCGGGGCGGCTGAGCTTTTCGAGCGGGACGACGTGCCGGCACGCGTCGTCATCAACGAGTACGTCAACGTCGGGCACTTCTTCTTCGCCGATGACGAACCGCGTGTGATCAACGGTGTTCTCGACCAGATTGCGCGCAAGATCAGACCCAAGGAATTCGAGTCAAAGGGCGCAGGTTAGCTCGCAGGTCCCGGGACGCGTCCATGGCCGACCGCATCAGCAACGAAACCGAACTCATTCAGACCTATCTCGCGCCGCTGTCGCATGGGCTTCCCGGCGCGTTCGGACTGCGGGATGACGCCGCGCTCATCGTGCCCGAGCCTGGCGCTGAATTGGTCGTCACGTGCGATCCTATCATCGCCAGTGTTCACTTCCTGCCGAGCGATCGGCCGAGTTCGATCGCTTGGAAGGCGCTTGCGGTCAACGTGTCGGACTTGGCCGCCAAGGGTGCGGTGCCGCACGCCTACATTCTGGCGCTGGCATTTCCTGAGGCGCCACAGCGGGCGTGGATGGCGGATTTCGCGCGCGGGCTTGAGACGGCGCAAAGCCGCTTCGGGTGCGTGCTCGCGGGCGGCGATACCGACCGGACGCCCGGCCCCCTCAGCATCGGTGTGACGGCATTCGGCTTTGTGCCGAAGGGTCGGTTCGTGCCGCGCCAAGGTGCGAAAGCGGGCGACCACGTCTTCGTCACGGGGACGATCGGTGATTCCGCGCTTGGTCTATTGCTGCACACCAATCGCGCCGAGTTCGTCGGCGCGCTTTCCGAGGACGATCGCGAGTTCCTTATTGGTCGCTATCTGCGGCCGGAACCGAGGGTGGCGCTCGCGTCAACGCTACAAGCGTGTGCGCGCGCGGCGCTCGACATCTCCGACGGGTTCTTGAAAGACTTGCGGCGGCTGGCGGGCGGTTATGGCCTGCGTGTGCCGTTTGAAGCGCTGCCGCTATCGGCGGCGGCGCGCAAGGCGGTCGATGATGATGCGTCGCCAGCGACGATCGTGTCGGGCGGTGATGACTACGAATTGCTCTGCAGTGTGCCGCCTGACCAGGTTGGCGCGTTCCTAGCCGGTGCGGCGTCGGCAGGCGTTGCGGTGTCACCACTCGGGGTCCTTCAGCCTGACGGAGAAGCGGACGTGCTTGGCGCGGATGGCGTTGCGTTCGAGCCACTCAACCAAGGCTACGATCACTTCGCCAAGGGTGGCGGACACCTTTGAGGCGTGGCCGGAACGCCATAGGCGTAGACGCAATCGCATCAGGCTTGCTGCGATTATTGGAAAGTCGTGTTGAGCGGCATTTTGGCGGCTGCAGGTCGCCTCGCTTTGGCCATATGCGTGTTGGCAATGTGTTTCAATGGGTTGGCGGCACATAAGCTTGCGTTAAGCAACGCGACGCAAGTGCGATTTGCGGCCACTGTGGTGGCCGGTTACGCCGCAATTGGGGGCTGATCTCGAGAAATGGAATTGGCGAGAACGATCCGGACCGCGCTGGCGGTAGTTATGGCTAGCGTGTGCTTTGTGGTTTTGTCGATGCCGGCCGCGCAAGCGCAGGTGAACTGCAATTGGTGGGAGTGCCTGCAGGGCACTGGGACGCCCGATTTCTCCAACAAGAAACGGAGCGACGACGACGACAAGCCGGCGCGTCAGGTCGAAGAGCTGAACGACCTGCGCCCAGGGCAGACGCCGTGGCGGAGCGACGTGATGATCGATGCCATGCTGGCGGCGATCGAGCGCTATGAGAAGATCGTGGCGAGCGGCGGATGGCCGGTCGTGCCCAAGGGCCGCATGATGCGGGCCGGCGACGACGATCCACGCGTGCCTATTCTGCGCAAGCGCCTGCGTATCGAAGGCGACATGCCCGCCAAAGGGCAATACTACGACAGCGAGACGTTCGACGTCGAACTCGAGGCGGGGGTCAAACGCTTCCAGCGCCGCAACGGGATTCGCCAGACGGGACGCATCGAGCAGTCGGTCTATGCGGTGCTCAACGTACCGGCGGAGGCGCGTCTCGCGCAGCTCAAGCTCAACTACGAACGTATTCGTGGGCTGATGAACGGCGGGGTCGAGGACCGCTACATCCTCGTCAACGTGCCCGCGTTCCAGCTCGAAGCGGTAGAGCAGCACGCGGTCGCGCAACGTCACCGTGTCATCGTCGGTCGCGCCGAGAGACAGACGCCGGATGTGCGCGCCACGGTGAAGGCGCTCAACTTCTTCCCCTACTGGCGCGTTCCCGACAGCGTCGCAACGCTCGATCTCGTGCCGCGGCTGCGCAAGGAACCGGAATACCTCGTCAACGAAGGGATTCGGGTTTACGCCGGGTTCAACGGTCCTGAACTCGATCCGATGACGGTCGACTGGTACGGCCCGCAGACGTCGACATACAAGTTCAAGCAGGATCCGGGCATGAAAAATGCGCTCGGACTCGTACGCCTGGACATGCAGAACGAGCACGGCGTCTACATGCACGACACGCCAATGAAGAACCTGTTTGACCAGCGCAGTCGCCCGTTCAGCGCAGGCTGCGTGCGCGTGCAAGACGTGTTCGATCTAGCGGACTGGATCGCGCGCTATGAGCCCGGCTGGGAGCAGCCGGGCCAGGCTCGTCGTGTGGCAGAAGGCGGGCAGGCGCTCGACGTGAGCCTATCACGTCAGGTTCCGGTGCACTTCGCCTATATCACGGCGTGGGCGGAGCCCGAGACGGGCTCGATCGAGTTCCGGCCCGATATCTACGGCCGCGACAACCTGGGGCGGGGAAGTTTCGAGCACGATACGGAAGACGCGCCTCCGGCGTCCGCAGCGAACGCGCTTGCGCCGTAGTGGCGGTCCGTCAGCGTTCGAGCAGACGTACGGGAAGCTGGCGATTGGCCACTTCGCGAAGCGCGAAGCTCGAACGCAGACGTGCGACGCCCGGCAAGCGCGAGAGTTCTTCCTTATGGATGCGTTCGAAATCGACGAGATCGCGTGCCATGACCGTGAGGACGTAGTCATCCTCACCCGACATCATGTGGCACGACACGATGGATGGCGCGGACGCGACGGCCTTTTCGAATTGCGCAAAGAGCTTTTCGGTCTGCTCTTTCAGGCTGACCTGCACGATGACCATCATCGTAAGGCCGACGGCCTTCCGGCTGACGCGTGCCTGGTAGCCTTCGATAACGCCTGCCTCTTCGAGAGCGCGAATACGCCGGGCAATGGCCGTAGCAGACAGGGGAACGCGCTCGGCCAGCTCGACCTGGGTCAAACGCCCGTCGACCACGAGGGCAGCCAAAATGGCCTTATCCAGCGCATCGAGCCTCATCGACGCAGACTTCCTGCGATAAAACGATAATCTAAGCAGATTATCTGCCTAGCTACCGGTTTTTTCAATCGTCTTTGCGAAGAAGCGGCGCGGAGACTCTCTTATTCTACGCTGTAGAAGTTAATCTTCGACCGCCAGGAGACGATCATGCGCATCGGTGTGCCGGCTGAAATCAAGAGCAACGAGTTCCGCGTCGGTCTCGTGCCTGGTTCGGTCCGGGAGCTGACTGCGAAAGGTCATGACGTCGTCGTGCAGTCGGGCGCTGGCGCCGGTATTTTCGCCGACGACGCGGTCTATGCCAAAGCGGGCGCGCGTATCGTGCCGACCGCGGACGCGGTCTTCGCCGAATCCGAGATGATCGTGAAGGTGAAGGAGCCGCAGAAGGTCGAGTGGGAGAAGCTCAAGCCCCACCACATCCTCTTCACCTATTTGCACTTGGCACCGGATCCGGCACAGGCCATTGGCCTGATGCAGTCGGGCGCCGCGGCGATCGCGTATGAAACCGTGACGGACGCTGCAGGCGGTCTGCCGCTGCTGGCGCCCATGAGCGAGGTCGCGGGCCGTCTTTCGATCGAAGCGGCGGCGATGGCGTTGCGCCGCCCGACCGGCGGTCGCGGCGTACTGATGGGCGGTGTACCGGGCGTCAAACCGGCTAAGGTCGTTGTGCTCGGTGGCGGCGTGGTCGGCACGCACGCGGCGCGCATGGCAGCAGGCCTTGGCGCCGATGTGACGATCATCGACAAATCGCTGCCGCGTTTGCGCCAGATCGATGAGTTGTTCGAAGGCCGTGTACGCACGCTCGCCTCCACGCTCGAGACGGTTGAGACGGAAGTTCTGGCCGCCGACGTCGTGATCGGCGCGGTGCTCGTTGCGGGTGCCAGCGCGCCCAAGCTTGTGACGCGCAAGATGCTGAAGGATATGAAGCGCGGTGCCGTGCTCGTAGACGTCTCGATCGACCAGGGCGGCTGCTTCGAGGCATCCAAACCGACGACGCATGCCAATCCGACGTTCGAGGTCGACGGTATCATTCACTACTGCGTCGCCAACATGCCGGGCGCGGTGCCGATGACGAGCGCGCAGGCGCTGAACAACGCCACGCTGCCGTTCGTGTTCAAGCTGGCTGAGCGCGGCCTTGCGGCGTTCGACCGCGATCCGCATCTGGCCGCAGGACTCAACGTCAAGGCGGGCAAGATCATGCATGCTGCTGTTGCAGGCTCTCTGGGCTTCGACAGCCTCGACGGTACCCAGTCCTTTCGCGTTGCTGCGGAGTAGGACGTAGAGACAAGAACCCCCGTGCCTCCGGCTTTCCCTCATCCCGGAGCACATCCCAGCCGGCCGCCTCCCCCCGAGCGGCCGGCATTTTTTTTGGGCGTGCAGACCGGCCAATTTCGGGGCGCACCTATGTGGCGCCGGCTTACGTGCTGAACCGTGCCACATCATCATCAAACTTCGCCTTTAGCCCGCTTCTCATGATGTTTGCGTGCTTGCTTAACTCATCGGCCGGACGTGGCGCTGCGCGCGTTCTGCCGATATTCGCCGCCGCGCTGGCGCTCGCTACCACCTCCGTGCCGGCACAGGCCGATTGCACGGTGATCGCAGATGGATCGTCTTGCGCGAACAGCGAGATGCAGGCCACGATCAGCTCATCGAGCGCGGAAGATCGCGCGAAGCTCAAAACGGACAGCTTCGACGGTACGCCGTGGTTGATGCAGACCTTGACGGACGATGATGCAGACGGGATCGGCCCACCGCTGGAACTCAATCCCGCCGACAAAGGTTTCTCCGCACGCGCGAGTACGTCGGCGTGGCGCGAATATAACAGCAAGGCGCTCACCAAGCGGATTGAGGCGGCCAAGGCTGGTGCACCAAAAGACTTGAAGCTGCCGAAAACGGATCCAAGGGCTGCCGCTCCGGTCGACGTGTGGAGCACGCTCGACGTTCAAGGCGGTTCCACGGACGGCAGCAAGCGCACAGGCGTGGGCGCGGACTACAAGGCCACCACATCGACGACGTTCGGAGTTTCGGCGGAGCGGGGCGAGTCCTATTCGCAGACCTCGGCCACTGCGAGCGAGGATGAAAAGTTTTCCGCTTATATGAATTACAAGGCGCTGCCTGCCGTTTCCGTCGATGCGCGGACGCAGTGGTCGGCGGCCAAGTCGATCGGTGGCGAGAACGGTCCTGAAGGCGGAGAGAAGGGCTCCGTTATTCTCTCGCCGCGCGTGGGCAAATCATTTGCTCTGGGTGAGGGCAACACAGTTGAACCCTTCGTCAACTACAAGCGCGAGTTCGGTCTGAAGACGACCGGTAACGCGGCTCTGGATGTCGATTCAGCGGGTGCGGGCGTGACGTTCGCGAAACCTGAGTCCTATTCCCTCAGTGTCACCACGGATCTTGAAGGGGTCTCCGCTACGGAGCAGCCGAACGTCAGCAGCAAGGTTCAATTCAAGCTGCCGTTGCCGTAGCTTTCCACCGACGAGGGGCCAACCTTACAAATTCGTCGCAAAGCGAGCGGCGATTGCAGGTGATTTTATGAGGGCATAGTGTGCCCGCGGGGATAGGCTGCATCGGAGGGGACCATGGTCATTCGCAAACTTCTTGCGCTGGGCGCATTCATGGCTGTCGTTTCGGTCGCGGCTTCGGCAAACGCGGCGGAGTGCAAGATCATCGCGGCTGCCGGCGATGGACCGACGCAGGGGATCGCCGAGGTGATGTCGACGAACGGCCTCAAGAACATCATCGAGAACAAGGGCCTGAAGGGGCAGGGCCCAGTGAAGACCAAGTGCGAGGCGGGCGTGATCTTCACCGAGTGCAGGTCGCAGCAGCGCGCCTGCAAGTAGCGCCGTCTTATCGCCACCGTTTTGTCACGGCCCGAGCCATGCGCCGATGGCTGCGGCAGAATGTTGGCCGCGTGCCGCGCTAAGCAACTTTCTTTTCGCGACGGATCGCGGTTGCGGCTGCCGTTCGGCTTCATCATCGACCCAACGGAGGAGTTCGAATAATGAAGCCGATTGTCATTCTCGGCGCCGTGCTGGCGCTAGGTTCAGCCATTGCGATTGCTGCCGAGGTGGGGGGAGATTCTGGCGCGCCGGATGCGTCTCAGCGCGGTAAGCGCTGGGCCGCCTGCTCGTCAGAAATTCAGAAATATTGCGGCGATATCGAGCGGGGTCGCGGCAAGATCCGCGCCTGCCTTGAAGAGCACACGGCGGATCTTTCGGATGGTTGCAAGCAGCGGATGGCGGAACGGCGTTCCCGGCCAAGCGAGCAGTCGAACTAAGAACTTTGAGATAGGGCATTGCGGCCGCTCGTGCTGGAGCGGCCGTTGTCCCGCGTTCTATTTGAGGCTCGGAAAATTGAATTCCGCGCCAGAGCGGATGCCAGTCGGCCAGCGTGCCGTGACCGTCTTGATGCGCGTGTAGAAGCGCACGCCCTCGGGTCCGTAGATCGCGTGATCCCCGAATAAAGACCGCTTCCAGCCGCCGAACGAATGGTAGGCGACGGGGACGGGGATGGGCACGTTGATCCCAACCATGCCGACCTGGATCTGATCGGCAAAGGCACGAGCGGCATCGCCGTCGCGGGTGAATATGGCGGTGCCGTTGCCGTATTCGTGCGTGTTGATGAGATCGGCGGCCTCGTCGTAGCTCGCGGCGCGGACGACGGAGAGCACGGGTCCGAAGATCTCTTGCTTGTAAATCGTCATGTCGCGCGTCACGCGGTCAAACAGCGAGCCGCCGAGGAAGAAGCCCTTTTCGTAGCCTTGCAGCATAAGGCCGCGACCGTCGACGACGAGCTCGGCACCTTCTTTCACGCCCTGGTCGATCAGGCCGACGATGCGCGCTTTTGCTTCGGCTGTTATGACGGGACCCATCTCCGACTCGGGGTCTGTCGCCGGCCCGACCTTCAATGCGCGGACCTTCGGTGCCAGCGCTTCGATCAGCGTGTCGGCGGTCCTCTCTCCGACGGGGACGGCGACTGAAATCGCCATGCAGCGCTCGCCAGCCGAGCCGTAGCCGGCGCCCATCAGCGCATCCGCCGCCTGGTCCATGTCGGCGTCGGGCATCACGATCATGTGGTTCTTGGCGCCGCCGAGCGCCTGCACGCGCTTACCCGAAGCCGTGCCGCGCCGGTAGACGTATTCGGCGATTGATGTGGAGCCGACGAAGGAGACGGCCGCGACGTCGGGTGAGTCGAGGATCGCGTCGACGGCCGATTTGTCACCATGGACGATGTTGAGCACGCCCGGCGGAAAGCCCGCCTGCTGGAACAGCTCCCAGATGAGGTTGGCGGTCGAGGGATCGCGCTCCGACGGCTTTAGGACAAACGTGTTGCCGCAAGCGACGGCGACGGGGAACATCCACATCGGCACCATGGCCGGGAAGTTGAAGGGCGTGATGCCGGCAACAACGCCGAGGGGCTGGCGGTCGGACCAGCTGTCGATGTCCGGGCCGACGTTGCGCGAGAACTCGCCCTTCAAGAGATGCGGGATGCCACAGGCGAAATCGACCACGTCGATGCCGCGCTGCAATTCGCCGAGCGCGTCGGCGTGGGTCTTGCCGTGTTCGGCTGAGATCGTGCGCGCGATGCGTTCGGCGTTCTGCTCCAGAAGCTCCTTGAATCGGAACATGAACTTGACGCGCTTCAGCGGCGGAGTTGCGCCCCAAGCGGGTGCGGCGGCTTTCGCAGAAGAGATCGCCTCATTGACTTCGTCGGTGGTCGCGAGCGGTAGCGTCGCCGACTGCTCACCCGTCGCGGGGTTGAAGACAGGTGTGGCGCGGGTTGAGGTGGACGCTGTCGTTTTGCCGTTGATGGCGTTCGTTATTGTGAGCATGGCTCAGGCCGTGGTTTTCAGGACTTCGGTGAACGTGTCGAACAAGAAGTCGATTTCATCCTTTGTGACGATGAGCGGCGGCGACAGCGCGATGATGTCGCCCGTCTGACGCACGAGCAGGTTCTTTTCGAAGCATTTGACGAAGCGATCATAGGCGCGCTTCGTCGGCTGCGCCGGGTCGGGCTCGAACTCGACGGCGCCTATGAGGCCGATGTTGCGGATGTCGATAACGTGCGGCAGGCCCTTCAAGGCATGCACGCGCTCTTCCCAGTAGGGCGCCAGTTCGCGGGCACGCGTCAGCAGGCCCTCCTCTTCGTAGGTGTCGAGGGTGCCTATGGCGGCGGCGCACGCCATCGGATGGCCGGAGTAGGTGTAACCGTGGTAGAAATCGATCATCCACTCGGGGCCGGTCATGAAGGCTTCGTGCACGTGATCCTTCACGAACACGGCGCCCATCGGAATCGTGCCGTTGGTGATGCCCTTGGCGGTGGTGATAATGTCGGGCGAGATGCCGAAGTAGTCGGAGCCGAACGGTGTGCCCAGTCGTCCGAAAGCCGTGATGACTTCGTCGGCGATGAGCAGGATGTCGTGCTTGCGGCAGATGGCTTCAAGGCGCTTCAGGTAACCTTTGGGTGGGATCAGCACACCGGTTGAGCAGGCGACCGGCTCGACGATGACGGCGGCGATGGTCGAAGCGTCATGCAGCGCGACGAGGCGTTCCAGATCGTCGGCGAGTTCCGCTCCATGTTCAGGCTCGCCTTTCGTGAACGCGTTGCGTGCGAGATCGTGGGTGTGGCGCAGGTGATCGACGCCCGTTACGAGGGTACCAAAAAATTTACGGTTATTGGCGATGCCGCCGACGGCGGTGCCGCCGAAATTGACGCCGTGGTAGCCGCGCTCGCGGCCGATCAGACGGACTTTCGTTCCGTTGCCCTTGGCGCGGTGGTAGGCGATCGCCATTTTGAGCGCGGTTTCGACCGATTCTGAACCAGAGTTGGTGAAGAAGACGTGGTTGAAGCCGTCCGGCGCGATGGCCGTCAGCCGGTTCGCAGCCTCGAAGGCGCGCGTGTGGCCCATCTGGAAGGTGCCTGCGAAGTCGAGCGTCGCGGCTTGCTTGCTGATGGCGTCGACGATCTTTGGGCGGCAGTGGCCGGCGTTCACGCACCATAGGCCCGACGTGCCGTCCAACACGCGGCGGCCGTCGTTGGTGATGTAGTGCATGCGCTCGGCGCCCACGAACAGACGCGGCGCAGCCTTGAACTGCCGGTTGGAGGAAAACGGCATCCAGAACGCGCCGAGGTCGTTAGGTTTGAGCTGGACGTTCATCGGACAGTTCCTTGTCTGGCGTTCAAAATATGTAAGTGGGTCTTATGCGGTTTGTGCAACCGCGTGGGTCAAGGCGGCGGCAAAGATGTCCATGCCCTCGCGCACGATCTCGTCGCTCGCGGTCAGAGGCACCAGGAAGCGGATGACGTTGCCGTAAGTACCGCAGGAGAGCAGGATCAGTCCGCGGTCGCTGGCGGCTTTTAGCAGTCCCGCAGTAAGCGCGGGTGCAGGCTCGTTGCTGGATTTGTCCTTTACGAGCTCGATGGCGCACATGGCGCCGAGCCCGCGCACGTCGCCGATACAATTCAAGTTCGAAGTGTCGCGCAGGTTGGCGCAGCGGTCCATGATGATCTTGCCGATGGCGTTCGCACGTTCGCAAAGGTTCTCATCGGCGATGACGTCGAGCACAGCATGTGCGGCGGCGCAAGCGACGGGGTTGCCGGCGTAGGTGCCGCCGAGGCCGCCGGGGCTCGATGCATCCATCACGTCGGCGCGGCCGACGACGGCGGACAACGGCATGCCCCCGGCCAGTCCCTTCGCCATGGTGACGACATCGGCCTTGATGCCGTAGTGCTCCATCGCGAACATTTTTCCGGTGCGCGCGAAGCCGGTCTGGATTTCGTCGGCGATGAGCAGGATGCCGTGCAGGTCGCATAGCTCGCGCAACGCCGTCATGAACTCCTTCGGCACGATGTTGAAGCCACCTTCGCCCTGCACGGGCTCGATGATGATGCCGGCGATACTGGAGGGATCGGCCGTTGACTTGAATAGCGAGTTCAGTGCGCGCAGGCTCTCGGTTACCGACGTCCCGTGATAGAGGTTCGGGAATGGCACATTGTAAATGTCGGGCGGGAAGGGGCCAAAGCCCTTCTTGTAGGGCACGACCTTGCCGGTGAGCGCCATGCCCATATGCGTGCGGCCGTGGAAGCCACCTGAGAATGAGATGATTCCGGTTCGCCCAGTGAATGCGCGCGCGACCTTGACCGCGTTCTCGACCGCTTCGGCACCAGTCGAGACCAGCATCGTTTTCGCAGGGCCGGGGACGGGCGCGATGTCGTTCAGTCGTTCGGCCAGCGTGATGTAGTTCTGATAGGGCGTGACCTGGAAGCAGACGTGACTGAAGGCCTCAAGCTGTTCCTTGATAGCCTGCACCAGCCGTGGGTGCTGATGGCCCGTGTTGACAACGGCGATACCGGCGCCGAAGTCGATATAGCGCTTGCCGTCCTCGCTCCAAATCTCGGAATTGAGCGCCTTCTTCGCGAATATCTGCGTGACGTTACCGACGCCACGGGGCACGGCGGCCATGCGGCGCGTTTGCAGTTCGGCGGACGTCGGCATGATTCATTTCCCTACGCTGGTCGGCAGTCGGCGTCTTTGTAGCACTGTTTAATACTTTGAACAATGCGATCAGTATACTCAATCACTGGTTTTAGATCGTGCCCTCTGCCCGGAGTTTCGCCACGTCAGCCGGCGGCAGGCCCAGTTTCTGCGACAGTACCTTTTCCGTGTGCTCGCCGAGTGTCGGCGGTGGAGCGGTGCTCGTCTGGCTTCCACCGTCGATGCGGATGGGAGAGGCGACAGTCGGCACGCGGCCCGCTGTCGGGTGCGGAAGATGGCGCAACAGTCTTCGCGCTTCAACCTGCGGGTCTTCGAACACGCGGTCGAGCGTGTTTATCGGCGCGACGGGCACGCCCGCCGCTGTCAGCGCGTCTATCCACTCGCTGGTCGCGCGGGTGTGCATGGCGTCCGCGATGAGGGTGGTGAGCATGCTGCGATTGGCGACGCGCGCCGGGTTGGTTGCGAAGCGTTCGTCCGCGGTCCACTCCGGATGGCCGGTGGCGCGCGCGAAGGCGGCGAACTGGCCGTCGTTGCCGACGGCGACGATGACGTGTGAGTCGGCCGTGCGGAAGGCCTCGTAGGGCACGATGTTCGGGTGTGCGTTGCCGAGCCGGCCGGGCGCGCGACCCGAGGTCAGGTAGTTCATCGCCTGGTTCGCCAGCATGGCGACCTGGCAATCGAGTAGCGAGATGTCGATGTGGGCGCCCTTGCCAGTGCCGGAGCGCTGCTGCAAAGCGGCGAGGATGCCGATGGTCGCGTAAAGGCCGCTGACGAGATCGGCGACCGCGACGCCGGTTTTCATCGGGCCGCCGCCCGGTTCGTCGTCCGGATGGCCGGAGATGCTCATAAGGCCGCCGAGACCCTGGATCAGGAAGTCGTAGCCGGGCCGGTCGCGGTATGGACCGGTCTGGCCGAAGCCCGTGATGGAGCAGTAGATCAAACGCGGGTTGAGCGCAGAAAGCGTCTGGTAATCGAGGCCGTAGCGGGCGAGCTGTCCGACTTTGAAATTCTCGATCAGGATGTCGGACTGCTCGGCAAGTGCGGAGACCAGCGTCTGACCGGTGGCACTTGCGAGGTCGATGGTGACCGACTTCTTTCCGCGGTTGGCGGCGAGAAAATACGCGGCTTCTTGGGTCGGGCTTCCATTGGCTGTGGCGGCGTAGGGTGGTCCCCAAGCGCGCGTTTCATCACCACTACCGGGGCGCTCGATTTTGATCACTTCCGCGCCCAGATCGGCGAGCGTCTGGCTGGCCCATGGCCCTGCGAGCACTCGCGACAAGTCGAGCACGCGGACGCCGTCCAGCGGTTTTGTCGTCATCATTTCAGTTCAACCGAATGCCTGGATGCCGGTTTGCGCGCGGCCGAGGATGAGTGCGTGGATGTCGTGCGTGCCTTCATATGTGTTTACGGCTTCCAAGTTCATGACGTGGCGGATGACGTGGTAGTCTTCCGAGATGCCATTGCCGCCGTGCATGTCGCGCGCCATGCGGACAATATCGAGGGCCTTGCCGCAGTTGTTGCGTTTGAGAAGCGATACAGCCTCGGGAGCAAGCTGGTTCTGATCCTTCAGGCGTGCCGCATGAAGGGACGCGCAGAGCGCGAGCGTGATCTCGGTCTGCATGTCGGCGAGTTTCTTCTGGACGAGCTGGTTGGCGGCGAGCGGCTGGCCAAATTGCTTGCGGTCTAGCGTGTACTGGCGCGCGGCGTGCCAGCAGAACTCGGCGGCGCCGAGCACGCCCCAGGCGATACCCAGGCGCGCGGCGTTCAAGCAGCCGAAGGGCGCTTTCAGACCGGAAGCGCCGGGAAGGCGGTTTTCGGACGCGACGAAGACGTCATCCATCGCGATTTCGCCGGTGGCGGAAGCCCGCAGGGACCACTTGCCCTCGATCCCGGGTGTGCTGAGACCCTTAGCGCCGCGTTCCAGAACGAAGCCTTCAATCACGCCTTCATCGTTTCTAGCCCAGACGATGAAGATGTCGGCGATTGGCGCGTTGGTGATCCACGTCTTGCTGCCCGAGAGCAAATAGCCACCGGCAACAGTGCGCGCGCGGCTTTTCATGCCGCCGGGATCGGAACCGTGGTCAGGTTCCGTCAAGCCGAAGCAGCCGATCAGTTCGCCGGAAGCTAGCGCGGGCAGATATTTGCGGCGTTGGTCTTCGCTGCCGTACGCCCAAATAGGATGCATAACGAGGCTTGACTGCACGCTCATGGCGGAGCGGTAGCCGGAATCGACGCGTTCGATCTCGCGCGCGATGAGGCCGTAGCACACAGCGTTGACGCCGGCGCCGCCGTAGACCTCAGGGATCATGGGCCCGAGGAAGCCCATCGCGCCCAGGTCGGTCATCACGGAGCGATCGAAAGATTCCTCACGGAAGTCGCGCGTGGCGCGTGGCATCAGGCGGTCGGCGCAGAAGTCGCGCGCAGAACTCAGGATCATGCGCTCGTCCTCGGACAGCGCGTCCTCGATGCGCAGCGGATCGCGCCAGTCGAATTGAGCGTCCGGCGCGGGCTCTGAAGCAGGTGCAGGCGACACGCCGAGCGGCATCGAAGGTGCGGTTCGCACGTCCGTCATGTCCATCAACGCTCCGAAGCAGACTTGCGCAGGTGCCTCACCGGATCGCGAGCGGGCTGCGCAGGACCGACGGGTAGCACTGTTTAATAATTTGATCAAGGCGCTCAACATACTTTGCCGAATGTGTTACAAGACGTGAACGGCGCGTGCTGCCAGCGCCCATCGGAGGGGCGAAATTTGACGACGGCCGTTCGAAAACAAGCGACTAACGCGGCGTCGCCGCGCGCCAGTGTCGATGTTGGTGCGCGGCTCAAGGTTGCCCGCGCCGCGCGCGGCTTTAGTCAGCGCGATCTTGCCACACGTGCCGGTGTGACGAACGGCATGATCTCGATGATCGAGCAGAACAAGCATTCGCCGTCGGTCGCGACGCTGAATCGGCTGACGGACGCTCTCGGGCTCTCGTTTGCGGAGTTCTTCTCCCTGGAGTTGCCTGCCTCACGCGCGGTTTTCTACGACAGGAAGGATTTAGTGCCGCTGACCGAGGGGCGCGTGACGTTCCGTGTGGTTGCGGGCGAGCGGCGCGACAAGGCGGTGCAGATTCTCCACGAGGTGTACGAGCCCGGCGGCGACACCGGCTCTGAAATGCTCACCCATCGCGGCGAAGAGGGGGGCATCGTGCTTGAAGGTGAGATTGAACTGACGGTCGGCGATCAGACGCGGATCCTGAAAGTAGGAGACGCCTATTACTTCGAGAGCAGCACGCCGCACCGCTTCCGGAACCGCACGAGGAAAAAGGCCGTGATCGTTAGCGCGTGTACGCCGCCGTTTTTGTGAAGCGCCATCCTTAATTCGTGCGCGCATGTGCGTGGGCCTTCTTGAGGCGGGCAGCAGCGGCCGCCTGCCACGAGCCTAGTCCTGACCCCTTCTCGATCCAATCCCCAACGCGCCCGCAAGGTCGGTTGGCAGCGGGAAAACGATTGTCGAGCTGCGCTCTCCCGCGATGTTCTGCAGTGCCCCGAAGTAGCGAAGCTGCATCGCTTCGGGCCGTCTGGCCAGGATCTCGCCGGCTTGGGCCAGGCGCTCCGCCGCCTGCAGTTCTCCCTCCGCGTCGATGACCTTGGCACGGCGCAAGCGTTCGGCCTCGGCCTGCTTGGCGATCGCGCGGATCATCGTTTCATTGAGATCGATGTGCTTGAGCTCGACATTGCTGACCTTGATACCCCAGGCGTCGGTCCTTTCATCCAGCACGCGCTGGACCTCGATATTTAGTCTTTCGCGTTCGGCGAGCATCTGGTCGAGGTCCGTCTGGCCCACGACCGACCGAAGTGTCGTCTGCGCAAACTGGCTCGTGGCCATCTCGAAATGCTCGACCTGTATCACGGCCTTCTCCGGATCGACGACGCGGAAATAGACCACAGCGTTGACCTTGACCGAGACGTTGTCCCTCGAAATGACGTCCTGCGGCGGCACGTCCAGGACACGGGTGCGCAAATCGATGCGCACCATCTGCTGGACGAACGGTATGATGATGATCAGGCCGGGGCCTTTTACTTTCCAGAAACGGCCGAGCAAGAACACGACGCCACGCTCATACTCGCGCAGGATGCGGACTGAGTAGGCAACGAGTAGAACGATCAAGATGAGCGGCAGGCCCGACCAGAATAACGAGTCCAGATACTGGGTGTCGGGCATGGCGACCTCCTCAATCAGCTAACGGATTCGACAGCGAGAATAAGACCGGTACGGCCGACAACGCGAACGCTCTGGCCGGGGCCGAAGGCTTCTTTCGATTGCGCTTCCCAGGTTTCTCCGTCGATGGCGACGTAGCCGCTCTGATCCTTCCAGCTGATGATTCGGCCGGTGCGGCCAATCATCTGCTGTTCGCCGATGCGAACCGGCGCGCTACGGGCTCTGACTGCAAGACCCAGAACGCCGGCAAGGATCGCAGCGCTCAGAAGCGACAGACCGGCGATGACTCGCCAGGACACAGCAATCGAGACGTCCGATTGAGCCGGGTCAAACAGGAAAAGCGCGCCGAGGGCAAAGGCTACGATGCCGCCAAGTCCGACAATGCCGAAGCTGGGCATGAATGTCTCTGAGACCATCAGAGCAATGCCAAACAGAAGCAGTGCCAGGCCGGCGTAGTTCACCGGGAGCACGGAGAGAGCCGTGAGAGCGACGATCAGACATATGCCACCGACGACTCCGGGTGCGATCGCCCCGGGGCTCCAGAATTCGAACAGGATTCCGTAAATGCCGATCATCAGCAGGATGAGCGCGATGTTCGGGTCCGCAATGGTCGCCATCGCCCGCATTTTCCAGTCAGGTACGAGTTCGGTCACGCTCACGCCCTTGGTGTTGAGGCGGACGTCGCCCGCGGCGAGCTTTACGGTTCGGCCGTCGATCTTCGTCAGAAGGTCCGTGACATCGTTGGCGATGAGATCGATGACGCGCGCGTCGAGGGCTGCGGTTGCGGTGAGCGTCGCTGCCTCGCGCACCGCTTTCTCACCCCATTCGGCGTTGCGGCCCCTGAGCTCGGCGAGGGCGCGCATGTAGGCCACGGCGTCGTTGATGCTCTTGCGTTCCTCGGTAGTGGAGCCGTCCTTTTCGGGCTGCCTATCGGACGTCGATTGCGGCGGCGGCGGCGCGCCAGGCGACGACAGCGCTATCGGAGTGGCGGCGCCGAGATGCGTACCGGGCGCCATGGCCGCAATGTGCGATGAAAACATCATGTAGGTGCCCGCACTGGCCGCCCGGCTACCGCCTGGCGCTACGTACATGACAACCGGGACAGGGGAGGCGAGGATCGATTGGATCACGTCGCGCGTCGACGCGAGCAGCCCGCCCGGCGTGTCGAGGCGGACGATCAAGGCCGGAGATCCGAGCGTGGCGGCCCGTTTCAACCCTTGCGCAAGGTGCTCAACGGAGACGAAGCCGATGGCACCCTTGAGATCTATCAAAACGACAGATGGCCTGGTTGGTTCCTGGGCGGTTGCCACGCTGCCAGGCGTCACGACGAACAGCAGCGAAAGTGCTGCTGCCAGCCAAGTCGCATGAAGTGCTGCAAGCCAAAGGGCGCCGGTCGGGTGGCCGTTCGGAATGCAATCACGTTCCATGATCGTGACGGGCGACATACGCCGGAAAGACTACACCGTAGCGTTGCCTGGCGCGCCCCAAAAATCACTCTCGCGAAGAAATCACGACAGCAACACGACCGGGCTGGAACCTACCCAGCTGACCCATACCGGCTCATTCCAGTTGAAGCTTTCCTGATCGTAGCGCGAGCGGTTCGGGCGCGAGACGCGGATCAGGCGGCCGTTGGGCGTCTGCACGTGATAGATCGAGCAGTCGCCGAGATACGAGATTTCGCGGATCGTGCCCTTTGTGACATTGCAGCCGGCGGGACACTCGGGCGGTGTGGGCGGCGTAGCGGACTCCTTGTGCAGGCTCATTTTCTCGGGACGGATCGCGATCCAGACGGGCGTGTCCTGCTGACCGGGCACTGCGTGGGGCAGGTGGACGTTGTGAGGCGCAAGGTCGGGGCAGGAGACCACGGCTTCGTCGGGCGTTTCCTTCGCAAGCGTGCCTTCAAACATGTTCACCGAGCCGATGAAGTCGGCGACGAAGCGGTTGGCAGGGAACTCGTAGAGGTCGGAGGGCGTGCCAAGCTGCGCGATTGCGCCCTTGTGCATGACAGCGATGCGGGAGGCGATCGCGAGCGCCTCGTCCTGGTCGTGCGTCACCATGATGAAAGTGATGCCGACCTTCTGCTGCAGCTGAGAAAGCTCGAAGCGCATGGCCTCGCGTAACTTGGCATCGAGTGCGGACAAGGGTTCGTCGAGCAGTAGCACTTTGGGCTTCTTGATGAGAGCGCGGGCCAGCGCCACGCGCTGGCGCTGGCCGCCGGAAAGTTGATCGGGCTTTCTTTGTCCCAGGTGGCCAAGTTGCACGAGGTCGAGCGCTTCCTTGACGCGGACTTCGCGTTCAGTTGCGTCGATGCCGTCGATCTTCAGGCCGTAGGCGACGTTGTCGGCGACCGTCATGTGCGGGAAGACGGCGTAGGATTGGAACACCATGTTGACCGGGCGGCGGTTCGGCGGCGTCGATCCCATGTCCTGTCCGTCAATCAGAACGGAGCCTTCAGTCGGCACTTCGAACCCCGCGAGCATTCGGAGCAGCGTCGTTTTTCCGCAGCCCGAAGGGCCGAGGAGTGCGAAGAACTCACCCGGCTCGATGTCGAGTGAGACGTTGTCAACGGCGACCATGGAGCCGAAACGTTTCACGACGTTGCGAAAGGAAATGATCGGCTTCGCTTGCGCGGCGGCGGGTCTTTCTATCACTCGGGCGTCAGCTGGCATCGGCAACTCTTGGTCCTAGCTATTTGCTCTTGTTATCGGTCCGGCGCTGGAGACTCATCATCAGGACCATCATCACGACGGTCAGCAGAATCAGCATCGTGGATGCGGCATTCACCTCCGGTGTCACGGAGAAGCGCACCATCGAGTAGACTTTGACCGGGAAGGTTACGGTGTTGGGGCCTGAGGTGAAGAACGTGATCACGAAATCGTCCAGCGATAGCGTGAAGGCGAGCAGTGCTCCCGCGACCAGGGCGGGCTTCATGTGGGGGATCAGAACATCGCGGAAGGCCTGCCAATCGGATGCACCGAGATCGCGGGCGGCTTCCTCCTGTTCTCTGTTGAATGACGCGAGCCGTGCGCGCACCACCATGGCGACGAAGGGAAAGCAGAATGTGACGTGCGCGATGATGATGGCGCCCAGGCTGAAGGGCCATATGAGGTCGTTCGGCCAGGGCAGTATGCGGGTGAAGAACACGAGCATCGCGACGCCCATGCAGATCTCGGGAACGACGATAGGCAGGGACATGGCGCCTTCCGCTGCCGTCCTGCCGCGGAAGTCGTAGCGCCAGAGCATGACTGCGGCGAGTGCGCCGAGCACGAGGGAAATGAGGGTTGTCACGAAAGCGATGGTGATGGAGTTGGCGAACGCCATCATCAGATCGTCGTTGTTGAAGAGCTTGACGTAGTACTTGGTCGTGAATCCGTTCCAGACGACCGTGCGTCGGCTGTCGTTGAAGGAGAAGACGACCAGCGCGACGAGCGGTGCGTAGAGAAACACGAAAACGGCTGCGAGCCAGACGCGCATCTGCCATTTGCGATTGTACTCGAGCGGCGCGGGTGAGGGCTTTGCTGACATGGCTAGACCCCATGACCGTCAGCGGTCCTGCCGCGTGACAGGATGCTGCGCAGGGCAAGCGCAACGAACGTTGCGTACATTAGGAGGAACGACAGCGCAGCGCCAAACGGCCAGTCGTTCGCCTTCTTGAACTGGCGCTCTATTACGTTGGCGATCATTTGGCTGTCGGCGCCGCCGAGAAGGTCGGGTGTCAGGTAGGAGCCTAGCGCGGGGACGAAGGTGATGATGACGCCGGATATGATGCCGGGCATGGCAAGTGGCACGACGATCGAGAAGAGCGTACGCATGTGGCCGGCGCCGAGATCGAGGCTTGCCTCGATCAATGATTTGTCGAGACGGTCGAGCGCCGCGTAGAGCGGTAGCACCATAAAGGGCAGGTGCACGTAGACGAGGCCGAGGACGACGGCGGCGTCGTTATACAGCAGTTGCAGCGGCGCGAACTCGGGCAAGGGCCCAAGGCCGATGAATTCCTTTACACCGCTGAGCCCACTCCAGATCCAGTTCAGGCCAAAATTCACGTAGCCTTCGGTTCTCAAGACCGCGATCAACGCGTAGGTGCGGATCAAAAGGTTGGTCCAGAACGGCAGCATCACTGCCATCAGCATCCAGGGGCGCCACTTCTCGTCGGCGAAGACGATGGCGAGCGCTACCGGGAAACCGATGACGAGGCACAGAAACGTCGTCAGCGCCGCGATGACGACCGACTTCCACATGATGCCGAGGTAGAGGGGATCGAAGGCACGGACGTAGTTGGAAAACGTGCCGTCGATCGAAATTTCCGTGAGGCTGACGTTCCGGCCGAAGCTGTAAGCCCAGACGACGGCCATCGGGATCAGGAAGAAGACTGCCACCCACACCATGGGTGGCAGAGCCGTGGCGAGGAAAGTGGATCGGTTTTGGCTGCTTTCGTTGCCCATGGTGCGATCCGCTTTGCTCCCTTCCCCTACGCAGCCCGCAGCCGGGTTAGCGCTTCGTCCAGCGCCTGGGTCACTTCCGGGCCAGGATATTTGACGTACTCGCACTTGGCGATCACGTCGGCCGGCGGGAAGATGACCGGGTTGTTCTTGTAGCTGTCCGGCATCAGCGCCGTCGCCGCAGCATTCGGCGAGGGGTACTGTATGGTCTTGTAGATGCCGGCGCCGACTTCGCCATCAAGCAGGAAATTGATGAACTTGTAGGCATTCTCCGGATGCGGTGCGTCCTTCGGTATCGACAGATTGTCGGCCTGCAGCAGCGCGCCTTCCTTCGGCACGATGAAGGCGACGTCGGAATCCTCGGCCATGATCTGCGCAATGTCGCCGTTGTATTCCATGACGACGTCGACCTCGCCCGAAAGCAGAAGGTCCTGTCCGTTGTCCTCGTGGAAGGCCTTAATGTTCGGCTTCTGCTTGATAAGCATCGCCTCGGCCGCTTTGATGTTCTCAGGTGAGGCATCGTTGGCGGACTTGCCCATGTACTTGAAGACGTGGCGGAAGAGCTCGCTCGCGTCGGACATGACGGCGATGCGGCCCTTGTATTCGTCGCTGTCGAACAGAACTTTCCAGCTGTCCGGGACGGCCTTCACCTTCGACTTGCGGTAGCCGATGCCGATGACGAGCCAAGTGTAGGGCATCGAGTATTTGCGCTTGGGATCGAAAGGAACGTCCTGGAAATCGGGTCCGATGTTCTTGAAGTTCGGAATCTTCGAATGGTCGAGCGGCACGATCATGTCGGCGGCCGCCATTCGCTCGACGAAGTCGCCACCCGGTACGATGACGTCGAAGCCGGGGTTGCCGGCGCGCAGCTTGGCGAAGAGCTCGTCGTTGGTTGCAAAAAGACTGGCGTTGACGTCGATGCCGGTGGCCTTTTCGAAATCATCCAGCGTGGTTTCGCCGATGTAGGTGTCCCAATTGTAGAAATTGAGCTTCTTCTCTTCCTCGGCAAAGGCGCCGGCCTTCGTGAAGGTCAGGCCGACAGCGGCGGCGCCCAGACCCTCCAGGAACGAGCGGCGCGACCGCGGCCTGCGCAGCGCCTTGACGATTTCGGAACTCATGTCGGTTCTCCGTTACTTTGACCAGATCAAGCTGAAAATCGCGCCTTGGTCTCCCGAGTGTGGCCCATGCGGCGGCGCGGCCGCCGGGCCCGACATTCCATGCCAGCAGTGTGCCGGCCATTGCTTCAACCGCTGATGCCTCCGAGGCAGATGAATTTGGTTTCGAGATATTCCTCCAGGCCTTCCGCTGCACCCTCGCGGCCGAGACCCGACTGCTTGACGCCGCCGAAGGGCACAACCTCATTGGAGAAGAGGCCTTCGTTCACGCCGACCATGCCGGCCTCAAGGGCTTCGGCCACGCGCCAGGCGCGCGAAAGGTTTTGGCTGAAGAGGTAGGCGGCAAGTCCGTAGGGCGTGGCGTTTGCGATGCGGATCGCGTCGGCCTCCGTCTCAAAGCGGATAAGGGACGCAACGGGTCCGAAGATTTCGTCCTTCGCGATTTCCATTTCCTCGGTGACGCCTGTGACAATCGTCGGCTCGAAGAATTGCGCGCCGGTCTTGTCGCGTGCGCCGCCGGTTGCCACCTTGGCGCCGTGTTTGACGGCGTCAGAGAGCAGCGTTTCGACCTTCTCGACGGCCTCCAAGTTTATCAGCGGGCCGATGGTGGATTTGGGGTCGCGGCCGGGCGCAACATGCAGCTTGGAAACGGCTTCTCCGAGCGCTTTTGCGAATCGGTCGTAAATTCCGGACTGCACCAGGATGCGGTTGGCGCAGACGCAGGTCTGGCCGGCATTGCGATATTTCGAAGCCATTGTGCCGGCGATGGCTTGGGGCAGGTCGGCGTCGTCGAAGACGATGAGAGGCGCGTTGCCGCCGAGTTCGAGGGTCAGCTTTTTGACTGTGTCCGCACACTGGCGGTAGAGCGCACGGCCCACTTCGGTCGAGCCGGTGAAGGTTAGCTTGCGAACACGCGGATCGTCGGTGAAAACCTTGCCGACGCCCTTCGCGTCCATCGTCGTCACAACGTTGAAGACGCCGGGTGGTACGCCGGCGTCGAGCGCGAGCTTCGCCAGTGCCAGCGCCGAGAGCGGCGTTTCGGCGGCCGGTTTCACGACGATCGTGCACCCGGCGGCAAGCGCGCAGCCGACCTTGCGCGTGATCATCGCAATGGGGAAGTTCCACGGTGTGATCGCGGCGGCGACGCCGATCGGCTGCTTGATCGTGATGTAACGGCGTGAGGCGACGGTGGTCGGGATTGTTTTGCCGTAGGCGCGCTTTCCCTCTTCGGCGAACCACTCGATGAATGACGCGCCGTAGGCGATCTCGCCGCGGGCTTCGGCGAGCGGCTTTCCCTGTTCGGCTGTCATCAGTTGCGCGAGAGACTCCGTTTCCGCCGTGATGAGATCGAACCAGCGGCGCAGGATTTGGCTGCGCTCCTTGGCGGGGCGGGCAGACCATGCGGGGAAAGCGGCTTCGGCCGCATCGACAGCGCGGCGGGCGTCGTCAGGTGCGAGGTCAGGCACGTCGGCAAGCTTTTGTCCGGTCGCAGGGTCATCGACCGGAAAGGACTTTGCCGATGTCACCCATTTGCCACCGATCAGCGCGGCGGTGGGGTATGCGGTCGGCTTGGCGTTCATCGTGGTCGTCCTTCGTCAAAGCGTGATCGAGACGGATTTCAGATCGGCATATTTTTCCAGTGCGTGCAGTGAGCGGTCGCGGCCGAACCCCGACTGCTTGAAGCCGCCGAACGGCATGGTGATGTCGCAGCTGTCCCAGCCGTTTATCCAAACGAGCCCTGCCTTGATGGCGCGGGCGGCGCGGTGGGCGAGCGTGATGTCTCGCGTCCACAATCCGGCGGCGAGGCCATAGTTGGTATCGTTGGCGATGCGGATTGCATCGTCGGGATTGGAGAAGTGCGTAACCGCGAGCACGGGGCCGAATACCTCCTCGCGTGCGAGCGTGGCTGTTGGCGGAACGGCGTCAAAGATGGTCGGTTCGACGTAGAAGCCGCCGGTTTCGGCGCGCGTGCGGTTGCCGCCGAGCGTGAGCGTGCCCCCTTCGCGCTTGCCTGTCTCGATATACTTGAGGGCGGTCTTCATCTGTGCCTCGCTCGCCATGGCGCCGCTGCGCGTCGATGGTTCGAGCGGGTCGCCTGCCTTAATGCGCTGGGCAACTGCGTGGAGTTTTTCGATGAACTCCTCGGCGATTGCGTCCGCCACGAGCAGACGGGAGCCGGCCGTGCAGACCTGACCGGAATTGTAGAAAATGCCCCAGGCGGCTTCATGGGCGGCGCGGCCAAGGTCCGGACAGTCGGCGAATATGATGTGCGGGGACTTACCGCCGAGTTCCAGACTGACGCGCTTCAGATTGCTCTGCCCTGAATACTGCATCAGAAGTTTGCCGACCGGACCCGACCCGGTGAAGGCGATCATGTCGACGTCCATATGCAAAGCGAGCGCTTTCCCCGCGCCGGCTCCGAAACCTGGAACTACGTTGAGTACGCCGTGGGGGAGACCTGCTTCGAGCGCGAGTTCGCCGAGCTTCAAGGCGGTGAGAGGTGATTGCTCAGCCGGTTTCAGGACAACTGAGTTGCCCATGGCGAGGGCGGGGGCGACTTTCCACATCGCCATCAGCAGCGGGAAGTTCCACGGCACGATGGCGCCGATGACGCCGAGGGGATCGTGCTCGACGAAGGAGAAGCGGTCAGGCGCGAAGGGCGCGACCTCGCCATACACCTTGTCGAGGGCTTCGGCGTAGTAGCGAAGGCAGCGGATGGCGCCCGGCACGTCTCCTTTCAGTGCGTTCGTGATGGGTTTCCCGACATCGAGGCTCTCCAGAAGCGCGAGGTTTTCTGCTTCGCGCTCCATGATGTCGGCGAGATTGAAGAGCACCCGCTTTTTGTCGCGATAATGCAGGTTGCGCCAATGGCCTTCCTCGAAGGCTCGGCGCGCGGCACTGACCGCGAGGTCGATGTCAGCCTCGTCGCATTCCGCGACGTGATTCAGGATGCGGCCATCGCGCGGGCCGACATTCGGAAAGGCTTTGCCGGAGATGCTGGGGCGAAGCGTGCCGTCAATGACGGCTTGGCCAGGCAATTTGAGCGAGCCCGCCAGCGCCTCGAAATGCTGCAACGATGACATGACGCAGACGCTCCTGACTACGTTCGACCGCTATGCAACCTGTGCGTACCAGAGATGATCGAGCGCGGTGACGACGCGCTCGAAGTTCACGCGCTCGGCTTGTTTCAACTTCGTGAACACGTCCTGGAATTCAAGCCCGAAGGCATCGTGCACGATTTGCGACTGCTCGAACTTGTCCAGCGCGTTGACCCACGCCGTCGGCAGCGCCGGGGCATCACAGTTGTCGGCGGAGCCTTCGGCCATCGGCCCCGGCTCGATGCGGTTCGTGATGCCGATGCGAATGCCGGCGAGGATGGCGGCCAGTACGAGATAGGGGTTTGCGTCGGCGCCTGCGACGCGGTGCTCGACGCGGGTCGCCGCACCGCCCGCGCGCGGGATGCGGAGCGCGACGTTGCGATTGTTGATGCCCCAGTGCGCGGTCATCGAGACGTAGCACTTGGGTACGTAACGGCGATACGCGTTGCCGGACTGGGCCCAAACCGCCATGAAATCGCACATCGTCGATTGCAGTCCCCCGAGCGCATTGCGGAAAAGGTCAGATACGGGATTGCCGGCAAAAACGTTCTTGCCAGCGCCGTCGATGAGGCTGACGTGGATGTGCATGCCGGAGCCCGGCCAATCGTGATGCGGTTTGGCCATGAACGTCGCGTCGAGGCCATGAGCTTTGGCGGCTGCTTTCACGGCGCGCTTTAACAGAAGGCCGTCAAGCGCTGCAGCAACCGCGTCGGCCTTGTGCTTCAGGTTGATTTCAAACTGACCGGGGCCGGATTCCTGCATAACCGCGTCGATCGGCAGCCCTTGCACTTGCGAGACCTTGTAGATGTCGTCGATGAAGCCGCTCAACGTATCCATTTCTTCGAACTGGAACGTCATCGGGAATTCAGGGTCGTCGGCGAGGCCATCGGGCGTGGTGAGTGTGAACGCACCGTTGGCGCCGGGCTTCGTCACGTAGAACTCTAGTTCGACGGCGACGACAGGCGTGAAGCCGAGCTTCTTCAGCTTGGTGATTTCGCGCGCGAGCAGTGTGCGCGGGTCCAGGTCGTCGGGTTCGGTGACGGCGATCACGGCCTGGGCGCGGCGACCGTCTCCGGTCGGCACGCATTTCAGCGTTCCGGCCAGAATGCGGAACTCGATGTCGGGGTCGCCCGTCTCCCAGAGCTTGCCCGTTTCCTCAACGCAATTGCCGCGCGCGTCCATGATGAAGACGGTGGACGGCATCATCAGTCCGTTCTTTGCGACTGAGAGCAGGTCGTCGCGGCGGAAGCGTTTGCCGCGCGCGATGCCGTTAAGGTCGAAGAGAATTAGGTCGATCCATGTGACTTGCGGGTTGGCGACAAGGAATGCGTCGACCTCTTCCGGCGTGATGAACGTCTCCGTCATGCGGCTCTCTCTCTTGCGGCCGCACCGAAGCGCTTGAAAAGCGCAATGGAGGCGGGATTGTTCTGCGGCTGCCATTCAGGGTGCCATTGCACGCCGAGACAGAATTCGTTGCCGTTTGGTGCGCGGATCGCTTCCACAAGTCCGTCTTCTGCGAAGGCTTCTGCGACGAGGGGTGGTGCGAGGCGCGAGATGCCTTGCCAGTGCAGCGAGTTGACCATGATCTGGTCCTTGCCAATCCAGGAACGCAGTTCGCCCTGCAGCGCGACGGGATGCACTGGGCCGAATTTCACGTCCATGTCTTCGGATGTTGGCTCGCGGTGATCCTTGTGGCCGTTAACGTCGTGGACGGCTTGGTGAAGTGTTCCGCCAAGCGCTACGTTAAACTCTTGGAAGCCTCGGCAGATGGCGAACAGCGGGATCTTGCGCTCGACCGCGGTGCGGATCAGCGGCAGGGTCAGTGCATCGCGGTCTTTGTCGACCGTGTCGGGGTTGAGCGGCGGTTCCTCGCCGTAGTGGCTGGGCTCGACGTTCGACAGGCTGCCCGAAAGCAGTATGCCGTCAGCAACATCAAGTATCGCGCCGATGTCGACCATGCTGCGCCCGAGCGGCATTAGAAGCGGCTGACATTCGGCGACCTCTGCCACGGCGGCTGAGTATTTGCGGCCCACCGCGTCGAACAATAGCCCGCCCATCATCTTGCTGCAGGACGGGATTACGACAATGGGACGGCTCATGCCGTAACCTCTCCTTTCACATCGCGGTAGGTCATATCGAGCGCCTTGGCGATGACGCCTTCGGCCTCCTTGAAGTGTTCCTCTTTCCAGATCAGCGGCGGGGCGGTGACCATGGTGTCGAAGACGGCACGCATAATGTAGCCTTCGCGGAAGAAGTGGTCGCGGCAGATGAGGCCGACGCGGCCGGGATCAGCGAAGCGGCGGCGGGTCTTCTTGTCGGCGACCAGTTCGATCGCGCCGAGCAGGCCGACTGAACGCACTTCTCCGACGATCGGGTGATCCTTGAACTTCGCCAGCATTGCGGCGAGGCGCGCGGCCTTCTCGTTCTTTACGCCTTCGAGAAGATGCTCATCTTCCATGATCTCGATGTTTTTCAGACCAACGGCGCACGCAACAGGATGGCCCGAGTAAGTGTAGCCGTGGTTGAAGTCGTCATCGTGATTCATCAACGCGTCGACGATCTTGTCATCGATGATGATGCCGGAAAGCGGCAGGTATCCGCTGGTGGCGGCCTTGGCGAAGGTGATGATGTTCGGTTTGATGCCGTAGTGCTGCGAGGCAAACCAGGTGCCCAATCGGCCGAAGCCGGTAATAACCTCGTCCGCCAGGAACAGAATGCCGTACTTGTCGATGATCTTCTGGACTGCCGGCCAATAGCTCTCGGGCGGAATCTTGACGCCGCCGGCGCCTTGGACCGGCTCAGCCGCGAATGCCGCAACGTTGCCGGGACCGCAGCGCAGAATTTCTTCTTCAAGAGCGCGCGCGGCACGCAGGCCGAATGCCTCTGGTGTCTCGCCGTCGAAGGACTCACCGTACCAGTAGGGGTCCATCACGTGGCGAAAGCCTTCGTACACCGGATAGCTATGCTGGTGGACGTGGCTCATGCCACCCATCGAGCCGGCGGCGATGGTGGAGCCGTGATAGGCATTCTTGCGGCTGATGATGATGCGCCGCTTGGGTTCGCCCTTCAGCACCCAGTAATGGCGGATGAGTCGGATCGCGGTGTCGTTCGATTCCGAACCGGAAGAGCCGAAGAACACCTGGTTGAGATTGGCGGGCGCAATCTCGGCGATCTTGCGCGACAGTTCGACGACGGGGGGGTGCGTCGTCTTAAAAAACGTATTGTAGAACGGTAGTTCCATCATCTGCGCATAGGCCACATCGGCCAGTTCCTTGCGCCCGTAGCCGACGTTGGTCGTCCACAGCCCGGCCATGCCGTCGAGGATGCGCTTGCCTTCGCTGTCGAAGATGTAGGCGCCTTCGCCCTTCACGATGACGCGCGAACCCGAGGCACGTAGCGTCTTGTGGTTGGAGAAGGGATGCAAATGGTGGCGCGCGTCGAGATCGCGAAGCTGCGCGGTCTGAAGACGATTGGACATAAATAAGAACCTCCAGCTGGCAAGCGTTGGCCCGGCGGGCCGCGAGACGGTGCTGGGGTCTCAGTGCGGCGTGTAGCCGATACGGGCGCAAAGGCGCAGGAGTTCGCGCTTGGCGTTGGGACCGGAGACGAGGCCCGCCGCAAGCCGGACAATGGCTGTACACCGCAGCGCGGCACCGACCGTCGGGCTCAAATTGCGGACATCAACGCCGCTCACGTCGTCCTCCTGTTGCGCACGCAGCGCGGCCGGCTGGCGAACTCTTTTCAAATTCAAGATCGGACCGTCAGGAACGCACTTTACAGACAGCGCCGATTGGAGGAATGGTATGGTCTACGGTGTAGAAGTGTCAAGGGGGATCGTCGCATGACGGCCGTCAAATCGCGGGCCAAGCGGGGAGTAGAGAAGCAGGAACTGCTGCTGGCGGCGTTCGACCTTTACGCGCGGGTAGGCGAAGATGGGTTTTCCGTAAGGAAGCTCGCTGGTGTCTGCGGTGTCGACCCCATGACGGTCCTGCACCATTTTGGTTCGAAGAATGAGCTGCTTCGCCAGATCGCGGACCATGCCGTTACGACCGTTGACCTGCCGACACCGAGCGAGGATTGGCGGCGCGATTTGGTCAAGGTCGCACATGCTTATCGGGAACTGGCGCACCGGCATCCGCGCGCCGTTCACCTGCACTTTCGCTATCACGCGACCGGGCCGGCCGATCACGTCGCGAGCGAAATTGTCTACGCGGCCATGTTGGGGGCCGGCCTTTCGACCGAGAGGGCCGCCGGTCTCGGTCTCGCGTATTATTCTTTCGTACTGGGTTTTGCGCTCGCTGAGGCCGAAGGTCTCCTTCGGGCCATAAGTCCGGCCGATGAAGCCGAGCTCATGGCGCTCGACAGCGATACCTACGCCGCCACGCAAACGCTCGTTCCGGCATTCAAAACGCTCAACCCAGATCGCGCGTTCGATGCCGCGATGAAGGCCTTTATCGAAGGTGTCGCGGCACAAGCTAAAGCGCCGCCCGCCGCACCGCAAAAGGGAACGCTGGCACGAACCAAGGGGTGAGTGCTCGCATCGAGAATGTTGCAAGCGTTCACGAGGAGCGCATTATAGCGCTGAACGCTATTCGTCCAAACTGCCGCACCAGGGCGCGAAGCCAAGGAGCCGGATATGTACAGAATTCAAGCGGGCGGTACTTCCTATACATTTACCGATCTCAAAGACCTGATGGCGAAAGCGACACCGCCGCGTTCGGGCGATGTGCTTGCCGGCGTCGGAGCGACATCGGCGGCCGAGAACGTGGCGGCCAAGATGGCGCTCGCCGATCTGCCACTGAAGCAGTTCCTCAATGAGGCCGTCGTTCCTTACGAGGAAGATGACGTTACGCGCCTCATCATGGATACCCACGATGGGGCGGCGTTCACGCCGGTCGCGCACATGACAGTCGGCGAGTTCCGCGACTGGCTGCTGTCGGACAAGGCGAGCAGCGCGGCGCTTGGCGCGCTCGCACCGGGATTGACGCCGGAAATGGTGGCCGCCGTCTCGAAGATCATGCGCAACCAGGATTTGGTACTCGCGGCGCGCAAGGCCGTCGTCGTCACCAAGTTTCGCGACACGATCGGCCTGCCAGGGCACATGTCCGCGCGGCTGCAGCCGAACCATCCGACCGACGATAAGAAAGGTATCGCGGCCTCAATGGTGGACGGTCTTATGTACGGCTGTGGCGATGCGGTGATCGGCATCAACCCCGCGAGCGACAACGTTTCGGCCATTACGGTGCTGCTGGAAATGATGGACGAAGTCATCCGCCGTTTCGACATTCCAACACAAAGCTGCGTGCTGACGCACGTGACGACAACCATCGAAGCTATTCGGCGCGGAGCTCCCGTCGACCTCGTGTTCCAGTCGATCGGCGGCACGCAGGCCGTCAACGCTTCGTTCGGCGTGACGTTGGACGTGTTGAAGGAAGGGCGTGACGCGGCGCTATCGCTCAAACGCGGCACCGTTGGCGACAACGTCATGTATTTCGAGACGGGCCAAGGTTCGGCACTGTCGGCGGATGCGCATCACGGCTGCGACCAGCAGACGATCGAAACGCGCGCCTACGCGGTCGCGCGCCAATTTAAGCCGCTGCTCGTCAATACGGTCGTCGGCTTCATAGGGCCTGAGTATCTCTACAACGGCAAGGAGATCATTCGCGCAGGCCTGGAGGATCACTTCTGCGGCAAGTTGCTCGGCCTGCCGATGGGTTGTGACATCTGCTACACGAACCACGCGGAAGCCGATCAGGATGACATGGACATTCTGCTGATGATGCTGGGCGCCGCTGGCGTAACCTTCATCATGGGCATTCCTGGTGCCGACGACATTATGCTCAATTACCAGTCCACGTCGTTCCACGACGCACTTTATGTGCGCGAGGCGCTGGGGTTGAAGCGGGCTCCCGAATTCGATCAATGGCTGCAGGGCATCGGGCTTACGGATACGGCGGGCAAGCTGGCGCCGCCGCGGGCCGGCAACGCTTTGCTTCAGCATGCGCAGGGTCTCGCCGCATGAGCAAAGGACGGTGGGCAGAGCGCGTTTAGCAGAGCCTTCTTTCTCAAAGGACATGCGATCGTCCTCGCCAGGCCGGCTGGGCGCGCCTCGACCGCATGCGTCAAAATTCGCCTGATCAAACAAACAAAGAAATTAGGGTGAGACAGATGGAGACGCGATCATCGAGCGGTGTCGAATATGAAAAGGTCGACAAAGAGTACTTCGAACAGAGGCAATTGAAACGCGGCGCGGCGGGCTGGGTCCTGCTCGTCGGACTTGGCGTCGCCTACGTTATTTCCGGCGACTATGCGGGCTGGAACTTCGGATTGAAGCAAGGTGGATGGGGCGGTCTGATGATCGCCTCTATTCTTATGGCGATCATGTACACCTGCATGTGCTTCGCTCTTGCAGAGCTCGCGACGATTGCTCCGACCGCCGGCGGCGGCTACGGCTTTGCCCGACGGGCTTTCGGTCCGTGGGGAGGGTTCCTTACGGGAACGGCGATCGCCATCGAATACGCGATCGCGCCAGCGGCTATTGCCGTGTTCATCGGTGCCTACTGCGAGTCGCTCGCCAATGCATATGGCATCGCGGGCGTGAACGGGCCGCTGGTCTATGCGGCATTCTTCGTGGTTTTCCTGGGCATCCACACCTACGGCGCAGGTGAAGCGTTACGGCTGATATTCATTATCACGGCGCTCGCAGTTATTGCGCTTATCGTCTGGATTGCCGCGATGGTGCCGTTCTTCGACAGCGCCAAGTGGTTCGACATTCCGGTCGATCAGGCTGCGGCAGGTGCGAGCCCGGTCCTTCCGCATGGCTATATAGGCATCTGGGCGGCGATACCTTACGCTATCTGGTTCTTCCTTGCGGTTGAGGGCGTGCCACTTGCCGCTGAAGAGACGTCCGATCCGAAGCGGGATCTGCCGCGCGGGCTCATTGCCAGCATTCTGGTTCTTGTCGCATTCATGATCCTGATCATGATCTTCGGGCCTGGCGGCTCGGGCTCCGATGCGCTGAAGGAAGCGGGCAACCCGCTGGTGGCCGCCCTTGAACATCCGAGCACGTACGGCGGGCCGACCTGGATATCGTCGTTCGTCAACTTCGTCGGTCTGGCCGGCCTGATCGCCAGCTTCTTTTCAATCATCTATGGCTACTCGCGCCTGATCTTCGCGATGTCGCGTGCCGGCTATCTGCCTCGCGCGCTGTCGCTGACGAACGCGCGCAAGACGCCATGGGTGGCGATCATCGTGCCCGGTATTTTGGGCTTTCTGCTGTCGCTTACCGGACAGGGCGATCTGCTGATCCTGGTTGCCGTGTTCGGCGCGACGCTGTCGTACATCTTGATGATGGCTTCGCACATCAAGCTGCGGCTGGCGGAGCCCAACCTGCCACGCCCGTATCGGACCCCGGGCGGCATCCTGACGTCCGGCATCGCCTTCGTGCTGGCGTGCATCGCATTCGTTGCGGGTTTCCTCGTCGATCCGCGCGTCGTGATTTACGCGGCGATCGTGTACGCGATCCTCGTCGCATACTTCGCGTTCTATAGTCGGCACCACCTGGTGGCGGCGGCGCCGGGCGAAGAAGGTCCGGTCTAGGCGCGGTGCAAATGGCAGCCGGTCCGCCACCTGGGTTCAGGTGGCGGGCCCACTCCCGGAGATGTCTCCATGAGTATACCTGATCCTTGGAACAATCTGAGGCGCTTCACTGATGCGCGCATCGGCCTTGGCCGATCGGGCTCGGCAATGCCGACACGCGAGGTGCTGGCCTTTTCTCTGGCGCACGCGGAAGCGCGCGATGCCGTCACAACCGTGCTCGATTGGGAAGAGATCGACCGCGGCATCCGCGCGCTCGGCTTCGAGACCGTGCTGGTTGAGAGCGGCGCCGCGGATCGTGGCACCTATCTGCGTCGCCCCGACCTCGGACGGCGCTTGAGCCCGCGCTCGCGCGAGGAATTGAGCAAGCGTGCTGCGGGACCGGTTCCCGACATCGTTATCATGGTCGGTGACGGTCTGTCATCAAAAGCGGTGGCCGCCAACATCGTACCGTTCCTCAGTGCGCTGCTGCCGCACTTCAAACGGCAGGGCCTCAAGATCGGCCCGGTCGTATTGGCGCACAACGCCCGCGTGGCGCTCGGCGACGACGTTGCCGAGATGTTGGGCGCCCGCGCCGTTGCCGTTCTGATCGGCGAGCGGCCGGGGCTGTCGTCTCCCGACAGCCTCGGGGTCTATCTGACTTGGGCACCCCGCGTTGGTCTCAAGGACGCGGACCGCAATTGCATTTCAAATGTGCGCGTTCGTGGGCTCTCCTACGAGGACGCGGCGTTCAAGCTTGCGTGGCTTACCAGCGAGGCGTTCAAGCGGCAGCTGACGGGCGTCAATCTGAAGGATGAGTCCGATCTTGCTATCGAAGGACGAACCGCGAAGCTGATCGACTAGCTCAGTCGAAACGCGTCAAGGCAAAAGGGGATAGGTCGAACGATGGCGTTCGGCCCATCGCCATGTCCGCGAGGATCTCGCCGATGACGCTCGAGAACTTGAAGCCGTGGCCGGAGCACGGCGAGGCCACGATTACTTCGGGCAGCGAGGGCAACGTATCAATGATGAAGTGCCCATCAGGCGCGTTAGTGAACATGCACGTTCTGAGCGCAAGCAGGTCACCGTCGGCATCTGGAAAGAAAAGGCGGATGCCGGCGCGCAGCGCATCTTCATCGGCGGTCGCCACGTCGCGCGAAAGCCATTCCGGCGGACCACTTTCGCGCAAGTGGTGGTAGAGCCCGATCTTGAAGCCCGGCACGTTCCAGACCGGAAACTGGTAGAAGTGCCCGAGGTCGCTTTTCACGTTCGAGACGGGGAACGCGTTGATGTGGAAATGCTCCGGCTGCTTGGGCTGAAACCAGCCGAGCACCTGGCGCTCGGGTACGCACAGTGCGGCGAGCTGCGGCAATAGTTTGCCGATCCAGGCGCCAGATGAGATCACGAGCCGACCTGCTTCGTAGCTGCCGCGTGTCGTCGTCACGCGTACGCCGCCGCCCGCGATTTGCGTAAATTCGACGATGGGCTCGTGCGCACGCAACACCGCGCCTTGGTTCATCGCAAGCGTGGCCGCGGCGGCAATGGCGCGCTCGCTCGCGACAAATCCTCCGTCCGGCTGATAGACGGCCTCGAAACCGTCCGGCAGTTGGTAGCCGGGAAACCGGGAATTTATGGTTGTGGCATTGCAGTGCTCGTGCGGGAGACCGTGTTCGCGGCAACTCGCGAGCGAGCCTGCGACGATGTCGGAACCAGCGGGACCGGCATCGAGCGATCCGGTGACGTAGAGCAATTGTTCGCCGAACCGAGCCTGCGTATCTCGCCAGACCTCATAGGCGCGGCGCAGCAGCGGCACGTAGAGCGGGTGCTCGAAATAGGCGAGCCGGATGATGCGGTTCACACCATGCGATGAGCCCAATGTGTTCGGGATGTCGAAGCGGTCGACGCCAAGCACGCGAGCGCCGCCTTTGGCGAGGTGCCAGCAGGTCTGCGCGCCCATCGCTCCGACGCCGGCGACGATGACGTCGAAGGTGCTGGCCAAGGTTGTCTCCCATCGTAAAGTCTGCCCCGTCGGCGGCGTGATTGTAACGGGGCGCGCCGCCGGGTGCACCAACACACGCGACGAGGCGGGAAACGAGCGGACGGCCGCGGCTATCCGCGACGGCGCTTCTCAACGGGTGAACGGCGTGGCGGTGGCGTCGGCTTGCTCGCGATATCGTCGCTCAGCGGTTCAAGCCGGTAAAGGCTCGCTTCCGTGCCATCGGTCAGCAGGTAGATCGTTCCGTCTGGAGACTGCGCCACGTCGCGAATGCGGCCGATCTTGCTCTGGAGAAAGCGCTGTTCCTTGATGATCGTGCCGCCGTTCAGATGCAAACGGATCAAGCTTTCGCCCGATAGCGATCCAAGCAGGAAGCCGGCGTGACCGCCGGAGAGCGGTGAGTCGCCGGCCAGAGAAATGAGACTCGATGGTGCCACAGAGGGTACCCAGGTGTGGATCGGGTCGGCGAGGCCAGGGGCAGAGGAAAGGTCAGAAATTTTCGAGCCGTCGTAGTCGATTCCGAAGGTGACCACCGGCCAGCCGTAGTTGGTTCCCGGCGTGATCAGGTTCAGTTCGTCGCCGCCGTAGGGACCATGCTCGATGGCCCAGAGCCTGCCATCCGTCGATCCGATGGTCAGCCCCTGGGGGTTGCGGTGGCCGTAGGTGTAGATTTCCGGCAAAGCGTCGCTTCGACCGGCGAAGGGGTTGTCGTCAGGAATGCTGCCGTCGGCGCGAAAGCGCACGATAGTGCCGGAATGGTCCATCAGGTTCTGCGCGCGCTCGCGCTGCATGCGGTCGCCGATCGTAAGGTAGAGGCAGCCGTCGGGCCCGAACGCGAGGCGCCCGCCGATCTGATCGACTCCCTTTATGGCCGGGAAGCTGGAAAAGATAACCTGCTTGTCGATAAGCTTTGTGCCGTCAAGCGTCGCTCGGACGACACGGATGGTGGCTGCGTCCGGCGATCCGTGCATGTGGGACAGATAGACGATCTTGTTCGATGCGTAGTTCGGGTCGAGCACGAGATCCAAGAGGCCCGAATGTCCGCCGGTCAGCACTTGCGGCACGCCAGTAATTGTTTGCTTGCTGAGCCTTCCGTTCTCAACGATGCGGATTTTGCCGGCCCGTTCCGTCACTAGGATGCGCCCGTCAGGGAGGAAGGCGATCGCCCATGGCAGAGCGAGCTTGCCGCCTCCGATCTTGGTGAGTTCGAACGGAGGAGCGGATACAACTTCCGGTATCAGCTTTGCGTGAGTGTCCGTAAGCTCGCCGGATGTAGGGAGGGGTGCGGTGTCGGCGAAGACGGGGGCAGAAAATGCTAGGCTAGTTGCGAGCCCAGCCAGAAAAAATGCACGCGCAGTGCTGATACCCTTCCGGGCCGCTGTCTGATTTCGCAACGGATGGACCCCTATGCACGACGATTCTGTGACAGTAGAGAGGGGGCATGGTCCGGCAAGTCCGAAATTGCGGCAATCTGCTGATTTGTGATCGGCGCTACGCGCGGCGCCGGCAAGTAAGCTGTTGCCGAGTTGTCGTCCGCGCATTGTCCGAGGGCGGATGTTTGCCACGAGGTGCTACGATGCGATGCGTAATTGTGTTGCGTTAGGATGCTTGGATGTTGCGCCGGTATTCACCTGGCGTAATTCTGTACCGTCTACGGAACAGCCGGGTCATATGACTTTGATCGAAAAAACCGCACATGGCCGCGATGCATTTCAACGGGGCATCGCCATTGGCAATGAGTAAGCGGGCGCGTTCTAGTCGTCGCCGCGTGACGTAGGCATATGGCGCACATCCGAACGTCCCATGAAACTGTCGGATGAGGTGAAAGACACTTATGCCCGCGACCTGGGCAATCTCAGCCAGCGTAAGATTCTGATCGAGATGGGCTGCAATGTATTCCTCGACCCGGCGCGCTTGATTTTGAGAAAGGCCTTTCTTGTTCTTTTGAATCCCGCGCAGTTCGCCTGCATATTTGCGGAGCAGGTGTACGCAAATCTGATTGGTGATGGCCTCCACGTAAAGCGAACCGCCTAGTCCGCCGCATTCGATCTCATCAATCAGGGTCGATACCACGTTGATGATGACCGGGTCGTCGGCCCGCAGGATGTCTCTCAACTCCACGTGAGCAATTTCGCGCTGGTATGCATCGCTGGCGATCTGGGCTAGCCGCAATGGGGAAATGTAGAGGTGCTGGACTTCGATCGGCACGGTCCAATGCCAGTGAGAATTGGTGGAGCGGGTGAGCAAGGAGACGGAGCCGGGGCCTACGTTTTCGCTGCGCCAGGGGCCGGAGCACTTCCGGTTCATGGGCGTGCGGCCCTCGCGATAGACCACAATCATGTAGTCCCGCATCGCCGGCACCGGCACGTCCAGCGACGCATACTTATAGCCCCTGAGGCGCAGGTCATTCCAATTCTGCGAAGTGCTATCAACGGTGAGTTCACCGGGTACCCAAATCGGCAACTCTTCGGGTGTCAGGAGCGCCATAAACGTCCTCCCTGCGCTCGGGGCGAGTGATTTCCATCCCTTGCTGATCCGGTGCATCGCCGGACCAGCTCCCAATGGCCGCGGCTCTACCGCCGCCAAAGCTGATGCGAAACACAATATGAAGCCGGTGCGGACTGCGATGCCCGCAAAAATTTATCACATTCTTGCCTTGAACTTTGGTCGGGCGCGTGTGCCGGAAATCCGGATTTTGGGCGTGGCGACATCGCGTTGGCGATGTGAGGTTACGGGGCGCTTAGCAGAAAAATGGGTGTCGCGCCGCCGCTGCGCTGTCCGATCCCAATTTTGTACTAGTGGGCCAACCAAAGCGTTCAAGACCGTGCACGCGAACGATCCCCTACTGGCCGTCCTTTAGTTTTCTTAGCATCGGGCGGTCACCGGATGGGAAGTGCGATCCGCGTGTTAGTGGTCGACGGCGACCGCGCCGCTCTTCAGGGCAGTCGCGATATACTGATTGCCGAAGGTTGCAGCGTGGAAACGGCATGTGACGTGTTTTCTATCCGCGGTCGCGCATTCGACGTGTTTATCGTCGATCTTGAGAGTTGGGGGGCAACACCCTGCTCCACGCGCGAAAGCCTCTTGCGCGGTATCGACAGCAAGCGTCTGATCCTAATCGGAAGCGAGGAGATATTTAATAGGGCTCTGGCGAGGGATCTGCTTGCCGCCGACTATATCAAGAAGCCGTATGGCGCCGCGGAATTGACGGTTCGCGTTCGCACCGTCTTTTGTCGGCTTCAGGCGGACCTTGTTGGAGTGGACACATTTGGGCCTTGCATCGCGCGGTTCGGCGACTGGACATTTGATGCGGGCCGGCTTGAGCTCATTCGAAGCGACGGGCGAACGGAACGGCTAACGACGGCGGAAGCCGGCCTGCTTAAGCTTTTCCTGCGTTCTCCGCATCGCATTCTCACACGCGAACAGTTGTTGCAGGGTGACCCGTATGACGCGACGGCATTTGACCGAAGCGTCGATGTGCTCGTTTCGCGGCTACGAAAGAAACTCGAGCGCGACATCAGAGACCCCGCTCTCATTTGCACGGTCTATGGCGCGGGCTACCAATTAACCACGGATGTCCGGTGGTTCGAATCACCTCCGCGAATTTGAGACCGTCGCGTAACTGTGACGATAGAGCCACAATTTCTCGCGACCTCGCACCTGAGCCGTTCGCCAACGCAATCAGAAACAATTGAGAAAAAATCTCTGAGTAGCGGTCATGCCCGCAAGAACACGGGGAAACCGGAGGGGATATGAAGCTTGATAGACTGAAATTGAAGGGCGCAATTGCATTTGTTTCCGGATGTGCTGCGCTTGTATCGTCGGCGACGGCAGCTGATTTGGGCGGGAATTGCTGCGCCGATCTCGAAGAGAGAATTGCGGAACTTGAGGCGACAGCGGCCCGAAAGGGTAACCGGAAGGTCAGTCTGACGGTGTCTGGCTGGGTTTCTAGCCAGATCTACTGGTTCGACGACGGACGGGAAAAGAATGTCTATGTCGTCGACAACAACCACGACCTTTCCAGCAACGTGAAGTTCACTGGCACGGCGCAGATCTCTCCGGAGTGGAAGGTCGGCTACAATCTGTGGATATACACGAATCCGGTCAGTTCGCTCACCGCCAACGACTTGGTGGACTCGGGCTCCAGTGGTCTTGTGGTCAATCACTCCCATTGGTTCGTGCAATCGGAGAAGCTCGGCAAGCTTTCGGTTGGCCGGCTCAGTATGGGTGCCGACAATGCCACCGTCTTTACCGATTTCTCGGGGACACTGTTTCCCGCGAACGCGGTGACTTTCGATGGCGGGTTCCTGCGTATCGTCAACCGCGCGACGGGCCAGTACGCCGGCAGCGATTGGCAGACGGTCGGCTTTTGGTGCGAACACATCGGACTTGGCATTGCGAACGACTGCGCCGGTCTACCTCAGAATGGCGTGAGGTATGATACGCCGACTTTTGGCGGCTTTTCGTTCACGGCTTCCTGGGCGGCGGACGACTATTGGGACATCGCAGCCCGCTACAACGGTGAATTCGGGGGCTTCAAAGTATCAGCGGCGACGGCCTACTCGGAAAGCACAGACGACAATATCCAGGGCATTGGCATCGAACCGCAGAACGACAATCAGTATTTTCAAGTCGGCGGCATGATAAAGCACATGAACTCGGGCCTTTGGGTGCACGGTTCCTATGGGCGCAACTTCATCGATAACGGCCCGAACTTCGCCGACAACCATCCCGATAACATAGGCTGGTACACGAAAGCCGGCTGGTCGCAGAAGCTCAACCCTCTCGGTGTCACGCACTTCTATGCCGAGTATGGACGTAACGAGGATGGGTTTGCGCACAACGCGCAACTGGATGGTGCGCAGGTCTTAAGCTCTGAAGTCGACCGCATGGGCGTCGGTATTGTTCAGGAAATTGATGCGGCATCCATGCAGTTCTGGGCGAAGTGGAAACGTCACGAATTGGATGCAACGACCACTGCGGGAGCCTTCGAGGCCGAAGACGTGGACATGCTCTTTGCTGGCGCGGCCATCTTTTACTAAGGGCTGGCCAAGCTTTTCGACCTACCGACTCCCGTCGGCATCGGCCTGCTGCTTGACGCGCGCGTCAGCAGTGGGCCGTATTTTTTCTGCGTCGTCATCCCGCTGGCAATGCCCGGTTCCCGATGGCTTGGTATCGGTCTAGGCTCGCGCCAAGGGAATGGAAGTCCGAGGGGCATTGATATTTGGTGGGATCGCCGATCCCGATACGATGTGGAAGCGACGAGCGACGCGCTTTACCGCAATGCCTACATGCGCGATGAGCATGTAATTTCGACCGTAGCTGACCACCTCGCATCGACGCTGGCGCGCGATCACGCGTTCCATAAGGGATGAAGGAATTGACTCGGCGCGGGCTCATGTCCGAACGCGCCGGGCGCAGGACAAAACCTTATCTGCCACGCGGCCGGAACCATGAAACAATCGTTCGCCAGAATGTGATGATCGCCACGAAGGACGTGATGAGCAGCACAGCGACGGCCATCTGGACCACGCCAAAGTTCGCTGAATCCTCAGCCACGAAAAAAGTGGTGATGAAGGCAGCGGTCGTCATGACCGGGTGCAAAAGCCAGGAGATGACCGGCATGGTTCTTCCTCCTGGGGACGCGTCAATTCGATCGAAAGCGTCTCCGCTTCGAAAACGATAGAATCTCGAGCGGCCGCGAACAAGGACCATTGCGCCCGTCGTTAATACCGTCATTGTACGAACCTCATTGGCAGCGGATGAGGGGAAGCAATCGTGACGCGGAAAAAGCGCCAGCCGACGGTCGCTGGACCCTGCGGCGTTGCCCTAATTGCATTGTTGGCCTTTGCGGAACCGGTTTTCGCACAGGTTCCCGCCGCAAACGCTCCCGCTCCCAGCGTTGTCGTCGAGACCGTGCGCCTTCGCGACGCCGTTGACGAGAACTCCTACATCGGCCGAGTCCAGGCCATCGACAAAGTGACCATACGCGCCCGCGTCGATGGCTTTCTTGCGAGCCGTGGATTTGATGAAGGCAAGGAAGTAACCAAAGACCAGATCCTGTTCATGCTCGAAAAAGAGCAATATGCGGCAGCGCTCGATCTGGCCAAGGCGAACCTTGCCAGCGCGAAGGCTGCGCAGGAACTGGCGCAGGCGACTTACGACCGAACGAAGCCGCTCGCGGAGCGCGGTACCTCTCCGCAATCGGCGCTCGACGATGCCATCTCCAAGCTGGCGCAGGCCCGCGCAGCCGTTCAAGCGCAAGAGGCGGCCGAAACGCAGGCCGCCCTCAATCTCAGTTACACGGAAATCCGCGCGCCGATGGACGCTCGCACGGGCCGGGCGACCTATTCCGTCGGTGAGTATGTGGGACCTAACAGCAGTCCGCTGGTCACGCTTGTCCGGCAAGATCCGATGTATGTCGCTTTTCCTGTTCCGCAGCGCGTTCTGCTAGCCGTTCGCCGCGAGGGCCGCACCGCCGAGAGCGTGCTCGTCCGGCTCAAGCTGCCGGACGGCAGCACGTATGAGCACGATGGCGCGATCAAATTCGCTGAGGTCGAAGGCAATGCCGGCACGGACACGATCACGGTCAGAGCCGAGTTTCCTAATCCGGAGCGGCTGCTTGTCGACCAGCAGATCGTCGGCGTCAGCGTGCTTTCCAAAAAGCCCGAACTCAAACTCATGATGTCTCAGTCGGCGCTGCTGCTGGATCAGCAAGGTGCGTATGTTCTGCTCGTCACGCCGGACAACAGGGTCGAGACGCGCCGCGTCGAGGTCGGCGAACAGCGCGGATCATTGATCGTCGTCAAAAGCGGCCTTGCCGAGGGTGATCGTGTCATTACGAGTGGGCAGCAGAAGGTGCGCCCCGGGATCGCCGTGGAGGCGAGCGAGATGAAAGAAGACGCGAGCGCAAAACAGTAGGCGGGGGAGGGCACCATGATCTTTGACGTCTTCATCCGCCGTCCGCGCCTTGCGATGGTGGTCTCAATTGTTGTGACGCTGGCTGGCTTGATCGCCACGCAGTCCATTCCGGTGGCGCAGTATCCTGAAATCGCGCCGCCGACAGTAAGGGTCAGCGCGTCCTATCCGGGAGCAGACGCCAACACTGTTGAAGAGAGCATCGCGCAGCCGCTCGAGAACGCCATCAACGGCGTGGACGGCATGCGCTACATGAAATCGACCTCGGCGAACGATGGATCCTACACGCTTACGGTCTCGTTCCTTCTTGGCACCGACCCCGACATCGATACCGTCAATGTTCAGAACCGCGCTAATCTGGCAACGGCGAAACTGCCGGAGGAAGTGCGCCGCACGGGGCTCACGATCGCGAAAGTCTCGACCGATTTATTGCAGGTGTTTCTGTTCTATTCGCCAAACGGCGATAAGGATCAGCTCTTTCTTTCCAATTTCGTCACGCTGAATATCCTGGACGAACTGAAGCGCGTTCCAGGCGTCGGCGACGCATCCATCTTCGGCGCCCGCGATTATGCGATGCGCATATGGATCGATCCCGAGAAGCTCGCCAACCTCAATCTTTCGACGCAGGACGTGATCGCCGCGATCCAATCGCAGAACCTGCAGGCGGCGGCGGGTCGCATCGGCGCGGCGCCGCTTTCGCCGGACCAGCGACTGCAGCTCACTGTGACGACGAAGGGGCGCCTTTCCACAACCGAAGAATTCGGCAACATCATCGTGCGCTCAGCCGGCGATGGATCGTTCGTGCGCGTTCGCGATGTCGCACGCATCGAGCTTCAGGCCGCTTCGTTCGATACAGAGGCGCGCTACGAAGGCAAACCGGCGGCGCCGATCGGCGTTTACCTGTCGCCCGGGGCCAACGCGGTCAATGTCGCAACCGCGGTTTCCAAGCGGCTCGGTGAACTCAGAAGCCGTTTTCCGCCCGGCGTCGAATTCGCCTACGTCTATAACACCGCCGATTTCGTCTCGGCGATGATTGAGAAAGTGGTCCACACGCTTATTGAGGCATTCGCGCTCGTTGCGCTCGTCGTCTTCATATTTCTAGGCCGGCTACGGCCGACTTTCATTCCCTTGATTGCAGTTCCCGTCGCGATCATCGGCACGTTCGCCGTGCTGCTGGCGGCGGGGTATTCGGCGAATACCATCTCTCTGCTGGCGCTAGTGCTTGCGATCGGCATCGTCGTGGACGACGCCATCATCGTGGTCGAGAACGTCGAACGGGTGATGGACGAGGAGCCGCACCTCTCGCCCGCCGATGCCACGCGCAAGGCGATGTCGGAGATCGCGGGGCCTGTAATCGCCATTACCTTGGTGCTCTTGTCGGTGTTCGTGCCCGTGGCATTCCTTTCCGGATCGTCGGGTGTGTTGTTCCGGCAGTTCGCTGTCACCATCTCGGCGGCCATGGTCATTTCGGCCGTGAATGCGCTCACGCTGTCTCCGGCACTGTGCTCGATCCTGCTGAAGCCCGGACACCCGACGGGCGTTATGAAGTACGTCACTGGCGCCATAGACTCCGTTGCTCATGGTTACGCGGCGATCGTGAGGCGCTTGGTGGCCGTCGCAATGATGAGCCTTATCGCGCTCATTGCCATTGCCGGTGCGACCTATCTCATATTCGAGCGAACGCCTTCAGGTTTCCTTCCCGACGAGGACAAGGGCTATATCATCGGGGTGATCACCTTGCCCGCCGGCGCCTCACTCAATCGGACGTCGGAAACGGCCGCCACGGCGGAAGCAATCGTGCGCGCGGAGCCGGCCGTCGAAGGGGTCACGAGCGTTCTCGGCATTGATTTCCTAGGCGGCGGCGCCGCTTCGAATGCGGGCGTCATGTTCATACGCCTCAAGGACTACGACCAGCGGACGACGCGCGACATGCACTCGACCGCCGTCGCGGGACGGTTGATCGGAAAGCTGTCGGTCATTCCTGAGGGCCGCATCATCGTCGTCAATCCGCCGTCCATCTCCGGCCTCGGGCAAGTCGGAGGTTTCGAATACGTGCTCGAAGCGCTGCAAGGCCAAAGCCCGACCGATATGGCGGCTGCAATGCGCGGTCTCATCGTTGCCGCGAACCAGCGTCCCGAACTTGCCGCCGTGTTCTCGACCTTCGAAGCCGAGACGCCACAGATTCGCCTCGACATCGATCGCGACAAGACGCGCGCGCTCAACATTTCGCTGGCGGACGTGTTCGCGGCGCTGCAGGCGACGCTCGGCGGCTACTACATCAACGACTTCAATCTGTATGGCCGGACGTGGACGGTCCGGATGCAGGCGGAGAAGCAGTTCCGGGGCAACATCAGCGATATTTCCGCGATCTATGTCCAAAATTCCGCGGGCGAGATGACGCCGATGTCGACCATAGCGGACGTGCGGCTGGACGTCGGGCCGCGAACGCTGACGCGCTACAACAACTATCGAGCGGTTTCGATCAACGGCGGGCCGGCGCCTGGTCGCGGTCCGGGTGAAGCGATCACGGCGATGGAACGGGTCTCGTCGGAAACGCTGCCTGAGGGATTTGCCTACGAATGGACGGGGCAGGCGCGCGAGCAGATCGAGTCTGCGGGACAAACGACGATCGTACTCGGGCTCGCCCTCATGTTCGCTTATCTCTTTCTCGTCGCTTTGTATGAAAGCTGGATGGTTCCGATACCAGTGCTGCTGTCGGTGATTGTCTCGATCCTGGGTGCTATCGGAGCGCTGTGGCTGCTCGGAATGAGCTTCACGCTTTATGCGCAGATCGGTCTTGTGGTTCTTGTCGCGCTGGCGGCGAAGAACGCCATTCTCATCGTCGCGTTCTCCATCGAACGCCGGGCGGCGGGAGACAGCCTTCTGGAATCCGCCGTCGATGGCGCGCGATTGCGGTTCCGACCCGTGATGATGACGAGTTTCGCATTCATTATGGGTCTCGTTCCGCTCGTCATCGCGAACGGACCGGGTGCGGACAGCATGATCGCCGTCGGTGTGCCCGTGCTTGCCGGAATGCTTGCCGCTTCCGTTTTCGGTATCTTCCTGATCCCCATGCTGTACGTGGTGTTCCAGCGTCTTACGGAATGGGGCAGCAAAGCGGACGACACGAAAAAGGCGGCGCCTGTCGATGCCGCATGATGCGGTTACGTTGCCGCTGAGACGGGATCCGGAGCGGGTGGTGGCGGAGTGCGGCCCGAGGCCAGATGGCTCCGCGGGTAGGATTCGAACCTACGACCATCCGATTAACAGTCGGACGCTCTACCACTGAGCTACCGCGGAATGCCTGAAGGTGTTCAGGAAGCGCCCCGCATAGCAGATGCCGATGCGGAATGCGAGGGGGTTTTGGCGGTTCCTCTGTATCCGGGTCCATGGTGCGGCATGCGACATTAGGTGCCGGAGAAAATTGAGATTTTTGGACGCGGTGAAAAGGATCGCACTGTTTCAAAAGCAGCGCGGCGCCGGGCGGTGAGGCCCGACGCCGTTTTTTGCATCGACGCTGTTGGCCTCAGGTCACTTTTTCACCCATCGGGATGGTGCGCAGCCGCTTGCCGGTGGCAGCAAATACAGCGTTTGCAAGCGCCGGCGCGAAGGGTGGCAGACCCGGCTCGCCGATGCCGCCCGCATGCGTTCCGGCCGGCGCGTCGACGATGATGACATCCACCTTTTTCGGGAAGTTCGCCATCGTCGCAATGTTGTAGTCGGAGAAGTTGGACTGCTCGACTGCGCCGTTCTTGAACGTGATGCCGCTGTAGAGCGCGTGCGACATGCCCATGACGGCTGCGCCTTCGATCTGCGAGCGGATGCGCTCGGGATTGACGTAGAGGCCGCAATCGACCGCCGTCACCACGTTTGGAACGCGGATCGTGCCGTCGCTATCGATCTTGGCGTGCACGACGGTCGCCACGCAGGTCTGCCAGGCGACGTGGGCGGCAATGCCGAGCCCCTCGCCCTTGGGCAGCTTCTTACCCCAACCCGCCTTCTCGGCGGCCAGCCGAATGACATTCTTCAGACGACCTGTGTCGATCGGGAATGCCTCGTAGGGGTCGCCGTAGTTCCAGAAGTCCTCCGGGAAGCCAGAGGCCTTCGGGTCGATCTTGCGGTCGGGACCGATGAGTTCGAGCAGGAAGTCCTTCGGGTCCTTGCCAAGTTGGTGCGCGGCTTCGCATACAGCCGACTGCACGGCGAACAGACGCGGGATGTTGGACACCGAGCGGTACCAGCCGATGCGCGTGTGTGCCATCGCCTTGCCGTTCTCGCACCGGAAGTTCGGCACGTCGAACGGCGTGTTGACGAAGCCCATGCCGTACTCGATCGGGAATTGATAGCCGTCATCTTCCTTGAAGGTCGAGATGATCGACGGCGCCACGGTGCGGTGGCGGAAGCCCGTCACCTTGCCGACGGCGTCGAAAGCCATCTCGATGCGCTCGACCGATACGGTGTGGTAGAACGAGTGACGGATGTCGTCCTCGCGCGTCCACTGCAGAAGAACCGGAGCGCCGCCCATCTTTTGCGAGGTCAGTGCCGCCTCGACCATGAAGTCCCACTTGGACTTGCGGCCGAAGCCGCCGCCCAGCAACGTCACGTGCACGGTGACGTCCTCGAGCTTCATATTCAGCGCCTTCGCGATATCCTTGCGGGCGCCGTAGGGGCTCTGGATCGGGGCCCAGACCTCCGCCTTGCCGCCTTCGATGCGGGCGACCGCGACGAGGGGCTCGAGGGCCGCCTGCACCAGATGCGCCGCGTGATATTCCTCTGCGAAGGTGGTCGTCGCCTTCGAGAACGCGAAGTCGACGTTGCCCTGATTGCGGATGACCTTGCCCGGCTTCTTCGCCGTCTCGGACATCTCCTTCATGAAGGCGTCGGTATTGTAGCCTACGTTGGGGCCATTTTCCCATTCGATCTTGAGCGCGGCGCGACCCTTCAGCGCCGCGTAGGTGCTGTCCGCCACGACGACGACACCGCCGAGCTGGCCGAAGCCGCGCGGTATGGCGTTGACGCCTTCCATCTGGAATACCTCGATGACGCCCGGGACTTTCTTGGCCTCGGTCGCGTCGAAGGATTTGACAGTGCCGCCAAGCACGTCGGGCCGCGCCATGACCGCGAACTTCATCCCGGGCAGGCGGACGTCGGCGCCATAAACAGCCTTGCCGATGGTGATGTTGCGCAAGTCCACGATCTTGGTCGTGCCCTTCTGCATGTACGTGAACTCGGCCGGCGTCTTGAACAGCAGCGTGTCACGAGGCGGGACCGGGAGCGCCATCGCGGCTTCGGCGAGTTCGCCGTAACCGAGCTTCGTGCCCGTCTCCTTCTTGTCCTTGTCGAGTTGCACGACGTGATGCGCCTTGGCGCGGCAGAGCCCGACATCAACGCCCCACTTGGCGGCCGCGGCCGCTTCGAGCATCTGGCGCATGGCGGCGCCGCACTCGCGCATCGGCTGAATGAAGTGGCGCATCGAGCGTGAGCCGTCGGTGTCCTGGTTGCCGTAGCGCGGTTCGTCGCCGGGCGCCTGCCACAGCGTCACGCGCGCCCAGTCGGCCTCCATCTCGTCGGCGATAACGAGCGGCAGGCTGGTTCGGATGCCGGTACCCATTTCCGAACGATGCGTGACGATCGTCACGTCGCCCTTGGGGTCGATGGCGATGTAGACGTGCGGGTCGTGCGCCATGCCGTAACCGTCGGACATGCCGGCGCCGCCCGTCGGATACGGCGTCAACGGTTCGAGGGCTTCGGCGGACGGCACCCGTACCGCGAGAACGAGACCAGAGAGCGTGAGTCCGCCGACAACTGTGCGACGGCTGACGTTCTGAATGACGGCTGGCACTTCGTGACGTGCCGCGGTCTGCGCCTTGCGCGCTTCTTTTTCGAGATAGTGCAACATGATCATACTCCTCCCGCCGCCAGGCGAACGGCCGCGTGAATTCGCTGATAGCAACCGCAACGGCAAAGGTTGCCGCTCATCTCGCTGACGATCTCTTCGTCAGAGGGAGCGTTGTTCTTCGAAATCAATGCAGCAGCCTGCATGATCTGACCGGCTTGGCAGAAGCCGCACTGGGGAACGCTCAGTTCGCGCCAGGCTTTCTGCACGGGGTGCTCGCCGTCCGGGCTAAGGCCTTCTATGGTCGTGATCGACTTGCCGTCGGCATCTCCGATTGTGGTGATGCAGGAGCGGGCGGCGACACCGTCAATGTGGACGGTGCAAGCGCCGCAGACGCCGGCGCCGCATCCGTATTTCGTGCCGACAAGGCCGGCAGTGTCTCGCAAGTACCAGAGCAGCGGCGTATCCGCGTCGCCGTCAAAGGTGCGGCTTTCGCCATTCACAGTGATGGTTGCCATCGCATTTGCTCCCGTTTTTGTGCGGCTGCCATGCCGCGTTGTGCTTTGCCTTCTCTCTTTTCTTATTGTCTCGAAATTCCTTTCACGCGTTATTCAAGGTGCAAGCAGGGTGAGGGGCCATAGATAGACCTGCCCCATGACGAGGATGCCGACGAGCGTTGCGAGCGCGACAGAGTGGAAGAAAACAAATCGCAGGATCGAGCCTTCGTGCCCGTACCAGCGGGTGGCGGTCGAGGCGACGACAATGGATTGCGCGTCGATCATCTTGCCCATCACGCCTCCTGAGCTGTTGGCCGATGCCATCAGAACCGGATTGATGCCGAGCTGCTCGGATGTGACGCGTTGCAGGCCGCCGAATAGGACGTTCGAAGCGGTGTCCGAACCGGTAAGCGCGACGCCGAGCCAGCCAATCAGCGTACCAAAGAACGGATAAAGCCAGCCGGTATTGGCCAAAGCGAGGCCAAGAGTGGCGTCCGTGCCAGAGTAGCGTGTCACGAACCCGATTGCGAGCATGCAGGCAATTGTGGCGAGTGAGTAGCGCACGAGGTAGATCGTGCGGCCATACTGGCGCAGCAACTGGAGTGGGCTGTATCCGAGGAAGAGGCCGGATGCGATGGCGGCCAACAGAATCCCGGTGCCCGTCGCCGATAGCAGGTTCAGATTGAAAATGGCGGCTTCGACGTGGGGTGCGGCGACGACGGGGGGCACCTTCTGCACCATTTCGTTCAGGCCGGCGACGGGGATCTTGGCCGACCACAGACCGTCGAGCGCGGCCCGCGCCTGCGGCGTTCCCCAGGCGAATACGAACAGCGATAGGACGATCCACGGCGTCCATGCGCGCCGGATGGCCGGGGCGGAGATCGCGGCGGCGGCGGGGGTCGAATCCGAGGGTTCCGGCGGTGGTGCCGACGGCACCCGAGTCATCGGATTCTGAGGCCGCCAGACGCGCAGAAATCCTGCGAGTGCAGCCATGGAGACAATGGCCGCGATGATGTCGACAAGCCAGGGCCCGTGGAAGTTCGAGACGAGGTACTGCGTAATGGCGAACGATACGCCGGCGACGACGATGGGTGGCCAGACCTCCAGAGACTTGCGCAGACCAACGAAGGCCCACATCAGCCAGAACGGGACGATGACAGAGAAGAAGGGAAGCTGCCGCCCGATCATGGCGGAGAGCTCGTGCAGGTCGAGCCCGGTTACGGCGGCGAGCGCAATGACGGGTGTGCCTAGTCCGCCATAGGCGACGGGTGCTGTATTGGCGATAAGTGATAGTCCAGACGCGGCCAGCGGCGGAAAGCCAAGGCCGATCAGCATGGCGGCTGTTACGGCGACGGGTGTTCCGAAGCCGGCGGCGCCCTCAAAGAAGGCGCCGAGGCAGAACGCGATAAACAGGAGTTGCAGCCTGCGGTCGTCGCTGATGGCGCTGATCGAGCGTTGCAGGACGGCAAACTCGCCTTTCTCGCTTGTCAGCTGATAGAGAAAGATGACGTTGAGGATGATCCAGCCGATCGGCAGCAGGCCGAAGGCGGCACCATAGAGTGCGGCCATCCCGGCCATTTGCGGCGGCATCCCGTAAGCGAACACGGCAACGATGAGCGCGGAGATGAGCCCCAGTAGAGCGGCGATGTGGGCGCGCACTTCGAAAATGCCGATGGAGCCAAGCAGTACGATGACCGGGATGGCCGCGACGGCCGTCGAAAGGACGACGCTGCCGAAGGGGTCATACACCTGTGACCACATGCACTTACCTTGCCTATTGCTGCTAGTCCGATCGCCGGCACGGGAGGCTGGTAAAAAAAACATACCACACGTGGCGGCTGGTTAAAGCATGATGTAGACTTCGCCCAGATGTGAAGCCGGCGCTGCACAACAGATCCATTGGGGCTTCAGCGTGCGAGGTCGATCGGACGTGATCCGGACGCAGAGAGTCGCGGACGCTATCGCGATGCGCATCGAGAAGCTCATTCTCGAAGGTGCGCTGCGTCCCGGCGAAAAACTCGCGTCGGAACGCGAGCTTGCGCAACGGCTTGACGTGTCGCGGCCGTCGTTGCGCGAAGCGCTCGAAAAGCTGGTCAGCAGGGGACTTCTGAAGCCGTCACGCGGCGGCACATCGGTCGCGGAGTTCCTGCTGCCTGTGATGATGCCGCTCGCCAATCTCTATCGCGATCATCAGAACGCGGCCCAGGATTATTTGGAATTCCGGCAGTGGGTGGAAGCGCAGGCGGCGCGCATGGCAGCGGAGCGTGCAACGCAGGTGGATAGGGACGCCATCCGCGATTGCCTCGCCGACATGCGCAAGGCGCACAAGAGCACGGACCCCGCGCGCGAAGCACAGGCTGACGTCAGCCTCCACGTGCTCATCTATGAGGCGAGCCACAACTTCATCGTGCTGCATGTCATGCGCGCGTTGAGCGAGCTCTTGCGCAACAATGTCTTCTTCAACCGCGAGAACCTCTATATGAGGCCGGGCGTGCGTGAGAAGCTCTTGGAACAACACATCGAAATCGGCGAGGCTGTGATCGCCGGGAAATCGGCGCGCGCCGAAGAGGCGGCGCGTTCCCATATCACCTTCGTGTTCGGGACGGTTGAAGAAATTCAGCGCGATAGCAAGCGTCTTGCGTGCTCAATCTCGCGCGTCGGACGCAACGATTTCCTGGCGGAGCGGTAACAGCGTGGGCGTCCAAAAGAACATCTGGCGGGATGATGCGCGAGACGCGATCGAGCCGCGTAACGATGATGCGTCGCTCGCCGGAGGGCTTCTCGAACAAGAGGATGCGACTGGGCGGCTGCATCAATGGATGGCGCAGGGGTTGCGCGGGGTTCTCGTAACGCTCGTCGGCGTTGAGGGTGGCGCACCACGGCATGTAGGTGCGCAGATGGCGGTCGGCGAGGACGGACGTTACGCGGGCTATCTCTCAGGCGGCTGCCTCGAACAAGCCGTGGTCCTCGAAGCGCTGGCGGTCCTTCAGGGCGGGCGCAACAGGATCGTGCGCTATGGCAAAGATTCGCCTTATCTCGACATCCGGTTGCCATGCGGCAGTGGCCTCGACCTCTATTTCGACCAGAGCCTGACACAGGCACAGCTTCAGAAACTGATTGCGCAGAAGCAGCAGAGGCGGCCGATGCTTCTCAAGACCGATCTTGTGGCGGGCGCGAGCCGTGTCTTTTCGTTGGCGCCGCAAACACCGATGCGTGTTAGTGCGCGGATCGGTGATGTGTTTGAGCGCGCCTATCCGCCATCGATGCGGCTGGTACTCGCCGGCGGCGGTCCGGGTCTGATCGCGATCGCCGCACTGGCGCGGGCAATCGGGATTGAACTGCGCGTCGCGGCAACGGACACGGCCACGCGCGACGGCCTTGCAGCGATCAGCCCACAGGCGATCATAGACGCGCGCAACATCGAAGTGGCGCTCGATGATCTCGATTTTGCGACCGCCGCCGTTCTCGTTTTTCACGAGCATCACAACGAACTCGACCTGCTCGAAGCGGTGCTAAGGACACGTAGTTTCTATGTGGGCGCGCTCGGTAACCGCGCGGTCCACCGCGAGCGGCTGCGCGCGCTCAGTACGCGTGGCGTCTCGGACGGCGATTTGCAGCGTATCCGTGCGCCTGTCGGCTTGATCGCAGGGGCCAAGTGCGGGGCTACGCTGGCGGTTGGCGTTCTTACCGAACTGTTGGCCGAAGCGAAGACACAGAATCTCGTGGCCTGAAATTTTTGACTGCAGCCGACTGTCATTCAATCGCGCGGGAGCCGGCTCCAGATGCCGGAGGAGCGCCATAGGGCTTAGACGCAGCATTTCCAAATAATACTTTTGGTGGCGTCAGCGTGTGTGGGCAGGTGCACAAATATCTCCGTTGGAGGGCCTGAACGGAGATCGTTTCATCCCTCAAAATCAATTAGCTCTCTATCATGATATGGTGTTGCGTATGTCCGGCGATCCACAACCGAGGCAGAGGGGATTGCGAGCGCTGATTTTGGCCGGCGCCTTGTTGGTCGTTGCGTCGGCAGGAGTCGTGGCTGGCATCCTCCTGCAGTGGAAGCGTGTTCCGCGGCAGATCCTCGACCAGGTTCAAGCAATTGTCGACGTCACGCCGACCGAGAGTGTTGGTTGGCAGGAAATGTTCTCCAACTTGCATATGTTGGAGTTCGCAGTCGCTAAAGTCTCCAATGTCGCCATCGACGGTGGAAGCCTCGAGGAGGTGGATGGCAACATCGTGCTGGCGTCCACCCACGGCCAGCTCACCTATTTAGATGCCAAGTACGAACTGCATCCGATCGGCACGCAGGTTCCGATGAGGATGGCGGAGCTGCGGAGTTCGGAACTCTACAAGAACCCATGGTTCAATATCGCGGTCGTTCGAACCCATGATCTGCTGGCGGTCAAGACTGGCGAAAAGCGTTACGACCTCTATGCTTCCTTCAACCGCTTTGCCGGCGATTGTTTCGAGTTCGCAATCAGTCGCGTGGCGCTCGAGGTTAGCGATCAAGGGATCAAGCCGTCTGGTGATTGGCACGATGTGTGGCAGGCCAAGCCATGCGTGCCTCTGAAAGACCGCGGGCCACTATTCGCTGGCGAGCAATCAGGCGGCCGTATGGTGCAGCTCAGCGACAAGAAGCTTCTGGTGTCGATCGGGGATCACCAGTTCGACGGCTTTTTTGACAGCCGTTCGCTTTTGAATTTTCAGGACTGGGATCTCGGTCATGTTGTCGAGATCGATATCGAAACCGGCGCTGCCCACCAGATGGCGAGCGGGCTACGCAATCCGCAGGGTCTCATCGTCGCGAAAGACGGCGAGATATGGGGCACGGATCACGGGCCGCAGGGTGGAGATGAAATCGATCATATAACCGCAGGCAGCAACTACGGTTGGCCGATTGTAACGTACGGTATGTCGTACGGAGCGCCACCGATGAACTGGCCGTTCAACCCGAAGCCAGGCGGACACGAAGGCTATACAAAGCCGAGGTTTGCGTTTGTGCCGTCAATCGGCATCACCAATATTGTCGAGCCTGATCCGCGGGAGTTTCCCAACTGGACGGGGTACTTCATCGTGGCATCGCTCAGAGGCAACGCGCTCTACCTTTTGAAACGCGAAGGCAGCGAGGACATCGTCTATGCGGAGCCGATCCACTTATCAGGCTTTCGACTGCGTGACATGATCTCGATGAAGGATGGACGCATCGCCATTTTGGCAGATCACGGATCACTGCTGTTCGTGCGCAATGCGGACAAGCACAAGGATCAAGCGGCGCCTATTGAAGTCGCTGGGTTCTCGTCGCTGCCCACGCCGACGGCGGATGAGCGCCCGTCCGATTCTGCCACTCCCGAGGAGCGCGGGCGCAAGCTGTTTCAAGGGATGTGTAGTCGGTGTCACGATTTGTCAGGTGGAAGGGGTATCGGTCCGCCACTCAACGGCGTCGTTGGACGGCGCATCGCTTCAGCGCCGAATTTTGCCTATTCGGCCGCGATGTCGCGTCAGAAGGGAGACTGGAACGATGAGTTTCTGATCACGTTCCTGAAGAATCCGGACGGTGCGGTGCCCGGCACGACGATGCCGGCAGTCGGCGTCTATACCTCGCACGCCATCGATATCATTTTGTATTTGAAGGCCGCGCCGGGGTCGTAACGATCTGCTGCCCTAGTGGATCGGATCGCCGAGAAGCCGGTTTCAGAAGCTTTGGAGGCCACGCCCGGAATTGAACCGGGGTACGCGGATTTGCAGTCCGCTGCGTCACCACTCCGCCACGTGGCCTCGACGCCTGCCCAAATTCTCTATACCGCAGGCCCGAAGCCGGCAGCATATGGGCTGGAGGGCCGCGTCTACCACGGCGCATTGCCTTTGCACAAGAGAAGGGTAAGCGCGACCGTAACGCCCCCTGCCCCAGGGGAGGGCTTGCGTATAGTCTTGGCTCGTTTATGCAAATCGACGATTGGCGTGCCGGGTTGACAGTGGGCGGAGGCGAACGATGGCGGACAGCGCTCTGCAACGCAGAAATATGGTCGAGAGTCAGGTTCGTCCAAGCGACGTTACCGACAGGCGTATTATGACTGCCATGCTAGCGGTGCCGCGCGAAGCCTTCGTGCCCCCTGCACTGGCAGGGCTCGCCTATATGGACGAGGCACTTGAAGTCGGGCCGGGTCAGGCGATGGTCGCACCACGGGCGCTTGCCCGGCTCATTCAGCTTGCGCAGATCGAAGCGACGGATAAGGTCCTGGTGATCGGTGGGGCGAGCGGGTACGCTGCCGCCATTGCCGGCAAGCTCGGTGGTGAGGTGGTTGCCCTTTATGTCGCCGCGCAAGGGGCTGAAGGTGCGAAGGCTACGCTTGCCACGCTCGGGATCGGCAATGTTCGGGTCGAGGCCGGGCCACTCAATGCGGGTTGGCCGGTGGGTGCGCCCTTCGACGTCATCCTGGTGGAAGGGGCCGCACAGCAGATTCCTGAAACGCTCATCGGGCAGCTTGCGCCTGGCGGACGGCTCGTAGCCATCGAAATGGATCGTGGCGTCGGGCGCGCGGTTTGCCTGCGGCAGACGCCGGCCGGCGTAGCGCGACGCGTGGCATTCGAGGCTGCAGCGCCTGCACTGGTCGGATTTGAAGCCGCCATCGCGCCCTTCCGCTTTTAGGCGGCTGCATTTCGTTGATCGCCGCGCTGGGGCGGTGTCCAAAAAAACCACTGCCTGCATAGCCGTGCAACGCACGCGTTTCGGAAGGCTGTTTACACTTCTTTACGCTTCGTAAAGGGAATCGGCACCTTATCTGAGCCGTTGCGTTTCTTCCCGCCACCAATGAGCAAACAGCGAGGTTCGTCACGGACTTACGTTCGCGGCGATCCAAAGATTAAAGTAGTGGGAAATCGGCAACTGACGCGCGCAATTCGGCAGAGCAGGGGTGCCAAGTTCGCCTATGTCGCAGATAAATCCGATAGAAATTCGGTTCGATGGTGAAACGGGCCGGGGGGCAACGTCGCCGAATCGCTCTATGCATTCAGTAGGGCGAGCGCCTCATTCGAGGTGCGCAGCACGGGGGAAGTGCCGGGAGGCGAAAAAGTCGCCAAGCGGGACTGCGGAGTGGATGGGAATTAGGGCAGCGAATGTTCTTGGCTACGGCCGTTCGCGGGTGATCCCGCGAGTGATGGCTTGTGCGCTGTCAGTTGCCGCGCTCGCTGCACTCTCTCCGGCAGCGTTTGCCGAAAATCTAATTGAGACGTTGTCTCAGGCCTATCACTACAGCCCACAGCTCGATGCCGAACGCGCACGCCTGCGCGCGACCGACGAAGATGTGGCGCGTGCGAATTCCGGCTACCGGCCGAGCATCAATGCGACCGCAGACATCACGTACCAGCACACCAAGGTGAAGCCGCCGGTCATCGGCAACGACGACAACACGTCGAAGGGCTACGCGGTTCAGCTGGTGCAGCCTATCTTTCGCGGGTTTCGCGTTACGAATGCCGTGAATGCGGCGGAAGCCAACGTCCGGGCCGGCCGTGAGAACCTGCGCCTTGTCGAGCAGCAGGTCCTGCTCGATGCAGTGACGGCGTATGGCGATGTCGTGCGCGACCAGGCCATCGTTAAGCTGCGGGAGAGCAACCTGAACTTCTTGACCGCCGAGTTGAGGGCGACGCAGGACCGCTTCAGCGTCGGCGAAGTAACCAAGACTGACGTTGCGCAGGCGGAAGCGCGGCGCGCGCTCGGTCAATCGGATCTCGACCTCGCGCGCGCTAACTTGAAGTCGAGTCGTGCGATCTATCAGCAGGTCGTCGGCTCGCCGCCTCGCAATCTCAGTGAGCCGAGCCCGAACATCAAGCTGCTGCCGAGGTCGCTTGACGAAGCGATCGGCATCGGTACGCAAGAAAATCCGCAAGTCGTGGGCGCCCTCTACCTTGAGCAGGCGGCGCGCTATACGGTCGATCAAATTCGCGGCGAGTTGCTACCGGAAGCGCAGATCGAAGCTACGTGGCAGGATGACTTCGACACGAGTGAATTCGTCGATCGGTCCCAAACGACGACCGTCGTCGGGCGCGTGAATGTTCCGATTTACTCGGACGGCGGCGAAGTCTATGCCCGTGTCCGCCAGGCCAAGCACGCACAGATCGCGCGGCTGCAAGAGATCGAACAGTCCCGCGCCACAGCCCAGTCTCAGGTCGCGCAGGCTTGGTCGCAGCTGCAGGGTTTCCGCGCCAAGCGGGAGTCTGACCGGGCTCAGATCGATGCTAACCGCACGGCACTCGAAGGCGTTCGCGAAGAAGAGAAGGTCGGCCAGCGTACGCTGCTCGACGTGCTCAATGCGCAGCAGGAGCTTCTGCAGTCTCAGGTTCAGCTTGAGACGACCAAGCGCGATGTCATCGTCGCTTCATACTCGGTTATCGCAGCAATTGGACGGCTGAATATCGCCGAACTTGGTGCGACCGACGTTGCCTATGATCCCGAGGTTCACTATCAGGAAGTCCGCCGCAAGTGGTGGGGGCTGGACATTACCCACGACGATGGTCGCCGCGAGCGACTGGAAGTCGAACCGCGGATCGAGTCAGAGCGACCGCTGAAATAGCCGCCACGCGAATGCCTTGTGGCGACCGCACTTCGATTGCGGCAAGGTTCCAAATTTTGACATGTGGCGCCGTGAAAGCCGCTTGTGACCGATTTGCCGCCATGACGCTGCCGTGCTTCGGGGATAAACTCGCTGACGGTCGTTGCCGGTTGAATTGCTACCTGTCACCATTGATCGGATTGTGGAGGCTTCGGGGCGCATTCCGTTGGCGCTGCCAACACTTGGGTCGAAAAGAATAGTTCTACGCGGCCTCGACTAGTCCCGCTGCAGGCGAGCAGATACAAGGGAGCGCGGGCGGTGCGAAGTCCAGAAGGTACGGCATGACGAAAGTGAACACCAGCAGCGAACCGAGCATGGAGGAAATCCTTGCCTCGATCCGCAAAATCATCGCCGAGGAGCCGCCCGGGTCGCGCCCAAGTCCGCCGCCAAAACCAGCGATTCCAGAAGACCGCGCGCTTGGAGCGCGCGATGCTTTTTGGCGGAGCCCTGCGCCAGCGCCGCGCGCAGAGCCTACGGCGCCGGCACGACCGCTTGCGCCGACACCCGCCGCCGCGGCGTCCGCGCCCAAGTTCGACGGACCATTCTTTCCGGCGGCCCGTGAACCGAACCCTCTGTTGACGCGCGATGAGGCCAAGGCCGCGCAGGAAGCCGAGGCGGATCACGCAGCGACGGACACGCGCAACATCGACGAACAGCTGTCCGATCTACTCAACGACGATCTGAAGTCGATCGATGATGACCGGACGCAAATCCCTGCTTCCGGCGATAGGGTCGATGACGCGACGCCCAGCCTGACGGTTTCGCGCGTCGCGCTCGAACCGAAGGAGCGCGCGACAACCGTTGATCCATTCGAATTCGACCTCGGGCCCTCGCCGTTCTCTGGTCGTGATGATCGCAAGACGGAGGAGGCCACTTCGGTCCAGCGCCTTGAGGAAGAGGGTAAGGGCGCCCGCAAGATCGAAGAGCGAGCGGCGGAGGAGCAGCGGCCGGTCGATGCTGCTCGCGTGCTGGAGACGAGATCTACTACCTTCGTGCCGGACCCGGTTGTCGCGGCCGCGCAGGAAGCCCTGTGGTCGAGCGTTTCGGTGGCGGAAGAGGCGGCTGCCGAAAGTGTCTCGGCGTATGTGTCGGCCGAACGTTCGGCGCAACCGAGCTTCAAGCCGGTTGGGGCAGCCTCAGCGGCACCTGTGGATGGGGCGCGCCAGCAGCCGCCGAGGCCGGAGCCGCCGTTCGTCGTTCGCGACCTGCACAATACGCCGAGCGTCGCGGCCACGATCGGCCCAATTCGCAAGCTTGGCCCCTATCCTGATATTCTAACGCCCTCGCCTGCAGCGGCGCCGACGGCGGAGCAGATGGCGCGGCTTGAGGAAGAGCGCTTGGCGCCGGAATCTCCGAGCTTTGTCAATAGATCGGGCGCATCTGCTAAGTCGTCAGAGCCGGAGACCGTCTTGTTCCAAAGGGCCGATGGGGCGCTTACGCCTGCGCCGATCTCTATGTCGATGACGGATCTTGATCACCGCACGATGGAGGATACGGTCGCCGATCTCTTGCGGCCGATGCTAAAGCAGTGGCTGTCCGAGAATATGCCCAAAATTGTCGAACGCGCGCTGCGCCGTGAGCTGCTTGAGCGTAGCCCGAACCACAAATCGGCAGCCGAGTAGACTGGGTTCGGCACGGAAGTTCAGAGCGAATGTGACGATTGTATGCGGCGCCGAGAGGCGCCGCTTGTTTTCGACTCGTGCCTAAGTCTATCCCTCAATTTGCCGCTCTCGCCACATCACCGCCGCGAGTTGGCTTTACTGCAACAGCTTGCGTGAATAAGTTGGTTGTCCAGTGTGGGGCTGGTTCCGGACTTTCACGCCGTCACCGGAGAAGCGGCCGCCGCACAAGGCGTTCTTTGCGAGAATCCGGGCACGACGAACCGAAGGGGCAAATTGCGGGGTGCCGGCGCGGTTCTGCGGAGTAAAATTTAGTACGCAGACGAGGTAGCGTCATGTCGACGACTAAAGGGGCGAACAACAACGTCGAGGATATCCTGGCCTCGATACGCAGCTCGATTTCGGACGAGGGCGGTTTCAGGGTACACCAAGGAAACGCGCAGGCTGTGCCGCTGCGCCGCGAGATTCCAGTGGCAGAGGAGGCCGCGGAATTCGAGCTTCCGTCGATCTTCAAGCCGGCGCCGCCGCAACCGGTGAAGCCCAACATTCTGGGGCGGTTGTCAGAAGCGCTGAAGTCTACGTCCGACAACGAAATGGACCGGTCGCGCACGGTCGTGCGGTTTGAACCGGCGGGCGGGCATCGCATGATTGAACCGCCGGCCTCCGGCAAGCCCGCGGTCGCGCCTGCTTCCATAACTCCGATTCAGCGCCTGCCAGAGCCGGAAGAAATGGCTGAGAAAGCGCAGCATGCAAATGACGGCGTCGCGCGCGAGATGGCGTCATTTTTCGACACGCGGCTCAACCGCATGGGTGAGCTTTCGCGCCAGTCGGCGCCGCAAGCACCAATGCCGATGTCGATGCCTATGCAGCCAGAGCCGTTGCCGGATCCCCGTTTGGCGGTAGCTAGCTTCCCTCCTGCGGACACAGCATTTCCGCCGCCGACGCCACCAAGATTGCCGAGTGTGGGCGTGATGGATGCGGGGACCGGTGACCCGATCGAGGACGCCGCCGCGCTGCTGCTGCGGCCCATGCTGAAGCAGTGGCTTTCGGAAAACATGCCGAAGATCGTGGAGCGTGCGCTGCGCAACGAGAGCGAGCTTGGGGGACAGCAGCCGCAAGTGCCGCAGCAGCAACAACCTCAGCCGCCGTACCCGGGTCCGACGTTCGAGGTTCGTAAGACTTTGCGGTAAGCGAGTGGCCCGCGACAGGTGCAAGGTTGACAGTGTGGGAAGGGGGGCCTTACGACCGGGCGGACAACCGCGGTTGATAAGCGACATCCCCATCCATGCTCGACAAGACCTTCCAGCCGGCCGAGATCGAGCCGCGCATCCATGAGGAATGGGACAAGGCTGGCGCCTTCAAGGCCGGCCGTGGCGCCTCAGGGGGCAAGAACGCCGCCTATTCCATCGTTATCCCACCGCCAAACGTTACCGGCTCGCTCCACATGGGGCATGCCCTCAACAACACGCTGCAGGATATTCTCGTCCGTTTCGAGCGGATGCGCGGACGCGATGTCTTGTGGCAGCCTGGGACGGATCACGCGGGCATTGCCACGCAGATGGTGGTGGAGCGTCAGCTTGCCGTCGACAAGCAGCCCTCACGCCGGGAGATGGGCCGCGATGCGTTCGTCGAACGCGTTTGGGCGTGGAAGGAAGAGAGCGGTGGGACGATCATCAACCAGCTCAAGCGGCTGGGAGCCTCGTGCGACTGGAGCCGCGAGCGCTTCACGATGGACGAGGGCTTGTCGGCCGCCGTAATCAAGGTGTTCGTGCAGCTCTACAACGAAGGGCTGATCTACAAGGACAAGCGGCTCGTCAACTGGGACCCGAAGTTCCAGACGGCCATTTCCGATCTCGAAGTCGTGCAGGTGGAGAAGCGCGGCACGTTCACGTGGAAGGATGGCGACGAGAAGCCGTTCGATGCGGACGTTCTTGGAAAAGCGCTCGCCAAGGATCCGAGCGGGCACATGTACTATTTCCGCTATCCGCTGGCGAAAAAGATCAAGGGCTACGACAAGGACTATATCGTCGTGGCGACGACGCGGCCCGAGACGATGCTGGGCGATACGGGCGTCGCGGTGCATCCGGACGACGAGCGTTATGCGGTGCTGATCAAGGCGGCCGCGAAGGTCACGCTGCCACTCGTCGGTCGCGAGATCGCGATCATTGCGGACAGCTATTCCGACCCGACGAAGGGCACCGGCGCAGTGAAGATCACGCCGGCGCACGACTTCAACGACTTCGAGGTCGGCAAGCGACACGACCTTGAAAAGATCAACGTGCTCGATGCGTTCGGCAAGATCAACGAGGCGGCGCCCGAAGCGTATCGCGGGCTCGACCGCTTTGAAGCACGCAAGCGCGTCGTCGCCGATCTTCATGCGTTGGGGCTACTGGAAAAGATCGAGCCGACGATACACACGGTTCCTCACGGCGATCGCTCGGGCGTCGCGATCGAGCCGTGGTTGACGGACCAATGGTACGTGAACGCGGCCGAACTTGCGAAGCCCGCCATCGCTGCTGTCGAGGCTGGCAAAACGCGCTTCGTGCCACAGAACTGGGACAAGACCTATTTCGAGTGGATGCGCAACATTCAGCCATGGTGCATTTCGCGCCAGCTGTGGTGGGGGCATCAGATTCCGGCGTGGTACGGGCCGGACGGCCATGTGTTCGTCTCGGCAAGCGAAGCAGAGGCGCGGCGGCTCGCAAAGGCCACGTATGGCAAGGACGTGGAGCTGACGCGCGACGAAGACGTCCTCGACACCTGGTTCTCTTCCGCGCTTTGGCCGTTTTCGACGCTCGGATGGCCAGACAACACGCCGGAGCTCGACAGGTACTATCCGACGAGCGTGCTCGTCACCGGGTTCGACATTATCTTCTTCTGGGTCGCCCGTATGATGATGATGGGGCTGCACTTCATGAAGGAAGTGCCGTTCCACGATGTCTATATCCATGCCCTCGTGCGCGATGAGAAGGGGCAGAAGATGTCGAAGTCGAAGGGCAACGTGATGGACCCGCTCGTCCTCATCGACGAGTTCGGCGCCGATGCGCTGCGCTTCACTCTCGCCGCCATGGCTGCGCAGGGACGCGACATCAAGCTCGCGAAGTCGCGTGTCGAAGGCTATCGCAATTTCGCGACCAAGCTTTGGAACGCCTCGCGGTTCGCGGAGATGAATGAGTGCGTTCGCGTGCGCGACTACGATCCGCGCCAAGTGCAAGAGACGATCAATAAGTGGATCGTCGGCGAAACCGAGCTAACGGCCAAGGCTGTGACGGTCGCGCTCGAAGCCTACAAGTTCAATGAAGCCGCCAACGCCGTCTATGAGTTCGTCTGGGGTCAGTTCTGTGACTGGTATCTGGAACTGATCAAGCCTGCGCTCGCGGGCGATGACGACGAGGCGAAAGCCGAGACGCGCACCGTCGTTGCGTGGGTGCTCGATCAGTGCCTGAAGATGCTGCACCCGTTCATGCCGTTCATCACCGAAGAGCTGTGGGCGCACATGGTCGAGCACGGCGTGGCGCGCAACACGCTGCTCTGCCACAGCCAATGGCCGCAGCTTGAGGGTTATTACGATCCAGCGGCGGCCGCCGAGATCAACTGGATTGTGCGACTGGTATCGGAAATCCGTTCCGTGCGAACCGAGATGAGCGTACCGGCGAGCGCGAAGATTCCACTTGTCATCGTGGGCGCAGATGCATCGCTAAAAGAGCGCGCTCGTCATCATGACGAGACAATCAAACGGCTGGCTCGTCTCGACACCATCGATTTCGCCGCCGTTCCGCCCAAAGGTGCGGCACTGATCGTGGCGGGCGAGACGACGGCGGCGCTGCCGCTCGGTGGCATCATCGACATGGCGGCGGAGCGCAAGCGGCTCGCGAAAGAGATCGATGCCGCAAAGAGCGATCTTGCCAAAATGGATGCCAAGCTCTCCAACCCGCAGTTCATGGAGCGGGCGAAGGAAGAGGCGATCGAGGAAGCGAAGGAGCGCAAGTCGGAGTTGGAGGCCGAGATCAGGCGGTTTTCAGCGGCGCTTGCGCGTCTTGCAGACGCGTGACGGCGGCTGGGTGCGCTAGATTTCGCTGCCGTGCCGCAAGCGCGATTTCCCTGCTCATCCTGAAAGGGAAGGGGTGACTCTGGGAAAGAGCTATCGAGCTTATTCGGAAGTTATGCGCTGTAGCGCATCAGCCTTGCCGCTCTCCTCCATCTCCGTCCAGTAGGCCTGAGCCCGACCGGCGGGCACCTTGATGGTGCGCACGTGGCCATCGCCATAGTCACCCTTGAACGACACGAAGCCGGCGGTTGATGGTGGCGTCGCCGGCGTCGAAACCGTGGCCTTTGCCGGTGTCGCGGCGGTAGCGGGCGTAACGAGGTGCATGCCGAACCTTCCGATGCCGGCTTTCGGGGTGACCTCGGGCTCCTCCGCCTCTAACGGCGTGTCGCTCGCTGTCGTCAGCATCTTGATGCGCAGCTCGGTCAGCTTCCAGCCTGTGGTCGTCAGCTCCAGCTTGCCAAGATACAAGCGCGTGTCGTCATGCTTGTCGAGCATGTCGACTTCGAAGGTCGTGAGCGAGGTAAACTCGGCGCGTTTGACGCGCGTCCACGTGCGCTTGATGCGTTCCAAGAGCGGCGGACGGTTGGCGTCTTCGTCAAACCCGGAAATGTAGGTGCGATAAGCTTTGCGCATCTGGAAGAGCTGGGGGAGGCCCTCGGGCGTCAGGTAACTGTCGACCGCCGTACTGACGGCGCCCTGGCCCCAATAGGCCTTGAAGCGTTGCCAAAGGGTCGGCTTTTGGAAAGCGGCGAGCGCAGGATCGGGCAGGTCGAGTGCGATACGACTGAGTGTGGGTTTCAACGTCGTGCGCACGCTGTCCCAATCGATGGCGCGGGCGAGATAGGCTGAGTTGCCGTTGCGGACCGCCTCGCGGATCGACCAGGCGGTAACGAACGGCGCGCTGACGTATATGGCGAACGCGGCCAGCACGAGCGCGGCTTTCATGAGCAGACTTTTCATGCTCACAATCTACTCCTATGCGGGGAAGGCGTCAGCGGGTGCAACCCATCCATGGATTGGAACCGCACAATCTTGGCCACGATCAGGCCCATTGCGCCATCCCTACGCCGAAAGCGGCCGCAGGGCGCGAAACACTTTCATCACTGAAATGGAACTTTGCGGCTTTAGTTTGCCGATGCCTCGCGCTCGGGCTTGTCGGGCGTGATCGTTCGGCTGCAGATCGACTTCAAATCCTGCCAGGACTGCGCATCGAGGGCGGGCGTTGCCGGGTATGTCGGCTGCGCCTTGACGATGGCCGCGCGCTCGGCGGTTGGCGGGTGCGTGCGCAGGATCGAGAAGGGCCGCAGCGTCTTCGATATGTCGCCGGACTCGCCCTCGACATCCTCGATGCGTTTGAAGAAGTCGGCAAGGCCCTGGGGCGCGACGCTGGCTCCTTTGAGGACTTGCAGCCCGACGGCATCGGCCTCGCGCTCGGCCGCCCGCGTATAGCCGAGTTGGGCGAGCATGAGCCCCAAGTTGGCAAGCGCGCCGCTCGAGCCGCCCATTATCAACTCGACTGCAGCAGCGAGGCCGATGGCGCGGATAATGCCTGTCTCGGGATGCAGCTTGATACCGTGGCCCATTTCGTGTGCGAGCACGCCGGCAACTTCATCGGGGCTTTGGGCTTTTTCGATCAGTCCACGCGTGAGCACGATCTGGCCGCCAGGCACGGCAAACGCGTTCATCAGCGACCAGTCGTAGACCGTAACGGCAAAGGGCTTTTCCATGTCGGCGCCCCGTGCCAGGCGCTGGGACATCTTTTCGAGCGCGGCAACGCCGTTCGCATCGACGCACTGCTTGTAGCCCTCGGTCATGGATGCACGGGCTTCATCTCCCAGCCGCTGACGCCAGCTCTCCGGCAAAAGGCCGGCAATAGTGTGCGCGGGGCTCCAACCGGATGCGTAGAGCGCGACAATGGCGCCGAACAGAATTCCGATGAAAATGAGCCAGGGTCGCGCGCTGCGCCAGCGTTCGGCTCTTTCGGTCAGTTGTGGTGCGTAGGTGGCGAGCGCGGCCACAAAGTCAGGACCCGGTACGAATACGGTCGCGCCGGGATCCGCAGTCGAGGATAGCAGAACGTCGATCGCATTACGGCGTACAGGCTCGCCCGAGCGCAGCGTTTCGTAGGGCCAGACGCGGCGTGCGCCGCCTTTGGGTATGATTTCGAGGCCTTGCAGCGCAATCTGGACGGTGGCGTCGGACGCACTGGCGTTTTTGCCGTCGCTCAGCCGAGCATACTTGGTGACGGTGCCGGAGGGCAGCGTTGCGCTAAAAGGCATCGACGTCGAACACCTGTGCCAATCCCTCGCCACGTGCGGGCGACTTCGATGCGTTCTGGGCGATCCGCGCAAGGTCTAGAGCGCCTTCGAGCTTCATATTGGAGATCAAATATCGCGCGGAGCGAACCTGTGCAATCGTTCCGGCGATGGTCGAGAAAAGCACGACGGCACCGATAATGATCGCGGCTTGCAGCAGATCGAGTGCGGAGAACACGGGTTCACCGGAGATCGGGTTTTCATCGCGCGCAGGTGCGAGGTCAGCGGCAAACAGCACGCCCAGGGCGAAAATAAATGCAAGCGCTATTGCCGCGAATTTCAAGGCCCAGTTCGAGAGGGTGATCCAGAGCAGGCCGCGGCCGGTGACGCTTGAGCGGAACGTCGTGCCTTCGAAATGTGTGTGGTCGGCGAAGTGGCGGATCTGGCGGGCGCGATAAGAGGTGGTAAGGATTGCCGCCAATACGATCGCCGTGAGCCAGACAAGGACAATGACCGCGATCACACCCGCGTTCGGGACGGCCGTCGGCGCATCGGGCGTCAAGCCAAGTCCGGCTTGGACCGCGACCCACGCCGTTGCCGTGATGGCGGCGACGAGAACCAGCGCACCGCCGAGCCAGGCGTTGACGTAAGCGCGGTAGAGTGGCCCGGCACGGCCGTCATAGGTGAGCGGCCGATCTCCGAAGCGGGTATCGTTCGTCATGATCCGGCGCAGTTTGTTGGCGCGCCAGGGTAGAATCCAGAGGCCGATGACGAGGCCAAGGAGTACGACGGGTGCAGCGGCTTGTGGCCCAAGCGCGTACCCCGCCGCGCCGGCGATGAGCGCGATGCAAATGGTTGGCACGGCGAGCGTCCAGAAATAAGTCCAACCATAGGCCGCGGGGCTGCCGGTCAGCGCGCCACGAATGCCGCGCCAGCGGGTCCGGCTCAAGCGATAGCGCCAGGCGCGGTAGATGGCGTTGCCGAGCAGCAGGAAGAATACGAGGTAGAGCAGGATCTGATAGACGGGCATTGCGATAGCGTTGCCCGGGAAGAAGAGTGTGATCGCAACGGCGCCAAGGACTGCAGGCAGAACGACGAAGACGGTCGCGATGAGTAAGCCGAGAAAGAGTTCAAGGCCGGTGCCGGTATATTCGAGCGGCTCGCGATTTAATCTGATGAAGGCCCAGATGCGCCGGCGAACCTCGGCCTTTGCCCATGAGGCATAGATTCCGAGCGTGGCGAGAATCAACAGCGCGTTCACCACGCTGAGCCCAATCAGGTAGTGCCCACGATTTTCGAACGTCACGGCGATCCGGGTCGCGGCAGAGGCGTCGGTGGTGGTTGCGATGTCGTCCATAAGGGCTTTTGTCGGTGGTTGGTCGGACAGATAGGGCGCGGATCTGGTGCGCCGTCAACGCGCGCCAGATGCCCCGCCAGCGCCGGATTCGGGCCGTGCTGTCGCCGAACTCAACGCCGATATTAGGAAGCGCCCGTTGAATCGGGCCGCGATTGCGTAAGCCTTTGGGCCAGCGGGTGCGTCGCGAAAGCAATGGCGGAGCTCTGTTTCGCTTATGATCTTTGGGCCCCGAAGAAGTCGGCAACCATTTGTTGCTATAGGGCAACTGTCAGTGCCGGTCGCGCCACTTTCGGGCCACAAATGCCGCGCACGACGATTGCTTGGGCGCACGTTGACCAGCCGGGGGGTTGGGCCTCGGGCCGCCGCGCGCACGCGTCAGAACGACCTTCGCAATGGCATACAAGCACTCTTGCAGAGGCACGCTTCACGCCGTGAACAGTTGTCGCTGAAAGAGGCTCAGAGAAGAATAATGGACGCAAAGACGTTCGATAAATCGAAGTTGCCCAGCCGCCACGTGACCGTCGGTCCGTCGCGGGCGCCGCACCGTTCCTATTATTACGCGATGGGTCTGACCGAAGAGCAGATCAATCGTCCGTTTGTCGGCGTCGTTTCCTGCTGGAACGAAGCCGCACCCTGCAACATCGCGCTGATGCGCCAGGCGCAGTCCGCAAAGGCGGGCGTCAAGGAAGCTGGTGGGACGCCGCGCGAATTTTGCACAATTACCGTGACCGACGGTATCGCCATGGGTCATCAGGGCATGAAGTCGTCGCTCGTGTCGCGCGAGGTGATCGCTGATTCGATAGAACTCACCATGCGAGGCCACAGCTACGACGCGCTTGTCGGCATCGCTGGCTGCGACAAGAGCCTGCCCGGCACGATGATGGCGATGCTACGGCTCAACGTCCCTTCCGTGTTCATGTACGGCGGGTCCATTCTGCCTGGAAAATTCAAGGGCCACGAAGTGACCGTGCAGGACGTTTTCGAGGGCGTCGGCATGCACTCGGTGGGCCGCATGAGCGATGCCGAATTGCACGAGCTCGAGTGCGTCGCGTGCCCGAGCGCGGGCGCATGTGGTGCGCAGTTCACCGCCAACACCATGGCTTGCGTGTCCGAAGCGATTGGGTTGGCGCTGCCTGGGTCGGCCGGAACGCCCGCGCCGTATGAAAGCCGCGACCAGTATGCGCGTGCTTCCGGCGAGGCCGTAATGAAGCTCATTGCGCTTGGCATCCGCCCGCGCGACGTATGTACCCGCAAGGCATTCGAGAATGCGGCCATCGTGGTCGCCGCCACAGGTGGTTCGACCAACGGCGCGCTGCATCTGCCGGCGATGGCGAACGAGTGCGGGATCGACTTCGACCTTTTCGACGTCGCCGAGATCTTCAAGAAGACTCCCTACATCGCGGACTTGAAGCCGGGCGGCAAGTACGTCGCGACAGACGTGCACGCAATCGGTGGAGTGCCGCAAATTCTGAAGGCCTTGCTTGAAGGCGGTGTCCTGCATGGCGACTGCCTGACCGTCACCGGTAAGACGATGGCCGAGAACTTGGAGAGCGTGAAGTTCAACACGGACCAGAAGGTCGTCTATCCGGTCTCCAATCCGATCAGCCCGACGGGCGGTGTTGTGGGGCTTAAGGGCACGCTCGCGCCCGATGGTGCCATCGTGAAAGTGGCCGGACTTAAGAACCTCAAATTCCGCGGACGGGCGCGCTGCTTCGACCGTGAGGAAGACGCGTTCGCAGCCGTCGAAGCGCGCAGCTACGAGGAAGGCGAAGTGCTCGTCATCCGTTACGAAGGACCCAAGGGCGGTCCGGGAATGCGCGAGATGCTGGCGACTACCGCCGCGCTTTACGGACAAGGCTCAGGTGACAAAGTCGCGCTCATTACCGACGGACGGTTCTCGGGTGCAACGCGCGGCTTCTGCGTCGGCCACGTCGGACCGGAGGCGGCTGTCGGCGGACCGATCGGACTCATCAAGGATGGTGACATCATTTCACTCGATGCCGAAGCGGGCACGATCGATCTGGAAGTGAGTAGCGAAGAGCTGGAGAAGCGGCGCAAAGAGTGGACGGCGCCGGCTAGCATGTATCGTTCGGGGGCGTTGAGAAAATTCGCGGACCAAGTGGGGCCGGCGCGTTACGGCGCTGTCACTCATGAGGGAGGAAAGGCGGAAGTTCACTGCTATGCGGATATCTAGGATTGCGGTTGCAGGCCTGCTCGCAGGCATCGCCGTGTCGGCCCCTGTGGCCGCTGGCGACGTCAAGTTCCGATCGACTGCCGATGCCATGAAACAAGGCATATCGGCGTTCAATGGCGGATTCTATGAGCTGGCGCTGCCGGCATTGGAAGAGCTTGAAAAGCAAAAGCCTGTTTTTGCGCGTTACTACAAGGCGCGAATCTACGGCGACAACGAAGGCGCCTACACCGATCACAGCAAGGCTTATGCCCTCTACAAAGGGCTCGCCGACGAATTGCAGGATGTTGACGCCGACGACGAGGAATTGGCGCCGATTGCCGCCAAGTCGCTGACGGCGGTGTCCATGTATCTGCGCGGCAACGTTCCGGATGCGAAGGTCAGGACCGACGTTGCCGCGGCCGATCGCTGGCTGCATCGCGCGGCGCTGTTTTTCAACGACGAAGACGCGCAGTTTGAGCTTGCCAAGGTCATGCTACGCGGCGAAGGCCCGGACATGACACTCGGCGGCAACGACGATCCGCAAAGCAAGGTGGAGAGTGGCCGCCACTGGTTGTCGCGGCTGTCGCGCAATGGACATCCCGGCGCTCAGGCTTTTCTTGCCGACCTGATGTGGCGCGGAAAGTTCGTCGACAAGGATCCGGCCACGGCACTGAACCTTATTGACGTTGCGGCCGCAAATGCGCCGGCGAGCGAGCGCGTTTGGATCGAGGATATCTACCAGAACATCTTCTGCAATGCAGGCGAGGGCGTTCGACAGCAGGCGACGGGCCGGGTTGCGGAGTGGCGCAACAGATATGGTCGACAGCCGGAACGGCGCTCGATCGACAAGAGCGGTCTTGACGATCTCGCGGTCGATCCCGTTCGGACGTGCGCAAACGGCGAGCTTGTGCGTCCTATCCAAGCTTCAAATGCGGTTGTGTCGGTACCTCCGGCGGCTCCGTCGCCACCGGCTTCTCCAGCGATCCGCACACCCGGTCTTGGCCTGCCGGCAAGCAGCAATTCACCGCCGCTCGCGCCCGCTATGACGGTGCCGAGTTACGCCCCGGCGTCCGGACCGTAGCTGCTGATCCGGACTATTCAGCGAGTTCGACCCACACCGGCACGTGGTCGGACGGCTTCTCGGCTGCGCGAACCGCACGATCGACGCCGCTCGCCCGCAGCATGTCGGCGGCGTTGCTCGACAGAAGAATGTGATCGATGCGGATACCGTCGTCCTTCTGGAAGGCGCCGGCTTGATAATCCCAGAACGTGTAGATGCCGCGGTCTGGGTGGCAGGCGCGCACGGCGTCGGTGAACCCCAAGTGAAGAAGTGTGCGAAAAGCACTGCGAGACTCGGGCTGAAAGAGCGCGTCGTTGATCCAGGCTCCAGGCCGCTTGGCATCCTCGGGTTCAGGAATGACGTTGTAGTCGCCCGCGAGCACCAGCGGTGTTTCCTCTTCCAGGAGCACACGCGACCTTGCGATCAGCCGCTGCATCCAGCCGAGCTTGTAGGCGAACTTGTCAGTGCCGATTGGGTTGCCGTTCGGCAGGTAGAGCGAGACGACGCGGACCATGCGCGCGCCCACGGGTACGGTCGCCTCGATCCAGCGGGCATGGGTGTCGCCATCGTCGCCGGGTAGACCGCGGGTGACATCCTCAAGGCGTTGCTTTGAGAGAATGGCGACGCCGTTGAATCCTTTTTGGCCGTGCGTCGCGATGTTGTAACCCAAGTCCTCGAAGGCGGACGACGGGAAACCCTCGTCAACCGTCTTGATCTCTTGCAGGCAGAGAACATCGGGCGAATGCGCGCGCACGTAGCTAAGCGCTACTTCGAGCCGCGCGCGGATGCCATTGATGTTCCAAGTGGTGATGATCATGGGCTGCGAGGTGTGCCATCCTCGCGGCCGCAATGCAATTCATGAAGGGTGGTTCGCGGTGGCGACTAGATTGAAAAACTCGTGCCGCACCCGCAGGAGGCGGTCGCGGCCGGGTTCTTGATCTTGAAGGCGGCGCCGATCAAATCATCCACAAAATCGATCTCGGCGTTTTCCATATATTGCAGCGAGACGGGGTCGATCAGCACGCTGGCGCCATTCTTTTCCAGAACCAGATCGTCGGCGTCGCTTTCTGAAACCAAATCGAACCTGTACTGAAAGCCCGAGCACCCGCCGCCCTCAACGGACACGCGCAGGTGCGGATTGGCGGGATCGTCCTTCACGATCTCGGCGATCCGGTTGGCGGCGCGATCTGTCACGGTGACTGTCATGTCGGCTTCCTTGTGCCAGCGCGATGGGCCGGCTGGCGTTCAACACACGATAGAGATAGGAAACCGGGGCGGCGTGTCAAATGCCCTTACGGCGGCCAGGATGGCGATCCAACTCCAAATTGCAGGCAATAGCGGGGCTGTCGTGCCGGGCGAGAGGCGGCTTGCGCCATTTGCCGCGTCTGCCGTGCCGTCGCGCGGCCGACATTTCAACGAGCCTGCCTGTCCGACACGTTCATCCTTTCAGCGGGATCGGGACCGCATCTTGCATTCGACGGCGTTTCGCCGGCTTACCTACAAGACGCAGGTGTTCCTGCCGCACGAGGGCGATCACTACCGCACCAGGCTCACGCACTCGCTCGAGGTCGCGCAAATCGCGCGCACGATCGCAAGGCAACTTGGCCTAGACGAAGATCTCGCCGAGGCGTTGGCGCTTGCGCACGATCTCGGCCATCCTCCGTTCGGACATGCGGGTGAACGATCGCTCGATGCGGCGATGCGGCCCTTTGGCGGGTTTGATCACAATGCGCAGTCGCTGCGTGTCGTTACGCGGCTTGAGCGCAAATATCTCGATTTCGACGGCTTGAACCTGACCTGGGAGACGCTCGAAGGTCTCGCCAAGCACAACGGGCCGGTTCTCGACGCCGATGATCCGGTGGCGAAGGTTGTGCGGTACCTGGAAACCTGGAAGCCGCTCGATTTGAAACGCTGGGCAAGTGCGGAAGCCCAGGCGGCAAGTTTGGCCGACGACATCGCGTATCTTTCGCACGACGTGGACGACGGACTGCGTGCAGGTTTGCTGTCGATGGAAGGCGTGGCCGAAGCGCCGCTGGCAGGACCGATCGCGCGCAGCATTCTGGATCGGGGGACACGCGCGGAGCCGCAAAGGGCTATTTATGAAGTTACGCGGCGCATGATCACCGCGATGGTCGCCGACGTGGTGGCCGAGAGCCGCGCGCGCATTGCGGCCCTCAATCCGTCATCGCCGGATGACATTCGCGATGCAGGCGGCGCGGTGGTGGCGTTCTCTGGTGCGATGACGCAGGATCTCAAAGCGCTGAAGGCGCATCTGTTCGCGACCGTATATCACCACCCGCGCGTGATGCGTGTGATGCAGGGCGCTGAGACAATCGTGCGGGATCTGTTTGAGTGTTACAACGCGGCTGATGGGGCGGCACTGCCTGAAGGCTGGCGGGCATTTGCGGCGGGGCGCGAACCCCGGCAGAGAGCGCGGATCGCCTGCGATTACCTTGCCGGGCAGACCGACCGCTATGCGATTGCCGAGCACCGGCGGCAGTTTGCGGCGACACCGGATTTGCGCTAAGCGGTTCCTCCTTCGCGCGAGCGCGCTCGGCCCCCTGAGCCTGCGTCCGCTCCACGTTCCTCCGGGGCTTTCATGAACATCTTCTCTGACGTCGAAACGCGCGTTGGCGCGGCGCTTGAGGCGCTGAAACGGGAGGGCCGCCTTCCCGCCGATCTCGCCATACCGGCGATCGACGCGGAGGCACCGCGGGACGCATCGCACGGCGACGTTGCGGTGAACGCCGCGCTCGTTCTTGCCAAGGCCGCCAAGATGAAGCCGCGCGATATTGCGGAGGCTTTGAAAGAGAAGCTGTCGGCAGCGAGCGACGTCGAAACAATCGAGGTGGCAGGACCGGGCTTTCTCAACATCACATTCAAGCAGGATGTCTGGCAAAACCTTGTTCGCGCGATCCTGAAGTCGGGAGAAAAATTCGGCGCCGTGCCAGTCGGCAAGGGCGAACGCATCAACGTCGAATACGTGTCGGCCAATCCGACCGGACCCATGCACGTCGGCCATTGCCGCGGTGCGGTGTTCGGAGACGCGCTGGCCAATCTGCTGGCATTTGCCGGCTACGACGTGACGCGCGAATACTACATCAATGATGCGGGCGGACAGGTGAACGTGCTCGCGCGTTCTGCGTTCCTGCGCTACCGGGAGGCGCTTGGAGAAGACATCGGCCCGATTCCCGAAGGGCTTTATCCGGGCGAGTATCTGAAGCCCGTGGGTAGCGCGCTCGCGGCGGAGTTCGGCAAGAAGCTGCACAATCTGCCGGAGGACGAATGGCTACCGATCGTGCGAACGTTCACCATCGGCAAAATGATGGACATGATCCGCGACGACCTCACGGCGCTCAACATCCGTCACGACGTGTTCTTTTCCGAAGCATCGCTAACATCGGACGGGCGCGACCAGGTCAAGGCGGCGGTCAACGCGCTGCGCGCCAAGGGGCTCATCTACGAAGGCCAACTTGAGAAGCCCAAGGGGCACGACGACGGCGACTGGGAAGATCGCGTGCAGACGCTCTTCAAGTCGACGGAGTTCGGCGACGACGAGGACCGGGCGATCCAAAAATCGGACGGCAGCTACACGTACTTTGCGGGCGATGTCGCCTACCACTTCGACAAGCTACAGCGTGGCTTCAAGCACCTGATCAATGTGTTCGGCGCCGACCATGTGGGCTACATCCCGCGCGTCAAGGCGGCGGTCGCGGCCCTGTCTGATGGCGATGCAGACCTCGACATCAAGGTCGTACAGCTCGTTCGACTGTTCAAAGCGGGCGAGCCCTATAAGATGTCAAAGCGGGCGGGGACGTTCGTGACGCTGCGCGACGTGGTGGACGAGGTGGGGCGCGATCCGGTCCGGTACATGATGCTCTACCGGAAGAACCAGGAGACGCTCGACTTCGACTTCGCCAAGGTGACCGAGCAGTCGAAGGACAACCCTGTGTTTTATGTTCAGTACGCACACGCGCGGGCCGCGAGTGTGCTGCGCAACGCGGCTGAGCAGATCCCAGGTCTGGACGTATCGGTAAACGCGCTTGAATCGGCTGATCTTTCAAAGCTGACCGATGCGGGCGAGATCGACCTGATCAAGCGGCTGGCGGCGTTCCCACGGCTGGTCGAGGGGGCAGCACGGGCACATGAGCCGCACCGGCTGGCCTTCTACCTTTACGATCTTGCGAGTGCGCTGCACGCCCAATGGACGCGAGGCAACGATTCGCCACATTTGAGATTTATCCAATCAAATGACGGGCTTGTAACCTCCTCCAGATTGGCGCTGATCACCGCTACAAAGTCGGTGATAAGATCAGGGCTCAGCGTACTCGGCGTCGAGGCACCCGAAACGATGCGATAAAATCGCGATTCGAGATAAGGCGCGTTTGGGTTCGCGCGAGGTGTATCGAAGGACTATCCGTATGGCTCCGCTCAATCCGTTTCCCGCTCGTCCGGCCGCAAGGCCGACGAACCAAGCGCAACAGGATCGCGGACAACAAGGCGGCTGGCCGTCTCCGGACGCCAGTCAGCAACAGCCCGCGTGGCCGCAGCCGCAGCCGCAAGCGCAAGGCCGCGTGAACCAGGGCTACCCGAACGCTGGATACCCACAAGACTACGCAGCTCACGCGCAGCCTCAGCCGGGTCCCCAGCTTGGCGATCCCTACGCGCCGCAGTTCGAGCCCTATTCACCCGCGCAGCGCTATAACCCGCAAGGCGGATATGGCACGGCCCCAGCGAGCGGGTATCCGGCGGCGCCAGTCGGTGGATATCAACCTACTTCCGGCTACGGCCAGCCGCAGCCGCAAGCTCAGCCGCAGATGCAGCCGCAGGCGCAACAGTATGGCGGAGCACAACAGCAGCCGCATGGCTATGGCGCACAAACCCAGTGGGCCGATCCGCACGGCTTTGATGTCGGTGCGTTCGGCGCTGCAGCGTACGCGAACGAAACTGCTTCGCACGCGTACGACACGAAGGGTCAGCAGGACTGGCACCATCACGAGGCTGCGGCGGGATACGCGCAGCAGGATGGCTATCAGCAGCAGGGTGGTGAGTTTGGCTTTGCGCAGCCTTCGGGCGGTGAACTCGATCCAGGCTATGGCGAGGACGAGGAATACGAATACGAAGATTCTGAGCCGCGGCGCGGTCCGCGCTTCATGATGATGGCGGCCGCGCTTGCTGGCGCGATCGTAGTAGGTGGCGGTATGGCGTATGGCTATCGCGCGCTGTTCGGTTCGGGCACGGACGGCGAGCCACCGGTGGTCAAGAGCGCGTCCGCGCCATCAAAGATCAAGCCTGCCGATGCTGGCGGTATGCAGTTCGACCACGCCGAGCGCAAGATTATGAGCCGTCTGGGCGAGGGCTCGGCTGCGGCCGGTGGCGCCGCATCGTCGGCTCAAGCTGCTTCGGACGAGAGCGGCACGCGCAAGGTTTCGACTCTGGTTGTTGGCCGTGACGGCAGCATCCAGGCGCCTCCGGCGAGCCCGGCAACAGGTGTGCCCGGCACATCGGTCTCCGTTCCCGGTATGACCGTCGTCGACGCCTTTGGCTCAGCTGGCCGAGCGGCCGCAGCAACACCGCCGGCCGCGGCACCGACGCCGCCCGCTCCGGTAGCGGACAAGAAGGTCGTCGTCTCTCCGCCCGCAGCGGAGGCACCGGCGGACAAGCCGATCACGGTGACGAAAGTCAATGCCGCGCCGCCGCCGGCGGCACCGGCCGCGACAGCCAGCCTTGCGGATGGCGAACCTGAAGTCGAGACGCCGAAGCCCGCGAAAAAGGTAAAGGTCGCGGCTGCGAACCCGGACGATGCCTTTAGTCCGGCAGCCGCCGCTGCAAAGCCCGCCGCGTCCAGTTCAGGCATCAACGGTTACGTGGCCGTGCTGGCGTCGATCCCGCGTTCCGATTCCAGTCGTATGGATGCACTGAAGCGCTTTGCCGATCTGCAGCAGAAGTACGGTTCTATCCTGGCCGGCAAGACGCCGGACGTGGCGGAAGCCAACCTCGGCGCCAAGGGCAATTATCATCGTCTGGTGGTCGGCCCACCCGGGTCGCGCGAGAAGGCAAGCACGCTTTGCTCGCAGCTCAAGGCGGAAGGCTTCGGCGATTGCTGGGTGACCGGGTATTGATCGCTCGGGAAGCGCAGGTGGTAGCGATTGAAGCGCCCGCGTACGCGGCAAATCTCTTATGACGCGCGCGCTGATCACCGGTCTATCGGGGGGCTGCCTTAGCTCGGCCGAGGCATCGTTTTTGGCCGCGGCACGACCGGCCGGCATCATTCTTTTCAAGCGCAACATAGGCAGCGCGGAGCAGATCAGACGGCTGATCGCGAACGCCAAGGACGCGATCGGCCGCGATGACGTGCTTGTCCTCGTCGATCAGGAGGGCGGGCGCGTCCAGCGCGTGAAAGAGCCGATCGCGCGGAACCTGCCGCCGGCGGCTGTGTATGCGGAGCTCTACAGTCTCGATGCGACGACGGCCTGCCGCTCGGCTTTCAATGTCGCGCGGCTGGCGGCGGCGGAACTCTCGGCGCTCGGCTTCAACATGAACTGCGCCCCCGTACTCGACCTGCCCATAGAAGGCGCACACGACATCATTGGCGACAGGGCTTACGGGCGATCCGCCGATCAAGTGATCTCACTCGGACGCGAAGTTGCGCGTGGTCTGATGGCGGGCGGTGTTGCTCCGGTGATAAAACACATTCCAGGCCATGGACGCGCAACGGCCGACAGTCATCTCGATCTGCCCGTGGTCGACGCACCGCATGCGTCGCTTTCATGCACGGATTTCCTACCGTTCCGCGCACTGGCGGATATGCCTGCGGCGATGACCGCGCACGTCGTCTATTCCGACATAGATTCGGAAAACCCTGCAAGCACGTCGGCCCTGGTGACATCGCAGATCATTCGCGGCGAAATCGGGTTCGGCGGGCTGCTGATGAGTGACGACTTGAGCATGAAAGCTCTCTCGGGACCTATGCGCGCGCGGGCCGAGGCTGTGATCGCGGCCGGTTCTGACCTGGCGCTTCACTGCAATGGCGACATGAGTGAGATGGTCGAGGTGGCGGAGGGCGTGCCGCGACTTAGCGGCGACGCGGCTGCACGATTCGATGCGGCGATCGCGGCGGCTTCACGCTTTGAGGAATTCGACGTGGCGGAAGCGCAGCGGGAGCTTCGTGCCATTTGGCGGGTATGAGCGAATTCGCGGCCGACCAGGGCGTTCAGCTTGCGACTCCGGCCGTCTGAATCAGTGTAGTGTCCGTACCTTGAGGCGAAGTAGCTACAATCCTTGATGCGCGAGCAACGATGACAACCGGCGAATCAGAAGCGGGCGAAGAGACGTCGTGCTGGGAAGCGCCTGATCTCGAGGATGCGCCTGCGCGTGCCGATGCATTTCTGGTCGATATCGAGGGTTTCGAAGGCCCGCTTGACCTTCTTCTGGCTTTGGCGCGCACCCAGAAGGTCGACATCGCGAAAGTTTCGATCCTGGCCCTTGTGGAGCAGTATCTGAAATTCATCGCTGCCGCGCAGAAACTGAAGCTGGAGGTCGCGGCCGATTACCTCGTGATGGCGGCCTGGCTCGCCTATCTCAAATCGCGGTTGTTGCTGCCCAAGGAAAAGGAAGAAGCGGAAACCGCCACGGCGGAAGAGCTGGCGCAGCGGCTTGCCTTTCGTCTGATGCGGCTCGACGCCATGCGCAATGCCGCCGCGCAGCTTATGACACGCAAACGCCTTGATCGCGATGTGTTCGCGCGCGGTGCGCCTGAGACCGTCAGGACGACGCGCGACACGACCTATACAGTCGAGATCTACGATCTGCTGAAAGCGTATGCAGAGCGACGCAGGCGTACGGTCAAGACGGTTCACGTCGTGAAAGCGCGCCGCGTATGGTCGATTAAAGAAGCGCGGGTGCGGCTGGAGAAACTGGTGGGTGCCTCGGCGGGTAACTGGGCGCAGCTCGATCTCTTCATCGAACAGTATTTACCAAAAGGGGAAGAGGAGCGCACCGCACTCGCCTCATCCTTTGGGGCGACGCTGGAAATGGCGCGAGAGGGCCTGATCGAATTGCGTCAGGACGAGCCTTTCGCGCCGATTTACATGCGCAAACGTGAAGCAGGCGCCAGCTGGGAACGCATCGGCTGACAGGCGCAATTGGGGGTTATAAAGGGGGCGTGGAAACAATGGTACCGCCGAGACTGACGCTGGTGTCGGACAACACGCGAGAGAAAGACGAGGAGCAGGCTGTCACGGATGGCGAGGTGCACGGCGCGCCCACGCCGCATGGCTCCTATGCCGATCCGGAAGCAGCCGTCGATCAGCTCGCCGCGCAGGCGCAGCGGAACAAGGTGCGGACGCTGGAAGCATTGCTGTTTGCGTCGGCCGAGCCGCTCGACGCCAAGGCGCTCGGGCGGCATCTGGAAGCCGGCGACGACGTCATTGCGTTGCTGGAATTGCTACAGGCGGAATACGCCAATCGCGGCGTCAACCTCGTGCGCGTCGCGGGGCGCTGGCAATTCCGCACGGCAGAGGATTTGTCGTATCTGCTCGAACGGCAACAAAAGGAAGAGCGCAAGCTCTCGAAGGCTGCGCTCGAGACGCTTGCTATCATCGCCTACCACCAGCCTGTGACGCGCGCGGAGATCGAGGAGATCCGTGGCGTGTCGACGTCGCCCGGAACGCTGGACGTTCTGATGGAAACGCAGTGGATACGGCCGCGCGGGCGCCGTCGCGCGCCGGGGCGCCCACTGACTTACGGCACGACGGAGTTGTTCCTTTCGCATTTCGGGCTCGACGCCATCCGCGATCTGCCGGGCCTTGCTGATCTGAAGGCCGCCGGGTTGCTCGACGCCAATCTGCCGCCCGATTTCAAGGTGCCTGAGCCCACGGATGTTGCTGCGCTCATGCCGGATGAACTGCCGCTCACCGACGAAGGCGAAGACGAGAACGAGGCCGAAGAGGAAGCTCAGCAGAGCTTAACCTTGCAGGGCGAGGACGGCGAGGATAATCCGGACGAACCGGCGGTCTGAGCCTTTGGCGCAGGCCTCCTCCCAAATCCCGGATGGGCCGCTCCGGGCGGGCATGCGCCGTGACACAAACGGAAGCGCGAAAGATCCTAGACTCAACCGATGCGCAGCGCGCAAAGCGCGGACGTGCGGCCGCAACGTTTGCTGCACGTCTGACGCTTGAAGGCGTGACACGCGTCTACGGCGCGGCCGAAGCGCTTTCGGGCGTCGATCTCACCGTCGAAGCGGGCGAGATCGTTTGTCTGCTCGGTCCGTCGGGCGGCGGAAAGACCACGCTGCTGAGGGTCATTGCCGGTATCGAGCGGCCGGACGGGGGGCGCGTACTCGTCAATGATGCAGAGGTGGCCGGTCCGCATGCATTCGTGCCGCCTGAGCGGCGCGGTGTGGGCCTGATGTTTCAGGACTTCGCGCTCTTTCCGCACCTATCCGTGCTCGACAACGTGGCGTTCGGGCTGAGGTTGCTGGCGCCCGCGGAGCGTGCGCAAGCGGCGCGTTCTATTCTGGAGCGCGTCGGGCTTGCCGACTTTGCCGATGCCTTCCCATCGACGCTTTCTGGCGGGCAGCAACAGCGCGTGGCGCTGGCGCGTGCCATTGTTCCACGGCCGGCCGTGATGCTGATGGACGAGCCTTTTTCCGGTCTTGACGTACAACTTCGCGATACGATGCAGGAGGAAACGCTAGGGCTCTTGCGGGAGACGCGGGCCACGTCGCTCATCGTCACTCATCATCCGGAAGAGGCCATGCGGCTCGGTGACCGGATCGCCGTGATGAAGGGTGGGCGGATCGTGCAGGCTGGTAAGGCCGAAGCGCTTTATCGAGAGCCGGCGTCGCTGTTCGTGGCGCGGCTCTTTTCTGAAATCAACGAAGTCCCGGTGCGGATTGCGGGCGGGGCGATCGAAACACCGGCGGGTCGTGTGGATGCGGGCGGGGCGGCGGACGGTCCGGGCGTCATCGGCATTCGCGAGCGCGCGATTGCTGTCGCGCGCGTTAACAATGGCGCGAACACCGGTACAGGAGGCCTGAGCGGCCGGGTGCTGGATCGGCGGTTTCTGGGCGATATGACGCGGCTGGACGTCGGGGTCGAGGGGTTCGACAGGCCACTCAAAGTCCGTCTTGCGCAGGGTAGTGATCTCGACCGCGGCACGGATGTGCGCGTCATGATTGATCCGACCAGTATTCTTGTGTTCGGGCCGGAAAACATTGCCGAAAGCTAATCTTGGTCAAGTTGGGCTCTTGGCGCGCGCTTGCCGGCCCCTGGTGCATTTGCGATAGTGCGCTTAAGTCATGCAGTGCAGCATGTTGCTGCCGGAGAGAGACCGATGGGACTTAGCGCGCAGCACATTCTTCTGCTTCTCATCATTGCCCTTCTGCTGTTCGGGCGGGGCAAGATCTCGGAGCTCATGGGTGATGTCGCCAAGGGCATCAAGAGCTTCAAGAAGGGCATGGCAGAGGAAGAAGAGACGGCGGCAAAGCCGCTCTCGCCCCGCACGATTGAAAATGAAACGAGCAGCGATCGCAGCAAAACGGGCTGAGAGACGTAACGCCGACACCCCGCAAAAACCCGCGCGTGGCTGGACGCGAGCCCGATGTTTGAAATCAGCTGGAGCGAACTCCTGATCCTCGGCGCCGTGACGCTCATCTTCGTCGGGCCGAAGGAGCTGCCGGTATTCCTGCGGACGCTCGGGCGCTACGCCGGAACGCTGAGGCGGCATGCTAGCGAGTTCCGCGCGCAATTCGATGCCGCGATGCGCGAAGCCGAGCTCGACAGCATGCGTAAGGAAGTGGAAGCGATGCAGGCTTCGGTCAACGCCGAGGTCATGAGCGCCAAGCGTTCGCTAGATGACGTGACCAAGGCGGCCGAGCCTCCACCTTCGCCGCCGCCGTCAGCCGAGCCGCAATTGTCCGGCGCGCAAACGGGAGCGGACGCGTCAGCGCCACCGCGCGCGGAGAGCTGAGCAATGCAAGAGCGGCTCACCCCTCCCGGCGGCGAGGGCGAGGAAGAGATCGAGGCCAGCAAAGCGCCTCTGCTCGATCATCTGATCGAACTTCGCACGCGCCTTTTATGGTCGCTTGCGGCGTTCGTCGCCATGTTCCTTTTGTGCTTTGCCGTGTCGCGGCACATCTACAACGTGTTGGTGTGGCCCTATATGTGGGCGTCCGGCGATCCACGCGTGCGGCTGATCGCGACGCACTTCCTGGAACAGATATTGACAAACGTGCGGCTCGCCATGTTTGGCGCAGCCTTCCTGTCGTTCCCTGTGGTGGCGACGCAGATCTACAAGTTCGTGGCACCCGGGCTTTACAAGAACGAGCGGCGTGCCTTTCTGCCCTATCTGGTGGCGACGCCGGTGCTGTTTCTGATCGGCGCACTCGTCGTCTATTTCATCGCCATGCCGGTGCTGATCAAGTTCTCGATCGGAATGACGCAGGCGGGCGGTGACGGTGCGCCGGCGATCGAGCTGATGCCGAAGGTCTCGGAGTATCTGTCGCTCATCATGACGCTGGTCTTCGGTTTTGGCATCGTGTTCCAATTGCCCGTGATCCTGACGCTGCTCGCGAGAACTGGGTTCATCACCGCCGATAATCTGGTGCAGGGGCGACGCTACGCCATCGTCGCCATATTTGCGGTTGCAGCACTGCTGACGCCGCCCGATGCGCTGAGCATGATCATCATGGCGTTGCCGACCGTGCTGCTTTACGAGGCGTCGATCTATGCGGTGCGCTGGGTCGAGAAATCGCAGAAAGCCAAGACGGACGGCTGACGTGTGCGCGGGCGTACGTGCGAGGCGTGCATTTGTTTCATGCTTGCCAATCGCAGAACCGAAAATAATCTTTGAAACGGACGGCTTAGCCCTCCCGTACCTCGGGGCATGAACGCTGGCGCAAGATGCGCGGCGATCATGAGAGATCGAAACAGCTCAACCCCTAGGATGACGACCATGACCAACTTTCTGAAGACCGCTTTCCTTGCTCTGGCACTCGTCGGCGCTGCCGGTTCCATCACGTCCGCTTCGGCGACGAGCAACGGTCTCAGGGCCGCATGCGAGTCGAACACCTATACGCCCCACGGCATTTGGGATTGCCGCTAATACAGTGCCGTTGAGGCGCTGAGACCAACGCCCTTACCGGACCCGGAGAAGTCGCGCATAAACGGCGGACTTGCTCCGGGTCCTGCTTGTCGTTTGCGCAAACGCCGCAGGTGGTGGAAATCGTTCGTGACGGTGCGGGATCGTGGGCTGACCCGCCTTAGCTCTATGGACCGCGGACGGGTGGCGTCCTATAGACGCGCCAAACCAGTCTCCAGGACGACCGGGGTTCTCGTGCACGACATCAAGTGGATCAGGGACAATGCAGCCGCGTTCGACGCGGCGATGGCACGGCGTGGCTTGACGTCGCCGCAAGCGGCGGAGCTTGTCGCGCTCGACGACAAGCGACGGGCGGTCCTCACCGGATTGCAGGACGCGCAGTCGCGGCGCAATGCGGCGTCGAAGGATATCGGGAAGGCGAAGGGTGCGAAGGACGATACGCTTGCTTCAAAGCTGATGGCGGAAGTCGCGGCGCTCAAGGAGCAGATCGCCACGGGAGAGACCGACGAGCGCGCCATCGATGCTCAGATCAAGGCGGCGCTTGAGGTCATTCCGAATCTACCCCGCGATGACGTACCGCTTGGCACGGACGAGACGGGCAACGTCGAGGTGCGCAAGGTCGGCGCGCCAGGCACGTTCAATTTCAAGCCCAGGCAGCACTTCGAGATCGGAGAAGCGCTGGGGCTGATGGATTTCGAGGCGGCGCAGAAGATTTCGGGCGCGCGCTTCGTCGTGCTGAAGGGTGCGCTCGCTCGCCTCGAGCGTGCGATCGCGAGCTTCATGCTCGATCTGCACACGGGCGAGTTCGGCTACCAGGAAGTGAACCCGCCGCTGCTGGTGAAGGATCACTCCGCCTATGGCACAGGCAATCTGCCGAAGTTCGCCGAGGATCTGTTCGAGACAACAAATGACTTCTGGCTTATCCCGACCGCGGAAGTCTCGCTGACCAATCTCGTGCGCGAGCAGATTGTTGATGAAGCGCAACTGCCGATGCGGCTCACGGCCTGGACGCCGTGCTTCCGCTCGGAGGCGGGTGCCGCCGGGCGCGACACGCGTGGCATGATCCGGCAGCATCAGTTCTCGAAAGTCGAACTTGTCTCGATCACAACGCCGGAGAGCTCGCTCGCCGAGCACGAGCGCATGACGCACTGCGCCGAGGAAGTCCTGAAGCGGCTCGGGCTGCCGTTCCGCACCGTGCTTCTGTGCACGGGTGACATGGGCTTTGCCTCGCAGAAGACCTACGATATCGAGGTTTGGTTGCCGGGACAGAACGCCTACCGTGAGATTTCATCGTGCTCGGTGTGCGGCGACTTCCAGGCTCGGCGTATGGATGCGCGCTACCGGCTGAAGGACGGCGGCAAGCCGGCGTTCGTTCACACGCTGAACGGTTCGGGTCTCGCGGTTGGCCGCACGTTGATAGCGGTCATGGAAAACTATCAAGACGCGGATGGCGGGGTGACAATTCCTGAGGCGCTGCGCCCATACATGGGCGGGCTCACGCGGATCGCGAAAGGCTGATGCTGAAGCCGTATGACATCGTTGTGGTTTCCCCTGCGTTCAAGGATGCGCAGATCGCGGGCAAACGCGGCTATGTCATTAGTGATGTGACGCCGGATCAGGTGGGCGTTTTCATGTACGATGACGAACGGGTCTGGTGCCTTCATCCACGTGACGTGAGCGCGACGGGCGAAATCGATACGCATGCACGGGACGCACCTCGTGTCACGATCCGGGTCAGCAGCAAGGGCGAAATTCTCGGCTAGGCATGCGCATCCTCATCACCAACGACGATGGCATCAACGCCAAAGGGCTTGAGGTTCTCAAGGTTATCGCGCTCGGGATTTCGCCCGATGTGTGGACCGTGGCACCGGAAACGAACCAGTCCGGTACGGCGCACTCGATGACGCTGCATACGCCGCTTCGCCTGCGCTCGCTGGACGAGCGCACGCACGCGGTCGCCGGTACGCCCACCGACTGCATGATCATGGCCGTGCGGCATATTTTAAAGGATCATCCGCCCGATCTCATCCTCTCGGGCGTGAACCACGGCTCGAACCTTGCCGAGGATGTCACGTATTCGGGGACGGTGGCGGCGGCGATGGAAGGTGCTTTGCTTGGCATCCGCTCGATCGCGCTATCGCTCATGATGGGTTTCGAAGACGGCGAACGCCGCGCGCTCTGGGACACACCGATCGCGCATGCGCCGACGCTGATCCGCAAGCTTATCGAAGGCACTTGGCGCCCGGGCACCCTCATCAACGTCAACTTTCCCGACTGCGATCCGGAAGACGTGACGGGCGTGGCGGTGACGCGGCAGGGCATTCGGGACCAGGCCCTGCTCAATATCGACAGCCGCACGGATCCGTGGGGTACGCCGTACTTCTGGTTCGGTTTCGAACGGCGCAGATCGACGTTGATCGCCGGCACTGATCTTGCCGCGATTGCCGAGCGCAAGATATCGGTGACGCCGCTCAGCATCGATCTGACGGATGCGAGTGCGATATCTTCACTTGAAGCGCGCATCGGCAAGGACTCGGGCGGCGCGTCTTAACGATTTCGATGAATGCCCGTTCATCGCTCCGGGCTGCATTGAAAGCCGTCGGTTTGACGAAATCCCTCCGCGAATAAAGCGCAATCCTGCACTAAGCATGTCAGAATGGCGGACCTTCCAATTCGGTCTGCCGGGCTGGCGTTTTCGCGCTGGCGCAATACGCGGGACATTCCGAAGGGCATCGGCCGCGGTCGCGCAGCGTGGAGCAACGACGGTTGCTGCACGAGGGAAGTCGCACGGCGGAGGTATTTAACTCCGCGTTAACCGAGTGAAGGTTAATGGATGGTGCGAGTAGAGGTGCGTACCATGAGAAGTGTTCCTGCCAAATGGCGCGGCTATTTTTGCCTCAAGTCCGCGGCCGTCCCGATCGCCGTCGCCGTCGCGGGATTTTCCGCTGCGGGTTGCAGCGCCGACGTTACCCGTTTTGACAGCACGTCCTTCGCCTTCGATGATCCGGCTGAAACTGGCAGTACGTCGGCTCCGTCAGAGCCGGTCTACGGCGGTGGCCTGAACGATCACGCGGTTGCGCGCACGACGCCGAGGGGGCCCTACAACGCGGGTGCGAACTCGGTCGAGTCCGCTCAGTTGCCCGATGCGACGCCGGCATCGTCAGAACCCATTCAAACGGCGGATGCGGCGTCACCAGCGTCCACTCCCTCGTATCAGGCGCGTCCGTTCCGCACTGCCGCGGCCGATCCGGCCGCCAGCGCCGACGCAGGCGCGCCATATGCCGCGCCGCCGGCAAGGGGTGACACGATCGAAGTGCAGCGCGGTGACACGCTCTACGCCCTGTCGCGCCGGCACGGCGTTTCGCTGAATGAGCTGATGAGCGTGAACAACCTCACGACTTCGACGCTGCGTCCTGGACAGAAGCTCTATCTGCCGTCGGGCGCGGCCGTGGTGGCACGGACCTCATCGGCCACGAAGGCTGCAGCTGCCGAGCCGCAGCGCGTCAGTCCGGATGTGGACGCGCGCTATCGCGGCACACATACCGTGAAGGCCGGTGAATCTCTCTACAGCATCGCGCGCGCCAATAGCGTCAAGGTTGCGGAACTTCAGCAAGTGAACGCCATCGTCGATCCGCGTCGGGTGCGGCCGGGTACGGTTCTGAAGGTGCCAGGCATCGCTCCGGTCGCGGCGGCCGAGACGATTGCGAAGCCGGTCGCGCCGTCCATTCCTGAAGCGCCGTTGCGTGTTGGCCGCGAAACGACGACGCAACCTATCATGATCAACGGCACGACGAAGGTTGCGGAGCTTTCCGACAAGGCGAGCGACGCGGCACCCGTGATGGACGCGCGCCCCACGCCTAACGAAGAAAAGGTTGCTATCGCAGCGCCCAAAGTCACAACCCAGACGGTCGACAGCGTGAAGTTGCGCTGGCCGGCGCAGGGCAAGGTCATTGCAGGTTTCGGCGGTCGTCCCGACGGCACGCACAACGACGGGATCAACCTGTCGGTGCCGCTCGGCACGGACGTGCATGCGGCGGAAGCCGGTGTCGTCGCTTACGCCGGCAGCGAACTCAAGGGTTACGGGAATCTCGTGCTCGTGCGGCACGACAACGGCTGGGTGACGGCCTACGCGCACAACGATGAACTGATGGTCAAGCGCGGCGACAAGGTGAGCCGTGGCCAAGTGATTGGCAAAGCAGGCAAGACCGGATCAGTCGACCAGCCGCAGGTGCATTTCGAACTGCGGCAGGGATCGAAGCCGGTCGATCCGACACCGTACATGGAGCAACTGTGAGAGTTTCGTGAGCGCGGGGGGATCACGTCCGAACTGCCGCGCGCAGAAGTGAGGGAAACTTGGGGCCGGGCTCGCAAAGTCCGGCTCCATTTATTTTTGCCCCTTCCGACTCTCCCTCGTTGCGCCGGCCGGAAGGTGCGGGCTTTGCGGCGCCGACCGAAGGCGCTGTCAGATACTCAAATGCGTTCCGATGCGGCCGGCGAGGTCCTGTGTGTACTGCCACGCAACGCGGCCTGAGCGCGCGCCGCGGGTTGTCGCCCATTCGAGCGCGTCGCGCACGAGCGCATCGTCGTCGATCTTCAGCTTGAAGTGCGTTGCATAGGCGCGGACCATTTCGAGGTAATCGTCCTGGCTCGCGTTGTGAAAGCCGAGCCAAAGCCCGAACCGGTCGGACAAAGAGACCTTCTCTTCGGTCGCCTCCGCCGGATTTATGGCTGTGGAACGTTCATTCTCCACCATCTCGCGCGGCATCAAGTGTCGGCGGTTCGATGTTGCGTAGAAGAGAACGTTCGACGGACGGCCCTCGATGCCGCCCTCGAGAACGGCCTTCAAGGACTTGTAGCTCGTGTCGTCCTTGTCGAAAGAGAGGTCGTCGCAGAACACGATGAAACGGAACGGCGCGGCCTTCAGACACGTCAGACATTTGGGTAGCGTCGCGATCTCCTCGCGGTGGATCTCGACGAGCTTCAACCTGGGCACGCGCTCGGCCGCATCCGCGTGCGCGGCCTTCACGAGGCTCGATTTGCCCATGCCGCGAGCTCCCCAGAGCAGCGCGTTATTGGCGGGCAGGCCGGCGGCAAAACGGTGGGTGTTGTCGAGCAGGATGGCGGCGGTCCGGTCGATGCCCTTCAGCAGTGCAAGCGGGACGCGCGAGACGTGCGCCACCGGCCCAAATTGGCCCGCGTCGGCGTGCCAGACGAAGGCGCTGGCGGTCGTAAAATCAGGCTTTGCGGGTGCCGTCGGCGCCAGCCGTTCAAGGGCTGCGGCGATGCGCTCGGCGGCTTCGCGCAGCGCGTCGTCTTTGCTCATCAGTTCACTCCGCTCGGCAAGCCTTGGATTGCGCGTCTTTAATGGGCGATGTGGCCGGCGCCAATGGCAGAATCTGCGGTTTGGGCTGGTTGCAAATGGGCGTTTCGACACTATAGTCCCGGCGAACTCGACGGGGTGCCCCCTCGGGGCTATTAAGGCTCCGTGGACGTGGTGCCTGTGTTCGTTTTTTTCGAAAGGACCAAGCGCCTCATGTTCTCGACCCCCGCTTTCGCTCAGAGCGCACCCGCGCCGGTGGACCCGCTTGGCGGTCTGCTGATCCCGATGCTGCTGATGCTCGTGATCTTTTATTTCTTCCTGATCCGTCCGCAATCGCAGCGCGCCAAGGAACATCGCGAACGCGTGAACGCGGTGCGGCGAGGAGACACGGTCATCACGTCCGGCGGTATGGTGGGCCGCGTCCTGAAAGCTTCGGACACGAGCGACGAGATCGAAGTCGAACTCGCGGACAATCTGAAGGTACGCATCCTGAAGAGCACGCTGATGGATGTGCGCTCGAAGGGCGAGCCCGTCAAGGAAACGACCTGAACGTTTTAGCCCGGCGATTGCGCCTGCGGCACGCGGCGGATGCCGTTGATCGCATCCACGATCCATAGAAGCGACCGATATGCTGCATTTCTCACGCGTCAAGAAAATCCTGATCCTACTTACGTGTCTCGCCGGCGTGCTGTTCGCACTGCCGAATATGATGTCGAAGGAACAGCTGGCGTGGTGGCCCTCGTTCCTGCCGCACAAGCAGATGCCACTCGGTCTCGACCTGCAGGGTGGCGCGCATCTGCTGCTCGCCATGGATCAGGACGAAATCAAAAAGGACTGGCTGAACAACCTGCGCGACTCGGCACGGAAATCTCTACGCGATGCCAAGATCGGGTTCTCGGGTTTGGGCATTCAAGGCAACGAACTGCAGGTCAAGCTCGCCAAACCTGAAGATCGCGATGCGGCGCTGACCGAACTCAAGAAGATCGTGCAGCCGATCGGCAACGTACTTCTTGGTTCGACGGCGGACGATATCTCCGTGACGGCCGGTGCCGAACCCGGACTCATCGTCATCCGGCCGACGGAACAGGGTCTGCGCCACCGTATCTCAAGCGCGGCATCAGCTTCGATCGAAACCGTCAACCGGCGTATCAACAACATGGGTACGTCGGAATCGACTGTCGTCAGGCAGGGACTGGACCGCATCCTCATCCAGTTCCCGGGGCTGCGGGAAACTACCGAGCTCAAAAAGCTCATTGGCGAAACGGCCAAGCTCACCTTCCATGAGGTGCATCCGTCGATCTCGGCAGAGGATGCGAAGCTGACGACGGTCCCTCCGGGCTTCAAGGTCTATCACGGGGAGGAGAGTGAAGGCGGCGATTTTCTGCTGCGCGAGGTTCCCGTCGTGCAGGGCGAAGATCTGGCGGACGCGCAGCCCGGCTTCGATCACCTCACGCACGAGCCGGTGATCAACTTCCGCTTCAATCAGGTTGGGGCGCGCAAGTTCGGTGCCTTCACGAAAGACAACGTCGGGCGGCCGTTCGCGATCGTGCTCGACAACAAGGTGCTGTCGGCACCCGTCATCCGTGAGCCAATTCTGGGCGGATCGGGCCAGATATCGGGCAGCTTCTCGGTCGACAGCTCCAACACGCTCGCAGTGCAATTGCGCTCGGGCGCGCTGCCGGCCAAGCTCACGATCGTCGAGGAGCGTACCGTTGGTCCGTCGCTCGGCGCCGATTCGATATCGGCGGGCAAGGATGCAGGCATCATTGGCGGCATTGCCGTCGTCATTCTGACTGTTATCGCTTACGGAACCTTCGGCATCTTTGCGGTCGTTGGACTTCTCGTTCACCTGATCCTGACGATTGCGATCATGTCGATCATAGGTTCGACGCTGACGCTTCCTGGTATTGCGGGCCTGGTTCTGGGCGTCGCCATGGCGGTCGACGCCAACGTGCTCATCTATGAGCGCATTCGAGAAGAGTTGCGCGCCGGCAAGTCTCCGGTTGCCGCGATTGATGCGGGCTTCACGCGCGCATTCATTACCATTGCGGACTCGCAGCTCACGACGCTTGCCTGCGCCATCATCATGTTCTGGCTCGGCTCCGGTCCGATCCGCGGCTTCGCGGTCACGCTGTCGATCGGCATCATGACGTCGATCTTCGCGTCGGTGACAGTCGTGCGCCTGCTAATCGCGCAATGGATCAAGGCACAGCCGAAGACACGCGGTCCGCTCAAGGTTCCGGTTTAGGAGAACGCTTCCCGTGCTGATGCGATTGATCCCGAATTTCAAGGGTTTCGACTTCTTCCCTCACAATCTTCGTCTGCCCTTCATGAAGTACAGAGGGCTGGCACTCGCGTTGTCCGTCCTCGCGATGGCTCTGTCGCTCGGTCTCTTTTTCACAAAGGGCCTCAACTACGGCGTCGACTTCAAGGGCGGTACGATGTTGGAGATCAAATCCAACACAGGGCCGGCCGATGTCTCCGCGTTGCGCGAGAGGCTTGGCAATCTCGGGCTTGGCGCCGTTCAGATTCAGGAGTTTGGCGATCCTGAAACCGTTTTGATCCGGCTCGAAGAGCAACCGGGCGGGGAATCCGCACAGCAGGCCGCCTTGAAGAAGGTTCAGGAAGAGATCGGCTCAGCCTACACGCAGCGCCGCGTGGAGGTTGTAGGCCCCGCCGTCTCTAGCGAATTGCGTATGACCGGCGCGATTGCAGTCCTCGCCGGCGTTCTCGCCATATCCCTTTACGTTTGGTTCCGGTTCGACTGGCAGTTCGCGTTGGGCGTCATCATCTCGCTGGCTCACGACGTTCTCGTGACCGTCGGCATATTCTCGCTCTTCCAACTCGAGTTCGACTTATCGACGGTGGCGGCGTTGCTCACCATCCTCGGTTACTCGGTAAACGACTCCGTCGTCGTGTCGGACCGAATCCGCGAGAATTTGCGCAAGTTCAAAAAGATGGAGTTGAACGAACTGCTCAACCTGTCCATCAACGAGACGCTGTCGCGCACGATCCTCACGGGCATGACGGCGATCGCGGTGCTGATCTCGCTCTACATCTTCGGTGGCGAGGTGATCCGCAATTTCAACTTCGCCATGCTGCTTGGCGTGGTTGTCGGCACCTACTCGTCTATCTTCATCGCGGCGCCGCTGCTCGGCTACCTCGGCGTCCGGCGCGATTGGTCGGAAGCTGCTGCTAAGGCCGCCACGCCGGCGCGAGCGTAAAACGCGGGGGCGCACGGCCATGCCGGCTGCCACAGCCCGCTACCCTTACGAAGCCCCCGTCACCGCCTACGGCAACGGGGGCTTTCGTTTTGCCGAGATGAGCCATCGCGGCTCGATCCTTTGTCTTCCGACCGGCATCTATGCATGGGACGCGCAAAGCGCGGACGCATTGTGCGAGGACGACTTCGCGCTCGTGGTCGCTAACCTCAATCCGCCGGCGACGTTATTGCTTGGGACGGGAGCAGAGCAGGTCTGGCCAAGCGCGGAGCTGATGCGATTTTTCGCGAAGGCGTGTCTCGGGCTTGAGCCGATGTCGACCGGCGCGGCGGCGCGCACCTACAACGTTCTGCTGGCGGAGAAGCGTCGCGTGGGCGCGGCTCTGATCGCAGTGCCATGAACAGTGTCGCGTCATCGGCGGACACGATCCAAGCCGTTCGAGACGAGGCCCGGCGCAACGCTCCTGACCGCTACTATGCGGCGCTGCTGGGAAGCATCACACAGCGCGACGATCTTGTGGCGCTCGCGGCTTTCACTGGCGAGATCGAGCGTGTTGCGGCTGCCGTCACGGAGCCGCTGATGGGCGAGCTTCGCATCCAGTGGTGGCGGGATGCGCTGAAGCTGCCGCCGCAGGAACGAACGGGCAGTCCGATCGCAGACACTTTCTCAGAGGTGGTCCGCCGCCGCGCGCTGCCGCGCGGTGACATCGAAGGCTACCTCGACGCGCATGCGGCGGCGCTTGCGGCGCCGCCTGAGGACATGGCGGAATATTTGCGGCACGCGGAGGAACGGGAACTTGGGCCGTTCCGGCTCGCGACGGCGATCTGCGACGTGACGCTCAATGACGCGGCTTCGCGCGCATTGCGAGAAGGGGCGCGGGCCTACGGGGCGGCACGGTACGCTTATACGGGCCACGACCTGCTAGCGCGCCTGAATCGCGTTGCCGGGTTAGCGGAAATCGGCGTGGAGGCTGAGCGGGCGCGCGCGGCATTTCGCAGCTACAAGCCCGTAAGTGCGGGATTTTTCACGGCAATGTTGCCTGTCGCCCTTGTAGGGCCCTATTTGCAGGTTCTGAAAAGCGCATCGCTCGCACCCCCGCATGATGCGGCGGCGATTACGCCAGTGGGGCGCATGTGGTGCCTGGCAAAAGCGTACATGACGGGGCGCATCTAGCGTCCGCTGAGGGAAAGCACATGGGGCCGGTAACGGCAGGCGTGTGGAGGTGGCTCGTCGGCACGGCGGTTCTGGCAGTGCTGCTGTCGGCCACGGTAGCGGGGCCGGCCGGCGCGCAATCGAACGCACGTGTTACTTGGAGAGTCGAAAACCCGTTCCGCTTCTTTACCAACGCATCAGATACAGAAGTGCACCGCGCTACCTATCAGGCGCTCGGGGTTGATGCACGCGTTGCACCCATACTCGCGTCGGAGCGCGCGCTGCAGGCACGTCACGAGGACGGTTGGGCAGCGACCATGTTCCGCAAGACATGCTGGAACCCGGTCAAAAACAGCTTTAGCTGCGATGCCTATGACGACTACGTCAATCCGACGAGCCACGGAATTGCCGCGCGGCTGGAAGATGTCGACGAGGCTCTGACGCTCAACTGCACTTGGAAAACGGCGCCGAAGGGTGGTTCGCTGCTGCGCGGCAGCGTCGTCACGCAACCCTGCAACGAAGAAGCGCGCTTCAAAGCGCCATATCCAGATGGACTCGATATCGTCGTCGAGATCGGCGGCGTGGAGGTGGCGCGCACGCACGCCAAGGTGCGCGACCTGCTGATTGTCGGCATGGGCGACAGTTTCGCGTCGGGTGAAGGCAACCCGGATATCGCAGTGCGTTTCTCGCGCGAGCGCTCGGCCGATTATGGCGCCAGCGGCGAGGACGGCGGGCTTGCGGGCTATCCGGCGCGCGTCGGCGACTGGCGGTCGATCGGCGACAAGAAATTCATTGCGGAGAATGCGCGCTGGCTCGATCAGGCGTGCCACCGGTCGCTGTATTCGCATCAATTGCGGGCGGCGCTGCAGCTTGCGATCGAAGATCCGCATCGCGCGGTGACGTATGCCGGCGTGTCGTGCTCGGGTGCGGAAGTAACCTTCGGGCTGTTCCTTCGCTACAAGGGCAACGAGTGGGTGCCCAATCCGCCGATGCTGTCGCAAATCTCGGCGATTGCTGAAGTTCAGTGCGGCGTCAAGAACGCGGAGCCGCTGGACCTGCCCGAGGCTTATCACATCGATGGCAAGATTCCGGAGCTGAAGGGCGGGCTGGTTCTGCGCAAGTGTCCGCAGGAACGGGCGCGCAAGATCGACCTGGTGTTCCTATCTATCGGCGGCAACGACATCGGCTTTTCGCGGCTCGTTGCCAATACTGTGCTTACGAGCGAGTCACTGTTGCGTCAGCTCGGCGGTTGGCTCGGCGAAGTGCATGGGCAGTCGGAAGCCGAAGGCCAGCTTTCGCATCTCGACGCGCGCTACAAGTCGCTCAACCGCGCGATTCACAACATCCTCTACATGCCCTGGAATGAAAGCGATCGCGTCGTGCTCACGGGGTATCCCGGCATGGCGCTCACCGGAGATGGCAGCGAGACGTGCAGTGATGGGCGCGCGGGACTCGACGTGCTGCCGGATTTCAGGCTCAGCCAGCAGAAGTTGCGCGAAGGCGTCTGGGTCGGAGACAAGCTGCATCACGTCATGCGCGACAGCGCCGAGCATTTCGGCTGGACGTTCGTGGAGACGCATCGGCGCGCCTTCATTGGGCGAGGAATTTGTTCGGGTAGCGAGCTGGCGCAGGGAAATCCCGCTGACGAGCTTCTGATCCCGCGCAAGATCGGCGGCGTGTGGAAGCCTTACAATCCGGCTGATTATCACGCCTATGCCAGCCGCAAACGCTGGTTCCGTACACCCAACGATGCGTTCATGACGGGCAACTTCCACGTCGCATCATCTGTACTGACGAAGGTTTTGAAGCTCGAGACACTGCAGTGGTTCCAGTTGCTGCTCGCCTCAACGTACTCGGGCGCGTTTCATCCGACCGCCGAAGGGCAGGCGGCGATTGCGGATGCGGTGGCGGAGAAATCGCGCGTCGTTCTGAAAAAATATGGCCAGGGGCCCGATCCTAGGCCGGCGACCGAGTACGAGATGCCGGTGCCTGCGGCGGAGGAGCCGGGCGTTTCCATACCCGATGTTGCGCCCGCGATGACGCATCGGTGGGCGCCGCAGATCGACGAACCGACTGCTGCCACGGGAGAGCCTGGAGCTACTGCGGCGGGTGAAGCTCAAGGCAGCGTGAATGGTGCGCCTGTCGGCGCTGCCGCCACGGAAACCCCGGGCGCTACGGTTAGCGAGCCCGGGCGCGCGACGAACACTGAGGCTGTTGGCGCTGCCGCGAATGGGGGCGGGGCGGTCGGAGGGCCGCGCAGCGGTACCGCCGGTCAGACCACGGACACGACTGCAGACGAGCCAACGAGTACGACGACCAGCGAGCCTGCGGGCTCCCCCGTGCCTTCCACAATCAAGCCGTTTGCGCCGCCGAGCGGCTCATCCTCATCGTCAGTCACAGACGATACGTCAGCGGGCGGTTCAATCCACTAAGGCTTGGTTCTAACCGGCGGATGCGACGGAGCGATCCTTCGCCGGAGTGACGCTTGGCTGCCAGCTGGGCGAAGGCGCCTCGGTGGGAGGTGCCAGAGATGGTGGTTCCATCGCTGAAGGTATCTCTTCGGAGACGGCGTCGGGCGTGGTCCGAGCCGGCGGCGCGATCGGGGCCTTCTTCGTGCCGGTCATTCGCTGTGATTGGTTCGGCGGCGTCTTGGCCCACTTGTTCGCGCGTCCTGCCTTCACGCCGGTTTCGTAGAGCGCGAGCTGGTATTTCGGATCGTAGATCTGGTCTGTGACCATTTGGAAGTCGGGTGGCACCGCCATCAAATTGTAGTCGGCACCCGCATCACGCGCGAGCCGGTAGATGCGATAGAGCTCGCTCCAGTTCTGGCTTTTGATCAGGGTCGAGATGGCGCGTGCCGCGATGGGGAGCGTCGTCTGCTTCACGACCTCCTGCTCGGGTGCCAGCTTGCCGTTCTTGATGAGATACAGCTTGCGGATCGGCGGCGCGGGATAGAGTGCGTCAAAGACCTTGAAAGGGGCATCCACGGGCAAGACGAAGATTTCTCGCGTGGTGCCACCGTCGACGTGCATTTCCTCATACATCTTGCCGCCTGCCGTCACCGGAATATTGACGGGCGGGAAGGCGCCGGGAATGGCGGCCGAAGCCATGATGACTTTGCGGAACAGCGCGAGCGCTTCGGGCGTGCCGGCGCGTGCAATCTCGCCCATATTCCAGACAACCGGGCGCTGGGCGTCGAGGTTGGTCGAAAGCACGAATAGCATACGGCCACGCGCGTATTCGGCGGCGACGCGTTGCAGCATGCGTTCGTCGACGTATTTGGCGATGAGGCCTTCGAGCGGCGCTGTGTCGGCAAGCGCGTCGCCGCCGAGGAGGCCAGGAAGCAATTGTGCGGTGACGACTTGGTCGGCGCGATACTCCGTCCAAATGGCTTTGAGCTTTTGGTCTTCCGACGGCCCGAGATAAGCGAAGGGCGCGATGATTGCGCCGGCGCTCACGCCGGTCACGATCTCGAACTCGGGGCGGTCGCCGCGCTCCGTCCAGCCGGCCAGGACCCCGGCGCCGAACGCGCCGTCGCTGCCACCGCCAGACAGGGCCAGTGTTTCGACGATTGGGCGACCGGCAACAGTTCGTGCGTCGCGTGCGATGCGCGGCATATGCGCCGTTCGGCGGCGTGCCTCGGCGATCGGATTGTCCGGCGTTTCGTCGGCCCAGAAACGGACATCCTGCAGCCCGCGCCCGGGCACGACCGCTGTGCGGGCGAGATGGGGATCGGAAATACCGTTGCGTGCGATCGGCGTGGCGCAGCCGGCGAATGCGGAGGCAACGAGCAGCGCGGCGGCAACGCGTTGAGCGTCGCGCGCGAAACGCGGCACATAACCGGTAAGCGAACGCATACGCCCCTCAATCGCCCCTGTATTCGTCCGTGCAGGCCTGCAAAACACCCGTTGCTCGCGGGAGATTATCAGAGTTTTTCTGCGGGCGTGTTAATTGCCCGTTCGACTTGGCCGAGTGTTGCCTCCCCATCAAGGAAGGTCAACCATCTGAACCATCAGGTATTTCGCCGGAGGTTGGTGGCTTTTGCATGGTCGCGCCTGTTGGAGCTCCCTGGACGCGGGACATTTGCCCCGCTGTACGCGGCAGCCAGGAGTGGAGCGCGCCGATGGCTTGGGTGGCGTTAGCGTTCTCTAAGCGGCGGGTAATCTCCTCGCGCGCGTAACGGCAAGCGGTGTCGACCAGGGTGCTGTGCTGGCGCCAGTCGAGCGCGCCCATGTCAGCGGGCGTAGGGGGCACGAAGAGCAGGTCCGATGGCTCCATGTGCCGTTCGAAATGTGTACGGTTCGCCATCAGACTGCGCACCAGGACGGTTGCCGCCGAGGGAGCGCGCGGCAGGTCGCCGCGTCGGAGCGGATTGAGCGTACGCCAGACGAGATCCCGTCTGGCGGGTAGGGCTGCGTAGTCGACGGTGAACGTCTGGCTCTCGGGCGCACGGAAGCTGACGACGATGTTGGGCCCGCGCTTCAATGCGTGCATTGTCTCAATCGGCACATTGGCGATGACGGAACCGTCCACCAGCATGCGACCGTCGGATGTGTAGAAGGGCGGCAAGAGGCCGGGAATCGCAGCGCTGGCGCGAACCGCCTGCCAGATGCTGCCTGATCGATGTACCTCAAGATCGTAGCGTGAAAGATCGGCCGAGACGGCAAAGTACGGCTTCCAGAGGTCCTCGATGCGGCCGTTACCGTATTCTGCCTCAAGGTGGGCATCGAAGTGCGTGTGGTCGATGAGACTATAGCGTGGCAGCGTATAGCGCTGGAGCGCGCGACCGTCGATGAACATGCGGTGGACGGCGGCGTCAATGCTTTCGGGTTCGAAGTCCTGGGCGAAGGCGGCAGCCATAGCGGCTCCACCCGATGTGCCGCCGATCAAATCAAGTTCGACGCCGCTTTCGCGCAGCGCTTTGTAGATGCCGATGTGCGCCGCCGTCAGAGCGCCTCCGCCGCAGGCGACGTAGCCGAGCGCTGTGCCAGATAGGAAACGCCACAGACGCGCGAGGCTCGGCGCATCTGAAAGAGCGACGTGGTGGTGCATGGCGGGCTCGCGTGCCGCAAGCCAGTGGCGCGTGCCCTGCACGACGCCCTTTCGGGCGTGGATGAGCACAAGCCTCACGGATGCGCCGCGATGAAATTTGAGTGCGAAAGTCTCGACCGGATTGAGCGACACCGGTGATCCCACCGGATCGTCGAGGGGTGTCGCGACCAGCAGGATTTCGTCGGCGTGGCGGATCGCCTTTTCGCTCCAGGGCGTCAAATCGCGGTCGGCGATGAAGAGGATGCGCTCGTGCCTGGCTTCAAGGTCGTTCAGGGTTTGCGTTGCGCTTTGGCCTACCGGGCCGGCGCCGTTCAGCAGCGCGCGTGCGTCGCTGGCTTCCAGAACCCGGCTGCCCGGCGCGGCTGCCGCAAATGCTTGGAGCGCAGCGATGAAGGCATCTGGAATAGGCCGGGCACCGGCAGCGATAATGGCAATGGTGCGGGGCGGAGGAGTGGCGCGGGACGTGTGTGCGCTGCTTCGGAGCTTGCTCGCTTGCTTCGTTTGAGCGGCGAGCCGGTTTGCAAGCGTTGCCGTCACTGACCGCCAAATGGCTGGCGCACGAGCGGCAAGCTCATCAAAGTCTTCGCGCGTCAGGCGGACGACCACGCTGTCGCGGATGGCGCGCACGGTTGCGGTGCGTGCGCCGCCAGCAAAGAAGGCGATCTCGCCGATTGTTGCGCCGTGGCCGATCTCGGCGACGGGATCGGGTTCACCTTCCACTTCGACCGCAAAACGGCCAGAAACGACGACGTAAAGGGCGTCGGCGGGGGCACCCTCTCGGACGATGCAGGCGTCGCGGGCAACATCAATAGGCCTGAGCCGTGCCTCGAGTTCCGCGATCGCGCTGGGATCGAGATCCTTGAACGTCGCGACGGTCGCAAGGTTGAGCGGCGGCAATGACATCGGGGCGCCCGTGGCAGGCCTTTTGGCCAGATATACCACGTAGCGCCCCGGGTTAGCGAAACGGCTGGTCGAACAAGGTTGACGGCGCGCCGTCAGCCGGCGAGCGCCTCAACGTGCTCCCAGTTCACGAGATTATCGAACCAGGCTTCTAGGTACTTCGGACGGGCATTGCGATAGTCGATGTAGTAGCTGTGCTCCCAGACGTCGCAGCCGAGGATCGGCTTGGAGCCATGCATAAGCGGGTTCTCGCCATTGGGGGTCTTCTGCACCTCCAGCTTGCCGTCCTTGATCGCAAGCCATGCCCAGCCCGAGCCGAACTGACCCTTGCCGGCCTCGATGAAATCGGTACGGACTTTATCGAAGCCGCCGTAGCCGTCGACGAGCTTCTGGATGCTGCCTGGCAGCTTATTGCCGCCACCGCCCTTCTTCATCCACTGCCAGAAATGCAAATGGTTCCAGTGCTGGCCGACGTTGTTCACGATGCCCGCGTTCTTGTCCGCGTAGGCGTTTTTGCAGATGTCCTCCAGCGACTGCCCCTCGTACTTGGAGCCCGCCAGTAGCTTGTTGCCATTCTCGACGTACGCCAGATGGTGCTTGTCGTGGTGGAATTGCAGCGTTTCCGCCGACATGTAGGGGGCAAGCGCATCGTAAGCGTATGGCAGATCGGGGAGTTTCAGCGTCATAATCGTCACTTTCACTAGAGGTGCTTCGATTGGGCCGGACCCTATCTTTTGCCGTCGCGTCAGACAAGGATGACGGGGTGCAGCCCTGCGGCGCAACGCCCGGGGATATGGTTCGGTTTCGTTCGGCGAGCGACGTTCAGCTCTCAGTCATGGGCGGCGCCTTAACCGAGATAAAAACCGCCGACGGAAGTAATTTGATCCGGCGTTCGTGACATAGGACGCTCGGCATGGTGCCGGTGGACTCAGCTGATCTATGGCTAGTGCCTTGAAATACCTTTTTACACTTGGACTGCCTCTTGCGCTCGCCGGGATCGGCGCGACTTGGATGCTGGCGCCCGAACTCGCAAGGGAGCAGGCGGTCAACTACGACGCTGTAGCCGCAAACCACGGGGTTATCCGCAAAGTCGTTTCGACCTCGGGGCCGGTGCGCGCCCTGGTTACTGTTTCGGTTGGCTCGCAGATCTCCGGACAGGTCGACAACGTCAATGTCGACTTCAATAGCGAGGTGAAGGAAGGCGACGTGCTCGCCACCATTGACCCGCGCACGTTCGAAGCGCGCGTGGCGCAGGCGAGGGCCGATATTGCCTCGGCGAAGGCGGCGCTGATCAATCAGGAGGCCGCGCTCAGCAAAGCCGAAGCCGTGAAGGTCAATGCTGAGCGTACACGTGACCGCCAGCAGAGCTTGCAAGGCAAGGGATACGCTTCTACCGCAGCACTCGATACGGCGCGACGCGATGCAGACGTGGCGGTTGCCGATATCGCGGTCGTTAAGGCGCAGATCGAAAGTGCTAAGGCGGGCATAGAGCAGCGTGAAGCGGCGCTCAAGCAGGCGCAGATCGATCTGGAACGTACCAAGATCATGTCGCCTATCAAGGGCACGGTGATTTCGCGGACCGTCGATCCGGGTCAGACGGTGGCGGCGAGCCTACAGGCGCCGGAGCTCTTCAAGATCGCGCAGGAGTTGGAGCGCATCCGCATAGAAGCGCAGGTGAACGAAGCGGATGTCGGCGCGGTCGCGGACGGGAATCAGGTGCAGTTTACGGTCGATGCCTATCCGGAGCGGACCTTCATCGGCAAGGTTACACAGGTGCGTCTCGCCGCGACCGAGCTCAATAACGTGGTGACGTACACCGTCATCATAGAAGCCTCCAACGAGGATCGAAAGCTCTTTCCGGGTATGACGGCGAATGTGCAGATCGAGGTTGCAAAAAAGGACGAAGTTCTGCGCATTCCCAACGATGCGCTGCGTTTCCGGCCGCGCGCCGGAGAGGGCGAAGCTGCGAATGATCGCGGCAGCGGCTCGGGCAATCGCGGCGAACGGCAGATCGCGCGGCTCAAGAATGATCTGGAATTGACGGATGAGCAGGAAGCCACGCTCAGGGAGCAGTTGCAGAAGCTCTTTGCGCAACGCAACAGTCCCAACGGCGGTGGTCAAATGGGCGGCGGCGGCGGCGATGTCGATCCTTCCGCCATGCGCCAACGCGTCCAGGCGACGATCGAGCAGACGCTTGGGCCCGTCCTGAGCGAGGCGCAGCGCCCGCTGTTCGAGAAATGGAAACGGGGACGCGAGAACACGAAGTCGGGTTCGGTCTATGTGCTAAACGATAAGGGGCAGCCTGACCGGCGGTTCGTCAGGCTCGGGATTTCCGATGACCAGTTCACTGAGATTGTGGGCGGACGTCTCAAAGAGGGCGAACAGGTAGTGCTGCGGACGCGAGACCGGCGCAAATGAGCACGACTGAGCAGTGTCATCCGTCCGCTGCCGCGTCCGATGGATCGCCACAGCCTCTGATTTCGGCCCGCGACCTCACCAAGGTCTACACGATGGGCGAGCAGACGGTGCGCGCCCTCGACGGCGTCAGCCTCGAGATCGCCGAAGGAGACTTCGTCGCGATCATGGGCGCATCCGGCTCCGGCAAGTCGACAATGATGAATCTCATCGGTGCTCTCGACCAACCGACGTCGGGCGCGCTGAAGATCGATGGCCGCGATGTGGCGGAGATGGATTCTGACGAACTCGCCGATCTGCGCAATCGCCGGATCGGCTTTGTTTTCCAGCAGTTCAATCTGTTGCCGCGCATGCCGGCGCTAAGGCAGGTGATGTTGCCGCTTCTGTATGCCCATCCCCGTCCTGCGAATATTGAGGAGATGGCGCGCGAGAGGCTCGTGGCGGTGGGTCTTGGTGATCGACTCGATCATCATCCGCGCCAACTTTCGGGCGGCCAGCAACAGCGCGTCGCGATTGCGCGCGCGCTCGTCAACAATCCGAAAATTCTGCTGGCGGATGAGCCGACGGGCGCGCTCGATACCAAGACGTCGGAAGAGATCATGGCTCTGTTCACCGAACTCAATCGGCAAGGCATCACCGTCATACTCGTCACGCACGAGCCGGACATCGCGGCGTATGCGAAGCGGCGCATCACATTCCGCGACGGGCATATCGTCGACGACGAGCGCAGCTGGGACGGGCGTTCTCCGCAGCGGGAGGCGGCGCAATGACCCTCTTGGACAGCCTGCAGATTGCATGGGCTGCGTTGCGCGCCAATCTGCTTCGCTCCATTCTAACGACGCTTGGTATCGTCATCGGCGTTGCGTCGGTCATCGTGTTGGTGGCTGTCGGTTCGGGTGCGCGCAGCGGGGTCGAAAAGCAGATCGCCTCGCTGGGCTCGAACATGCTCGTGGTCTTCTCGGGCTCAAGTCGCGTCATGGGCCGTGCGGCGGGTGCGGGTACGCAGCTGCCGCTCTCGGAGAGCGATCTCGCGGCCATTCGCGACAAGGTTCCCGGTGTCATCGCGATCTCCGGGCAACTCAACGGTTCGGGGCCGGTCGTCTACGGCAACACGAACTGGACGACGACACTGAGTGGTGTTCACCCTGGCTACACGACGGTTCGCGACTGGCCGGTTACGTCAGGCCGGGAGTTAACCCTTCAGGATGTGCGCTCGACCGCCAAGGTCACGGTCATTGGCCAGACAGTCGCGACACAGCTATTCCAGGGTGATGATCCGGTAGGCGCCACGATCCGGGTCAAGAACACGCCTTTTTTGGTGGTTGGCGTGCTGGCACCGAAGGGTTCCTCGAACTTCGGGCGGGATCAGGACGATATCGTGCTGATGCCGATGACCACGGCGCGTAATCAGATCGTTGGCAAAAGCCAAGTGCAGGCTGATCAGGTCGGCCAGATCTACGTCAAGTTCGAAGATTCAACAGATTTGAAAGACGCCGAAGAGGAAATCGAGTCCCTCATGCGGCAGCGGCGGCGAATTCAGCCCGGCGCTGAAGACAATTTCAACGTGCGCAATCTGGCCGAGTTCATGAAAGCCCGGACGGAAGTTTTGAGCACAATGACATATCTTCTTGCAGCCACGTCGCTGATATCGCTGATCGTTGGCGGCATCGGAATCATGAATATCATGCTCGTATCCGTCACCGAGCGGACACGGGAAATCGGGTTGCGCATGGCGGTGGGCGGCCGCAAGCGCGATATCATGCGGCAATTCCTGGTTGAGGCCGTATCGCTTTGCCTGCTCGGCGGCGTAATTGGCACCGCGCTCGGTGTCATTGGCTCGATTTTGGTCGCAAGTGCTGCCGAATGGCCGGTGCTAATAGACCCAAGTATCATAGCGCTGGCGCTTGCGGCGGCCGGCATTACGGGCATTGTTTTCGGCTTTTTTCCAGCACGGAGGGCCGCCTCACTCAATCCCATCGAAGCGCTTAGAAGCGAATAACAAAAGCGTTTTTAAGGGTTCTGCTTAAGTATCAGTTTTATATTTCGAGCCGATATGGCGATTTGAGGTGCGCGCAATCTCGATCTGCGCTAGAGGCTATCATCCAATCCAGCAACTCTTCGGAATGACTATGCGAAAGGCACGGAAAATGGCGGGCGTCAATGTCGACAAGATGTCGCTCAAGGAGCTCGTCGAACTGGAATCGAAAGTGCAGAAAGCCATTGCAGCGGCGCGCGATCGCGAGCGATCTGAATTGAAAAAGAAAATGTCTGAGTTGGCCCAGACGCACGGCTTTTCGGTCGCCGAATTGTTCGGGGGCGGTCGCGGCGTAAAGGCAGGCGCCAAAAACAAATCGGTCGGCATCGCACGCTATGCCAATCCGGAGGACAAAGCCGACACTTGGACGGGCCGCGGCCGCAAGCCGAACTGGCTTGTAGAGCGCCTGAAAAAGGGCGCAAAACTTGCGGAATTCGAGATCTGAGTAAGGTCAGATCGGGCCGATTTAGCCGGCAGGCGCCCGTCCGGACCTTCGGGCGGGCGTTGCCTTTGGTTCGCACACTCATGCGTTAATGTTGCCGCGAGTTCCCGAACCTCACAGCTTCAAGTGACGTCATTTTTAGCACTCACTTCTTGACACTGCTAACGGTCGCCAGCATATAGGCGGCGCGAGGCGACGTGAGGCCGTCAGAGGTCCGGCGCGTCGCCTTCCCCGCGTTTGGCGCGGACATGAGAGTCTTAAGAAAAACTCGTTTAATCATGAGGTTGATCCCATGAAGTTTCGTCCTCTCCACGATCGCGTCGTCGTCAAGCGGGTCGAGGAAGACACCAAGACCGCAGGCGGCATCATCATCCCCGACACAGCTAAGGAGAAGCCCCAGCAGGGCGAGATCGTGGCTGTCGGCCCCGGTGTCCGCGACGAGAACGGCAAAATCAACGCCCTCGACGTCAAGGCGGGCGACCGAGTTCTGTTCGGAAAGTGGTCTGGCACCGAGGTCAAGATCGACGGCCAGGACCTTCTGATCATGAAGGAGAGCGACATCCTCGGTGTTCTAGAGGGTGCTGCCAAGACTAAGGCCGCCGCCTAAATCTGATCCCCCCGTTTCATTGCCAACTTAAGAACAGGAGTTGCTGTCCATGGCAGCTAAAGACGTAAAGTTTTCGCAAGATGCGCGCGAGAAGATGCTGCGCGGCGTCGACATTCTTGCCAACGCCGTGAAAGTAACGCTTGGCCCAAAAGGCCGCAACGTTGTCATCGAGAAGTCCTTCGGTGCACCCCGCATCACCAAGGACGGCGTGACGGTCGCCAAGGAAATCGAGCTTGAGGACCGCTTCGAGAACATGGGCGCGCAGATGCTGCGCGAGGTCGCGTCCAAGACCGCCGACATGGCCGGCGACGGCACGACGACGGCAACGGTTCTGGCCCAGGCGATCGTGCGCGAAGGCGCCAAGTCGGTTGCAGCCGGCGCCAACCCGATGGATCTGAAGCGCGGTATCGACCTTGCGGTTCAGACCGTCGTCAACGAGCTCAAGGCCAACTCGAAGAAGGTTGACAAGAGCCAGATCGCCCAGGTCGGCACCATTTCGGCCAACGGCGACGAGATCGTCGGCAAGAAGATCGCCGAAGCGATGGACAAGGTCGGCTCGGAAGGCGTCATCACGGTCGAAGAGTCGAAGACGATGGAGTTCGAGCTCGACGTCGTCGAAGGCATGCAGTTCGACCGCGGCTATCTCTCGCCGTACTTCATCACCAACGCCGACAAGATGATCGCGGAGTTGGAGAACCCCTACATCCTCATCCACGAGAAGAAGCTGTCGGGCCTGCAGGCGATGCTGCCGGTTCTCGAAGCCGTGGTGCAGTCGAGCAAGCCGCTGCTCATCATCGCCGAGGACGTCGAGGGCGAGGCACTGGCGACGCTTGTCGTCAACAAGCTGCGCGGCGGGCTGAAGGTTGCCGCCGTCAAGGCGCCGGGCTTCGGCGATCGCCGCAAGGCCATGCTGGAAGACATCGCCATCCTGACGGGTGGCACGGTGATCTCGGAAGACCTCGGCATCAAGCTCGAGAACGTGACGCTGCAGATGCTCGGCCGCGCAAAGAAGGTGACGATCGACAAGGAAAACACCACGCTCGTCGACGGCGTCGGCAAGAAGATCGAGATCGAGGCACGCGTAAAGCAGATCAAGGCGCAGATCGAGGAGACGAGCTCGGACTACGACCGTGAGAAGCTGCAGGAGCGTCTGGCGAAGCTCGCTGGCGGCGTGGCCGTGATCAAGGTCGGCGGTGCCAGCGAAGTGGAAGTGAAGGAACGCAAGGACCGCGTCGATGACGCGCTGCACGCAACGCGTGCGGCCGTCGAGGAAGGCATCGTGCCGGGCGGCGGCGTCGCCCTGCTGCGTGCTTCCAAGGCCCTCGAGACCCTGAAGTCGGACAACGAAGACCAGAAAGTCGGCATTCAGATCGTACGAAAGGCGCTGCAGACGCCGGCCCGCCAGATCTTCACCAACGCCGGTGAAGATGGCTCGGTCATCGTCGGCAAGATCCTCGAGAACAACAGCTACGCCTACGGCTACAACGCGCAGACGCACCAGTTTGGCGATCTGTACCAGCAGGGCGTCATCGACCCGACCAAGGTCGTGCGCGCCGCGCTGCAGGACGCTGCTTCGGTTGCCGGTCTGCTTGTCACGACGGAGGCGATGATTGCCGACGTGCCGAAGAAGGAGACGCATACGCACGGCGCTCCGGGCGGCGGCATGGGCGGTATGGGCGGCATGGACTTCTAAGTCCCCGTCACGCCGCGACCGGCTTACGGCAACATCTGGAAAGCCCCGCCCATTGCGGGGCTTTTCGTTTTTGTGGCGTTGTCGGACGATTTTGCCGATCAGATTTTTATAGCTGTGCAAAGTGCGGCGGCATGGGTCCACGCGGCAAAGAATTGCTGTACTTTATTCTCGCGCATTACTGAAAAATTCGGCTTGAGGCGTCCGCATGAGCAGTCATGCGCGGATGATGACCAGAATTGTCTCGAAAATCCAAGAAGAGGGGAAGAATATGTCCGTAGATATCCTAGCGAAGCTCAATGGGTTGCATGACGAGGTTCGCACGCGTGTTGAGGCGAGCACCGACTACAAGGCGATGAGGGCCGTCGAGCGCGTCATCGGAGAGATCGCGGCGCTTTATGCGCCGCGATCTACGATGGAGAAGGTGGCTGACGTGGCGGGTACCGTCGAGACGGCGGAAGCTCCACAGGTAGAGGGAGTGGCGGAACCTGTGGTCGTCACCGAAAGTGCTGACGCGGAAGAAGCCGCTTTTGCGGAGATTGCTACGGAGCCCGTGTCTGGTCGCTGCGGGGCCGAAGAAGTGGCGTCGGCAGAGAGCGTGTCGGAGGCAATTGCAGAGCCGGATGCGGTGTCCGTTGAAGTTGCCGCGGAGGGAGATTCAGCAAGTGTTTCCGATGCGGTGCCGGAACCGACAGAGTCTGAGGTCGCCGCTGAGGACGCGAACTCCGAAGGCGCTGACGTTGCACTCACCGCCGCTCCGGAAGAGGACGGCGGTGCGGTCGAGCCTGCGCCTGCCATAGAAGCGCGTGTGGGTACCGAGGCAAGCGCAGAGGCGGACGCGGCTGCGGCGACCTTAGCCGCCCCCGTGGAAATACCGCCGGAGGATGCTGGCTTAGTAGCTGAGCTCGTCGCGGCAGAAGCAGTGGCGGCGGTCGATGTGCCGAAGGGGACGGACGCATAACTGGTAGCCGACAGTTGCAGAGGGCGAAAATGCGAAAGCCCCGTTCGAACGGGGCTTTTGTGCGCTGCGGAGTAGATCACATCATCGCTAGCTGACAGCATCAGAGTTTGCCTCGCCGGACTTGAACACCCATGCTTTGAGATGGCGGAGGGTGGAAGGAGATCGCGATGATGAACGCTGTCGAAATCCAGGACCATGCCCGCAAGCTTTATGCGGCCCGCGGCACCAAAGCGCTCGCGGAAGCAGCAGAGAAGGCTCGGGCGTACGAGCAGACGGGCCACAAAGATCAGGCCAAGGACTGGCGGCGTATTGCGGCCGCGCTGGAGCAGTTGCGCGGGCCCAACGTCAGTTAGGCTGACTTGAGGCATCAGCCCTGTCACACACCCCGCAAGAGCCAAGCCCGATCGGCGATGTGGACGCAATATCTTGAGCGCACCGCCGCACTCCAAGCGCGGCGGTGCGGTGACGTGGCTTGGCCGCGCGCGGGTTAGCCGAGGATCTCAAAGCGGCCTTCGGTTGGAACCCCATCAGGACGCAAAGAAGTGTCCTTGGAAAGGTCGAGCTTCTTGTCGCCATCGACGTCCTGGTAGGGCGCGGCCCAGACGTGATCGCCGGCTTTCGCGCCCTTGATCTCGACCTTCACGTCGCGGTGGTCCCCGCGGGCCAAATGTACGTAGCCCAGCACGTCCTTGGTTGGCTCGCCTTCAGCGTCTGCTTTTTTCAGAGCAACATATCCGTCGACGGGGAGGTGCACGTACTTGATCGTCACTGTGTCGCCGTTGAGCTTCTGATCGAATGCAATCACGGTGGAGGGGATCAAGGCCGAGAGATTCGTGGCGTCCCCGGGTTCGTTCTGCATTGCGAGCGCCGGCGTTACGATTAGTGCCAGAAGCGATACGGCCGATAATTTCACACGAGCAGGTGTCATGAGCATTTTCTCCTATGCACGAGCGTTGGCCCCACGCAGAGGACCTAGGTGCGAAGGCGCGTGCGACAAGGCGAAGCTAACAAGCGCTCACGGTGATTTTGATCAATGTGATCGCAAATCGATTTCGATTGGTGAGATTTTGGGTGTGCGGAGCTGAAGTTCACGCAGCGCTTATCGGTGCGGGCGGCCTATGATGGCGTGCGCGGCGTAGCCAGCGCGTCCTTCGCGGAAAGAATACGGCAGCCCATGCCTGGTTGCGGCATCGTGAACGACGGTTTTCAGGTCGGATCGTGGCGTCACGCTGAAGTGCGCGAGCCACGCGTACATGGCGCGGCGTGCTAGCGCCGGCATGGACGCCATGCGGCCGAAGTCCACGATATGCAACTCGCCAGCGGGCGCGAGTTGATCGAGCGCGCGATCAACCACCGCGTGCCAGGCAGGTATCATCGACAGCGCGTATGAAATGAAGATGCGGTCGGGCGCGGGGCTGGAGAAGAGCGCGCGGGCGTCGAAGGCGGTGGCATCGGCGGCGGCGAGAGTGATCGCGCCAGAATAGGGGCTCAAAGCGACTGTCCGGCGCGCGGTCTTGAGCATCTCTTCGGAGATGTCGAAGCCCAAGAATTGCACGTTCGGATATCTGCGCGCGGCGCACAGCAGATTGCGCGCCGTGCCGCACGCAACTTCAAGTACCGCGCCGCGCGGTGGGGGGTTAAGATTTGCGATCATCTGATCGCGTCCCAGGAGATAGTATCGGCGCGTCGCATCGTAGAAGTAGCGCTGATGCCGATAAATGGCATCCATGTGTGCGGCGGCAGGGCCGGAAATGACGCTCATGTCAGGCCGTTTTGACGTAGAGGTGGAAGCCGCCGTAGATCGCAGAGCGGTCGCGTGCGTGGATCGCAGCCGACGCTTCCGCATCATAGGCCCAACCATCCAGGATGGCTGCGCCGACGCGGCCCGGGAGAATCGTCCGCTCGCCAGCCGTGCGGAAGATCACGCGTGCGCCGGGCCGTGCCGTGCGCGCGATTTCGCGCCAGAGCGCATTGAGGGTGCGGTCGTCCATCCAGTCCTGAGCATCGAGCAAGCTGTAGCGGTCAAGACTTTCCGATGGCTCGCCGGCGAGGAAGTGGATCATGTTGGCCTGAAGAACGCTGACGCGGCCGGTGCGGGTCTTTACTTCCGCGAAGTGCTCGCGCTCAAGGTACGGCGGCACGGGCGCGGTGCCGGACTGGCCGTAGCTGCGGCCGAAGGCCTGCCAAGCGAAGTAATTGTCTTTGAGGTCGAAGCCGGTCGCGAGCCGCTTCGTGCGCTCTCGCAAAACGTCGGCCATGGCCCGCTTTCCGTGGTCGCATAGCGCTTCGTATTGCGCGGGCGGGATGCCGAGACCAAAGAGGGACGCGCGACTGGACGTGATCCAGCGCACGACGGGATGATCGAAAAGCGGTTCCAGGTCGCGCTCGAAGATCGCCTTCTGCTCTTCGATCGAATTTGCCCGCAGCAGACGGGAAGGATCAGAACCCAGCATGCGGGCAGCGACGTGGCCAGCCGCGATGAAGCGGCCGAGCAAGCCGTAGCGATAGAAGTTCCGACCGAAACGTGTGATGCGGCGGCGACCGGTCATGTCACGCCCGTCCCAATAGGCGCGGGCATCGGCATCGAGGTGCGGCGCGATCAGATCAGCATAGAGGCGGGCGTTGCGGAAGTCGCTTGCACCAGCAAAGAAGCGATGGAAGGTCGCGTGGTTTGGAAGCTGGCGGGCGGCGGCGAGCTTGAGCTTCAACAGCGCAATGTGGGTTTCGTTGAGGTCGACCGCGTAGATGCGCGCTGGGTTTTGCGTCAGGTAGCTCATGACGTTGCAGCCGCCGGACGCAATTGCCATCATGCGGCTGCTGGCGTTGAGTTGCAGTGCCTCCATGTCAGCGCTCGGGTCTTCCCATATCTGTGGGTAAACCATCGAGCGGAAAGCGAATGTGAACGTGCGCTCGAGCATTCCAGCGGTGCTGAGTGCGCGGTTCTGATGAACGGCCTCACCGAGCAGAGCAGAGCTCGAGATGCCGGCGGTTGCGGCTTCAGAGGTCACTTGGTGTCTCCGTGTTTTTTATGTGCGCGAGCGAGCCGACATCCATGGTCCGGCCTCATGCGGCGTAGCCGAGTTGGCGCTGACGCACCGGTTTGGTGACGGGCGCGGTATGGGTGTCCTTCCAGCGGATGATCTCGAAGCGGCCGTCGAAGTGTTCGGCGATTGCCGTGCAGCTTTCGACCCAGTCGCCGCAGTTGAGGTAATGGATGCCGTCGATGTGGCGCTCGTTGGCGTGGTGGATGTGGCCGCAGATAAGGCCGGTGGCACCGCGGCGGCGGGCTTCGCTCGAAAGTGCCACCTCGAACTCGCCGATAAAATTGACGGCGGTCTTGACCTTGAGCTTCAGGAAGCTCGCGAGCGACCAGTGTCCGAGCCCAAGCATGCGGCGCGCGATATTTACCGGAATATTGAGGGCGAGGGCCACGTCGTAGCCGCGGTCGCCAAGGAAGGCCAGCCAGCGGGCGTAGCGCACCACCACGTCGAACTCATCGCCGTGCAGCACCAGATAGCGCTTACCATCGGCGGTTTCGTGGATGTCGTCGCGGCGGATCTCGACGCCGCCGAAATTCATGCCGCAGTAATCACGCAAGCCGTCGTCGTGGTTGCCGGGGATCATGACCACGCGCGTGCCCTTGCGGGCCTTGCGCAGCAGCTTTTGTAGGACATCGTTGTGGGGCTGCGGCCAATGAGGGCCGCGGCGGACCTTCCAGAAGTCTACGATGTCGCCGACCAGGTACAGGGTGTCGGACTCGACATGCTTCAGAAAGTCGAGGAGCGCCGTCGCCTGGCAACTCCGCATCCCCAGGTGCACGTCGGAGATGAAAACGGTTCGATACTTTGCGTTCGCTCGCAGACCGTTCACGCTTGGCCTCCGCTCCACACATCCGTCATGGCGGAGGAGGGACCGGATTCATGTTACACGCGTATGACGGAGGTTGCGGCGCTTATGACGCCGTCAGGATATCGCTGGTTATAAGCGCGCGGTGGACCGAGTTAGGTCTCGCTGCCGCGGAAGATGCGCTCCCAGGTGAAGAGCAGGAGCGTGTCGACCGCACCCACGATCAGGAATCCGAGGGCGACGGTAAACGTTGATGTTTCAGGGAGCCCAAGCTCAATTCCGTGCATCGAAACGACGAGTGCGGCGGTGAGACTGAGTAGGGCGAGGACGGCGAAAACGATTTGGACGAATTTGAGCGAGCGCGCGCGCTCACGGCTTAAAGTGTCCATAAGGGTATTACCTCGACGCGATACAAAGAACCCCTAGCCGTCGGGAACCCTAACCCGGCCTTTTGTATGCGGGAAGCAAAATTTAACTTTTGATTAACCGAGCGGCTTCAGCGTGCCGCTTTGGCCTCAGCCGCAACGGCGGCGAGCTTGTTTTCAAGCAGCACGCGGTCGGCCGGAAAATCCGCCGCGATCCACCACGCTTCGAACGCCCTCAGCGCGGCGCTCACGGCTGGGCCGGCGGGAACGCCAAGCGCGATGATGTCGGCTCCGGAATAGGGAAGCGCGGGAGGCGCCCACGAGGCTGCGAGGGCCGCGCGACTGCTCCAGGACGGGTCCGCTACGAGGGCGTCGGACCGGGCCCAGGCGAGGCGCTGGGCGTCGGCAAATGCTGCTTTACCAAGGCGATAGACGGCAACACGCGCGTCCCTATCCGGACTCGACGGGTCGAAGCCAGGATCTGTCAGTAGTGCGTTTTGCAGTGCGTCTGCTTCGGCGCGGGAGAGCCTTAGGCGCTGGGCCACGCTAGGGGCCTGGCCACGATCTGATGCCGTGAGTGCCGCGAGGCGCGTCACTGGATTGGCCGGTGCATCCAACACCTTTTCGATCTGCGCGAGGCGCTCAAACGCTTCTAGGTCGGTCGTGGTGCCCAAGAGTCGGGCAAAAAGCCCATGTTCCTGCATGATGCGGGCGGCATCGGCGGCGCGTGGCGCCACAAGCAACTTCTTCAACTCGGCCCAGACGCGTTCCGCCGAAAGTCGCGCCAGCCCGTCTTTCAGCGCTGAACAGGCGGCAACACCTTCGGCGTCGAAGGCACCCTCGGCGTATTCGGCGCTGAAGCGAAAGAAGCGGAGAATGCGCAGGTAGTCTTCGCAGATGCGGGTCGCGGCGGCGCCAATGAAGCGCACGTGGCGCTGGACAAGATCATGCAAGCCGCCGACGGGATCGAAGATGTTGCCGTCCCTGTCGCAATAAAGCGCGTTGATCGTCAAATCACGGCGCTGGGCATCCTCCAGCCAATTGGTGGTGAAGGCGACGACGGCGTGGCGGCCGTCGGTCTCCACGTCGCGGCGCAAGGTCGTTACCTGGTAGGGCGTGCCGTCCGAAACGATCGTCACCGTTCCGTGACTTAAGCCTGTGGCGTGGCAGTCAAGGCCCGCGGCCTTTGCCAGGCGCGCGACGAGATCAGGTTCGCACGGCGTTGCGATGTCGATATCGACAACCGGGCGTCCCGCAATGGTGTTGCGGACCGCGCCGCCGACGATGCGGCCCTCGCAGCCGGCGGCCGAGAGGACGTCGAACACGGTGAGCAACGATGGCGCCTTCAGCCACTGTGCGTCGATGCGCGACGGTGTTTGGGATTGCGCGGAGGGTTTCGTCATTGCGTGGTTTCGGGCGCGCGGTGCCCGGGCCGAAGCTTGCCGTCCTCAATGACGGGGGGGACGTAGACGTCGTGCGGGCTGTTGGGCGAGCTGCTCGATAGAAGAACCAGGGTCGTCAGCATCAGCGCAGCACCGGCAATGAACAGCTTCACCAGCGGCGCGGCGCGCATGACCGAGCCAAGGCCGGGCCACTCGTTCTCGGTATAGGCGACGTAGGCGACGTACAGCAGCGTCGGCAGCAGGAAGAAAAAGAGGTTCTCTAGGACGATGCGTGTCATGCGCCAAACAGTCTCCGGTGCAGCATGCGAATGATGCCTGCGGTCGCCCCCCAAATATAGTGATCTTCGTACGGCATGGCATAGAAGCGCCGTTGCGCGCCGCGCCAGTGGCGGCTGTCGATGCGCTGGTTTTGTTCTCGCATCAGGAAGGCGAAGGGCACCTCGAAGACTCCCGCCACCTCATTCGGGTCCGGCGCTACGCGCGCTTCTGCTGAGACCAGGGCGACAACGGGCGTGATCAAATAGCCGGTGCCGGTGCGGTAGCGATCAAGGTATCCGAGCGGTTCGATGGCCGTGCCGTCGAGACCGATCTCTTCGTTGGCCTCGCGCAGGGCGGCGGCGAGCGCCCCTGCGTCGCCGGGCTCAATTTTTCCCCCGGGAAAGGCGATCTGACCGCCGTGTGCGGCAAGGTGGGGCGTGCGTTCGGTAAGCAGCAGCGTGAGAGGCGATCTAGCGACCACAGGCACAAGGACGGCGGCGGCCTTCAACGTGTGGTCGACAAGTGTGAGCGCGTTGGGGTTGAGGTCGAAGTCGCTCCCCGAGCCAAGTTCGTCGGCGGCAGGCGGCGCGGCGCGCAGCCGTGCCGCTGCGAGAGCGCGGAATTGACCGGCCGTCAGATTGGGGTCGGCATCGGCGAGGTTCGAGTTCATAGCCATTGCTATAGCGGGAGGCGGGCGCGATGCGAACGAATCGTTCGTATTGCCATTCTGAATCACTATACGGTCAAAGTTGCAGCGGATCGTGCGGACTTGGGACCAGCAAACACGGGTGGCGCTTGGCTCGTAAAGGAAACGCAGCGGTTGTGGCAGCACTGGTCGGCCTACTGGCCGTCGTGACGGCGGCGTTGCCGGCATCGGCTCTATCGACAGCGGATTTTCTCGCATCTCTCAGCAGCGGTGAAGTCAACGAGTTTCAGGCTTGGCGTAAGGCGCGGCGCACGTTCGAGCGCGAACTCGACGTTTATTGGGAGGACGTGGAAACTAAGCGCGCAGGCCGCAGGAAGAAGCGCACGGCGAAAGTCCCTTTCTCGCGATCCGACTACGTGATGGCACTGCCACCGAGCTACGGCGGGCCGAAGTTAAGCGACGGGTTGCAGAAAAAGTACGAGCGCTTCCTGAAGCAGCAGGAAGCGTCCCAGCCCGAACCACCGAAAGAAATTCTAGCACTGTCGGATTATTTGAGTGCCGCCAAGCGCGTCTACAACTTTACCCCAGAGCGCATCAGCGAAAAAGAATTCAAAAATCGCTACGCACGCCACGCGCTGGAGCTAGGGCTCACAAAGGAACAGGTGGTGCGCATTTACGCGCTGGAAACTGGCGGTATCGGCACTTACGACATGCAAGCCGGCATTCATCCGGTCAAGAAGACGGGGCGGCCGATTTCAAGTGCGCTGGGGTATGCGCAATTGCTGGACGCGAACTCGGTGAACGAGTTGGCACAGAGCGGGCCCGACATCGTCGACCGGCTGACGCGCATGATGCACAATCCGAACAACTCCGCTGCGCGCACGGACGCTCTCAAGCGCAAGATCGCCGTCGTGAAAAAGATGTACGCGAATGTGAAGCGCGTACCTTACGAATGGAGCCGGCATCAGGCCTATGCGAAAACTGACGCCGGCATGGGCGTGCACGCGCTGAACCTCGACGGTGACGTTGGTCCGATGTTGCAGGCAGTGAAACTCAAGGGATTGAAGGACTTCGCGGCCAAACAGGGGCGCACGTCGCTCACCGGCGGCGAGATGGAGCTGATGAACCTCGCGGGACCCGCAACGGGGCTCGAAATGATGCAGCCACCCGGCACGCAGGCGCCGACCGCCAATTTCTTCGCTCGGCGCGCGTACTACGTGAACAAAATGGTGATCGGTCTCAATGGTGCGGGCCTGCTCGCCGAACTCAACCGGCGCATGGACCAAGCGGTGAAGACGCCGGGCTCGATAGAGTTTGCCGAAGCCTTCGATGTGCTTGAGCGGCGCGCCAACCGGTAGATCCTAACCAGGATCGCGCGATTTGCGCTGGAGCGCGCCAGAGTGCGCGCGACCCTGAGCGCGGCATGGCGCGTCGGGACGCTCGCGGGCGATCACGATTACCTGCCGACGCTGGCTTTTCACTCTGACTTACGCCGGCGTTGCCGGCACCGGCGCGTTGATGTCGGCGAGCCAAGTGTCGGCATCTGTCGTGCTACCTTTGAAGCCACGCGCAGGAGGCACCCCGCCCGCACGCAGCCCGGCGGCCAGCACGCGGACAAACTCGTCGATGTCGAAGTAGCAGGTGTGGATCAGCTCCTTCCAGGTGAGCTGGGCGCTCAAGTCGTTGCCGATGTCGCCCATGGACTTGGAGTCCGTCGACATGCCGAGCATCTCGCGCGCTCGCCGCAAGGTCTCCGACGCCTGGCTCTCGCTCAGGTTCGCGATCCTGTCGGCGACCGTTTTCGGCAGCGCCACGTATCGGGCATCGAACTGCGGCGGATGGTTCGAGACCTTGGCGACGTACTCGCCGCGCCGGTCGTTGCCCCAGGCCCGCTGGCGGACGGAGCTCCACACAAGCCTGTCGATGCCGGCGGCGGCCGGTCTGCCGATGATGTGCGCGAGCAGGCGCGATACGCCGATGGCCGCCGAGGTGACGAGCAGGTAGATGCCGAGCAACGGGCCCATGATGACGACGACGACCTGGATCAGCTCCCAGGCGGTCTTCAGCAGCGTGTCGAAGGTAAGGTTCATGTCCTCGACCTTGATTGCGGACTGTCCGAGCTTGCCGAAGAAATCGGAAGCCGTCGGGTTGTCCGGTGTCAGCGTGTGGGCGGCGGCCGAGAACAAGTAGCCGATACCGATGATCGTCGCGATCAACGGTATCAGCGAGAACAGCGGCACGAGGAAGTTGGAAGGAACAATGGCCCGCCTAAGACTTCCGACGTTTGAGAGCGCGCTGATCGCTTCATCGTCGCGATGCCAGAAGCCGACCCACTTCCGCTCGTATAGGTCGCGGGTGCGGTGCTTCTGCTTGTCGGAGGCCCAGCGTTTCGTCAGCCGCTCGGTCAAGAACAGCAGGCCGTAACTGATCACGAAGTACGTCAACAGGAAGGTCAGCACGGGCACGTAGAAGATGCGCGTGGCGTTGTCGCCGAGCGCACCCTTCACAACCTGTCCGAACGGCAGGTCGAAGAGGTGCGACGCGACGAGGCCGATGGCGAAGAGCAGGGAGGCGATCGCCGTTACGTAGATCAACTGGCCCCAGATATTGAGGCGGCTGAAGAGGAAACCGTTCGGCTTATAATCGAGGAACGGAGTGCCGATGGTGAACCAGTTCTGGAGGCGAGCGAGCGGCTCGTTTCTGGCGGCCGAATGGAGCAGCGCGTCGTAGATGACCGAGCCACCGTGGCTGTGGCCAACCAAGTGATAATCTATGCCCTGGGTGTCGTATTCGCGCAATTGCGCGAACAGGCGTTTGCCGGCGGCGCGGCGCTCGGTTTCACTGTTGGGCCCAACGCCCCAATGGAAGGGAACCACGTCGACGTTCTGGTCCGAGAGGTCGACGTAGGCGGCGAGCTTTTTCTGGAACGGGCTATCGAGCTGCCACCAGCCGGTACCCTTGTCAGACTCGCCGCCCGCGCCCGTGCCGTGCACGGTGACGATCCTAATACGTGACGGCCCCGTCTCCGCCGCAGGCCCCGTGAGGGCCGTATCTTGTTTCTCTATCGTCACTGCGGGGCCTGTCGGTTTCGTCGCTATCGGTTGTTGAGGGTTCTTGGCGGTGGTGAGCGAGGGGGTTCTGTAAGCGACTGCGGTGGCCATCGCCGCTGCGGTCGCTGCCGCGAGCGGTGGACCGGCGCCTCTTTCGGGCGGTGGCTTGGCGGGCTCAGGATCGTGAGCTGTTGGCTTCGCCGTTTCGGGCGGCTCGTTGCGTGCAAATGGCTGCGGCTCCGCTTTGACGGCTTCGGGTTCGTGTGCGGCCGAGGCAACGGGCGCCATTGCGATTGCCGATTCCGGCACGGACTCCTGTTCCGACTTGGATTCGGGTTCTGGCTCTGAGGCCTCTATTTCGGTCGGGGGGCCGACGGCGGCGATCAAATTTCTCGGCAGGTAGTTTTGCCTGATTGTCGTGGCCGCGACTTCGACGCCTACGCGCCGGCCCAAGCGGGTTAGCGCGCTTTCGTGTATGCTTTCGTTGAGAGATACGTCGTCGCGCAGATAGTCGGTCCGCCAGTAACCGAAGAAGGCACGGCGGAGCAGGGGCAGGCAATCCTTCGCTTGCTGGATGAAGCGGACATAAGGAATGAGCCGGTCGAGAACAAAGATGCGGCCGGTGGCGGAGTCATGCTGTAGGGCAAGCGGATCGGGTTGCGTCGTCATCCGCAAACGATCGATGTCGAGCGCGAGTTCAGTCTTTTCCGTGACGCGCTCGGCCATCCACAAAAGTGAAATGTCGGAAAGGCCCGAAACGTCCCAACCGCCGCCGACGTCGGCGTGCGTGCCTGCGAACCACGTCTGTTCGACGTGCTGGTGTTTGGGCAGCGCGGCGCTTTTTGGCAGCGTAAAGAAAATCGGATTGAACGGGGCACGCTTCTCGTCGATCGCCAATGCCTGGAAGGCGTTGTCGATCGTGTCGTGCAGGCGCATGTCGTGAAACTGGAAGCGACGGTTGATCAGGCCGCCGCGAAAGAGCGGATTACCGAGATTGCCGACCGTGTCCCAGACGCCGACACAGGCGATCCGGACCGGATAGTGACATTCGGCGGTAAGCATTGCGACTTTGTCGAAGTCGCGCCGTTTCTCGGGCTTGCGATAGAGTTTCCAGGCATCATCGAGCGCAAAGGCGCCGTCGCGGCGGGGGATGCCGAAGATCGCGATCAGGCTTGCGAGGCTACGCGCTTCGAACGCGCCGCGCGAAAAGCCGAACAGATAGATCTCGTCGCCGGGCTCGTAGTTGTCGATGAGGAATTGGTAGCCGCGCCAGATGCGGTCGCGGACTTCCAGGCCGATGGCACCGCGCAGGAACTGTGCGCGCTGCCCTTCGGTCGTGGCGATGCCGACGATGTATTCGGAGACTTGGCCTACCCCGCTTGTGTCGGCGACCAGGACGCTGCGATGCAGCTTGACGATATTGGTGCGCGCCGACGCCTTGACGTCGTCGTTCCAAGTCCCGTCGAGGCAGCAGACAAGCCGCTTCATCGCGCCCATTTCCAAACGGCCACGGCGCGCGGAAGAAAAGCGTACGCCACAACCTGACCTCCACCGCCACGACTGTGTCGGCGTCTCCCCGCCGTCGCACACTAGTTGGCAACCAACAAGGGCGTCTAGATCAGAGGCTTAGGGGGTCGCGCAAGTGCCGTTCCAGTCGGTCGATTGCGTTAGGAGAGTGGCAAAAATTCAATTGTCAGCGCGCGGTTTTCCTCGGTCACGGCCATTTCACCATCGGCGGCATGGATGACAGAATGCTATCGACGTTGCCGCCGGTCTTCAGCCCAAACGTCGTGCCCCTGTCATACAGAAGATTGTACTCGACGTAGCGACCACGGCGCACGAGCTGTTCGTCGCGCTGAGCCTCGCTGTAGGGCAGAGCGTAGTTGCCTCGTACCAGCATCGGGTACACCGAGAGAAAACTGCGGCCCACGTCTTGCGTGAACCCGAAAGCGGCGTCCCAGCCGCCGTCCACCTCCGAAGGCGTCAGGTAGTCGTAGAAGATGCCGCCGACGCCACGCATTTCCTTGCGATGCGGCAAGTAGAAGTACTCGTCGCACCAGTTTTTGTACCTCTGATAGTCGGCGACCGCATGGGCCGCACAGGCACCGTACATGGCGGCGTGAAAGGCGAGCGTATCGGTGTCCTCCTGCGTCCGTCGCTCATCGAGTACCGGCGTCAAGTCGGCGCCGCCACCGAACCACCATTTGGACGTGACCACCATGCGCGTGTTCATATGCACCGCCGGAACATTGGGATTCCAGGGGTGCGCGATGAGCGAGATGCCGGAAGCCCAGAACCTGGGATCGTCCTCGGCGCCGGGAATTTGCTTGCGGAACTCCGGGGCAAATTCACCGAAGACGGTGGAAGTGTGTACGCCGACTTTCTCGAATACGCGGCCGTGCATCATGCTCATGATGCCACCGCCGCCCTTGGCTCCGGTGTGGTCCGTCCGCTCCCACGGCGTGCGCTCAAAGCGGCCCGGCGCGTCGTTCGCATGCGGCGCCGACGCGGGCAGACCGTCCTCAAGCTTCTCGAAGGCGGCGCAAATATCGTCCCGCAGCTTTTCGAACCACGCGCGCGCGGTGGCCTTGTGCTGCTCGCTCGGCGTGTCTGAGGCATTCATCTGGCGTCTATTCCGTTGTCTTGTTTTTGTCGGAAATGACCCTTACTGCGAGCGGTGATCCGCTATCAATAGCCAGCCATTGCCGCCATCGGGGTGACGTCCGATTTGGCGCAGGATTTCGTCGTCTGAAAAGTTTCTACCGTCATGTTGGGCCGTATTTACAGTTGGTTTGAGGGTCGCATAGACCCCTTTGCGCGACCGGGCATCGTCCGGCCGCCGGAGACGCTCGGCGCGTTCTACTGGCACTACATCAAGCCGGTGTGGCCGGCTTTCGCTGCCGTTCTCGTTGTCGGCTTCTTTGGGTCGATTACCGAGGTGATGCTCTTTGCCTTCATTGGCAAGGTGGTCGACCTGATGCGGGAGGCAGCCTCGAGCCGGGCGTTTTTTGCCGACAACAGCGGAACGTTGCTGGCAATGGCGTTTCTGGCACTCATCTTCCGGCCGATCATCTTCCTGCTCCATGACTTGCTTAAGAGCCAGGTTCTGGCGACGACGTTCACCAACAGGGTGCGCTGGCAGACGCATTCGTACGTGCTGCGCCAGTCGATGGGCTTTTTCCAGAACGACTTTGCTGGCCGCATCGCCAACAAAATCGTGCAGACGGCCCCGGCGTTGCGTGAAAGCGTGGTGCAGGCAATCGACGCCATTTGGTATGCCGCGGTTCAGTTTTTCGGCGCGATGGTGCTGTTTGCCGCCGCCGATTGGCGCCTGACACTGCCGCTCATCGTGTGGCTCGTGATCTATGCGTTTGCGATCCGTCATTTCGTGCCGCGCATCAAGGAGCGTTCGACCGCAACATCGGAAGCGCGCTCGATGCTCGTCGGGCGCATCGTCGATAGCTACACGAACATTTTGACCGTGAAGCTCTTCGCGCACGCGGACCGCGAGGACGCGTATGCGCGCGTCGCCTTCAAGGAGATGATGGAGCGTTGGCAACATTCCTTGCGTCTCATCACAACGATGGAGTTGTTCCTGTCGTGTCTTAATGGCGTGATGATCGTGGCGATCGGCGCAACCGCGCTGTGGCTGTGGAGCCATGACGCGATCACGACCGGCGCGATCGCGACGATCCTGGCGCTCGCGGTGCGTATCGACACGATGTCGGGCTGGGTGATGTGGACCATCTCCAGCATTTTCGAGAACATCGGCGTCGTTCACGAAGGGATGGAAACGATCTCGCGGCCGCAGACGGTGCTCGATGCGCCCGATGCCAAGCCCTTGGCCGTCACCAAGGGCGAGATCCGCTTCGATGCCATCCGATTCCACTACGGGACCGCCAAGGGCACGCCGGGCGGGTTGCCGAGTCGCGTCATCGACAACCTGTCGCTGACGATCGCGCCGGGCGAGAAGGTTGGGCTGGTTGGACGTTCTGGCGCGGGAAAGTCGACGCTCGTCAACCTGTTGCTGCGCTTTTACGATCTGGAGGGTGGCCGCATTCTGATCGACGGGCAGGACATCGCGCACGTCACGCAAGACAGCCTGCGGGCCTCGATCGGCATGGTCACACAGGATACGTCGCTGCTGCATCGTAGCGTGCGCGACAACATACTGTATGGCCGGCCGGACGCGACGGACGCGCTGCTTCAGGCTGCTGCAAGGCAGGCTGAAGCGGACGACTTCATCGCGAACCTCGAGGACATGCGCGGACGCAGGGGCCTTGAAGCTCAAGTCGGCGAGCGCGGCGTAAAGCTGTCGGGTGGTCAGAGGCAGCGCATTGCGATCGCGCGCGTGCTGCTCAAGGACGCGCCGATCTTGATTTTGGACGAGGCGACAAGTGCGCTCGACTCGGAGGTGGAAGGCGCGATCCAGGAGAGCCTGAAGACGCTGATGAGCGGCAAGACCGTCATTGCGATCGCGCATCGGCTGTCAACGATCGCGGCGATGGACCGGCTTGTTATCATGGACGAGGGCCGGATCGTGGAGGAGGGCAGTCACGCCGACCTCATTGCGCGCGGTGGCATCTATGCCGGCCTCTGGCACAGACAGTCCGGCGGGTTCCTCGCTCAGGAGGCGGCGGAGTAAGAGGAAATCTCGAGGCCACGCTTACAGACCAAGTGCAGCCTCGAGATTTTGTGCACAATCACGCAGAATCGCTTTACAATCTACGGTTGTTAATTGAGGGGCGGACATGCGGGAAATTGCGCGAATCGGTGCGGTTTTCGTCACGCTATGCGGGGGAATGTCCGCAGCGCGGGCGATCGACGGCGTCGTTCCTTTCAACGGTACGATTCTCGCCGCTTGCGTGCTGACAGTCGGCACGCCGGGCATTCTTGCCGCAAGCGCCGACTATACCGAACTGAGTTCGTCGGGCGGCGGCGGCATCGGCGGCATCGTTACCGTGCTCACGACAGGCACGACGTTCAGGATCAGTGCGCTCGCGCCGGCGTCGTTCACGCTGGCACCGGCGACAGGCAACGATAACGTTTCGTTCGCCGCCGCCTATTCGGGCTCGGGCGCGACGACGATCCCGAGCACACCGGGAGCGACACAAACATCGCTGGGCCTCGGGCTCACCAACGTCGTCGTTCAGCTCGGAGCGACGAAGTCGTCCGGTAACTTTGCCTCAGGCAACTACACGGCGACGGTCACGGTCAGATGCGAATAACCGGTGGGACGATCGTGACCCTGCTGGGCCTTACGTGTGGTGCGGCGTTCGCGTCCGCGCAGGCGCTAACGCCTATGCGTGCCGAAGTCCGCAGCGCTACCGATCAATTCGCCCTTCGCGTCTTCCCAGGCAATCCCTATCAGCATCGCATCCGCGTTGAGGTGCGCGTTTATGACGATACGTTCGCGCCCGTTCAGGCGCAGGTGCTGCCGCCGGTCGCAACGCTGGGACCTGGCGATGATCGCAGCGTCTACGTGCTGGTGCCGTTCGAGGGGCGCAGCGAAAGAAAGGTGAGGATCTGCGCGGAAAGTATTCCCTTCGAGGACGCTGCAACGTTGCTGAGGACACAGGTATGTGGACGTTTCTTCGCAACGCGCGTGCGGTGATAGGCACGCTGATGATTGCGGGCGCGGGCATTTGTGGGCCGGCGTGGTCGCAAGCCGTGGAGGGAGGGTACCCGTACACCTATGGCTATCACAACCAGACCTACACCTCGGGCCTCTATCTGCCGCAAGTGCCGCAACCCAACGGCCAAGATGAAATTCGTGCCGCCGACGGCACAACGTGCCGGGCTAGCATGGCGAGCAACGATGCCTATCTTGATGTGGGCGGAATCGGCGGCCAGGCCATCGACGGCACCTTCAACCAGGGCAGTGTCTATGGCCGCATCATCGTGCCGCTTGGCGCCGTGACCAAGCGTCTCGACTGCACGGCGCTCTACGATCTGGAAATCGCGCGGCTGCGGCACGAGCTTGAACTCGTGCGGTCGGGGATGCCTACAGCCGTGGCGCGCGGGGGCAGGAATTGGGCGGAGGAAGGCTGGTCGGATTCTCGGCAGCAGGGTGGTTCGCCGCCTCCGCCGCCGCGCGAACTGAGCGCACTCGCCTCGAAGGACGGCGTCGTTCCGCAGCATGTTAGGGGACCGCGCGAAGCGTCGGCGGACGGTGATGTGGGTCTACTGCCGTGGACGGCGGAGGCGCGCCGCTGACGCAAAGGCGCTCTTTTCGTTGGGTGTATGGCCGGGACGAACGAATTTGACGATTTCCACCAGTAGCCGGCGCCCGTTGAAGAAGCGTGGTACGCGCGCGCGGTAGGTTCTGTAGCTTTCGCCGTAGGTGGCCTCCAGCCAGGGCTCTTCGGCGATAGCCATGAGCGCGTAAACGGCAACGAGCGTGGCCGCGAGCGCGATGGGTGCAGGCGAAGCGGTGGCGAGACCGAGCGCGGAATAGGCCGCAATGGCGGTCGCGTACTGCGGGTTGCGGCTCCAGGCATAGACGCCGTCCTGCGCTAGGCCGCTTGCTCGGCAGTAGGTTGCCTGGCGGCCGAGGGCCCATAGTGTCCAAAGATAGGCCGCGAACGCTGTGGCGGCTGTGAGGGCGAGCAATATTTGTAGCGATGCGATCTGGTCGCTCACGACGCTGCGCGCCAATTGCGCCAGACAGACGATCAACACCGCGACGTTCAAGGCGCGAAAGAGCGTCCAGACGGCGAAGCTCTCAAGCGATTTTGCCGGTGGCGCCGGCCAAATGCGCCAATCAGGCGCGATATTTCCGGCGATCAAACCGCCGATCAAAGTGGCGGCCGAGATGACCCCGGCAGCCATGGCGATCCATTCAAGCATCGGCGTCCAAAGCTCCCGTCGCTTTCGTGACGGGTCTGACGCATTCGCATGTCACGTCTGCGACAGCGGCACGGGCTTGCACTCGGGAAAGCCCGACGTCTGGCGCAGGGCCTCGGAGAGCGCGATGGCCGCGGCGACTGCGATATTGAGCGAACGCAGCCCTGCCCGCATGGGGATTAGGACTCGTGCGTCGGCCGCGTCGTGCACGTGGGCGGGGCAGCCGGCGCTTTCGCGCCCCAACAGCAGCGTGTCGGTCGGTGCAAAGGCAAATTCGAAATGGGGGATCGCTGCGTGCGACGTAAGTAGGATGAGGCGTCCGGTGGCGGGAGGAGCGGCTTGGCGAGTGGCCATGAAGGCAGAAAAGCTTTCGTGCCGGGCAAGGCTGACGTGGGGCAGATAATCAAGCGCGGCGCGCTTCAAAGCACGGTCAGACATATCGAATCCGGTCGGCCCGATAACGTCGACCGGCGTGTCGAGGCAGGCGGCGAGACGTAGAATCGTGCCGGTGTTCTGAGCAATGTCGGGCTGATAGAGTGCCAAGCGCATGGCGGCGGAGATTCCTCGGCGGCAGGGATAGCGTCAAAATCAATTCGATGCGCCAAATTGCCTCCGGCATTGTGCGCGCCTCAAGTCTTGAGACACGCCGCAAACGCTGTCAGAACGGCGGTCGGCAAGCTCTTTTCCTGCCGCTGGAATACTGTCGCGACGGTATTCGCTACAGCTGCATCCCATCTCGATGTGTTGCGATATCGCGCGACAGCACCTTGAACTGGAGGCCCTCGTGACAACTGAGGTCGATGACGCGAACCGCAGGGATTTCATCATTCTGGCGGGCAATGCCTTCGCTGCTGTTGGCGCGGCATCCTTGATCTGGCCGTTCATTCAGCAGATGAACCCCGACGCGAGCGCCAAGGCGCTGGCAACGGTTGAGATCGATTTGGCGCCCGTCAAGGAAGGTCAGGCGATCACGGCCATGTGGCGTGGCAAGCCGATCTTTATTCGAAACCGCACCAAGGAAGAGATCGAAACGGCGAACAAGGTCGCCATCAGCGAATTGCCCGACCCGCTGGCGCGTAACGATGGCTTGCCGACCGACGATCCAGCCACCGATGCCAACCGCACGAAGGCGGGCAAAGAGAACTTTCTGGTGATGATCGGCATCTGCACGCATTTGGGCTGCATTCCCAAGGGGCAGGCCATGGGCGATTCCAAGGGCGACTTCGGTGGCTGGTTCTGCCCGTGCCACGGCTCGCACTACGATACCGCCGGGCGCATCCGCAAAGGTCCGGCACCACGCAATCTCGAGGTGCCGCCGTACCAGTTCATTTCCGACACAAAGATCAAGATCGGCTGAGGGGGCTAGTTGAACATGGGTGGTCACACCTCGAGCTATGTGCCGACCTCGCGCTGGGGTAAGTGGTTTGACGAGCGGTTGCCGATCGCGCGCATGATGCACGGTCAGTTCGTCGATTTTCCGACGCCCCGTAATCTCAACTATCTCTGGACATTCGGCGGCATCCTGACGTTTTGCCTCGTCGCGCAGATCATCACCGGTGTGGTGCTCGCCATGCACTACCAGCCGAGTGCCACGGGTGCCTTCAATTCGATCGAGCACATTCGCCGCGACGTGAACTTCGGATGGATGATCCGAAACATGCACGCTGTCGGCGCGTCGATGTTCTTCATCGCCTGCTATATTCATATCTTCCGGGGCCTCTACTACGGCTCCTACAAGGCGCCGCGCGAGGTGCTCTGGATCCTCGGCGTCATCATCCTGCTCGTGATGATGGCGACGGCCTTCATGGGTTACACGCTGCCCTGGGGCCAGATGAGCTTCTGGGGCGTGACGGTCATCACCAACCTGTTCTCCGCACTCGATACGATCTGGCAGGGTCTAGGCACTGCGATCGTGGAATGGCTATGGGGCGGGTACGCGGTGTCGGGCGTTACGCTCAACCGCTTCTTCTCGCTGCATTACCTGCTGCCGTTCGTGCTCGTCGGCGTGGTGGCGCTACACATCTGGGCGCTGCACGTGGCAGGCCAGAACAACCCGACGGGCCTCGACATCAAGCAGCCGTCGGAAGCGGTTCCGATGCACCCGTACGCAACGTCGAAGGACATCGTCGGGCTGTTCGCATTCCTGCTGCTCTTTGCTTGGTTCGTGTTCTTCCTGCCCGACTATCTCGGCCACGCCGACAACTACAACGAAGCGAACCCGCTGGTGACGCCACCGCACATCGTGCCTGAATGGTACTTCCTGCCGTTCTACGCGATCCTGCGCGCTTTCACCGGGTCGTTCCTCGGAATTCCGCTCGGCTCTCTCGCGAAGCTGATGGGCGTTCTGGCGATGTTCGGCGCCATCCTCGTCCTCGCCTTCGTGCCCTGGCTCGACACCAGCCGCGTGCGGTCGACCAAGTACCGGCCGATCTATAAGTGGTTCTTCTGGCTGTTCGCCTTCACGTGCCTTGCGCTCGGCTACCTGGGATCGAAGCCGGCGGAGGGCGTCTACGTCACCTGGGCGCAGATCTTCACCACCTACTACTTCCTCCACTTCCTCGTGGTCATGCCGGTCGTTGGCCTGATCGAAACGCCGACCAAGATGCCGCGTTCGATCAGCGAGGCGGTGCTTGGCAAAAGCAAGGGCGCTGCGCCAGCAGGCGCCGCACCCGCGGCCGCGGAATAAGGGGGACCGCTACATGAGCAATCTGATGAACCGCGTCGTTGTTTGCCTCTGGCTTGGCGCTGCCGCACTCGTTCCGGCGTCGGCGCATGCGGCCGGCGGCGGGCACGGTCCCGAAATCGAACGCCAGCCCTGGAGCTTCGCCGGGTTCGGCGGCCAGTTCGATACATCGCAATTGCAGCGTGGCTTTCAAGTCTATGAGAAGGTCTGCGCGAACTGCCACGGGCTGAGCCGTATCTACTTCCGAAATCTCGTGCAGCCTGGTGGGCCTCAGTTTCCGGAAGAAGCGGTCAAGGCGCTCGCGGCGTCGTGGCCGAACAAGATCACCGACGGCCCGAACGACGAAGGCAACATGTTCGAGCGTCCCGCGGCGCTGCCCGATCCGATCCTCGGGCCCTACAAGAATGAAAAGCAGGCACGCGCCAACCAGAACGGCGCGTATCCGCCCGACCTGTCGCTGATCGTGAAGGCGCGTACCGTAGAGCGCAATCCGAGCTGGTACGTTCATCCCTTTCTGATGCTCGGCGACATATTCTCCAGCTATCAGGAAGGCGGCGCTGACTATCTCTACGCGCTGCTCACAGGCTATACCGACACCCCCGAAGGTGTGACGGTTGCGGACGGCATGTCCTACAACAAGGCGTTCCCCGGTCATCAGCTCGCCATGCCGGCGCCGCTGCAGGACGGCTCGGTCGAATACCAGGACGGCACTCCTAAGACGCTCGATAACTATGCGCGGGACGTGACAGCATTTCTGGCGTGGGCGGCCGATCCGAGCCTCGATCAGCGTAAACGGATCGGTTGGCAGGTCATGCTGTATTTGCTCGTCACGACGGTGCTTCTTTATCTCGGCAAAAAGCGCGTCTGGTCGAACATCAAGCACTAAGGGGGCGCATAACGCTTGGAAACAATGAAAAGGCCCCTTGCGGGGCCTTTTCTTATTTCTCGGCTTCGGACTTCAACCCTTGGCAAGTGCGTCGAGGTTGGCGACGAGAGGCTGCAAGACCGGATTCAAGATTGCAGCCACGCCGGGAATGCCGGTCGCTTTTTCGACAGCCGCGGTTATGCCCGGCAGAGCGTCCGCGATAAGCTTAGTGAGCGGGGCTCTGGCTTCGGCCGATAGACTTGTGGCCGCAGCCTTCACGCTGTCGATCTGTGACGCTGCCTGCTGGAGCGTTGGCATCGCAGCGTTCGCGCTCGCTTCGTCGGTGATGCCCGCGAGCGTCGAGTTCAGGGCGGAGATCGCCGCGTTGGCGAGGCCAACGACGTCGGTGGGCGGAGTCGTCGATTCCGGTGTGGCCGTGCTGTTCGGCGCACCGGGTTCGACCGTAGGCGTTGTGGTTTGCGTCTCGGGATTGCAGCCGTACGAGGTCAGCAGATAAGCGCCGAGCAATGCGACGGCGAGCGGTATCAGCCATTTGCGGATCGTGCTCGATGAGTCAGGAGCGGCAGAAGCGGCGGACCGGATCGGCGTGTCGCCTAGGGAATCGAGCAGGCCCGAGCCATCGAGCAGGTTGGCGAAGCCCGGTGGCATAGCGGCGGCGATGTTGTCCTTCTGGCTCTTCAAGAGGTTGGCCAGACCGTTGGCATCGAGGCCGGATGCACGTTGCGTCTGCGCGAGTTGGCCCAGAACGACCGACGAGGCGAGACCAGCGAGCGATCGGCTGTTCGTTGCGTCGATACCGGTGAAGCGGGCGAGCGCGCCCGACAACGCGGTGGTCGCGCCTCGGCCGAGCAGGCTCGAAAGCGCGTCCGCACCCTTGTCGATCAACGCCGTCTGATTGCTCCCGCCAAGGAGGTTGCCGAGGTTTCCCAGGATGCTGGTATCCTGACGCGCCAACGCTTCTGCAAGCTGGTTCGCGCCGGCCGATCGGGACGAGGCGCCTGTGAGGGCAGCGAGGATGGCCGGTACGGCTGCGGAGAGTGCCTTTCCGACAAGGCCCTGATTGAGGCCAAGGCTGCTCGCGACGCGGTTGATGATCACAGGTCCAAGCAATTGCATGATGGTCGACACGAGGTTCATGATCAGTCCTCCCAGATCAATGCTCGCGCATTCGCCGCTATTTGCGCGGTCTGAGGTGATATTATCGATTTTCACCCTGGTTGAGCCGAGCCGCCGGAAAAACTGTTACCGCGATGGCGAAGTATGACTGCCGCCAGTTGGGCGCAAAGGCTAGGAAGCGCTACACAATCGGGCTAGGACAGGGGCCGCTGTCGCGGCGCAGCGAACGAGGGGCGACATGGTCAAGTCGGTGCTGGGTGTCGTGGGCGGCAGCGGTTTCTACCAACTGCCGGGGATCGAAAACGCAGAATGGCGGCGCATCGAGAGCCCGTGGGGTCATGCGTCGGATGAGATCCTGTTCGCCGAGATTAACGGATTGCCGCTCCGCTTCCTGCCGCGGCACGGACGCGGGCATAAGTTGTCTCCGTCAACCATCGACTATCGCACCAATATCGATTGCTTGAAGCGCGCGGGCGTGACCGATCTTGTATCGATCTCGGCGTGCGGTTCCTTGAAGAAGAAATATCCGCCGGGCGAGTTCGTACTGCCGGACCAGTTCATCGACCGGACGTTCGCACGCGAGAAGTCGTTCTTCGGCACGGGCTGCGTCGCGCATGTAGCGATGGGCGATCCAGTCAGCCCGTTGCTCGTCAAGGCGATCGAGAAGGCCGCGAAAGCAGAAAAGATCAAGGTGTACGCGGGCGGCACTTATTTGGCGATGGAAGGGCCGCAGTTTTCGACACGCGCCGAAAGCAATCTCTATCGGTCGTGGGATTGCGACGTGATCGGTATGACGAACATGCCGGAAGCGAAACTCGCCCGCGAAGCTGAGATTTGCTACGCGAGCGTCGCGATGGTGACGGACTACGACTGCTGGCACGACGACCACGCGCACGTCGATGTCGCCGCCATTATTGCGGTCATGAAGGAAAATACCGAGAAGGCGCAGCGGCTCGTCGCCCGCCTGGCAGCCGACTTTCCGCGTGAGCACCCGGCTTGCCCGATCGGTTCGGACCGGGCGCTTGACGTTGCAATCATTACTCCGCCGGAGGCGCGCGATCCCGCACTGTTGGCGAAACTCGACGCAGTCGCGGGACGCGTCCTGAAATAACGCGAGCTATTTGCAGGGGCGTGATTCGATCGTAGCACTCCAGCCCGCGCTGTTCTTCGTGTAGTTGACGCCTTTGCTCGCGGACTTGCCCCAGCGAGCCCAGTCGGAGCCGTATTCCCAGGCCGTGTAGTCGTACCAGGCCTGATGCGCAGCTTTCATGGCCGCGGGCTTGGTTGGGCCGTCGCCCGAGCCGGAATGGAAGTGGCTCGTCATGCAAAGGCGGCCGCCTTCACGGCGCAGGTCATGCGCCGAGGCAAAGCCGGTATCGTCAGCTAAAGCCGGCGTAATGGCAGTGGCGTGCGCTAACATAAGAACCGCGCAAATGCTGCGTCCGTTCATGTCTCCCCCCGTATGCAGAATTGGTCTGCAGAGCGTAGCGACGCTAAAGTGCGTCGCGCGCTGGGGCAAGACGTGCGTCGCCCCAGACAGGCGTCGTTTGGGGGAAGCGTTGCGCGCGTGCGTCAGCCGTTCGGAAAACTCAGAAGAATCTTCATCTTCACCAGGCTCGGGAAGAAGGCCTGTAACGCGGCGCCCATGAACCAGAGAATAACCGTGAGCAGGATCAGCGCCGGGATGGCTGCCAGCACGGCCTTCAGGAAAAAGGTCATCAGATGGAAGAATGGGACGTCGAAGGCGCGCACGGTGGCCGGGAACGTTTCTTCTGCAACAGCCGGCCGAATGTCGGCGGCGGCATAGACCTGCGGCGCCGGAATGGGCGGCACGTCGTTTCCAAGCGGCAGGGACGGGGCGGCAGCACGCTCTTGCGCGGCGCGCTCACGTGCTTCCCGGGCGCGGGCTTCCTTTTCGCGCCGGAACGTGCGCGGCAGGTCGTCAGACTCGTCACCGACGGGCATGAAGTCCGGGCTGGCAGCGGCTGTTGGGCTTTGTGACATCGTCGCCATTCCTTTGCAGCGGGCACCTTAATTCTGGATGGATTGGGCGCTCGCAGGGCCTGCCCGAATCAAAGGCAGGCGTGTCGCTGGTCTTGTACCGTAAACAGAGGTTTATTGCTATTTTGCGCCCTGATTTTGGCGGGAGAAGAACTCAGACATGGACTTCGCGAAGCTCATCCGGACGATTCCTGACTATCCGAAGCCCGGCATCATGTTCCGGGACATCACAACGCTGTTGGCGGACGCCAGGGGCTTCCGCAAGGCGATCAAGCGCATGGCACGGCCGTTCGAGGACGACGGGATCGACGCGGTCGTGGGGATCGAGGCGCGCGGGTTCATTCTAGGTGGGGCCATTGCCGACCGGCTGGAGTGCGGGTTCATTCCGATCCGCAAGAAGGGCAAGCTACCGGGCAAAACCATTGGTCAGGAGTACACGCTCGAATACGGCGTCGATGTGATCGAGATTCACGAGGACGCCATTGCCGAGAACCAGCGCGTGCTGATCGTTGATGATCTGATCGCGACCGGCGGAACGGCGGAGGCGGCGGTCAGGCTTCTCCACCGAACCGGTGCCAAGGTGGCGGGGGCGACGTTTATCGTCGATCTTCCCGAACTGGGCGGCATGAAACGGCTTGCCGACCTCGGCATCGAAAGCCACGCCATCGTCGCCTTCGACGGGCATTGACGTGGCAAGTGTGCTGCCCCCGGAACGGATTGCAAGTGCGCTTGCCGCAATCTCGGCGTGGCGTGTGGCGCCGGAGGCGGGCGTTTGCTGTCCGGTATGCGCGGCGTCGGGCCTGACGATTGTCGATCGTTCTGCCCGTCCGTTCGCGGAATGGTATGCGCTTCAGTGCGCGACCTGCGGGCTTGATGCCGCCGTGCACGTGCCGCTCGCCGGTTCGATCGGAATGGGCGAATGACGGAAGGCGCTTCGGGCGAGATCGTACTGCTTCCAGGACTCGATGGGAGCGGCGAGTTGTTCGAGCGGCTCGCGCGGCTTCTTCGTCCGTATCTCAATGTGACAGTCATCCGCTATCCTTCGGATGCAAAGATGACGTACGCCGACTATGTTCGCTTCGTTGCCGAGCGCATCGGCGCACGCCCGGTCATTCTGCTCGGAGAGTCGTTCTCGGGACCTGTCGCAGTGCTTGCTGCTGCGACACCGGGCACCAACGTGCGTGGTCTGGTGCTTGCGGCGACGTTCGTTAAAAGCCCGTGGCCGGGTTGGCTCGTACGGTTGGCGGCGTATCGTGTGCAGCCGCTTGCGTCACGACCCCTGCTCAACTGGATACTAATGGGCAGGCGGCGGGATCCTGAGCTTTCGGCAAAGATGAAAGAAGTGCTCTCGCGTCTGCCGCCGGAGGTCCGCGTAGCGCGACTCGAGGCGGTCTCTCGCGTCGATGTAGAACGCCACTTTCGCGATGGGCATTGTCTGGCGCTCGTGCTCTGTGGGAAGCACGATTGGCTCGTTCCCGGTTCGAAGCTGTCCGCCGCGGCCAGGGAGCGGCGAATGCCTTGCGAAGTGCATGAGTTTGATGCGGAACATCTGGTGTTACAGACTGCCGCGGATGAAGCGGCGCAGCGCATTCGTGCATTTGCGGAAAAGCTGGTTATGGATAAAAGCGACGGAGCGAATGCGCCATGAAGCTTGACGGTTCACCGTCGCGGACCATCGAGCGCGCAGCCGATGGCCGGCGTATCGTCATCATTGACCAGACGCGTCTGCCGCAAGACGTCGTGCGCGTCACGCTGGAAAGCGTGGACCATGCCGCGTATGCGATCCGCGCCATGCAGGTGCGGGGTGCGCCGCTCATCGGCGTGACGGCGGCCTACGGCTTGGCGCTGGCATTGCACAGAGACGCTTCCGATGCCGGGTTGGCGCGCGCGCACGCACTTCTCGCGGAACAGCGCCCCACCGCTGTCAACCTGCGCTGGGCGCTCGATGAGGTTCGCAATACGGTGGCGCATCTGCCCGAAGGGGCACGCGCGGAGGCCGCTTACGCGCGTGCGGACCAAATGGCCGAAGATGATGTGGAGACATGCCGCCGTATCGGCGCGCACGGCCTTGCAATCATCAAGGCGGCGTCGGCCGCCAAGAGCGGGCGGCCCGTCAATATCCTGACGCACTGCAACGCGGGTTGGCTCGCTTGCGTCGATTGGGGTACGGCGACGTCGCCCATATATCATGCGCACGATGCCGGGCTCTCTGTCCACGTTTGGGTGGATGAGACACGGCCGCGCAACCAAGGTGCATCGCTTACAGCGTTCGAACTTGGCCAGCATGGGGTGCCGTACACGCTCATCGTCGACAATGCTGGCGGGCACTACATGCAGCAGGGTGCCGTCGACCTGTGCATTGTCGGTACGGACCGTGTGACGGCTTCCGGCGACGTGGCAAACAAGATAGGCACATATCTCAAGGCGCTTGCGGCACAAGACAACGGCGTGCCGTTCTATGTTGCGCTGCCTTACACCACAATCGACTGGTCGTTGACGAGCGGTGCCGAAATCCCGATCGAGGAACGCTCTGCTGAGGAGGTGCTCAAGGTGCAGGGGCGGCTTGCCGATGGGGCGGTCGCAAGCGTGGCGATTGCGGCGGCGGACACGACGGCGCGCAATCCTGGTTTTGATGTGACGCCGGCGCGGCTCGTCACCGGCTTCATCACCGAGCGGGGTGTGGCGCCCGCGACGCGGGATGGGCTGTTGTCGCTCTATCCCGAGAAGAAGGAACGCGCCGCATGAGCAAGACGAAGCGCGTTGGCGAAAAGGCGTTGCGCAAAGAGATCGTCGAGACGGCGCTCGCCATGAGCCGGAGCGGGCTGTCGCCCGGCCGTTCGGGCAACGTGTCGTGCCGGTTGGGCGAGGGTATGCTGATTACGCCGAGCGGCAAGTGCTATGAAGAACTCTCTGCTGACGACATTGTGTTCGTCGGGCGTGACGGAAACGCTGAACACAGCGAATATGCACCGTCAAGCGAATGGCACTTTCACCTTGCGGCTTACAATACCCGACCAGACCGCAACGCGCTCGTGCATACGCATTCGCTGCATGCGACGGCGCTGGCGTGTGCCCGCAAAGGCATTCCCGCTTTTCACTACATGGTCGCCGTCGCAGGCGGAAAAGACATTCCTTGTGTGCCCTATGCGACGTTCGGGACGCCGGAGCTTGCACGGCACGTGGCGGACGGTCTCAAGGACCGCGACGCCTGTCTGATGGCGAACCATGGGCAGATCGCGATCGGCCTGACGCTTGCCGCAGCGCTTGAGCTTGCGTCTGAGGTGGAAGTCCTGGCGGAGCAATTCATTGCGACGTTGTCGCTCGGCCCTGCGCATATACTGCCCGACGAGGAGATGGATATCGTGATCGAGAAGTTCCGCCACTATGGCGCGAAGGCCGGCAAGGCCACGCACTAGGGGCGCCCGAGCGGGCCACGGACCCAGTTGCGCGCATTGGCCTCTTCCAAAGCGGGCCGCGTCTGCTATGAGGCGCGCGAAATCAACAGCAAGGAGCCCGCAATGCCGATCGAGCGCTTTGAAACGTCCGCCGTCTATTCGAAAGTTACACAGGCCAACGGCTGGGTGTTCACCGCCGGCGTTATTCCGACTGATCTGACACGGGATTGCGAGGGGCAGACGGCGGAGGTTCTGGCAGAGATAGATCGTCTTCTTGCGCTTGCTGGCACGAGCAAGGCGCACGTGGTGCAGGCGACGGTGTGGCTCAATGACATTCGCCACCGTGACGCGATGAACAAAGCCTGGAGCGCATGGCTCGGCGGCAAGGATGCGCCGGCACGTGCGTGTGTGGAAGCGAAGCTCATCGATCCGCGCATGTTGGTCGAGATATCAGTCGTCGCAGCTAAATAGCGCGACGATTCGCGATTTCTATGTTCTGGGATCGAGCCACCGGCTGACGTGCGTCAGTCGTGTGGATTTTTTGCAGCGGGTGCAATGCATTCTGCGTCAGAGCGGTTGTTGGGGCATCGAGTCTAAAAAGTGAATCTGCAATTGCTTGAAACGCCGTTCAGCTTTGACGACCTATCGGGGTTCTACGATGCGCTTTAAACCAGTGGTTCTTAGTGTCCTTCTCGCCGGATTGTCTATGGGCGGAGGACAGGCGGCGATGTCTCAGCCCGTCGATGGCTTGGCGGCGATGCATGACATGCGCCGGGAAGGCGGTCGACTTTGCTTCACGGATCATTTTCACTATGGCAGCAGCGCTGGTCAGAAATCCAAGAAGGCGGCCGAGGCGGCCGCGATCGCATCATGGGCCGATTTCACGGCCTTCGAATATGGCTCCGCCTGGGCGCGCTGGGGGAGGTCCGCAAGCAAGCAGCTGAAGTGCAGCAATTCGTCAGGCGGCTGGGGCTGCGACGCCAGCTCGCGGCCGTGCCGTTGAGGGGCCTGCGATCTGCTATCGTTGGATTTGCCAAATAACTTAGCGGCCGGGCAAGATCGAGCCCAGAACACGGCGAACGATGCTGACTAGGAAGCGCACCAGGAACAGCTGAATCATCGTGCCAATCACGCCGCGGTTTTGCACGCCCAGGATGCTCGACAAAATCTGGCGTATAATGTCTTCAAGCGAACTGCCTCCGGGTGATTTCGTGCCGCCGCGACGAATGATGTCGGGCAACTGATCGAACGGCGAGTTCGATGGGCGTGAGCGGCCGACGCCCGGAATGTCGTCGCCCGGAATGGGCAGCGGGCTTTTGCCGGCCTTGGACGGGGTGCTTGTGCGGGGCGCGGTCCAATCACCTGTAGTGCCCGTTTCTTTTCCGTTTCGTGGCACATCGCCGGGCAAGGGCAGCGGACTGTTGGCGAGCGCGGAGAGCGCCGGAATTTCGTCGAAAACCTTTTTGAATTTCGGAGCGGCCTCGCGGCCCATGCGATCGACGATGTCGCTTGTTACGACGGGGAGCAGTTTCTTCGCCGTTTCGACGTCGATGCCGGTATCGCGCGCAATGCGGCCCGCCACGCCGCGGCTTGCATGTTTGCTGCCGAGAAGAATCCCAAGAATGTCGTTGCCGTGCGCAATGGATGACTCGGCCGCGGGTGCGGAACTGCTAGCCTTAGGAGAGTCGAGACCCGCCGTCATTGCGGACACGACATCGGCGACGCCACCGCGGGATAGCATGGCGCGCTGGACGCGATAGCGGATCGCATCCTCGATATCGGCGACAGCCTTCGACGCCTGGTTGCTTTCAATGCCGAAGGCGCGCGCGATCTCATCGCTCAGAGCAGATTCAAAATTGTTCTGGCTCTGTTTCTGCTGGGTAGCCACGCCCACCTCCGTACTCTTGCGCTGTGAGATTGAATTTAAGCGAGTTGAAGTCGCGTTCGCTTATAGCGTCGGTATATTGCGGTGCAAGAGCGCTCCGCCGCCGAATTGATTTGCATCATGCCAAGCTTGCGCGCACGCAGATACTGTTCTTCATTCACGCGAGGTTCATTTACGAAGCTCGCATGTGGCAAGAGCCTACGACACGCGCGACGGAGCTGACGGAATTGTGGAACTGGCGTTCTTTGGCACGCGTTCGCAGGTCAGCACGATTGATAGATCGCATCTCGCATCGCTTAGGGTTCGTCTGGGTTTGGGAGGAGATATGCGAAAGATTGTGATGTCGGCACTTTGTTTTGCCGGTTTGGCGCTGGCGGCTTCTGGGCCCGCATCCGCCAACGCGGCGTCAGGCGCCATGGCGGTGAAGCCGCCTCTGGTGACGAAGGGTCAGGTCGAGGAGGTGCGCTGGCGTCGCCGCCATCGTTGGCATCGCCGGCACTTTTATATCGGTGTGCCGTATCTGGCGTGGGGCTACTACAGGCCCCGTTACTACTACGGTTACTACCCCCGCTATTACTACGGCGGCTACTATCCGCGCCGGCACTATTGGCGCCACCGCCATTGGAGGCATCGGCACTATCACCACCGGCACTGGCGGCACCGCCACTGGCGCCGCTGGTAGAGCATAGGCTCAACGCGCGGGCTGGAGGCTAAAGGGTGTCCGGTCCGGCCCCATTGGGCTATGTTCGGAAAAATGCCCGCTTTGCAGGCAGCAATGTCCGAGGCGGGTACCGGCTTCATACCCCCAAAGATCAAGGCCCCCGTGTTGCAACGCGGGGGCTCTTTTGGCATGGTCCGCCGCGACTCTCGCCGGAAATTTAAGCAGCGGGCGAGTCCGCGTCCGCCGTCGGCGGTTCGGCGTGAAAATAATAAAAGAGACGGGCCAGAAGGGACACTCCATGACAAGTCTACTTTGGGGGATCATCGCCTGCGGGGCGTTGTCCATCATCTATGCTTTTCTGACATCCAATGCGGTGATGGGCGCCGACCAAGGCAACGCCCGTATGCAAGAAATTGCTGGCGCCATCCGAGAGGGCGCGCAGGCCTATCTCAACCGCCAGTACCGCACCATCGGTATCGTCGGTGCCGTCATCTTCGTTCTTGCTTGGCTTCTGCTCGGGCCGCTGACCGCCGTCGGATTTGCGATCGGCGCGGTGCTGTCTGGTCTCGCCGGATATATAGGCATGAACGTGTCGGTGCGTGCCAACGTGCGCACGGCGCAGGCGGCGACACAGTCGCTCGGCAAGGGGCTTGATATCGCGTTCAAGGCAGGTGCCATCACGGGCATGCTGGTTGCTGGTCTCGCGCTGCTTGGCGTTTCCGTCTATTACGCCGTGCTGACGGCCGGACTCGGCCTTGAACCCGCCAGCCGCCAGGTCGTCGATGCGCTCGTCGCGCTCGGCTTCGGCGCGTCGCTCATCTCGATCTTCGCGCGTCTCGGCGGCGGCATCTTCACCAAAGGTGCCGACGTTGGCGGCGACCTCGTCGGCAAGGTCGAAGCCGGCATTCCCGAAGACGATCCTCGCAACCCGGCCACGATCGCCGACAACGTCGGCGACAACGTTGGTGACTGCGCCGGCATGGCGGCCGATCTGTTCGAGACCTATGCGGTGACGGTCGTCGCGACCATGGTTCTGGCGGCGATCTTCTTTGCCGGTCAGGCGGGGCTCGCCAGCCTGATGGTCTATCCGCTCGCCATCTGCGCGGCGTGCATCGTCACCTCGATTATCGGCACCTACTTCGTGAAGCTCGGTTCCAATGGCTCGATCATGGGTGCGCTCTACAAGGGCGTCATCGCCTCCGCCGTGCTGTCGATCGCGGGTCTCTATGGCGCCACGCATTATGTCCTGGGTGGCTTCGGCGAGGTCGGCATCGCGGCCGGCCAGTCGATTACGGGCTGGAACCTGTTCCTATGCGGTCTCGTCGGCCTGGCGTTGACCGGCCTCATCGTCTGGATCACCGAGTACTATACGGGCATCGGCTTCCGTCCGGTGAAGTCGATCAGTCAGGCCTCTGTGACCGGCCACGGCACCAATGTGATCCAGGGTCTCGCCGTATCGCTGGAAGCGTGTGCTCTGCCGACGATTGCCATCGTCACCGGCATCTTGCTGACGTACAACCTGGGCGGTTTGTTCGGCACCGCGATTGCGACGACGACGATGCTTGGCCTCGCCGGTATGATCGTCGCGCTCGACGCGTTCGGTCCGGTTACCGACAACGCTGGCGGTATCGCCGAAATGTCGGGTCTACCGAAGGAAGTGCGTCGCTCGACTGACGCGCTCGACGCGGTCGGGAACACCACCAAGGCGGTGACGAAGGGTTATGCGATCGGCTCGGCCGGTCTCGGCGCGCTCGTGCTGTTTGCGGCTTATAACTACGACCTCCAGCACTTCATCGCGGAAGCGAACAAGCCGGGTGCCACGTCCTACCAGTTCTTCAAGGACGTGCAGATAAACTTCGGCCTGGACAATCCGTATGTCGTCGTCGGTCTACTGCTTGGCGGTCTCATTCCTTACCTGTTCGGTGGCATCGCCATGACGGCGGTCGGCCGTGCGGGCGGCGCTATCGTTGAAGAGGTGCGCCGTCAGTTCAAGGCCAAGCCCGGTATCATGAAGGGCACCGAAAAGCCGGACTATGCCGCGGCCGTCGACCTGCTGACAAAGGCCGCGATCAAGGAAATGGTCGTGCCGTCGCTGCTGCCAGTACTGTCGCCGATCGTGCTGTTCTTCGTCATCAGCGCAATTGCGGGCAAAGGCGCCGCGTTCTCAGCCGTCGGCGCCATGCTTCTTGGCGTGATCGTCACCGGCATCTTCGTCGCCATCTCGATGACGTCGGGCGGCGGCGCCTGGGACAACGCGAAGAAGAGCTTCGAAGACGGCTTCGTCGACAAGGACGGCGTCAAGCACGTCAAGGGCTCGGATGCGCACAAAGCGTCGGTCACGGGCGATACGGTCGGGGATCCCTACAAGGACACCGCGGGTCCCGCGGTGAATCCGGCGATCAAGATTACGAACATCGTCGCGCTTCTGCTGCTCGCGGTGCTCGCGCACCAATAGCAGTGGTTGGCGAACGAAGAGATGGAAAAAGCCCCGGCCTCGTCGTTCGGGGCTTTTTCCTTTTTTGGGTAGGCGCCCTACTTGGCGTAGCGGTTGATCCAATCGAGATAGCGGGAGGTGCGCATATAGGCGCCGGGTGGGATTGGCCCGCGTCCGCAGGGCTTGCCCCAGCTTACGACGCCGACTTGCACCCACTTGCCATCAGCGTCTTTCACGATCAGCGGGCCGCCGCTATCGCCCTCGCAATGGTTTGCGAGACCATTATTTGCACTGGCGCAGATCATGTCATCGGTGACGAGCGGCTTGGCGCGCTTGATCAGCATATCCGCAAAACCTTCGTAGATGGGCTTTGTGTCGGCGTCTGTGCGATAGGGCAATCCAAGTCGGCGCAGGGGATCAGCGATCGTGCCCATTAGACCTGTGCGCAATTCATCGGCGATAAACGGTCGCTCGTAGGTGATGTGCATATCGTTGCACTTGGCGGGGCCGAAAATTTTGAGGTCGGTGGCGGTGAGCTTGCGGCGCGCGGCTTTTCCGTTTTGGTCACCCCAGCCGAGAAGTGTCGCCGTCGTGTCGTCGGGCGCGAGGCTTGCCTCGCGGGCAGCGTCAGCCAGTTCGATTGTCTGCCAGGGAACGGATTTCTTTGGTTCGCGCTCGAGGCGCAGGACGGCGACGTCGTTGACGTTCTTCAGGTTGTCATAGTCGCGTCGGCGACAGATCTCGACGACCTTGATGCGGTCACCCTTGCGGAAGTCGGCGGAGCCGACATAGGCGTCGATCTCGCGCGACTTGGCGCATTCAGATTTTGAGTGCGCCCTTTTCGATGAGGTGTGTTCGCTTGCGTCGTCGCCAGCGCAATGTGCGGCGGTGAGGACCCAGTTGGGCTTTATCAAGGTGCCGCCGCATTCTCGATCGCGGAACTCCTCGCCGCGTTTCGTCTCGGACGGGAGCAAGCCGACCATGAACGGATATTTGAGCTTGCCCACGTCGGTGGCGGTGGCGGTCTGTGCGAGGATTTGCGCGGTGACGACGGCGCACACGGCAGCGGCTGCAAAAGGACGTGGTCTTGTCCGCACAACGCGCATCGGTTACCCGCGCTTATATGAGTGGCGTTAGCTGCCGTCGCCGAATATCTGCTTCGTGCCCAGGTTGCGGAATAGCGACTTCAGGATACCTTCATCCTTGGCGCCAGGCGAGGGCGTAGTGCGGCTGATGAAGTCAAACACCTTGCCGTCCTTCAGGCCATAGTGCGCGACGTTCTCTACCATGCCGCCCTGATTGAAATAGACGGCTACGATCTGCCGGTCCTTCTCGGTCGGCTTGAAAAACGCACTCTGCCCCATCGTGCTGGAAATGTAATAAAATGCATTTCCGCTGCCGACATTCGCTGTCGTCGCGGGTGAACCGAGTGTGCTACGGACCTCTTCCTCGCTCATGCCGACCTGCACGGCCTGGAGGTCGCTTTCGCGGAATTGCTGGCCGTGCTTGGTGATCGTTTCGGCGCAACCCGCCAGTGCCAGCATGACAGCGATGGCGCAGGTAAAGCGATTGGCAGCGGCCTTGTCGGGAGCAGGGCGACGCATCAGATGTGTGAACTCCCGAGAATCATTTTTTTGTTGCGTCCCGACGCTTAGACTGCCGTGATCGGCACGGCAATCCGACGACGCCGTTGTCAAGCGCGGCAATCCCCAACGAACTGGCATTGCCAGGTCCGCAAGAGGCAGGATCGATACCCATGCTGCAATGGCTCAGGCGGCGGTCACAAGCCGCCCGAACAGCAGAGGACCTTTATGGCAGGGTCGTGGCCGCGGCCCGCCAGCCCCGCTTCTACCAGCAGTTGGGTGTGGCAGATACGCCAGAGGGCCGTTTCGAGCTTGTTGCTCTCCACCTGTTTCTCGTGCTGGAGGCGATCAATCCAGAAACGGATGAGGCCATCAGTGACGTCGTGCAGCGGACGATCGAGACGTTCGTGACTGATATGGACGATTGCATGCGCGAGATGGGGGTTGGCGACCTGTCGGTTCCCAAGAAGGTTAGGCGCGCGGCTGCTGCGTTCTATGAGCGGGCTGGCGTTTACCGGTCGGCTCTGTCGCAACCGACGGACGATCAACTGATTTCCGCGCTCGGCCGATTTGTGCTCGAGGGACGCGAGGCGGCGGCAGACGCGCGGTCGCTTGCGAGCTATGTACGGGTAACCGCGGCGCGGCTTTCCGGTGCCAACCCGGAGGATGCGTTTCAAGCTCTGGGATGAAGCATTCGGCTTCATTCCGCCATAGGAGGACAAGCGGATGGCGGGCGGTCTCGATTGGACCCACAAAATCACCGACATTCCCGAGGGTGGGCTTTCGCAGGAAAGAGCCGCTAGCGAAAAGGAATGCGCGGCGCTGATGGCTGCGTTAGGCCTGCTTTCACTTGATGTTCTGAGTACGCGATACCGGATCACGGCTCTTGCGGGCGGTGGATACCGTCTTGCGGGGACGCTTGACGCAAAACTCAGCCAGCCATGCGTGGTGTCGCTGGACCCGGTCGCTCAAGCGATCGACGAAGACTTCGATGTGGAATTCTGGCCGCACGTGACGCTCAGGGACGAGGCCGAGGAGGCGGGCGTTCTGGACGATGCGGACGTGGAGCAGCTCACCGAGGGGGAAATTCCCGTGGGGCGAATTGTGTTCGAGACGCTATCGGCCTCGCTCGATCCTTATCCGCGCCGGCCGGACGCGGTGTTCGATTGGCAGGACACGACCGTGCCGAGCGAGCAAAAATCCAATCCTTTCGCGGTCCTATCGAAGCTTAAAGACAGGGATTGATCCGCGGTCGAGGTAGGGCTGCGGCACTGGGGCACGAGCCATTTTTCCGCCTTGTCTGGTGGCCTCAAACGGCTATGGTCGCGCCCGATTTGCGACCCCCTGAACGACCTATCGCAGGGGCATCTGCCGGGCGGTGTGCCGGAGCCGTCGGCACTGTTCTCAATTGGCGGCGAAGCTATGGCTAGCGCGAAAACGATTGCTCTCGATGCGATGGGCGGCGATCATGGCCCGGAGGTCGTGGTGCCCGGCGCTGCGCTTTCACTCGAGCGCCATCCGGCGCTGCAGTTCATTTTCTTTGGCGTGCAGGATAGGATCGCGGCGGCACTTGAAGCGCACCCGGCGCTCAGCGCGCGGTCGCGCATCGTGCACACCGATCTTGTCGTCGCGATGGATGAGAAGCCGAGCCAGGCGCTAAGGCGTGGCAAGGGTTCCAGTATGTGGTTGGCGCTGGACGCCGTGAAGCACGGTGAAGCGCACGCGTCCGTTTCTGCCGGCAACACCGGCGCGCTGATGGCGATCGCGAAACTCTTGTTGCGGCCAATTTCCGGAATCGAGCGGCCGGCGATTGCTGCGCTGTGGCCAACCGTGCGATCCGAATGCATCGTGCTCGATGTCGGCGCCAACATCGGTGCGACCGCGAGCCAGCTTGCGGACTTTTCCCTGATGGGCGCGGCGATGGCACGCGCGGTGTTTCATGTTGAGCGCCCGTCCGTCGGACTGCTCAATGTCGGTACCGAGGAAGTCAAGGGCAACGAGGACGTTAAGGCGGCGCACGCGCTACTCAAATCGGCGGCCGATGTGCCGCTGGAATACAAGGGCTTCGTCGAGGGCGACCAGATTGGTCAGGGTGCGGTCGACGTCGTCGTGGTGGAAGGCTTCGCGGGTAATATCGCGCTCAAAACCGCAGAAGGCACCGCGCGTCAGATCGGCGTATACCTGAAGGGCGCCATGACGAGTTCGCTCGTTACCAAGCTTGGCGCGCTGCTTGCGCGCGGCGGCTTCACGGTTCTGAAAGAAAAAATGGACCCGCGCCGTGTCAACGGCGGGACGTTCCTCGGTCTCAACGGCATAGCGGTCAAGAGCCATGGCGGAACCGACGCATACGGATTCGCCAGCGCCGTCGATCTCGCATATGAAATGGCCGATTCCGACCTCATTTCGCGCCTTAGCGCCGATGTCGAGGGTTTTCACCACAAGCTCGAGGGTGCAGACTTGTCGCAAAGTCCGCTCAGCGCGGGCGGCGCGCATGGAAAGGCATAGGCGTGGCAGTGCTGAGATCAATCATCCGTGGTGTCGGCGCGCATCTGCCGAAACGCGTGATGACAAACGACGACATCTCAAAGATCGTCGATACGAACGATGAATGGATCCGCGAACGCTCCGGCATCGCGCAGCGGCACATTGCAGATGAAAACGAGCTGACTTCGAACCTCGGCGCGGCGGCAGCAAAGCAGGCGCTTGTGCGCTCCGGCATCGATCCGATCGATATCGATCTGGTGATCTGCGCGACCGCGACCCCGGACCGTACATTTCCAGCAACGGCGGTGAAGATACAGGCGATGCTCGGCGTCACGAAGGGTGCGGCGTTCGACGTACAGGCGGTATGTTCGGGCTTCATCTACGCGATGACGATCGCCGACAATTTTCTCAAGACAGGGCAATCAAAGCGCGCGCTCGTGATCGGCGCGGAGACGTTCTCGCGCATTCTCGATTGGAGCGATCGTTCGACCTGCGTGCTGTTCGGCGATGGCGCGGGTGCTGTCGTGCTCGAAGCGCAACCGCAGCACGGAACGCGTGAGGATCGCGGTATTCTTGCGACGCGCATCCGCTCAGACGGTCGCTACGAAGACCTGCTGTACGTTGACGGTGGGCCCGGATCGACGAGGACCGTTGGCCATCTACGCATGAACGGCCGGGAAGTATTCCGGCACGCGGTGCAGAAGATTTCTGGTGTCATAGAGGAGACGCTGGTCGAGACCGGATACGCCGCCGACGAGGTCGACCTCTATATTCCGCACCAGGCCAACAAGCGCATCCTCGACGGCATCGCCAAGAAATTGGAGGTTGCGCCGGACAAGATCGTCATGACGCTCGACCGGCATGGCAACACATCGGCGGCGTCGATTCCGCTCGCGCTCAATTCTGCCTTTGAGGAGCACCGCATCAAGGAAGGCAACCTCGTGCTCATGGAAGCCATGGGTGGCGGCTTCACTTGGGGCGCGGTGCTCGCGCGCTGGTAATTGCCGCGGTGCCGCAAAGACGTCGCTTATGGTGCGACGCAACAAGTGAAAATTGAGTTATTTCAGTTGGTTGAAGCCTCCGTTTGCGTTGACCCGGCGCCTAACCACCGTTAGCATCCACAGCCGAAAAAGAATCGTCCTTGGGAGGAGCAGCATGGGCGGCAAGACATTGACGCGAGCCGATTTGGCGGAAGCGGTGGTTGAGAAGGTCGGGCTGCCTAGGAACGAGAGCCAGGATCTTGTGGAGCGCGTATTGGAAGAGATTTCCGGCAGTCTGGCGTCAGGGGATGCCGTAAAATTGTCATCCTTCGGCTCGTTCGGCATCCGCCAGAAGGGCGAGCGGGTCGGACGCAACCCGAAGACCGGCCAAGAAGTCCCGATCACGCCGCGCCGCGTTTTGGTTTTCCGGCCGTCCAACATCATGAAGGACCGCATCAATCGCGGCCACGGGCGGCGCGACTCCGAATAGGCCGTCGGCCACTTCGGCAAATTTGCGGCATTGCACAACGCGTGAGGGCGCATGAGCAAGACAGCCGAAGCATTCCGGACCATTGGCGAGGTCGCCGAAACGCTAGACGTGCCGAAGCATGTCTTGCGTTTCTGGGAAGGAAAGTTTCCACAAATCCGCCCCATGAAGCGGGGCGGTGGGCGACGTTATTATCGGCCTGAGGACATGGAGTTGCTACGTGGCATCCGCCACCTGCTCCACGCCGAGGGATATACCATCAAGGGTGTGCAGAAAATCCTTCGTGACCACGGCGTCGGCCAGGTGAAAGCGGCCGCGCGCGCGTCGATCGAGGCTGCGTCTGCCACGTCTTCGGCAACGGATGCGCAGGGTGGCCGTCGACGTGGTCGCAAGCCACGCGTTGCGGTGAACGCGACACACGCGCAAGGGACAGTAGAGGTTGAGGCCACCGCACACGGCGGTTCCGTCACCTCGTCGCGGGCGGTGGTAGATGGTGTCATCAAAGAACTGGAAGCTTGCCGAGCGGCGATGCTCGCGTTGTTGCCGCGCGCAAGCGTCGAGGAGAGAGCGGCCGGGCGTCAGCGTGTTGGCGAGCGTTCTTAGTTGCGTTGTCGCCGCAGCGGCGTTCGTTCTGAGGTATTTGTGTTCTGACGCTTGCGCCGTTCATGGAAATTGTTCTCGTTGACGCCGCGGCCACCGCTGATCCTCTCGATGTGGAGGAGCGGCGATCGCCGCGGTTGTCCGCGTCCGACATAGCGCGCTATTCCTCGATGCCGTCGACGGATGATCGCGCCCGCATTTGGCGTGCGGGCCGGATAGCAACGCGGGTTGTGCTGGAGCGTTGGGTCGGTCCTGAGCTTCGCGGCGTCGATTTCATTGTGGAGACAGGCGGACGTTTGCGCGTGCCGGAGCCCCCGCCGTATTTCAGCGTGTCGCATAGCGGCGACTTACTGCTCGTGGCGGTTTCCGAGCGGGGCGTCGTTGGCGTGGATCTGGAGCGTAAGCGTCCGCTTACGATGCAACCCGAGCGGCGGGAGCGGCTGCTCCGCGCAAGCGCCGCAATTGGAGGAACTCAGTCATCGGAATCGCCTGCTATGGACATGAGCGATTGCGCGGTTCTTGAAAGTTGGGTCCGGCTTGAAGCGGTGGCCAAGGCGCGTGGCTCCGGCATTGGTGTGCTGCTCACCGAAGCGGGCGTTATGGGCGATGCAGTGGCTCGGCTGGTGCCCCGCTCAATGCCGTTTGAGGCAAAGCTATTGGAGGCAGGCGAGGGGATTGTCGCAGCGGTTGCGGGTGTCGGCCTGCAACGGGCCGTGGCGGTAACGCGATTTCCGGCGGATGCTGCGGCGATTGCGGCATTCCTCGGAGCTGCTCCAGGGCCGCAAGGGCGTTGACCGGTGACATTGTTCCGGGCACAAGGGGCGCCTCGGAGCGTAGCGCAGCCTGGTTAGCGCACCAGTCTGGGGGACTGGGGGTCGGAGGTTCAAATCCTCTCGCTCCGACCAATTTTCTCAATAACTTAGGTGGTTGTGTGTTGGAGTCGTGGTGGTCTGCGATACACCCTGAGATACGCGACAACGGGATTGCCAAACCTTTGGCTGATTGGCCCGGCTCTATGTCGTTAGCGACTTGTCGAGGCGTCCTTTCGGCAAGGTCTCCGCAACTTGAGAAACAAGCCCCTGCTCGAATTCGGTAGCGGTCGGGTGCCGCTCGAAAAAGCTGATCCTTTTAGCGGACGCAGTACCAACATCCGGAAATGTTGTGATCGGCAAATCAGAGGTTTTCGTGCGGCTAGATAATGCATGATCGTGAACAAGCCAAGCGTTTGGCCGCAGACCAAGCGTTGGTCATTGCGAAGCCGGAACTTCAACGGGTCGTCCTTCATGAGTGGACGTGACGGCTTCGGCGTTCGAGATCTCGATCCCCGTCAACAGCCCTGTCATGGTGCTGTCGCTACGGCATCCGGCAGCTTGTAGTCACCCTTAAGCACCGTCTCGCCGGGCCGGTAGATGCGCATCAGGAAATTCCAACCCTCCGTCACATCCAGGCGGTTGGGTACATCTCCGCACGCTCCGGCCGAGCCGAAGTAGGCCGTAAACGTTCCGTCCGGATTGAACTTCGTGTTGAACTGGTTGAGCACGCTGTTCGCGCTCTTCATGTAGCCGTCAGAGCCATAGACCGTGATCGACCAGAAGCCCTTGTTCTGGGGCACCGTGTACGTGGCGGTATGGCATTTGTCGGCCGGGAGCCTGCCATTGTAGTTGATGTAGAGCGCGTCCTTGTTCGGAAACAGGCCCCACGCTCCGGCACAGGCGAGATGCCGGGTCCCATCGTTCGCCACGCCGCGCGCTCCCATCCAGTCATCGGGATACTTGTCGTACTTGGCGAATTCCGCATTGTATTCGGCCGTATGCTCCTCCAGCGATTTCCTGTCCCATTTGGGTTCCGGGAATGTATCGGCTCGACCCGCCGTGATGACGAACTGATCCTGCAGCTTATTCACCAGCGCAATGTCGGCTGGGTCATCGGGGTCATGCAGATGGATGCGCAGGATAAGGCCGAGATACTTGGTGTCCTGCGGCAGCTGGTGAACCCCGGATGTGTAGATCACGCCGGGCGCGTAATGATCGTTGTCGACCAGGAGGACGGAGAAGTAACGGCCTCCCGGCATTTCTGGGACGGTCAATGTTGCGCCTTCGGACGTATCCACCAGCGCCGACGAGTAGAGCGTATCCTTGTTCATGCGAATGACGTTCTGCTTGTCGAGCGGTGTGACTGCGCGGAAGTGAAACCATCGATTCACACCGCCCGACAAACCGAGGCCACTCGCAAAGGCGCGGTCCGTCTCCGCGCGACAATAGTTCGCCTGCGTGACGACGAGGCTATCGGCACCTTGCGCGGACATAGTCGTGATACTGGCGCCGAAGAGAATCATCCCAGCAGCTGACAGCACTGGACGAGTCCGGATAGCGGGCATGGCAGGGCTCCTGATGCAATTTAGTTCGCGCGCTCGAGCGGCGGCTGCTTCCAGCGTCCATCCAGCGCTTCAGCCTTCGGCCAGTATAGCCTGAGCGTCGCCCAGAACGGGCCCGCGGGGATTGGGAGCCAATTCGATTCCAGATCCTTTTCCGGAGCCTCGTGCTGGAGGTAAATTGTAATCTTGCCGTCGGCGTCGCGCTTCAGGCCCGGCAGCATCGGTGAGTTGATGAGATAGCGATTGATTGGGTTGGCATAGAGCAGGCTCGCCGGCAGGTCGTAGACCGTGAGCGACCAGAACGAGTTGACCGGCGGCAATTGATCCGGCGCGAGGCTCAGCGTGTAGCGGTAGGCGCCGTCCAGCTTCTGCCCATCGGCGTCGACAAAATAGGCTGGATACAGTGCCTCTTCCTTCGAGTTCCCATAGATTCCCAAGGCCGCGGCCGCCATGCGGGCCATGTAGTCGTTGTTAATGAACTCACGGGTTCCAAAGGCCTCGCTGGCGGGCCGCTTGCCGGTGTCGATCTGCGACGTCTTGAACTCCGCAAATTCCTTCCACGCGTCAGCCATGCCGTCGCGAACGGCATGTTGCAAGTCAGGTGAGAGGGATTTGAAGTCGAACGTCTTGCCGGCGCCAATGCCGATCTTGGCGAAGCGCGCCATCAGCTCAGTTTCGGACGAGTGCGTCGGACAGAATTGAAGAACGAAATTCAGAATTGTGAAGAACTCGGGCGAGGTGCGCTGCTCCTCCGGCGACAAGGGCTTGATGAAATCGATATCGGGAGCTGCAGGTGGCGCAGTCTGTCCGAGGAACTGTGAAAGTGGCTGGACCTTGTATCCGGCCTGAACTTTCTCGACGTTCGCGATGTCTCTCGGATCCAGGAGCTGCGTTCGATACTGTACAAAATCGAAGTCCGTTTCAGATTGGATGATCGCTTTGATGCCTGGAGGCTTGTCGCCCCTCCAGCGGGGACCGGCGAGCAGGAAGTTTCCGGTACCGTTGCCCGTCGCACGACTTCCAACATAGGCGAAGTTGAATGTGTACATGTCGACGAACTGCAGCGAATAGTATCGCCCGGCCTCCACCTCAGGAACGCTGATCACGAGGGGCTCAGCGCGCAGATCGGCTCCGAGCTGCGAATACGGCGTGTCCGAGTTCGGTGTCTGGATCGCTTTGTCGTCCGGTGTGAAGACGCGAGCGACATTGTTGAGCGTGTTCCACGGGGCCTTGAAGTCGGGATTGTTCGGGTCGACGAAATACGAGTACTGCACACGATAATTGTCGACGAGCGGGAAGCCGTAGATCGTTGCCTCCTTCGAGATCGCTCGCACTTCAGATGGGGCAATGTCCTGAGCAATAGCGGCGCCCGACACCAACGCAATTGCGAGTGCCGCAACGGCAATTCTCGCCATGAATCTTTCCTCCAAATTTGGCCAGCAAACACTTGGGACCCTGCCGCTACCTCTTGCGGTGAGGCCTCAACGATCCGTATCCTTGAGCAAAGATTGGCACATACGCGGAGGAAATCTGTATGAATTCGGACAGTTGGTGAAAAAAATGCCCGAAATTTCGCGCGAAGAGGCCGAGCAAATTCTTTGCCGGAATGGCTGGTTGAGCTACTTGCCTGAAGCTTTTCGCATCCGACTGCTCGCTCGTGCGACTCTACTGAAATTTGAGCCTAATCAACCCGTGTTCCGCTTGGGTGATCCAGTCGGTGGAATCTATGGGCTTGTCGCTGGCACGGTGACGGTCAACTCTGCCCCGCCCGATGGAACGCCATCCCTGATCCACTTGGGCGTGCCCGGGGCCTGGACGGGCGAAGGCTGTTTCATGACTGGTCAACCTCGTCGAGGCGAATTGCGGGCGCTCGGCGATGCTTGGATGATGCATGTGCCGATCGATGCGATGGAACAGATGGCAGAAAGCGATCCCAACGTCGTCCGTGCGTTCGGGGTCATTTCAGTACTCGGTGTGGATGTGCTCATCCGGGTCATCCACGATCTGCAGAAGCGGGATGCAGTCCGGCGCATCGCGGCCATTGTCCAAAGAGCGGCCTGGATAGGTGACGTGCCCATTCCTTTGTCGCAGGCCGAGATCGGGGTAATGGCCAATGCATCGCGTCAGCAAGTGAACGCAGCTATGCAGCGGTTCTCCGACGCAGGTTGGGTAAGCTACAACTATCGTGCGATTACGGTTTCAGATCCGCAAGCACTACGCGACTTCGCCGAAGGCGACGGCTCCGAGTAGACGCTCGACAGGCCTACCAATTGTCTGGCTCCTAGATTAGCGGGTGAGCGGCTCGACGTCCGCTTATCACCGTCTGTCGACACGATGCGCTGATACTAGTCGGCAACGGCTTTTTGAGGCTGGGCGCTTCGTCGGCCGTGAGAATGCGCGTAAGCCCGTATGGCAACGATCCTAGATGTGTTTTGCATACGTGTCATATCGTTCGCCAGCGCGGCTGGGCGGTCTCGCCGGTCATAAGGTGTTCCAAGCCAGCGCCCTCAATCGTGCTTTGTCGGCTGTGATACTTCACAGGGTCAAAGCGTCGCCGCCGAGGAGGCGACGTGAGAATCATGAGTGCTTGCAAGCACCCATCACTGTGGGTGCGTTGCGGTGACGATTTATGTTGCTCTGGAGGTTCCTGGGCTTAAACAGTGGGTGCCACGGGGCATTTCCAGCATCGGTCAGTTCCGTCCCCCGTACGGACTGTCTTCTGGGACTGCGGGCCTTTGACCAAGGCCTTGCTCCACGCAAGCGCGAGCGTGGCTCGCAGCGAGGTACCCACCATGACGAAGCAACCCTCTCTCAAGGGGTACTCTGTCCTAATTGTCGACGGCGCAAGTCTGGCGGCCGCTGACATGTTCGGCAGGCTCAGCGCGCTTGGGGCCAAGGTGCACGTCGTCGCCAACGCAGCGTCCGCAATCACACTGATTCGAGCGAAGCGATTGGATGTCGCCATGATAGGCTACCCGGAGAGCACCCGCGCTCTCACTAGGGCGCTGGCTGAATGGGGCGTGCCATATATCGTTTGCAACTCTGCCGAAAAGTTCGGCGTCGCTTATGAGACGGTGATTAGCGCTCCTTTGGCGCCGGCAGCCTAATCCTTTGCTATGGTCGTGCCGTGGCAGAGGCGTGACCGACGTCGCGATGATGCCGGCCAGGTCGGCCCGCGGCTTGCGAAGGGCGCCACGAACGTCGACATCCGCGCCCAAGACCTGGTCAGTCTTCGGCTCCATCTTTCGAGCCTGGTTTCGAGGAACGAGACGCGCTCATCAAGCGCGATGAGACGCGTGCGTGGCCGGTCAACAGCGAGTGGCTTGGGCGGAATGTCAGTTCAGAACACCTCCTAGCTAGATGCTGCGTGGGCGATGGAGCGGGCCGTAGCTCGCGGGTGAGGCTGCTCGCCAAAAGCGGGCATGAAGAGCCTACTGTCCGACAAGCCCTAAACTCTCTCAAAACATTCTACGACCGACAGGTGAGCGAATGCTTGTGACGGCCACGACTTCAAATCTGCGGAAACCGTCCCTAAGATCGCTGAAACAATCGTGGTGCCGATATGCAAGAAATTCGCAAAATTCTCGTTGCCAATCGTGGGGAGATCGCTATTCGCGTGATGCGAGCTGCGAACGAGTTGGGCAAAAAGACTGTCGCAATCTTTGCAGAGCAGGACAAACTCGGGCTTCATCGATTTAAGGCCGATGAGGCCTACCACATCGGCAAAGGACTAGGCCCGGTTGCGGCCTACCTTTCAATCGATGAGGTTATTCGCGTTGCCAAATTGGCGGGAGCTGATGCCGTACATCCAGGCTACGGTCTTTTATCCGAGAATCCCGCCCTCGTCGATGCGTGCGAGGCGAATGGGATCGCCTTCATAGGCCCAAGTGCAAGCACGATGCGTGCGCTTGGCGACAAGGCGTCGGCACGCCGTGTCGCGATTGCCGCCGGCGTTCCTGTGATACCCGCAACCGATGTCCTACCAGCCGACATGGCCGATATCCGCAAGATGGCGGAAGCTATTGGCTATCCGCTCATGCTCAAGGCGTCTTGGGGTGGCGGCGGACGCGGTATGCGGCCGATCCTGAACGCAAATGAGCTTGAACGAAAGGTCGTGGAAGGTCGCCGCGAAGCCGAGAATGCGTTTGGGAACGGCGAGGGATATCTGGAGAAGTTGTTGGGGAAGGCGCGTCACGTTGAAGTGCAAATCCTCGGCGACAGCGCCGGCAATGTCTACCATTTGTGGGAGCGCGACTGTTCCGTTCAGCGTCGGAATCAAAAGGTCGTAGAACGCGCACCCGCGCCTTATCTCAGCGACGCGCAACGCCGGCAAGTGTGTGAACTTGGCGTGAGGATCTGTCGCCATGTCGGTTATAAGGCCGCAGGCACCGTCGAGTTCCTGATGGAGGTCGAAACCGGCAACTTCTACTTCATTGAGGTCAATCCCCGTATCCAAGTCGAGCACACGGTCACCGAAGAGGTCACGGGGATCGATATTGTGCGCGCGCAGATTCTGTTGACCGAAGGAGCAACCTTAGCTGAAGCGACAGGCGCGCAGCGACAAGAAGACGTCGAACTCTATGGCCACGCGATTCAATGTCGCGTCACCACGGAAGATCCCCAGAATAACTTCATTCCCGATTACGGACGCATTTCTGCCTACCGCGCGGCAACGGGGATGGGCGTCAGGCTTGACGGCGGAACGGCCTATACGGGCGCGGTCGTCACCCAATACTATGACTCTCTGCTTGAAAAAGTGACCGTTTGGGCACCTAAGCCGGAAGCGGCCGTGGCTCGCATGGACCGTGCCTTGCGGGAATTTCGTATTCGTGGCGTTTCAACCAATATTGCCTTCGTCGAAAATTTGCTGGCGCACCCAACATTTCTCGACCTCAGCTACACGACCAAGTTTATTGATACGACACCTGAACTGTTCGACTTTAAAGTTCGCCGCGACCGCGCCACCCGGTTGCTGACGTACATTGCCGATGTGTCCGTCAACGGTCACCCGGAAGCCAAAACTCTTCCTAAGCCGGAGCCCGGCATCAAAGCTCCGACCCCGCCACCCGTGCCGGTTTCAGAGCGCCCTACTGGGTTGCGCACGCTGCTTGAGCAACAAGGACCGCAGGCCGTCGCGGACTGGGTCGCGTCGCAGAAGCGCCTATTGATCACCGATACATCGATGCGCGACGCGCACCAGTCACTCATCGCCACGCGCATGCGCTCGATTGATATGATCGGGGTGGCGGAGGCGTATAGCCACTATCTGCCCAACCTGTTTTCGATGGAGTGTTGGGGCGGCGCAACATTCGACGTGGCTTACAGGTTTTTGAAAGAATGTCCCTGGCAGCGTTTGCGCGACCTTCGCGCCAAGATGCCAAATCTCATGACGCAGATGTTGTTCCGCTCCTCCAACGGCGTCGGCTATACAGCATATCCGGACACCGTCGTGGAAGGATTCGTCCGTCAGGCCGCAGCCAGCGGCGTCGATGTATTTCGTATATTCGACAGCATGAACTGGTTTCCATCGATGAAACTTGCGATCGAAACGGTTCTTTCCGAGGGCAAAGTTTGCGAGGCGTCTATCTGCTACACGGGCGATATTCTCGACGAGCGCCGCAGCAAGTACGCGCTCCAATATTATCTCGACTTAGCGATGAAGCTCAAATCAGCCGGCACCCATATTATTGGTCTCAAGGATATGGCCGGCTTGTTGAAGCCCGCGGCAGCGAAAGTTCTAATCAAAGCGCTGAAGGAGGAAATCGGACTGCCAATCCACTTTCATTTGCACGACACGTCCGGCTTAGGCACGGCTTCCATCCTTGCTGCCGCTGAAGCCGGAGTTGACATAGTCGACTGTGCGATGGACGCCCTCTCGGGGGGCACGTCGCAGCCGCCATTGGGCTCGATCGTTTCCGCGCTGCAAAACACCGAGCGCGATACCGGACTTGACTATTATGCGATCCGCAAAATCTCGGACTATTGGGAGGGAACACGCCAGCTTTACAGGGGGTTCGAGGCGGGCCTGCAATCCCCGAATTCAGAAGTGTTCCTTCATGAGATGCCGGGCGGCCAATTCACCAATCTGAAAGCGCAAAGCCGGTCCTTAGGACTTGATGACCGTTGGAATGAGATTGCGAAAGCATACGCCGACGTCAACGCGATGTTCGGCGACCTCGTGAAAGTGACACCGACATCAAAAGTCGTCGGAGATATGGCTTTGATGATGGTCAGTCAAGGATTGACCCGCGAGGACGTCGAAAACCCCAAAGTCGATCTGTCCTTCCCGGAATCTGTGGTCAACATGATGATGGGCAACCTAGGAGAACCGCCGGGCGGCTTCCCCGAGGCAATCCGCAAAAAAGTGCTCAAAGGTGCGACGCCGATAACGGGACGGCCCGGTGCCCACCTGCCTCCCGTCGACCTCGAAACAGAGAAAACGCAAACATCCAACAGACTAGGCGTCGAATTGGATGATGAGGACTTTTTTGGCTATCTTATGTACCCGAAGGTATTTGAGGACTATACGCGCGATCACAAGGCTTTCGGTCCGGTGCGCACGCTGCCGACGTTGAATTTTTTCTATGGCATGCAGCCAGGTGAGGAAATTTCAGTCGAAATCGATCCCGGTAAAACTCTGGAAATCCGTTTGGTCGCCTTAGGCGAACCCAATGACGACGGCGATGTGCGCGTGTTTTTCGAACTCAACGGCCAGCCGCGAACGATACGCATTGCTGACAAAAGTCGGGTCGGCAAAGACAAGAAAAGGATCAAGACGGACGAAAAGAACAACGGGCATGTCGGCGCGCCGATGCCGGGACTTGTCGCTTCGATATGTGTCAATCAAGGCCAGAAGGTTTCAGTGGGGGACCTATTGCTGACGATGGAAGCCATGAAAATGGAGGCCAGTATCCACGCCGAGATGAACGGTACCGTTCAGAAAATTCATGTGTCGGCTGGTAACGAGGTTGAGGCAAAGGATCTTCTTTTGGAGATCGTGTAGGCGAGTTGACTTACTTTACGACCAACAACGTTTTCGCGATGCTGCGATCGTTCTGTCCCCGCAGATGCCCAAGATAATTTGAACCATCAGGCTTGCGCACGGCAAGTTCTGTCTTACCCCGTCCTGGTTGGCTTTGATGACCTGCGGTCCAAACCCCGCAGCCACGTTCGTATCCGTTGGGCTAGAGGCGCCCTGCCGGTCGGAAGTGCCCTGGGGCTAGTGGCCGTGATCGTGCGTGCCGTGCGGATCATCCGCGTGGCTGTGGTCGTGGGACGCTTTGCCCTCGTGCAGGCTCGCATGGGTATGATCGGCCCCGTGCACGTGCTCGTGCGTGTGGCCGTGCTCGTGGCTATGCGTATGGGTGTGCGGATGCGTATGCACGAGGTCGCCGTGCCGATGCTCATGCGTATGGCTATGGGTGTGCTCGTGCGTGTGGCGATGCTCGTGCGTATGGCTGTGGGGCGTGTCGTGAGAATGCCCGTGATCTGTCTCGTCGTTGGCCATGGGTCTGCTCCTTCGTACTGATAATTAAGCTAGTATAGCACCCCGCGCCGACGCCGTGGGCATCGCACCGGAAAAAGTGCGTTAAGTCATGGAGCCGCACCGTCTTTTTTTCGCCGGATGTGACAAGGGTTAGATGGAGTACCTGCTCGTGTGGATCGCTTTGCAGGGAGCGACCGTCAAGAACCGTAGGAAAGGCGCGCTGGTGTGGATGTTCTCTTGAGCGCCGCAACTTAGGCACATCAACTTCCGCTGGCGGCCAGTCGCCGACTCGGCAAAGCAGCCAAAAGCACTCAGTTTATGAGGGCGATCCGTCAGCTAATGTGCGCGCTTGTTAACCCAATCGCCGTCAGCGAAGTGCTATCGGCGCCACTCCGACGTGACTGGCGAGCGGGCATCGCTGATTTCCGAGTTGGCAAGCTGCTCCAGCGCGTCTTCAATAATTGCGTTGGTGAGCTTGCTAGGCCGACCGATCTTCTGGCCTCGGTCTTTCGCTGCCCGCATCCCTGCGCACGTTCGTTCGCTAATCAGGCAGCGTCCGAACTCAGCGAGAGAACCCGTGATGTGAAACAGCAGTCGGCCGCTCGAATTCGTCGTATCGATGCCTTCGCTAAGTGCCGCTGCGTGGCCAGTTCTTTTGCACAATTGCGAGGATGATCGCACAGAAGGTTGCGAGGCGAGCCAGGTAGAAGAATGGCTCGTATTCGCGGGAGACATCGCTCAAGCCAAGAAGAAGGCGCGTCACCGCATCGATAAAGAACGCGATCGCGAACCAGATGAACAACTGGTCGCGCGATTGACGCCAGAACTTGAAGAAGAACACTGCGGCGACAAGCGAGGCCATCGCGACGGCGCCGAGGATCACCGCGTTGAGTGAGCTTGTCATTCGGTATCCCAAACTAGGCCGTACAGCAGCACGGTCATGGCCAGCAGTGCAGAAATTCCACGCAACAATGAGAAGTCCGCTTCGGGAAAGACGAGCTTGTCGCAGACAAGAAACAGGTTGTTAGCGGTTAAGCCCGCAAAGCAAAGACCGCTCCAGAGCAAAAGGCGGTATCCACTTCGCCTGTACGATTGTAGCAAGAGATAGGCGCACAAGGCGGCGGTCAGTGCGCAAAGGCTATAGATGACGGCGGCCGTCATTGCCGGTCCTTTCTGAATTTGAATGCATCGGAAAATTCCCGTAGCCTCCGCGGCTTCGCGTGAATAAGGTTAGTCACCGGAATGATGTGGCGCGAGTAGAATTCATCCACTCGATCCACCTGGGCCTTACGCTCATCCGTTGCTGCGGAAAATCTATAGATACCGTTCTGCTCGTTGAGCAGGCCGTCGGCACAAAGGGTATCGAGTACGGCTGTCGCATCGCTTTCGCTCACGTATAGACGGCGGGCTATGCTGCTAACTGTCCATGACGCCTCCGGCTGTCGCCGCACGAGCAAAAGTGCCTCGAGCTGTGCGATGGAGTCGATGTAGCGGCCCAGAAATTCCGCGATGTCGTCAGGAACGTCACTCACCCCGCGTCTGGTCTCCGATTTTTTTGGTCTGCGTATCCCATTCTCGCCAAGCTGTTGTGCCATCGTAGCATCGCAGTCCGCCTGGAGCGGGTGGAGAGCGTCTGCAACCAATTGCCGTCGATTGCGTTGATAGCGCTATGAAGTCGTTCAATGTCCTTGTGGTGGAAGACGAGTTTTTGGTGCGCGAGATGTTGCGTGCTGGTCTCGCCCAGGAAGGGTATAAAGTGGAATGCGCGCCCTCCGCCAAAGCCGCATTGAGGCGCCTTTCGCAGATGCCCGCTATCGACGTTGTGACGCTAGACGTCCGCCTCAACGGTGATGACGGTAGAGAGGTTGCGAAATACATTCGATCTCACCTCAATATCCCGATCCTGATGATCAGCGCTCTGGGGTCCCCGCGAGACCGCGTTTCAGGGCTCGACAGCGGGGCGGACGATTATGTTTCAAAGCCGTTCGACATGAGAGAAGTCGTGCTGAGAATACGAAACCTTCTGCGGACGCGTGAAGATTTGCCGGCTGATCCTCCGAATACATAGTTGTTCTGCTCGCTATTCGGTGGAGACGTCGGCCAGCTTGCCTAGTTCCCTGATCACCGCCCGGAGCTGACTTGGATCATAGGGCTTGCTGATGCGGGCTTGATTCTGCAGACTTGCAGGGAGGCTTGCGAGGTCATTGAAGCCTGTTGCGACCGCGAACGGAACCCGCTTTTCAATCAGAAACTCCGCTATTTCGGTGCTGTTCTGGTCGCCAAGATTGACGTCGATTACCGCCAATTCGAAGCCGCCGGCCTTCGCAAGCATTAGTCCGTCATTCAACGTCGCAGCGGGACCGACCACGCTGTGGCCGTCTTCCTCAAGGTCCATCTGAATCTGAAGTGCGATCAGCGGTTCGTCTTCGACGACTAGAACCGAACGCTTCTCCGTGTGGCCCGCACTGCTTGCCGAAGCGGCTGCGGTGTCGAACGGGCGAGTCGTCGAGGTGGTGGGGCTGTCAGGGAGCAATGCTCCACGGAACGAGAACGCGAAGCCTTCCGGGTGCCAACGGCAAACAACTTCGCCTCCGGTCTCTGCCGCGGCGGATTCCAGAACGCACATTCCAAAGCCCCGGCCGTCCGGTTCCGAAACGCTGGGACCGCCGTGCTCTCGCCAACTAAACTCGAACATGTCGGTACCTTGCGACCATCTCCGCCATCCAACGTCCACGCTTCCGCCAGCCACCGAAAGCGAGCCATGCTTGACGGCGTTGGTTGCGAGTTCGTGCAGAACGAGGGCCAGGCCTTGGGCGGACTTGGTTGTCAGGTTTAGGGGAGGGCCTTCAAGAGAGATGTTCTCGTGCCCCGCGGCCGTGAAAGGCATTAACGCGGTATTCACAAGCTCGGCAAAGGCCGCGCCGCGCCAGTCGCCTCTGCGTAGCAGGTCATGCGCGGACGCCATGGACTGAAGGCGCGCCGTCAATGCTGACACGTAATGGGGAATGGATCGTGCTGTGCCACTCGACAAGCGTGCCATCGCTACAACGTTTGCCAGCACATTTTTCACGCGGTGATCAAGTTCCGCCATGAGTAGCAATTGATGCTCCTCTGCGTTCTTGCGCTGATTGATATCGAGGAATGTCCCGAGCACGCGCGTGCCGTCTTGGCCTTCACGCTGAAATGATCGGCAGCGATTGAGAAACCAGGACGGCGGCTTGTCGGTTATGTGGAAGCGGAATTCGATCTCGGAGTCGCACTCCGGGGCGCGTAAGGCGCGTTCGATTGCCGAGCGATCGTCAGGGTGGATATGATCAAGGAGCGCTTGCAGCGGACCATTGGGCGCCAAATCCTTGCCTAGAATTTCGCGGACGTCGGCGGGCGCTTTTAGTTCGTCGACGGCGCTGTCGTACTCGTAGGTTACGAAACGGGCGGCAAGGCTCGCCAAACGCAGCCGTTCCTCGCTTTCGCGAAGCCGGCTGTTGGACTGTTCGAGTTCTCGCGTGCGCTCGACAACCCGACATTCCAATTCCTCGTTCAGTTCTTCCAGCATTTTCGTTTTGCGATAGAGCTCGACGAATATTTTGACCTTAGCCAATAGGATTTCCGGAACGACGGGCACCGATACGTAGTCAACGCCGCCGGTCTCGTAGCCACGTACAAGGTCCTCCTGGCTTATGCGAACACCGGACACGAAGATGATTGCGGTTTGTTCATGGCGCGGATGCTGGCGTATGAGCTTGGCGAGCTCGAATCCGTCGACCTCCGGCAGACAAACGTCCATCAGGATCAGCGCGACGTCGGTCTTCAGCAACGCTGCCAGCGCGTCATTCGCCGACTGAACTCTGATGAGATTTTCCCCGAGGCAGCGCAGGATGCTCTCATAGGTGAGAAGCTTCCCAGGCTGGTCGTCGACCAAGAGGATGTTGACGGGATTTTTTCCGCTCATGCCTTGCTCAACGGTGCAGCCACATGCGCAAAACAGAAAGAAGCTGGTCAGTGTCCACGGGTTTTGCGAGGTAGTCGGATGCACCGGCCTCGAGACATTTTTCGCGATCACCCTTCATGGCCTTCGCGGTCAAGGCGACGATCGGCAGACGCCGACGCTTCGGGTTGGACCGGATTTGCATCATTGTCTGATAGCCATCCATCTCGGGCATCATGATGTCCATCAACACGATCGCGACGTTGTCGTTTTCGCCGAGTAAATCGATTGCCTCACGACCTGTGTTAGCGGTCAGCACCCGCATACTGCGGCGCTCAAGCACACTGCTCAACGCGAAGATGTTCCGCGGGTCGTCATCCACGAGGAGCACCGTTTGTCCGATCAGGCTGTCGTCAGCGGTGTGCAGACGGCTTAAGAGCTGGCGCTTCTCCACTGGCAGATCGTCCACGACGCGATGGAGAAAGAGCGCGGTTTCGTCGAGTAGCCGTTCGGGAGACTCGACGCCCTTCACCACTACCTTCCGAGCGAACTGGGCGAGCCGCGCATCCTCGTCGGGAGACAGAGAGCGGCCCGTAAACACGACGACCGGGATTTCGCAAAGTTCTTTATCTGCGCGCATGGTCTCTAGGATGTCGAAGCCTGTCATGTCCGGGAGACTGAGGTCGAGCACGACGCAGTCGAACGGTTCGGTGCGCATGCGTGAAAGCGCGGTTGAACCATCGGCGACCGTCGCTATCTCCAAGTCGTCGTGGTCGAGAAGTTCACGGATGCTTAGGCGCTCGGCAGGGTTGTCTTCGACGATGAGCAGGCGGCGCTTGTTCTGTTCGGAAAATTGCAGAATCCGTTCGAATGAGTTTTTGATCTCTTCGATGGACGAGGGCTTCTTGAGGAAGCCATAAGCGCCGTGGGTCAGGCCATGCTGGCGGTCGTCGTCGAGTGTGGTGATCTGAACCGGTATGTGGCGCGTCAGCGTATTGCGCTTTAAGTGGCTTAATACCGTCCAGCCCAGGAGATCGGGCAGGTAAATGTCGAGGGAGATCGCCGTAGGATTGTGTTCGGCGGCAAGTGTCAGGGCTTCGCTGCCACGACCGGTTGCGATGACCTTGGAATCGAGAGATCTCGCGATATCGATGAGGGTGCGCGCGTACGCCGGATCGTCCTCAACAATCAAAAGAACCTTGTCGCCGGGGTTCAGAATGTCCCGATCGTCATTCAGGACTTCGGTCGACTTCTCGACCGCGTTGTCGTTGTGAGCAAGGGCGCCTTCAGAACGTGAGGCTTTTGCGGGCGCGGCAGCGGGGCCGCTGTAGCGCAAAGGAAGATACAGCGTGAAGGCGCTCCCGACATTCGGTTCGCTACGCAGTTGGATTTCTCCGCCGAGCAGATGCGCGAGCTCGCGGCTGATCGCCAGCCCGAGCCCGGTTCCGCCATATTTCCGGCTCGTGCTCGCATCCGCTTGCTGAAACGCCTCAAAAACGAGCTTCTGCTTTTCGACGGGAATGCCAATACCGGTATCCTGCACTTCGAAGCTGACGACAGCCGGTGCCTCGGTGAGCGTGGGGTTGTCTGGGCTCCAGCCATCGTGCGCCAGCGAGACAGAAAGACTGACACGACCCACGGTCGTGAACTTGAAGGCATTCGAAAGCAGGTTCTTGAGCACTTGCTGCAAGCGTTTGGTGTCGGTGTGGATCGTCCTGCCCAGCCGGTCGTCGAGTGACAAACGGAAGCCCACGCGACGGCGCTCGGCTTCGTGCCGGAAGGGGCGCGCGACGGATTCAAGCAGACTGCTGAAGTGTACGTCCTCGGCCTCGACGGAGACGGTGCCGGACTCGATCTTGGAGAGGTCGAGAATGTCGCTGATGAGGTTGAGAAGATCGGTTCCGGCGCCGTGGATGGTGCGCGCGTATTCGACCTGCCGCTCGGTAAGATTGCCTTCCGGGTTGTCCGTCAGCTGCTGACCGAGAATTAGGATCGAGTTTAGAGGTGTGCGCAATTCATGCGACATGTTCGCGAGAAACTCGGATTTGTAGCGCGAGGTGAGCGCGAGTTCCGATGCCTTCTCCTCGATCGCGCGCCGCGCCTGGTCGATCTCTTCGTTTTTGCGCTCGACGTCGACATTACGCTCCGCGAGCTGTTGAGCCTTCTGTTCCAGCTGCTCGTTGGTCTGCTGCAGCTCGCTCTGCTGCGTCTGCAACTCGGCAGCGAGCGTCTGCGATTGCGCGAGCAGTTCTTCGGTTTGCATTGTTGCTTCGATACTATTGAGAACGATGCCGATGTTGCTCGTCAGCTGATCGACAAACGTGAGATAGGCGCCGTCAAAGTCGTGAAGCGTGGACAGCGAAATCACCGCCTTGATCTGATCTTCAAACATCACAGGAAGAACGACCACGCTGCGCGGCATGGCTTTCAGCAATCCGGAATCGATGGGTGCGACGTCGGATGGAACATCACGGATGACGATGCGCTTTTTGTCGAGCGCACACTGACCGACCAGGCCGGAACCCAATGCGCGATAGGCTGAGAAACCAGTGCCAGCATCGGCGGCGTATTCCGCGAGCAGCTTCAACTCGCGGCCGGGCTCGTTGGTTATTCTGTAAATTACGCCCTGCTGTGCGTTCACAAGGGGCACGAGTTCGGAAAGCAGCCGGCGGCCGACCGTGACGATGTCCCGCTGGCCCTGTAGCATGCTCGTGAAGCGCGCCAAATTCGTTTTCAACCAGTCCTGCTCGGTGTTGCGCTCGGTCGTGAGACGCAAATTGCCGATCATGGTGTTGATGTTGTCCTTGAGCTCGGCGACTTCTCCGCGCGCTTCGACCTGGATCGAGCGGGTAAGATCGCCGCTCGTCACAGCGGTGGCCACTTCCGCGATGGCGCGAACCTGGTTGGTTAGATTGGCGGCGAGCAGATTGACGTTGCCGGTCAAGTCTTTCCACGTGCCGGAGGCACCGGGCACATTGGCCTGTCCGCCAAGGCGGCCCTCAACGCCGACTTCGCGCGCGACCGTCGTGACCTGATCGGCGAAGATAGCGAGCGTTTCCGTCATCGCGTTGATGGTGTCGGCTAGGGCGGCGACTTCGCCCTTGGATTTCACGGTCAGTTTTGGTTTCAGATCGCCCTCTGCAACTGCGGTCACGACCTTGACGATGCCGCGCACCTGTTCCGTCAGGTTGGCGGCCATGATGTTGACGGTATCGGTCAGGTCCTTCCAGGTGCCGGCAACGCCCGGTACCTGGGCTTGCCCGCCGAGCTTGCCTTCGGTGCCGACTTCGCGCGCCACGCGCGTCACTTCGGATGCGAAGCCGTTGAGCTGATCGACCATCGTGTTGATAGTGTTTTTCAGTTCCAGGATTTCACCCTTCACATCGACGGTGATCTTGCGAGACAGGTCGCCGCGAGCCACGGCGGTCGTTACTTCCGCGATGTTTCGGACCTGCGTTGTGAGATTGGCGGCGAGCAGGTTGACGTTGTCGGTCAGGTCCTTCCAGGTACCGGCGACGCCCGGGACGACTGCTTGGCCGCCCAGGCGCCCTTCGGTGCCGACTTCGCGCGCGACGCGCGTGACTTCGCCGGCAAAGGCGTTGAGCTGATCGACCATTGTGTTCAGCGTTTCCTTCAGCAGCAGGATTTCGCCGCGCACGTCGACGGTGATTTTCTTGGACAGATCGCCGCCCGCGATGGCGGTCGCGACTTCGGCGATGTTGCGCACCTGTGCCGTCAGGTTTCCGGCCATGAAGTTGACGTTGTCGGTCAGATCCTTCCAGGTGCCGGCGACGCCGGGCACTTGGGCCTGCCCGCCGAGCTTGCCTTCGGTGCCGACCTCGCGTGCAACGCGCGTGACTTCGGATGCGAATGCGTTCAGCTGGTCGACCATTGTGTTAATGGTGTTCTTCAGCTCGAGGATTTCACCCTTCACGTCGACGGTGATCTTGCGTGATAGGTCGCCACGCGCCACCGCGGTCGTCACTTCGGCGATGTTGCGCACCTGTGCCGTCAGGTTTCCGGCCATGAAGTTGACGTTGTCGGTCAGGTCCTTCCAAGTCCCGGCGACGCCTGGCACCACGGCCTGGCCGCCCAGGCGCCCTTCGGTGCCAACCTCGCGCGCCACACGCGTGACTTCCCCGGCAAAAGCGTTCAGCTGATCAACCATCGTGTTGATGGTTTGCTTCAGCTCCAGCACCTCACCGCGCACGTCGACGTCAATCTTCTTGGACAAATCGCCGTTGGCGATGGCGGTCGAGACCTCGGCGATGTTGCGCACCTGGGTTGTGAGGTTCGACGCCATGGAGTTGACGCTGTCGGTCAGGTCTTTCCACGTTCCGGCGACGCCGCGAACGTCGGCCTGTCCGCCGAGCTTGCCTTCGGTGCCGACCTCGCGCGCGACGCGCGTCACTTCCGACGCGAACGCGTTCAGCTGATCGACCATCGTGTTGATCGTCTCCTTGAGGCGTAGGATTTCGCCCGAGACGTTGACGGTAATCTTCTTGGAAAGGTCGCCGCTGGCGATGGCGGTTGCGACCTCGGCAATGTTGCGAACCTGGCCCGTGAGGTTGCCCGCCATCGAGTTGACGTTGTCGGTCAAGTCTTTCCACGTGCCGGCGACGCCGGGGACGACGGCTTGGCCGCCCAACTGCCCCTCCGTGCCGACTTCGCGCGCGACGCGCGTCACTTCGGAGGCAAACGAGTTCAACTGGTCCACCATCGTGTTGATGGTGTTCTTGAGTTCGAGAATTTCGCCTTTCACGTCGACCGTAATTTTGCGCGAGAGGTCTCCGCGTGCCACGGCGGTGGTAACTTCGGCGATGTTACGAACCTGCGTGGTGAGATTGGCGGCGAGTAGGTTGACGTTATCGGTCAGATCCTTCCAAGTTCCACCGACGCCAGGCACGACGGCTTGGCCGCCGAGACGTCCCTCGGTCCCCACCTCGCGGGCCACGCGCGTCACCTCGGCGGCAAACGAGCGGAGCTGGTCGACCATCGTGTTGATGGCTTCCTTGAGCTGAAGGATCTCGCCCCGAACGTCCACGGTGATCTTCTTCGACAGGTCGCCATTGGCGACCGCTATGGTGACTTCGGAAATGTTGCGAACCTGGGCTGTCAAGTTCGAGGCCATCGAATTGACGCTATCAGTCAAGTCCTTCCAGACGCCCGTGACTTCGCGGATTTGCGCCTGTCCGCCGAGCTTGCCGTCCGTTCCGACTTCGCGCGCGACGCGGGTGACTTCCGACGTAAAGACGGAAAGCTGCTTGATCATCGTGTTGACGATCGTCGCGGAGCGGAGGAATTCGCCCTTCAGCGGCCGGCCGTCCACTTCCAGCCGCATGGTTTGCAGCAGGTCGCCGCGCGCGACGGCTTCGATGGTGCGCGTAGCCTCTGTCGTTGGCCACAGCAGGTCATCGATCAAGGCGTTGACGGATTCTTCCATTTCCGCCCATGAACCGCGGCTTAGTCCCAGGCTGACACGCTGCTTCGTCCGCCCCTCCTTGCCGACCGCCAAGCCAACGCGCTCTAGCTGCGCGGCCATCTGCTGGTTGGTCGCGACGATATCGTTAAAGACATCGCTCAACCGGCCATACAGCCCTTCCCAGTCGCCGGGCAGACGGACCGTGAAGTTGCCGCCTCTGACCGACTGCAAGGCATTCAAGAGAACGACAATTTCTTCGTTTTGCTCACGACTGTCCTGCGAACTTGGATCTGCAGGTCCAACGTCGTCCATGTCCCAACCCCAATACCAAAAGCGCGCCATCCCGGGGTCGCACGTCGCGCCCGGGGGCAAGCACGGAATTCCGCTAAGCCAAAACACAGAATTTCCCGATGGGTTCCGTCGTGCGGGGACAAATTTTTGTTTGCGACTGACCAAGCGTGAGGTTCAGGGCCGATGCGTGGTGGTAGATCGGCCGATTTTCTAGTGCGGGAGCAAAAGATTTGGGTGGCTGACGGCCTTTCGCTGGATCGAATTCGGTGAGGGAACCGCTTCGGGCAATCGACGTTTAGGGTGGTTTCCACAAGCCCCTGGAGTGAGTGGAAAGTGCGTGCCCGGGGGATGTATGCTGCGTATGGCGGGCGAGATGTGTTGGACGTCGCCTCGCCTGGCAACATGGTGGGGTAGGACGCGCCGGAGAAAACTCTGCTCAAAGAAAGCGTTCGGTTCTCAGTCCGGCGCACCAGAACAGCGGTGTGTTTTATGTGCCGTCATCTTACCGTCAGTCATACGACGGAGTATCGCTACGCCGAGCCGGTTACCTTCGGCCGGCACCGTATGATGTTCCGACCGCGCGATAGCCACAGCCTGAGGCTTTTGGAAACGAACCTTTCTATTTCACCGCAGCCGGAGCGGGTCCACTGGATCTACGATGTCTTCGGAAATTCTGTCGCGTTTGCCGAGTTTGGTGACGTGATGTCAGATACGCTGCGCTTCATCAGCGATATCAGCATCTACCATTATGAATCTCTGCAACCCACAAATCTTCTGCTTCAGACGGCGACGCGCTATCCCTTTCTCTACGATAACGACGAACTATCGGAACTCGAACCCGTGATGCGCGTGCACGCCGCCGATCCGGAAGGCCGACTTGTGGCCTGGGCGCGGGACATCGTGGATCGGAGCGACGGTCATACGCTTTCCATTCTTTTCGATATGATGAGCGCGATCCGGAGCAATTTCGAATACTGGCGCCGGCCGGCGCCGGGCACGCAGGGGCCGGTCGAGACCCTCGTGCTGGGCACTGGAACGTGCCGCGATTTCGCTTGGCTTATGATCGAGGCGCTGCGCTCGCTCGGCTTTGCGGCGCGGTTCGTGAGCGGCTACATCTACAGCCCGCACGGGGAGTACCATTTGGGCGGCGGTGCGACGCACGCCTGGATACAGGTTTATCTGCCGGGTTGCGGCTGGGTCGAGATGGACCCGACAAACGGCATATTCGGTAATCGCGATCTGATCCGTATCGCGGTCGCGCGCGATCACTGCCAGGCGGTGCCCCTGTCCGGCACCTATGTCGGCCGGCGCAGTGCGTATCTCGGTATGTCGGTGTCGGTCGCCATTCGAGATCTCGGCGCGCCGTCGATTGCCGCCTGACTGGCGCGACTTTAGCCGAACTTTCTGCTGGGGAACGTGGGCCGTGTGGGGAATAAAATTACTCGCGCATCAATGTGAAATGATGGTGTAGTTTCGCCGCTGGCGGTCGTCAGATAGCGCTTCCAGGCGACTAAGTCTACGCGACGTACGCTCAGACGTCTCACGGAAGCACAGGTAAATACGGCCAATGACGCACGGGCCGACGTTCTATCCATCAAGGGGGCGGTGCATCTATTGCGGGCGTGCGGAAGCGGTCCTTCTGGACGAACACGTTGTCCCGTTCTCGCTCGGCGGGCAGCACATTTTGCGGCAGGCGAGCTGTGAAGCCTGTCGGCAGATTACCGAGACGATTGAGCACAAGATCGCGAGGGATCTGTGGGAGGATGGGGATGCACGCGGCGCATCCGGTGCGCGCGCTCGTCAAAGAGCGCCGCTCCGCCCGGATATCGCGATGATGGACGAGGCGTTTGATGTCGTCTCGGATTCGGTCGATAATTATCCGGGCGGATTCATTTTCTACAAAATGGCGGTGGCGGGTCTTCTGCGCGGCGTGCCTGAGTCCGAGGACGCATCTGCCTCGTGGGGTATGGTCGTTGTTGAGGATGAGGAGCGGCGGCGCACGTTTCTCAAGAAGTACGCGCGTCCGCTGACGCTGCGTTTTCGGCATGTTCGGAGCGATTTCGGCCGGATGCTCGCCAAGATCGCATACTGCCAAGCGCTCACGGTGTTGGAGCCGGAGAATTTCCAGGCGTTCTGCTTGCCTTACATTCTGGGTGAGAGATCCAATCTCTCCTACATCGTCGGCGGGACCCCTTGGGAGACGGAGCCGATTTCCGACGTCGGCTTCTCACTTTCTACCGGAACCGTCGATCTGCCAGCCGCACTGCTCGTCGTTGTTACCATTCGCCTGCTCGCGAACACGCACGCGCCGGGATATCTGGTCGTCGCGGGAGCCGCAGTCGGCGATCAGATTGAACGCGTGCGGGCGAAACTCGGCGTCGGGTGAGTTTTTGGTGCACTACGTGCGTCTAGATTTTCGACCGACAAGATTGATTGGAAGACTGGCAAATACCTCGCTCCAAGCAACATCGTCGGTGAGTATGAAATCTCGTCCGTGGTAAGATGTCGAACGTGCTGGAATTTCGTTGATCTTCATGATGACCAAATTGCGGTCGGTCGTCGTACTCGGTACGTCGACCGAGTTTTGAACCACGATCAGCGACGTGTAGCGGTTGCCGGCTTGTTTCATCAGAGCAGAGTGAAGTTTATCTATCGAGGCGTCGCTGTCGGGCTTGTGAGGGAAGGGATTGTAGCGGATGAAGGCGCAGCGTTCGTCGGAGCGAAGCGCGCTTACGAATTTTCCGGCCATGAAGTTGAACTTGTCGCGCTCCGCGCGCAGGTTCCTCTCCACGAGTTCAGGCAAGACGAGGCCAACACCATTGACCTTGAAAGAATGATTGAGGCGCAGTCCGTAGTGCAGGTCGACGACCTCCCTGCCTTCGCGATTTATTTCAATGCGCTCTCGCAGGAAGAGGTCGCGGAAATTTGAGTTTACGACTTTGGCTACGGCGTCGATGGGGGAGTATAGCCAGTCGAAGAAATATGCTTCTCGCAGTCCCGTATGCAGTCGGATCTGATAGGCTGCGCCACAATTATAGCCGACCGAGATCACGTAGCGATATGGATGCTCAGGAGGCGCGCTCCGTCGGAGCGGCCAAGCGATGAATGGGCCAATTGTTCGCATTGGGCGGCCGCCTTGGCATTCAACGGAGTGATCTGCGCCACCTTTTTAGCGGTGCATAAGCAGTTTAAGGTGAGTCGCCCTTCATTTCTAAAGGTCGCTCGACGCGTAGAGTAAGTGGCAGCGCCAAGCGTGGATTTGGGCGCACACGCAATAATTTAGCGAACTTTGCAGGCGCTAGTGTATTTCGTTGGTTCTAAGTCTGTAATTGGTGCCTTGATGCAAGTAATCGTCTGAACACTTTTGAATGTTCGACGGCCCATCCCGACCAATCAATTCGAAACAAATGGTTCGCGAGATGGCTTTTTTGGGCGATCTTTTCCGTGGCGAGTCGGGTTATTACTTTCTTGAGGTCGTCAATGTTCCCGGTCTTGTAAGGTATGTGCGGAAACTGCGGAATGACACCTATCGGCGGCGCGATAGACAGTGTGCCGCAGGCAAGAGCTTCCATGAATGGAACCGGGCCACCTTCCAATCGGCTGGGTATCAGCAGGTAGTCAATCGATCGATAAAAGTTCGCTTGGTCGTCGCCGCCCCATACCGGAACACCCCAGTCGTCTCGTAGCGCAAAAATGGTTGTCGTCTGCATGATTTCGGTATCTGCGACGAGCGCGTGGACGAGATCTTCCCCTTTGCGGCCGCCCTTGTAAACACGTCCAACTATTCCGAGCGTTAGCTTTGGGCGGAACTGCGAGGCGTCAGCGCCCACCAGTATCACCGAAATTTTGTCGTTCGGAACGCCGAAGGTACGAAGTTTGTCCGCGGTCGCTTCGGAGACGGCGATACAGTGATCAACTTCATGCGCAACAGCCTCGAATTCCGTGGCGAGAACATCCGGGTCATAATGCGTAAAATTGGCGACGGCCAATCCGCTTTTTGGTCTGCTTTTGTATTTGCCATAGTTGATATAGTAATGGACGTCGGCGTCGTCCCAATCCTCGTTTACACGAACATTTCCGAGATGTTTTTGTATTTCGCTCGCCTTGCGGTGCATGATCCAGCCGGGCGGTTCAGTGATAATTCGAATTTTAGGATGGCGGACCTTTGACAGCGGCCAGCCGTCGACTTGTCGCTTGGAGTAGCTCATGATCCGCGCCATATCAGCTTCGGGCGTTTGTCGAGTGCCTGTCTGCTTTCTGGTTGCGTTTTCTTCGTGGACCCCGGTTGCTTTCGCAACGTAGAGAATTTCGCGAGGAAATTTCTCCCTGTAAGCGAGGCACAGCGCGATGTCCTCGCCGGCGACCTGAAATTTCTCGTCGAAGCGAAGTTCCAGAAATTCCGTGCGCCTCATCAATACGAAAGCGCCGGTCACTGCTGGGCTGAAGCAGTCGTTGCGGACCTCCGGCGCGTCCCATTTCAGCTTGTGCTTGTGCCTGTGGAACGGCTTTCCGTCATCATCAAAGAGCACGCCGGCGTGCTGAAGAAAGTCGTTAGGGTAGCGCAGGTTAGCGCCAACGATTCCCACGTAGGGGTCGGAGATGGCGTCCAAGGCAACTTTAATCGAATTTCTGTCGAGAAGTATGTCGTCGTTTAGAAAGAGCACATATTTGGCCTCGCTTTTTGTGACGAGGAAATTGTTGTTCTCAGCGAAGTGGTACGGCGTTCGATCGAAGACGCGGACGACCATATTTCCGGGAATCTCGATGTTTTCTTTTCCCTCAGAAGAACCGTTCCATGAAATGAGAACTTCCGCGCTTGTCGGCAGGCCAGCGTGGCTGAGCGAAACAAGAAGGTCGTTTATCTTCTTCTCGTTTCGTGAAATTGTGAGAATGGAGAGTAGCATTTCTCGCTTGCTCAAGGGTTGTGGTCTCAGGCGATGAAGGTGCGGTAGGTATCTTCGTATGCGGCGATCATATCGCGGTAGTTGGGGAGGCGGTCGAAGCGTTGCCGTGATCTCATTCCGAGATTTTGCCGCATTGTTTCGTCGTTAATGATGCGGGTCAGAATGTTCGCCAGGTCGGCATGCTTGCCTGCTTCGTAAAAAAAGCCAGTTTCGCCCTCCTTGACCATTTCCTTTGCTCCGAAGCAGTTTGTCGTCACCACAGGCAGCGACTGCGACATAGCCTCAAGGATGGTGCGCGGATAGCTTTCCACTCGCGAACACATGACAAAGACGTCCGCCGCGAGATAGTTTTCGGCTACAATAGTTGCCGCATCTTCAGATTGTGACTCTGCGTGGAGTCGAATGCGGGTATCGCCATCTGAAATTAGAGCCCGGCAACCTTCTTCAAAGGCAAATGAGTAGTCGCTTTGTTTCATTCCGAATATATGGAATACAGCTCGACGCTTGCTGCTCGAAGACATGGTTTTGATGGCATTGAGCAGGTCCATCTGCCCTTTGCGTTCGGTAACTGTGCCGACGAGCAGGATGAGTACATCGCTGTCGCTGAGATCATACTTGAGCCGCAACTGCATGCGACTCTTGCCGTAGGTTCGAATGGCGAGTCGGCTAACGTCGAGCCCATTGTAGACTAGATTGTACTGACGGTTGGGGAGTGACTTGATCCATTGTTGCCGTGTTGTGTCGGAAACAAATATGATTTGATCGGCTTGAAGATAGGTTTCGTATGCCTTTTTCCGGATGTGCTGAGGTAGGTTGTCATAATACGTGGTTGGGTCTTCAGATTCTCTGACATTCAAGAGTACGGGCAACCCTAGGCGTTTCGCGGCGATAATTGCGGGGTACGATTGCAGTGTGTTTACGTGAACCAGCGCCGGTCGCATTGATGCGATCGCTCGCTCTAGACGCTCAATCTCGCTGACGTAACTATATTTCTGCATCAGGGCGTGCCGGTCTATCCGCACGAGTGAGGCCGGAATCCCATTTTCCTCGAATGCTTCCCTCATTGGGCCGTCGGCTGGCGACATTACGAGAGGGACAAAGGTTCCGCGTTCGCCGACACCTTTAGCTATTTCGAGGAGGCTGTTTTGTGCGCCTTGCCATTCTAAGTTATGTGAAAAGTACAATATTCGATTGTGAGCAGTTAGAGACGCGCTCTCCTGCACACGCAGTCGGATTGAGGAAGCCTTGCTTTGATCCCTCGACCTCTGTGGCGCGATTCGGAATTTGGTTGCGGCTGGTAGGCGGAGCATGTCGCCCGCAGGTCGGATGAAGCGCCCAAGCTTCGATCGCAGCGTTCTAACCTTCCTGAGCGGCGCGGTCAGCTTCCACGATGTTGAATTCCTATATGCGGCATGGGCGTCCGCGAGTTGCCGTCGACTAAGCTCGTGATCACGTTCGTATCTGCGGACGTCTTGACGTGCCTTTTCAAGTTGTCCTTCAAGTTCAGTGAGGCACCTTTGTAAGGTTGCGGAGTTGAGCTTTTCGATTTCCAGTTGCTCTTGGCGGCGGTGGAGGTCTTGCTGTACCTGCTCTAGTTGCCGTTCAAGTAGAGTGAGACGTTGTCGCGAATTTGCATCATCGCGCGCTCCGCTGTCTGACGCTTTGTTGCCCCCGTACGTGCCATGCTGCAAGTTCGTGGCGCCGTGCTCGTTCTTCTCAACTTCGGACCGCAACTGCGTGAGCGCACCTAAGCGGGCGTAAATGCTTCTGATACGGTGCGCAGTGTGTGGGTCTTTGGCGCATTGAAGGAATATTTGCAGGCGTTCCGGTAAAGAATTCCCAACAGCCAAGACTCCGAGCCCATGAGCATGTGTGAGTTCGAACGAGGGATATCGCTCGCTCAATTCCATCCAATAGCGATGGACGCCGAACCCTCGCTCCCTCACGTTCGTGTCGTGGAACAGCACGACGCCGCGCTCAGACAATTTTGGGAACCACGTTTCGAAATCGTGCTTCACGTCTTCGTAGTAGTGACGCCCGTCGATATGCAGTAGGTCGATTGAAGCATCGTCAAAGTGTGACACCGCTTTATCGAAACTTGAGCGTACCAAGTGTGAGAACGCGGAATAGTGCGTATCGTTGCGCCTCTTTACACTGCGAAACACACTTTCATCATAGGTGCCGGCGTGGTCGTCGCCCTTCCAATGGTCTACAGCGTAGCATCTTGTCTCAAGGGCGAGCGACTGGACGGCCTGGCAGACTGCGAAATACGAAAAGCCGTGATGCGTTCCGAGTTCGACGAAGGTGCGGGGACGCAAAGCACCGACGAGCCAGAACGCGAACGGATCATGACCTATCCAGCCAGACGCCGTAACGTAGTGCGGCGCCATGAATGAGTGGTCGGAAAGTGCGGCGGATAGCGCGGTCGCCTCATCGCTTAACGTCGCATCACATTGACGGTCGCCGGAAAGCGGATTCAGTGGCGCAACTTTGTTTATGGCTCCCTCGCGCACGGTTATGCCTCCGGGTTGTCTGATGTGTGCCGTGCGATGGCCATTCGGCGATTGGTGCACAGCGGATCGGAGGCAGTCATGGAGCGTCTGCTGCTGGCAACCCTCGGTCCACTTTTTGTAACTGCGGTGATAGTAGAGGCGGACTGGCGTGTGCAAGGTCGTGCATCGATCCGTCGGTGGAAAGCTGGGGAATGGAAGGAAATATCCTGGCTTAGTTGCATGATTGGCAATACCGGCGACGCGCGGCGATCGCGGCTGCATTCAGAAATAAGACAAGCAAATTTTTTGGTTATGCCCGCTGTTCACTGTTGCGTTTTCGATTTCTGGTGTGATGAACGCGAATCGCCTTACGTACCGAACTGAACTGGTCATTAGAAGTACGGCTTTCCATGTTCAGGCGTCGCGCTCGTTTGTGCGATCGGCCGTCGCGAAGCTAATCCTGCGCTTTTGGGCAGGTGCTACACGGCGGCTCTCTCACAGGGCTATTTGTTTTGGGCGGATACAATGAGTGAGCACTCTGGCCGCACCGAAGTGGTTGGACCGTCCGACAGCGGTCTACTGACCTCGGCGGGTCTTCAAGTGCTAGAGTTGCGCAAGGAGCTTGCTCGCAAGAATAACGATATTCGGCAACTTTCAACCAAGCTGCAGGACAGGGAGCTGCAGTTTATCGCGCAATTGGAACGGTTGGAACGCCTTCAGTCCGAGCTCGCGGACAGCGCGTCGCGAATTGAGGCCGCAAATGCCAAGGCCTTGGCGATGCGCGAGCTGTATGAGAACTCTTCATCCTGGAAGGTGACGGCACCCTTTAGATGGGTGAGTTCAATCTGTTTCAAGATCCAGCGTTTTTTTGCGTTCACCTCGCGACAGGTGCGAGGTGACTGCGGTTTTGCCTGCCTGCTCGCCAAGGTTTGCGAGGTCTACGTCAAGGAAGGTGCGGGCGGACTGATCCGGAGATTGCGAATCGCCGGCGCGCAGGGGGCAAATGCCGCGCCGGCCAAAGTCTTAAAGACGTGGAATGCGGCGCGCGAGTCACAATTCGTCTCTGCTGTCGAAACCTGTCGGACCAACAATCGAGGCTACTTCGAGCGCGTTTTTGTCACCATCATCATGCCAGTGAGAAACAGGGAAGGTGAAATCGGCAGTGCGATCAAGTCAGTCCAGGAGCAGGTCCATGACAACTGGGAGCTTATCATCGTTGATGATGGGAGTTCGGACAGTACGGCATCAGTCGTTGCAAAGTTCCAAAAGTATGATCCCCGCATCAAGCTGGTTAGCGGCATAAGGGGCGGCGTTTCAAAGGCGCGCAATACTGGTCTAGAGAATGCGCGAGGCGAGTACATCTTCTTCCTCGACAGCGACAACGAATGGCGTCCGTCATATCTGTCTATGATGATCGCCTTCATGCATGGCGGTAAGCTCGATGCCGCTTATTCGGGTTATTCGGCTATCGATGACAGCGGAGCAGTCGCTTACTACCGCGGCGCCGACTTCGACTGGCTTCAGTGTTGGCGCCAAAATTACGTCGATCTCAATTGCTTTGCGCACCGTCGAAGCCTGGCGCCCCATTGCCGCTTCGACGAAAGCATTCGCCGGCTCGTGGATTGGGACTATGTCCTGTCAATCACCGCTCAAGCCAGCGTATCTTATGCTCCATTTCTAGGTTTGCTCTACTATGATGGCAGGCGGTCGAATCGGATAACCAATGGCGAATACACGCTTGATCAGCTAGCGGATGTCGCTGATTACATCCGAGCCAAGCATCCGGCAGAGAC
>CAZYXX010000004.1:0-327401 GCA_964651805.1 uncultured Hyphomicrobium sp. | reverse complement strand
TCAAGTCGGGCGGCGACAAGAAGATCAACGTCATCAAGGAAGTCCGCGCCATCACTGGTCTTGGCTTGAAGGAAGCCAAGGACCTCGTCGAAGCCGGCGGCAAGGCCGTGAAGGAAGGCGTGTCGAAGGACGAGGCGCAGAAGCTCAAGAAGCAGCTTGAAGATCAAGGTGCGGTTGTCGAGCTGAAGTAATCGACCAAGCGCACGTGGCGGCCGCTCGCTAAGGGTGGCCGCCGCGGTGCGTGACGTTTCGGACGGTTTTCCGGAGGGTTCTTCAGTGCCGCGGGCGCTGGAAAGAATTCTCCGGTGAGCCGTTTCAAAGGGTGGTGCCGCAATCCGTGCGGCGCGCTCCGACGGCCAGAGAATTTTCAGATCGCGGGATCTCCCTCCCGCACGCGAGCATGAAGGAGCGGAAATGGCTCAGACCCTCACTAGCCGCAAGCGTCCCCGCAAACAGTTCGGCCACATCGGCGAAGTGGCGGAAATGCCGAACCTCATCGAGGTTCAGAAAGCGTCCTATGATGACTTCCTGATGGTGAAGGAGCCGGCGGGCGGGCGGCCCGACGATTTCGGCCTGCAGTCGGTCTTCAAGAGCGTTTTCCCGATTTCGGATTTTGCCGGCAAGTCGACGCTGGAATTTGTGCGCTACGAATTCGAGCCGCCGAAGTTCGACGTCGACGAGTGCATGCAGCGCGACATGACGTATGCTGCGCCGCTGAAGGTGAAGCTGCGTCTCATCGTGTTCGATGTGAACGAGGAGACGGGCTCGAAGTCCATCAAGGACGTGAAGGAGCAGGACGTGTACATGGGCGACATGCCGCTCATGACGTCGAACGGCACCTTCATTATCAACGGCACCGAGCGCGTGATCGTCTCGCAGATGCACCGCTCTCCGGGCGTGTTCTTCGATCATGACCGCGGCAAGACGCATTCCTCGGGCAAGCTGCTGTTTGCCGCGCGCATCATTCCATATCGCGGGTCGTGGCTCGATTTCGAGTTCGACGCGAAGGATATCGTGTACGTGCGCATCGATCGCCGGCGTAAGCTGCCGGTGACAACGATGCTCTATGCGCTTGGCCTCGACGATGAGCAGATACTGGCGCACTTCTACAAGCACATTTCGATCAAGGAATCGAAGCGCGGCTGGAAGATGCCGTACGTGCCGGAGAAGTTCCGCGGCATCACTCCGCAATCGGACATCGCGGATGCGAAGACTGGCGAAGTGGTCGCGCGGCAGGGCGAGAAGATCACAGCCCGCAAAGCGCGCGAGATCGCAGAAGGCGGCGTCAAGGAGATCCTGATCTCCGCCGACGATTTGGCTGGCCGCTTCATCGCGGAAGACATCGTCGACCTGGAGACCGGCAAGATCTTCGCGGAAGCGGGCGATGAGCTCGACGCGAACCTGCTGGCCGAACTCAAGGAGCAGAAGGTCAAGGAATTCCACGTTCTCGATATCGACTACGTGAACACCGGCGCCTTCATTCGCAACACGCTCAATATCGACAAGAACGCCAACAGCCAAGAAGCGCTGATGGACATCTACCGGGTCATGCGTCCGGGCGAGCCGCCAACCATTGAGGCGGCGACCGCGCTGTTCCAGGGCCTGTTCTTCGATCCGGAGCGGTTCGATCTATCGGCCGTTGGACGCGTGAAGATGAACATGCGGCTTGAGCTCGATGCGCCCGATACGATGCGCGTTCTGCGCAAGGAGGACATCCTTGCGGTCGTCAAGACGCTCGTCGATCTGCGCGACGGCAAGGGCGAGATCGACGACATCGACCATCTCGGCAACCGTCGCGTCCGTTCGGTTGGTGAGTTGATGGAGAACCAGTACCGCGTCGGTCTGCTGCGTATGGAGCGCGCCATCAAGGAGCGCATGTCCTCGGTCGAGATCGACACGGTGATGCCGCAGGATCTCATCAACGCCAAGCCGGCAGCGGCGGCGGTGCGCGAGTTCTTCGGCTCCTCGCAGCTCTCGCAGTTCATGGACCAGACGAACCCGCTGTCCGAGATCACGCACAAGCGGCGTCTCTCGGCGCTGGGTCCGGGCGGTCTCACGCGCGAGCGTGCAGGCTTCGAAGTGCGCGACGTGCATCCGACGCACTATGGCCGCATCTGCCCGATCGAGACGCCGGAAGGTCCGAACATTGGCCTTATCAACTCGCTCGCGACGTTCGCGCGCGTCAACAAGTACGGCTTCATCGAGAGTCCGTACCGCAAGGTCGTGAACAGCAAGGTGACGGACGAGGTCGTCTATCTCTCCGCGATGGAAGAGATGCGGCACCATGTTGCGCAGGCGAACGCCGAAATCGACCCCAAGGGAAAGCTTACGGGCGAGTTCATCACCTGCCGCTACCAGGGTGACGTTCTGCTCGTGACGCCGGACAAGGTTGACTACATCGACGTGTCGCCAAAGCAGCTCGTGTCGGTCGCCGCGGCGCTCATTCCGTTCCTTGAGAACGACGACGCCAACCGCGCGCTGATGGGCTCCAACATGCAGCGTCAGGCGGTGCCGCTGATCAAGGCGGAAGCGCCTCTCGTCGGCACGGGCATGGAAGAGCGCGTGGCGCAGGACTCGGGCGCCGCAATCGCGGCTCGCCGTTCCGGTGTCGTCGACCAGGTCGACGCGACGCGCGTCGTTATCCGCGCGACAGAAGAGACCGATCCGTCGAAGCCGGGCGTCGACATCTACCGGCTGCGCAAGTTCCAGCGTTCCAACCAGAACACCTGCATCAATCAGCGTCCGCTGGTGAACGTGGGTGACGCGGTGAAAGCCGGCGACATCATCGCCGACGGCCCCTCGACGGAGCTGGGCGAACTCGCGCTCGGCAAGAACGTGCTCGTCGCGTTCATGCCGTGGATGGGCTACAACTTCGAAGACTCGATCCTGATGAACGAGCGCGTCGTCTCCGAGGACGTGTTCACCTCGATCCACATCGAGGAATTCGAGGTCATGGCCCGCGACACGAAGCTCGGACCTGAGGAAATCACGCGCGACATTCCGAATGTGTCGGAAGAGGCGCTCAAGAACCTCGACGAAGCGGGCATCGTCTACATCGGCGCTGAAGTGCATCCGGGCGACATTCTCGTCGGCAAGATCACGCCCAAGGGCGAAAGCCCGATGACGCCGGAAGAGAAGCTGCTGCGCGCCATTTTTGGTGAGAAGGCGTCTGACGTTCGCGACACGTCGCTTCGTCTGCCACCGGGTGTGTCGGGCACGATCGTCGAAGTGCGTGTCTTCAACCGCCATGGCGTCGAGAAGGACGAGCGCGCGATGGCGATCGAGCGCGAGGAGATCGAGCGTCTCGCGAAGGACCGCGACGACGAAATGCAGATCCTCGACCGCAACGTCTATGCACGCCTCAAGGGCGCGCTCATGGGCAAAGAGGTCTCCAAGGGTCCGCGTGGCGCGCGCAAAGGGACCACGATCGACGACGCGATCCTCGACGATATCCCGCGCAGCCAGTGGTGGGACATCGGCCTTGCCAACGAGAAGGCGCAGGCCGAGGTCGAGGCCATCCAGAAGCAGTACGAGGACGCCAAGAAGGGCCTCGGGCTCAGGTTCGCTGACAAGGTCGACAAGCTGCAGCGCGGTGACGAGCTGCCGCCTGGCGTCATGAAGATGGTCAAGGTCTTCGTGGCTGTGAAGCGCAAGATCCAGCCGGGCGACAAGATGGCCGGCCGGCACGGTAACAAGGGCGTCGTGTCGATGATCGTGCCGAGCGAGGACATGCCGTTCCTCGAGGACGGCACGCCGGTCGATGTCGTGTTGAACCCGCTCGGCGTGCCGTCACGCATGAACGTCGGCCAGATTCTCGAAACGCACCTTGGTTGGGCGTGCCGGGGTCTGGGTCGCGCGATCGACGAAGCCCTGCAGCAGTTCCACGAGAGCGGGCAGGCGAAGGCGCTGCGCGACCAGCTCGGGAAGATCTACGGACCGGACTCGGTGAAGTCGTCGTCCAAGGATGACGAACTGGTATCGGTCGCGGAAAACCTGCGGTCGGGCGTGCCGATCGCGACGCCAGTGTTCGATGGTGCGCGCGAGAAGGACATCGTCGACATGCTGCAGCTCGCCGGTTTCGATTCAACCGGTCAGGTTACGCTGTACGACGGGCGGACGGGCGAGCCGTTCGATCGCAAGGTCACGGTCGGCTACAAGTACATTCTCAAGCTGCACCACCTTGTCGACGACAAGATCCACGCCCGCTCGATCGGTCCGTACTCGCTCGTCACTCAGCAGCCGCTGGGCGGTAAGGCGCAGTTCGGCGGCCAGCGCTTCGGCGAAATGGAGGTGTGGGCGCTCGAAGCGTACGGCGCGGCCTACACGCTGCAAGAGATGCTTACCGTCAAGTCGGACGACGTGGCGGGCCGCACCAAGGTCTACGAGGCGATCGTCCGCGGTGACGACGCTTTCGAAGCGGGCGTGCCTGAGAGCTTCAACGTGCTCGTGAAGGAAATGCGCGCGTTGGGTCTCAACGTCGAACTCGTCAACACCGAGGTGCCGGCCGTTGAGGCGGAGCCGGAAGCCCCGCCGCAGCAGGTCCAGCTGCCGCCAGCCGCCGAATAACGAATAAAGCCCTCCCCCAGGAGCTGGGGGAGGGCCGATGCCCGAGAAATTCTGCAATCCACGGGACAGGCCGCCCCCGCCGGTCCCTTGAGGAGACAGCGAATGAACGAAATTTCTAACATCTTCAAGCAGCAGGCGCCGGCTCCGACGTTCGATCAGATCCGCATTTCGATCGCGTCGCCGGAGGACATCCTGTCGTGGTCGTTCGGTGAGATCAAAAAGCCCGAGACGATCAATTACCGCACATTCAAGCCGGAACGCGACGGTCTCTTCTGCGCGCGCATTTTCGGACCGATCAAGGACTACGAGTGCTTGTGCGGCAAGTACAAGCGCATGAAGTACAAGGGCCTGATCTGCGAAAAGTGCGGCGTGGAAGTGACGCTCGCAAAGGTTCGGCGCGAGCGCATGGGCCACATCGAGCTTGCCGCGCCGGTCGCACACATCTGGTTCCTGAAGTCGCTGCCCTCGCGCATCGGTCTGCTGCTCGATATGGCGCTCAAGGATCTCGAGCGCGTTCTTTATTTCGAGAACTACGTCGTCATCGAGCCCGGTGTCACGCCATTCTCGGAAAAGCAGCTGCTCACCGAGGAGCAGTACAACCAGGCAATCGACGAGTTCGGTGCGGACAGCTTCACGGCCGGTATCGGCGCGGAAGCGATACGCGAAATCCTGTCCGGCATGGATCTGCAGAAGATCGCCGCTGAGCTGCGCCAGGAGATTGCGGAAGCGACGACGGAGCTGAAGCCAAAGAAGCTTGGCAAGCGGCTCAAGGTCATCGAAGCGTTCATGGAGTCGGGCAATCGGCCCGAGTGGATGATCCTTACGCAAGTTCCGGTGATCCCGCCTGAGCTGCGTCCGCTCGTGCCGCTGGATGGCGGCCGCTTCGCGACGTCGGACCTGAACGATCTCTATCGCCGCGTCATCAACCGCAACAACCGCCTGAAGCGGCTGATGGAGCTGCGCGCGCCCGACATCATCATCCGCAACGAAAAGCGCATGCTGCAGGAGTCGGTCGACGCGCTCTTCGACAACGGCCGCCGCGGCCGCGTCATCACCGGCGCCAACAAGCGGCCGCTGAAGTCGCTCGCCGACATGCTGAAGGGCAAGCAGGGCCGGTTCCGCCAGAACCTGCTCGGCAAGCGCGTCGACTACTCCGGCCGTTCGGTGATCGTGATCGGTCCCGAGCTCAAGCTGCACCAGTGCGGCCTGCCGAAGAAGATGGCGCTCGAGCTGTTCAAGCCGTTCATCTACGCGCGCCTGCAGACGCTCGGCCAGGCGGCGACGGTGAAGCAGGCGAAGAAGCTCGTCGAGAAGGAAAAGCCGGAAGTCTGGGACGTTCTGGATGAGGTCATCCGCGAGCACCCGGTGCTGCTCAACCGCGCGCCGACGCTGCACCGGCTCGGTATCCAGGCGTTCGAGCCGCAACTCATCGAAGGCAAGGCGATCCAGCTTCATCCGCTGGTCTGCGCAGCGTTCAATGCCGACTTCGACGGCGACCAGATGGCCGTGCACGTTCCGCTGTCGCTCGAAGCACAGCTGGAAGCGCGCGTGCTTATGATGTCGACAAACAACATCCTGCACCCGGCCAACGGTCAGCCGATCATCGTGCCCTCGCAGGACATCGTCCTCGGCCTCTACTATTTGTCGATGATGCGCGACAACGAGCCGGGCGAAGGCATGGTCTTCGGCTCGATCTCGGAGGTCCAGCACGCGCTCGAAGCCAAGGCAGTGACATTGCACGCCAAGGTCAAGGGCCGCGTCAGGATGCTCAACGAGGACGGCGAGGAAGTCACCGAGGTTCACGAGACGACACCCGGGAGGCTGTTGCTTGCCGAGAACCTGCCGCGCCGGGAGGGCGTCAAGTTCGCGCTCGTCAATCAGCTTCTGACGAAGAAGAACATCTCCGGCATGATCGATGCGGTCTACCGCAACTGCGGTCAGAAGGAGACGGTGATCTTCTGCGACCGGATCATGGCGCTCGGGTTCCATCACGCGTTCAAGGCCGGCATCTCGTTCGGCAAGGACGACATGCTGATCCCGGACACGAAGGAAAAGATCGTCGAGAAGACGAACGCCGAGGTGCGCGACTTCGAGCAGCAGTATCAGGACGGTCTGATCACGCAGCTCGAGAAGTACAACAAGGTGGTCGATGCCTGGTCGCGCTGCACGGACCAGATCGCGAAGGAGATGATGGATCGCATCTCGGCTGTGCAGAAGGACAATTCAACCGGCCGCGACCGGCCGATCAATTCGGTCTACATGATGAGCCATTCAGGTGCGCGCGGCTCGCCGGCGCAGATGAAGCAGCTCGCGGGTATGCGCGGCCTGATGACAAAGCCTTCGGGCGAGATCATCGAGACGCCGATCATCTCGAACTTCAAGGAAGGCCTGTCGGTTCTGGAGTACTTCAACTCGACACACGGTGCCCGCAAGGGACTTGCCGACACCGCTCTGAAGACGGCCAACTCCGGCTATCTGACGCGGCGTCTCGTCGACGTGGCACAGGACGCGATCATCTCGGAACCGGACTGCGGAACCGACGCGGGCATCAACGTGCAGGCCGTGGTCGACGCCGGGCAGGTCATCGTTTCGCTGGCGGCGCGTTCGCTCGGACGCACGGCGGCGGAAGACATCAAGCACCCAACGACGGGCGAGATCATCGTCGCCAATGGCGAACTGATCGAGGAACGCCATGCCGACGCGATCGCGAAGGCGGAGATCCAGGAAGTCCGCATTCGGTCGGTGCTAACGTGCGAGACCGTCAATGGGGTCTGTGCGAAGTGCTATGGGCGCGACCTCGCACGCGGTACGCCAGTCAACATCGGCGAGGCCGTGGGCGTCATCGCGGCGCAGTCGATTGGCGAGCCGGGCACGCAGCTCACGATGCGTACGTTCCACATCGGTGGCACGGCGAACGTCGTCGACTCGTCCTTTATCGAGTCGAACTTCAACGGTTCCGTGAAGATCAAGAACCGTGCAATCGCACGCGACTCCAAGGGGCAGAACGTCGCCACGGCTCGCACGATGTCGGTTCTGATCATGGACCAGACCGGCAAGGAACTGGCGACGCACAAGGTGCCCTACGGCGCACGTCTGTTCGTCGACGAAGGTGATGCCGTCAAGCGCGGCACGAAGATCGCGCAGTGGGATCCCTATACGCGTCCGATCCTGTCGGAGGCCGACGGTACCGTCGACTTCGAGGACTTGATCGAGGGCGCGTCCGTGCGTGAGCAGACCGACGAGATGAAAGGCACGTCGAACCGAGTCATTGTCGACTGGCGCGCAACGCCGCGCGGTGCGGAGCTGAAGCCGGCGATCGTGATCAAGGACGGCAAGGGCAAGCCGATCAAGGTCGCGCGCGGCGGCGATGCGCGCTACCTGCTGTCGGTCGATGCGGTGCTGTCGGTCGATCGCAACGTATCGGTGAAGGCGGGCGACGTGCTGGCGCGTATTCCGACGGCGTCGGCAAAGTCGGGCGACATTACTGGCGGTCTGCCGCGTGTCGCGGAACTGTTCGAGGCGCGCCGTCCGAAGGATCACGCGATCCTGGCTGAGATCTCGGGCACGGTCGAGTTCGGCAAGGACTACAAGAACAAGCAGCGCATCCACATCAAACCGGACGATGAATCCAAGGAGCCGGTCGAGTATCTGATCCCGCGTGGCAAGAGCCTTGCGGTTCAGCATGGAGACCGTGTGGAGCGCGGCGATTTCGTCTACGACGGAAATCCAGCTCCGCACGACATCCTGGCGATCAAGGGCGTGGAAGAACTCGCCAACTATCTCATCAACGAGATCCAGGACGTCTACCGGCTGCAGGGCGTGACCATCAACGACAAGCACATCGAGGTGATCGTCCGACAGATGCTGCAGAAGGTCGAGGTTACCGATCCGGGCGAGACCGACCTCATCAAGGGCGAGCAGATCGATCGTATCGAGTTCGATGAGGTCAACGCCGCCATCGAGAAGGCCGGCAAGAGGATCGCGGAGGCGAACCCCGTTCTGCTCGGCATCACGAAGGCGTCGCTGCAGACGCGGTCGTTTATCTCGGCCGCTTCCTTCCAGGAGACCACCCGCGTGCTCACCGATGCTGCCGTCAACGGCAAGTCGGATACGCTCGATGGTCTGAAGGAAAACGTCATTGTCGGCCGGCTCATCCCGGCGGGTACGGGCGGCATGCTGCGGACGCTGCGCAAAGTCGCGCAGCAGCGCGACGACCTTATCGCGAAGGAGAAGGCGAAGGCGGGCAGCCTGCCGTCTCCGGACGGTGCGACGGGTCCGGCGGCGCGTCGCCGTCGTCGCCCAACGGAAGAAGCAGCCGAATAAGGCTAGCCGATACCGGCGGATGCAATCGAAACGGCCGCCCTTCAGGGCGGCCGTTTTCTTATCGGTCGCGGGCGCAAGGTGCACAGCGATGGTCGGAGAGGAGAGCGCAATGGCGCTGAAAAAGGGCTACCAGCAACTCATCGCCGAGGCGCGGGCGAAGATCGTTTCGATACCCGCGGCGGAAGCCGTGTCGATGCTGGACGACCCGGATGTTTTGTTCGTCGACATCCGCGATGTGCGGGAAATCGAGCGTGAAGGCATGGTTCCCGGTGCCTTCCATGCGCCGCGGGGAATGCTCGAATTCTGGGTGGATCCGGAAAGCCCTTATTATAAAGAAGCGCTCGGCTCGGGGCGCCAGCTTGTCCTCTATTGCGCCTCGGCTTGGCGGTCGTCGTTGGCCGCGGCGGCGCTCACCGATATGGGCGTGCCACGCGTGGCGCATCTGGACGGCGGGTTTTCAGCCTGGAAAGAGGCTGGCGGGGCTGTTGCACAACGCAAATCTGCTGTTGGATGAAGGGGATCGTGGTTCGGCAGCCTGCGGCATAGTTGCCGTTGCAGCGGCACGCTATGACCCGCGCAACAAGCGCGCGTTGAATTGCACGGTGTTCCGAGGATTGTGCGGCAGGCTCAAGATGTTGTCCTGTGCAAGAAAATATTGCTCGGCGAACGTGAAGGGCTGTTGACCATTATAGTGGGCCTGTATATAGCTCCGCGCACTCTCACGGGAGGCGGTAGGCCCTTGGGCGCGCTTTTTAGCGCTGGAGCCCGGTCCTAAACGCTCTCGTCCATAAAGCAGAGCACATCGACGGGCCACGATCTGGCGCCTTAACGGGCGGCGAGATCCTCTGGTTTTTCCCTGCTAGGCGCGGATGTTCCGCAGACCTGGCTCGGGTGTTTGGCGCTTTTCAATTTTTTGAAACGCGCACGGAATTTGGATTGAGGCAGGGCAGAGCGTATGCCGACGATACAGCAGCTGATCCGGAAGCCCCGGGAAAAGGCGACCTACCGCGAGAAATCGCGCCATATGGAGGCGTGCCCGCAGAAACGCGGTGTTTGCACGCGCGTCTATACGACGACGCCGAAGAAGCCGAACTCGGCGCTTCGCAAGGTTGCCAAGATCCGCCTGACCAACGGCTACGAGGTCATCGGCTACATCCCAGGCGAAGGCCATAACCTGCAGGAGCACTCGGTCGTGCTCATTCGCGGCGGCCGCGTCAAGGACCTCCCGGGCGTCCGCTATCACATCATCCGCGGCGTTCTCGATACGCAGGGCGTGTCGGCCCGCCGTCAGCGCCGTTCGAAGTACGGCGCAAAGCGTCCGAAGTAACGCACTGGCGAGGGCCGGTGTGGTGGCCCTCGTTGAAAGCAAATTTTTCGAAGCGAAGGGCTCGAAGGCATGTCTCGTCGTCACGCGGCGCAAAAGCGCGAAGTGATCCCGGATCCGAAGTTCAACGACCTCGTCGTCACCAAGTTCATGAACGCGGTGATGGAGGATGGCAAGAAGTCGGTCGCCGAACGCATGGTCTATGGCGCGTTCGACAAGATGGAAGCCAAGGCCAAGTCCAGCGCGATCGATCTTTTCAAGCAGGCGCTTGATAACGTGATGCCGGCCGTTGAGGTGCGTTCTCGCCGCGTCGGCGGCGCGACCTATCAGGTTCCGGTCGAAGTTCGCAACGAGCGCCGGCAGGCACTCGCCATCCGCTGGATCATCGCAGCAGCCCGGGCGCGCAACGAAACAACGCTGGTCGACAAGCTGTCGGGCGAGCTGCTGGACGCAGCGAACAACCGCGGTACCGCGGTCAAGAAGCGCGAAGACACGCACAAGATGGCGGAAGCGAACCGCGCCTTCTCGCATTACCGCTGGTAGGACCGGAAACGAAGGATTTCGAGGACCGTCATGGCCCGTCAATACGCTATCGAGGATTATCGCAATTTCGGCATCATGGCCCACATCGATGCGGGCAAGACGACGACGACCGAGCGCATCCTTTACTACACCGGCAAGTCCTACAAGATCGGCGAAGTCCACGACGGCGCCGCGACCATGGACTTCATGGATCAGGAAGCCGAGCGCGGCATCACGATTACTTCGGCGGCAACGACCTGCTTCTGGCAGGGTCGCGACGGCAAGAAGCGCCGCCTGAACATCATCGACACGCCAGGCCACGTCGATTTCACTATCGAAGTCGAGCGTTCGCTGCGCGTGCTCGACGGCGCTGTGTGCGTGCTTGACAGCAACCAGGGCGTCGAACCGCAGACGGAAACCGTCTGGCGCCAGGGTGACAAGTACAACGTCCCGCGCATCATCTTCGCCAACAAGATGGATAAGATCGGCGCCGACTTTTACATGTGCGTCGATGACATCAAATCGAAGCTTGGCGCGCGCCCCGTGCCGCTGCAGCTGCCAATCGGTGCCGAGTCGAACTTCAAAGGCGTCATCGACCTGATCCGCATGGTCGCGATTACCTGGGACGGTGATGGCAAGGACGCCAAGATGGTCGAGGGAGAGATCCCGGCCGACCTCGCCGATCGCGCCGCCGAATATCGGGCTGCCATGATCGAAGCCGCCGTTGAAATGGACGACGCGGCGCTGGAAGCTTTTCTCGAAGGCAATGAGCCGGACGAGGCAACGCTGCGCAAGCTCATCCGCAAGGCGACCGTCACGGGCACCTTCTATCCGATGATGTGCGGCTCGGCCTTCAAGAACAAGGGCGTGCAGCCGCTTCTTGACGCCGTCGTCGATTTCCTGCCGTCGCCGCTCGATCGTGAAGCCTATAAGGGCGTCGATGTGAAGACCGGCGGTGAAGTGCTCCGCAAGCCGTCGGACAGCGAGCCGCTGTCGATGATCGCGTTCAAGATCATGAGCTTCGAGCACGTCGGCTCGATCACCTTCTGCCGCATCTACTCGGGCAAGCTCGAGCAGGGCATGGCGCTGCTCAACTCGACGCGTGACAAGAAAGAACGCGCTGGGCGCATGTATCTCATGCACGCCGCCGACCGCGAGGAAATCAAGGAGGCTTTTGCCGGCGACATCGTCGCCCTGCAGGGTCTGAAAGATACGCGTACGGGCGAGACGCTGTGCGATCCGAACAAGCCGGTCATTCTCGAAAAGATGGAGTTCCCGGAACCCGTCATCGAGATGAAGATCGAGCCCAAGACGAAAGCCGACCAGGAAAAGATGGCGATCGCGCTCAATACGCTGTCGCTGGAAGATCCCTCGTTCCGCGTCACGGTTCATCCCGAGTCGGGTGAGACCATCCTAAAGGGCATGGGCGAACTGCATCTCGATATCAAAGTCGATATCCTGAAGCGTACGTACGGCGTGGAAGCCCAGACGGGCGCTCCGCAGGTCGCATACCGCGAGACCCTCGCACGGGCTACCGACGTCGACTACACGCACAAGAAACAGACGGGAGGTACGGGCCAGTTCGCGCGCGTGAAGCTGAAACTCGAGCCGAACGAGACCGGCAAAGGCAACGAGTTCACGACGTCGATCATCGGCGGCACGGTACCGAAGGAATACGTCCCCGGCGTCGAAAAGGGCGTCAAGTCGGTTTGGGACAACGGTATCCTAATCGGCTTCCCGATGGTCGACATGAAGGTCAACCTTTATGATGGCGCGTTCCACGAAGTGGACTCGTCCGCAATTGCCTTCGAAATCGCGACGCGTGCGGCCATGAAGGAAGGTTGCGAGAAGGGCGGTGTAAAGATTCTTGAGCCGATCATGGACGTCGAGGTCGTGTCGCCGGGCGAATTCGTCGGGGGCATCATCGGCGACATCAACTCGCGGCGCGGCCAGATCCGCACGCAGGAGATGCGCGGCAACGCGACGGTCATCCGGGCGTATGTGCCGCTCGCCAACATGTTCGGCTACATCAACACGCTGCGCTCGATGTCGACGGGCCGTGCACAGTACACGATGCAGTTCGCTCATTACGCCGACGTGCCGCGCAACGTGGCGGACGAGGTGAAGGCGAAGTACGCGTGACGAGATTGGGTTCTGCGGCGGCGGCAAGCGGCGCGGCGGGGCCTTGAGGGGAACAGTAGAAGGACGCCCGGGCTGAAACCCGGGATCGCGTTAGGAAGACTGAGGAGAGCCAAGATATGGCCAAAGCAAAATTCGAGCGGACGAAGCCGCACTGCAACGTTGGAACGATCGGTCACGTTGACCACGGCAAGACGACGCTCACCGCAGCCTTGACGAAGGTTTCCGCCGATCGCGGCTGGACGTCGACGGCGATCAACTATGACGAAGTCGCGAAGGCATCCGAGAGCCAGGGTCGCCGCGACCCGACGAAGATTCTGACGATCGCCACCTCGCACGTCGAGTACGCGACGCCGAACCGCCACTATGCGCACGTCGATTGCCCCGGCCACGCCGACTACGTGAAGAACATGATCACGGGTGCCGCTCAGATGGACGGCGCGATCTTGGTCGTGTCGGCCGTCGACGGCCCGATGCCGCAGACGCGCGAGCACATCCTGCTCGCCCGCCAGGTCGGCGTGCCGAAGATCGTCGTATTCCTCAATAAGTGCGACATCGTCGAGGACGAAGAGCTTCTCGATCTCGTCGAGATGGAAGTCCGCGAACTGCTTTCGAAGTACAACTTCCCGGGCGACGACACGCCGGTTATCCGCGGCGCCGCCGTCAAGGCGCTGAACGGCGAAAAGGGTCCGCTTGCCGACGAAGCGATCATCAAGCTCTATGAAGCTCTCGACTCGTTCATCCCGATTCCGGAGCGTCCGAAGGATCAGCCCTTCCTGATGCCGATCGAAGACGTGTTCTCGATCTCGGGCCGCGGCACGGTCGTCACCGGCCGCATCGAGCGCGGCGTCGTCAAGGTCGGCGAAGAAGTCGAGATCGTCGGTCTGCGCGACACGCAGAAGTCGGTCGTGACGGGCGTCGAAATGTTCCGCAAGCTGCTCGACTCGGGCGAGGCTGGCGACAACGTCGGCTGCCTGCTGCGCGGTATCGACAAGGACGCGGTCGAGCGCGGCCAGGTGCTGTGCAAGCCCGGTTCGGTCAAGCCGCATAAGAAGTTCACGGCAGAAGCCTACATCCTGAACAAGGAAGAGGGTGGACGTCACACGCCGTTCTTCACGAACTACCGTCCGCAATTCTACTTCCGCACGACCGACGTCACGGGCACCGTCAAGCTCGCCGAAGGTACGGAAATGGTCATGCCGGGTGACAACGTCTCGATCACGGTCGAGCTTGTTCAGCCGATCGCCATGGAAGAGAAAGTCCGCTTCGCTATCCGCGAAGGCGGCCGCACGGTCGGCGCAGGCGTCGTGACCAAGATCCTCGAGTAGATCGATGAGCGGGGAGGCACCCCAAAGGTGCCTCCCCCGTTTCATTTTACAGAGTGAAAGCGACACCAATGCACGGCCAAAACATCCGCATCCGGCTCAAGGCGTTCGACCATCGTATTCTCGATGCCTCGACGCGCGAGATCGTGAACACGGCGAAGCGCACGGGCGCAGAGGTACGCGGGCCGATTCCGCTGCCAACGCGTATCGAACGCTTCACGGTCAACCGTTCGCCGCACATCGACAAGAAGAGCCGCGAGCAGTTCGAGATGCGCACGCACAAGCGTCTGCTCGATATCGTCGATCCGACACCGCAGACGGTGGACGCGCTCATGAAGCTCGATCTGGCGGCCGGTGTGGACGTCGAGATCAAGCTCTAACGAATAGGTTCAGGGCCCTCTGGCGCTTGCGCGAATGGCCCCAATGAAGAGGAAGGAATGCACATGCGTTCCGGAGTGATTGCACAGAAGGTCGGCATGACCCGCATCTTCACGGAGGCGGGCGAGCATGTGCCCGTGACCGTGCTGAAGGTGGAGAACCTGCAGGTCCTGGCACACCGCACCGATGAGAAAAACGGCTACACCGCCATCCAGGTCGGCGGCGGCACGCGCAAGCCGTCGCGGCTCACGAAGTCGGAGCGCGGCACGTTCGCGAAGGCCGAAGTCGAGCCCAAGCGTAAGCTCGCCGAATTCCGCGTCTCGCCTGAGAACCTGATCGACGTCGGGGCCGAGATCACGGCCGATCACTTCGTTCCGGGTCAGTTCGTCGACGTGACCGGCACCACGCAGGGCAAGGGCTTCCAGGGCGCCATGAAGCGCTGGAACTTCGGCGGCCTGCGCGCGACGCACGGCGTTTCCGTCACCCACCGTGCGCACGGTTCGACCGGTCAGCGCCAGGACCCGGGCAAGGTGTTCAAGGGCAAGAAGATGGCCGGCCATCTGGGCGACGAGCGTGTCACGACGCAGAACCTCGTCGTCGCCAAGATCGACAAGGCGCGCGGCCTCGTCATGGTGCGCGGCGCGGTTCCCGGTTCCAAGGGCGGCTGGGTCATCGTGCGCGACGCGGTGAAGAAGGCTGCTCATGCCGACACGCCGAAGCCCGGCGCATTCACGCCGCGTGCGAACGCGAAGAAGGAGGGCGCGTGATGAAGACGGACGTCACCACGCTTGATGCGGGCAAGGCCGGCGAAATCGAACTCGCGGATGCGATTTTTGGTCTGGAAGTTCGCCCTGACCTCATTCACCGCATGGTACGCTACCAGACGCTGAAGCGCATGGCTGGCACACATCACGCTCAGGACCGCTCGGAAGTCGCGGTCACGGGCAAGAAAATGTATAAGCAGAAGGGCACGGGCGGCGCGCGTCACGGCGATAAGTCGGCGCCGCAGTTCCGCGGTGGCGGCAAGGCGTTCGGGCCCAAGCCCCGCAGCCATGCGATCGACATGCCTAAGAAGGTTCGCGCGCTCGCCCTGCGCCATGCGCTGTCGGCGAAAGCGAAGGCCGGCGAGATCGTGGTGCTCGACAAAGCATCGTCGAGTGACGGCAAGACGGGCGTGCTGAAATCGCAGTTCAAGAAACTGTCGCTCGACAACGCACTCATAATTGATGGCGCCGATCTGGAGCCGTCGTTCGCGCGCGCTGCCCGCAACATCCCCAACATCGACGTGCTGCCGGTCCAGGGCATCAACGTCTATGACATTCTGCGCCGTCGGAAGCTCGTGCTGACGAAGGCGGCCGTTGAAGCGCTGGAGGCGCGGTTCAAATGAGCAAACGCAGCGCCTATGACGTCATCATCGCGCCTGTCATCACCGAGAAGGCGACGAACGTCTCGGAAGCCAACCAGGTGATCTTCAAGGTCAACGCGAAGGCTTCGAAGACGGAAATCAAGAGTGCGATCGAGAGTCTTTTCAAGGTCAAGGTGAAGGCCGTGAACACGATCGTGCGCAAGGGTAAGAAGAAAACGTTCCGCGGCGTCACCGCCGTGCTGAGCGATACCAAGAGGGCGGTCATCACGTTGGAAGATGGTCATTCCATCGACGTGACGACCGGTCTGTAGGAGCATAGGAAATGGCGCTCAAGACTTTCAGCCCGACATCGGCCGGCCGGCGCCACCTCGTGCAGGTGGACAAGTCGATGCTGTGGAAGGGCGGGCCCATCAAGGCGCTCGTCGAGGGCAAGAACAAGACGGGCGGCCGCAACAGCGACGGGCGCACGACCTCGCGCTTTATCGGCGGCGGCCATAAGCAGAGCTATCGCCGCGTCGATTTCAAGCGGCGCAAGTTCGATACGCCGGCGACGGTCGAGCGGCTTGAGTACGATCCGAACCGCACCGCCTTCATCGCGCTCATCAAGTATCAGGACGGCACGCTGTCCTATATCCTGGCGCCGCAGCGCCTGGGTGTCGGCGATACGGTCGTCTCGGGCTCAAAAGTCGACGTGAAGCCGGGTAATGCGATGCCGCTGTCGGCTATGCCGGTCGGCACGATCGTGCACAACGTCGAGATGAAGCAGGGCAAGGGCGGGCAGATGGCGCGCTCGGCCGGCTCGTTCGTGCAGCTCGTTGGTCGCGATGCCGGGTGGGCGGTGCTGAAGCTTAATTCGGGCGAGACGCGCAAGGTGCCGGCGGATTGTATGGCGACCGTCGGCGCCGTTTCGAATCCGGACCACATGAACGCGGTGATCGGCAAGGCCGGGCGCACACGCTGGAAGGGCCGTCGCCCGCACAACCGGTCTATTTCGATGAACCCGGTCGACCACCCGAACGGCGGTCGCACCAAGGGCGGCAAGCACTGGGCGACGCCCTGGGGCAAACCGACCAAGGGCTTCAAGACGCGCAAGAACAAGACCACGACGAAGTTCATCGTCCGCCCGCGCCAGAAGGCGAAGTAGGCTGACGGATTTTAGGAGAAGCATTTCGTGACACGCTCAGTCTGGAAAGGTCCGTTTGTCGACGGCTACCTCCTGAAGAAGGCGGACAAGGTGCGTTCGTCGGGCCGTAACGACGTCATCAAGACGTGGAGTCGGCGTTCGACGATCCTGCCGCAGTTCGTCGGTCTGACGTTCGGGGTCCACAACGGGCAGAAGCACATCCCGGTTGCCGTGACCGAGGACATGATCGGCCACAAGTTCGGCGAGTTCGCGCCCACCCGCGTGTTCCACGGGCATGGCGGCGACAAGAAAGCGGTGAAGAGATAATGGGCAAGCCAGAAACTCCGCGTCGGTTGCCGGCGAACGAGGCGCAAGCGGTCGCAAAGAGCCTGCGTATCTCGCCGCAAAAGCTGAACCTCGTTGCGGGCATGATCCGCGGCAAGAAGGTCGACCAGGCGCTGGCGGAACTCGAATTCAGCCGCAAGCGCATCGCGGGCGACGTGCGCAAGTGCGTGATGAGCGCGGTCGCGAACGCGGAAAACAACCACAATCTCGACGTCAACGAGCTCGTCGTGTCCGAGGCGTACGTCGGCAAGAATCTGGTCATTAAGCGCTTCCACGCGCGCGGCCGCGGCCGCGGCGCGCCGATCCTGAAGCCGTTCTCGCAGCTTACCGTCGTCGTCCGCCAGGTCGAGGAAGAGAAGGCGGAGAAGAAGAGCAAGAAATCCGCCGGCAAGGCGAAGGCCGCCGCCGCGAAGTCGAAGGAGGCCTGAGGATGGGTCAGAAGGTCAATCCCGTCGGCCTGCGCGTCGGCATCAACCGCACCTGGGACAGCCGCTGGTTCGCCGCGCGCGGCGAGTATGGCAAGCTGCTGCATGAGGACCGCGCAATTCGCGCGCACATCCTGAAGGAACAGTGCGAGGCCGGTATTTCGAAGGTCGTCATCGAGCGTCCGCACAAGAAGTGCCGCGTGACGGTGCACACTGCCCGCCCCGGCATCTTGATCGGCAAGAAGGGTGAGAAGATCGAGAAGCTGCGCCAGGAGCTCGCGCGACTGACGGCTTCGGAAGTGCATCTCAACATCGTTGAGATCCGCAAACCCGAGATCGACGCGTCGCTGATCGCTGAGTCGATCGCGCAGCAGCTTGAGCGGCGTGTTGCCTTCCGCCGCGCCATGAAGCGGGCCGTGCAATCGGCGCTTCGTCTCGGCGCGGTTGGCATTCGTATCAATGTGGCCGGTCGTCTGGGCGGCGCGGAAATCGCGCGCACGGAGTGGTATCGTGAGGGTCGCGTGCCGCTGCACACGCTGCGCGCCGACATCGATTTCGGTTACGGCCGCGCGGTCACCGCTTATGGCATCATCGGCATCAAGGTCTGGGTCTTCAAAGGCGAGATCATGGAGCACGATCCGATGGCGGCGGAAAAGAAGGCTGCCGAGTTGCAGGAGAGTGGCGGTCCGCGCGTTCGTCGCGATGATGATCGCGGTGATCGCGGCAATCGCCGTCCGGGTCGTGGCGGTCGCGGCGCACGTGGCGGCGGCGGTGGCGGAGCGGCCGCTGGTACAGGTACTGCGGCGCCCTCCGAGGGCGAGGGTTGAGGAATTCGAGGCTTAGAAGAAGATGCTGCAACCGAAACGGACGAAGTTCCGCAAAGCCTTCAAAGGCCGAATTCATGGCGCCGCCAAGGGCGGCACCTATCTCGCCTATGGTGAGGTTGGACTGAAAGCCATGGAGCCGGAGCGTTTGACGGCACGACAGATCGAAGCCGCGCGCCGCGCGATCGCACGCCACACGAAGCGTGCGGGGCGGATGTGGACGCGCGTGTTTCCGGACGTGCCAGTCTCCAAGAAGCCGGCCGAAGTGCGCATGGGCTCGGGCAAGGGTTCGCCCGAGCTTTGGGTGGCGCGCGTGAAACCCGGCCGCATCATTTTCGAACTTGGCGGCCTCAACCAGCAGATCGCGAAAGAGGCGTTGCTTCTGGGTGCGGCCAAGCTGCCGATCAAGACGCGCGTCGTGATGCGTCTGGAATAGCGCGGCAAAGGAACGAGAGTTAGAGGATCAAAGTCATGGCCAGCGACTTCAGCGATTTGTCGCTCGATCAGCTCGACGACCAGCTCGTGAAGCTCAAGAAAGAGCAGTTCAATCTGCGCTTTCAGCGCGCTTCCGGGCAGCTTGAGAACACCGCGCGCATCCGGCTCGTCCGCCGGGATATCGCTCGGGTGAAGACGGCGGCTCGCGTGCGGCGCGGCGGCAGCATCAAAAAAGGCGCTTGAGGGAGAACGAGAACAATGCCGAAGCGCGTGCTGCAGGGCGTCGTAGTGTCCGACAAGAACGACAAGACCATTGTGGTTCAGGTCGAACGCCGTTACACGCATCCACTTTTGAAGAAGACCGTGCGTCGTACCAAAAAGTACCACGCACACGATGAGAAGAACACGTTCAAGGTGGGCGACCAGGTCACGATCGAAGAGACCCGGCCGATCTCCAGGAACAAGCGTTGGGTGGCATTGGCTGAAGCGAAGGGCTGACGCTCTTTCGTTCGGTTCCGGCTATTCGGCGACCAGACCGCCTTTGACGGCGACGGAGCGTTGGACCTTTTGGGTCCAAGACCCCGCGACCGGCTTGGGCAATCCGCAAGAGGGCCACGCCTGAAAGCGTGCGCCAACAGAGAGAAGGAACGACGCGATGATCCAGATGGAGAGTAATCTCGACGTCGCCGACAATTCGGGCGCGCGCCGCGTCCAGTGCATCAAAGTGCTGGGCGGCTCCAAGCGCAAGTATGCCACCGTGGGCGACACCATCGTCGTTTCGGTCAAGGAGGCTATTCCGAAGGGGCGCGTCAAGAAGGGCCAGGTGATGAAGGCGGTTATCGTCCGCGTCGCCAAGGGCATCCGGCGCGCCGACGGGTCGCTTATCCGCTTCGACCGCAATGCCGCAGTTCTCATCAACGCCAACGGCGAGCCGGTCGGTACCCGTATCTTCGGGCCGGTGACGCGCGAGCTTCGTGCCAAGAACCACATGAAGATCGTCAGCCTTGCACCGGAGGTGCTGTAATGTCGGCGTCCAAGATCAAAAAGGGCGACAACGTGATCGTCCTCGCCGGGCGCGACAAGGGCAAGCGCGGCGAGGTGATCGAGGTGCGTCCCAAAGAGGCGCGCGCGCTCGTGCGCGGCATCAACATGGTGCGCCGTCATCAGCGCCAGACCGGCGCGCAGGAAGGCGGCATTATTTCCAAGGAAGGTCCGATTGCGATTTCCAACATCGCTGTCGAGGACCCCAAGGACGGTAAGCCGACGCGCGTTGGGTTCAAGATTCTCGCCGATGGCAAGAAGGTGCGCATCGCGAAGCGCTCGGGCGAGCATATCCCGGAGAAGAATTAAGCCATGGCTGACAAGGACAAGGCCGCAAAAGGCGGCAAGCCGCAGGGCGGTGCACAGCAGGCTGCAGGCGCCAAGGCGAAGGCCGGCAAGAAGGCCGCCGAAGCCGCTCCGCGCGCACCAGCCGCGCCGCGCCCGGCCGACTACAAGCCGCGCCTCAAGAAGCATTATGAAGCGGTCGTGCGCGCCGCTCTCAAAGAGAAGTTCGGCTATACGAACGTGATGCAGATTCCGAAGATCGAGAAGATCGTCATCAATATGGGCGTTGGTGATGCGGTCAACGATCGCAAGAAGGTCGACGTGGCAGCAGCGGATCTCGCCCTCATCGCCGGCCAGAAGCCGGTCATCACCAAGGCGCGCAAGGCGATTGCGACCTACAAGCTGCGCGAAGGCATGGCGATCGGCGCCAAGGTAACGCTGCGCGGCGATCGGATGTACGAATTCCTGGATCGCTTCGTCACGATCGCGCTGCCGCGCGTGAAGGACTTCCGCGGCCTGAACCCCAAGAGCTTCGATGGACGCGGCAACTTTGCGACCGGCTTGAAAGAGCACTTGGTGTTCCCTGAGATCGACTACGACAAGGTCGACAACGTTCTGGGCATGGACGTGATCGTTTGCACGTCGGCCCGCACAGATGATGAAGCCCGCGAGCTGCTCAAGGGTTTCAATTTCCCGTTCCGTAGCTAGAGGACCTCGGCACCGCTTCGAGCATGAAGTTGCCGAAAGGCCTTTGGAGGAGACTAAATGGCTAAGACCAGTTCGATCGAGAAGAACAACCGCCGTCGCAAGATGGCGGAGCAGCAGGCGCCGAAGCGCAAGCGCCTGAAGCTGATTGCGAAGGACCGCGCGAAGACACCGGAAGAGCGCTTCGCGGCGCGCTTGAAGCTGGCCGAGATGCCGCGCAACGGCTCCAAGGTTCGCGTTCGCAACCGCTGCGAGATTACCGGCCGTCCGCGTGGCAATTACCGCAAGCTCAAGATGTGCCGCAACCAGCTCCGTGAGCTGGCGAGCCAGGGGCGCATCCCTGGCATGGTCAAGTCGAGCTGGTAAGGGGGAACGCGATCCATGTCAGTGAATGATCCGATCGGCGATATGCTCACCCGTATCCGCAACGCGCAGCTCCGCCGCCGTCCGAAAGTCGCGACGCCGGCGTCCAACCTGCGCGCGCGTGTGCTCGATGTTCTGGCCGACGAGGGCTATATCCGCGGCTATGCGCGCGTCGAATTGAAGGGCGAGCACCCGCAGTTCGAAATCGAGCTCAAGTACTACAACGGCCAGCCGGCGATCCGCGAGATCGAGCGTATCTCCAAACCCGGCCGTCGCGTGTACTCTCAGGTCAAAGAGATCCCGACTGTCGCCAACGGTCTCGGCGTCGCTATCCTGTCAACGCCGAAGGGCGTGATGTCGGATGCGAAGGCACGCGAGGCTAACGTCGGCGGCGAGATCATCTGTAACGTCTTCTAATGCGAGGAGCGGTCGTCGAGGCCGCGCGAAGAGAGAAGGTTTTGGCAACCCATGTCGCGCATCGGTAAAAGGGCCGTGCCAGTTCCGTCGAGCGTTACGGCGACGGTTTCCGGGCAGACGGTCAAAATGAAGGGTCCGAAGGGCGAGTTGTCGTTCGCGGTGCCCGAAGACCTGAAGGTCGAGAAGGTGCCGGAAGGCATCCTCGTCGCCATGATCGAGGACAACAAGCCGACCCGCTCAAAGTGGGGCATGTCGCGCACGCAGATCGCGAACCTCGTCAAGGGCGTGACCGACGGCTATTCGCACGATCTCGAGATTCACGGCGTCGGCTTCAAGGCGTCGATGAAGGGCAAGGATACGCTCACGCTGTCGGTCGGCTACAGCCACGACGTGGTGCTGAAGATTCCAGCCGGGGTCGACGTGAAGGTCGGCGGCGCAAAGCAGGAACTCGTGTCGGTGTCGGGCATCGACAAGCAGGCTGTCGGACAGGTAGCCGCCGAGATCCGCGCGGCGCGCAAGCCGGAGCCCTACCAGGGCAAGGGTGTGCGCTACAAGGGCGAGTACATCTTCCGCAAGGAAGGCAAGAAGAAATAAGGATCATGGCGATGGCCAACCTGAACCAGAAATTCGCGAACCGCCAGGCGCGCGTTCGCCGCCATATCAAGAAGAGCGCCAATGGCCGTCCGCGGCTGTCGGTGCATCGCTCGTCCGCGCACATCTATGCGCAGGTCATCGACGACGAAAAAGGCGCGACGCTTGTCGCCGCGTCGACGTTGGAGAAGGACATCAAGGGCGCGCTCAAGTCGGGTGCGAACAAGGATGCCGCGGCGGCCGTCGGCAAGCTGGTGGCCGAGCGGGCGATCAAGGCTGGAATCACCGAGGTCGTCTTCGACCGCGGTGCGTTTCTTTTTCATGGGCGCGTGAAAGCGCTCGCCGATGCCGCCCGTGAGGGCGGTCTCAAATTCTAGAGCCATGAGAGGATTATAACGTGGCACGTGGACCCCAGAGAGAACGCGGCGGGCGCGATCGCGAAGAGCGCGACAGCGAGTTCACCGATAAGCTGGTGCACATCAATCGCGTCGCGAAGGTCGTGAAGGGCGGTAAGCGCTTCGGCTTCGCCGCGCTCGTGGTCGTGGGCGATCTCAAAGGTCGCGTCGGCTTCGGTCACGGCAAGGCCCGCGAAGTGCCGGAAGCGATCCGCAAGGCGACGGAAGGCGCTAAGCGGAATCTGCTTCGCGTGCCTCTGCGCGATGCCCGCACGCTGCATCACGACAGCGTGGGCCGCCACGGATCGGGCAAAGTCATCCTTCGGTCGGCGCCTCCGGGCACGGGCATCATCGCGGGCGGCGCCATGCGCGCGGTGTTCGAAATGGTCGGCGTGCAGGACATCGTCGCAAAATCGATGGGTTCGACCAACCCCTACAACGTCGTGCGCGCGACGTTTGATGCGTTGAAAGCGCAGGAGAACCCGCGTGCGGTCGCGGCGCGCCGCAACAAGAAGGTTTCCGACATCGTTTCGCGCCGTCGTGACGGCAGTGCGATCGAGGCCGGTGCCGACGCTTAATCAATAGGACGCAATGCGGGCGGCCCGGTCTTTCCGCAGAGCTCAAAGGTGACGATATGGCAGGCAAGAAAACGATTACGCTTGAGCAGGTTCGCAGCGCGAACCGCCGCCCCGAGCGCCAGACGGAGACGCTGATCGGTCTCGGCCTTAACAAGCTGCATCGCATGGCGACGGTGGAAGATACGCCGGCCGTGCGCGGCATGCTGCGCAAAGTTCAACACCTCGTCCGCGTCGTGGACGGGAAGTAGCAACCATCGGCGTGTCGGCGACGAGCTCACATGAGCTGCCGGACGCAAGTAGATAAGAGGGTCCCATGCGGCTCAACGGCATCAAGGACAACGCGGGCTCCCGCAAATTCCGCGTTCGCATCGGCCGCGGCATCGGTTCGGGGCTGGGCAAGATGGGCGGCCGCGGCGGCAAGGGCCAGACGGCGCGCTCGGGCGTGGCAATCGGCGGCTTCGAAGGCGGCCAGATGCCGTTGCATCGGCGCCTGCCGAAGCGCGGCTTCAACAAGTGGCGCCCGGCAAAGTACAACGAGATCAATATTGGCGCGCTGCAACGCGCGATCGACGAGAAGCGGCTCGACGGCGGCAAGCCGGTCGATGTCGCGGCACTCGTTGAAGCGGGTATTCTGCGCCGCGCACACGATGGCTTGCGCCTGCTGGGCGACGGCGAGATCAAGGCGAAGGTCGCGATCACCGTCAATCACGCCACCGCGAAAGCCAAGGCGGCCATCGAGAAGGCCGGCGGCAGTGTTACGGTCATCGAGCCGAAGGTTCTCGCGGCGGACGAGGCTAAGCGGGCCAAGTCGGAAGCCAAGAAGCAGGCCAAGAACAAGGCGCCGGCAAAGGCCAAGGGCGGGGAATGATACTGAGCCGCGTTGCCTTGAGGCACCGCGGCGGGCTTGCGGGTCAAACCTCCCTTTGACAGGAGACGGGGCCGATCCAATCTGAAGCGGGCGGACGCCCATTTCGGGTCGCGACGGCCAGGAGAAGAGAGACATGGTTTCAGCTGCCGAGCAGCTTGCTTCGAACCTCAATTTCAGCGCCTTTGCGAAGGCGGAGGATTTGAAGAAGCGCCTTTGGTTCACGCTTGGCGCGCTGGTCGTCTACCGGCTCGGCACCTACATCCCGATGCCGGGCATCAATCCGGCAGCATTCGCCGAAACCTTCAAGAACCAGGCCGGGGGCATCCTCGGCATGTTCAACATGTTCTCGGGCGGTGCGCTCGAGCGCATGGCGATCTTCGCGCTTAACATCATGCCGTACATCTCGGCGTCCATCATCATGCAGTTGATGGGCTCGATGAACAAACGGCTGGAAGCGCTGAAGAAGGAAGGCGAGGCCGGCCGCAAGCAGATCAACCAATACACGCGCTATCTGACCGTCGTTCTGGCGGCGCTGCAGGCCTATGGTATCGCCATCGGTCTTGAAGGCTCGCGCAACGCGGCGGGAGCGGTCGTGATGGAGCCGGGCCTGTTCTTCCGTGCGACCACTGTCATTACACTCGTCGGCGGCACAATGTTCCTGATGTGGCTCGGCGAACAGATCACGCAGCGCGGCGTCGGCAACGGTACGTCGCTCATCATTTTCGCCGGCATCGTGGCGGGGCTGCCGGGTGCGCTGGTGCAGCTCTTCGAACTGTCGCGTACCGGATCGATCTCGCCGGCAATTCTGATGTTCTTCATCGCACTGGCGCTCGCCGTCATCGCGGCCATCGTGTTCTTCGAGCGCGCGCAGCGGAGGCTTCTGGTGCAGTATCCAAAGCGCCAGGTTGGCAACAAGATGTTCCAGGGTGATGCTTCGCACCTGCCCTTGAAGCTCAATTCCTCGGGCGTCATTCCGCCCATTTTCGCATCTTCGCTGCTGCTGCTGCCGATCACGGCCGCGCAATTCTCCGCGGGGCAGGGGCCTGAGTGGCTCAACACCACGGTCGCGGCACTCGGCACCGGCCAGCCGTTGCACGTGCTCGTCTATGCGGCGCTAATCATCTTCTTTGCATTCTTCTATACGGCTGTCGTCATCAATCCGAAGGAGACGGCGGACAACCTGCGCAAGTACGGCGGGTTCCTGCCGGGTATCCGTCCGGGTGAGAAGACAGCCGAATACATCGACTACGTCCTGACCCGTATTACCGTCATCGGCGCTCTCTACCTCGCCGCGGTCTGCGTTCTTCCCGAAATTCTGACCGCGTATGCCGGCATCCCGCTCTACTTTGGTGGCACTTCCCTCTTGATCGTCGTCAGCGTCACAATGGACACCGTTGCGCAGGTGCAGAGCCATCTCATCGCGCAGCAGTACGAAGGCCTGATCAAGAAAGCGAAGTTGCGAGGTGCCCGGCGATGAGGTTGATCCTGCTTGGACCGCCGGGTGCCGGCAAGGGAACGCAATCGCAGATCATCGCCGAGCGTCTTGGCATCCCGCAGCTCTCCACCGGCGACATGCTGCGCGCGGCCGTGAAGGCGGGAACGCCCATCGGCCTCAAGGCCAAGGAAATCATGTCGGCCGGCGGCCTGGTGCCGGACGAGGTGGTGGTCGGGATCATCGCGGAGCGGATCGCCGAGCCCGACTGTGCGCGCGGCTTCATCTTGGACGGTTTCCCGCGCACTTTGCCGCAGGCGGCGGCGCTCGATGCGCTGATGCGGTCCAAGGGCCTCGCGCTCGACCACGTCATAGAGCTCAGGGTCGACGACACGATCCTGGTTTCCCGGATCGAAACGCGGGCCAAGGAGACGCTGGCGGCTGGCGGGACGGTGCGGGCCGACGACAACGCTGAAGCCCTGAAAACGCGGCTTATGGCCTATTACCGGGAAACGGCGCCCCTGACGGGCTACTATTTCGCCCATCGTCTGCTGCGGCCGGTGGATGGCATGGCGGCGATCGAAGCGGTCACGAGCCAAATCAACGCAGTTCTGGTCGGCAGCGGCCGCACGAATGGCTGAGCAAAGAAAGGTTAAGGCCCAAGTTGACGTTAAGGGAGCAGAAGGCTACAAGACCCAACCTTTTCTAGCCATGGCTCGACATCATCCGGTCCTGGGCGCAAGCCCGGCTGCGCGGATGCCGAGCCTTTTGGGCATGCAGATTTCCGGATCGCACCGCGCCGCCTCGGCCAGTCGGTCCTCACAGGCGAAGGCCTGAACAGAAACGAACGGAATTTACGGCAGGAGACACACGTGGCCCGTATCGCAGGCGTCAATATTCCAACGGCTAAGCGCGTCGTCATTGCGCTTCAGTACATCCATGGCATCGGGCCGAAGTTCGCGCAGGAGATCTGCACGAAGGTCAACATCCCGGCCGAGCGGCGCGTCAATCAGCTGACGGATGCCGAGGTGCTGCAGATCCGCGAAGCCATCGATCGCGATTACACGGTCGAGGGCGATCTGCGTCGCGAAGTCCAGGGCAACATCAAGCGCCTCATGGATCTTGGCTGCTACCGCGGCCTGCGTCACCGCAAGGGTCTGCCGGTCCGCGGCCAGCGCACGCACACCAACGCGCGCACCCGTAAGGGCAAGGCGGTCGCCATCGCCGGCAAGAAGAAAGCGACGCGCTAAAGCAGTTTGAAATGGCGCGTACCGCGCCTGTTGAGTTTGAAGCCCGTATGAGGGCGAGGAGCACACGTCTCAATGGCCAAGGAAGCAGCGGCCGCCCGCGGCGGCAAAGTCAAGAAACGCGAGAAGAAGAACATCACTTCTGGCGTCGCGCACGTGAACGCATCGTTCAACAACACGATGATCACGATCACGGATGCGCAGGGCAACACGATCGCATGGTCGTCTTCGGGCACAAAAGGCTTCAAAGGCTCTCGCAAGTCGACGCCGTATGCGGCGCAGGTTGCCGCCGAAGATGCCGGCCGCAAGGCGATGGAGCACGGTATGAAGGTGCTCGAAGTCGAAGTCTGCGGTCCGGGCTCGGGCCGTGAATCGGCGTTGCGCGCGCTGCAATCGGTCGGCTTCCAGATCACGTCGATCCGCGACGTGACACCGATCCCGCACAACGGCTGCCGGCCGCGCAAGCGCCGCCGCGTCTAAGCGGACAACGGCCGTGCCGCGCCGTCGGCGCGTGCGGTCACATGAAATGCAAGTCTTTAGGGTCTGAGCGGGATTTCCCCGCCCGCTCGCAACCGAAACGAGGCCCCCCGTGGTGAATATTCTTCAGAAGAATTGGCAAGACCTGATCAAGCCCTCCAAGCTTGAGATCCAGCCCGGTCGCGATCGGACCCGCGTCGCCACCGTCGTCGCCGAACCGCTGGAGCGCGGCTTCGGGATGACGCTCGGGAACGCGCTGCGCCGCGTATTGCTGTCGTCGCTTCAGGGCGCTGCCATCAAGACGGTGCAGATCGACGGCGTGTTGCATGAGTTTTCGTCTGTGCCGGGCGTGCGCGAGGACGTCACCAACATTATCCTGAACATCAAGGAAATCGCGCTGCGCATTCACTCGGAAGGCGTGAAGCGCATGGTGTTGAAGAAGGAGGGCGCAGGCCCCGTGAAGGCCGGCGATATCGAAGCCTCTTCCGAGGTCGAGGTTCTGAACCCCGAGCACGTGATCTGCCACCTCGACCAGGGCGCATCGATCCGCATGGAGTTCACGGCCGATATGGGCAAGGGCTATGTTGCATCAGAACGCAACCGTCCCGAAGACGCGCCGATCGGTTTGATCCCGGTCGACAGTCTGTATTCGCCGGTCAAAAAGGTCTCCTACAAGGTTGAAAATACGCGCGAGGGCCAGATCCTCGACTACGACAAGCTGACGATGACGGTTGAAACGGACGGGTCCGTCCGAGCCGAGGACGCGGTGGCACTTGCCGCCCGCATCCTGCAGGATCAGCTCGCAGTCTTCATCAACTTCGAGGAGCCGAAGAAGGCGCAGGAAGAACAGCGCCATCCGGAACTCGCCTTCAATGCCGCACTTCTCAAGAAGGTCGACGAGTTGGAGCTTTCGGTGCGCTCGGCCAACTGTCTGAAGAACGACAACATCGTCTACATCGGCGATCTGATCCAGAAGACGGAAGCCGAGATGCTGCGGACGCCGAACTTCGGGCGCAAGTCGCTCAATGAGATCAAGGAAGTGCTGGCCACCATGGGACTTCATCTCGGCATGGAAGTGCCGAACTGGCCGCCGGACAACATCGACGAGCTGGCGAAGCGCTTCGAGGACCAATACTGAGGTGAGCGGGCGGAATTGCCCGTCACCCAAGGGAAGGCCGTAGAACCTCCCGCAACCAAACAAACCCTCCAAAAGGAACCGACAACATGCGACACGGAAAAATGGGGCGGCGTTTCGGCCGCCAGAGCGGCCACCGCCAGGCGATGTTCTCGAACCTCGCGGCAACCCTCATCAAACACGAACAGATCGTCACCACGCTGCCGAAGGCGAAGGACCTGAAACGCGTCGTCGACAAGTACATAACGCTTGCCAAGCGCGGCGATCTCAACTCGCGGCGCATCGCGGCGGCGCGGCTGCGCGATGAAGAGCAGGTCAAGAAGCTCTTCGACGTTCTTGCGCCGCGCTATAAGGACCGCAACGGCGGCTATACGCGTGTTCTGAAAGCCGGCTTCCGCTACGGTGATTCCTCGCCACGCGCTGTCATCGAACTCGTCGACCGCGACGAGAGCGTTAAGGGTGCCGAAGACAAGGCGCGGCACGAGGAAGCGCTGAAGGCGGCCGAGGCAGCTGGCGTATAGGCGCTCCTTAGCCGGGCTAGATCGAATTGGATGTGAAGGCGCCGGCATTTCCGGCGCCTTTGTCGTTTCTGGCGAGGCTTACTTGGGTGCCAGTTCACGCAAGGTCGCAGCGAGGCTCAATGTGATGCGGGCCAGCGTTTCGACATCGACCTTATCGGGTGTATCGGTCGCTCGGTGGTAGTGCGGATAACGAAAAGGCGCGGTGTCGGTCAGCATCAGGGCCGGGATGCCACGATCCGAAAAGGCCTTGTGATCCGACCAGGCGATGCCGTCGATGAAGGACGGCGCGATGCCGCCGATGGTGGGTACGGCGGTCACTCTGCGGAAGGGCGCGAGCACTTTGTGCAGGAAGTGGCGCGAGCCGGGCATGCCGACGAAGGCGACGAAGTTGCCGGTGTTCGGATAGATGAGATTGAAGGGCGCCGGGTATTTCTGGCTGCCGGGGACGTCGGAAAACCAGCCGAGCGTTTCCAGCGACAGCATGCCGTCGATCGTCTCTCCGCGTTCAAGCAGCAAGTCCGCGAAACGTGCCGCGCCTTGATCGGGGCCGCCCCAATACGGTGCCTCCTCGTTGACGAAGGCGACGAGATAAATGCGTGTGTGGCGAGGTTTGTAGTCCTTCAGCAGGCGCGCAAGCTCGATCACGCTCGCGGTGCCGGAGCCATTGTCATTGGCACCGGGCGATTGGCCGGCGGAATCATAATGGGCGCCGACGACGAGGCCACGCGCCGCGCTGCCGGGCGTGGCGGGTTCGATCGTTACCCAGATGTTGCGGACTGGTACGCCCGCTGTTTCGAAGCGCTGGGATTGGGGATTGAAGCCAAGATCGCGGAACGCTTTCTCGATTTCTTTGGCAGACTTCTCGATGGCGGTCGGATGTTGAACGTTGTGGGGCTCGCTCGCGACCGCGACAATGTGGGTTTTCAGACGCGCGGCGAGGTCGCGTTCTTCCGACGTCAACGGCGGGAGCGGCTCGGTTGCCGAGCGGCCCGGAACCCACAAGCCATAGATCGCGTAGGCTGCTATCAGCGCAAGGAAAGCTGCTGTTACGCCGATGACGGTGATCGCCAAGGTCTTCATGCATCGATCCTGTTTTGTGGCCGTGGCTAGCTTGAGGCTGCCTTATGAATTGCCGCGTCTGGTGATAGAAATCGGACGGTTCGACTTCCTGGCGGAATAGGTCTGCCGGCAATACAACGAGTAACCTGATGTCGGAAAAGCCCATTGTGGTCACGGGTGTCAGCGGCCTTGTGGCCAAGCACGTGGCCGCAGAGTTCCTGAAGCGGGGGTATAGCGTGCGCGGCACGCTGCGGCACCTTACCAAAGCGGACGATGTGCGCCGGGCTGTTGCCCGGGCCGGTGCGAATGCATCGCGACTAACGTTTGTTGCGGCCGACCTACTGGGAGAGGGGGGCTGGGATGAGGCCGTTGCCGGTGCCGAGACGGTCGTTCACACGGCCTCGCCCTTTCCGATGCAGCAACCGGAAGACGAGGACGAAGTCATCCGGCCCGCGCGCGATGGCACGTTGCGGGTGCTGAAGGCCGCGACACGGGCGGACGTCAAACGCGTGGTGCTCACTTCGTCGACGGTTGCAATCCTTTACGCGTCGAAACGCGCGAACGATCACGTCTATACGGAAGACGATTTCACGGACGAGTCATTAACCGAGCTGACGCCCTACATCCGTTCCAAGACGATCGCCGAGAAAGCGGCCTGGGATTTCGTCAGGACGACGCCTGGAGCGCCGCAGCTCGTTGCGATCAATCCGGGCTTCGTGCAGGGGCCGGCGCTGGATGCGGACTTGTCGACCTCGCATGAGCTTTTCATGCTGATGGCGCGCGGCGTCTACCCTGCGGCTCCGCGCATCCGCTTTCCGGTCGCGCATGTGGGCGACGTTGCAAAGGCGCACGCTGAGGCCGCGCTGAGGCCGCACGCCGCAGGCCGGCGGTATCTTATCGGTGAAGGGCAGCTTGGACTTTACGAACTGGGGCGGATCATGGTGCGTGAATTGCCGGATCTTGCAGGCAAGGCACCGAAATTCGAGCTGCCCGATGTCGCCGTGCGAGCCCTTTCGGTCGTGGACAAGCGGATGCGAACGATCCTGCCGGAGCTGGGGAAGATCAAGAATTACAAAAATGAAAGGGCACGGGAAGAGCTTGGCATTGTACCTCAGAGCGCGGAGCGGGCAGTGGTCGATTCCGTCACTTCGCTGCGAACGCTGAGATTGATCTAGCAACGCCGCCGAACGATCTCATGCGCCGTAACCGGCGCGATTACCACAGACCGAGCAGGAAAATGAATTCAAGCGCATCTTCGAAATTCGTCGCAGTCGCTTGCGCGCTGGTCGCGCTTTGGTTCGCGTTCGACGGCAGAGAAGCCGCTCTTTACGCGCAGCAGCGCGTCCCGCCGCCGTCGCGTGAGGCAGCGCAGTATTCTTTCGCGCCGATCGTGCGCAAGGTGACGCCGGCGGTTGTCAACGTGTACGTGCGCAGCAGGGTGAAGACGTTCAACTCGCCATTCGCCAACGACCCGTTCTTCCGGCAATTCTTCGGTGACCGCTTCGATGCGCCTTCGGAGCGGGTGATGAGTTCGCTCGGGTCCGGCGTCATCATCAACCCGCAGGGTCTGGTCGTGACGAACACGCACGTGGTGCGCGGGCGAGGCGAGACAGAAGTGCGCGTCGCGCTTTCCGACAAGCGTGAATATGACGCCAAGGTCATAGCCCAGGACGACAAGAGCGACATCGCGGTTCTCAAGATCGAGGGCGGCGACGGCAAATTTCCGTTCCTCGAATTCGAAGATTCCGACAGCCTGGAAGTGGGTGATCTGGTGCTTGCGATCGGCAATCCGTTCGGCGTCGGCCAGACGGTGACGAGCGGCATTGTATCAGCGCTGTCGCGCTCGGAGGTCGGACCGTCGGATCAGCAGGTCTTCATTCAGACGGATGCCGCGATCAACCCGGGCAACTCGGGTGGTGCGCTCGTCGACATGGCGGGCCGGCTCGTCGGCATCAACACGATGATCTACTCGCAATCGGGCGGCTCGGTCGGCATCGGCTTTGCCATCCCGTCGAACCTCGTCAAGGTCTACGCCGAAAGCGCTGCCAGCGGGCGCAAGGTCGAGCGGCCATGGATCGGTGCGCGACTGGAAGCGGTTTCGCGCGACGTTGCTGAAGGCTTGGGCCTCAACAGGATTGCGGGCGCTGTCGTCACGCGCGTCTATAACGAAGGGCCGGCGGCGCAGGCCGGGCTGGAGCCGGGCGACGTCATCACGCACGTCGACGGCATCGAGGTAACGGACGCACGTAGTGTGTTCTATCGCCTCACCACCAAGGGCATAGGTCAAGCGGCGCAGCTTTCGGTGTTGCGCAAGGGCGCGTCGAAGGTGATCCCGCTGCAACTTCAGGCCGCGCCGAAAGCCGGACGCGATGACGTTCGCAATCTGTCGGGCAATCATCCCCTAGATGGCGCCAGGGTCTCCAATATCCTGCCGTCGGTGGCGGATGAACTGGGTCTTGAACAAACAGAGGGCGTCGTCATCCTGTCGGTGCGAAATGGTTCAGCATCGCAAAGTCTCGGCTTCAAGGCTGGCGATATTCTCGTCGCGATCGGCGACACCGAGATTTCGACGGTGGCTGACGCCGAAAGTGCGCTGTCGCAGCGGCAGCGCATCTGGCTTGTCGCCATCAAGCGCGGCGAACGGGTTCTGAAGCTGCAGGTACCAGGTTGACATAAACGGTGAGCTGCGAGTGAAACCTCGATCGCGGCGTACGGCGCTCCTGCAATCCGGCATTGCTTATTTCGCAGCCGTATATGCGTGCGGGCTTCTTGCGGGCAGCGCTCGCGAGTTGCTAAGGCCGGCGGTGGGGACGATGGCGAGCCTTCTGATCGAAGCTCCCGTGATGCTTGCTGTTTCCTATGTCGTGGCGCACGTCATTGTATGCAATACAGGTGGAGCCGGCGGATATCTTACGGCGTGGGAAAAGCTCTCCGTCGGACTATTGGCTTTTACCATACTCATTTGCGCGGAAATTCTGCTTTCTCAATTCATTCGGGGCTGGAGCGTCTCGGATTGGCTGGACCATTTGGCGACCACGGAGGGGCTCATTTCGCTCGCATTGTTCGTGGCTTTCGCGCTCATGCCGGTGTTGGTGACCGTACCGCGTCATTAGGCGCGGCCGTCGTTCCTATGGTCGACAAGCTGACATATTCATGCTCGAACCTCGACCAGAAGTAGCGTTGGCGTGGGAGTGGTCGGATATGTCGGAAAACCGGGGGGTTCTTATCATCGGTGAGGACGCGGTGCTCAAAGGCACGGTCAGCAATGGCACCCGCGTGGAGGTTCGCGGCTACCTGGAGGGTGGCGTCGCAGCCGGCGAGGTGGTGGTGCACGAAGGCGGCCGGTTGTTCGGCAACGTCAAGAGCGTAAAGGCCGCCGTTCATGGCACGCTGCAGGGCGATGTCCGCGTTAAGGAGCTCATCAGCATCAAGAGCACCGGGCAGGTCTCCGGCAATGTGAAGTACGGCCGGCTCGCGATGGAGGAAGGTGCTGAATTGACGGCGCGGGTGCGCAATATTCCGCCAACCATTGAAGGCGATCTCGACTTGACGGTATCTCGCGGCGGCACGGTCCGGATCACGCTCGCGGACATCAATGCCGTCGATCCCGACGACAAGTCCGAAAACCTGACGTTCGCGGTCGCCAATCCGTCGAATGGATTTGTCGCGCTCGTCTCGGCGCCGAAACAGGCGGTGACCTCGTTCACCCAGGCGGAACTTGAAAGGGGCAACGTGCTTTTCGCGCACGACGGGGGCGCGGGAAATTCGGCGAGGTTCGAGATTTCCGTGACGGATGCGTCGGGTGCGTCATCCGGTAAGGCCCAGCCGGTACAGGTGGCGGTGCGCGCTTAGCTGCGCGCTTCCACTGCGGAAAAACGCGAAAATTTGGAAGTCCACCGGCGGCCCTTTATAAGGTTCGCCGATGACCAATCTGTTCGAAGCGGCGGGCCTGGAAAAAGGCGCCCCGCGCCCTCTTGCCGACCGGTTGCGGCCAACGCGGCTTGCCGATGTCGTCGGCCAGGATCACATAGTCGGGCCGGAAGGCACGCTGACGCGGATGCTGAAGGCGGGCCGGGTGCCGAGCCTTATTCTTTGGGGACCGCCGGGCTCGGGGAAAACGACGATTGCGCGTCTGCTCGCTGGCGAAACGAATCTCGCGTTCGAGCAACTGTCCGCGATCTTTTCCGGCGTGGCCGATCTGCGCAAGGCGTTTGACCGCGCCAAGATGCTGCGTGAGCAGGGTCGCGGCGTCCTGTTGTTTATAGACGAGATCCACCGCTTCAACCGATCGCAGCAGGACAGCTTCCTGCCGCATATGGAGGATGGCACGATCACGCTCGTCGGCGCGACGACGGAGAACCCGTCGTTCGAGCTCAATGCCGCTCTGCTGTCGCGTGCGACCGTGCTTACGCTCAACCGGCATGACGATGCGGCGCTGGACCGGCTACTCGAACGCGCCGAAGCCGAGATGGGCCGCAAGCTTCCGCTCGATGCCGGTGCACGCGAGGCCCTGAAGGGGATGGCGGACGGGGACGGGCGCGCGATAATCAATTTGGCGGAAGACGTGTTCGCCGCCGTTGCGGACAGGGGCGCGCCGCTCGACCGGGAGAAGCTCGTCAAACTGGTACAACGGCGCGCGCCGCTCTACGACAAGAGCAGAGAAGGCCACTACAATCTCATCTCCGCTTTGCACAAGAGCGTGCGTGGCTCGGACCCAGATGCCGCGCTCTATTACTTCTGCCGCATGTTGGATGGTGGCGAAGATCGGCTGTTTTTGGCGCGACGGCTGGTGCGTATGGCGGTTGAGGACATCGGGCTTGCCGACCCGCAGGCGCTGGTGGTCACGAATGCGGCAAAGGACGCGTTCGACTTCCTGGGCTCCCCTGAGGGCGAGTTGGCGCTTGCGGAAGCGGTCATCTATCTCGCGACTGCGCCCAAGTCGAACGCCAACTACGTCGCCTACAAAGCGGCGATGCGTGCCGCCAAGGAGCACGGCTCGCTTAGCCCGCCGAAGACGATCCTCAATGCCCCCACCAAGCTAATGGAGGAAGAGGGCTACGGCTCGGACTATCGTTACGACCACGACGAACCGGACGCGTTTTCCGGTCAGAACTACTTTCCCGACGCGTTCAAGAAACGGCCCAAATACTACGACCCGCCCGAAAGGGGTTTCGAGCGGGAGATCAGGAAACGTCTGGAATATTGGGCGAAGCTCAGGCGTGAGCGTCAGGGGGACTGACTTTTCTCGCAACAAAAAACGGGGAGCTACGGACGTGGTGGGTCAATCGCAATCGCATGCCTTGCAGAATGTCGGCTGGCTCAGGGCGGCGGTGCTTGGTGCCAACGACGGTATCCTGTCGACGGCGAGCCTTATTGCTGGTGTCGCGGCGTCGAATGCGGGTGAAGGGGCGGTCCTGATCGCCGGTCTGGCAGGCCTCGTCGCGGGTGCCATGTCGATGGCCGCCGGCGAATACGTGTCGGTCAGCTCGCAATCGGACGCGGAAGCTGCGGCGTTGGAGCGAAAGGGTGACGAGATTGCGCGTGGCCCGCGCGAGCAGATCGAACGGCTCGCCAGGATATATGTGGCGCGAGGTGTAGCACCCGAGCTTGCAAGGCAGGTGGCCGCGCAGATGACGGCGAAAGACGCTCTCGCAACCCATGCGCGGGACGAGCTTGGCATCACCGAACATTCGGCGGCGCGACCCGTGCTCGCGGCTTTGTCGTCGGCGGCATCTTTCGCGGTTGGCGGTGCGGTGCCTCTGGTCGCCGCCATCCTGTCGCCGGTCGAGCATATCGGCTGGATCGTGACGATCGCCTCGCTTGTCTGCCTCGGCCTGCTTGGGGCGTTTGGTGCCAAGGCGGGAGATGCGGATGTCGCCAAGCCGACAGTGCGCATTCTGTTCTGGGGCGCGCTCGCCATGGCGCTGACTGCGGGAATCGGCAGGTTGACGGGTGAGGTGCTTTAGCGCGCCGCGACGGTGGCCGCGGCGGGGTGTCCGCGCCTTCCAAGCGCGTACTTCAGCCGCTATAGCTGCGCGGTCAATTCAACGGCATGGCGGATCAAGGGTCATGAGACTGCTGCTTCTAGTGTGCGTCGGCGGTGCTATCGGCGCGGGCGCCCGACATCTGGTCAACGGCATCTTCGCATCGCGCGGGCTCATCGATTTTCCGTGGGCGACGCTGACGATCAATGTGCTCGGTTGTTTTCTGATGGGTGTGATGATCGAGATGCTCGCCCTGCGGTATCAGGGCTCGCTGGAATTAAGGTCGTTCCTCGCAACGGGCGTGCTTGGCGGGTTCACGACATTCTCCGCATTCTCGCTCGAATTCGCGACGCTCTTTGAGCGGGGCGAGACGTTCGCCGCTTTCGCCTATGTGGCGGCGTCCGTGCTTATGACACTCGTTGCCGTTTTCGCCGGGCTTGCGGCGACGCGTGCGGTGCTCGCATGACGGCGGACGGCAAGGTCGAAGCGCTCATTGTGGCGGACGCCGAGGCCGACATGCGGCTCGACCGATGGTTCCGCGTCCATTTTCCGCAAGTCGGATACACGTATCTGCAAAAGCTTCTGAGGTCCGGCCAGGTGCGCATCGACAAGAAGCGTGCACAGGCGAACGACCGGCTCTCGGCGGGCGCGGAAATCCGAGTGCCTGCCATCGTGCGCCAGCCCAAGACACCGACCGTGAGCGGGCTCAAGGCGCCGCAAGGGGTGTCGAAGGGTGATCGCGATGCGATCGAGAGGATGATCCTGTTCGAGGACGACCACGTCCTTGTCCTCAACAAGCCGTTTGGACTCGCGGTGCAGGGTGGTACCGGGACCAAGAAGCACATCGACGGAATGCTGGAGGGGATGGCGGACCGTTTCGGCGGCGAGCGTCCGCGTCTTGTGCACCGTCTGGACCGCGATACAACGGGCGTTCTGCTTGTCGCAAAGACGCGCATGGCGGCCGCCAAGCTCGGGCGGACCTTTCAGACGCGTTCGGCGGCCAAGACCTATTGGGCCCTTGTGAAGGGAGTGCCCAAGCCGCCGCAGGGCAAAATAGAGGCAGCGCTGGTGAAGGCCGGCGGGCCTGACGGCGACCGTGTGCGCAAGGCGCTACCGGGCGAGCAGGACAAGGCGATGCACGCCACCACGCACTACTCGGTCATCGACCGGGCCGCGCACAAGACGGCCTGGGTATCGTTAAAGCCCGTCACGGGCCGCCAGCACCAGTTGCGTGCCCATATGCACCTCATCGGGCACCCCATCGTCGGCGACAACAAGTACGAAGGCGACGTGACCATGCCCGCGGAAAACATCGACAAGAAGCTGCATCTTCATGCCCGTCGGCTGATCATCCCCCATCCGGTCACGGGTGATAAAATTGATGTCACGGCGCCGTTGCCGCCTCATATGCAGGCAACCTGGGCGCTTCTGGGGTTCGAGGAAAAGCGTTTCGAATAGTTTGCCTCAGCGAAGCTATGCCTTTTGCGCGCCTCGGCGTGCATGCTAGAACGCAAATACTATGACCCTCATTGTTTTCGACTGCGACGGGACCATCGTCGACAGCCAAGCTGGTATCGTGCTCTCCATGGAGCATGCGTTCAAGGCGCTTCGCATGACGCCGCCAACGCGCGAGCGCGTGTTGTCGGTGGTCGGACTGTCGCTGCGCGAGGCGTTCTCGGTGCTGGCACCGGAAGCGGAACACGGAACGCGTGACGAGCTTGCCGAACGTTACAAGAGCGCATTCCGTGAACTCGACCGCGATCCGTCGGAACAGGACATCCTGTTTCCCGGCGCCAAGCCCGTGATCCAAGCCCTCGCTGCCAGACAGGGTCTTACGCTTGGTATCGCCACCGGCAAATCGCGGCGCGGTGTCGACCGGCTGATCGATCGCGAGCAGTGGCATGGATATTTCTCAACGATCCAGACCGCCGACGATCATCCCTCAAAGCCGCACCCTTCGATGATCCTTCGCGCGATGGCGGAGACGGGCTGCTCGCCAGAGGCAACGGTCATGGTGGGCGACACAACTTACGACATCCAAATGGCGCGTGCGGCGGGCGTCGGCGCCATCGGCGTGTCCTGGGGCTACCACGCGGCGAGTGAACTGCGACAGGCGGGAGCGCATGTCGTGCTCGATGAATACGAACTATTGCCGGAGGCGGTGACGATGGTGCTGCGCAAGCTCGGCCAGGCCGCATGAGCGTCGGCGACGACGGCGACAGCCGTGGGCGAGGCTCATCCGAGCCTCATCCTACCGCGAGCGGCGGGCCGCAGCGACCAATCACCGACAGCCTCGCCAAACCTCTGCCTAAGCGCTTCTATGAAATTGTGAGCGTCGGCGAAGATAACACGATCCTTCTCGACGGGCGGCCGGTACGAACGCCGAAAAAGCAGCTTCTCATTGCCCCGACAGTCGCACTGGCGGATGCGATCGCGTCGGAATGGCGGTCGCAGGACAAGACCATTGATCCCATCACAATGCCGCTGACGCGTTTTGCAAATACCGCTATCGATGCCGTCGCCGAGACGAAGGAATCCGTCGCCGCGGACATCGTGGCCTATGCGGGTAACGACATGCTCTGTTACCGGGCAGAGGCGCCGGTGGAACTGGTTCGGCAACAGGCGTCGCGCTGGGACCCGGTTTTGGCATGGGCGGCTCGCGTATTGGACGCGCGCTTTCTGACGGTTTGCGGGATCATGCCCATTGCGCAGCCGCCGGAGGCGCTGGCGGCGTTCAGGCAGGCGCTTGTACCTTACGATGCGTTCGGTCTGACCGGCGTGCACGTATTGACGACGCTGACCGGTTCGGCGCTGCTGGCGCTGGCGCACGCGCGTGGCGCGTTCGATGCGAATGCGACGTGGGTGGCTGCACACGTTGACGAGGATTACCAGATTTCGCTTTGGGGCGAAGACTTCGAGGCGGCGGAGCGACGCAAGCGGCGGCGCGCCGAATTCGATGCAGCAAGCACGATGTTGAAATTGCTCGCGCAGTAACGCGGGTGACTACGCGAACAGCTGTGGGTGTGCCAAGGGCGTGAAGTTTGTGCGTCTAAGCGAGGTGCCCGATGTCGCCATATGATTTCGTGTCAATTCTGATCGTGATTGGCATTGTCGTTGTTTTTATTCGGCGGCAGCGCGCGGATCGAAGGCCGAGGCCACGCTCGAATAGATGGATCAATCAGGGCGACGACGGGTCCGTCACGCCAATGACGTCCGGTGCGCTCGAACCGCGGTTCGAGCGCGGCGCGCACCGTCGTAGCGACAATGACGGCGGTGACGGAGGCTACCCGACCGGTGGCGGTCCGGGGCCAAGCCATTCTCACGGCCATACCGGCAGTTGGGGCGACGGCCATGGCGGCGGCGACAGCGGCGGCGGGGGTGACGGCGGCGGTGGTGGAGGCGGGGACTGATGGCCGACACTCTAATTTCATTCGGCGACACGGTGCGCGTACGTGCAAGCGATGAAACGACGCGACTAGGACTTGCTGGCCGGCAGGGCAGCGTCACGGGGGAAACGACGCCGTCGGTGACCATGGTGCCGGTCGTCGGCGCGCTGCAAAGTGATTATGCGATTGCCGTGCATTTCGATGACGGCCGCGATGATGTCTGGTTTGTGCCGCGGCTTTTGGAATTTGTCGACCATGGCGCGGGAGCCACGATCACGATCGATGGGGTCGACATGAAGATGATCCGCAACGCCGATGGAAGTTGGCGCGAGGAGCCTTTCGACAATCCGCGCAAAGCGCAAAAGCCGTGGTGGCGCTTCTGGTAGGGCGCCACCGCTGTTCGCGCCATTCTTGCCGCACGCGCGGATCGCAGCGAAACTACCGGCTCGTGATTCGGAGTGTTCTGGATCGCTCGGCCCGGACGAAATACATGCTGCAACTGCCTCGCATTCCTGAGCTTGCGCAACGCGACCGCTTCGTGAGGCGCGCGGTGAAAGAGGGGCGCGTGCTGACGCTGGGGGATGAGGAATGTGCGTCCGTCTCGTCCCAGCAATTCGCCGGGCGGACGGTGCAGCTTTTCTGGTCAAGCCCGATCGAGGCCAAACGCTGGGCTCAAGCTTTGAGCGGCGACGAGGAACTACAGGAAATACCTCTATCGACCTTCGCCGCGGATATCCTGCCGGGCCTTGCGCGTGCCAAGGGGCTTGCGGGCACGGATTGGGTTTCCGATCCGATCGAGCCGGAGGTCGATCCGCGTGACCTGCTGTTGCGTTTGAAGATCGAGGCGGTCGGTGGGTTGCTAAAGGCGTTGAGCGATCGGGGCGAGGTGTTTTTCGTGGCCGGCGACGATGGACCGCGTACCGGACCGTCGTCGCGGCAGGGTGGCGAGATGCTCTCCGTATTCGCGTCCCGCCAGGGAGCCGAGAAGCACATGAAGCAGATCGAGGGTCGCTCCGTCATGGCCGATCCGGTTGCGGATTTCATAGGCTCGACGCTGCCTTGGGCGGCACAGCGGGGGCTGGTCATAGGGCTGGAGCCCATTTCGGGCGCTGGGATTGTCGAACTGAAACCCGACGACGTGAGCCGCCGGCTTCCGCTCGCTTAAGTGCCGTTAACCGGCTCGCGACAACTGGCCGTTTGCGCTGCGGTAGGCCCGTGGTAGAGACCGCAATCCGGTCCGCAGAAGCCAGGGTCAAACCTCATGAAAGACATCATCGACGAGCTCGAGAAGCGCCGCGACAATGCCCGCCTCGGGGGCGGACAGGCCCGTATCGACGCCCAGCACACCAAGGGCAAGCTGACGGCCCGGGAGCGTATCGAGCTGTTGATGGACGAGAACTCTTTCGAAGAGTTCGATATGTACGTCGAGCACCGCTGCACCGACTTCGGTATGGAGAAGACCAAGGTGCCGGGCGACGGCGTGGTGACCGGCTGGGGTACGATCAACGGTCGTGTCGTCTACGTGTTCGCTAAGGACTTCACGGTGATGGGCGGCTCTCTCAGCCAGACCCATGCCCGCAAGATCACCAAGATCCAGGATCTGGCGCTGAGAAACCGCGCGCCGATCATTGGCCTGTTCGATGCCGGCGGCGCGCGCATCCAGGAAGGTGTCGACGCGCTTGGTGGATATGGCGAGGTGTTTGCCCGCAATGTGCACGCCTCCGGTGTCATTCCGCAAATCTCCGTCATCATGGGGCCGTGCGCGGGCGGTGACGTCTATTCGCCGGCCATGACCGACTTCATCTTCATGGTGAAGGACACGAGCTACATGTTCGTCACCGGTCCCGACGTGGTGAAGACCGTAACGAACGAGACGGTGACGGCGGAAGAACTGGGTGGTGCGAAGGTCCATACGACCAAATCATCTATCGCCGACCGCGCCTACGAAAACGACGTGGAAGCGCTGCTGCAGATGCGCCGGCTCATGGACTTCCTGCCGTCCAACAACAAGGTGGGTGTGCCGGAAATCCCAACGATCGACAGTCCGGACCGTATCGAGCTGTCGCTCGATACGCTGATACCGGACAATCCAAACAAGCCCTACGACATGCGCGAGCTGATCCTCAAGGTCGTCGACGAAGGCGACTTCTTCGAGATCCAGGAGACCTACGCGAAGAACATCGTCACCGGCTTTGCACGAATGGAGGGCCGCACGGTCGGCATTCTCGCCAACCAGCCGATGGTGCTCGCCGGCGTGCTCGACAGCGACGCCTCGCGCAAGGGCGCCCGCTTCGTGCGCTTCTGCGACTGCTTCGAAATTCCGATCCTGACGTTTGTCGACGTGCCGGGCTTCCTTCCCGGTACGGCACAGGAGTACGGCGGTCTCATCAAGCACGGCGCCAAGCTGCTGTTCGCCTATTCGGAGGCGACCGTGCCGAAGGTGACGGTTATCACGCGCAAGGCCTACGGCGGCGCCTATGACGTCATGAGCTCCAAGCACATCGGCGGCGACGTGAATTATGCGTGGCCGACGGCCGAGATCGCCGTTATGGGCGCCAAGGGTGCGGCTGAGATTCTTTATCGCGCCGATCTTGCCGACCCGCAGAAGATCAAGGCCCGCATCGACGAGTATCAGAAGCGCTTCGCCAACCCGTTCGTGGCGGCTGAGCGGGGCTACATCGACGAGGTCATTACGCCGTCGGCGACGCGCAAGCGGCTTTGCCGCGCGCTCAACATGCTGCGCACCAAGGAAGTCGAGAATCCCTGGAAGAAGCACGACAACATTCCGCTCTAGTGCGCTCGCGGGTGCTATTCCGCGCTGATGCGCGGGCGCGCTCCACGGCGGCGCGGCTCGCCGCGTCGCGCTCTCGGCGATGACGGGCCGAAGTGGGAACCATCGCGGGGGGCTAGGCCGGCGTAAAGGATGACTTCAGCGCGGCGAGTTCGCGCTTGAGAGCTTCGGTTTCCAAGTGGCCGTAAGCGTCGGCGGCCTGGGCGCCGAGGCTATAAAGCATCTCGCGCTCGTTGCGATTGGTTGCGGTGCCGTTGATGTGCGGGCCATATATCGTCACGGCAAAGCATTGCACGCGGTTGGCGGCGGGTATTGCAAGCAGCGGTCCTTCGAGCGCCGCAGGGAAGCCCGCCTCACGCGCGGCAGCTTCGGAGATCAGCACATTTTTGCCGGCGAGCAAGGCTTCCATCGCGTCGTCGCGCAGCGTCAGATTGCTGATCGCTGCAGCATCCCAGCCCGGTCCTGGCTCGACACGCCTGAAGCCTGATTCCGTTCGCCGAAATGTTGCCGCCGATGACAGGCTTAGCGCCTTCGCGACGCTTTCGGACAGGAGACGGTCAAGGTTGCCGGCCGAAGGGGTGTGCATAATCTGATTACCGATATCGCGCTCGGCCTTGTCGACCTCGCGGTTGAAATAGCGTTCGGCAAGTTCGGCGGCGCCGTGATGGATGCGGCCGATCACGAACAGCACCGCGGCGCCGACGAGCCACCAGGCCCACTGCGGAATGTGCAGCGTTTCTTGAAAGTGCTCGGCTTCGCGGTGAAGCAGAAGCGCGGGAAGGCTCAGCGTCAGGGCGAGGAGCGTTACGCGTCTCAGCGGGATCGAAACGCTGACCACGCGGTTGCGCCGGATCGCTTCGAAGATAAACAGGAAAAGGACGCCATTGATGAGGTAGAGCAACGAGACAACATCTTCGGGAAGCATGTAGCCGCCTTCGGCGGATTCGAAGATCGTGGTGTAATCCACAAGTTCGGCGAGAACGAAAGCAGGCAAGCCGATCAAGCAGCCCCACATCACCCACCGCAAACGCTGGTTATCTTTTGGCGACAGGCTGCGGCGCCTGAGTAGCAGGACGGCCACTGCCGCGAGGCTGACGACGAGGCCGAACAGTATTGTCGCACGCGTCAGCATTTCCGTTTTGAAGCCGAATACGCTGCCGTAGGACGCAATGAGCGCGATCGCGATCGCGGCCCCGAGATAGGGCAACGTTCGCTCGAACGGTCTCCATGCCGGGTCCGGGATATCGGAGGGCGCGCGCGTTACGAACAGCATTAGGCCTGCGTAGCCCGCCGCCTGACAGATTGACCCGGCGATGTTCTGCGCCAGCAGCGCCAGGGGCCACTTTTGAAGCTGGGCGTAGAACTCGTAGGCCTGCCCGGGGTTGAACCAGATTGCATAGAGAAAGAAGCCCCAGCTCATCGGCCCGGGTCGGGTGTAGACGAGCCATGCCGCCGCAATCACCACGGCTATGCCCGCGATCTGAGTAAGAACCAGCATGGCACGCGCGAGCCAGTTCGAGGGGCGGACCTCGGCCGTGAGCGTGACCTCGCGGGCCGGCTGCTCGCCGTTCGGTTCAAGGGCAAGCGTGAGGTTTCGTCCCGGTACGACAAGCTGAATGCCGCCAAGTGCGGCGAGAATGCCCGCGCATCGCTCGGCGTCGTAGTCGAGACACCGCATATGCCGCATGTCGATCTGATCGCCGACGCGAAGCCCCGCACGTGCCGCCGGCGACTGTGCGTTGTTGGCGAACGGCCCCGTTACGTCGTAGATCAGGCCGTCGTTGTTTGCATAAAAGCCGAACGCACCCAATGGCCGGACCACGCGCACGAGGTCCGGCACGATCATGGCCAAGGCCCACAGCGAGAGTAGGACAAGCAGCACGCGACCGCGCATGCAAAGTCTCCGCAAAGCCTCCAGCCTGAACGGCGCCGAGGCGCCTGGCTGGGCGGTGCGCGGAGCCTAGCAGAGGTGCTTGCGGCGGCAAGCCGAGGGTTGGCTTTGGCTTTTGGTTATTGGGCAACCCGGCCCTAGCCGTCGAGCCCGCGTCCCGAGATCCGGCGCCATGTCATGTAGGTGCGCACCTCGGTCAACTGTCCGTCGCTCAGGCGCGCCAGGGGCCACGCGTTGAGGTCGCTGTCGATGATTTCGGCGATGATCCAGCGCGGCACCGGACTCGCGGTTGGGCTGTCCCACGTCGGGCGGCGATACATGATCTCGATGATGTCGCCGCGTTGCAGTTCGTCGGAAATGGGTCGAATCTCGCGCATGGTGAAAGAGCACTTAGCGCTCGCGTCTTGCAGTTTTTCGGCAGGCGCGTCTCACCTGCATGACAAGCGCTCACGATTGCGAAGGCCCGTCGTGGGGTTCGCGGCGAGCCTTGTGGCAGTCTATTGGCTGGCTGTGGTGCGTGCCGCGTTCAGCTGGCGAATACGCTCGTAACGGGCGCGCTGAAGCTCGTCGGCACGGGCGACGTCAGCGGCCATCGGATTGTCGCTTGCGAACATGGCGGCGAAGCCTTGTGCACTGAATGACGCGGAAGGAGTCGATGTCTCTCGGGTCGTTTGAGGTTCGGGCGCCTTGGCTTCGGCGACAGTCGCCATGGGCGTTGCGGTTTGCGGCGCGGGCTGCGCTTCGATCGGTTGCGGTGCTGGCGATGTTGACGGCGCCGGCTCTCGACGGCCGATCGAACCAGTAACGATGTCGGACGTCCGTTGTGTCTGGAATGGCTGTGGCGCCTGTGCTGCCGCGGGTTCAGGCTCCGTTCGCGCGTGTGCGATGTTCGCGGCGCGCACGGGCTGTGCCTGCCACGGCAGTGCTTCTATGGGCGCTGTCTCGGCCTCTTGGTGCTCGGGAGGTCGCGGCGCCGCTTTCTCAATTGATCCCGTCACGATGGGCTGCGGTGGTGGGAGGAGTTGAGGCGAGGGCTTTGCGCGTGCCGGCAACTCTTCGGGTGGAACGGTGACGGTCGCGAGTTGCTCCCGCTTGACCTTTGCCTGAGCCCATTCAGGGGCGCTGGGACCGGGCTGCGGTTGGGACGGAGCTGCAGATGAGGGCCGCACCGTCGTGACGATCGACGCCTCGGGGTTCTGGGCCGTCGTCGTCGTGAATGGCTGGGGCGCAGCCGCCTTGGCGATCGTCGGCTCCTGCCGTGCCGGCGTCGAGGGTAGCGGAACCGGGCGCGCGGGCTCGACAGAGGCCGTCGCCGGCTTGGCAGGCGCGGAGGGAGGGCTGGCAGGCGTCACCGAACGCGGCGGCGCCTTCTCAAGCGCTGGCATGGCGGGCGGTTGCGCGGGCATGTGTGCGGCCGACGTCATGGCTTCCGCCAGCGCCTGCCCACGGATCGTGGCGGCATCGGCCGCATCGGCGGCTGAGAGCTTGTTGAACCATAAGGCGGATGCCGCGTCGTTCATGGCGAGCGCGGGCTGCTTGGCCGCGTAATGGGCCTTTGCACGAAGATAGAATGCCTTGGCCCGCTGCTCGGGCGTGCGGTCAGGTGCGGAGAGTTCTGCCGAGAAATGTTTGATGGCCTGGCCGGCATGACCAGATTTGAGCGCCTGCAAACCCAGCTGTAGCGAGGTGTCGTCGGAAAGCGCGGTGCTTGCGGGCAAAAGCGCGAACGCCAACGCCAGTGCGTGCAGGCGGTAAGTCGTCATGCGTTGCTGTTCTCCAACTGACCGAGGCCGCTCGCGAATCACCTTCAGCCTGATGAAGGCTATGCAACGCAGAGGCGACGGCAACGCCAACTCTCGCCATGCGCGGGCTTTTGCACAGTGTGAGGGGATTGGTCGTCGGTTTTGCTCGTGCGGCGCATTGGCCGTACCGTGTTCAATTGCTTTTTTGGCCGGAACCGGCCTTTGCCGATCGCGTTTCTACGCCATGGGAAAACAACCATGGAGTGTCTGTTATGAAACGCTTGTTGATGACGACGGCATTCGCGACCATCGGTAGCTTTGCTGCATTTGCGCAGGAAGCTCCGCAGCCGCCGCCCGCTTCGCCGCCGGCAGTCTCGGAGCCGAGCGCGCCGTCCGAAACGATGACGCCGTCGGCGCCTACCGAAGCGGCTCCGGTGACTCCGGCTCCGAGCGACAGCACGGCTGCTGCACCGTCGGACGTTACGCCCGGCACGATTTCACTGTCGGATGACCAAGCCAAAGAGTGGGTCGGCAAGACCGTTTACACGAGCGATGACAAAAATATCGGCGAAGTCGCTCTTCTGGCGCGCGACTCTTCAGGTGCGGTGACGGAGCTGCAGGCCGACATCGGTGGCTTCCTGGGCCTGGGTGAGACGCGCGTTGCTATCCCGGCCGAGAAGTTCCAGCTCGGCGATGAAAAGATCACGCTCAAGATGACCGAAGCCGAGGTCAAAAACCTGCCGCCGCTTCCTGCCTCGGCGCAATAAACATAACAAAAATGAAGTTGGTGAAGTGAAAAGAGGCTCGGAACAATGCGTTCCGGGCCTCATTGCGTTAGCCGCCCGAACTTCGCAGCGATGCCGGCGTCGGCATGACGCCCATTCTCGGCCCATAAAGGGCGGCAGCACCGGCTATGTCGCCCCCCTGCAGCCTTCGGAATTTCTCGTCATAACGGAACGACATCAACTGGCCGGACCGTCCGGCGTGGTCGAGGCCGATGGCATGACCGATTTCATGCGCGACCGCATAGCGGATGTCGTAGCTGTTCACATTGCCGTCGAAGCCGACCTTCCAGGGTATGACGGGATTAAAGCAGATGAGAGAGCGTTCGATGTCGCGCACCGGGCTGTCGCCTGGCCGATATTTCACGTCCGCGAATGCGCGTCCGCTCGGCGCGGCCTGAGCGCCAATCAGTATCCCGGCTTTTGAGGGATCATCGATTTCGACAAATTGAATGTCGGCCGCGCCTTGCCACATATCAAAAGCGGCCCGCACTTCGCTTCGGAACGTCTGCAGATCGATCTTCGACGTGGAGAGAAGCTTGCCGATGCTCGTCATGCCGGCGCAGTTGCGCGCGTCGGCGAACGAGCGCGGCTTGAATACGAGTGCGTAGCGTACCACGAGCGTTTCGCCAGGCTTGGCGCGCCAGCGGACGTGGGATCCGTCAATATCAAGCAATTCGAAACCGAGAAACGACTTCGGTTGGGCGTAAGCTGCGCCCATAGATATGGCACCGGCCAGCAACGCGAGCGCGGCGAAGCATCCCCGTCCAATCACCCAGTCCACCCCTTGGCGTTTTGCTGCAGCGCAGCAGCGGTGTACCTGATCCAAGCAATGAGGCCGCAATAAGATGGGTGTGTTCTCAGCTCTTGAGGCAGCATTTGTGCCACGCGCACACAGCAATGGCGCTGGCAAAGGCCGTCTGCACCGTGCAGATGGTATGCCTCGCTGGGGGAGTTCCTCAGAACTTGTAGTTCAGGCCGATACGCAACAGGTCGATGTGCGTGGTCCGCGCGAAACAGTTGCCTGGAGGCGCGCCGCATCCGGCACCGCTGTCGTATGCAAAGTCACCACTGTCATCGATGTAGAGATACTCGGCTTTGCCGGACCAATTGCGATCGAACGCGTACTCAAAGCCGCCGCCAGCAGTGAATACCGTCTCGGTCGAGCTATCTTGCGCGGTGACGCCGCCGATGCTTGCGCTCTGGTCGACGAATGCGACACCAGCCGTTCCGTAGGCCAGCCAACGATCATATGCGACGCCAAGGCGTGCGCGGATCGTGCCGATGGAGTCGATGTCAGTATTGCACGTCGTGATGCATCCGAAGCCACTGGTGCTCCCGGATGACCCGCTCATGTCACCCCAGGACCAGTCGCCTTCGACACCGAATACGACGTTTGACCATTGAACATTGTAGCCGACCGTGAACCCGCCGAGCCAACCATCGACATCAAATTCGGGATAGGTCACGCCGGGAAGGCCGCACGTCAGGTCATCGCAGTGCTTGCTGTCAGCCCAGGCATGTGCTGCGACACCTCCAACGTAAAGTCCGCTCCAGTTCACCGCTTGAGGAGCGAAACCGTCTTTGAGGCTGCCGTGATCAAAGCCGTCGGCGCAGACGTTCGTGGTTGTCAGACCGAAAAATGCGGCCGCAACAACCGGGGCAAAATGACTGCGAAATTGCATGACGCACCTACCGCAAGCAAAATACTAGACGTTGCGAACGTAACGCTGCGCGCGCTGCCTAACAAAGCGGCGATCTGCCTGTTTTGCTTGATTGGTGTGGATGTGTAGCAGGACCGTCACGTTTTGTTCCGCGCTGCACAAATGTTTTCGACGACATGTTCCGCTCCGTTTCTACGCGGTCCCTGCCCGTTGCTCGGGCATGCGAGTCGACGCAAGGTTGCTCCGCAGAAGGTGGAGGGCCGTTGGCGTGGCGGGCACGGCATCACAAAAGCGGTTGGGGCTCGTACTGCCGGGTGGCGGTGCGCGTGGGGCCTATCAGGCCGGCGCGCTGAAAGCGATCGCCGAGATCGCGCCCGGCGAGGGCAATCCATTTCCTGTCATTACCGGGGCATCCGTTGGCGCGATCAACGCGGCCGCACTTGCGGCCAATGCGGCGGCCTTCGACCGTGGTGTCGAAAGCCTCGTCGAATTCTGGTCGTCGTTGACGACGGACAAGGTCTATCGCACCGACTTGAAGACCATCATGGCGGTCGGCGCGCAATGGGTCGCCTCGCTAACCCCCCTCTCGAACTTCGGTTTGCCGCGGCCACGCGCGGTGCTCGACAACGCGCCGCTGCGCGAACTCATATGTAACAATATCGATCTCGACCGCATCGAGGACGCCGTCAGCGGCGGCGCGTTGCGCGCGATAGGCATTACGGCATCGTCCTATGATCGTGCGCGTGCAATCACCTTTTTCCAGGGCGTGCAGGAGATCGAAGAATGGACGCGCGTCCGCCGCGACGGTGTTGCTGTTCGCCTCACGGCCGATCACATTTTGGCGTCGGCGGCGCTGCCGCTGGTCTTTGAAGCGCAGCGGATCGGAACCGAATATTACGGCGACGGCTCGTTGCGCCTCACCTCACCCTTGAGCCCCGCGATCCACTGCGGTGCCGACCGCATTCTGGTCATCGGGGTACGTGACGCGAAACCCCAGGCGGCGAACATGGGCGAGCCGATCTACCCTTCTCTCGGTACGTTGACGGGCTATATGCTCGATATGATCTTCATGGACAACCTCGACGCCGATATAGAACGCGCGCTCCGCGTCGACAACACGCTGGCGCATATGTCGAGACCAGAGCGTGAGGCTGCGCAACTGCGTGAGATCGACGTGCTGATGGTGCAGCCATCGCGCGACGTGCGCGACATCGCGCGCGAGCACGCGGGCGAGATGCCATGGACCATTCGCATGCTGCTGAGGCGGCTCGGCGTCTGGGGACGCGACTGGCGGCTGCCGAGCTATCTGCTGTTTGAACCGTCATATTGCCAGGCACTGGTCGAGCTGGGCTATCGTGACGCCATGGCCAAGCGGGACGAGATCGCAGCGTTCGTCGGCGGCGGATCGGCAGCATCATGACACCGGAAGCTCGCATCGTTTCGGCGCTTGCGGCAGGCATCGTGATCGGCGCGGCGGTCGGCGCCTCAGCGATAAAGCAGCCGGTGACGGAGGCAGCGGCGGGCGCAAGCTGCCCGCTTGCGGCCAAGCCGATGGTGCGTCTTGAAATGATGTTTGGTTTGGCGCGCGCCAGAGGCGATCAGGTCACGGTCGAAGAGTGGGCCGCGTTTCTCGCGCGCGAGGTGTCGCCGCGCTTTCCGGCCGGACTTACAGTCACGGACGGCGCCGGCCAGTGGACGGGCAACGACGGCAAGCTCGCGCGCGAAGCCTCCAAGATCGTGGTCGTCCGGCACGAGCCGAGCGCGCGGGCCTATGACGATATCGAGGCCATTAGGACAGCCTACAAGAAGCCTTTCGACCAGGACAGTGTGGTGCGCGTCGAAGCTCGTCACGCGTGTCGTTCTAAGCGAATGCGGGCAGTCTAGACGCGTGTGGACGGGCGTCTCTTCCTTGCGCAAAATACGGACGCCGGAACCGTGTGAAGAGTTCCGTTGGCGGCAAGGAGGCAGTCTTGGAATACCGCTATCTCGGCAGTTCGGGTCTTCGCGTGCCCGCGCTCAGTTTCGGTACCGGCACGTTCGGTGGCAAAGGCCCCTTCTTCAGTGCCTGGGGCGATACCGACGTCAAAGAGGCGACGCGCCTCGTCGACATCTGTCTCGATGCGGGGCTGTCGATGTTCGATACCGCCGACGTCTACTCGACCGGAGAATCGGAAAAAATTCTCGGCGCCGCCATCAAAGGCCGGCGGGATCGCGTTCTGGTGTCGACGAAGGTGAGCTTCCGTTTCGCGGATGGGCCGAACGACGTGGGTTCGTCGCGCTATCACCTGATCGCGTCAATCGACGCGGCGCTGAAACGGCTCGGCACCGACTATATAGATCTGTTCCAGTTGCACGGCTTCGATGCGCGCACGCCCATCGAAGAGACGGTGTCGACGCTCGATGACCTCGTGCGAGCCGGCAAGCTGCGCTACATCGGCGTTTCCAACTTCTCGGGCTGGCATTTGATGAAGTCGCTCGGCGTCCAAGATCGCTACGGTTATGCGCGCTATGTGGCCAATCAGGCCTACTACTCGCTGATCGGGCGCGACTACGAGTGGGAATTGATGCCGCTGGGCCTCGATCAAGGCGTGGGCGCTGTGGTGTGGAGCCCGCTCGGCTGGGGACGGCTCACGGGGAAAATCCGTCGTGGAGCGCCGCTGCCCGAGACGAGCCGTCTGCACGAGACAGGTGACAAGGGGCCTCCGGTGTCGATCGATCATGTGTTCGCCGTCGTCGATGTGCTGGAGGAGATCGCGAAGGAAACCGGCAAGTCCGTGCCGCAGATCGCACTCAACTGGCTTCTTCAGCGGCCGACGGTTTCGACCGTCGTCATCGGGGCGCGCAATGAGGAACAGTTAAAGCAGAACCTCGGGGCCGTCGGCTGGGCATTGACGGTCGACCAGGTGACAAAGCTGGACGCGGCTAGTCGCGCGACGATCCCCTACCCCTATTGGCATCAATCGCAGTTCGTCGAGCGTAACCCGCCGCCGGTCTGAAATGGAGTGCGTGCGTGGCGTCGGCTCTCGGCAGGTTCTTGCGGCTGGTCCTGGTATTCGGGACGATTGCGTTCATCGCGGCGGAAGTTGTGCTGCGCCTTGGCTTCGGATTGGGGCACCCGTTCCGCTACGTCACGCATCCCGAGATCGAATACATGGTCGCGCCAGACCAGGATGCGGTGGTGTGGGATACGCATTTGAAGTCGAACGCCTACGGAATGCGTAGCGATGCCGTTGAGGGGAAAAAAGCCGGCGACTTTCGCGTGCTCGTGCTCGGCGACAGTGTTGTCAACGGCGGGCATGAGACCGACCACGAGGCGCTGGCGACGACGATGCTCAATGCACCGGGCACGATCTATCTCAACGCCAGTGCGGTGAGCTGGGGGCCGCAGAATATGCTGGCGTACCTCGACACCTTCGGTGTGTTCGATGCGGATGCGATCGTCGTCGTCCTGTCGTCACACGACGCTTGGGATGCGCCGACGTTCAAACCGCTCGATCCGCAGATTTTCCGCACGCGAGAGCCGGTGTCGGTCGTCGGCGAGGCGGCATGGCGGCGTCTGACGCAGTATGTGCCGGCGTTGCGTCCTCAGCCGCAGCCGGCATTTGCCTATACTGCTGTTTCCGATCCTATCGCCGCGGCGCGGACCCTGCTTGGCCGTCCCCGCACCTGCCTTGTGCTGCATCCGGAGGTGAGTGAGCTCACGGACGAGCGTAAGACCGAGGGCTTCCGCCTGCTGAATGAAGCGGCGGGTGCGACGCCGGTCGTCGACGGGGCGCAATACATGACCCCAGAAGGCTACGCCGACAGCATTCATCTCAACGTGCTGGGGCAGAGGCAACTGTCGCAGGCGATTGCCGCGTGCGCGAGCCTCGTGAGCGGACGCAGTGCATCCTGACGTTGCAACCGAACCTTCGTAACGGCTTTGCGGTCAGCGGCGGTCCGTCTCGGTGGTCAACAAAGCGACACAAAGCCTCGACCGGTGATCAATCGACCGCTGATCAAACAGAGTGCGGCTGGGCGCGCAGAACAAAAAATGGTGGTCATCCGCTTGACAGACGTCGGTCGGAGAATGCCACGAAGACTATCGCGTGCGTTAATCAGTGCGCCAACCGAACGTTGCCGGATCATAGAAACACTTCTCCATTCGCGGCAGGTGCGCAACGTATGTCGCCTGCACGAGAGGTGCGCCCGACCGCCACTCACGCGCGCAATTCTGCGTATATTTTAGCCATCGGCCGCGAGCGATCGTCACCGTTTTCGATAACGTATAAGTGCAAAGCGACACGTCGCTCGCTCGGCAATGAAGTGTTGCATCGCCGGGGCGAAGGCTCGATAAACGAATGGGTGCGAGATTTGCGCGGTTAACCCGATGCTAACTCGCTTTGTGATCGTTCTGAGGGCTCATTGAAGCTGGGCATTCGAGTACTTCAGGCGGTTTGTTCCGCGTAACAGGTCGAGTTGAAATGAACGTGCATCCCCGATTGCGCCGTGCCGCCCTTCTTTCCGTTGTTGCCGTTTCGATTGTGTCTGCGAGCGCAGGCATCGCCCAGGCACAGATCACTCAGGACCTAACGCAAAGGCCGTTGGAGGCGATCTGCCAGAAGCTCTCGGGCGCAACCGTGTCGGGCATCGACGCGGAAGACCGGGATGCAGTTGTTGCTTACTACACAGGGCGAGGGTGTCGTCCGGTCTGGACCGAGCAAGGCGGCCTTACACGCGCCGCGACACGCGTCATCGCAGAGCTGCGCCAAGCCTTTGATTGGGGACTTGATGCAAAGGATTTTGGGCTGCCGCATGTCGATGCGCTCAAAGCTTCCGCAAGTGCGGCTTCTCCCGATTTGATCGCGGATGCCGAGCTTGAGTTGAGCGGCGCCGTCGTTCGATATGCGCGCTACGCGCGTGGCGGCCGCATCCCCGACCCGGCCAGCCAGCTAACGACCTATATCGACCGCAAACCCGAACTGCCCGATCCGGCCGTGGTCCTTTCGGACATTACGATCAGTCCGGAACCAGATGCGGTGCTGCGCGGTTACCAGCCGCAGCACGAGCAGTTTCTGCGTTTGAAGGCTTTGCTGGCGTCAGAGCGCAAGAAGGAGAGCGCCGCAGAGGCCGTGAGTATTCCGCGCTCCGGCCCGGAACTTCGTACCGGCAGCCGCCATGCCGACGTTGTGCTGCTGAAGCGGCGTCTGCAAGTTCAATCGGCGGCCGGTGAGGAAGATCTCTTCACGCCTGAGCTCATCGCGGCGGTCAAGCGCTTTCAGGCCAGCAACGGATTGCGAGCAGACGGTATCGTCGGTCGAGCATCGCGCAAGGCATTTGATGCGGAAGACGCGCCGCGTGGCGTTGGCACGATCATCGCGAACATGGAAGCATGGCGGTGGATGCCGCATGCGCTCGGCGACAAGTACATCTTTATCAACGTGCCATCGTACAAGGTCACGCTCAAAGACCAGGGGCATACGCTGTTCGACGAGCGGGTGATCGTCGGCGAGACCAAAACGCAGACGCCGATCTTCTCGATGGACATGCGCACTGTGGTGCTGCGGCCGGAATGGTATTTACCGGACTCGATCAAGCTGAAGAAAATTCTGTCGTCGCGCTCGCTCGAAAGCCAGGGCTACGTCATCAGAAAAAACGGACGCAAGGTCGAAAGCTGGCGTATCGACTGGAGCAAGGCGAACCTGAGTGCTTATTCCATCTCGCAGCCCTCTGGCGATGACAATGCGCTGGGTCTTGTCAAGTTTCTGTTCCCGAACAAGCACTCGGTATATCTGCACGACACGCCGAGCAAGTCGCTGTTCAATGCGTCTGAGCGGCTGTTCAGCCATGGCTGCATTCGCGTGCGCAACCCACTGGAGCTCGCGGAGGTCCTTCTCAACTCGGACAAAGGTGCAGGCAAGCTGAACGTGAAGACGCTGGTTCGCAAAGGTCCGCATCAGAATGAAGTCAGCCTTGATACACCGGTGCCAGTCCACATCGGTTATTTCACGACCTGGGTGGAGGATGACGGCACGGTGACGTATATGCGCGACCCTTACGGTCATGAGAAGCGCATCACGCTTGCGCTCGCAGGCGCCTGGAGCAAGATCGACAGGGGCAAGGATCACTTGGCGGCGGTCGATACGTCTCAATTGAAATCGCTGCGACGTGCGGCGGCGCCTCGTCCCATCGAGCCGCCGATGGGGCTGATGACCACATTCGAAAGTCCGAAATACAAGTATCGCCGCTGGTCCGGGAACACCGTTGGCGACATGATCGGCCGCGCGCTCGGGCAGTGGTGAGGTTTGCAGCCGCCGGCGCGACTAAGCGCACTTCATGCGTGCAAAGCCGTCGGCGATGTCCGCCTTGAGGTCCTCGACGTTTTCAAGGCCGATGTGGAAACGCAGGGCCGGGCCTTCGGCCTGCCAGCGCGTCGCTGTGCGGTAGCTCGTGGGATCGAACGGTATGACGAGGCTTTCGTAACCACCCCACGAATACCCCATACCGAAATATTTGAGGCCATCTAGGAAAGCAGCGAGCTTCTCGTCGTCGACCGCTTTCAGGATGACGGTGAACAAGCCGGACGAGCCTGAGAAGTCCCGTTTCCAGATCGCGTGGCCAGGGTGGCTTTCAAGCGCGGGGTGGATGACGCGTGCGACCTCGGGGCGTGCCTCCAGCCACCGCGCGACGTCGATGGCGGAAGTCTGATGGCGCGCGAGACGTACGTCGAGCGTGCGCAGACCGCGCAGACCGAGGAAAGTTTCTTCCGTTCCGGGGCAGGTGCCGAGCGCTTCCTTGGCGCGGTCAAGGTGGCGGGCGGCCTCTGCCGTGGCGGTGACGGTGCCGAGCATGGCGTCGGCATGGCCGACGATATACTTGGTGGCGGCCTGGATCGAGATGTCGGCGCCGAGCGCCAGCGGACGGCAGAAGAGGGGGCTCGCCCACGTGTTGTCGGCGATAAGCCAGATATCGCGGGCGTGCGCCACCTCGGCAATGGCCGGGATGTCCTGCATTTCGAAGGTTTGCGAGCCTGGGCTTTCGACGAAGATGAGGCGGGTGTTTGGACGGACGAACTGAGCGATTCCGGCGTCGATGGTAGGATCGTAGTACTGTGCCTCGACCCCGATCCTTTTCAGCAGTCGGTCGGCAAAGGCGCGCGTCGGCTGATACACGCTGTCGGTGATAAGAACGTGGTCGCCGGCTTCGACGAACGCCAGAAACGCGGTCGTTACCGCAGCCAGGCCCGACGACGTCAGAATGGTGGCGTCGCCGCCCTCAAGCTCGCTAATGGCCTTCTCAAGCGCTTCCGTTGTCGGCGTCGCGCGGCGGCCATACGTGTAAGGTTGGGCGCGCGAGCGGATACGTTCGAGCGTCGGGAATAAAACGGTCGAACCGCGATAAACCGGTGGGTTTACGAAGCCGTGATGATCGAACGGCGCCCGGCCGAGGTGTACAACCTCGGTTTCCGGATGTGCGCGACTTTTCGCGCCGTCGTCCTTCTTCACCATGAAATCCGGGCCCCTATGCGCTCGCGCGTGGCGCATCGGCGGTGGTGACGCAAGTTTCAACTAAGGTCAAGGCTTGACCAGCCGCCGCTGGAGCGGAATTGTTCTGTCGCGCGCGTTAATGTCGAGCGCCAAACTTGGCTGTCCGCGCAGAACCTCGTTGCCGGGCACACCCGGCCGATGCACGCGCACATTTCACCGATTGGATCGTGATTTCGATGGACATGACATTTAGGCGCTTCGTGATGGCGCTGGTGGGGGTCGCGGCGTTTCTTTCGTGGTCCGCCGCCGCCGGAGCGGGAACCGCAGGCGGCAGCGTAATGGAGCGCGTTACGCAGCGTGGGTATGTGACATGCGGCGTGGGCAGCGATCTGCCCGGTTTCAGCGAAGTCGATTCCTCGGGTACGTGGCGCGGCCTTGATATCGAATTCTGCGGGGCGCTTGCGTCCGCCGTGTTTGGCAAGAAGGAAGCGGTCAAGTTTCTCGATCTCACATCCAACGACCGGTTCTCGGCACTGCGGTCCGGGGAGGTGGATGTGCTGATGCGCGGCACAGCCTGGACACTGTCGCGCGACACCGAACTTGGCGCGCGCTTCGCAGGCGTACTGTTCTACGATGGCCAAGGCTTCCTTGTTCCACGTAACCATTCGATTACGAGCGTGCTGGAGCTTTCCGGCGCGTCGATCTGCGTCCTGCCGGGATCCAGCGGGCAGCGCGCCATCGAGGATTATTTCGGGCAGCGCAAGATGCGCTACCAGCTCATCACGTCGGACAAATGGGAGCAGCTCGTTGCCGCGTACGCGCAGGGTGGCTGCACGGTGTTGACGGGTGACACGACGCTTCTGGCACGCGAACGGCGCGTGTTGGCGAATTCGGGCGAGCACGCCTTGCTGCCGGAGCAGATCAGCAAGGAGCCGATCGGCCCCGCGGTTGCTTCAGGTGATGAACAGTGGTTCTCGATCGTGCGCTGGACTTTGATGTCGCTGATCGCTGCGGAGGAGTTTGGCGTCACCCGGGACAATGCCGAGATGATGCTTGAATCGCGACAGCTCAACGTACGGCGCCTCTTGGGTCTTGAAGCGGATCTTGGCGCGCCGCTCGGTCTTGCCAAGGACTGGGCCTACAAAGTGATCCGCAACGTCGGCAATTATGCCGAGATATTCGATCGCACGATGGGTGGTGCCTCTGCTCTGAAGCTCGATCGCGGGTTCAACAACACTTGGCTTAATGGCGGGCTGATGTATGCGGCGCCGTTCCGCTAGAACGATGTGAGTTCAACCGCGCATCAAGCGCGCCAACTGCGGATGCCCGCTGTGCCTGTGACAGAGGCCCCCATTCCAGAGACGCTGTTGAGCGTCGTCATTCTCACGATTCCGCTCGCCGTCTTTTTGCTGCTTATTTTCCTTCTGTTGAAGCGCCGGCCGGCGAAATCACAACGCGCGGAAGCGCCGCCCGGGCAGCCGACAGCCAGCCCAACGGACGCGCCGCAGGCGTTCCGGGCGCCGTTTTCCACAGCGGAAAAGCGCGCGCCGGATGCCGGTGTCGGCAGTATCAAGGCTCGCATCTCAGATGCCGAGAGCCGTGAGGCGCGAACCGAGCTGGCGCCTCTCTATTTAGAGCTTGCTCGCGCAGAAGCGGCGGCCGGAAACGAGACGGCGCGCATGGCGGCGCTGCGCTCGGCGGCGGGGCATGGGGCGCTGCACGGGCCGCTCTCAACGCACGCAGAGGTGCGGCTGGAGCTTGCTGAGGTCGCGTATGCGAGCGGCGATCTGACGAGCGCATGCGAGCATTGGCAGATCGCGCGCACGGCCTACTACGAGGACGGCAATGCGGATGCGCATGCCGGTGTCGAGAAACGGATGCGCGACAACGGCTGTCCGACCGACTGGGTCCTCACGGACTTTTGAGATCGAGCGACGGCGCCAGGTCGAGCGGGTCGTCCTGTGCGGGCTCTGCGGACCTGATCTCGCTCGAGGATGACATCAACACTTCGACGCCCGTGATCTCGCCGTCCTTCACCTCGAACTTCTTTTTGAAGAGTTGGCCGGCGGACGCGGCAACGACCACGTAGTTGCCGGGTGCCAGGATGTGGGCCGGCAGGGCGCCGACACTTTCCTTCACGACCTCGCCGCCGTCGGTCTGGATGATCCAGCGGGTGTCGGGAACGGCTTCGCCTCCCGAACGCGTTACCAGCTTGAACGTTGCCTTGCCGCCGGCGTGGGCGATTGCCGTGTCCGTGAGCTTGCCGGCTTCGACCGTGACGTCGGTCTCGATGCGCGCGTTGGCATCGCCATAGGTGGAGACGAGGTGATAGATGCCGGCATTGAGTCGGATGATCAGGTTCGGCTTGGCGCCCGACATCACCGCCGTGCGATTGGCGAACTGGTCGCGGTCATCTGAGTAAATGGCGTAGGTGACGGAGCCAGGAGGGGCGGGATTTCCGCCGGTGAACGCAGAAAGGCGCAGCCCGCCCGCGTTCAAGACGAATTGCTCGGTCGCAGGCGTACCGGCCTTGACGACGATTTTTTTTGTGAGATTGGCTCGGCCGAACGCAGCATTCACCGTGTACTCGCCGGGCAGCAGTTTCAGCGACGGGCTTGCCTCGCGGTTCTCCATCAAAAGGCGTGACTTGCCGCCGGCATCATTGGATTGGAACACGCGCCATACGATGCCCTGATCGATCTGCTGGCCATCGGCGGTGAGCAGGGCGACGAATCTGATGCCGCCGTCGTCGTGGGGTGTCGTGTGTTCGCGCTCGATGACGGTTGTGCCGCCGCCGGGCGCCGGAGCCTTCTTGATTTCGACGCTGTCGTCCCAGGCGCCTGCATCTGGCTGCTGGGCAAGGGCCGCAGGCGCCAGCGTCGCGACAATGCCCGCCGCTGCGAGTGCGCGCAGCAACGCCATGATGCTCGGCCTGATCCCGTTCGTCGGTGCCATCCTCATACCTGTCGTGGAGGCGATCTTAGCCGATGGCATGGTCGCGCAACGGTAGGTCGCGCGCCGGTGCTTACTGGCGGCCAATCTCGACCTCCAACTTGTTGCCGCTTGCAAGCTCGAAAACCGCCTCCTTGCTGACGTCGCGGGCTTCGAGCCGCACCGTATAGCGCCCCGGTGCCAGTAATGTGGTCGGGCCCTGGCCGTATGCGCGCCAGACGGGTAGGCCGCTGGCGTCGTGCACCTCCCAGTAGTGCTCGCCGGGGCTTGCCTCGGACGCCTTGAAGGTAACCTGGGCGGCCGCAAAGTCGAGCGTCACCGCCGCCGCCTTGCCCGCATCCAGCGTGATGTCACGGCTCGCGTGCAACTGGTGCGCCGTTAGATCCGCGTCCACGCGGTAGCGTCCGGGCGGAAGCGCTACCGACAGGGCCGGGCTGATCGCGCGTACGACCTCGGCACGGTCTCCATCAAGTGCCGTCACGCGGTAGACGAGCCCTTGTCCGGCGTCGACAGGAGAGCCTGCGACGGTCGCGTTCGCGTTGAGCGATGCGAGGGGCAGGTTGATCGCGCGCTTCACGACATCGCCGGCACCGACCGCGATGCGCTCGCGGACCTCGCTGCGGCCGCTGCGCGCCGTGACGTAATAGGTGCCCGCGGGCAGGGTGAAGTCGGCGGACGACGCGTGCGAACGGGCAACTTGGCGGCGGCCGTTTGGGCTCTCTGGGTCGTCCTCGGAGACGATGAAGAGCACGTCGTCGGAGCCTGATTGAGCACCGCTCATGGCAGCCGAGATCTCGAGCCTGCCTGTGCCGAGCGCAATATCGATCGGCTTATCGGTGCCGGCCAAGATTTCGATTTTCTGCGATTGCCGCGCCGTGCCGTCGGCAATTGTGAGCATGTAAGTCGCGGGGGGCACCAGGAACTCGGCCGGCAAAGACGGCGCCACCCATGAGGAGCCGGTGCCGCCTTCGACCGACGCGAGCGTTACGGTCGTCGTGTTCGAAGCGGGGACGCCTTCGACGGAGTTGACGCGCACGCGAATGCGCCCGGCGTCGAGCGGCAAGACTGTGTTGATGTCCTGGCCGGCCTTTGCTTCGACGGTCTTCAGCGCCACCATTTCGCCGAGGCGGCCCTCGATGTCATAGCTGCCCGGATCAACGCGGGCGGTAAGCTCCGGCGCCTCGCTTTCGGCCAGAACGGTGCGGTCTCCGGACTTGAAGATGCGCCAGCGCACCGCTTCGTTGAGGGAGGCCCCGCCTTCGCGCAGAGAGATGGAGGCGCGTAGCGCGGCGGTTGTCGGCGTCGGGACCGGCGCGGGCCCGCTGGCGGAGGCGCCGACTGCTTCCGGACTTGCATCAGGCGCGAGCATCGCAAGCTTGCTCGCTTCCGCAAGTGCCGCGTCAAGTCCGGCGGAGGTTGCAACATCAAAGAATGTGCCGCCTGTCGCTTGCGATATGCATGAGATGCGCTGTTTGGCGTCGGCGTCGAGAGCAAGGCCGATGGTGTGAACCGCGAGGCCCGGGGACGTGCGCGCGATTTCGGCCGCGGCGGCACAGGCGTCCTGTTGGCAGTTGTCGGGGCCGTCACTAAGAAGGAGGATACTTGCGGGACGTCGCGGTCCCACCGCGGTGGCGGTCTCGGCCAGCGCTTTGACGAGCGGTCCCTTGCCGCGTGGGTTGAGCTTCTGCAACTCGGCAATGGGCGCGTCGCGGTCGGGGCCAGCCGCTATGATCACCTCTGTGTCGCTGCAATCGCCCTTACGGCGATGCCCGAACGAGGCAAACCCGATGTCTGCGCGTTTCGCATTTTGCAGGATGGGCGTGAGCTTTTCGCGCACGATGTCGATCTTGGACCGTCGATCGGGATCGAAGCGGCTCCACATGGAGCCCGAGCCGTCGATCAACAGCATGGTCGCGGGCTGTTCGGCGCGCGCTGATCCGGTGACCAGTGCTGTAAGCACGCAGCTGGCTGCTAACATGCGGCCGATCAGGCGCGACAAATCGGCAATGGATCGATCGGAACGGTAGCGCATGGCTCTTTGCGGATGTTTGCGAACGAGGAGGGCATTGTAACAGGGCCCGGCCTCGGTTAGCGAGGCTCGATGCCAACGGCCGCATGGATAACCGATGAGTCGCGCCTTTTTTGAGTTCCTTTCCGTTCGCCGCTCCGTGAAGCCGGACAAGCTTGTCGCTCCTGGCCCGACGGCGGAGGAATTGACCAGCATTCTCACGACCGGCACGCGCGTGCCCGACCACAAGAAGCTCGCACCGTGGCGGTTCATCGTTTTCGAGGGCGCGGCGCGGGCCCGCATGGGGGACGTGTTCGCGGCAGCATGCGCGGCCGAGGAAAAGATGCCGCCGTCGCCTGTCAGGCTCGATATGGAGCGTGGCCGATTTCTGCGCGCGCCGACGGTGATCGCGGTCATCTCGTCGCCGAGGCCGCGCCCGGGTGCACCCGAGTGGGAGCAGATCCTGTCGGCGGGAGCCTGCTGCTACAACATTTGTCTTGCCGCCAACGCGCTCGGCTTCGGCACCTCTTGGATCACAGAGTGGGTGGCCTACAGCCCGAGCGTTACTGCGGCGCTGGGCCTTGCGCCGCAAGAGCGCATAGCCGGCTTCATCTACATTGGCCGGACTGCGGAAAAGCCGGAAGAGCGCGACCGTCCGGTGCTGGCCGACCTCGTTCGCCACTGGCCGCAGGAACAAAATCGTCGTTAACGCGGGATTAATCATTGCGCGCTAACGTTGTCTGATGCGCGCCGTTATGCCTGCCTTAGAGCCCTCGGGATCAGCACCGAAAGGCTGGGCGGGTGAGGTCGGCGCAATTGAACCAAATCATGGCCTTCTCACCGGCGTTTCCCGCTCCGGTCGGAAGGCCTGTCGGTTTTTGGGGCTCTCTCAATAACGGAACTGCTCCGCAAGCACCCGCTCTTCCAAGCCGTGCTTCCTATCGAACATCATGAAGAGTTCGATAGCGCGCGCCTTCTCGACCTCGACCCTCACGACGTCGCGGATTTCGGCATGGTCGGCGACGGCGCTCACGGGTCGTTTTTCCGCCTCGAGAACGTCAATGGTGATCTGAGCCCGGTTCGGGATCAGTGCGCCGCGCCACCGTCTTGGCCGAAACGGGCTAATCGGGGTCAGCGCGAGAAGCGGCGTCTTGATTGGGAGAATAGGACCGTGCGCCGAGAGATTGTAGGCGGTTGAACCGGCCGGGGTCGCAACCAGCACGCCGTCGCAGATGAGCTCCGGCATCCGCTCGACGCCGTCGATCAAAATACGCAGCTTCGCGGCCTGGTAGCGCTCGCGGAAGAGCGAGACCTCATTGATTGCGACACCCTTGTGCGCCTTGCCGGACGCGTCGGTCGCGATCATCGACAGCGGGTGGATGCGGCTGATCTCGGCCGCCGCAAGGCGTTCGTGCAGATTGTCCTCGCTGTAGTCGTTCATCAGGAAGCCGACGGAGCCCCGGTTCATGCCGTAGATCGGGATCTTGTCGTTGATGAAGCGATGCAGCGTCGCCAGCATGTGGCCGTCGCCACCGAGCGCCACGATGGCGTCAGCCTCGTGCGGTTCCACCTCGCCGTAGCGCTTGATGAGCGAGGACTTGGCGGCGACGGCGTCGGGCACGTCGCTGGCGGTAAAGGCAATCCGCTCGAACTTGTTCTTGTCTTTGGCCATAGAGCTATATGCTTTGGTGACTTGAGGGCGGATCGCGGGCGAGGAAGCTCGCCCAAGCGCGGGCAAACGACAAGCCCCCTGCGGGTCGTACTTCGGAAGTGCCGTGATAGCGGAGGGCCGATGGAAGGGCCACAATCAGCCGTCGTCGTCGTTTACGCCACGTTTCCTGAGCGGGAGGCGGCGCTTTCATGCGGCCGCGGCATGGTCGAGGCGGGCGTCGCCGGCTGCATCAACGTGATTGGCGGCATGACCTCGGTCTACGTTTGGCAGGGCGTCACGGAAACAGCAGAAGAAGTCGTGCTGATCGCCAAGGTGGCGCGCGAGCGGTCGCAAGACGCGGTCAACTTCATTGTTGCCCGCCATACGTACGAGACGCCGGCCATTCTCGTTCTTCCGGTAGTCGGAGGCAGCGAAGCGTACATGCAATGGATCCGCCAAGCCGCACCGCCGGCTTGAGGCCGTCACTGCTTAATGATGTTCGCGCACCGATCAGTAAATGCCGCCCATCGACTGCAGGACGTTGAAGTGGATGCTGCCGGGGCGGGGATCGCCGCGGCGGCCTTTGCGGGCGCCATAGTAGTTCGACGTGTAGCGCTTCGGGCGCGCCTCATAGGACGGTTTGCGCTTCGCGGTCTTTGCTTTCAACGGCGGATACAGGACCTCCCCAGGCGGCAGTGGTTCGTCAACCGTTGCATCTTGCGAGGCGATAGCCGTCGTCTTCCACGCCGGTTCTGGTGCCGTGCGCGCGACGGGTGCGACTGCCGCCGGCGCCGCGGGGCCGCCGATAGACATCATGCCAGGCAGTGGTTGTGGGCGCTGAGCGGACACGGGCGCGGGCCGCTCCGCGGCGGCTTGCTGCCAGGGAAGAGTCTCCGGCGCCGCGTTGGCGGCGAGACGGGTTGAACTGCCGACAGAGGCGCGCGCCTGCGCGAGGCGGCGAGCCTCTGCACGTTCCGATTTGCGGGCTGCTTGGGCTACGACGGCGTGCGGGACGCAGCGGCCCTGTTCGTCGGCAACTTCGCCGCGCCTGCACTCGGCACTGCAACTCGCGTCGGCGTTGCCCTGAACGAGGGTGAGCAAGATGTAGTCCGGCTCATCTAACGGGAGCGTGGAATTCACGCGGTCCATGAAGGCCGCCATGGCACGCTTGGTTGACGGCGACCAGGCGCCCGTGATCTCGCCGCCGTAGCAGCCGGCGCGTTTCAGCTCGCGCTGCAGATCACGTGCGAGTTCGTAGCGGGTCATCGCATCGCCGGGCTTGGAGGATTTAAGCGGGGTTTGCGCGGAGGGGCCGGTCGTCACAACTGTCGTCCACTGCGCAGGAGACTTCTGCTGAGTGGCGGCGACACTGTCAGGCGTAGTCGGCGTGACCTTCGCGACGGCGATCGACTGGGCGAAGCGGTCGGGCGCGATCGAAATGCGCGTCACTTCGGCGAGCGTACTGGCGGCATCAGGCGGTGGCGGGAGGTAGATGTAGAAGCCGATGACCGTGCCTGCGAGCATCAGCAATAGGGTGCCCAGCAGATGCATAACGCAACCTCCTCAACCACAACGCAGGGTACGGACGGGTTGACGCCTTTCGTCGATGGCATGCGCCGCCATTAACGTTCGGCTCTCGTCACATTGGTGGGCCGGCGCATTTGACTTGGGGGGTGGGGTGCGCGCGACCGGTGCCGCCTTCGGCTTGTGCTTAACGCTCGCCGGGCTGGCAGGGTCCAGAATGCCTTAATTTTCGATAAATGATAAGGCCGAAACTGATATCCGCAGCCGGAATAAGCGCCGTATTCTCGGGGGTTATGTGCTCCAAACGGGTGCAACGCAGGTGCGTAAAGCGCGGGTTGGCTGCTACGTACGCTTCTTGTGAAGGTGCTGGGGATGAACGGTGCACAAACAGTGCGTGGCGGTGCACAACTCGGCGTTTTGCACCGACGCCCGAATCGCCCCCAAGCCGGTAGCTGTTGCCCGGGAGCCACCGCGCGGTCTTCCTCACGACCGATAGGGTTATGATTCTCTTAAGCAAACTTAACAGCGGTTAACGACTCAGCTACGCGGGACAGTGAGGGGAGTTTAATTCGCGTACACGTTTTCCCGTCTGGCGGGGGATTGAGGACAACTTGTCCACATTCGGGTTCGAGCGGCGAAACCGGTGTGCAAAGTGCTTCAGCTCGCAAGTCGGTGGCTCTCAGTGCGGGATTGCACTGGCGCCTACCCGTTCGTCTGCCGGTACCCATTGGGGATGGGGCCGGAGCTCACAGGCGGATCAGGCAGGCATCAGCGGGCAATCGCGCCAGTTTTGCGTGTGAGAGCTTTGGCAGGCCGCCGCCCCTCTGGCGCGTTCGCCACAAGACGAAATGGCTGGTCTTCGTATGTTTCGCGTCGGGGTTTGGCCCTCACAGGAGAGGGACTCTCACATGAGACACGTCCTAGGCGTGTTGGGAGTTCTCGCGGCGGGTGTACTGCTTTTGGTATCCGCAGCGATGAACTGGCGTTTTGGCTTCAGTCTCGGGCGCACCGAGTTTGACGGCCAAATTTATGGTGCGGCTAGCGCCGCCGCAGACTGTTTGAAGGCACTCGTACCGTTTTTCTTTTTCGCCGCAGTCAGAAATAGAGTCTGGTCGCAGGCGGCAGCCTCGGCGCTCGTGTGGGTGGTTGTCACCGCCTACTCGCTGACGTCGGCGCTGGGTCACGCGGCCTTGAACCGCTTCGATACGTCCGGTCAGCGCGCGCACCAGGCTCAGACCTATCAGGATCTGCGTGCCGAGCTGAAGAAGGCGGAGGAGCAGTCTGGCTGGATCCCGCAGCATCGTCCGTATGAGACGGTTCAAAGCGCGATCAACGGCCTCAAGACACAGAAGGCATGGGTCAACTCGGATCAGTGCAGAAGCGCTGATACCAAGTCGGAACGGACCTTCTGTCAGCAGTACCATGCGCTGAATGCCGAACTCGCAGCTGCGAGTGAAGGTCAGAAGGCGCAGGCAAACATCGCCGAGATCAGGGCCAAGCTAGGTGCCACGGATGCCAAGTCAGCTACGACGGAAGCAGATCCGCAGGCGAAGGTTCTGACCGATCTCGCCGCGGCGTTCATTCCCGGTGTCACGATAGAGCACGTGCAGATGGCGATGACGATTTTCATCGCGCTTCTGCTCGAGATCGGATCGGGCTTCGGCATGTACGTCGCCTTCAGCCAATGGCGTCTTTATGACCGCCAGGCCCCTGCGGTGCCCGCAACGGCACCCGCAGTGGATATCACCGCTGCGGCAGCGGTGGCGGCTCCGGTGCTTACACCGGCGGCCGTTCAGTCGAAAAAGCCGCGTTCGACCGCCAACGACAATCGCAGTCTCGAGATTCCTCTCGAAGCCAAGGTTGCGCCGGCGGCGCTTGCGATCACCGAAGCCGTTGCCGAAGAACGGCCGGCCGAGGCGAAGGTCGCCGAGGTGCGTACCGTGCCCGCAGTGGCGCGGCAGCTAGTCCCTGAGTCCGATACCGAGCGTTACTATCGAGAGTGCGTCGTAACCCAAGAAGGAGACACCGTCACACACAACGACATGTATCTTGATTATTGCACGTGGTGTGAAAGGAAGAAAAAGGAGCCGATGGCTCAGCCGAACTTCGTACGCGAGTTCGGCGAACTTGGAGTGCGGAAAGAACGCTCCAAGGGTCGTACGCGTTGGGTTGGAATTGCACTTCGCTCGCAGATCGGACAAACGGAGGCTACGAAACCGCCTCTCTATCGAGCTGATGCAGCCTAAGCGCTGCCTCATGAACGAAAGGCCCGCTTCGCACGCGGGCCTTTTTGTTTTTGGGAAATTGATCGTTTTGTTTGTCGCCAAAGGCCGCTTCGAAGCGGCTTTTTTGTTGCCGGCCTTGGCGGCCGACCTATCTTATTGGATGTCTCCGGGCTAGTTTCAGACCAGCGGATAGCTGTTGGGTTTGCGTCGATGCGTACTGCCATGGTCCTTTCTGTGTTCCTGACGGTTGCCGCTGGCACTCCTGGCGTCGCGCAGGACATGACCGAAGCAGAGTGTCGGAAAAAATTTCTCGAGATTCCGGACAAGGACTGGCGAGGCTACGACGAGTGTCGGCGAGCTGCCACGCAGCTGCGCGTGAAGGGCAGCGAGCCCCAGGGGTTGCCGCTGCCGAACGATGGAGCGGGCGGGCCCGCCACTCCTCCGACGCCGCCGGCGCCCGGCGGCAATGAAGGAAGCACGCAATAGTGGGGTGAAGAAGGTCTGGCGCTGAGGGGCGCCGCGTTGGGGATGGGGGATGGTACAACGTCTTCTGCCAATTACGGATGGACTGCGGGCCGTGTTCAAAGCGCTGCTTGGACTGCGCCTGCCTCTGGTCGTTCTTCTCGTCCTCGTCTTTGCTTATTCGATCCCGCAGGTTCGCGAGCTCGGCGGGTACGATCCTTTCAATGAATCTATATTTCGTTTCGGGCTGAGTTGGGTTGCGGCGATCATCTACCTCATCGCCTTCAACGCCGCCTTTCTCTATCCCGGCTCGGATCAGGTGCTTGATCCCTACGCGACCGAGAATGGATTTGTGCGCCTTCTCCAGTGGCTGCTGCTCGGCGCGGCGGGTGGCGCTCCGCTGATTTTCAATGCCGTGCTTTGGTCGCAGCAAAAGTTTTTGGATCAGGCGCCGCTTGTCGTTGTCGTTGCGTTGATCGTTTCCATCGTTCTGCTCGACCTGGCAAACTGGACGCGTAGGCGGTTCTCTCGGCCGGTCGTCCGGCCCGAGCGGCGCGAGACGACAATTTTGGTGTTCGGCCTTCTGGCATTTGCCCTGGTGACGGGCGCGCTTCTGTACCAGGGCGTCGATCTTGCCCGGATGATCGGCCCTCTCGCGCTCATCTATATCTTCTGCGCGACTGTCATTCTCATTCTCAGTCCGATTGCGTTTTGGTCCAGCAAGCTCTCGATTCCATTTTATTCGCTGATGCTCGTGGCGTTGTTTTCGAGCGGCTACCTCAGTTATGGCCGTGATCACGTATTGCGTCTGCTCGATGGAACAGACTTGACCAAGCAGCCGAATGGCAAGGAGAGCCTGAAGGAAGCTTTTGAGATTTGGCTTCGATGCCGGCCTGACCTGGACGCCTTCGTCAGCCGCAACAAGCCCTATCCGATCTTCATCGTTTCCGCCGAGGGCGGCGGGACGTATGCGGCCATTCACGCGAGTACCGTGCTGTCACGCTTGCAGGCCGAAAACCCGCAGTTCGCCGAGCACGTCTTCATGAGTAGCGGCGTGTCCGGGGGCTCGATCGGCATCTCGGCGTTTTCGGCGGCAATGTCGCTTGTCGCGCCGCAGGCGCGGCCGACAACGTGCGACGATCCTCGACCACAGACGCTGCCCGCCAGGCCGCTGACGCAAGCGGAGGCGCTCGCACTCGCGCGTGCTGTGGTGCGTGCCGACTACTTATCGCCGACGGTGGGCGCCGGGCTCTTCCCAAACACCTTGCAACTCTTTTCTCCGATTGTGCAGCCGCAATTCGATCGGGCGCGTTGGCTGGAGTTTGGGATGGAAGAGTCGTGGCGCGACGCGCTGCCCGCCACAGCCGACGCAGACGGATTGCCCAGGCCGCTAGAAAGCGACTTCTTCAATTTCTGGCGGCCGTCATCGGCGTTTCCCGGCCTCGTGATCAACACGGTCGAGGCCGATGAGGGCGCGCCCATGGTGCTCGCGCCCTTCAGCGAGTTGCCAAACATTTTTTCGACCGATCAGACCGCGGGCGTGGCGCAGGTGGCCGCGGGCGCCGTGCGTCCGTATCTGGAATATTCAGAGCCTGTAGGGCGCAGCATTCGCGTCAGCACCGCTGTCGGGATGAGCGCACGGTTTCCGTACTTCTTCGGTCCGGCGACGATTGATCCTGATCCAGCAGCGCGGGACCAGCACAACCTGTTTCTGTTTGTCGATGGCGGCTATTACGACAGTACGGGCCTCAATACGGCGGCGCTCATCTATGAGAACCTGACCGGGGAGGTCACGCCGATCGCGCGGACGGCGGAAGCGAGCGCGCCTGAACCGCCCAAATTCGAAGTGTACTTGATCAGCATAGGCTATTATTCGCCGGCGCTGGAAAGCGCGAGCGGCTCGCTGCTGCGGCGCATCGCGTTTCCGCTCAACTCGCTGAACAATACTCGCAGCTATCGTGCGAGCATTCTTCAGAATCTGTTGGATCAGAGCAAAATCCCGCACGTGGATTTCGAACTGGCGCCGGACAGCTATGCTTTCCCGCTCGGCCTTTTCGTCAATTCAACGACGGCTGATCGCATCGAGAAGCGGGTGGGGGAGGGTGCTAAGTGCGACCGCAGCAAGCGCGAAGAACTATTCACCAGACTGCAGCAGCTGCTTGCACAAGCGCAGGGCGCCGATGCCAAGGAGCAGCTGGTCATTGCCCACAATTCCTGCAGCCTGCAGGTGATCGGCGACGTCCTGAAGTAGGTCTGCCGCTAGTATCCCATAATCGACGCGGCGAAGCGGGCTGCGACGCACAGCGCCGATAGGGCGGTCGCAAGCGCGGCGCGGGAATTCAGAATTTGCGTGCGGTTGAACGAGACGACGAGACGGTTGAGGTCGTGATTGTCAATCACCTCGTCCTTCTCGACGCGACGCATGACGGCATGGCTTGCGAGCCACCAGAACCATGCCGCGGCAAGTGCTGTCATCATGGCACTGATGTCGAGCGCCAGGATCATGCTTCGACCTCGGCAATGTCCGCGACGGTTAGTGCGAAGGCGTAGTTGAGTGCCAAGTCTTTCAGGCTGTCGAAGCGACCGGAGGCGCCGCCGTGGCCGGCGCCCATATTTGTTTTCAGCAGCACGAGGTTATCGGAGGTGTTGAGTGCGCGCAGCTTGGCGATCCACTTCGCCGGTTCCCAGTAGGTGACGCGCGGATCGGTGAGGCCGGCAAGCGCGAGGATATGCGGGTAGGGTTTGGCGGTCACGTTGTCGTAAGGCGAGTAGCCTCGAATTATGGCGAACTCCTCGGCGCTGGCGAGGGGGTTGCCCCATTCGGGCCATTCGGGCGGCGTGAGCGGGAGGTCCTTGTCCAACATCGTGTTCAAGACGTCGACGAAGGGCACATCGGCGATGATGGCGAGGAACAGGTCGGGTGCCATGTTGGCGACCGCGCCCATCAGCATGCCGCCGGCGGAGCCGCCGTTGGCGACGATGCGGCCGCGCTTCGTGTAGCCTTGAGCGACGAGATACTCTCCGGCGGCGATGAAATCCTTGAACGTGTTCGTCTTCGCCTTCATGCGACCGTTGGTGTACCAGCGATAGCCCTTGTCCTTGCCGCCACGGATGTGCGCCACGGCGTAGATGAAGCCGCGATCGACGAGGGAGAGACGGCCGGTCGAGAAGGATGCCGGCATAGCGATGCCGTAGGCGCCGTATCCGTAGAGGAAGAGGGGTGCGGAGCCGTCGAGTGGCGTCGTGCTCTTGTAGAGGAGCGTAACGGGCACCAGTTCGCCGTCGGGCGCGGGAGCGAAGAGGCGACGCGTCACGTAGTCGGTGGGGTTGTGGCCGCTCGGCACCTCCTGGCGCTTGCGCAGCGTGCGCTCGCGCGTTGCCATGTCGTAGTCGTAAGTTTCCGCCGGCGTCGTCATGGATGAATAGACGAAGCGGATTCGCGTCGTGTCGTACTCGTAGCCGGCCGACATGCCGAGTGCGTAAGCTTCTTCGTCGAAGGCGATGGCATGCTCTTCGTCAGAATTGAAGCGGTTTATGACGATGCGCGGCAGGCTGTCCTCGCGCTCGAGCCGGGCCATGAAGTCTTTGAAGACGGCGGTCTCGAGGATCAGGCGGCCCGGCTTGTGGGGCACGATCTCGACCCAATTTTCTTCCGCAGGATTATCGAGCGGCGCTTCGACGATACGGAAGTCCTCGGCGTCCTTCGAGTTGGTCGTGATGACGAGCGCTGAGGCGTTGTGCTCGACGCCGTACTGGTGGCCCTTGCGCCGCGCCGCGACGAGACGGGGCGGATCAAGCGGTGCGCTGGCGTCGATCAGATGCACCTCGCTCGTCTCGTGATCGTGGATGTCGATCAGAATGAAGCGTCGCGACTGTGTGGATTCGAGACCGACGAAGAAGCCGGAATCGGGTTCGGCGTAGACGAGGACGTCCGCGTTCGCCGGTTCGCCCAGCGTGTGGCGATAGATGAACTGAGGCCGCTTGTTGTCATCGACCTTGACGTAGAAGAGGTGACGGGCATCGGCGCTCCACTGCATGCCGCCGCGGGTATCGGGGATCTCGTCGGGCAAGTCCTTGCCGGTGGCGAGATCGCGGAAGCGGATGGTGTAGAGTTCGGAGCCCTTGTCGTCGGTCGCATATGCGAGCAAGCGGTGATCGGGGGAATGGGTCGCGCCGCCGAGGTCCCAGTATTGCTTGCCGGCGGCTTCTGCATTGCCGTCAAGCAGGACGGTCGCGTCGTCGGGCGAGCCGCCGCGCAGTATACGGCAGAGCTGCGCGTATTGCCCGCCGGTGACGAAGCGAGGGAAGTATTCGTAGGGACCGTCCGGCTGCGGGACCTGGCGGTCGTCTTCCTTGAGGCGCGCTTTCATTTCCTTGAAGAGCGTCTCTTGCAGTGCTTTGGTGTCTGCGAGCGTCTCTTCGGTGTAGGCGTTCTCGGCCTCAAGATAGGTTCGAATCTCAGGATCGAGGGTGTCTGGCTGGCGCATCACCTGCTGCCAGTTGATCGCGCGCAGCCAGCCGTAGTCGTCGATAAGCGTCTCGCCGTGGTGGACAACGGATATGGGCACACGGCGAGCTTGCGGCGGCGCAACGCCGGCGGGACGCGTTCTTGAGGACATGGGTGTGTGTATGCTCGTATCTGCTGGGACTGAGCGCAAATGATGTGCCGGTTTTGACGGGCTAGGCAACGACCGTCAACGGAAAGTAGAAGCACTTGCTCTCGCGCAGTATCGATTGTTGTTTTCACGGTAATTCATAGCATTTCCTTGGCCGGGAACTGTTAATCGGTCGCAATTGACATGGCGCGACGATGGCGTCATTAGCGGATCGTCGAGTAATGATCGGGACAGGTCAGGTTTTTCTTGGTTGTCCTGTCGTTCGCCTTGCAGGAGCGCGTCGATTGGGCGGTTTTTGCCACCGGCGCTTGATTTAATCATTGCCCAGGACCGAGGTACGCCGTCATGGAGAACGCAGGATCCCCTCAGCTTGTTTCCATCACTGCGACGATCGTCGCCGCCTACGTATCGAACAACACGATCGCTTCCACTGATCTACCGGCTCTCATCGCCGATACCCATGCGGCGCTGTCGCGCGCGGCCGGGAAGCCCGTGACGGTGGAGCGTGAGGAGGCGAAGCCGAGGGTGGCGGTGAAGAAGTCGGTCATGCCGGACTACATCATCTGCCTGGAGGACGGAAAGAAGTTCAAGTCGCTGAAGCGGCACCTACGCACCCACTACAATCTGTCGCCGGAGGAATACCGCGAGAAGTGGGGCCTGCCGCACGATTATCCGATGGTGGCGCCCAACTACGCACAGGCGCGTTCGCAGCTCGCAAAAAAGATGGGTCTTGGCATGCGGCGCGAGAAGTAGGCCAACTACGCGCTTTCACTTTCAATCTTCGACGAAGGCCCGGCGGTGACGTCCGGGCCTTTTGCTTGAACCGTCGCGTGCACGCGCCGTAGTGCGGCGAGTGCGGCGCATTCACGCTTCCATGCTCTGAAAAGCGCGGCGTGACGCGCAAGGTCGTAGGCCCAGTGTCCGGCCTTCGCGCGCTTTCGCTCGGCACGTAGTGCGCGTTCGATGGTGCAGATGAGTTTCTCGCGGCCCGCGATGGTGCGGTCGGCGATCTCGGCCGGCCAAAGCGGAAGCAAGCGCGTGAGGTCGCGCACGTCGGATTTGGTTTCGGCATCGACGGCACGATGGCTGCGGATGCGGGAAGGAAAGGGGACACGCTCGTTCATGGCAACGAGTGTGCGCGCGGCGCGCTGGGCGGGGATTACTTTTTTGGTGAGCGCGCCGGTGTCTGCTTCGCGCGGTCTTTTTGCGTGCCCGTTAAGGTCAACGACGCGCGAAAATAAACTTATCCCCGCCGTTGACGACAAGCGTATTCTTTCCGGCAGCAAATGTCGCAGAGGTGTAGGTTTTGGCTATCGCATTCATCGAGCCGCGAAGGCAGAGAGTTAAGATGCTGCAGCAAGGCAAGTGCCCCGTGCCCTGTCCTCCGGCCACTCTGATCAAGGCGCGCCGCCCGGGGCGGCGCGTATTCGAGCACCCAACCGACAGCGAGCGCAACCGGCGCGCGCGGCTTGCGATAGAGCTGGCCGTGTCGCGCGTATTCGGCGTCGACGGCTCTACGCTGTGGCAGCACAACCGAGGCATCAAACGCATCGCGACAGCACGGCAGGTGGCGATGTATCTCGCTCACGTCGCGTGCGGGCTGTCGCTCACCGAGGTCGGCCGCCTCTTCGGACGCGACCGCACCACCGTGGCCCACGGATGCTTGAAGATCGAGGTGAAGCGCGACGACCCGACGTTCGATCGGGCGCTCGACCTTCTGGGCTGGGCGGTGCCGTCGATCGTGCAGCGCGTGCCTGAGCGGTTCGCGCGACACTAGCGAGAAAAGGGATACCGACATGACCTGCAAGACTGGCCGTCCGCCGCAGCGGATGGGAGAGGGGACGTGCGCCGAAGCGCAGCGCAACTTGAGCGAAAGTCCACTCGCTTGGCTCGCACGTCGTAGAGACAAGGATGGTCGTCCGATTTTGTCGGAAGCGGAGTTCAACGCCGGAGAAAGGCTGCGGGCGGATTTCTGGTTTGCGGAGATGACACCGCGTGTCACGGCGAACTGGTCGCTGCTGCTTGCGACCGGAGGCGGCCGCCGCGGGGCGCCCGATCACGGTCCCGAAATGCGTGATTCAGTGCTTGCGGCGCGGGAGCGGGTGCGCAAAGCACTCGCCGCGGTCGGGCCGGATCTCGCCGGAGTGTTGATCGATGTGTGTTGTCACTTGAAGGGGTTGGAAGCGAGCGAGAGATCGCTTGGGTGGCCGCAGCGTTCCGGCAAGGTGGTTCTGCTGATCGCGTTGCGTCAACTCGCGCGTCACTACGGCATGATCAGCAATGCGGTCGCGAACGATACCGCGCCTTCGCGCATCAGGCACTGGGGCGCCGACGGGTATCGGCCGTCGATTGCGGACGACGACGTGGAGGGAGGCTAGGCGGCGATGAGCGCGCGCGCGTCGGAGCGGATGCGCTCGACCATCGAGGCAAGTCCGTTCGAGCGCTGTGGTGTGAGGTGTTCCTTCAAGCCCAATTCCGCAAAGACGGCTTGCGCGTCGGTGGCGAGCATCTCTTGGATCGTCTTGCCGTCGTAGATTGCGAGTAGCACGGCGATCAGACCCTGGACGATGTGGGCATCGCTCGTGCCTTCGATGCGCATGGTGTCGCCGGCGGCCGAACCGCTCTTGCCGCTGCGCCGTGTCGACAGCCAAACCTGACTGGCGCAGCCGCGCACCTTGTTGGCGTCGGTGCGAAGTGCCTCGGGGAAGGGCGGCAGCGCGCGGCCAAGCTCAATGACGTAGCGGTAGCGATCCTCCCAGTCGTCGAGAAGGGCGAAATCTGCGCGGATGTCGGCAAGTGTCATGTCGGTGATTTTCTTGGCGGCTTTTGCGCGAACTATGCGTAACTACAAGTTACACATAGGCGCTGGCGCCCGGACGCCGCAAGGGCGCGGGCGGGCGTTTCGCGCGTTTAGTGCGCGCCTAGATGCTGCCTTTGGATTTTTCGCCGCCGCGCCACGCGGGACGGAGGTCTTCCGGCTTCAGCGTGCCGTTGTGGCGCTTCAATTGCGCGGGCGCGACTGGGGCTTCGGGTTGTTCGAGCCGCGGGTCCTGGCTTTCGCGGACCATATCGTAGGCGAGTTTGGCCCCGAACTCGGCTTTGGCGACGAACTGCTGCCAGAGATTGGCGCTCTGCTCGCACGTCTTGGCGTTACGGTCGCAGAAGGTCACGACCCAATTCGTGGTGTCGGCGGCGCGCTGATAGAGCTGCGCCTGCTTCTCAGGCTCGGTCGGCAGCAGGGCAACGCCCACGCCGATCACCGTAGCTATACGCAGCAAGCCCATCGCAAACGTCCTTGATGGCGGCGTCCGGACAAGCGGACGGCGCACACGAGATTCCCTGGAGCGAAAGAGGTAGCACGTCGACTTCAAGGAACCGCGAGTGTGGGCATGACAACTCGATACGCATTGACCGCAAATGAAAGACAAATTTTATCGATATGCCCGGCATTTATTGGCGCCTCGGGCGTCGCACGGGCGGCGACGGTTAAGAACGCCTTAACGGGTGACGCCGATACTTGCGAAGTCGTGGCGTGCGAACCCGTGCGCTCGCGGCTTTTGCTTTGACCTACCGACATGCCCCTTGAGACATGACCTCGGCCGAACGAAAATTCACGATTGTCGCATCACTGCTGGTGACCGTCAGCGTGGGCGCCAATCTGTTTGCTCTGCAAGGCGAGCGCCGGGCGGGACAGACGGCGAGCGCCGGGTTTCGCTCCGAGCGGCCGGTTGCGGCGCCACGCGATTTCGACGAGCTGAACGGACTGCCGGCGATGAAGGCGGCGCACGTCGTTCCGCAAGAGGAAGCGCCCACCATGTCAGCGTCCGCGCCGGAGCCCGGCATGAATATGGCTGACATAATCCGCGGCGTGCAGCGCGAACTCAACGCGCGCGGCTATGAAGCCGGGCCGCCCGACGGTGTCGCCGGGCTCGTCACACGAGCGGCGATCATGGCCTATGAGCACGACTATGGCCTCTCGATTACGGCGCGGCCCAATGAAGCGTTGTTGAGCCGCATCGTGCTTGGAAGCTCGGCGCCACCCGGCACGGTGGTTGCGCAAGATACGCGCCTCACGGCCGACGCGGAATCGATCGTGAAGGCGGTCAAGCAGATGCTGGGTGATCTCGGCTATCAGGCCGGCAAGGTCGACGGCAACATCACGCCTCAGTTGCGACGCGCGATCCGCCAATTCGAGATCGACCAGAAGCTACCGGAAAGCGCACGTATTTCAGGGCCACTCGTCAGCCGGCTGGCGCGCCTGCAGGGTGCATCCGCAAACAAGGCGCCGGCCGCAAAGCGCGCCAGCCGCTAGAAAAACGAAGTTCGTTGCTCTTGCGCCGGGCGGCAGCGCCGCCTAGGAGGCGTGAAGGCGCAAGCGGACACACCCCATGCGATTGAAGTCGGAAATCTGGGTCAAAGCCTATCTGCGCCGTTGCGCGTCTCAAGGCGCCAACGGCGTCGTGCTGCGTCATGGCGATGATGACGCCGGCGCGATCCACATCAAGGTGCTGCGCGCCGACGGGCAGGCATGCGTGTTTCAACCGGCTCCTGCCGGAATTGACGAAGCGGCCGAGGACCGGCGCTGGGTGCAGGGCTTCAAAGGCGCGTTCGTTCCGGATGGGGAAGCGCAGCGGCTGCTCGATCGCGAAGCGGAATTCGATTCGGATGCCTGGATCGTCGAGATCGAGGATCGGGAAGGCCGGCACTTCCTCGGCGACGATCTCATCGCGTGAAAAAATTTAGACGACTTTTACGGGCCGTTAACTCGGCGATGACTTCAATTATCATTGTGCGTCAGATTCGGGCGGCCGTGGCGCATTCGAATATCGAGTCCGCAGAGACGTCGTAGAAAAACAACAAGCGGGAACACGATCCAGAGCCAAGGCTGCCACAACCGGCGACCCCGCCGAGGGATGCAGTCATGGCGACTATTCTGGAATTCCGCGCGTCCGCACGCGGTGCCTCATCGGCCAACCCAGCCAAGGGACAGGGCGTGCCGGCGGAAATCGTGCTCTTTCCGGGCGTGCGCTACGAGCGATGGACGGAGACGGCTTCGCGCAAACGCAGCAAGAGCAAGCGCCGACGCGATCAGATCGAGATCAACGACTAGGCGCACCTTAGACTTTGGAGCGCGTGCAGCTCGCCTTGGCGAGCACAAGTTCAATCGCGCTCTTGTAAGGCGTGCCGCGATCAGGGCCGCGCACCACAACGATGCCTTTGCGCGCAGCCACCATTAGCTGCGGTTCGGTGGAGGGGGCCTTGCCGATAGCCTGCGGCGTCACTCCCAGAAAGCGATCATCCTCTGGCACCACGACGAGCGCAACGGACGTGCGCCGCCCCGGCTCGGCCGCCGCGAAATAGGCACTTGCGCCTTCGGCGGTATAGACGCCGATGGTCCATCCGAGATCCGGGAGTTCGGCGCTGACGTCGAGTTTGCCTTCGGAAGTGTCAAACGGACAAATCGCGTAACGCGCGTCCGACGAAACGAATGGCAGCGGCTGGCGATCGGGCGCGACAGTTTCCAGCACCGACATGGTGTTGACGGGAAGAGCCGCGGCGAGCTGCGCATAGGCCGAGGCGCTGGTGTCGTTCATGGCGGCGAATGTCGCGATGAGGTGCACGACGGCAGTCGCCAATGGAAACGCGAGCACGAGGCGCCAGTCGATACGGTTGAGCAGAGCGCGCAGCTTCACGAGCAATCCTCCCGCCGGATCGTGGGAAGGAATTTGTAGCGTTCGGCCCGTTCTTCCGGTGACAGGCCCGTTGCCGGGTCAAGCAGCGTGAAGACGAGCACGATGCGGCCGGCTCCGCTGGTCGGCAGCCAGTTGCCGGGACGGGCGTCACGCCCCAGCGACACGATATAGGAGCCATCGGGATTTGGAGCGACCGTGTCGCTAGTGAAGGAAAAGCGGCCGGACTCGTTGTTGATCAGGCGTCCCTTGCGGTCAAACACCGAAAGGCTCCACCACAAGCCCTCCGTGCTTGGGCCCTCGACAAGGTAGTCGCAAGACGAATGGAGGCCAGCGCCGCTATCGTCGACGCGCGCCTCGAACACGCCCGCACTATCGGCTGCGATGCGCAGCTTGCCGCTGCGGGCGAAATGGGCGCGCGTGTAGGGATCGGCCTCGCGGCTTCCGGCTTCGCGCCAAAACGTCCAGGGTCCGTAAGTATCGAGCGTCAAGGGCGAGCCGCGCGAAATCATGTAGCGGCTTGATCCGACGCCGGCGCCGACAACGAGAATCACGAAGAGGATGAGGCTGATGAAGCTTAGGACGACGCCGAGCGTTTCGCGCACGGCGAGGACAATGCGCGATGGTTCGCGGGTCTCAACGTCAATTGACGCCACGGCGACGGGCCTCCGTTGAGGACTTCGCGGTCTGGGCGGCGCTCGCGTCGGTTGCCGGCAGGCTCAAGTCGTCGGTCATGTCAGGGCGATCGCCGAGGTAGCGATCGGCGCGTTTGCCGGGCTCGGCTGGTGCTATCGCCTTGCCTGGTTCTGCGGGCTCTTGATCTGACGGCGCATCGGATGCGGGCGCGCCGTCGGCGGGCTCGGCCTCGCCATTTGCCTTGCGAAGCGCGACGGAGAGCGTCTTCAGAACGTCGCGGGTCTTCCCCGGCATGATGCGCTGGGGTTTCGGCGTGCCGTCTGGGTTGACTGACGCCGACGGCGCGATGCCCGCGGCGGCCTGGGCGACGGCGACTTCGGCCAGGCGCTGTCGTTCCGCGACCTGCACGGGATGCGTCGGGAGGCCAGGGATGTCGGCGATGTTCATGTCAGTGTGGGCGACCGTCATGAAGTCATGCCAGAGGGGCGCCGCGAACTGTCCGCCCGTCACGCCGTTGCGCATGGCGCGGTTGTCGTCGTTACCGAGCCAGATGCCGGCGACGTATTTGCCGGTGAAGCCGACGAACCAGGCATCCTTCGGACCGGTTGACGTGCCGGTTTTGCCGACCGAGTAGGTGAATTCGAGGCCGGCGCGTTGACCCGTACCGTCGGTCACGACCTTCTGCATCATCTGGTTCATGCCTTCGGCGACTTTGCGCGACACGACCTGCGTTGCCTGAGGTTCGTCGCGCTCACGCGAGTAAAGCAGGTCGCCCTTCGAGGTGGTGATATCGAGGATACCGTAAGGACGCGCGCGCTTGCCGCCGTTGGCAAACGTCGCCACGCCGCCGACGTGCTCGATCAACGTCACGCCGCCGTCGCCGAGCGCCATCGAGCAGGTTTTGCGGATGCCGGTGACGCCGAGGCGCTTGGTCAAGTCGATGACCTTGTCGCGGCCAACGGCGAAGGACAGTTCGGCCGCGGTGGTGTTGTAAGACTTGGCGAGGCCCATCCAAAGCGGCATGCGTGCGCCGGAGCCGTGACTGCCGCCGTAGTTCTGAGGATGCCAGCGTCCACAGGAGCGCGAGGCGTCGCGAACGGTGGTGGTCGGCTTGTAGCCGTTTTCGAGGGCGGCTGCGTAGACGTAGATCTTGAACGAGGAGCCGGGCTGGCGCCGCGCCTGGGTCGCGCGGTTGAATTGACTGTCGGCGTAATCGGGGCCGCCGACGATGGCGCGCACCATGCCGTCGGTCTCGGTCACGACCATGGCGCCCGAAGTGATGTTGTGGCCGCGGCCTTCCCGTTTCAGCGCGCCGAGCAGCGCCTCTTCCGCCTTGCGCTGTAGGTTCATGTCGATCGTCGTGCGCGCCGTCAGCACATATTGACCTTTGCCCTCGGCGATGCGCTGGACCTCGTCGAACGCCCAGTCGAGGAACCAGTCCGGGCTCGTCGTCGAGCGCTGATCGATGGTCTTGGCGGGGTTGACGCGCGCGGCGTGGACCTGGCCGGCGGTGTAGAAGCCGGCTTCGACCAAATTGTCGAGCACCTCGTTGGTGCGCGCGCGCGAGGCGGGCAGGTTGACGTGAGGTGCGTAGCGCGCCGGCGCCTTGAACAGGCCGGCAAGCAGGGCTGCCTCGGCCATGTTCACTTCGCGCACCGATTTTCCGAAGTAGTGCTGGGAAGCTGCTTCGACGCCAAAGGCGCCGCCGCCCATGTAGGCGCGGTCGAAGTAGAGCTTCAGGATATCGCGCTTGGTGAAGCGGCTTTCGAGCAGGAAAGCGAGGAACAGCTCCTTGATCTTGCGTTCAAGCGAACGCTCGGACGAGAGAAACAGATTCTTGGCGAGCTGCTGCGTCAACGTCGAGCCGCCCTGCACGACATCGTTGGCCTGCACGTTCGTCATCAGCGCGCGGAAGGTGCCGAAGACGTCAACGCCGTAGTGTTCGAAGAAGCGGCGGTCCTCGGTGGCGAGGGTCGCCTTTACGACGACGTCAGGTATCTCGTCGAGAGGCACCGCATCGTTATGAAGGATGCCGCGCTTGCCAAGCTCGTTGCCGTTGACATCGAGAAATTTGACGGCGTAGCGGCCGGTCAGGAAGCGGCTCTCGTCGAATTCGAGCAAAGCCGGAAGCGCCAGCGCGTAAAGCGCGATGAAGCCGCCGGTCGCGAGGGTGAAACTTTCGGAGGCGCACTCGTTCAAGAAGCGGCGCCAGCCGGTCAACTGAAAACGAGCGAAGAAGCTGGAGGCGGCGTTCCAGTAATCTTTGGTGCGGGACCAGCTGTCGGCAAGTGCGGCGTTGATGCGCGAATCGAGGCCGAGCCAGTCGATGATGCGATCGCGCCCACCCTGCCTGAAGAACCAGTCGTTCATAGTCCTGCTTTCCGACTTTCTCGCAGTGCGCCCGTCAGTTGGCGCGGATTTGCGGCGAAATTCTCCAGTTCGCTCAAAGTCGGACCCCTGGGACGACGTTACGAATCCCAAGGCGACGAAATTGTGTTTATCTCGCCGGACGCGAGAAGGGAATCGGGGAGCGGCAACTGGATAGCGAGCAAAAGCCCTTCTGGAAGACAAAAGAGCTCGAGGAGATGAGCCGCAGCGAGTGGGAATCGCTGTGCGACGGCTGCGCGCGCTGCTGTCTCGTCAAGCTCGAGGACGATGACACGGGCGACATCTACCTGACGCGGCTGACCTGCCGGATGCTGACCGTGCGCACGTGCCGGTGCTCGGATTACGAGAACCGCTTCGCCAAAATGCACGATTGCATCGAGATCGACCCGCAGAAGGCACGTGAATTGTCGTGGCTACCGGCGACGTGCGGCTATCGCATCGTGGCAGAAGGCGGCGACCTGCCGTGGTGGCATCCGCTCATTTCCGGCACCAACGAGACGGTGCATCAGGCCGGGATTTCCGTCGCGTCCTTCGCGATGAACGAAAAGCGCGTAAAGGAAGAGAACTACGTCCGCTACATCATCGACGACTTCAAGGACGGGCCGCAGACCCGCAAGGGCAAAGGCCGTGGCAGGAAATAAATCAGCGGAAACTTATCCTCGGGGGTTGAGGATGAGTTATGATGGACAGTTTTGAGTAAAACCGGCCATTCTTTGTGTAAAATTGAAGTCCTTCGAAAGTTTATCCTTCGTATTTTTATTGACAGCGTGACGCTTCCGCAGTAGTGTTTTTATATGATGCGAAAAGTGTCCGGATGAATACTTTTCCGGCGTTCGCGTTTTTGGAGCGTTGCTCCGCAAAAGCCAAAAAATCGCGACTGACTGCCTGGAGTGCCGATGGCCCTGACGTCGACAAAGCGTGGGGCGCGTTCGGCTGCGCGTGCGCCGCGCGGCACGACGGCGGGCAAACGGGTGGAGACGAAAGCGCCGGAGCCCGTTCCTTCGCCTTTGCCGGAGGCAGCGCCGGAGCCGTTAGAAGAGCAGGTTCCCGGGGCCGCGACGGGGGCCGGTCAGGACGCAGGGCCGACAAGCAGCAAGGCTCGGACGGGGAAGTGCGCGGCCAGCAAGCCGGGCACTAAGGTCGGCACCAAGCCGAAAGTGCTGGTGCAGCGCATCTACGACACGATCGACGGGGAACTGACGAAGCTCGAGGAGCAGGCTGGAACGTCGTCGCAAGACCGCGAACGGGCCTCGCGCGCGCTCGCGCAGATGGTCAACAGTTTGGAGAAGGCCGTGGACATGCAACGCGACATCGCCAAGTCGGGCAAGCGCGCGAGCAGCAAGGACAAGGAGGCGCTCGCCCATGCGGAGCAATTGCGGGAAGAGATTGCGCGACGCCTTGAACGCCTCAATCAAAAGCGGGCATCTGGCAAGTGATCTTGCGACGCTTTCGCTCACCGAACTGAGTTTTGTGATCTACGACTGGGATCTGTGGGCCCGCGACGAGCAGCTTGCGCCATTATATTTTGCGCCCGGCGACTCCCCTGCGGGGAGCCGGCCGCCGGGCGCGCGCGATGAGGCGAGCAGGCCGGAGGGCGCGGGGCTTGAGGCCGACGTTGCGGATGTGGAGGCCCTTGCGCCCTGGCGTGTGTGGCTCATGCTCGGCGGGCGAGGCTCGGGCAAGACGCGGGCTGGCGCGGAATGGGTACGTTCGATCGCGAATGCTCCATCGACCGGCGACCCGGCGCGTATCGCGCTCGTCGGCAAAACGCTGGGTGATGTGCGCAGCGTGATGGTGGAAGGCGTATCCGGTCTGCTCGCGATCCATCCTCCGCAGGAACGGCCGTTGTTCGAACCGTCGAAGTTGCGGCTCACCTGGCGGAACGGTGCGGTCGCCGAGATGTTCTCCGCTGACGAAGCGGAACGATTGCGAGGGCCGCAATTTACGGCGGCCTGGTGCGATGAACTCGCCAAGTGGCGCGGGGCGGAGCGCGCCTGGGACATGCTGCAGTTCGCGCTGCGGCTCGGAGACATGCCGCGTGCTGTGGTGACAACAACGCCGCGCGCGATACCGCTTTTGAAGAAAATTATCGCGGATGCAGCGACCGTGACGGTTAATCTCGCCACGGCCGACAACGCCGACAATCTCGCGCCGACGTTCCTGGCCGAGATGACGCGGCGCTATGCGGGCTCAGAGATCGGCCGGCAGGAGCTGCTGGGCGAGTTCGTCGAGAACAGCACTGGAGGCTTGTGGCGGCGGCACTGGATCGAGGAAACGCGTGTCGCCCGTGCACCTGAGATGCGGCGCATCGTCGTCGCGCTTGATCCGCCGGTGACTGCGACGGCCCGGTCAGACGCATGCGGGATCGTGGTTGCCGGCCTTGGCATCGACGGACGCGCCTATGTTCTTGACGATCGCACGGTGCGCGGCCGCACGGTGGATGTGTGGGGGCAGGCGGTGCTCGCGGCCTATCACGACTATGCGGCGGATCGCATTATCGCCGAGGTCAATCAGGGTGGAGACCTGGTGATCGAGGTGCTGCGGCAGTTCGAGAAAGACGTGCCGGTGGCGAAGGTGCGGGCGACGCGCGGCAAGTGGGTGAGGGCCGAGCCGGTCGCGGCGCTCTATGCGGAAGGGCGCGTCGCGCACGTCGGGCGCTTCGAAGCGCTGGAAGACCAAATGGCTGCGTTCAGCGCTGACGGCACGGTTGCAGGCGCGAGCCCGGACCGCGTCGATGCGCTGGTGTGGGCGCTGACCGAGCTGATGCTGAGCGCGCGTGCGCGGCCCGCGATCCGGGCGCTCTGATTTTCACTGTTGGAGGATGCATCGATGCCGCTGACGATCGAAGCGCTGCGTCGGATGACGCCGCGCGGGCTTTTTTGGCGCGACCGGCGTGCGACGACAATCACGGATAGGGTGGGCATGGAAGCCAAGGCGTCGAAGACGGGGCGGCTCATTGCATACGAACGCGGCGGCGAGCCGGTTTGGAGCCCGCGCGACTATGGTGCCTTCGCGCGCGAAGGCTTCATGCAGAATGCCATCGTTTACCGCGCCGTGCGCATGGTGGCGGAAGCGGCGGCGTCAATTCCGTTGCTGCTCTATGAGGGTGACGCGGAAATCGAAACGCATCCGTTGCTCGACCTGCTGCGCAGGCCGAGCCTCGATCACACCGGCATCGACTTCCTCGAAAGCTGGTATGGGTTCCTGCTCGTAGCGGGCAACGCCTACGCGGAAGCGGTGGCGCTCGACGGTGCGGTGCGCGAGTTGCACGTGCTGCGTCCGGATCGCATGAAGGTCATTTCAGGATTGGATGGCTGGCCGGAAGGCTACGAATATTCGGCAGGCGGGCGCGCAGTGCGGTTTCGCGACGACGTTGTGCCCGGCGTACGGCCGATTTTGCACGTGCGTTTGTTCCACCCGGCAAACGACCATTACGGCATGTCACCGATCGAAGCGGCTGCAACCGCGATCGACATTCACAACGCGGCCTCGGGCTGGAACAAGGCGCTGCTCGACAATTCGGCGCGGCCGTCGGGCGCGCTCGTCTACGGCAATGCCAGTGGCGCGATGACGGAGGAACAGTTTTCGCGCCTCAAGCTGGAATTGGAAGCGAGCTACCAGGGCGCGTTGCACGCGGGCCGGCCGCTGCTGCTGGAAGGTGGGCTCGACTGGAAGCCGTTATCGCTCAGTCCGAAGGACATGGACTTCATCGAGGCGAAGAACGTGGCTGCGCGCGAGATCGCACTCGCCGTCGGCGTGCCGCCGATGCTGCTCGGCATTCCGGGCGACAACACATATTCGAACTATCAGGAGGCGCAGCGCGCGTTCTGGCGCCAGACGGTGCTACCTCTCGTCAACCGCACGGCGCGGGCGCTGAGCTTGTGGCTGAGTCCTTCCTTTGCGCCGAGCGACTCCCCTGCGGGAAGCCGGCCGTCGGGCGCGGGAGCTGCGGGGAGCCGGCCGCTCGGTGCGTTCGAAATTCGGCCGGACCTTGATGCGGTGGAAGCGCTCGCGAGCGAGCGCGACGTTCTTTGGGGCCGGCTCAACGCGGCGACGTTCTTGACAGATGACGAAAAGCGGATCGCTGCGGGGTATGGGCCTGCAGCAGGGCGCGGCGGGTCGACATAAGTTCCAACCCGCCGCGCCGTCAGCGCATCAGCAGCCGGCGATGTTCATTCGGATCTTGCCGCGTGGCGTGGTGCGGCGTTCCTTGATCCAAAGATGTCCGGCATCGACGTGCACCGAGTACCAGTTGCGGCGATCCCTGGTGCCCGCTTTGCGCTCGGTCCAGAAGCGGCGGCCGTTGGTGAACTTGCAGACGGCGCCGCCGCCGTGCGAGCGATGGACGAGCAGCGGGTTGACGATAATCCGCATGCACTTCGAGTGCTTCTTGGACTTATAGCTGTCGCCGCACAGGCCGACGGCGGAAACAGGCTGGGTTTGCGTGAAAAGAGCGACCGCCAATACGGACGCGAGTGTCGTGAAAGCGAGACGTGACATGACGACCTCCCCGAAAGGTGAAACGGTTTTGAATTTGAAGTGCGAAGGCAGGCAAACGCCGAAGATGTACCGTGGCAACGCGCGTTTCTCAATTGATGCTCTCCTGCCCGTCGAGGACGGAGATCAACTGCTGCATCGCAAGATGATCGATACGACGCGGCCTGCCGTGCTCAACCTCAAGTCACTTGGCGAGGACGGTACGTTCGAAGGTTACGCGAGCCTGTTCGGGCGGGAGGATCTTTCGCGCGACGTCATTCTGCCAGGCGCCTTCCGCGACAGTCTGCGCCAGCGCGGCGCGGGCGCGATCAAGATGTTGTTTCAGCACGATCCGGCGACGCCGATCGGGGTTTGGGAGGAAATCAGGGAGGACGAGCGCGGACTTTACGTGCGCGGCCGTCTGATGACGGCGGTGGCGCGGGCGCGCGAGGTGCTCGAATTGATGCGGGCAGGCGCGCTGGACGGGCTTTCGATCGGCTTCAAGGCGGTGAAGGCGGCGCGCGATGCGACAAGCGGCGTGCGCCGGATCGCCAAGGTCGATCTGTGGGAGATTTCCGTCGTGACGTTCCCGATGCTGCCGGCGGCACGCATCGAGGCGGTCAAGGCGCGGCCCTTTGGCGGGCGCGCACCGACGGTGCGAGACTTCGAGCGCTGGCTTACGCGGGACGCTGGGCTGACGCGAATGGAAGCGCGCGCGATTTCGAACGCGGGCTTTGAAGGGTTGAAGGCGCTGCGGGACGCGCGTCTCGCCGACGACAGTAGTGCCGTGCTCGCGGCCCGGCTTTGGGGCGCGGCGCGGCGGATCAAACAAGCGATGCCGTCGCGGCCATAGCGCAAGACGCCTCCGAAATTCCGTCGTTCCTGCGCTAAAGGCCGGAAGCCGGCATCGCGCAAGCATGCCGGGACCACGGCCTGCGTCGGGGTGACGGAGTAGGGCGGCGCTTGGTGCGAAGGCAGCGTGACGGCGCAACCTGAGAAAAAGGAAAAGGTATGACTGACACGACCACGCTCGAAACCAAGGGTGCGGGCGGCGAGACCGCGCGCGCGCTGGAAGCGTTCCTCGAAGCCTTCGAGGCATTCAAGGAGACGAACGATCAGCGTCTCGCCGAGATCGAGCAGCGCGGTGCGGCGGATGCCGTGACGGCGGAAAAGCTCGCGCGGATCGAAGACGCGCTCGATGAAACGAAGAAGCGGGCCGACAGCCTCGCGCTCAAAGCCTCGCGGCCGCATCTGGCGGGGGCAGGTGCGAGTGATGTCGCGACGCTCGAGCACAAGGCAGCGTTCGAAGGCTACGTGCGCCGCGGCGAGACGGCAAAGCTCGCGCGGTTGGAAGAAAAGGCGTTGTCGGTCGGCTCCGGTCAGGACGGCGGCTACCTTGTGCCGGCTGAGACCGAAGCGGCGGTCAACCGCGCGCTGAAGGCGATCTCGCCCATTCGCGCCATCGCTGGCGTCAAGCAGGTGTCGGGCACCGTCTACAAGCGGCCGTTCGCCACGAGTGGCGCGGACGCCGGATGGGTGGCGGAGACGGCGGCACGGCCGCAGACGAATACGCCGGTGCTGGCGGAGCTGCAGTTTCCGACCATGGAAATCTACGCCATGCCGGCGGCGTCCTCGGCGATCCTGGACGACGCGGTCGTCAACATCGACGAGTGGCTTGCGGAGGAAGTGCGCCTCGCATTCGCCGCGCAGGAAGGCACCGCGTTCGTGACCGGAGACGGCGTCAACAAGCCGAAGGGCTTCACGACCTACACCACGGTGGCCAACAGCTCGTGGACGTGGGGCAATCTCGGCTACGTGGCGACGGGTGTGTCGGGCGCGTTCGCGGCGTCCGATCCGGGCGACGATCTGCTCGATCTCATCTACGCGGCCAAGGCGCCTTACCGCGCCAATGGCACATTCGTCATGAACCGCTCGACGCAGGCAGCAGTGCGCAAACTGAAAGATGGTCAGGGCAACTATCTCTGGCAGCCGGCCAATGCGCCGGGCGAGGCGCCCTCTCTCATGGGCTATCCGGTGGCCGAATGCGAAGACATGCCGGACATCGGCGCGAATGCGCTTGCGATCGCGTTCGGCGACTTCTCGCGCGGGTATCTCATCGTCGACCGCGCCGGTATCCGCGTGCTGCGCGATCCCTACAGCGCCAAGCCGTACGTGCTCTTCTACACGACGAAGCGCGTCGGCGGCGGCGTGCAGGACTTTGACGCGATCAAGTTCCTGAAGTTCGGGGTGAGTTAAATCGCTCGCGCGTGCTGTTCCGGCCGCTTTGCGGCCGGGCACGCTCCGCGGGGGCGGCGCTCGCGCCGTCGCGCTCACGGCCTTCGGCCGAAGGGCAGGTCGTCGGGCGGGCGCGGATTTTTATTTGCGCCTTCCGACTCTCCTTCGTCGAGCCGGCCGCAAGGCGGGGGACAAGATATTCCGCGCGGGTTTCCCTCCCGCCCGCGCGGGATGCCTGCGGGGCTGTCGCTGCAACGACGGCCCCGCATCTTTGTCGGTGCGTGGCGACGTTCTTTGTTTGCGTGCGGCGACTCCCCGCCGGCTCGGATGGGCCAAGCCGACTTCGTTGGCTCTTGCGCTATCGGCGCGGGCGTCGAACCAGCGCGCCGCGCACGCTTACTGTACATTTGAGTGTTGGAGTTTTCATGGGTCTCGTGATGACGAGCGCGCCCCTCACCGAGCCGGTGACGGTCGCGGAAGCGAAAGCGCATCTGCGGATCGATGGCGATGCGGAAGACGTGCTGCTCGGCAGCCTGATCCTGACGTCGCGGCTGCACATGGAGGCGGCGCTCTCGCTGGCGCTCATCACGCAATCCTGGAAGCTGGTGCTCGACCGCTGGCCGAAGAAGACGGCCGTCGATATTCCGCTTGGTCCGCTGCAGGCGGTGTCGGTTGTGAAAGTGAAGGATGCATCCGGCGTGGCGCAGACCGTTGCGCCGACGAACTATCTCGTAGACATCGCGTCCAGGCCGGCGCGGCTCGTCTGGAATGGCGACGTGCGGCCGGAGCCTGGCGTCAAGGCGGGCGGAATCGAGATTGATTTTGTCGCCGGATTCGGGGCGACGGGCGCGAGCGTGCCGGCACCGCTGCGCCACGGCCTGCTGATGCTGACGGCGCATTGGTACGAGCATCGCGATCCGGTCGAGATCGGCTCGAAGACCGCGCGCATGCCGGAGGCAGTTTCCGACCTCATACAACCTTTCAGGACGATCCGGCTATGACGGTGCCCGTTCGCATCGGCGATCTGCGCCATCGCGTAGTGATCGAGACGGCGGCGCGCGCAAGCGACGGCGGCGGCGGCGCGGAGGTGACGTGGGTGCCTGTCGCGACCGTCTGGGCGGCGATCTGGCCGCGCTCGGCGGATGAAGCGTTTGTACACGATCGTGTCGCTGGACGTGCGACGCACGACATCTGGATCCGACATCGCGGCGACGTGAAACCGGAGATGCGGTTCCGCTTGGAGAGCCGCGTGTTCGACATTCGCGGCGCGATCGATCCGGAAGATCGCGGGCGCTGGCTCAGGTGTCCGGCAGAGGAGCGGGACCTGTGAAGATTGCAGTGACGGTGACGGGCATCAACGAGCGGGCGGACCAGCGAATGCGCGATCGATTGAGCGACGCGGTCCTTCGGCGGGCGCGCTTTGGCACTGATGCGCGCCGACGCGCCCCTCAACGCGGAAAGCCAGTGTCGCGGACGGATGAAGGCGAGCGTGGAGATGGGCGATGAGCAGTGCGGCATTTGCCCTGCAGCAGGCGATCTTCGCGCGGCTTGCTGCCGATGGCGCGGTGACGGCCGCGCTCGGCGGCACGCGCATCTATGACGATGTGCCGGTTCGTTCCGAGTTCCCGTATGTGACGTTCGGGCAGAGCGTGGAACGCGACTGGTCGGCTGACGACGCGCCCGGCCACGAACACATGGTGACGCTGCATGCATGGTCGCGCGGGAAAGGGCGCAAGGAAGCGGACGTTATCCTCGCGGCCGTGCAAGACGCGCTGCACGATATGCCGCTGACGCTCAGCGGTCATCGTCTGGTGAATTTGCGGCACGAGTTTTCGGAAGCACGGCGCGCCGCCGACGGCGACACGTTTCACGGCATCGCGCGTTTTCGGGCGGTGACGGAGGTGGTTTGATCGATCACGCGGCTTGTTTCGCTCACGCTGGCTATTCCGGCTTCGCCGGGCCAGCTCCGCGGGGACGCACGTTCGCGCGTCGCCCGGTCGGGCTCTCGGACCTTGGTCCGAAGTGGTTTAGCGTACGGCGGCTGTTCCAGCTTCGCGGGGCTGCGCTTTTTGTTTGCGCCTTTCGACTCTCCTTCGTCGAGCCGGCCGGAAGGCGCGGGCTGCTTGTGAGCGCACACGGAACCGAGGTTCAAAGTGTTTCTTAATTAGGTAGCAAAGAGCAGGACGATGGCGGCACAAAAGGGCAAGGACCTTCTGCTGAAGGTCGACACGACGGGCGCGGGTGCGTTCGCGACGGTGGCAGGATTGCGGACGCGCTCGCTGGCGGTGTCCTCCGGCACCGTCGAGATCACGCACAATGAAAGCGCAGGGCAATGGCGCGAGCTGCTGTCGGGTGCTGGGGTCAAGTCCGCGCGTGTCGCGGGTGCCGGCGTGTTCAAGGATGGTGCGTCGGACGCGACGATCCGCGATTACGCCTTCAACGGCACGATCCGCAACTGGCAGGTGGTCGTGCCGGACTTCGGCACGATCGAGGGCGCGTTCCAAATAGCCTCGCTGGAGTTTGCCGGCCGGCATGATGGCGAGATGACGTTCGAGATCGCGCTGGAAAGCGCAGGTGCGCTGAGTTTTGCGAGTTTGTGAGCTGTTTCGCTCACGGTGGCTATTCCGCGTTGATGGGCGCGCGGCCGGATCTGTTGAACGTGCTGAGGGGTTTTTATGGCCAATGCACATCGCGGTGAGATCGAGGCGCGGCTGGATGGCAAGCCGCACAGGCTCGTGCTGACGCTTGGCGCGCTGGCCGAACTCGAGCATGCCTTCGGCGACGAAGACCTTTTGGCGCTGGCGCAGCGCTTCGAAAAAGGCCGTTTGTCGTCACGCGATTGTTTGCGGGTGATCAGCGCGGGTTTGCGCGGCGCGGGCCATGTCATCGAAGACGAAGAAGTTGCGCGCATGCAGGCGGACGGCGGTGCCGCGGGATTTGTCGACATCGTTGCGCGCCTGTTGAATGCGACGTTTGGTGCGGGTGCGTCGGAGGACGGCGAAGCGGGAGGCGGCGGCGCGGATGCGCGCGGCCCTTTCCCTGGGACGACGTGATGGCGGTGACGCTGGGTGTGCTTGGATTTGCGCCCGCCGCTGTGTGGGCGATGACGCCGCGCGAGCTCGACGCGGCACTGACTGGCAAGTTTGGTCGGACAGCGCGGGTTGGCACCATGCGGGCTGAGGAATTGCGCGCACTGATGCGACGCTTTCCGGATGAAGGAGTTTCAGAATGACGCCGTTCGGAGAGTCGTTCGAGACGTGGGACGTGCGCGTTACGGCGGACACGCGCGATTTTGAAGAGAAAATGCGCGGCGCGACGCGCGTCGGCAATCAATTCTCGGGCGCCCTTATCAACGCCTTCGAGGGCGTTGCTATCAAGGGTAAGAGTTTGGGTGATGTGTTCAAGTCGCTGGCGCTCAGTCTGTCGCAAATCGTGCTGAAGGCCGCACTGAAGCCGCTGACCGCCGGTCTCGGCGATATGGTTCAGGGACTGCTCGGCGGTGGGCTGGCGTTCGCCAAGGGCGGTGTTGTCAATCAGGGCATGCCGGTGCCGTTCGCCTCGGGCGGCGTGATCGCCAGTCCGATCGCATTTCCTCTGGCGGGCGGCCGGCACGGCGTTGCGGGCGAAAAAGGGGCGGAAGCGATCATGCCGCTGGCGCGGGGCTCCGATGGACGGCTCGGGGTCGTGGCGCAAGGGAATGGTGCGCCCATCACCATCAACATTTCGACACCGGATGTGGAAGGGTTCAGGCGCTCGCAGTCGCAAGTCGCGGCGATGGTGGCGCGCGCGGCGGCGGCTGGGAATAGGAATCTCTGATTTCCGCTCACGCTGGCTAGTCCGCGCTGACGCGCGGGCCAGCCCCGCGAGGGCGGCGCTCGCGCCGTCGCGCGGTCGCGCTCTCGGACCTACGGTCCGGTGGGTTTTCGCGCGTGCTGTTCCGGCCGCTTAGCGGCCGGACACGCCCCGGGAGGGGCGTGGATTTTTGCTTGCGCCTTCCGACTCTCCTTCGTGAGCCGGTCGGAAGGTGCGCTTTCGCGCGTCGCGCGGTCGCGCTCACGGACGTGGTGCATTCGTTAGAAGCTCATAATCGCGAGCACGCAATTTATGGCGTTTCATGAAGTCCGTTTTCCGACGGCGATTTCGCTCAATGCGCTCGGGGGACCGGAGCGTCGGACCGATGTGGTCGTGCTCGGCTCTGGCCATGAAGAGCGCAACAGCCGCTGGGCCGATAGCCGGCGGCGGTGGAACGCGGGATACGGCGTCAAATCGCTCGATGATCTGCACGCGGTGATCGCGTTCTTCGAAGAGCGGCGCGGGCGGCTGCATGCGTTCCGCTGGCGCGACCCGACCGACTGGAAGTCGTGTGCGCCAAAGGGCACGACCTCGGCGCTCGACCAAGTGATCGGCAGCGGAACGGGCGCGCTTGCAGCGTTTCAACTCAAGAAGACATACGGTAGCGCGTTCGCGCCGTGGCCGCGCGACATCCGAAAGCCTGTGGCTGGGACGGTGAAGGTGGCTGTCGCGGGCGTGGCAAAGACGGCCGGTACGCAGTTCACAGTCGACACCTCGACCGGCATCGTGACGTTTCTCGCCGGGCATGTTCCCGGCAACGGACAGAGCGTGACGGCGGGGTTCGAGTTCGATGTACCGGTTCGCTTCGATAGCGACCGGCTTGAGATCAACGTCTCGGGCTTCACGTCGGGCGCGATTCCGGACGTACCAGTCGTCGAGGTGCGGCTATGAAGGATCTGACCGGCGCGCTTGATGCGCATTTGCAGAGTGGGACGACAACGCTCGCCTGGTGCTGGCGGTTGACACGGCGCGATGGTGTGGTTTCCGGTTTCACGGACCACGATCGCGCGTTGACCTTCGATGGCACATCGTTCGAAGCGGCAAGCGGGTTCACGGCGAGCGATATCAAAGAGGGCGTTGGCCTGTCCGTCGCGAACCTTGAAGTTTCGGGCGCGCTGTCTTCGGCGACGCTGACCGATGAGGATTTGGCGGCCGGCCGTTACGACGACGCGCGCATCGAGATCTATCGCGTGAACTGGCTGGATGTCAGCCAGCGCGTGCTGATGCGCTCAGGCTCGCTCGGCGAGGTGCGCCGCACCGGAAGCGCGTTCACAGCGGAGGTGCGCGGGCTCGCACATTATCTGCAGCAGCCCAAGGGCCGGCTCTATCAATTTGCGTGCGATGCGGACCTTGGTGATGGGCGCTGCAAGATCGATCTAATTTCGCCAGCGTTTCGCGGCACGGGCACGGTGGCAGCGGTGTCCTCGCCGCGCCGTTTCACCGTCACAGGGCTCGACGGCTTCGCGCACGATTTCTTTTCGCGCGGCGTGCTGACGTTCACGTCCGGTCCGGCAAATGGGCTCAAAATTGAAGTCAAGGCGCACGCGAGTGTGTCGGGCGTCGTCACGATCGAGCTGTGGTCGGAGCCGGTCGGCGCGCCGGTGACGGGCAACACCTTTGCTATCACGGCCGGATGCGACAAGCGCTTCGAGACGTGCAAGACGCGCTTCAACAATGCGCCGAACTTTCGAGGCTTTCCGTCAATGCCAGGCAATGCGTTTCTTACCAAGGTGGGGCGCAGGGGATGAGCGTGTCCGCGGTCGTGACGCGCGACGCCATCGTGGCGGAGGTGCGCGCGTGGATCGGCACGCCTTATCACCATCAGGCGAGCTGCAAGGGGATCGGTTGCGACTGCCTCGGTCTGGTGCGCGGCGTGTGGCGCGAACTATACGGCCGCGATGCGGAAGCGCCGCCGCCGTATAGCCGCGACTGGGCGGAAGCGAGCGGCGTCGAGACGATGCTTGCCGCGGCTGGGAGGCATTTGACGCCGATTGATCGCGCCGCGATTGGCGCTGGCGACGTCATCGTCTTCCGGCTGCGTGCCGGGTGTGTCGCCAAGCACGCGGCGATCATGACGGGCGTGACGACGATGGTGCACGCGATCGAGGGCGCGCCGGTGTGCGAGGTGGCGCTTGCCGGCTGGTGGCGGCGGCGGATCGCGGGGGCGTTCCGGTTTCCGCGCGTGGTGTGATTTTCACGGAGACGGCTTCATGGCGACGCTGGCGCTTGCGGCCATCGGGTCGGCGGTCGGTGGCGCGCTGCTGCCCGGCGGCTTGAGCTTTCTGGGCGCGACGCTGAGCGGTGCCGCGCTCGGCTCGCAGATTGGCGCGTTCGCGGGCAACTATATCGACAACGCGCTGTTCGGTGCGTCGGGGCGCGGTCGCGCGGTGGAGGGACCGAGGCTCAGCGACCTCCATGTTACTGCGTCGACCGAAGGCGCGCCGGTGCCGCGCATTTTCGGGCGGGCGCGGGTCGGCGGCCAGGTGATCTGGGCGACCGATTTCGAGGAAGAGGTCGTCACCACGCGGGAAGCCTCGGGTGGCGGCAAGGGCGGCGGCCTTGGCGCGAGCGCCGAAGTGTCGGTCACGAAATATCTCTACTACGCGAACTTTGCGGTCGCGCTCGGCGAAGGGCCGGTGACACGCATCGGCCGGGTGTGGGCGGATGGACGCGAGATCGAGCTGTCGCGCGTCGTGTGGCGGCTGCACAAGGGCGATGAAGCGCAAGTCGCGGACAGCCTGATCGAAGCGAAGGAAGGGATGGGCAACGCACCGGCCTACCGCGGCGTCGCCTATATCGTGTTCGAGCGTTTCGCGCTCGCCGAGTACGGCAACCGCCTGCCGCAACTGTCGTTTGAGGTTTATCGCGCGCTTGGCGAGGGCGACGCGGACGTGCGCGGCATCGTCATGATTCCGGGATCGGGAGAGTTCGTCTATGCGACCGAGCCGGTGCATCAGAATTTCGGCGGCGGCGTTTCGCAGACGGAGAACGTGCATACGCTGGAAGGCGTGACGGACTGGCAGGCGGCGGTCGATCAGCTCGAGGCGTCGCTGCCGAATGCGCGGCATGTGTCGCTGATCGTGAGCTGGTTCGGGACGGATTTGCGCGCCGGCAACTGTCAGATTCATCCTGGCGTCGAGACGGCGGACAAGACTACGGCGCCGCTCTCGTGGTCGGTCGCCGGGCGAACGCGCGGCAATGCGTATGTGGTGAGCCAGCGTGAGGGCAAGGCCGCTTACGGTGGCACGCCGTCCGATCAGACGGTGATCGCCGCGATCCGAGATTTGAAGGATCGCGGCATCGGCGTGACGCTGACGCCGTTCGTGCTGATGGACGTGGCGGACGGCAACACGCTGCCGAACCCTTATGGCGGCACGGGGCAACCCGCCTATCCGTGGCGCGGGCGGATTACGTGTCATCCGGCGGCAGGGGTCGCAGGCACGGTCGACAAGACGGCGGCAGCGGCGACGCAGATCGCGGCGTTCGTCGGAACCGCGACGCCGGCGCACTTTTCACTGTCGGGCGACACGGTCGTCTATACGGGTCCGGCGGAATGGTCGTACCGGCGCATGGTGTTGCACCAGGCTTATCTGGCGAAGGCAGCAGGCGGCATCGAAGCGTTCGTGATCGGCACCGAACTGCGTGGGCTGACGTGGGTGCGGTCAGCCGCCGGAACATATCCGTTCGTGACGGCGCTGATCGCACTTGCGGCCGACGTGAAGGCGATCCTGGGTGCTGGGACAAAGGTGCTCTACGCCGCCGACTGGTCGGAATATTTCGGGCACCAGCCGGGCGACGGCACGGGCGATGTCTATTTCCATCTCGATCCGCTGTGGGCGTCGCCGAACATCGACGCCATCGGCATCGACGTTTATTGGCCGCTTGCCGACTGGCGTGCGGGCCGCGGCCATGTCGATGCGCTCGCGGGCTATACGTCGATTTACGATCCCGCGTATCTGAAAGCGAATGTGCAAGGCGGCGAAGGCTTCGATTGGTACTACGCTTCGCCTGCGAAGCGAGATGCGCAGGTGCGCGCGCCGATCACGGACGGATTGGGCAAGCCGTGGGTGTTCCGCTTCAAGGACATCAAGTCGTGGTGGTTGAACCAGCACTTCAACCGTCCGGGCGGTGTGGAAAGTGGCACGCCGACGGCTTGGGTGCCGCAATCAAAGCCGTTCTGGCTGATGGAGATCGGCTGCCCGGCGGTCGATAAGGGTGCGAACCAACCCAACGTGTTCGTCGATCCCAAGAGCAGCGAGAACGCGCTGCCGTATTACTCGACGGGAAAACGCGATGACCTGATGCAGGCGCGCTTTTTGAAGGCGTTTCGCGAAGCCTTCGACTGGACCAAAGCCGGTTATGTGGCAGGGCTCAATCCTATCTCGAGCGTCACCGGGGCGCGCATGGTCGATCTCGACCACATCCACACGTATTGCTGGGATGCGCGACCTTATCCGGCGTTTCCGAACGAGACGACGTACTGGGGCGACGGCGAGAACTGGGCGCTGGGTCACTGGGTCAACGGGCGTCTTGGGAGCGCCGGCTTGGATGACCTTGTCGCACGTATTCTGCTGGACGGCGGGTTTGAGGATTTCGACGCGTCGGGGCTGTTCGGAACGGTTCCGGGATACGTCGTCGACCGTGTGATGAGCGCGCGCGAAGCGCTGCAGCCGCTGGAACTGGCTTACTTCTTCGATTCCGTCGAAAGCGGTGGCAAGATTGTCTTCAGGCATCGCGGCGCGAGCGACAGCGGACGCGTGATCGACGCCGACGATCTAGTCGAAACGCGCGCAGACGACGATATGTATGAGCTGACGCGCGGCCAGGAGACGGAACTGCCGGCATCCGCCAAGATCCGTTACATTTCATCCGAGGATGACTACCGGCAGACGGTGGCGGAAGCGCGCCGCCTTACAGGTGCGAGCGGGCGTGTGGCGCAGGCCGAGCTGCCGATCGTGCTCGACGCGCCTTCGGCGGGCGGGATCGCGGAGTCCTGGCTCTATGAGACATGGTCCGCGCGTGAGCGTGCCGCGTTCGCGCTGCCGCCCTCGGCGCTGGCGCTGGAGCCGGGCGATATCGTGACGCTCGACGTGGCGGGGCGGCAGCGCGCGGTGCGGATCACGGAAACCTCCGATCACGGCGCGCGCGACATCGAGGCCCTTGGTATTGACGTCAACGTCTATGATCAGGTCGCAGGTGCGCCGAGACCTCCGGCGGCCGCTCCGCAGGTGCAGAGCGGTTCGCCCGCCGTGCACTTTCTCGATCTGCCGTTGTGGAGTGCGGAGGCGACCGCGGAGTCCGGCTACGTGGCCGCGCTTCAGAAGCCGTGGCCTGGCAGCGTCGCCGTCTATCGCTCGCCAGGGACAACCGGTTTCCAATTGAAGGCGCTGGCGACGGCGCCCGCGACCATGGGCACTACGCTGGACACCTCGTTTGTTGGACCGGAAGGACGGTTCGACCGGCGGGCACGGATTCGTGTCCGGCTGACGCAAGGCCAGCTCACCTCGTGCGACGCGCTGGCGTTGTTCGGCGGCGCGAACCTGGCGGCGATCCGGAACGTGGCGGGCGCTTGGGAGATCATCCAATTCCACAGCGCGACTCTGACGGACGTTCTGACGTATGAACTGAGCGGGCTGCTGCGCGGACAGTTCGGGACCGAAGGTGCGATGACGACCGTTGCGGCCGGCGCCCCGTTCGTGCTGCTCGATGGTGCGATTGCGCAGGTCCCGCTGGCGCTCGAGGATTTGAAGCTGCCGTTCAACTGGCGCTTTGGCCCGGGCAATCGCGACATCGGCGATGCGTCGTATGTCACGACAGCACACACTTTCTCAGGAGATGGCCTCAGGCCGCTTTCGCCGGTGCATGTTCGAGGCCGTCGAGTGGGCGGGGATCTCACGATCGCATGGAAGCGGCGAACGCGCGCCGGCGGCGACAACTGGGAGACGAGTGAAGTTCCGCTCGGCGAGGAAGCCGAGATGTACGAGGTCGACATTCTCGATGGCGCGACGGTGAAGCGCAGTTTGAGCGTGAGTTCACCGTCCGCCGTCTACACGGCAGCCCAGCAGACGAGCGACTTCGGCAGTCCGCAGGGGATCGTGGCGGTCAAGGTCTACCAGACCAACGCAAGTTTCGGGCGTGGCGCGGGGCGCGCAGCAATCGTGTAGGCGCCGCGGGCGCATTGCCATCAAGGACGACAGAATGGATCAGCCAACATGGCTCGCGGCGGCGTGGGCCGAGTTCGGCGTGCGCGAGATTGCGGGCGCAGGATCGGAGCCCAAGATCAGGGGCTACTTCGCGGAGGCCGGACACGCCAACATCACGGACGACGCAACGCCGTGGTGCGCGGCCTTCCTGGGCGCCATGCTGAAGCGCGCCGGTGTCGTGGGGACCGGATCGCTGTTGGCGCGTTCGTACCTCGACTGGGGCGCGCCGATCGAAGGTGGAAAGACGGGCGCGATCATCGTGCTGACGCGGGGCAGCGACCCGGGCGCCGGGCACGTCGGCTTTTTTCTCGGCGCGGCGCGGGACCGGGTTTTCATTCTGGGCGGCAACCAGAGCGACGGCGTGACCGTCGAAGCGTTCGAGGCGTCGCGCGTGCTGGGATACCGCTGGCCGAAAGAGACGGAGGATGAGAGCGGCGCGATTGTTTCACCGCCTGACGTGCAAATGCCGAGCAGCGACGACGCGTTCGGCGTCGCGCTTGCGCATGCTCTCAAAATGGAAGGTGGCTTCACCGACGATCCGCATGATCCGGGTGGGCCGACCAATCGCGGCATCACGCTGCAGGTGTTCGCGCGCTGGCGAGGCGTGACCGTCGATGCGACCTCGCGGGCGCGGCTCGTCGAAGATTTGAAGCGCATTGCCGACGACACCGTGCGCGACATCTACCGGGCGCGCTATTGGGACCCTTCACTTGCGCGCATTTTCACGCCGCCGCTGGCGGTGATGCATTTCGATGCTAGCGTCAATCACGGTGTCAGCGGGGCCGCGCGGCTGTTGCAGACGTCGCTCGGCGTCGCGGTCGATGGCGAAATCGGGCCGCAGACACTGCGCGCGGTCGCGGCGCGGCCGATCAGCGATCTCATCGATGCCTATGCGCAAGCGCGTCGCGCACGCTACCGGGCGCTACCGCATTTCTGGCGCTTCGGCCGGGGTTGGCTGAACCGCGTTACCGCTACCGCCGCGTTGGCTCACGCATTGGCACGGCAACACGACATCAAGGGTGGGCTCGTCGAGCCCGGACAAACAGCGAAAGGACAGAGCAGCATGGACGGCGAAGCTACAAACGGGAATGAAATCGTCATCGACGAAAAGTGGTGGGCCAAGTCGAAAACGATCTGGGGCACGCTCATAACAGCGGCAGCAACCGTGCTGCCGCTCATCGGGCCGATGATCGGGATCGAGATTCCAGCCGAAGTCATAAGGCAGGCCGGGGAGCAGACTCTAACCGCTGTTCAGGCCGTCGTGGGCCTCATCGGTACGTTGCTTGCAATTTTCGGGCGGGTGCAGGCGTCGTCGGCAATTACGCGACGTGTCATGAATGTTCGACTATAAGGGAGACGGCGTTGCGTTCATGGCCGGTTCACCGCACGGCTGTTAACCAAGCCCAATTCAACCCGCCGCTGCCATAATGCACATTTCACCCAGGCTCCTCGTGTCGGCCTTCATGCTCTCGGGCGTCGCGAACCTCGCGGAGCCCGTGCTCGCCCAGGAGTGTCTGGCAGATTGGGGCATTGCCGGCGAAATCGTGCGGCGGGAAGGCCTGGTAACGGTCGAAGAAGTGGCGCGTGAGATCCTGCCGGGCGGGCGCGGGCAAATTCTCAAATCCACGCTGTGCCGCAAGAGTACCGGTTACGTGTACAAGATCGTCGTGCGCGATTCCTCGGGCCGGCTGCGGAGCACGATCGTGCCGGCGCAGCGGCAACCCGAGGAGGGCTCGGCGGAGCAGGGCCCTGAGGACCAGGGCGAAGCGGTAGAAGTTTTGCCACAAGACCCGCTATATAAGGCAGGCCAATAGGATCGCGGGATCGGAGCCGTGCGCGCGCTCGTCGTCGAAGATGACAAAGACCTCAATCGTCAACTCGTCAGCGCGTTGAGCGATGCGGGCTTCGCTGTCGACACCGCGATGGACGGCGAAGAAGGGCATTTCCTCGGCGACACCGAACCCTACGACATCATCATCCTCGATCTCGGTCTGCCGAAGATGGATGGCATCTCGGTGCTGGAACAGTGGCGCCGCGCCGAGCGCAAGATGCCGGTCATCATCCTCACCGCGCGTGACCGGTGGAGCGACAAGGTAACGGGCATGGATGCCGGCGCCGATGATTATGTTGCCAAGCCGTTCCACATGGAAGAGCTGCTGGCGCGGGTACGCGCGCAGGTGCGGCGTGCCTCGGGGCATGCCCGTTCCGAGATCGAGTGCGGACCGCTCAGGCTCGATACAAAGTCGGCGCGCGTGACGTGTGATGGCCAGCAGGTGAAATTGACCTCGCACGAGTTCCGGCTGCTGGCCTACCTGATGCATCACAACGGGCGTGTGGTCTCGCGCACGGAGCTCGTCGAGCATCTCTACGATCAGGACTTCGATCGCGACTCAAACACCATCGAGGTTTTCATCGGCCGGTTGCGCAAGAAGATCCCCGGCGACGTCATTCAGACCGTGCGCGGTCTCGGCTATCGCATGAGCCATGGGCCCAATGAGGCTTAACTCGCTCGCGACGCGGTTGTTTGCCACCGCAGCGGCCTGGACGATCGTGGTGCTGCCGCTCGCCGGCTATCTGATCTACTCGCTCTATCGCAACGACGTGAACCTGAGCTTCGATCTGAGGCTCAAGAACCTGCTCGACGCGATCGCAGTCGACAGCATGAACACCAATGGCGACGAGCCGGTGTTCCCGCAAAACCTTTACGAACCTCTGTTCGAGGTTCCGAACTCGGGCTGGTACTGGCAGATACGCCCTGTCGACGGGGCGCCTGGACGAACGATGGTGTCGCCGTCGCTCGTCAGCAATCTCCTGCCCTCTCCTTACGAAAAAAAATTCCCGAGCGATGAGACCGGTACGCGCTGGAGCAATGTGCCTGGTCCTAATGGCGTTACGATCCGCACGCTTGAAGTGATCGACGCGCCGGGACATGACCCGACGAAGACGCAGTATTCGGTCATTGTGGCGGGCCCCTACGACTGGCTCGATGCGCAGTCGCGCGCGTTCCAATACAAGCTGATGCTGGCGCTGGCGCTGGCGGGCACGGGTCTGCTGGCAGCCACCTGGCTGCAGGTGCGGTTCGGGCTTTTGCCGTTGCGGCGTATCGAGCGCGGACTATCCAGCATACGCTCGGGCGAGGCGGAGCGGCTCGAGGGCCAGCTTCCGGCCGAGATCGAACCGCTGCAAACGGAACTCAACGCGCTGATCGATTCCAATCAGGAGATTATCGAGCGGGCGCGGACCCAGGTCGGCAACCTGGCGCATGCGCTCAAGACGCCGCTCGCCGTCATCACGAACGAGGCGCGGGAGGACAAGAGCCAACTGGGAGCAAAGGTCGCCGAACAGGCGCAATTGATGCGCGATCAAGTCACGCACTATCTCGACAGGGCGCGGATTGCGGCGCGCGCCGGCGCGATTGGCCGGGTGACGCCGGTCGAGGAGACGTCCGAACCGGTGGTCCGCGCGCTCGAACGCATCAATCGCGACAAGGGTATGGCCATTACCATCGACGTGCATCCGGGGGCCAAGTTTCAGGGTGAGAAGCAGGACCTGGAAGAAATGCTCGGCAACCTGCTCGACAATGCCTGCAAGTGGGGACGCACCTCGGTCCGCCTCACGGGCCGGGTTTCCAATCCGGCCGACAGCAGGTCGCGCGGCAAGCGGCTGGTTCTTTCGGTGGAGGACGACGGGCCGGGGCTCACGGACGAGCAGCGGGCGCGAATCGGCAAACGGGGCGTGCGTCTGGACGAATCGATGCCCGGTTCGGGCCTGGGACTTTCGATCGTCAGCGATCTTGCGGCGTCCTATCGGGGGTCGCTGCGGCTGGAGCGTTCCTCCGCAGGCGGATTGAAAGCCATACTAGATTTACCCGCGGCGTGACTAATCTGACGTATTGCGCTGCGAACCAGCGGGCGGCGGTCGCAGATTCGCCTAAATCGCAGTAGATTTCCGCCATCACGGGGATGCATTTTCGGGCTAACCGGAGCATATGCTTCGACGGGGTACGCGGCGGGCGCCGCGCGTGCAGGGGATCAACGAGCAACGAGGTTTGCCATGGGCGCCGCGCGCTTACTTTGGGCCGTGCCGGTTATCGCGATGATTGCGGGCTGTGGTCCTAGCGGACCGAACCGGCAAGACACCGGTATGGTGCTCGGCGGCGTCGCCGGCGGAATCGTCGGCAATCAGATAGGCAAGGGACGCGGCAACGTGCTTGCAACGGTGGCGGGCGCCGTCGTCGGCGGCATCATCGGCAGCGAAATCGGCCGCAATCTTGACGAGCGAGACCGGCAGTTGGCCATGGAAGCCGAGTACGACGCGCTTGAGCGCGGACAGTCGGGCTCACCACGCAAATGGCGCAACCCGGACAACGGACGCTATGGCGAGATCGTCCCGAGCAAGCCCTACAAGCGGGGCGCCGAGGATTGCCGCGACTACACCCATACAATCTATGTCGATGGTCGCCCGCAACAGATGCGGGGCACGGCGTGCCGGAATCCGGACGGCACCTGGCAAAACGTTGGCTAACGGGAAAAGCCTCCGTAAGGTTCGGGAGGCTTTCATCACGGGGCGCGACAATTGCGTGAACTGCGCCCGTGCGGCTTGCTTCATTCCTTGCGCGCTCCTATTCCCTCCCCGAGACCAACTCGGGTAGCGCGGCATGCTGTTCTGGATCGCGACAGCGTTAATGGCGGTAGGCGTAACGTGGGCGCTGACGCGACCGCTGCTGCATGAGCGCAACGACCTGCGCGAGGCAACCGATGCCGATATCGCGGTCTACAAGGACCAACTCGCAGAGATCGAGGCGGATCAGGCGCGTGGCGCGTTGCCTGTGACCGAGGCCGAACACGCGCGGGCCGAAATCGCACGGCGGCTGCTGCGCAAGCCCAACGCCGCAACCGACGCCGGTTTGCGCGGCGCGCGCCTCATCAAGCCGACCTATCTCACGATGACGCTGGCGCTGCCGGTCGTCAGCCTTGCGCTGTACCTTGCTTTTGGCGCGCCGGGTATGCCGGGACAGCCGCTCGCCGATCGCTTGGGTAGGACGGTCGAGAATGCGACCACGAACGACCTCGTCGCGCGCGTCGAGTCGCGACTGCGCGACCACCCGGAAGATGGGCAGGGGTGGGACGTCATTGCGCCCGTCTACTATTCGCTTGGCCGCTATGAAGAGGCGGCTTCGGCATTCGCTACGGCGATGCGGCTTTTGGGCGAAACGCCGACGCGGCTGCAGGGTTTTGCGAACGCGCGCATTCGCGCGTCCAACGGCATCGTGCCCGAGGATGCACGCACCGCGATGGAGCGCGTACTCAAGGCGGAGCCGCAGCGGCTGGAGCCGCGCATCTGGCTCGCGCTTGCCAAGGAGCAGGACGGCAAGAAGAGCGAGGCGATCGCGGATTATCGCGCGCTGCTCAAGGAAGCGCCCGCCGACGCACCGTGGAAAGGGTTTCTGGAGGAGCGGGTCGCGGGGCTTGAAGGCGCTGCGACGCCGGTTGCTCCATCCGCCGGAGTTGAGCCTGGCCCCGGCGGCATGGACCCGGCGACGATCGCCGCCATGTCGCAGCAAGAGCGGCAGGATATGATCAACCAGATGGTCGCGCGTCTGGCAGAGCGCATGAAGACCACAACGCACGACGCAGAGGGATGGGTGAAGCTGATCCGCGCCTACCATACGCTGGGGCGCAAGGACGATGCGCTGAAGGCGCTGAGCGAAGCACGGGCAGGGCTCAAGGCGGACGAGGCGGGGCTCAAGAGCGTCAACGAGCTTGCTCGTCAGCTCGGGCTCGAAGGATAGGGCCATGAGGACGTTTGCATGACGCGGAAGCAAAAGCGCGGCTGGCTTATTGGCGGAGGTGTCGCGGTGCTCGCCGCTGCGGCAATGCTTGTCATGTTTGCGCTGCGTGACAGCGTCGTCTTTTTCCATACGCCGAGTGATATCGCCGAAAAGAGCGTTCCGGCCGGGCGGAGGATAAGGCTCGGTGGGCTCGTAGGTCAGGGTTCGGTTGTGCGCGGCGAGGGTACACACGTCATCTTCAATGTCACCGACACGCTGAAGGATATTCGTGTAACGTATAATGGCGTGCTGCCCGATCTCTTCCGGGAGGGGCAGGGCGTGGTGGCGGAAGGCGTGCTGACGGGCAGCGGCGAGTTCGTGGCCGACAGCGTTCTCGCCAAGCACGATGCGACGTACATGCCGCCGGAAGTCGCAAAGTCGCTCGAAGCGCGCGGCGTGAAGCTCGGCTCGGGCGCTCATCCGGGCGAGGCGACCACAAAGCAGGAGTAATGAGGGCGCGCGCATGATCGTCGAGTTCGGACACTTTGCTCTTATCCTGGCGCTGCTGGTCGCCACTGTTCAGATGGTGGTGCCGGCGGCGGGCGCGCGACTGCGCGACAGCCGGATGATTGCCGTTGGCGAACCTGCTGCGGTCTCGCAGTTCCTGCTGCTGCTGATCGCGTTCCTTGCGCTGATGCATGCCTATGTGACCTCGGATTTCTCCGTCGCCAACGTTTTTGCGAATTCGCATTCGACGAAGCCGCTCGTCTACAAGATCTCGGGCGTGTGGGGGAACCACGAAGGCTCCATGCTTTTGTGGGTGTTGATCCTGGCGCTGTTCGGCGCCGCCGTCGCGCTGTTCGGCGATAATCTTCCCGCGACGCTGAAGGGCAACGTGCTCGCGGTGCAGGCGTCGATTTCGGTCGCGTTCCTGCTGTTCCTTTTGCTGACCTCAAATCCGTTCGAGCGGTTGCCGATCGCGCCATCCGATGGGCGCGGCCTCAATCCGATTTTGCAGGACCCGGCGCTGGCCTTCCATCCGCCGTTTCTTTACGTCGGCTATGTGGGTTTCTCGATCGCGTTCTCGTTTGCGATCGCGGCGCTGATCGAGGGCCGCATCGACGCGGCCTGGGCCCGCTGGGTGCGGCCGTGGACGCTTGCTGCCTGGATGTTCCTCACCATCGGCATCGCGATGGGGTCGTGGTGGGCTTACTACGAACTGGGCTGGGGCGGCTGGTGGTTCTGGGACCCTGTCGAGAACGCGTCTTTCATGCCGTGGCTTGCCGGCACCGCGCTCTTGCACTCGGCGCTCGTGATGGAGAAGCGCGAAGCGCTGAAGGTCTGGACTATCCTGCTCGCGATCCTCACATTCTCGCTGTCGCTGATGGGTACGTTCCTCGTACGCTCGGGCGTGCTGACCTCGGTTCATTCGTTCGCGGTCGATCCAGCGCGCGGCGTCGTCATTCTCGGCATCCTGGTTCTGTTCACCGGCGGCGGGCTGCTGCTGTTCGCGCTGCGGGCGAAGGAATTGCGGGTCGGGGGCGTGTTCTCGCCTATCAGCCGCGAGGGAAGCCTCGTTCTGAACAACCTGCTTCTGGTTACCGCGACGGCGACGGTGCTGGTCGGCACGCTCTATCCGCTCGTGCTCGAAGGCCTCACGGGAGAGAAGATTTCTGTTGGCCCGCCTTTCTTCAACGCGACCTTCGTGCCGCTGATGATCCCGCTGCTGCTGGCGATGCCATATGGTCCGCTGCTGGCGTGGAAGCGTGGTGACTTTCTTGGTGCATCGCAGCGTCTGCTGGCCGCCGGAGTCGTCGCGTTGGCGACCTTGGTCGCGGCCTATGCAGTGACGGAACGGGGACCTTGGCTCGCGCCGTTCGCGATCGCGCTCGGCTGCTATGTGATGGCTGGTTCGCTGACCGATTGGGCGTGGCGCGTGAAGCTCGGTTCGGCGGGATACGAAGAGGTATGGCGGCGCGCGCGCAACTTGCCGCGCAGCGCTTATGGGACGTCGCTTGCTCACTTCGGCGTCGGGCTGATGGTGATCGGTATCGCCGCGACCTCTGCCTATCGCGAAGAACGAATCCTTATCATGAAGCCTGGCAACCATGTCGCGGTCGGCGGTTACGACGTGACATTCCGAGGGGCTGCGCCAGGACGCGGGCCTAACTATCGCGAAGACATCGCGCAGTTCGACGTGGCGCGTGATGGCGAGATCGTGTCGCGGCTTGCACCGTCTAAACGCCTCTATGACGCTCCGCCGCAACCGACGACGGAATCCGGTATTCATGCCACGTGGCGCGGTGATCTCTACATCGTGATAGGCGATGAACAAAAGGACGACGGTTATGCGGTGCGCGCCTATTTCAATCCGCTCGTGCGGTTTATCTGGCTTGGTGCGCTCATCATGTTCATCGGCGGCGGGCTGTCGCTGACGGATCGGCGCCTGCGTGTCGGAGCGCCCGTCAAGCGGCGTGCGACTCCGGCCGCTCCCGTACCTGCGGAGTGACGGAGATGACGACACGACGTGTCAGGCTTGCCGCTCTCGCGTTCGGTCTCGCCGCAACGCTTGGCGCGACGCCGGGCGTTGCGGTGCATCCCGACGAGGTGCTTGCAGACCCGGCGCTGGAAAAACGTGCGCGGGCGATTTCGGCGGGCTTGCGCTGCCTCGTCTGCCAAAATCAATCCATAGACGACAGCGACGCGCCGCTCGCGGCCGATTTGCGGCGTCTTGTGCGCGCGCGCCTTGAGGCGAAAGATACCGACGATCAGGTGATCGATTACGTCGTGGAGCGTTACGGCGATTTCGTTCTGCTGAAACCGCCACTGAAACCGGAGACGCTCATCTTATGGGCGAGCCCGCTCATCGTCCTGTTTGCCGGCGTTTTGCTGGCGATGCGTGCCGGGCGCACACGACGTGATCCGGATGTTGCGGCGGCGGACGCGAAGCTGACGGATGATGAGCGCGCCGAGCTCAATCGCATCCTGAACGAAAAAACTAAAACTTAACGGTTCATTTCGTCCCAAGTCTCCTTGAGCAAGGTACGGCGCAGAAGACCGGTCGGCTTGCGTCCCTTGGCCATCTCGAAGTCGCGGACGGCGTCCATGAGCGTGGCGTTCGCGGTCCCGATGATGGGTGAGCGATAGAACCCGAGACGTTTCAGCGCGCGTTCCAAACGGCGGATGTCGGTCGGAGTTTCGAGCAGATCACGCGCTTGCAGTTCATCGAGCGCGGGCACGACGGTTGCAACGCGCACGGCCGTATTCGCGACCGCTTTGCTTTTCGCGTCGTTGGTGTTTCCGCCGGCGGCGATCAAACCTTTCGACAAAACGTAGGTGCCGACGTTGATCGCGACGACTTCGGCGTTGCTCGTTTCGGTTTGTCTGGTCAACATTGGGGAGCCGGACGAGCCACTTGCGGTATCGCAATCGTGAAAGAAGAGCGCGCCGGCTGCCGCGAAATGATGCGTGATCGCGCGCGGGTCGGTGAGAGCCACCGCGCGGCAGGCGCGTGCAACCGCAAGCGCCGTGTCGGGGCGGTCGCGATGAAATGCGATTTGATCAATCCGGCCGGCGCGGGCCGCTTCGAGGAGGGCCGCGTTGCTGCGCGTCGAAAGTCTAACGACGTGTTGTGAGCAAATGGGGCGAGCCAGTCTCGCGAGCGCCCAGTCGGTAGCGGCGCCGATCGGAGGTTTCGTGCGCAATTTCTCGGCACCCGCGATGATGTTCTGACGGATGTTTCCGGTCGCGTAGCCTGCCAGCAGAGATCGTGCGCCGGATGCGGGCAGACGGAAGATCACGTGCGCCAAATCCTCGGCCGCGGCGATATCGCTGCCGTTCAGGCAATGGCCGGCGGTGGCGATAACGTCGGGGGCGACGCAGAAGGCCGAGCAGAAGGGTGGGGCCTCGCGGCGGGCGAGCGTGCCCACGGATCGCGCGCCGGCTTCAGCGCGCACCGGAATGCGATCATCGCGTCCGAAGACGGCGGCGTAAGCGCCTGGCGCCGCGGCGGCAAGCACGGTCATTGCCGACAAAAGTGTGGGAACGATCGGCGTTTTCGTGACCCGCATTTGCGACGCCTCGCGGGCGCGCGACCGCCCGACATTAACAACAGTTAAGACAGCCGAAATGCTGCGGTAAGCCCACGTTCGCTAACGCTCCATCCCTAGGGCAGGAATCGCCTTTTCAAGATCGGAGACACAGGGATGCGCTTTCGCCATCGAGCATCGACCACTGAGAAATTCACCAGAGCAAAAAGCGCGCCAATGGTTCTAGCGCTTGCGGGCGCCACGGCGCTCGGGCTCAGCTTTGCGGGCCCAATTCAGCCGGTGCGCGCGGAAGCGCCGGCAACCTCGGTCGAGACGCCGTTCGGCCGCGCGCCGCTATCGTTCGCGGACCTCGTCGAAAAGGTTAAGCCGTCGGTCGTGTCCGTGTCGGTCGTCAACGACGGCGGCGGTGCGAAGGTTGCCGACAACAAGGGTGGCCGCGGCGCACCAGGCGGACCCGGCGGCGGGTTCACGGTTCCCGACCTGCCTGAGGATCACCCACTGCACGACTTCTTCAAGAATTTGCCGAAGGAGTTCGGCCAGCCTGACGGTGGCCGTCCCAAGATCGTGCAGGGCCAGGGTTCGGGCTTTGTGATTTCGTCCGATGGTTACGTGGTGACGAATAACCACGTCATCGATGGGGCAACGAAGATCCAGCTTCAGTTCGACGATGGCAAGAAGTACGACGCCAAGCTGGTCGGTACCGATCAGCGCACGGACATCGCGCTTCTCAAGATCGAAGGGACGAACACGACGTTCCCGACGGTGAAGCTGTCGACGAAGGAGCCGCGGGTCGGTGACTGGGCGCTGGCGGTTGGCAACCCGTTCGGTCTTGGCGGTTCGGTGACGGCCGGCATCGTGTCGGCGTTGGCGCGCGACATCGGTTCGGGTCCGTACGACTATCTGCAGATCGATGCGGCCGTGAACCGCGGTAACTCGGGTGGACCGACTTTCAATCTCGATGGCGAAGTCATCGGCGTCAACACGGCGATCTTCTCACCGTCTGGCGGCAACGTCGGTATCGCCTTCGCTGTGCCGGCAAAAACAGTTGCCGACGTGGTCTCGCAACTCAAGGACGGCGGAACCGTCAACCGAGGTTGGCTTGGCGTAAAGATCCAGAACGTGGACGAGGACACGGCTGCGAGCCTTGGCCTCAGCGAGGCGAAGGGTGCGCTGGTGAGCGAAGTTACCGCCAATGGTCCGGCGGCCGAGGCCGGTCTCAAGGCTCAGGATGCGATCCTGCAGGTCAACTCGGACAAGATCGCCGACAGCCGCGACCTCGCGCGCAAGATCGCCGAGATGTCACCGAACGCCACGGTTGACGTCAAAATCTGGCGCAACAACGCCGAGCAGTCGGTGAAGGTGAAGCTCGGCCTGTTCCCGAAGAACCCCGAAACCGCCATGCTGGGCGGCAAGGACGATAGCGAGGAGGCAAAACCTGCCTCTCTGGAACTCAGCCAGCTCGGTATCACCCTGATGCCCGCGCGCTCGGGCAGCGGCGGTGGTGTCGTCATCGCCGAAGTCGATGCGTCGTCGGACGCAGCCGAAAAGGGGCTCAAGGCGGGTGACGTCATCCTCGAGGTGTCGGGACAGGTCGTCGGCAAGCCGGACGACGTCGTCTCAGGCGTCAAGAAGGCCCAGGACATGAAGCGGACGGCCGTTCTGCTGCACATCAAGTCGGCGGATCAGAAGCGTTTCGTCGCCGTGCAGCTGAGAGACAGCAAGGGCTGAGACCCATGCGCGAGTAAGTCGGGGCGGTCTCAACCTTGAAACGTTGAGCCGCCTCGACGCGTGTCCGCAGTCCCGCTAAATGGAGGAAGCATTTGGATATTTCCATTGGGTCAAATTTCATGCGGGTGCTGGTGATCGAGGACGACAAGGAGACGGCGCAGTTTCTCCAGAAGTCTCTCAAGGAAAACGGGCACACAGCCGATCTGGCGGGCGACGGCGAGGCTGGCCTGGGTCTCGCCATCGAGGGCAATTATGATGTCCTCATTGTCGATCGCATGCTGCCGCGGCTCGACGGTTTAAGCGTCATCAAGACGTTGCGCTCGGAAGGCAACCGGACACCGGTCCTGATCCTTTCCGCGCTGGGCGAGGTCGACGACCGCGTCAAGGGTTTGCGCGCGGGCGGCGACGACTATCTGACCAAGCCGTACGCCTATTCGGAGCTTCTGGCGCGTGTGGAGGCGCTGGGGCGTCGCTCGGTGCCCGAGGAGCAGCAGACCAAATATGTCGTGGGGGATCTGGTGCTCGACCGGCTTTCCCATCGCGTTACACGCGGCGGCGAGCACATTCTTCTACAGCCGCGCGAGTACAGGCTTCTCGAGTACCTGATGCAGCACGCCGGACAGGTCGTCACGCGCACGATGCTGCTGGAGCACGTTTGGGACTATCACTTCGATCCGCAAACAAACGTCATCGACGTGCACGTTTCGCGGTTGCGCTCGAAGATCGACAAGAATTTCGAGAAGCCGCTGCTCCATACTGTGCGCGGCGCGGGATACACCATTCGTGACGGCGCTGTTTGAACGCATGGCGAAGGCCGCCTCGACGACCGCGTTCCGCTGGAGCGCGGCGGCGGTCGCGGCATATCTTCTCGCCGCGGCGGTTCTCGTCGGATTTCTGTTCTCCAAGACCAACGACATCCTGACCGAGCAGACGCTTGCCGGGCTCAGGGCGGAGGCGCGCTTTCTGCTGGGCGAGGCAGCCGCCGGCGGGGCGGAGAGCCTGCGCGCCCGGGTCGCCGCCATGTCGCGCCCGGATGGTCCCGGGCTCTATTTCCTGAGTGATGGCACGGGTGAGAAGCTTGCTGGCAACCTCAACCGCATGCCGCCGGAACTCGCCGGAAACCCGGACGGCGGAATTTTCTCATATCAGCCGCAGCGTGCCAGCGGCACGAGGCCGCGACTAGCCGTTGCCTTCCCCATGCCGCTTCCGGGCGGGCAGTCGCTTCTGATCGGGCGCGACATCGATGATCAGCGCGCCTACGCGGAGACCGTGTGGCGCACGTTTCTGCTCGGGTTCGGCGCGCTATCGCTGCTCGGGCTGCTGGGCGGACTGATGGTCAGCCGGCTCATTTTGAACCGCATGGATACCATCACGGCGACCAGCCGCTCCATCATGTCGGGGGACTTGTCGCGGCGCATCCCTGTCGACGGGACGGGCGGCGAACTCGATGCGTTGGCCCACAACCTCAACGACATGCTGGACCGTATCGAGGCGCTGATGAGCGGCCTCAAGGAAGTCTCCGACAACATCGCCCATGACCTGAAGACGCCGCTTAACAGGCTGCGGAACTCGGCCGAGGCGGCGCTGCGGGAATCGCGTGGTGCGGAGGGCTATCGCGAGGGGCTAGAGCGGACGATCGAGAAGGCCGATGATCTCATCAAGACGTTCAATGCGCTCCTGCTAATTGCGCGCCTGGAAGCCGGCGCGCTGGAGGAAAGCCTCGAGACGTTCGATCTGGGCGCGCTTGTCGAGGACGTATCCGATCTCTACGCGCCGGCGGCAGAGGAAGCGGGTTTCAACTTGTCGATCGAGGCGCAGTCGGGCGTGCGCGTGCGTGCCAACAAGCAGCTTCTCGGGCAGACCGTCGCCAATCTGATCGACAATGCAATCAAATATTCGGCCGGCGGCGGTGTCGGCAATGCCATCACCGTTAGGGCCGGGGCCATGGGGGATGGTGCGTACATCTCGGTGGCGGATCGGGGGCCGGGGATTTCGGCCTGCGATCGGGCGCGCGCGCTAAAACGCTTCGTGCGGCTTGAGGAGAGCCGGACCAAGCCCGGGACGGGGCTTGGCTTGAGCCTAGTTGCGGCGGTGGCGCGCCTGCACCACGGCGAGGTGCGCCTTGAGAATAACGACCCCGGGTTGCGCGTCGTGCTGGTGCTTCCGCGGCGGTGCATGATCGCGTCTGTCAGTGAAGGTGGTGACAGGCGGCTCGAAGTTGCGGCAAGCTGATGGCGCATGGACCGGCCCGCACCTTCTCCGCTGCCCTTCAATGAGCGCATCAGTGCTGCCCCCGTCTCGACGGAAGCGGGCAGGCAGCAGCTCGAAGCCTTTGCCTCAGCGTGCGGGAACGATGCGCTTGTTGCGGCGCTGAAAGCGCCGCAGGTTGCCGCCCTCCTCGCCGGCACGATTGAGAACTCTGCGTATCTCACGACACTTGCCACACGTGACCCGGCGCGTCTGCTGCGTGTGTTGACCGCGTGCCCGGAAGAGCTGTTCGACGCTCTGACGCGCGAACTCGAAACCGCCATGGCCGCTGCTTCCGACATGGCGGAAGCCAAGAGTGCGCTCAGGCGCTACAAGTCGGCCGTCGCGCTGCTCGCGGCGCTCGCGGATTTGGGCGGTGTGTGGCCGGTCATGACGGTCACGCAGGTGCTGACGGAATGCGCCGACGCGAGCATAGCGGCGGCCGTGCGGTTTCTGTTTCGACGCGCAGCTACTGCCGGGCAGTGGGCGCCGGGCGATCCGGCCGCGCCGGAAGCCGGATCCGGCTTTTTTGTTCTCGCGATGGGGAAGCAGGGCGCTTTCGAACTCAATTATTCGAGCGACATCGACCTCATCGTATTTTTCGATCGCGACAAGGCGACATTCACGGGCAGCGGCGACCTGCAATCGTTTTTCGTGCGCCTGACGCGCGATCTGGTGCTGCTTGTGGAGGAGCGCACGCCAGAAGGCTACGTGTTCCGCACCGATCTGCGGCTGCGGCCGGACGCCGGCGCCACTCAAATGGCGCTCTCGACGGCGGCGGCGCATGGCTATTACGAGACTGTCGGGCAGAACTGGGAGCGTGCCGCGATGATCAAGGCGCGGGCTTGTGCGGGCGATCTTTATGCCGGTCAAGCGTTCCTTGACGAGCTCACCCCCTTTGTCTGGCGCAAGTATCTCGATTTCGCCGCGATCGCCGACGTGCACGCGATGAAGCGCCAGATCCACGCACACAAGGAGATCGGTGCGATTTCGGTGCTGGGCCAGAACGTGAAGCTCGGGCGCGGCGGCATTCGCGAAATCGAGTTCTTCGTGCAGACGCAGCAGTTGATCGCGGGAGGCCGGCAGCCAGAGCTGCGTGTACGCGGTACGCTGGAAGCGCTCGGCGCGCTCGAGAAAAGGGGCTGGGTAAGGGCGGATGTGGCGCGCGAAATGGCGGATGCGTACGTTTTTTTGCGCCGCCTTGAACACCGTCTGCAGATGGTCGCCGACGAGCAGACGCACGATATGCCCACGGATACTGAGGCGCTGGAGCGGATCGCGCATTTCTCCGGTTATGCGAGCGGCGCGGAACTCGGGCGTGACCTGACCCGCATTCTTGAAACCGTCGAGCGGCACTACGCGGGACTTTTCGAGGATGCGCCGAGACTCACGACGGGCACGAACATGGTGTTCGCGGGAGCGACCGACGACCCGGCGACGTTGGACGCGCTCAAGGCAATGGGTTATTCGCGTCCCGCGCAGGTTCTGAGCATCGTGCGCGGTTGGCACCATGGGCGGACGCCTTCGGTGCGGTCACCGCGAGCACGCGAGCGGCTTACCGAAGTGCAGCCGCTGCTGATCGCGGCGCTCGCCGATACCATCGATCCCGATGCTGCAATCGCGAGTTTCGACCGTTTCCTTTCGGAATTGCCGGCCGGGGTGCAGCTTTTCTCGCTTCTGAAGGCGCAGCCGGCATTGTTGCGGCTCATCGCCGACATCATGGGTTCGGCACCGCGATTGGCCCGCATTCTGTCTCAGCGGCGGCGCCTGCTTGATGCCGTGCTCGATCCGCAGGCGATCGGTACCGATGTGAGCGCGGCGGCAATCCGGGCGCTACTGAAGCAGGAACTCGGCGCGGCGCGGGCGGCAGCCACCGGCGATCCGATGCAGGATGTCCTCGATACCGCACGGATCGTCGGCAACGAGCAGACGTTTCTGGTTGGCGTCGGTCTGCTTACCGGGTCGCTGTCGGCCGAGGAGGCAGGCGTCGCCTACGCCACCATTGCCGAATGCCTCGTGGCGGCTCTGCTGGAAGAGGTTGAGCGCGATATTGCCGACCACCACGGTCGCGTTCCGGGTGGCAAGGCCGTCGTCGTCGGCATGGGCAAGCTCGGTGGGCGGGAAATGACCGCCTCGTCCGACCTCGACCTCATCCTGATCTACGACTTCGATCCCGAGGTCGCTCAGTCGGACGGCCTCAAGCCGCTGGCGCCGCAGCACTACTATACGCGACTGACACAACGGCTCATCAACGCGATTTCGGCGCCGACAGCGCAGGGTACGCTGTACGAAGTCGACATGCGGCTGCGGCCAAGCGGGCAGAAGGGGCCGGTAGCAACGCGATGGTCCAGTTTCACGAGTTATCAGGAGACGGAAGCGTGGACGTGGGAGCACATGGCGTTGACGCGGGCACGCGTCATAGCCGGTTCTTCCGCGCTGGCGGCTCAAGTGGACGAAGCGATCCGCCATGTGCTGACGCGGCCGCGCGATACGGGCAAGGTCGCCGCAGATGTGCGCGACATGCGGGCCCGTATTGCCAGCGAGAAGGGTACGATCGATATCTGGAACCTGAAGCAGGTGCGGGGTGGCCTCGTCGATTTGGAGTTCATCGCCCAGTATCTGCAACTCGTTCATGCGGCTGCGCGACCTGATGTGCTGCATCAGACGACGCTCGTAGCGCTCAAAGCTGCTGAAACGGCCGGGGTGCTTTCGGCTGCCGATCACGACCGGCTGGATGACGCTGGCCGTCTGATCGAGGATTTGACGCAGCTGCTGAGGTTGTGCCTCGACAGTCCATTCGACCCGAACCATGCGCCGGCGGGCCTGAAGGACCGGCTTGCCAAGGCGACCGGGTTGCAGTCCTTCGAGGAACTTGAAAGCAAGCTGAAACAAACGCTTGCGGGCGTCGCCGAGACATTTGAACGCCTGATAGTCTAAGTTCGTTCAAGCGCGACGGAAATTTGCCGGGCAGTCGTTCCAATGGCTAGGTAAGGTCCGCCAAGGAGCAGTGGGAACCTAGGGTTTCGACGCGCACATATGTCCGGCCAAACAGGGATGCTGAGGGGAGCGGTGGCAGCGGCGAAGTTCGACAGCGGCGGTGCCGCGCGTGAGGCGGTGGGCCCGCCCGGCGCGGCCGACGAGGCCGATCTCGTGGCGAAAGTCGGCACCGGCGACGCGGTCGCGTTTCGGGTGCTGACCGAGAGGCACCTCGGTTGCGTGCTGGCCGTTGCGCGACGAATGCTGGCTGACAAGGCCGAGGCGGACGACGTGGCACAGGAGTGCTTCCTGAGGCTATGGCGGTCGGCCGCAACGCTCGAAATCGGGTCCGTCGGGGTGCGGCCCTGGCTGAGGCGGGTCGTATCGAATCTCTGTCTCGATCGGGTGAGGGTGCAGGGACGGGTGACGACGGTGGACGAACTGCCCGAGGTTCCAGAACCCGCCAAGCAGTTGGAGGGAATCGAGGACCGCGAGACACAAGAACGTGTAGGGGCGGCGTTGCGGAAGCTGCCCGAGCGGCAGAGACTGGCGTTAACCCTCTTTCATTTCGAGGGAATGAGCCAAATCGAAGTCGGGCAAGCGATGGGAATTTCGGATGAGGCCGTTGAGTCATTACTGGGGCGCGCCCGTCGGCAGCTGAAAGTGGAGCTGAAGGACGCGTGGCTGGCGCTACGTAATGATCGCGGACAATCATGACACCGGACATGCGGGAGAAGATAGGACGATGACCAACAAGACGCCTGGTGCTGCCGGGCTCGCGGAGCTCGAAACGGTGCTCGATACTTACGGGGCCGATCGCACGCGTTGGCCCGCTCCGGTCCGGCGTTCGCTGTCGGGCCTCATTGCCGGCAATGCGCAAGCTCGGCAGATGCTGGAGGACGCGGAAGCGTTTGATCGCCTGCTCGATCAGGCGCCGGCACCCTCGCGCGAGGAGATTTCGCGGCTGACGGACCGTATCGTCGCGGCAGCCGCTGGGCAGCCACGCCTTGCGGTGTCGCGATCATCAAAAACGGTGGTGCCGGCGCCGCCGCGGGTCTCCAGGCAGCAAGGCTGGGCGGCGGCGGCGCTGGCGGCCTCGCTTACGCTTGGCATTTTCGCCGGTCAGTCGATCAGCATTGATTCGGCCGGGCTGACGTCGGCTTCCGGTGAGACGGCCGGCAGCGGGCAATTGGCGCTGTTCGATGAAAGCGACGCTCTGCTGAGCGAGGAGCTTCTATGAGCGACACTGATGTGAAGCCCGAAGTGCCGCCGCGCTCGTCGCGCTGGCTCTTTCCCGCGCTGATCGCTTCGCTGGCGCTCAACCTGCTTTTCGTCGGTTGGGTGGCCTCGGGCGCCTGGCACAAGCACCACTATCGCTCGGCGGGCGGTCCCGATTTCGGGCTGATGGGGTTCACACGGCAGCTTTCGGACGATCGCCGCAAGGTCGTGCGCGAGCAGATCAAGGCGGCACGGGACAGCGTGCGCCCGCTTCGACAGGCCATTCGCACGTCGTGGGACGAGGCGAACGCGCTGCTGACCGCCGAGCCGTTTGACAAGGAGAAGTTCAAGGCGGCGATGGGGCGGGTCGCGGACGCCGAAAATCAGTTCCGGGCCGCGGTCACCAATACGCTTGCGGACACGGCGGCAACGCTGACCGCGGATGAGCGCAAGCTGTTGCAGGCTTGGAGGGAGAAGCGCCGGCCGGGCTATTTCAAGAGGCGCAGCAAGGATGCGCCCGATGGGCCGGAGGATGATGGCGCTCCGCCACCGACTCCTTCGCCGCCGGCACCCAACTAGGCGCGGCTTAGTTCAAACTTGCGAAAAGATCGTGCTGGAGGGCGGGTGCGAACGTCGCTTGCCAACCGGCGTTTTGGCCAATGGGGCCAACGGTCAGTTGCGCGCCTGAAAGCTCGCACAGCGTGCTTGCGAGCAGCAGGGAGAAACCTTCGGGCCGTGGAGCCGGGTTTACATCTGCGAGCGGGAGCGTGACGAAGAGCCGTGTTGTGTCGCCCTCACAGTGCGCGGTAACGGCGACCGTCGCGCCGTCGCGGGCGGACTCGGCGGCGTCCGCAAGCAGGTTGACGAAAATCTGACGCACGGTTTGCGGCTCGGCGATGACGCTGGTGCGCACGTCCGGAGAGACGGTGACGTGTAAGCGGCGAGCGGCAAAGGTCGAAGCATGGAAGTCGAGTGCCTCTTCAACCGCCGTTCGCAGACATGCGGTGGCAGGCGGGCCTTTGCGTTCCGGTGCAGTAAGAAGCGCTGTGATGGCGAGCGCATCCTCGGCTGATTTGAGCAGCATGCGTCCGCTGGTGTGGATGTCGCGCGCATAGGCGCCGTAGCAGCTCGATCCTATCGGCCCCAGTGCCTCGTTCGACATCAGCTCTGAGAAACCGAGCACGGCATTGAGCGGTGTGCGGAACTCGTGGCTCATATGGGCGGTGAGTCGCGCCCACGCGGCGCGATCGAGACTTACGTGGCGGTTCGGGGAAGCGCACAATTCCGGAAAAACGGCGGCCGGGGTCGGGGTGTGCAGCGTGCGTTCAACGCGTCTGTCCGGCGTTGGCGGCTGAGCCATCAGAAAGACCGCAAGCGTCGCTCCAGCCAGCAGTAGTATAAGTGATAGAATGGTGGGGTGCGCGTGCGGAGCGGCGACGCCGGCAACCGCGAGAAATGGCGCGAGGGCGAACAGCACGTTTCGGAAAGTGTCTTGGGATGCTGAATTCGATATCAGCGCGGCCAGGCGATTTAGGCTCACGTTAGCTAGGCCCGAGACGGCAAGAGTCTGCCGTTCAGGCGCGGACATTGTCCGTGCCATTGCCAAATTCCCCTGAAAGTCTGTGCTTTTTAGCCCCCGAATCCGAAAGCTCACGACGCGCTTGCGGACTACAGAATCACTCTCACCGATTTGCGACTCAGCTGTCGAGGGAGAATAAATCGGCGTGAATCGATTCCGTTTTAATTGAGGCGGCGTGAGCAGAACGCGACACCGCGGTCTCGCGGTGTCTAGTCTTCAAGCATGCGAGAGACGATCTCGCGACAATCGCGCGACAGATCCGCTGCCGATGCAACCTGTTCAAGGGCGGTGCGTGCCTGGCCCTGGCGGCCTGGCTCGAGCGAGCGCCAGCTACGAAAGGCGCCAAGCAGTCGGGCCGCGATCTGGGGGTTCAGCCGGTCGATTTCCAGAACCTTTTCCGCAAGGAACGCGTAGCCAGCACCGTCGGGCCGGTTGAACTGCAAAGGATTGCCCGCCGCAAACGTTCCGATCAGGGCGCGCACTTTGTTCGGTGTCGTCAGCTTGAAGAGCGGATGTTTCGTCAGGGCGCGGACGTCATCGAGTGTCTCGGTGCGCGGCGATTGCGCCTGGGCGGCGAACCACGTGTCGATCACGAGGTGGTCGTGTTGCCAGCGGTCGAAGAAGTCGGCCAGAACCGCTGTGCGATCGGGAGAGGAAAGTGCCGCGACGAGGTTTAACGCGTGGGCCGCGTCCGTCATGTTGGTGGCGGAACGGTAGTGCGTGACGGCGCGCGCGACGTCTTCCGCCTCGTTGCGGGCGGTGAGGAGTTTCAGAGCCGCATTACGAAGCGCTCTCCTGCCAGCGCTCGATGCGTCAGGCGAGAAGGTGCCCGTATCGCGCGTCGTTTCGTACAAATCGATGAGGTCGCTACCAAGAGCGTTCGATACGGCAGCGCTGAAGGCAGTGTGCGCGAGGTCGATCGCGCCGGGGTCGACGTTCGTTGCTTTCTCGCGTGCGATATCCGACTGGGTCGGAAGTTTCAGAAGCTCCGCCTTGTAAGCGTCGTCGAGATTCAGGTCGCGGAGTGCTGCCAGCAACCCGTCAGCGAATCTCGCGGCTGCCTGCGTGACGGGAGCGGCGCCGCTCTCCATCTGACGCAGGATGGCTCTCGTCGCAAAGCGGTTGGCGGCCTGCCAGCGGTTGAACAGATCGCCGTCGTTCAGCATCAGGAACGCGAGGTCGTCATCGGCAAGATCGATCGTGACGATCACCGGCGCGGAGAAACCACGCAACAGCGATGGCACGGGTCTTGAGGGGACGTTGCGGAACTTGAACGTGCTGACACGATCCTTGACGGCGAGTACGCCGTCCGAGACCAGATCGCCGCCTTCGACGGAAAGGTCGATTTCCTGACCGTTCGCGCCGATCAACGCCATGCGCAATGGCACGAACAACGGCTCCTTGTGCGGCTGTCCCGGCGTCGGGCGCAGCACCTGATGGACCGTCAGCTCGGCAGCATGCGCCGCCGGATCGTAGTCGAGCTTGCAGAGCAGTTCGGGTGTGCCGGCCTGCCCGTACCAGCGCTTGAACTGGGTTAGATCATGGCCGCTCACGTCAGCGAAGCAGGCGAGGAAATCCTCGATCGTCGCGGCCTCGCCGTCGTGACGCTGGAAGTAGAGATCCATGCCAGCGCGAAAAGCTTCGCGTCCGATGATCGTCTCGATCATGCGCACCAGCTCGGCGCCTTTTTCGTAGACGGTCGGCGTGTAGAAGTTGTTGATCTCGATGTAGCTCTCGGGCCGAACGGGGTGCGCGAGCGGGCCCTGGTCCTCGGGGAACTGCAGCGCCTTCAACTGGCGCACGTCAGCGATGCGCTGCACGGTGCGGCTGCGTTCATCGGCCGAGAATTCCTGATCGCGATAGACGGTCAACCCTTCCTTGAGGCAGAGCTGGAACCAGTCACGGCACGTGATGCGGTTCCCTGTCCAGTTATGGAAGTACTCGTGCGCGACGACGCTTTCGATCGACTCGTAGGTCATGTCGGTAGCGGTATCGGCGGACGCGAGGATCAGCCGGTCGTTGAAGATGTTGAGACCCTTGTTCTCCATCGCGCCCATGTTGAAATCCGACACGGCGACGATGTTGAAGACCTCAAGGTCGTATTCGCGGCCGAAGCGCTCCTCATCCCACTTCATGGATCGCTTCAGGGCATCCATTGCCCAATGCGCACGGCTTTCCTTGCCGTGTTCAACATAGATCGCAAGGTCGACGTTTTTGCCCGATTTGGTCGTGAAGTTGGAGGCAACGGGCGACAGATCGCCGCCGACGATGGCGAAAAGATAGCTCGGCTTCGGATGCGGGTCGTGCCACACGGCGTAGTGCCGCTCACCGCCCGCAAGCGTTCCGCGCTCGCGCGGATTGCCGTTCGCGAGCAGGATCGGCGCGCTGTTGCGGTCCGCTTCGAGGCGGGCTGTGTAGACGGCGAGGACGTCCGGCCGGTCGACGAAATAGGTGATGCGGCGAAATCCTTGCGCCTCGCACTGAGAACAATAGATGCCGCGCGAGCGGTAGATGCCCTGCAACGCGGTGTTGGCTTCAGGCGCGACGACAGTCACCATTTCCAGGGTGAAGGGCACATCGGGCGGCGCGTGCAGGACCAGCGCGGAATCGGTCACCGTGTAATCGGACGGGCGCAGGGTTTTGCCGTCGAGCTTGATCAGCTCCAGTTCGAGTAGCTCGCCGTCGAGCGTGAGTTCCGTTTTCTCCGATGACAGGCATGTGGGATTGCCGCGAACGGCGAGCTTGGCCGTCACACGCGTGCGCGCCGGGTCGAGCACGATGTCGAGCGCGACGCGATCGATCAGGAATGGCGGCGGCGTGTATTCGGAAAGGAGAACGGGTTTCGGCGCGTCGGGCTTCATGTTGGTCCTTGATGTGAGCATGCAAGCGGAAAAACGCGGTGCGCGTGACGTACCTTTCGCGCGCGTGGCCGCTTTCCGGTTAGCCGAGACGATGCCGAAATTCGTCGTAGCCGAAGGAGCGCACTATGCGGCACGTGCCATCGGCACTCAAGACGTTGAGGCTGGGCAAAGGCACGCCATTAAAGGTATTATTCTTTACAAAAGAGTATTGCATCATGTCGGTGAAGACGATGCGGTCTCCTATCTGCAATGGCTTGGCGAAAGCGTATTCGCCGATGATGTCGCCCGTCATGCAGGTCTTGCCGCCAAGAATGTAGGTGTGAGGCAGCTCGCCCGGTTTGGCGGCGCCGATCACGGTTGGCGTATAGGGGACCTCGAGAACGTCAGGCATGTGGGTAGATGCGGATGCATCCAGGATAGCGACGTCTTTTTCGTTGTGGTGGATATCGAGCACGGTTGCGACGAGATAGCCGGTGTCGACGACGAGGCCGGCGCCCGGTTCCAGAATTATATCGACGCCAAACGTGCCTTTGAAGTCGTTGATCGCGGCGATAAGGTTCGCGACGTCGTACCCCGGCTTGTTGATGAAGTGGCCGCCGCCAAAGTTCACGGCTTTCACCTTTCGAACGTAATCGGGGAATTCGCGCGCGATGTGGCGGATGAGGCCGACTGAGCCTTCGTCACGGGCCTCGCACAAGGCATGAGCGTGCAAGATATCGATGTGCTCCCACGGCACCTGATCGAGCGTGTCACGGGTTGCGCCGAAACGCGAATAGGGCGCGCAGGGATCGTAAAGCGCTCCGCCGAGCGTCGCGTTCGAGTAGCCCGGGTTGATGCGGATGCCGATCTTGACGCCGGGCGCCGCCTTAACGACGGGCAGGTAACGGCGGATCTGCTCGGGCGAATTGAAGTAGATGTGGCGGGCAAGTTTCGTCAGCCGCTCGACCTCGCCCGGCATATAAGCGGGCGAATAGACGTGCACTTCCTTGCCGAACTCATCGAAGCCGAGGCGCGCTTCGTACTCGCCGCTGGCGGTCGTGCCGTCGAGGATTTCGCGCATCATCGGGAAGGCGGCGGGCAGCGCAAAGGCCTTGGTCGCAAGCAGGATCTTGCAGCCGGTCTCACGCTTGATGCGCGCGGCGGTCTCGAGGTTGCGGGCAAGTGCGGTTTCATCAAGCACATAGGCCGGCGTGGCGATGCTGTCAGGCAAGGCGGGGTGTGTCATCAAAGGTCCTTCGGCAGCGTGGCAGCGCTATATGGCATCGCGGAGCGTCATGTAAAAGAGCGCGAATTCGACCTTCACGGAATGCGCATTGGTGCTAGTCTTTCGGCTCCTTTCGCGCTTTCGCGGATCACTCCTATGATGACAGCAATCTTTGCGTCTTTGACCGCGGCGTGGGTCGCGGCTTGGCGCGGCCGGCGCGATTTATCGCTTCTGGCGCTGGGCTTGTGCCTGGCGCTCTCGATCTGGCTGTTCCTGTTCGAGATTTACAGCCCCGAATACGGTTTCCGAATGCCGTGGATCCAAACCTGGCTGGATGGGCGGGGAGGGACAGCCGCATGATGGGATCACGCACGTATGCCGGTCTCAACTACGCGTTCTCTCTGGCGGTCGCGGTCGTTATCGCCGGCATTCTGACGGCGGCGCTTGTCATGCAGTTCGGCTATGGCGAGCTCCCGTGCCCGCTGTGCCTTCTGCAACGCGTGGCGATGTTCGGGATTGCTTTTGGAGCGGTGCAGAACTTCCGGGAGCGGTTCTCGTACCAGAACGACGGCATCAGCCTGCTCTTTGCCGTGTTCCTGCTGATCGTGGCGACGCGCCAGACGCTGCTCGATATCTATCCGCGGCCTGGGCACGAATATATCGGTACCGCGATCCTCGGGCTGCACATGCCGGTGTGGTCGATCCTGATCGCGACCGCCGTCCTTCTTGCATACGCCGTAAAGTTGGTCGCGATCGGTGGAGATGACGATCTGACAGTTGCCCGGGCGGCGGCGTTCGAGCCGATCAAGAGGGCGGCTGACGTCGTGGGCTTTTATCTCATCGCGCTGTGCGTTGTGAACCTCGTGTCCGTCATCGTGCAGTGCGGGTTCGGCGAGTGCCATACGATGGGATACAAGCTGCTGCAATGAGCAGCGTCAGCTCGTGACGCGGACCTGTCCCGCGGTCGCGCCCGGCCATTTGTAGACGAACGTCAGGTACGCGAGCGAGACGTAGATCGCGCCAAAGGCGAGCGCGCCGATGCCGGCGGACGCCTCGTAGTAGGTGAGGCCATAGAGCCAGGCCGGGCGCGTGGCGCCGAAGCTCGGAATTTCGCTCGCCGTTGTGGCAAGTTTCGCCCAGGCGCGATCCGTCCCGATCAGCACGTCGTTGAGGCCCCACGCCAAGGAGCCCATGAAGGCCAGTCCGCATGAGAGCAGAAAGAACGCAAGAAGCCGCAGCGAAAGCGGTGCCTCGCGCAGGAACAGCCAGAGCCCGGCGATGTACGCCGAGATCATGCCGAACGAGACCGAGACGACCGAGATGACGAGGCCTGTCAGGTCGCCACGCAGCGCCATGATTTCCGCTTCGGTCATCAGGTCTCGACGTCGAAGAGCTTCTTCTGATCTTTCTTGTCGATCTGCTCGACGTGCCAGGGCAGGCCCTGCTTGCCAAGCTCTTCAAGAAACGGCTCGGGCGGAAGCTGCTCAACGTTGAACACGCCTTTGCCGGTCCATTCGCCGCGGAACATCATGATGGCACCGACGACGGGGGGCACGCCGGTCGTGTATGACACGGCCTGGGCGCCGACTTCCTTGTTGGTCTCGGCGTGATCGCAGACGTTCCAGATCATGTAACGCTTCTTCTTGCCCTTCTTCTCGCCCTTCAGAACGACGCCGATCGATGTCTTGCCGGAATAGTTCTCAGCAAGCGAGGACGGCTCGGGCAGCAGCGACTTCAGGAACTCCATCGGGATGACGGGCGTGCCCTTGTAGTCGACCGGGTCGATGCGCGTCATGCCGACGTTCTGGAGCACTTCGAGGTGCTTGATGTAGTTGTCGGAGAAGGTCATCCAGAAGCGGATCTGCTTCAGGCCGCGGATGTTCTCGACCAGGCTTTCCTCTTCCTCGTGATAGATGAGGTAGGATTTGACCGGGCCGACCTCCGGATAGTCGATCATGGTATGGATCGACAGCGGATCTATTTCGATCCACTCGCCGTCCTTCCAGTACTTGCCGCGCTGGGTCACTTCGCGCAGGTTGATCTCGGGATTGAAGTTGGTCGCGAACGCCTTGCCGTGGCTGCCGGCGTTGCAATCGATGATGTCGATGGTGTGGATCTCGTCGTACAGCTTCTCCTGCGCGTAGGCGCAGAAAATGTTCGTGACGCCGGGGTCGAAACCGCAGCCGAGCACCGCCATCAGGCCCTTGGCCTTGAATTTCTCGTGGTAGGGCCACTGGTATTTGTAGGTGAACTTCGCTTCGTCGCGCGGCTCGTAGTTGGCCGTGTCCATGTAGTGGACGCCGGCTTCCAGGCACGCGTCCATGATGGCGAGGTCCTGGTAGGGGAGCGCCATGTTGATGACGAGGTCAGGCTTGACCTTCTTCAGCAGCGCGACCGTCTCGGCGACATTGTCGGCGTCGACCTGGCTGATGTCGATGGGCGAGACGCAAGCTTCCTGCACCTTCTTGCAGCTTTCGAGGCGGCGCGAGGCGAGGTGGATTTTCTTGAAGACGTCGCGGTTCATCGCGCACTTCTTGGCGACGACCGAACCTGCTGCGCCCGCGCCGATGATCAATACGTTATCCAATGGCCCGCTCCAGAAATGTCGCGCCGGATCGCCGGCGGTGACAGCCACACGCACCGTACGGCGCTGAGGGCCCGAGATAGGGCACCGGGGCCGTTATTTCAATACACTTCAAGGGGCTCTCGGCGCCGGCTCAATGCCGCAACGGACCGGCTTGAAGCGAGGGCGTGAATTGTGACAGCGCAAGGCCGCGCGGGGGCGGCTATTTTTTCACATCGATCCAGTCGAAGCCGTCGCGGTTCGGCATCTTCACGGCGGGCAGCGACCTGGCGTCCATGACATCGGCTTCGCCGATAACCTTGTTGGCGGCAAGCAGGTAGGCGGTGACGGCGTATATTTCGTCCGCCGTCAGCGAACCTGGCGCGGAGGGTGGCATGCTGCGGCGGATGTAGTCGAACAGCGTCGTCGCGTAGGGCCAATATGGTCCAATCGCCTTGCTCGCCGCGGGCGTGTCGAGCTGCTGGGGTTCCGCGACAAGCTCTTCGGCGGTCGCGCCTCGTCCCGCTTCGCCATGACAGGACGCACAGCGCTTATCGTAGATCGCGCGCCCGTCGACCGGCGTGCCACGCCCCGGCGGCAGACCGCGTCCGTCGGGAAAGACCGTTAAATTCCATTTTGCGATTTCGTCAGGCGTGATCGGAATGCCGAGTTGCGGAGCCGTCGCGTTGGGCTCAGCGGCAAGGGCGCTTGTGACAAACGCAATCGTTGCGAGGCTAGCGCGGACGCTATGCGTAGACATGGCGGATTGTTCCGTCGTCCTCGACGCTCCAAGCGAGGATGCCGTTGTAATGGAAGTAGCCGTTGCGGCCGCGTTCCTTCACTAGCACATCGCGTTCGGGCTGCACGTAGCCGGTCTCGTCGGTCGCACGGCTTTTCAGGATTGCCGGCCCGCCGTCCCAAGACCAGGGCGCTCGGAAACGCGTGAAGCAGCGTGGAAGAACCGGCTCTTGCAAATGTGCTTGGCCCCATGAGGCTCCGCCATCGGCGGATACCTCTACCGTCGTGATGCGCCCGCGACCGCTCCACGCCAGTCCTTTGATCTCGTAGATGCCGGGTCCGCGCATTTTTTGACCCCACGACGGCGATGTGATGAGCGACTTCGCTTCCATCACGAAAGTGAACTGGCGCGCGTGCCCGGTGGGCATCAATTCAGTGTACTTCGCCGTCTCGTTGCGCGTCATGGCGGGCTCGGAAGCGAGTTCGAGGCGGCGCAGCCATTTGACGTTTGTCACGCCCTCCCATCCGGGCAGGACGAGGCGAAGAGGATAGCCGTTTTCGGGGCGGATGCGCTCGCCGTTCTGATAGAGCGCCAGGATCGCGTCATCCATCAATTTGGAAAGCGGGAGCGAAACGTTCATGGCGGCGGCGTCAGCGCCTTCGGCGATGACCCAAGTTGCGTTCGGATCGGGCGTTGCCCGATCAAGCAGGATGGCGAGCGGCACGCCGGTCCACTCGCTGCAGGAAACGAGACCGTGAAAAGAGCCGAGCGGGCGCTGAATCGGCTCTTCGTGCCAACCGGCGTTGCTGTTGCCGCCGCATTCGATGAAAAGGGTCTGCGTGCGCATCGGATAGCGCAACAGGCTCTCGACCGTGAACGTCAGCGGCTGTTTGACGAGGCCGTGGATCAGCAGGCGGTGCTGGGCGGGATCGATTTCGGGCGCGCCGTTGTGATGGCGCTCGAAGTGCAGCCCGTTCGGCGTGATGATGCCTTCAAGGTCTTCGAGCGGCGTCCACGAGACGCCGTTGCCGGCGAGGTCGCGATTTCCCGCGATGTTGCGGACGACGCGCCTTTCAAAGGGTGAGGGTGTGCCGTAGCCCGTGAATGGCTTGCCGGTGGCGTGCATCCAGGGCGGCGAAGCGGGATCGATTGCTGAAGGTGGCGGTGTTGGCTCGGCCGAGGCGCCTGTTGCTCCGGCCGCGGCGGCGGTTGCGAATAGCACGCCCGCCCTAAGAAGAAGGCGGCGATCCAGAAGACCGCCGCCTGCAATCGGTGTCAGCTCGTCGGCTGAGAAATCCTGTGTCATGCACCGAAATGCTTTACGGCTTGGGCATCAGGATTGGCTCGGCGTCGATTTGCCTTCGAAAACGTTGCCGTTGGAATCTTCAGCCTTTACGGCCATCACGTCGGATGACGAGCCCTGATAGCTGAAACGAAGATTGGGGTCCTCACTGATCGAAATTCCGCCCTCCATGGAAAACACCAGGGCGCCGTTCGACGTCACCTCGACCTTGTTGATGAAATGCGCCGGCGGATAAGCGCGCGTCAGCTGGTCCATAGCCAGGCCCGAGACATTGGGATGCTTGATCATGACCTGCGCTTCGTGCGGGCCGGAGGTTGGCTGCTCCGAACCGAGCGCGGTTTTGATGCGCATCCTGCCCATCTCCTTCATTGCCTCGGCCAGATCCTTGCTTGCCGGCGCCGAGCAGCCTCCTGAGGCTTTCACGAATTTGGTGGTCATGTAGAGCTTGCCGTCGGAAGTCTCGGCAATGGCGCGTACGTCGGAATATTGATCGATGCGCACGCGGGTTGACAGCATCCGGTCGCTGTTGCCCGCGGCCTCGCCATATTTGAAGGTTGCAACGACGGGCACGGGGTTCTTGTCGACGATGAGGGTCAGCGCCGTTACGTTCTTAGCGAATTCGGCCGGCATCCGGACGGTCAAGGGAACGGTTGCCGCGTCCTCGGCGCGGATCGGTGCTTCGAGTTCGATTTTGCCGTCGCCGGTTACGATCTCGCGGTCTCCGAACACGTCCTTTTTCAGGCTGAGCCAATCCGCCGCTGCCGCGTCTTGTGCGTCCGCGCTGGATGCAAAGCCGAAAGCGAGAGCGAATGTGAGGACGATAGCGGCGGCGAGGGTGCGGGTCGTCTCTGTGCGCATGGATCTATTCCTGCCAGCGGGTTCGCGTTGGTCATGGTGGACGCGTCGGTGCGTATCGATCTGTACGCGGGACCACTCCGCTATGTTACATGATGCCTCCAACTCGGTCATCCAACGCCGTGCGGGCGAGCGACGTGGTGCCGGGAGGGCGGCGAAGGCGGTCAGGCTTCAGGGCAAATAGCGTTGTTATTCAACGCGTTGGTTTTGCCAAATAAATCCTTCGCCGTGGACGATAAAATGCCGTGCTTAGCGGCTAGGAATAAACCTCGCAGCGGGTCGTTGTCTTGGGGACTTGGGGAGCGCTGGTGTGAACGACGACATCCGTGCGGGGATGGTCGAATTGCTGCCTCGTCTGCGGCGGTTTGCATATTCGCTAACAGGTAGCCGGGATCAGGCCGACGACCTGGTTCAGGAGACGTGTGCCCGCGCCTTGTCACGCGGGGATCAGTACCAAGCAGGGACGAGACTCGATAGCTGGATGTTTCGTATCGCGCAGAACATATGGCTCGACAAGTGCAGGTCGAACGCCTCGCGCGGCGAAAGTGTGGAGCTTGAGTCGCAACTGGACGTGAGTGGAAGCGACGGCAGGGATGTAACGGAAAGCCGCCTTACGCTTGAGGCGGTGACAGCAGGCATCGAGCGATTGCCGCCCGATCAACGTGTGCTCGTGGGCCTCGTATGCATCGAGGGCCTTTCCTATAAAGAGGCCGCGAGCGTTCTGGAAGTTCCAATCGGCACGGTCATGAGCCGGTTGGCGCGTGCGCGTAAAGCGCTGCATGACGCACTGTTTGCGGAGCCCGCCGTCGTTACACCGTTGCCACAGGAGGCGCGTCATGGCCGCGTTTAGTGATGAGATGCTGATGGCTTATGCGGACGGCGAACTCGACCCGCCGTCGCGAGAAAAGGTGGCTACGGCGCTACGCTCTGATCCGGAACTCAATCGGCGCTACCGCGCCTTCGCGCGGACGGGGCGGGACCTGGGGCAGCCGTTCGCCGATCTTCTCAATGAACCGGCGCCGGCTTCGGTCGTCGCGATGATCCAGGCGCATACACGCAACGAAGCGCCGGTAAAGGCGCCGGGCCGGGCACGGGATGTGCGAAGGTCCAAGTCTTGGGGGGAATGGCTCGGCGATCAACTGCTGCCGGGGGGCGGCATGGCATGGGCGGCTGCCGGCTACGGACTGGCGCTTGCCGTGGGCATCGGTGCCGGTGCGCTGATCAGCGGCGGGCGCGGTCCGGCCGGCGATGGTTTGGCTGCCGGCGCCGGGCTTTCGGCCTCAGGCGCGCTGGCCTCAGTGCTGGAGACAGGACACAGCGGCGTTGCCCAGCCCGTCGGCCTGGGTGGCACGGCGACAATTACGCCGCGGCTGACTTTCAAAACGGCGTCTGGTGATTTCTGTCGCCAGTACGCGATGGCGTTGCCGGGGGGCACGTCCGAGGAAGGTGTCGCTTGCCGCACGGACGGCAAGTGGACGGTCCATGCGCATGGGCCGGGCGCAACGGCGAACACGCCGGGCGCCACCGTTCCTGCGGCCGGCGGGGGTTCGGCGCTGGTCGAGTCGGTTGTTGAAGGCTTGATCTCGGGCAATGTGCTGACGGTCGACGAGGAATCCAAAGCGATCGGCGACCGCTGGCTGAACTAGATCAGTCGGTCATCGCCGGTGTTGGGGCCAGTGTTGTGCACTGACTACTCGGCAAAGCCGAGTGCAGCCGGAGAGACGGCGCCCGTCGCCGGTACGGCCCACGGCAAAACCTCCGCCTCGCGCAATGCGGTCGTCGCCGGCGGCTTTTTCGGCAAACTGGCGGTTGCCGGAGCATCATCGCCCAAGGGCACGCTCGGCCGACAGTTGGATGCCGGTGCCTGCAACAACCCGCGGCCAAACACCGTGTCGCGGCCGGGGACGCCAAGGTCGCTGACGCGCAAGAGATTCAAGACATCGGCCTTCGAACGCGGCTTTGCGTTGTCGTAGACGGCCGCAATTGCCGCGGTGGCGAACGGTACGGCGAACGATGTTCCCGTTTGCGGGCCTTCGGTCGCGTCCGGGTAGGCCGTCCAGACACCGACGCCGGGCGCCGCCAGATCGATATAGCCGCCGTGGTTGGCCTGGCGGTAGGCGTTGTTCTTGCGGTCCACCGCGGTGATGGAGATGACCTCGGGATAAGCGGCGGGATAGCTGGCGGTGGCGGCTGGCCCTCCGTTGCCTGCGGCCGCGGTAATGATGACGCCGCGCGAAGAGAGCGCAGTAATCGCCTTTGCTACCAAGTCATCGGGCGGGCCAGACACGCTCATGTTGATGATGCGCACACCGGAGGCATCGAGCCAGTCGAGCGCCTTGAGCATGCTCATGGTGTCGGTCATGGCATTGCCGGAGGGGTCGGCGAAGAAGACATCGGCAGCATAGAAACTTGCGTCGGGTATCAGGCCAGGCGTACCGCTATCGGGGCGTCCGGCAAGGAGTGCGAGCACGCCGGTGCCGTGCGCGGCCTTCACGGTAGGGCTGGCGCCCGACAGGAACGTGCCGACCGAAATGCGCCGTCCCTCGAAGGTCGGATGATGGAGGTCGATGTGGGTGTCGATGATGCCGACCTTCATCGAACGGCCACATGAGCGATGCGCGTCCGACCAGTGGACGGCGAGGGTCCCATAGCAGCGCTCGGAGGAGCAGGGCGTGCTGGAGGCGGGCAGCACCGCGCCCGGTCCGCCGATGTTGGCTGCCGCGCGATACGGTCGGTACACGCGGTTCTGCATAATCTCCTGTTGCGGGATCTGTTCGTGCAGAAGCGCCTTGGCCGCCGAGGCCGTCATGCCGGCTGGCGGAACGAGGCGCGTCACCGAGGTGTTCAGTAATCCCACTGCGCTTTCGCCGCGCGATTTGAAACCGAGAGAGACCAGCTTATCGAGCGACGCCTTGTTGACGTTCGCGGCCAGAAGCTCGCGGCCGCCAAGCGACGGGAGTTCAAACTCGTGGCGCGTGGCGTTGCCGGAACTCGCAACCGGCCTTCCGCCCGGTTTCCGTTGGCCGATCAGGTTGGGGGTCGTCGTGTCGCTTCGGCTTTGAGTGTCGGCGTCGTCGCCCTTGTCGTCATCCGCAACCACGGTCTTGATGACTTTGGCAGGTGGACTTGACGTTACCGTCTCGGTCGCGGCATCGCCGATGTCCTTCACGTTGTCGCGGATTTTCTCGGTATCGGTTCGAAGCGGCTGACGATCGCCGATGTCCTTCTCGCGCCCATTGCTCGCAGTCCAGCGATTGAACATTTCGACGACGGTGCGCGGTGGGGTATCGATGATGTCGTCGGCGCGACCTACGTCATCGCGCTTGTCATCGTCGTCGTCGCGGTCATCTTTCTTTGCGACTTTCCGGTCGTCGTCATCCCGATCTTCGCTTTTGTTGTTCTGTCTGTTTGTTGCTGTGTTCTTGGTGGTCGAACTATCCGTCCAATCGCGCGTATCGGCCTTCGTCGGCTGCTGTGTCTGCTGAGTGGCCTTCTGAGCGGCTTTTTGGGCCGCTTGCTGAGCTGCCGCCTGCTGCGCGGCCTGTTGCGCCGCCTTTTGAGCTGCCTGCTGTGCCGCCTTCTGTGCGGCCTTCGCGGCCTGTTGGGCGGCGCGCGCCGCTTCCTCACGCTGGCGTTCCGCTTCCTTGCGCGCCTGTTCGGCCTGCTTGGCCATCTCTCGCGCCTTGCGTTGCGCTTCTTTCATGATGCGCTCGGCCTCACGCTGCATGGCGCGGATCCGGTCGTTGTCGCGGTCATTCCAGGCGAGAGCCGATGGCGCCAGCAGGAAGCCGACGAAGAGCGGCGCGGTTACCGCGACCGCGACAAGAGCCAATACAGCTTTCAATGCGGGCAAGCGGCAGAGCATGCCGTTCAAACTGCTCTTCGCTCGAGTGCCCCCCATGACAGCCCTCCCCGCGGCTGCACACTTTCACGCACTTCAATGTTCCGCTGCCGGCGTTGCCAATCGCCGCGCGCAATAAAACTGCCTTCTGAAAATCCGACGCGCCCTCAAGGGCAAACACCCACCCGACCGAAGAATGACAGGTCGCCCGGACGTGCGCAACTTTCTCGCGCTATGTAATACTCGGCACGACTACTCGGCCTGACGCGACTCAGTAAACGCCTGACGATTCGATCTTTTTTGTGATCAGATGCTCGGACGGGCGGCTAGCTCGCCAGGCTCAAGTCGTCGTCAAGTTTCAACATTACGGCAAGGTGGTGCGAAAGGCCCACGCATTGCTCGCGGATGTCGGGTACGGCGACGATTTCCCAGAAGGCTGCCCGCGTCACCGGGCCGATGCCGAATATGCGCGTCGACGGACGTCCGTCGGCCGAGACAAGGGCGCTGTTCGTGTCGAAATGCAGGCCAATGCTCAAGGGGTCGGGCCGCGCCAGCCGGTCCGCTAGAAGTCCGGCGACAATCGGATTCGACGAGGTTCGCGGATCGCTGACCACGCCGGTGCACATGACGATGCGGGCGACCTCGATGGTTTCAATTTCGTGCCGTCCGCGTCGGCGGAAAGATACGACAGCGCCACTGTCGGCTCCAGTGATGTGTTCGATGTTGGCTGCGAGGATGCGCAACTGGCCGCTGGTGCGTGCGCGCGTGATTTCATCGGCAACCCGCGGTGCCATGCGGTGGCGGTGACTGTCCCACCAGGGGCGCGCGTGGCGCAGGAAACGCTGCCTGTCATCGAAGGGCATACGCCGCCAGGTCTCGGAGACATGCGGACGGAGCGCATCGACGGCGCTGCGCCAATCGCCGCCCGACTTTTTCTGCGCGCGCGCAATGGCACGGAACCAAGTCCATATCGCCACCATGCTTTGGCCGAACGGTACGTTTGCGCGATTGATCTCGATGGGCATGGTCGGGCGATGCAGCTGGGGGAGCTGGCCGCGTCGCGACAGCGCGTAGATCGGTCCCGTGTGGCCGGCCGCGCGTAGAGCAATCGTGTAGTCGACCATCGTCAAGCCCGTTCCGAGCACGAGGATTGCCGCTTTCGAGCCGACGCTCGCGGTTGCGCGCGGCTCCCACGGGCCGGTTACGCAGGCCAGATTGGCGGGTGGTGTCTCGTCATGGCCGCCGGCGAATACGGCGGCGTCGGCTTGGATGTGTCCGCCGCCGCTCGTTTCGACGACGATGCCGTCGGCGCTTTCGCGCACACGTCGCGCCTCGGCGTGGACGATCGACAGTCGCGGTGGGCCGGCGACGCTTGCGAGGTAGGACGCAATAAGGCTCTCGAGATAGCGGCCGTACACTTTGCGCGGCACGAACGTCAGAGGGCCAGGCTCGCGGCCACCGACGATTTCACCATTGTCGGTCAGCCAGCGCGTGAAGCTCTTGGGGTCGTGCGCGAATGCGCTCATGTTGAATGCGCGCACGTTGAGCAGGTGATCTGCGTTGTCGGTGCTATAGGCGGTACCGCGTCCGACAGCGTGGCGCTTTTCAATCAACGTGACGGCAAGCTGGCGACCTCGGTGCCGCAACAGCTCACAAGCGAGCAGCACGCCGCTGGCGCCGCCGCCGATGATCACGATGTGCTTGCGGGGGTGTGCTGCCACGGAAGACCTCTCTAGCGCTGGCGGCCGAGGTCCATCGATATCGTGATGCATGCGTGCGCGGAAATGCGAAGATCATCTAAGCAAATTCCGCGACCGGGAATTTGCCCGCCGGCGCACAAAGCGAGAGGGAATTTCCAGAGCGCAAAAAAAGCGCGCCGGGCGCGACGGGTGCGCACGGCGCGCTGACAAGAGCGCGGCGCGGGAGAGACAATCCCGCGCCGCGGTTGTCGTCAGGCGGCCTTTGCAACGGCTCCGGTCGGGACTTCCGAGATCGTCTTCAGGATCTGGGAAGCGATCTGGTAGGGGTCGCCCTGAGAGTTCGGGCGGCGATCTTCCAGATAGCCCTTGAAGCCGTTGTTCGCGAACGAGTGCGGCACGCGGATCGAGGCGCCACGGTCGGCAACGCCGTAGCTGAATTTGTTCCACGGCGCCGTCTCGTGCTTGCCGGTCAAGCGCATGTGGTTGTCCGGGCCGTAGACGTTGATGTGGTCCATAATGTTCTTGTCGAAGGCTGCCATCAGCGCTTCGAAGTAGGTCTTGCCGCCGACTTCGCGCATGTACGCGGTCGAGAAGTTGGCGTGCATGCCCGAGCCGTTCCAGTCGGTGTCACCGAGCGGCTTGCAATGGAATTCGATGTCGATGCCGTACTTTTCCGTCAGGCGGAGCAGCAGGTAGCGTGCCATCCACATCTCGTCGGCGGCCTTCTTGGAGCCCTTGCCGAAGATCTGGAATTCCCACTGGCCCTTGGCAACCTCGGCATTGATGCCTTCGTGGTTGATGCCGGCGGCGAGGCAGAGGTCAAGATGCTCCTCGACGATTTGGCGCGCAACGTCGCCGACGTTCTTGTAGCCGACGCCCGTGTAGTAGGGGCCCTGAGGCGCCGGATAGCCGGCGGTCGGGAAACCGAGCGGGCGGCCGTCCTTGTAGAAGAAGTACTCCTGCTCGAAGCCGAACCAGGCGCCCGGATCGTCCAGGATGGTGGCGCGCTTGTTCGAAGAGTGCGGCGTGACGCCGTCCGGCATCATCACTTCGCACATGACCAGCGCGCCGTTGGTGCGCGCGGGATCGGGATATACGGCGACAGGCTTCAGTACGCAGTCGGAGCTATGGCCTTCCGCCTGCATCGTTGACGAGCCGTCGAAGCCCCAGAGCGGGAGCTGTTCGAGATCAGGAAATGCGCTGTACTCTTTGATCTGTGTCTTCCCGCGCAAATTCGGCACTGGCGTATAACCGTCGAGCCAAATGTACTCGAGCTTGTACTTCGTCATGGACGATGTCTCCTCGTGTGGACGACTAAGTCTGATGGCATCCCGGCAGCGCAGTGGTCCGGTGGGCCGTCTCGGGAGAACTAAGCGGCGCAACGTGCGGTCAAGCGGTGTTTCCGCGATGCAATGCAGCGGCTAGCGGCGCACTGCGAGGCGGAGCCGTGGACGGCAGCAAGCGTTAGTCCCGGACCGCAAGCTAACCGCAGAACGAAAACTGAGCATGCCAATAATATTGGCACTCATTGAAGTGAAATTGGGCATCAGAAAATACGGGCAAATCGTGCTATAAGTGATGGACGATTTGAGCCCGCTAAAACCAAGAGAAGGAAGACGAGATGTCTTCGAATGCCACTTCTGCAATGAATCGTCCGACTGCGAAGATTTACCAGTTTCCGGTGGGCGGCCGCGCCGCTCTCGCAGGGCGTCGTCCCGCGCTTCGGCCGGCAACGCGCGTCGTTCGCGAGAAGCTCACCAAGCGGATCTATCTCGATGCCTGGTACCATCAGGCAGCGATTGAAGACAACGATCTGGCGCGCTTTGGCGAGCTGCGCTGATCTGTGCGGATCAGTCCACGTTACAGCGTTGTTTTGGGTGTTTCTCGGCGGGCCGCGTAGCTCGCCGAGCGTGTCTTTACGCACCGAAGATCGACCAGCCGAGACGCTTGCTCAGCTGCTCGAGTGCGATCTGGCCGAGCCGTGAGTTGCCGGCCGCGTCCAATCCCGGAGACCATGCCGCGATCGATGCTTTGCCAGGGGCAACGGCGAGGATGCCTCCACCCACGCCGCTCTTGCCCGGGAGCCCGACGCGGTACGCGAATTCGCCGGAACCGTCGTAATGTCCACAGGTCAGCATGAGCGCGTTAATGCGCCGCGCCCTCTCGGGGTGAACAACAGATAGGCCGGTGGTCGGATTGCTTCCAAATTGTGCAAGATAGCGGCCGGACATCGCCAATTGGCGGCATGTCATGGCGATTGCGCAATGGTGAAAGTAGACACCCAGGATGTGATCGACCGGATTCTCGATCACGCCGAATGATTTCATGTAGTTGGCGAGCGCGGCGTTGCGGAAGCCGGTGCGCTGCTCGGAGGCGGCGACCGCTTTGTCGATGGTGATCGACGAATCATCCGCCAGGAAGCGGACGAAACGCAGGATTTCTCCGAGCGCCTCGCGCGGCTGGTGCCCTGACAGGATGACGTCGGTGACCGCGATGGCGCCGGCATTGATGAAGGGATTGCGCGGGATGCCTTTCTCGAACTCGAGCTGGACGATCGAATTAAAGCGGCTGCCGGAGGGTTCGCGCCCGACCCGTTGCCAAAGGCGGTTGCCGACCTTGCCGATGGCGAGCGTCAGCGTGAAGACCTTCGAGATGCTTTGAATCGAAAACGGCGTATCGGCATCGCCCGCGGCCACGACATTGCCGGCGGTGTCGACCACGACAAGGGCGAACGATTGAGGGTCGACTTTGGCGAGTTCGGGGATGTACGTGGCGACCTCGCCGCGATCGGTTCTGGAACGAAGCTCGTCGGTGATTTCTTTGACCGCGCGGTCAAGCTCGGCGGCTGGCTGGCTCATTTCAATGACTAGGTCTCGCGCGTTGAATCGCTCGCCATCATAGTCCTGGATGGCACGAGACGTCTGCGCGCAATCGGTCGCGTGCATGAACGCGGCCGATTGCGTTTGAGACATTTCCCGATCGCAGCGGGCAGGTGTCAGTTCAGCCTGATGCTGCCGAACAGGCGAACGCTTGCGCCGGGTTCGAGCACGCCTTCGCGACGTTTGAAGGAGGCGTGGTTCAGGACTTCATCGTCCAGCAGGTTGTCGCCTTTTAAGCCGATCGTGAAGCCGGGTGCGTCCAGCCCGTTTCCTTGAACGGTATAGCTCAGTTCAGCCGAAACGAGGGTGTAGCCCGGCGTGGCGAATTCCTCGTCGTCGCCGATGCGGTTCTGGTCGAAAGCATGCAGCACGCCGATGCGAGCGAGCCAGTTCGCGTCCATGTAATAGATGCCGCCGCCCAGCCGATGAGGAGGGATGCGCGGAACGTATCCGCCGCCTACGAAGCGCGCGTGCACGAAATCGTAACGGCCGTCGACGCCCCAAACACCGTTCCAGATGGGCGCGACGTCGTGCTGGGCGGCGGCTTCGAGGCCATAGAAGTTGGCATCGCGCTGCTGAAAGCGAACGAGGTCGAACATGTGCACGTGCACGTGCTCGTCGCCGTGGTCGTGATCTTCGTCCTCGTGGGCGTGCCCTGACTCAACACAGTTGAACTCGCCGTCATGGGCTTGCGGATCGCATTCGAGCCCCTGGAACTCGCGGTAGATGAAGCCATTGAAACGTGTGACGTAGGCGGATGTGTCGAAGCGGAAGGCCCCGTTCGCCTTCTTCAGTCCGATTTCGGCCGTTGCCGCCTTTTCTTCGCGCAGGAAAGGATTGCCGACTTCGAACGTACCGGTTGCCTCGTGCATGCCTTTGGAGAAAAGTTCGGCGGCTTCCGGAGCGCGCTCGACGTATTGACCGTTGAGCCGCGCGACCGTTTGCATCGGAAGTTCGTAGAGCAGGCCAAGGCTTGCGCTCAGCGGTGTGAAGCTGCGCTCTTCCTTGATCGTGTGTCCGTGGAAGTGGCCGTGATCATCGTGAACATCGCCGTGGAAGTCTTCCCAACCCGTGCCGTCGACGGTCGTGTGTTCGATGCGAAGGGCTGTTTGAAACCGTAGCTGCTCCGAAAGCGAAAGTTCTTCGAACAGGAACGCAGCCGCGCTTTGCGTGTGCACGGGTTCGAGCAGCGATTCCCCCTCGAAGCTTTGTCCACGGGTCCTGCGGTTTCCGAGTTGGATGCCGAAGGCGCCGTTCAACTCGCCGAGCAGCGTGCCGTTGGGGAGGTGCTGCAACTCGATGCGTGCTTCCTGCTCCTTGTTGGTGAAGCGTGAGCCCAGCGAAAAGCCGCTTGCCTCGTGTTCGGCGTGATCTTCGTCATGATCCTCTTCGTCGCCGTGCTCGTCTTCGTCGTCGTGGATAGCAAGTTCATTGTGTGCGTAATCGGACGCGCCGAACCACAGGCGGATTGCGTCGATGCCGAAGTCGCGGACGCGCCATTCGCCGCGCGCCAGGACCTTCTGCTGTTCCATATCGATGCGGGGAACCGCACCTTCGCGTGCTTCTTCGCCGGGAATGCCATAGAGGCTTTCGATGTGGGCAAAGGAGACGCCGAAGAAGCCGTCGCGTCCGATGACGGATGCGCCGACCGATCCGCCCTGGCTGTCGACAAAGGAATTGAGCTCCGTGCCGCGCGGTGTCTCGTAGTCGTCGGCACTGCGCTTGAAGCCATCGGCGTGAACGGCGACGCCATTGGAGCCAGCGGTCACGCGGAAGCCGCCATCCGCTCCATCATCGACGCTCGTAGTGCCGCCTCTTATCGAGGCGCTTATGCCGCCTTCAGGCACGAACGTCGGAATGCGCTCGTTCTCAACCGCGACAACCCCGCCGATGGCTTGCGAGCCATAGCGCAGCGTCGCGGGGCCACGCACGACCTCGATACGGTCGGCGGAATCGGGGTCGATCGGCACCGCGTGATCTTCCGAGATGGCCGCAACATCGTGTGTTCCGATGCCATTCTCCTGCGTGCGGACCCGGTAACTGTCGAGACCGCGGATAATCGGACGGCTCGCGCCCGGCGCGAATGCGGTCGAGGTGATGCCCGGTTTAAATTTCACGGCGTCGGCGATCGTCGCGCCGCCGGTCGCCAGGATCTCGCGTTCGCCAACTTGGGAGACGGCCACGAATTGCTGGTCGCCGAAATCGAGCGCGGTCCCGGGGATCGCGGTCTCCAGCATCGATGCGGAGGCGGATGCAGCCTGAGAGCCCGATGCTTGGCTCGGTATTTGGCTTGGTGTGGATGGCGTAGCCGCCGGCTTAGTCCGTGGTTTCCGGGGCTTTGGCTTCGCAATCGGGCTTGAGGTCGTGGTTGCGATTTCGACTGCGGGCAGCTCGGTCGGCGGCTGTTCCTGAGCCGCTGCGCCGCCACTCAAAAGAGCGCTAACGAGCGGAAGAATAGATCTTTTCAGGTGTCGGCGACGCATTGCTGGCGAACCTCGATCATCAATTATGATGTTATAATATACGTTATCTATTCGAGGCAAACCGTCTCTGGCAACCCGCAACGGCACCGAGTTGTTGTTCAAGCTGGAGAGCCGTGGCGCGATGGGCACACCGCACGTGTGGATGCCACGGAGCAGGAGCCACGCTGCGGGTGTGGTGCGCGACGGTGATGGCGCGGGCGCGCCGCGCGGCATCGCCGAAGCGTGCTGCCTATCGCGCGCCGCGCTCGCGTTCGGAGGGCTTCTTGGTGAGTTGAAAGTCTTGGGCGTTCGCGGCGTTCGTTAGCCGGAGGACGCGAGGTCTGAGCGTCGCGCCGACCCGAACAGGAACGCGAGCACGAAGACGGCCGCCTGGATCAGCACGATGCAGGGGCCGGTCGCGGCGTCCATGTGGAAGCTCAACAATGTGCCGACGAGACTCGATCCGACGGCGACCGCGACCGCAATTGCCAGCATGTGTTCGAAGCGATTGCTGAGCAGGTACGCGATCGCGCCCGGTGCGATCAACATCGCGACGACGAGAATGATGCCGACCGCCTTCAGCGCCGCGACGATGGTAAGCGAGAGCAGGGCAAGCAGACCGTAATGGAGCGCGCGCACCGGCAGGCCGATGGCGCGCGCGTGCTGTGGATCAAAGCAATAAAGGAGCAGGTCGCGGCGCTTGGCGAGCACGATGATCAGCGCTCCGCCGGCGATGATCGCCGTCTCAATGAGGTCGCGCGGCGTGACGCCCAGGATGTTGCCGAACAGGATGTGGTTCAGGTGCTGGTCGGTGTCGACCTTCGTGAACAGCACGAGGCCAAAACCGAACATGCCGGAGAACACGATGCCCATCACCGTGTCTTCCTTTATGCGGCTATTCTCCTTCAGATATCCGGTTGCGACGGCGCAGCCAAGACCGGCTGCAAAAGCGCCGACGGCGAGCGGCAGGCCAAGTGCGAACGCGATCACGATGCCGGGCAGGACGGCGTGCGAGATGGCGTCTCCCATCAGCGACCAGCCTTTGAGAACGAGATAGCAGGAGAGCACGGCGCAGACCGCGCCGACGAGTACGGCGACCACGAGCGCGCGCTGCATGAAGCCGTAACTCAAAGGCACGGTGATGACGTCGAGGATGCCGCTCATGTCCGTTGCTCCGGCGACGCACTCTCGACGCGCAACGCGGCGGCCGACTTGCGCCGGGCGGCGAGAACACCGTGCTTCGGGGCGAATATGAAAGCTGCGAGGAACACGAGCGTCTGTAGCGTGACGATCATGCCGCCCGTGGCGCCATCGAGGAAATAGCTGACGTAGGCGCCAAGGAAACTCGTCACCGTGCCGATGGCGACGGCCAATGCCACGAGGCGCGGGAAACGGTCGGTGAGCAGGTAGGCGGTGGCGCCGGGCGTCACGACCATCGCGATGACCAGGCATGCGCCAACGGTCTGCAATGCGGCGACCACGGCCGCCGACAGCAGTGTGAAGAAGAGGACCTTCAACCATGTGGGATTGAGTCCGACGGAGCGCGCATGAGCTTCGTCGAAGAACACCGCCATCAGGTCCTTCCATTTCAGCAACAGCACGATGAGCGTCACGATGCTGATGACGACGACCTGGAGCGCGTCCTCGTCGGAAATGCCGAGGATGTTGCCGAGCACGATCGATTGTACGTTGACAGCCGTCGGGTTGATCGAGACGAGCAGCAGGCCGGCGGCAAAGAAGGAGGTGAAGACGATGCCGATAACGGCATCCTCGCGCAGCTTCGTCTGGCTGCGTACGAAATTCATGCCGAGTGCCGCGATGAGGCCTGCGATGAAAGCGCCGGCGGCGTAGGGAAGGCCGAGCAGATAGGCGCCTGCCACGCCCGGGACGATCGAGTGGGCAAGCGCGTCGCCCATCAGCGACCAGCCCTTCAGCATCAGGAAGGCTGATAGAAACGCACACATGCCGCCGACCAGGGCGGAGACCCACATGGCCTTCCACATATAGTCATAGGCAAAGGGTGTGAGCAGTTCGGCCATTACTTGGTGTCCTTGCCTTGCTGCGTTGCTGGCTGCTCCTCTTCGTCGTCGCCGTAGAACACCACGGGGCGTTCGTCGTCGGTCAGCACGGTCACGCCTCGACTGTCGGCGTCGTGGTGCAGCGTCTGTCCCTCGAGGCGGAAATGGCGCAGCACGCCGCCGAAAGCGCGTTCGAGATTGGCTTGTGTGAAGGTTGTTCGTGTCGGGCCGGCCGCCAGAACGGTGCGGAGAACGAGAACGACGTGGTCGCAGAAGTCCTGCACGCTGCCGAGATTGTGGGTCGAGACGAGGATCAAGTGTCCTTGCGCCTTCAACTCGCGCAGCAGGTCGATGATCGCGGCTTCCGTTTTGACGTCGACACCCGTGAAGGGCTCGTCGAGCAGGATGATCAGTCCTTCCTGGGCCAGCGCGCGGGCAAGGAAGACGCGCTTTCTCTGGCCGCCCGAAAGCTCGCCGATCTGACGGTGGCGAAAGTCCGCCATGCCGACGCGCTCAAGCGCTTCGTCGACCTTGCGTCGATCCAGCGCGGAGGGCCGGCGCAGGAAGCCCATGCGGCCGTAGCGGCCCATCATCACCACGTCTTCGACGAGAACAGGGAAGTTCCAGTCGACATCCTCGGCTTGCGGCACATAGGCGACGAGGTTTCGCTTTTGGGCCTCGTGCGGGTCCAGCCCGGCAATCGCGATTTCGCCAGCGGCGGGTGTGATGAAGCCCATGATGGCCTTGAACAGCGTCGACTTGCCCGAACCGTTGACGCCGACGAGGCCGCAGATCGTGCCGGGACCCAACGCGAAGGACGCGTCTTTCAGCGCCGTCGTGCCGTTCGGATAAGTCACGGTCACGCCGCGCACTGAGATCGATGCTTGCAGCGGGTGTCCGGCGCCGATCGCGTCGGATGTCCGACGCTCGTCCCTCATGACTCGAATCCTTCGGCGATAGTCTGCACTGTCACTTCGAGCAACTTCAGATAGGACGGCACCGGGCCGTTGGCGGCGCTCAGGCTGTCGACATACAATACGCCGCCGTAGCGGGCGCCCGTTTCCTTGGCGACTTGTTTGGCCGGCTTGTCCGAGATCGTGCTTTCGCTGAAGACGACGGGGATTTTCTTTTCGCGCACGACGTCGATCACACGCTTGACCTGCATGGGCGTGCCTTGCTCGTCGGCATTGATCGGCCAGAGGTAGAGTTCCTGCAAGCCGTAGTCGCGCGCGAGGTAGCTGAAGGCGCCTTCGCTCGAGACAAGCCAGCGCTGGGCTTCGGGTATCGCCGACAATCGCTTGCGCAACGGTTCGTCGACAGCCTTGATCTGTGCCGCGTAGGCGGCTGCGTTCTTGGCGTAGGCGTCGGCATTTTCCGGATCGTGGGTGCTGAGCGCCTTGCGGATGTTCTCGACGTAGATCAGCGCGTTTGACGGCGACATCCAAGCGTGCGGATTGGGCTTGCCGGTGTAGGGACCTTCCTTGATGCCCATCGGCTCGATGTTTTCGGTGACGACGGCGCTCGGTACGTCCTTCACGTTTTCGAAGAACTTCTCGAACCAGCGCTCCAGGTTCATGCCGTTCCACAGCACGAGATCGGCCGACTGCGCTTTCACGATATCGAGCGGAGTGGGCTGGTAGTCGTGGATCTCGGCGCCGGGCTTCGTGATCGATTCAACGATCGCGGACGTGCCGGCGACGTTCTGAGCGATGTCCTGGATGACGGTGAACGTCGTCACGACTCGGAACGGCTTTTTTGCCTGTGCGTGTGCAGCGCTGGGGACCCCCAGGGCCAGCGGCACTACTGCGGCCGCGATTGCCAGCAGATCTCGAAGTGCCGAACGTCGCGATGGGACGCTCAACCTCAGGTTCATTTGCGCGCCCGAGCCTTTCTGTTTGCCCTCGATAAAAACGGGACGGACACTTCCCGGCCCATGCCTTGCCAATCGTGTGCCGGGCCGGAGGCCCGATCACTAAAATTAGCTACGCCGCTCTTAGTTAGTCATTGCTAATATTGTTGTCAACGGCGAACTCGTGTATTGCTCTGGTGTCGGAAGGAGTGACCATGACCCCTGCCAGAACAACGTCAGATCCAGCGCCGGCGCGGCGAGCACGGCGCTTCCAGCGTGTGCGAGATGCGCATCAGACAGAGGTCGCGGAAGACTACGTGGAATTGATTGCCGACCTCATCGAGGAAAAGGGAGAGGCGCGCGTCGTTGATCTTGCCGAGTGCCTGGGCGTCACGAAGCCGACCGTGAACAATGCGATCCAGCGGCTGCAGCGGGATGGCTATGTGAACAGCGCGCCGTATCGTGCGATTTTTCTCACCGACAAGGGCCGCGAACTTGCCGCAGCCGCGCGTGCGCGCCATCGGGTCGTCAGGGAGTTTCTGCTGGCGCTTGGCGTCGATGCCGAGACGGCGGACGAAGATGCCGAGGGTATCGAGCATCACGTGAGCGATGCAACGCTGGAGGCGTTCCGCAAACACCTGTCGAAGTTGCGCCGGAGCCGTTAGCGCGGTGGCGGACGGCTAGAGCGAAATGGCGTCGGCGTGCGTCGCCACACGGCGCGGCACTTAGTCGGTCGGCGCGGACGTTTTTGGGCCGCGCTCCCGCGCCAGCTACTTGGCGGCCGGCGCAGCAAGCGACTTGATATAGGCGACCATTTTCCAGATTTCGTCGTCGGGTATTGATCCCTTCCACGATGGCATGACGTTGGAGCCGTTGGTGCGGCCTTCGGAAATGGTGTCGAAGATGATCTGGGGGTCCCAGTTTTCCCGCGTGCTGAAGGCGGCCGTCTTGCCGGCCTCGCCCTTCGTTCCGTGGCAATAGGCGCACGTCTTGATGAAACGGCTCTTGCCGGCTTCGATCCAATCGTCACGCTTTAGATCTTCTGCGCTTGGAGCGGGAGGGGCTGACGGCTCAGCGGCGGCCGTGCCGGCAAAGCTCAAGGCCGTGATGATCGCAAGGGCGTGCAGGTATTTCACGCGGCTCTCCGACAGTCGTGTTGAGGATTGCGGAAGGGCGGGTGCCGCGCGCTGATCTGCCGCCCGGCACCCTGTTTCGCTATTCGAGCGTGAAGGCGACGAGTACCGCACCGCCGCGGGCCCCCTTGAACTCCGGGAAGATGCCACCGGCGAATGCCGGAAACAGGGAGCCGAAGCCGGCCGGAACAACGATGTACTGCTTGCCGCCGGCGGAGTACGTCATGATGCCGGAGCGGATGCCGGAGCCGACGTTGAATTTCCAGACTTCCTCACCCGTGTCAGAAGCGTAAGCGCGTACGTAACCCCTCACGTCACCGTTGAACACGAGATCTCCGGCCGTCGCCAGAACTGAGCCCAAATTGGGCATCGGCGAATCCACGGTCCAGGCCGTCTTGCCGGTGAAGGGATCGACGGCCTGCAGGCGGCTTGTTGCCTTGCCGCCTGGCGGCGGAACGAACTCCAACTTCGAGAAGTTGAAAAACGGGGCGCTGAAGGGCACGTCTTTCGGCTCGGTCTTGCCGACCTGGACGCCTTGGCAGAATTCGTGCGCGTTGGTGAACCACAATCCGCGCTTGGGATCATAAGCACCATGGTTCCAGCTACGTGCACCAAGAACACTCGGGCAGAACGTCTTGACCTTGTCGAGCTCGGGCTCGTCGCGGCCGATCAATTCGCCAGACTTGGGATCGATCGATTTCACCCAATTGATGTTGTGCGACAGCGGCCAGACGTTGACGACGGAGCCGTCCTTGCGATCGAGAACAGTTACGAAGCCGCCTTTGTTGAGATGGAACAGCAGATCCTTGCCGTCCTTCTCGACCATAACGCTTTCGTAGGCCGCGTCGTAGTCCCAGACGTCATGCGGGACTTCCTGATGATGCCAGCGCAGTTTGCCGGTCTTGGGATCGAGCGCGAGAATCGTTGCAGTGTAGAGGTTGTCGCCCTTGCGTTCCGAGCCGTCGAAGTCAGGTGCTGCGTTGGTCGTGCCGATGATGAGCTGGTCATACTTTTCGTCGTACTGGCCCGGCAGCCAGGCGCCGCCACCACCATGGGGTGCCGCTTTCGCCGGCCAACTCTTGGGATCGTTGCTGATGACGTCGAACGTCCAGGTACGCTTGCCGGTCTCGGCGTTGACAGCAAAGATCTTGCCGCTTTGCGCCAGGTCGCCGCCCGTCTGCCCCAGCACAAGCGCATCGCCCGCTAGCGTCGGAGGCGAGGTGAAGTTGCAGCCGTGGCAGTTCTTGGGATCGGTGAGCTTGGTGTCCCACAGCTTCTTGCCGGTCTTCTGATCGAGCGCGAATACGCGACCGTCCAGCGAGCCGAAGTAGACCTTGCCTTTGCCGACGGTTACGCCGCGATTGTAGAACGAGAAAAGAGACTTGGCCGCGATCGGATCGAGTTCGGGCGTGAAACTCCAAATCTGGTCGCCGGTGATCGCATCAAGCGCGAAGACGCGGTTGTTGGCGGCGATGTAATAGAGCACGCCGTCGATGGCGAGGGGCGTTGCCTGCAAGCCCTGAGCGATGTCGCCCGGCTGGTGCATCCAAGCGACCTTGAGCTTCGAGATGTTGGCCTTGGTGATCTTATCGAGCGGGCTGTAGCGCAAGCCGGCGTCGGTGCGATGATACTGTGGCCAGTCGTTCGGATTATCCTCGGCCTTGAGCCCAGGCGCGCCCACGACCGGCGAAATTGCTAGCGCGCAAACCAGTCCTTGCAGGACCCGTCTGCGATGGGCCTTTGCGTTCAACATGCCAAATTACTCCCATTTTTATGAGTTTTTGGAGGTTTTCCGAGTGGCCATCTCGGGAACCTGCTCCTTGGACGCGCGGAAACTATTCCCGGATCGAAGCTGACATCTTGAACGTTTTGGCGGGAATTTTAGGAATGATATTGCTGTCGGTCAGTTCATCGCTTGCGGTGGCGGTGAGGGCGACGTTGACGTGCTGCCGCGGCGTGTACTGCCTCAACTGAGGTTCAGTGCTAAAGGCGAACGCGGCAGCTTATTCGGGTGTTTCTGCGGGGGGTTCTTGTATGTGCGATCGCGTCAGTGCGGTCGAGGCGCAGCAAGATCGTGATAAAAAACCCGGCATGGCGGTACAATGCCACCCTTGCGCCGACAGGGTATCGTTCCCGAATTCGGCGGCTGGCCGACCATGAAACAATAAGCAAGGCCACGGCCGAGGCGCGACCATCCCAATCGCGCCAACGGAGGAAACAATACGCCGCCTCGTGCAGCGCGGCGCAGGGAGAAGCGTATGGCACTCATCACGCCCGAAGAGTTGCCGATTTGGGTTCCGGGCGATCTGACGGTCGACAGCGCGTCCCAGAATTGGAAGGACGTGCGCATTCGCGGTTATCACTACGCCTCTCTTGACGTGCCCATTCCGTCGATGCGCGACTACATGATCGTTGTCTATCGGGACGGTCTCACCCCGATGAACCGCAAGTGTTCCGGCCCCTGGCGTCAAGAGCAGGTGGGACCGGGTTGCGTCTCACTGCTCACGCATTCCGCCGACTCGCACTGGCATTGGACCGTGCCGATCGAAGTTCAGCACCTCTATATTTCTCCCGACCGGCTGGCCGAGATCGCGAGCGACATCTACGAACGCGATATCAAGTGCGTAGAGCTTCGCGACGTGCTGCGCGCCGACGATCACGTCCTCATCGGGGCGATGTCCGCGCTCATGCAGGAACTCAGGTCGGGCGGACTCGGCGGTACGCTGTATGTCGAGGCGGTGACCAATCAGGTCTGCGTCCATCTGCTGCGCAACTATGCGGGTGAACTGCGTGAAGCGCAGATAGCCAAGAGCGGACTGTCACCGACACAGGCGCGGCGCGTGCGCGAATTCATGGAGACGAATCTCGACCGCAACCTCAGTCTGGCGGACATTGCGCAGGTCGCCAACATCAGCGTTTTTCATTTGATCAGGCAGTTCAACGAAACGTTTGGCTGTCCGCCCTATGTCTACCTGATGCATCGAAGGCTGGAGCGCGCGCGAGAGATGATCGCGTCGGGCGATATTGCGCTGAAATGCGTCGCGGCGAGTTGTGGCTTTTCCGATCAGAGCCACATGACCCGGTTGTTCCGGCGCGAGTTCAAGATCACGCCTGGCGAATACCGCCGCAATGTTCAGCCGTAATAGGGGCTGGTTTCGCAGGCCGAATCACGAGGCCATTGGTCCGGATGACATGCTCCGCCGTTTGGTGCACAAACGTGCGAGCAGGTTCCAGACTCAGGGAAATCCTTGAAATCCCAAACACATAAATTCTGTATCGCGCCTATGATGGATTGGACGGACCGGCATTGCCGGACCTTCCACCGTCTGCTGTCGCGGCATGCGTTGCTTTATACCGAGATGGTGACGGCGGACGCCGTCATCCATGGCGATCGCGCGCGACTGCTCGGCTTCGATCCGATCGAGCATACGGTCGCCCTCCAGCTTGGCGGATCAGACGCCAAGAAGTTGGCTCGGGCGGCCGCGATCGGCGCCGAGCTTGGATACGATGAAATCAATCTCAACATCGGCTGTCCGTCCGACCGTGTGCAGGAAGGGCGCTTCGGTGCCTGCCTAATGGCGGAACCGGAACTCGTCGCGCAGTGCGTCGATGCGATGCATTCGGCCTGCCGCGTGCCCGTTACCGTAAAGTGCCGCATCGGCATTGACGATCAGGACGGCGAAGCCGATCTCCAGCGGTTCATCGATACGGTGGCGACCGCCGGTTGCCGAACCTTTGTCGTGCACGCGCGCAAGGCGTGGCTGAAAGGGCTTTCGCCGAAAGAGAACCGCGAAGTCCCGCCGCTCGACTATGGCCGCGTCTACAGATTGAAGGCGTCGCGCCCCGACCTTGAGATCGTGATCAACGGCGGCATCGAAACGCTGGATGCGGTCGATGAGCACTTGCGGCATGTCGACGGCGTGATGCTTGGACGAGCTGCGTATCAGAATCCCTATCTTTTGGCCGAAGTCGATCAGAGTCTGTTCGCGTCAGGCGCACAGATGCCCGAGCGTGCGCATGTGCTGGCGGAACTTCAGAACTATGCGGCGCGCCACATCGCGCAAGGCGGACGGCTTTCCAACATCACGCGCCATGTGCTCGGCCTCTATCACGGCCGTCCGCGCGGCAAGCTGTTCCGCCGTTTCCTGAGCGAGCAAGCGACGCGAGCCAACGCGCCTGCCGAGCTGCTGGCCGAGGCCGCCGCGCTTGCCGAGGGCACGATTGCCGGCTCGCGCCTGGTGCCGGCGGCCGAACAGGCGGCGGCGTGCTGAAATGCAGTTCGCACTTCACGGCAACGATCTATACCTGCTGATCGCGGCGATTGCCTGCGCGGGCATCGTGGCGGGGCTGTTGTCGGGCCTGCTCGGCATCGGCGGCGGCGGCGTGCTCGTGCCAGTGCTCTATGAGGCGTTCGGGATCGCAGGCGTGCCCGAAGATGTACGTATGCACCTGACGCTCGGCACGACGCTGGCGGTGATCGCGCCGACCGTACTGACCTCGCTTTACGCGCACAATGCGCGCGGCGCGGTCGACATGGCGGTGGTGCGCCGCATGGCGCCGTGGGTCTTCATTGGCGTCGTCGTCGGCGTCGTGGTCGCGAGCGACGCCAGCAGCGAAGCCTTGCGCTGGGTTTGGGTCGTGTTCGGTTCGCTTCTCGCCATCAAAATGGCGCTTGGCCGCGACGACTGGAAAATCGCCGACACGCTGCCCGCGCCGCCGGTGCTCGAGGGCGCGGCGTTCGTCATCGGCCTTCTTTCGACCCTGATGGGAATCGGCGGCGCAACATTCACTGTGCCGCTGCTGACGCTCTACGGCCGGCCGCTGCTGCAGGCGGTGGCGACCGCGACCGGGATCGGTCCGGTCATCGCGCTACCGGGTCTCATCGGTTACGTCGTGACGGGCTGGAACATGCCCGGCCTGCCGCCCTATTCGCTCGGCTACGTCAGTCTCGTGGCGCTGCTTGTCGTTCCGCTCAGCATGATGGCGGCGCCGTTCGGCGTCAGGCTCGCGCATGGCATATCGAAGCGCAAGCTCGAGATCGCCTTCGCAATCTTCATCGCCTGCGTCGTGGCGCGCTTTCTCTGGACGCTGCTCAAGTGATAGCGGCCGTCGGCCGCCCGGTCAGACCGCACTTCAGACAGCGATCTTCTGATTGTACTCGCCGACCTCGGGGAAGCGCGCGAGCTGCTGATCAATATCCTTGAAGATAGCCTTCATGTTGGCTTCCGACGTCGGGCTTTCAACGACTATGACGAGCTCCGGCTTGTTGGATGACGCACGTACCAGGCCCCAAGTGCCGTCCTCCAAAACGACGCGCACGCCGTTGACGGTGATCAGATCGCGAATGGCCTGACCGGCGATGTGGCCGCCTGTCTCCTGCTGGCGCTTGTAGTGTTCGACCATGCGGTCGACGACGCCGTATTTCTTCTCGTCGTCGCAGTGGGGCGACATGGTCGGCGAACTCCAGGTCTTGGGGAGCGCGTCGCGCAAGTCGGCCATGGTTTTCCCGGGGTTGCGATCGAGCATGTCGCAAACGGCGAGTGCGGCGACGATACCGTCGTCGTAGCCGCGGCCGAGCGGCGTGTTGAAGAAGAAGTGTCCGGACTTCTCGAAGCCGACGAGCGTCTTGTTCTCGAAGTTGTAGCGCTTGATGTAGCTGTGACCGGTCTTCCAGTAGGCGGTCGTCGCGCCGTTGGCGATCAGCACAGGGTCGGTCGTGAAAAGGCCGGTCGACTTCACGTCGACGACGAATTTCGCGTTCTTATAGATCGAGGAGATGTCGCGGGCGAGCATCACGCCGACCTTGTCGGCGAAGATCTCGTGTCCGTCGTTGGCGACGACGCCGCAGCGGTCGCCGTCGCCGTCGAAGGCGAGGCCGACGTCGGCGCCTGTCTCAAGCACCTTGGCGGAGACGGCTCGCAGCATCTTCAGGTCTTCGGGGTTCGGATTGTGGTTGGGGAAGGAGTGGTCGAGTTCGGCGTTGAGCGGGATGACCTCGCAGCCGACAGCCTGCAGGACTTGTGGTGCAAAGGCGCCCGCCGTGCCGTTACCGCAAGCGGCCACCACCTTCAGCCGACGTTTCAGTTTCGGCCGGTCGGTGAGCGACGCCATGTAGCGCTCGGCCATGTCGGGCACGTGGACGTAGCGGCCGCCGGCCTTCGTCTCAAAGGCGCCCGAGAGCACGATATCTTTCAGTTCTCCCATTTCGTCTGGGCCGAACGTCAGCGGCCGCGCCATGCCCATCTTGATGCCGGTCCAGCCGTTGTCGTTGTGGCTCGCCGTCACCATCGCGACGCCTTCGACGTCGAGTGCGAACTGCGCGAAGTAGGCCATGGGAGAAAGCGCGAGGCCGATATCGTGTACCTCGCAGCCGCCCGCGAGCAGGCCGGTCATCAGCGCCTGCTTCACGCTGCCCGAATACCAGCGGAAGTCGTGACCGACCACGATGCGCTTCGGGACCCCGCGGCGCGCGAACAACGTGGCGACGCCGAGGCCGACCGCGTTCAAGCCCATCAAGTTGATTTCCTCGGGGAACAGCCAGCGCGCGTCGTACTCGCGGAAGCCCGTCGGCTTGACGAGCGGAAGGCGCTCGAAGTCGGCGGTATTGGGCTTCAAGTCGGCGCGCGGTTTCGGCAGCATGGTGTACCCCTCAAGATTTGGCGCGGAGACTAGCGTAAGCGGTGTGGCAAACAAACGGCATGTGGTGCGCCGTTGTCGCATGGTCGTCTGACGGGTCAATCAGCGCGAAAGCGCCCGGCGATGCCGCGGGTTCGGGTGCCTATTCGTGGAGCACGAGCGTACCGGTCCGCATGTCGACGCGGGACAAGCGGCCCAGGAACGACATGCCGAGCAGGGTTCGGTGCAGGCGGCCGGGCTCGGATACGGCGCCGGGTATGTTGCGCACGGTGATATCGCCGATGGTCACGCTGTCGATCATGACCGGGGCATACCGAGCGGTGCCGTTGGCGGTGGCGACCACCTGCGTGAAGTCCGACGGGCGCGGGAACATGCCAGCGCGCTCCGCATCCTCGTAGGTCAGCGCCACCAGCGTTGCGCCGGTATCGACCAGCACCGAGACGCGACGGCCGTTCACTTCGGCCTCGGCCTCGAAGTGACCGAGCTGATCAGCGTTTAGGGTGACCGTTTCGGTGGATGCCGCCATGGCCTGGCTTTCAGCTTCGGCGGGCGCAGGGCGCGCGACGGCGGCTGCGAGCCGTTCGGGATCGATGCCGGCAATTTCGAGTAGCTTGCGGCTGAAGCCCTGGGTTTCTTCGGGGTGCTCCAGCATGTACGCGGTGGCCGATGCGCCGATCATGGTCATGACAACGCAGACGAACAGGCTGATCGTTCCTGATGAGACCTGCATAAGGGCAAACCCGCGGTTCTTGGGCCGCCCTAGCCGGGCGCGCCTATTGGCGCAGCGTCGCGAACTCGCCGCTCAGTTCATAGGACGACAAACGTCTTAAGAAACTCATACCGAGCAAGCTTTCGTTAACGCTGCCGGGCTTGGCGACGAAGGCTTCGACGTCATCGACGCGGATCGGGCCGACCTCAAGGGTGCGCACGTGGACGGGTGCCACGTATGTCTCGCCGCCGGCGGTCGCGAGCGGTGTGTCGTAGGCCGCCGTTGCGATCGCGATCCCGGCGCGCTCCGCGTCCGAGGCCTTCAAGACGATTGCGCTTGATCCGCTATCGACGATCATGTCGACGGGCGTTCCGTTGATGCGGCTCTTGGCAAGGATGCGCCCGTCGCCTGCGCGGCGGATGCGAACCGCGGCCGGCGCGTTGCTGGCGGGCGCCGTTTCGGAGACCGTCGTTACGTCGCTCAGTACATCAGGCAGCGTCACGGCCGCCGGCGCGTAGAGGTAGGCGGCCGAACCGTAGGCTGCGAGTAGCAGAAGCGCGCCCATCCAGCGGCGCGACCGTCCCGTTCGTTCGTGTCGTTCGGCACGCAGTGTCGCGAGATAGAGGACGAGCAGTGCGGCAACGACGGCAATCGCGGTTGCTGCCGTGGGCACGTGCGCCATCGCGTCTTCGTCGGCACCGAAGAAGAACAGGATCGCCGCAAGCGCGGCAATGATGGCGAGGAGAAGTCCGAGCATCGCCTACTCAGTCTTTTTTGAGACGGTGAGGCAGCTCGTCCATAATCCGGCGGCGCTCCGCCGGAGTGTACGAGGTCCATTGCGCGATCTCGGCACGGCTGCGTCCGCAGCCGACGCAAAGGCCGGCGGACTCATCGATCACGCAAATCTTCACGCACGGCGTTTCGATGGTGGCGCTTCGGGAGGCTGGCGGCGAGATGTCGTTCATGGTCGCAAAGGTAATGGTGCGGGTCCGTTGCAGCAACGGGGCATCAACGCGCGCCGTCGGCGGCCGAATATGGATAATCTGAGCCATAGGGGGAGGCGGCGCGCAGGCGCGGACGGCGTGCATTTCGGGGTGTGGGCTCTGGATCGCGATGGCGTTCCATGCCGAGCGGCTGCAACGGCGCCATGGCGTGCAGCACGCGTTGGCGCGGTAGCGTGACGGTCACTTCCGTGCCTTTGCGCAGCTCCGACTTCAGGTCGAAACTGCCGCCGTGCAGTTGGATCAGGTTCTGCACGATGGGAAGTCCGAGACCGGTGCCGCCTTCAGCGGATTCGTGGGCGAGCGAGCCCTGTCCGAATGCCTGGAGCACACGCGGGATCTCTTCCTCGGGGATGCCGGGTCCGGTATCGCGCACCGTCAGGTACTGCCCGCCGTCTGTTGTGTGCCCGACTACGATCGTGATGCGGCCGCCTGCGGGCGTGAACTTCAAGGCGTTCGAAAGCAGGTTGAGGCAGATCTGACGCAATGCGCGCGGATCGGCCCAGATCTGGGGCAGGTCGTCAGCGAATTCCTCGACGATGTGGAGGCCCTTGGCGTCGGCTCGGATCTTGACCAGGCGCTCGCAGTCTTCCGCGATGTCTGTCAGGCGGATCGTGTCCTCGTGCAGCTCGTAACGGCCGGCTTCGATACGCGATAGATCCAGGATCTCGTTGATGATGTGCAGCAGGTGGTTGCCGCTCGAATAGATGTTGCGGGCGTACTCGCGGTAGCTGTCGTTGCCGACGGGTCCGAGCAGCTCCTTCTCCATGACTTCGGAGAAGCCCATGATGGCGTTGAGCGGCGTACGCAGTTCGTGGCTCATGGTGGCGAGAAAGCGCGATTTGGCTTTGTTTGCCGCCTCGGCACGGCGGCGTGCTTCGTCCGAAATGGCGGTCGCTTCCTCGAGCTCCGAGATCAGGCTGTCCTTTTCGGCGCGATACTCAACCATGGCGAGCGCCGTCGATTGGAGGCCGCGCGCCAGATACACGAAGAAGACATGGATGCCGACGGCCATGGACGCCAGCGCGTAGTAGAACGGATCGCCGATGGCGAACAGCCGGGCGGCCACGGCGAGTGTCATCGGCACGGTGCCGGCCAGGAAGACGTGCGGCAGGGTGGACGCAAACGTCATGCGGATCGCGAGCACGACCATGAGGGTCGCGAAGATGAAGACGTGTGACGAAAACGTCGCGGGTGTCACGGAATTCTGCGCGTCTGCGAAGCCGATCAGCGCGAAGCCCGCGAGCGCGACGCCATTGAAGAGTTCGATACGGATGAAGTGGCGTCGCCATTGTCCGATGTTGACCTCGGAGCGCGGCAGCGACAGCAGGCGGCGGCACTGGTCAAGCATGTAGACCTTGCCGATGGAGACGATGGCGATCCACGTCGTCGCTTCCAGGAACGTCGCCCAGAACATCGACGCGATGTAGAAGATGAAGCACAGGGCCGGCATGGCCAGCGGCGCGCTCGTCTCGTTGCGCGCGAACATGGTCATCAATTCGTAGTCGAACTCAGGCTTGCGCGTGGTGCCGTGGGTGATGCGCTCGCGATAGGCCTTCAATTCGTCATCAGCGCGCCTTGGGCGCGGGGCGCGCGGCTTGCGACGCTCCGCCTTTGCCTCGCTGTCGACGTTGTCGCCCATTGCGTAAGCCGCTATTCCCCAGAATGCCCAACACCCCCGCCGGGTTCGGCAGGGTCCCCCGGGGCAGATTGGCGCTAATTCGCTGAAGCATCATTAACGAAGTGGAATGAAGTGGACCGAACATGCGCAGCAAGCCCTGGTATGGCCGCAACAGAGCCGCGATGGCACGGTGGATCGCGACAATGATCCTGCTCGTTGTTGCTGCAATCTTTGGCCGCGACCAAATCGGACGGCGCGATAATCCCGGTGCCGATGCGCCTTATCCGGCGTCGGTTTCCGGTGCCGGGCGCGCCATCGATGGCGACAGTCTGTGGGTGGGGCGTGATGAAGTGCGCCTCAAGGGCATCGATGCGCCGGAGGGACGGCAATCCTGCACGCGCGATAGCGCCGCATGGGCTTGTGGCGAGGCGGCACGAGATCAGTTGCGGAGCCTGATCGGCAAGGATGTCGTTTCATGTCGCGTGCAGGAGCGTGACAGGCATGGACGGCTGCTCGCCTACTGCACGGCGGCCGGACGCGATCTCAATCGCGGCATGGTGCAGTCGGGAATGGCGGTCGCCTACGGCGGCTACGTGCGCGAGGAGGGGGAGGCCAAGCTCAAAAAGCGCGGCCTGTGGGCGTCAGAATTCACGCGGCCGCGGAATTGGCGCGACGAGCACCGTTCGTCCGGCGATCGCGGTTGAGACGCGTGACGGTTTCGGGCTCGGTGTCCAGCTGTTCCGAAGACGCGGGTTCGCCGGTCGAAAGCGCTGCCAAGCGCACACGATCGGCTTGGGTTTCCAGCTCATCACGCAGGAAATCCAGTTCCAGCCCGGCCTGCTTCAGTGCCGCCAAGACGTCATCGACCGGTGTCGTGCGTGATGTGATGGCGGCCCAAACGATGGCCGCGCGCTGCCCGGAGGCGCAGTAGGCCAAAACCGGACCGGCACCGCCGATCAGGACGGGCGCGGCGCGATCGAGCACCTCGTCGGTCAGTACCTCGAACTTCGTTGTCGGCACATGATGGTAGATGAGACCAGCAGCCTCGGCGGCGGCCTGTGCGTCTTCGCTGGGCAATTGGGTGCGGCTTTCGCCGTCGGGTCGAAAGTTAACGACGGTGGCGAAACCGGCGGCTTTCACAGCCGCGAAGTCCGCCTCTCCGAGCGCGCCTGCGACTGCAACGCGGTCGGTCAATTGTTTGTGCTGCGGCATGAATCTTTTCGTTCGGTTGGCCCTGATTGCTGGCCCAAAATATGCCGGCAGGGGCTAGGTCCGGCAAGGCGCAACTTGCCGCTGAGAAGAAAAAAATACTAATTCTCTGCCGTTTGCGCTAAACAGAGAAAATTGTTCCACGCCTAATGTGGGCGAAAGGCAAATATTGTTCTCAAATCCGAGGTGCGCTGTGCTCGACGAAATGGATGTCAAAATTCTCCGCATCCTGCAGCAGGACTGCACGCGCCCGGTCGCCGACATCGGGCGCGAGGTGGGCTTGTCGACCACACCTTGCTGGCGCCGGGTTCAAAAGCTCGAAGAGGCGGGCGTCATCCGGCGCCGGGTCGCAATTCTCGATGCCGAGCAGGTCAACGCAGGCGTCACGGTGTTCGTGTCCATTAAAACGGACAAGCACTCGCATGCGTGGCTCGAGCGTTTTCACAGCGCGGTCGCCGATTTTCCCGAAGTGGTCGAATTCTATCGTATGTCGGGAGAAGTCGATTATCTGCTGCGCGTCGCGGTGCCCGACATCGCGGCCTACGACGAGTTCTACAAGAAGCTGATTGCGCGCATCGAAATTGCCAAGGTGTCGTCCGCCTTCGCGATGGAGCAGATGAAGTACACGACCGCACTGCCGCTGCAGTTCGCCATCACATCCGATGGCGGCAAGAGCGAGCGCGCCGAGGCCTAGACGTTTGCACGTTTGGGTTTCAGTCGTCGGTAATCGCGGGGTCATCGAAGCGGGCGATCAGGCTTGAGGTGTCCCAGCGGGAGCCGCCCATCGCCTGCACCTGCTCATAGTATTGGTCGATCAGACGCGTGGCCGGCAGGCGGGCACCGTTGCGCTGGGCTTCGTCGAAACAGATCGCGAGATCCTTGCGCATCCAGTCAACCGCGAATCCGAAATCAAATTTGCGGGCGTGCATGGTCTGCCAGCGGTTTTCCATCTGCCAGGATTGCGCGGCCCCTTTTGAGATGGTGGCGATCAATGACGCTACGTCCAAACCTGCGCGCTCGGCGAACTGGATCGCTTCCGACAAACCCTGGACGACGCCTGCGACCGCGATCTGGTTTGCCATCTTGGCAAGCTGGCCGCAGCCGGAAGCGCCCATGTATTGAATAGTGCGCGCGTAGGAGCGCATCACCGGCTCGGCGCTTTCGAAGGCTGCTCGGTCGCCGCCCGCCATGATGGTCAGCACGCCGTTCTCGGCACCGGCCTGGCCGCCTGATACCGGGCAATCGAGAAAAGACAGACCGCGCGAAGCGGCGGCTTGCGCCAGTTCACGCGCGACGTGCGCGGATGCCGTCGTGTGATCGACGAAAACGGCACCAGGCTTCATGCTCGCGAACGCGCCGTCGGCGCCTGAGGTGACACTGCGCAGGTCATCGTCATTGCCGACGCAGGCGAAGACGAAGTCGCAATCCCGGGCGGCGTCGGCGGGGGTCGGCGCGCTCGCGCCTCCGAACTGGCCGATCCAGTTTCCGGCTTTGGCGGCGCTGCGGTTGAAGACGGTCACGTCATGTCCACCGCGCGCTTTCAGGTGGCCCGCCATCGGGTATCCCATGACGCCGAGGCCGATCCAGGCGACTTTGGCCATTCCGCTTCTCCTTGTTGTTCTTCCCTCGCCGGCAGGCGCTCAATACGGATAAGGAGACGGCGTGCCATAAGCAAACAGGAGGAGCGCGATGCTCCTCCTGTTGTTACTTCCGGGCGACGTGTCGGCTCAGTAGCCGGTGTTCCAGCCCCAGCGGCGCCAGCCGGCCCAGCCGCTCTGCGGGCGGGCGCTGGCAACGCAGGTGAGGGTGGCACGGGTGCGGGTGCAATCGACGTACTTGTCCTGCGCCACGCGCCAATGTGCGAAGCGATCGCCGAAGCGATACGACACTTTTGTTCTCCAGGCTTCGATGGCCTGCGTGCGGGCCATGGCCTCGCGCACCTGCGGATCGCGCCAATCGTAGCCGTAGCTCACGCGAGCCTCGACGCGCGGCAATCCGAATCCGGGGCCGAATCCGGGGCGGTAAGCCGGGCCACCCCAACCGACCGGCGGGCGCGGACGGTAGTTGCCGCCGCCGTAACCATAGTCGTCGTCGTTGTGATGGCCGCTGCCGCTGTCGACGGGGCTTCGGGCATCGACCGGGCTGCGGACTTCGACGCGTCCGTAGGGTTCTGCGTTGGCGAAGGTCGCGGCCGAGGCCGTCAGCATGGTGGCGCCGGCAATAACGGCGAGGGTGCGGGTCAACATAAGGATCTCTCCAGGGCCCGGGCGGGTCGTCCGGAGCGGCCCTTGGCTCCGAGCGTGGCCGGGACCTTACCGACGCGCCTCTGAGCCGGCGCTGAACGGCGACTTCAGCCGGCGTTCATCTGATCGGCATGCCTGAAGCCTGTGAGATTTGACGGGCCAGAACGGCGGGCGGCCACTATGTTCCGGTATCGAAACCCGCCCTTCACATCCCGGAAACCATGACCATCACGTCCGTGCCGAATGCCACCGCCATGAGCGTCAGCCTTGCCGACATCGAACGGGCCGCTTCCGCAATTCGCGGCGCGGTCGTCGATACGCGTTTCGCGATGAGCCGCACGTTGAGCCAGCTGCTCGGTGCGGAGGTCTGGCTCAAATTCGAGAATTTACAGTTCACCGCGTCCTACAAAGAGCGCGGCGCGCTGAACAAGCTCTTGACGCTTGCCGCCGACGAGCGGGCTAAAGGCGTGATCGCGATGTCGGCCGGCAACCACGCGCAAGGCGTCGCTTATCACGCGCGCCGTCTCGACATTCCCGCCACCATCGTGATGCCGGCCGGTACGCCGCAGATCAAGGTCGACAACACGCTGAGCCACGGCGCCAAGGTAATCCTTGAGGGTCAGACGCTCGAAGACGCCTCGCGCTTTGCTCGCAAATATGGTTACGAGCACGGCCTCATTTTCATTCACCCGTTCGATGATCCCGCGGTCATCGCAGGCCAAGGCACGATCGCGCTCGAAATGCTGCGCGCGGTGCCCGATCTCGACGTGCTCGTGGTGCCGATCGGTGGCGGTGGTCTCATTTCCGGCATGTCGATTGCCGCCAAGGCCATCAATCCCGCGATCCGCGTCGTCGGGGTCGAAGCGCAGCTCTTTCCATCCATGCTGAATGCGGTGAAGGGCGGCTCGCTTCCAGTGGGTGGCGACACGCTTGCAGAAGGCATTGCGGTGACGTCGCCCGGCACGCTCACAAAGCCGATCGTCGAAGCCAACGTAGATACCATCGCGCTTGTGTCGGAAGCGGAACTCGAGCGTGCTGTGACGCTGCTGATCAATATCGAAAAGACGGTCGTGGAAGGCGCCGGAGCAGCCGGTCTCGCCGCGCTCGTCAGCGATCCCGGCGCCTACAAGGACCGCAAAGTCGGCCTCGTGCTCTGTGGTGGCAACATCGATACGCGGCTGCTCGCCAGCGTGCTCACGCGCGAGCTTGCGCGCGACGGCCGTCTCTCGCGGCTCGCGATCGACGTTCCCGACAGGCCGGGGCAGCTTGCGCGTATCGCGGGTATCATCGGCGGGGCGGGCGCCAACGTCGTCGAGGTCTATCACCAGCGCGTCTTCACCGATCTGCCGGCCAAGGGGACGGAGCTGCACCTCGTGATCGAGACGCGCGACCGGCCGCATCGCGACGATGTCGTCGCGCAGCTTCGGACGGCTGGCTATGTGGTGAGCGTCAAAGGTGCGGGCGGAGGTCCGCGCTAAGTTGCGCAAAAAAATTGAGCCTCGCGTTTTTGCGCGAGGCTCATGAGGACTTGGGTCGGGAGTCTTGGGTCGGGAGTATCGTCGGAGATCGGGGGAGTGGGATCGTGTCGTTCGGGATCAGTGTTGGAGGGTCGGCGACGGCACGGCTAAGGTCTGCGGGCTGCTTGTTGACTTCGCGAGTGCCAGTGACGCGATCAGCATGCCGCCGGCCAGCGCGAAGCATGCGATCATTCCGGCCCGCGTGAGGCGGCTGGCGCGTGCATTTGCGAGGTTGGCGGCTTCCAGATCCATCGGAGGCGGTCCAGCGGGTCGTTGATCCTTGTAAGGAACAGTTAATCGATCCGGAGCTGTTTGGCGAGCTTAATGGCTTGGTATGCCTAATGTTAACACCGGCGTTTTCATGTTTTGTTTAGAGGTCTTAACAGGTCATTGCCGGGCATCGCGCGGACGGCGTTATCGCAAACGCATTGTTGCCGCCAACGGCTTCTAAGCGGTGCGCGCTAGGCGCGGCGACGGCCGGTGCACTATGGTGTCGTGTCCTGGCGGGCGCGCATGATCGCGAGTGATGGAGCGGGGGCTTTGAATCGCAGGGACGGGCAGATCGAGCGGCGCAGGCCTTATGCGCTCGCGCTGGCGGCCTGCGGTCAGGCGTTCCTTCTTGCCATCGCCGCCATCGCGCAAACGCCCGCACCCGCTCCACAGACCCCACCCGCCGCTGCCGTCGCTCCGCCGCCGTTGCCGCCACGGCCGCTTCCCGGATTGCCACGCGTGCCGAAGCGGCCGGACGAACCGCGCGCCGCCAAGACCTATCAGGTGTTCGAGACCCATTGCGCGCGATGCCATCAGGCCGGTCGAACGCAACGGCCGCTGGCCTCGGGGCATCTTTCGAACATTCTCGCGCTCGACGAGCTCGCCCGCGATCCCGTTCTGGTGAAGCCCGGGCTGCCCGACGCGTCCCGCCTTTATGACGTGACAGCAACGCGGCACGCTCCGCTCGACATCTATGGCGAGGCGGCGGATGCGGTTGAGCCCAGTCCCGACGACATCCTGCAGGTGCGTGACTGGATCAAATATTTGCCGCCGGACGTCCAGGCCTGTTCCGCGCGCGAGCCGGTGAAGACGGCGGCCATCGACGCGAAAATGCGCGAAGCGCAGCGCGCCGAGCGCGAGCAGGCGGGCGAGGTGCGCTTTCTTTCGCTCATGCATCTCTACAACGCGTGCGCGACTGATGCTGAAATGGCTGCCTACCGGCAAGCGCTTACGAAGCTCGTCAACGGGCTGTCGTCGGCGGCGGAACCCGTAAAGCTAAACGCGGTCGATCCGGCGGGAAGCGTGCTCTCTTTCAAGCTCTCCGATATCGGCTGGACGGCAACGCGCTGGGAAGAGGTTGCACGACGCTATCCCAAGACGCTCGCACGAAAGCACGACGCGGCGATCATTGAGGCGGCGGGGACGGAAGTGCCTTCCGTCAACGGCGACTGGTTCGCGGAAGCGGCATCCGCACCGCCGCTCTATGCGAGCCTCATCGACCTGCCGGCCAAGCTGTCGGAGCTTGCGCGCCTGAACGGCGTCGACATTGATCGTGATATCCGGCGCTCGGCCGTGCGCCGCATCCTGGTGCGTTCGAGCGGCGTCACGCGCGCCAACCGGCTGATCGAACGGCATCCCGGCAGCCGTGGCGGCTTCTGGATGGTCTATGATTTCGCAACCGGTTCGGGCGAGCAGGACCTGCTGGCATTTCCGCTCGGGCCAAAGTCGGCCACGGGGGCACGGGCGGCTTTCAAGCACGACGAGGTGCGTGTCATCTTCGCCCTGCCGAACGGTTTTCTGGCGTACGCGCTATATGACGCCGGCGGCAACCGCATCGACCGCGTGCTGCCCGGCATCGAAGTTCCGTATGCGGGGATCGAAGGCGGCGCGCCGGAGCCTACGACGGAAGCCGCCGGTGCTTGCATGCGCTGTCATGCTCAGGGGATCATCGGCGGCAAGGACGAGTTTCTCCCTTACGTGCAGGCGGTGAGCGGGGCGACGCCGAGCGATGCGCGCGCGGCCGCCCTGCCGCTCTACGGAAGCGACAGCGAAAACGCACTGCTGATCAGCGGCGACCTCGATCGCTACCAGCGTGCGCTCGCGGCCGTGGGCATCGACGGCAAGCGGCGCGTGCGCGGGCAGGAGCCGGTGACGGCGCTCGCCCGGCGTTATCGCGAGGATACCGATATTGAAGCGGCGCTTGGCGAGACGGGGCTTGAGCGCGACGTCTTTCTTGCAGAGCTGGCGTCAAGCGGCGGACGCGCGGCGCCCTTGGCGCGCCGGCTGCTGCATGGGGTTCTGCCGCGCACCGATCTCGACCGGTTGTTCGCCCTGCTGCAGGGTATCGACGTGCCGAGCGCACAGCGTAACGCCACCGGCGGCTTTCTGCGTGAGGCGAATGCCGAGATTGGCCTCAGCCTTTGGGTCGACAAGCCGCGCCCCAACGCCGGCGACCTTCTTGTCATTCAGGCGGAGGCGGACGCCACCTGCTATCTCACCGTCACCAGCATCGATGCGCACGGCAAGGCGACGGTCCTCTTCCCGAACGACTTCGAGCAGGACAACCGCATCATTCGCGGCGAGCCGACCGAGATTCCAGGAGGCAACGCGCCATATCAGCTGCGCTTCAAGGGCGAGGGGCCTGAAACGCTGATCGCACGCTGCTCTGCGAGTTCGCTGCCGCCGGCCGGCATCGAGCACGATTTCGTGCGGCAGCGCTTCACGGTCCTCGGCAACTGGGAGAATTTCATCCAGGATACGCTGGTGACGGAGGCGGATTTTCGCCGCAACCCGGAGAAGGCGGCGCGCGCGCGCTTTGCGCAAGCGGGTGCGGACCGGCAGCGGCGCGCGCGCGGTGAGCGCACGGACCGGCGTCCCGACATCGAGGAGAGCGCGGCGCTGCGCGATGGCCGCGCTATCCTGGTGCTCGGCGGCAAGTGAGGATCAGACCGATCGCATGAGGCGGCCGAGCGCAAGCACGGCGCCGGCCACGATCGCGGAGGCAGCCAGGATCGATTGCAGCGACATGGTCGAAAGACCGGTCACGCCCTGGCCGATCGTGCAGCCCATCGCCGTGATGCCGCCGATGCCCATCGCTATTGCGCCGCCGATGTGGCGCATCAAATCGCTCCTGTCGGCAAAGCCGGTAAGACGGAAGGTGCCGGTCGCCATGGCCGCCATGAAGCTGCCGATGATTGTTCCGAACACGCCGGCTGCCGCAAAGCCCGGCAGCCCCAGAGCCGTCGCCCGTTCCAGCCAATCGATGGCGTCGGAGACCGGCTTCACGAAACTCAGCGACGCGGGCGACAGGGGGTTCGCACTCATTTCGTCATAGGCGAGCCCGGTGAGTGCCCAGCCCGCGCCGACAAGCAGGCCGACGCCGATGCCGCCGATCAAATTGGCGGGCGAGGACAGAACGTCGGCCGCAAGGATCGCGAACAGCAGCAAAGGCAGCGCCAGAACGCCGAGCGCGATCAGCCGCGCGGTATCGCCGCTCACGGGTGCGAACTCGGACAGAGATTGCGTCGCATATCCCACCGATCCAAGATCGGCGGTGCTGGCCTGATCGAGCGTGACGCGCGGCGTGCCCAGAACGCCGCTTAGTGTGACGGTTGCGGCAAACGCCATGATGAACATGGCGACAAGCGCGCGGACATCGCCGCCTCCGGCGCGCGCCAGCGAGCGGCTCGGACAGCCGCCCGCGTAAACCATGCCGGCTCCGAATAGCAGTCCGCCAAGGCTAGCTCCGAGCCAATTGAAGCGCGGCGTTAGGTAGATCGAATTGCCAAGCTCGACGATGCCAAGCCAGTCGAGCAGCTGCGCGGCGATCATGGCGGTTGCTGCGGCGAGCGCTACGGCGCCGAGCCGCCCCCGGTTGCCGGCGATCCGCCAGTCCGAAATGGCCCCCATGGTGCAATAGTTGGTCTGCCGGATCAGCGCTCCGAATATCAGGCCGATCAGAAATCCGCCGCCGGTCAGCCAGAGTGCCGGGTTTGTCGCGATCGCGTCACGCAAGTCGATCATTCCAGTTGAATTGTGAGCCCGGCGATGGGTTGCGGCCGGATGCTTGAACGCTGCGGCGGGCGGCGTCAACCGTGGGCGGTCGCGTCATCGGCGTTTGAGCGATTCCGCCCCGCTGGCGCTTGAGGGGGAAAGCTCTTTACAGGGGGGGTAGGTGACCCTAAATGCAGCGAACTTTTTGTTGCTGCGGTGCGGCGGCCGTCTGGTCCGCCGACGTCGAGGCCCGTGAGGCATGGAGGTCGTTGCGGCATGGAAAGGTTTGCCAACGCGCTTGAGATGGTGACGGAGCTGCAGCCGGACATTCCGGTGTTCGCCGCACGCCCTCATGCCGCCGGCCGCGCCGCCCGCTGGTTCATCAACAACTTCCCCGGAGAGGTCGCCTACGCCTACAAGGCGAACAGCTCGCCGTTCATCGTCGGCGCGCTGTTCGGGGCCGGCATCACGCAATTCGACGTCGCCTCGGTCGTGGAGCTTGAGGACGCTGCGACCATTCCGGGCGTGCGGCTGCATTTCATGCATCCGGTGAAGGCGCGCCACGCCATCCGCAAGGCCTACTTCGACTACGACATCAAGTGCTTCGCGCTCGACACCGAAGACGAACTGCAGAAGATCGTCGAAGAGACGGACGGCGCGAAGGACCTGGAACTGTTCGTCCGCATCGCGGTTCCGGCGAAGAACAGCCGCATTCCGCTGGAGCACAAGTTCGGCATTTCGGGCCAGGCGGCGCAGCGCCTGCTGGTCAAGACGCGCCAGGTTGCCGATGAACTCGGCATCACCTTCCACGTCGGCTCGCAGACGACGACGCCGGACGCCTATGTGCTCGCATTCGAGGAAGTGAAAAAGCTCATCGTCAAAGCCGGCGTCGTGGTTGATGCCATCGATGTCGGCGGCGGCTTTCCATCCCGCTACAACGACAGCATCCCGGCGCGGCTTTCGGATTTCGTCGATGTCATCAAGTCGGCGATGGACAAGCTGCCGGTGACCGAGCACTGCCGCCTCATCTGCGAGCCGGGGCGGGCGCTCGTCGCGGAAGCCGAGAGCCTGATCGTCAAGGTCGATTTGAGGAAGGGCAACAATCTCTACATCAACGACGGCGGCTACGGCGCCCTCTACGACGCGGCCGTGCTCGACTTCGTATTCCCCCTGCGCCTCATCCGCGATGGACTCGATCCATCCGAGCCGCTGGTGCCGTTCGAGCTTTGGGGCCCGACGTGCGACTCCATCGATCGCATGAAGGGTCCCTTCATGCTCCCGGCCTCCGTGCGTGAGGGCGATTACATCGAGATCGGCAACGTCGGCGCCTACGGGCGTGCACTGTCCACGCGTTTCAACGGCTTTGGCGAGTATCGCGATGTCATCCTGCAAGATGAGCCGATGTATTCGATCTATACCGAGGAATGCGCACCGGTCGCGCGCAATGCGTAGCGCCTACCGTTCAGGCAAATGTTGCGCGTCGGCAACGCGCGCAAAGTTTGCACGCCGTTAATTGTCGGGTGAAGGTTCGGGGATGTACAATGCCCGCCGTCGCTGCCGGTTCTTGGGGGACGGGCCGCGGCGCGTTGCGGGAGGGCAATTATGCGTATTGTGGAGCGGTTGCGTCAGCGTCTGACGACGACGGGCGATGAGGACACGACGGCGCCGGAGCCGCCGCTCACGCAGCGCCTCGCCAGCCTAGAGAGCGATTTCGAACAGATCGTGCGGGACGTGGCTGCGGTCTCGCTTGCCAACCGGCGCACGCCGGCCGCCAACAAATCGAACGAGCCGACCTGAACTCGGCGCGCCGGGTACCGCCCGGACATTGTCGATCCCAGCCTGGTCCAACGGAATAGGGGCCGGCTGCGCCGAACGAGGTCGCGCTTGCCTATCGAGCCGCGTCGGCGCCGTCAGCCGGGAACGCCACGGCGCACCCAAACGCCGCCTTCCTCGACATAGTAGCGCCGGACGGCTTCCCAAGCGGCGTTGTGGGCGTCGGCCTTCTCGATCGGGTCGTCCGCCTTGTTCGCATACGCGTCGTTGAACGCGCTGCGGTAGATGTCCTGCGCATCGGATGGAAGCTGCGCCCGCACGGACGCGGGAAGCTCGGCATTGGATTGATAGGTCATGCGGCACACAAGGGCCAATGAACTCGGCACACTTCCATCTGGCGGCGGCGCTGCCGCAGGGGCGCACTTTAACCCCATATCCGAACGTAGGGAACGAGCGGCTTTTGGATATGGCTCCATCAGCGGCCATTGTTGTGCTTTTCTGCCGCCATCGCATAGCGGAGAAGGGCGATGCAGGAGTTTGATCTCTACATCAACGCCAAGAAGCCGGGCGTGGGCCTCTATGTTCCGGCCGGCGCGAAGCTTCCGGATTTTGCCAGCTCGGAAGACTGGATTTTCGACGGCACGCAAGCCCAGGATCTCGTTCCGTCGAGCATCATCGAAGGTGTCAACGCCAACGGGCACGCCTTTCGGAATATGGACTGAGGCCGAAGCGGCCTCGTCGAACGGCGCGTGCTATGAGAGGGGGCTTGATGGTGGGCGGTGCAGGGATTGAACCTGCGACCCCACGCGTGTGAAGCGTGTGCTCTACCGCTGAGCTAACCGCCCGTACCAAGGGCGCGTTTATGAGTTTGCGGGGCTGGCGCTGTCAAGGCGTGTGATATGCGGCCGGCTCGCAGTACGAGTTCGATTTTTTCAGAGCCGAGGCGCGGGTTTAGGAAGTTTGGCGGCGTCAGGTGGCGGCGGCGCGCCGGATCACGAAATAGAACGCTTCGCCCCGCTGGCCGCTATCCATCAGGGCGTTGCCGGTCGCCTTGCAAAACGCCACGAAATCGGCAGGCGCCGCCGGATCGGTCGCCACGACCTCCAATGTTGCCCCAGCCGCCATTTCGCCCAGAGCCTTTTTGGCCTTGAGAATAGGGATCGGGCAGACGAGCCCCGAGGTGTCCAGCGTTCTGTCAGCCATGCTGCCCTGTTACGCCAAAATGCGTGTTCATCCGCACCCTTTAGTCGAACTTTCGTCGCGACTCAACCTGACCACAAGGGCGGCATTTCTCCCCATTTGAGCGTCATCCGGCCTTGCTTTAGCGCCCCGCTAAGTGCAACGGTCGCGCCGTTCGAAGCACGATTCATGCGGCGTAGCGTCTGCCTCCAAGAAAGGCCGCGCCGGGGGGAAGGATTTTGGACGCCACGGAGCCGCAAAGCGCGTCACTCCCCTCCTTGGGACTGACCAAGCTCGGACTTATCGGGCTCCAGGCACCCATTCTTTGGATGCTGGTGGCACTGCTGATCACGGTTGGCGCGGCGCTCGGCCTTGCACGGCTCAAGGTCGATGACAGTCTGTCGGAGCTCTTCCGCACCGACACGCCCGAGTTCCACACCTACGAAGAAATCGACCGTCGCTTTCCCTCCAGCGAGTACGACGTGCTCGTGGTGGTGGAGGGCAAGACGCTGCTGACGCGCGAAGGGCTCACCGCGTTCGCGGCGGCGACGAGCGAGCTGCAACTGGCTGATGGCGTATCAGGCCTCGTCTCGATGCTGTCGGCGCGTGGCAAGCCGGATGCGACCGGCTATGCGCCGCCGATCGTGCCCGACGATCTGCCGGAGGGTGCCACCTTCGACGCTCTCGTCAGCGCGCTCAAAGAGAACGACATCGTCAAAGGCAAGTTCCTTTCGAATGACGGTGAGCTGGCGCTGATCGTGCTGTCGCTCGACCGGGCGGTCGTCTCCGAACTTTCGGCGAAAACCGTCATTCACGGTATCCAGCAGGTCGCCGAGCAGGAGCTGCGCCCTGTCGGGATGTCGGTGAAGCTCGCGGGCGCGCCCGTCATGCAGCTTGAGATCCGCAACGCGGTCGAACGGGACCAGCTCGTCTACAACGGGCTCGGCCTGCTGTTTGGCGCGACGATCGCGGCCGTCTTCTTCCGCCGATTGTCGCTGATGCTGGTGGCGGCGCTGCCGCCCGTCATCGCGGTGCTGTGGTCGCTCGGGCTTCTGGGCTGGCTCGACTTCAAGCTCAACCTGTTCCTCAACGTCATGACGCCGCTGATCATGGTCATGGGCTTTGCGGACAGCATGCAGATGGTGTCCGCGATCCGTATTCGATTGCGCGAAGGCGACAGCAAGCTCGACGCCGTCAAGTTCGCGGTCAATGTGGTCGGTCCGGCTTGCGTGCTCGCACACGGTGCCGTGCTGCTGTCGTTCCTGGCGCTGCTGTTGTCGGACTCGGGTCTGATCCGGACGTTCGGCATGGCGGGCGCCATGTCGACCTGTATTTCGTTCGTCGCCGTCCTCATGGTTCTGCCTCTGCTGGCGCTGCTGTTCATCCGCAATGAAGGGAAGCTCGCGCGCGAGCGCACGCCGACCGACGGGATGATGGACGCGCTCGGCAATTTCGTCGGCCGTGTCGTCGACAAGGTGGTGGAGCACCCCATTTTCTACACGCTGCTGGGTCTTGTGCTGTTTGCCATCTTTGCCTGGGCGCACCTGCAGCTTGAGCCGCGCTACCGCTTGGCCGACCAGGTGCCGGACCGTGAGCAGGCGCTCGCCGCCTCTGGGCGGATCGACAGCAAGCTCACGGGCGCAAACCCCTTCCATGTGATGATCAAATGGAAGGACGGCAGCAGCCTCTACGAGCCCAAGCAGCTCGAGGCGATCGCGGCGACGCATGAAGCGTTGGAGAAAGCCGCCGGGCTTGGCAACGTGTGGTCGCTGGAAAGCCTGCGGCGCTGGCTGAAAGAAAACGGCAACGACGACGTCGAGTCCGTGAAGAAGTACGTCGGCCTTCTGCCTGAGCATCTGGTGCGCCGCTTCATCGCGAAGGAAGGCGACGCGGTGCTCGTCACCGGACGGCTGCCGGACATAGATGCGAGCCAGATCCTGCCGCTCGTGCACAAGGTGGATCAGGCGCTCGATCCGGTGCGGCAGGCGCATCCGGAGTTCGAGATTTCCGTGACAGGCCTTCCCGCGATTGCCGCCCGCAACAGCCACCGCATGATCTCGCAGCTTGACGAAAGCATACCGATCTGCGTGCTGGTGGCGGCCGTGCTGCTGATGATCGCGTTCCGCTCGTTCTTCGTTGGCGTCATAAGCCTGCTGCCGGGACTGTTCCCGGTCGCGGCGGCGGGGGCGGTGCTTTATGTCACTGATGGCGGGCTCGAATTTGCATCCGTCGTGGCGCTACTCGTCGTATTTGGCCTCGGTGTCGATGCGCTCATCCATTTCCTCAACCGGCTTCGGATCGAGGAACGCGTCGGAGACGCGCCGGAGGCCGCCATTCGGCGGGCACGCATCCTCGTCGGGCCGGCGATCATTCTCACCACGATCGTGCTTGCCTTTGGTCTCGGCGTGACGGTGTTCTCGGACCTGCCGTCGCTCAGGACCTTCGGCCTCGTCTGCGGCGTAACCCTGCTGGCATCGCTCGTGGCGGACCTGGTTTTCCTGCCCGCAACCATCCTAGTCTATCGTCGATATATCAGCGGCAAACACTGAAGGCTGCGATTGCGGCTAGCGGGGGCGCGGCGTTACAATTCAGGCGCTCCGCATTTGTTAGAACGAGAGGCATCGTGGCCAAGAAGCTCATCATCATCATGGCCAACACCGATCCGCGCAACGGCGAGGAACTGGGCGCGCCGATCTTCCAGGCGTCCGTCGCGGCGGCCATGTCGTACGATGTCGAGGTCGTCTGCACCGGCACGGCGGCCAAGCTGTTGAAGAGCGGCGTCGCGGCCGGGCTCACGGTGCGGCCGGGAGACGCCCGTTCGGTCCACGATTTCATCAAGGAAGCGCATTCGGCCGGCGTCAAATTCTATTGCTGCTCGCCGGGGCTCGATCTTTTCGGCATGCACAAGGAAGACCTGATCCCTGAATGCAGCGGCGTCGTGGGCGCGGCTCACTTCATCGAGCAGATCATGTCGGACGAAGCTCGCGTCCTCACGTACTGACGCGGCTGCCTGCGAGCGCGCGTAGCGCCGGGTTCAACTCGCTGAAGCTGTCGATCACGATGTCGGGGCGGTAGAGCGCGACAGGCTCGATGCTGTAGCCGAAGCTCACCGCGACCACGGGCACGTTCGCCGCTTTTGCGGTTTTTATGTCCGTTTCGCTGTCGCCAACCATCAACGCCGTTTCGACATTGCCGCCTGCCTGCGCAATGGTGCCCGTCAAGTGGCGGGGGTCCGGCTTGTAGGCGCCGAGCGTGTCGCGGCCGGCGATGGCCGCGAAGAAATCCGCCAAGCCCAAGGCATCGATGACGGCGCGCGCATGGCGCTCGATCTTGTTGGTGCACACGGCGAGCGTCGCGCCCTGGCTACGCAACTGCTCCATGGCTTCCACGATTCCGGGATAGGGCTTGCTGTCGACCGCTATGTTGTCGGCATAGTGCAGCACGAAGACCTCGAACAAATCGTGCAACTCGCGTTCGCTCAAGTTGCGGCCCTGGGCGCGTGCCGCGCCGTCGATCATGGCGAGCGCGCCGTTGCCGACGAATGGGCGGATATCGGATTCATTGACGGGCGAGAGCGACAGTGTCCGCAGCACGTGATTTGTCGCGGCCGCGAGATCGGGCGCGGTGTCTATCAGCGTGCCATCGAGATCGAAGACGATTGTCCAACCCTTCAAATCCATGCTCCTTTTAATTTGGGAGGCCGACCGTAGCCGCGCGCATATGGGTTGTCACCGGATCGCTCCGTCGCGTGTCTTGAAAGCGGCAAGTTGCGGGACTAGGAAGGAACTACGGCGGCGGCCGCGAGCTTAACGCAACTCACCTTGGGGGCCACATGGGTGCGGATCAATGGAAGCTGCTCGCCGCGGAGCATGCGCTCAAATTCGTTCAATCCGGCATGAAGCTCGGGCTTGGGACAGGCTCGACGGCGGCGAAGTTTGTCGACCTGCTGGGCGAGAAGGTCAAGGGCGGCATTAATGTCGTCTGCGTGCCGACCTCGGAGGCGACGCGGGCACAGGCGGCGTCGCTCGGTATTTCGCTCACCACGCTCGATCAGACGCCTCAGCTCGATCTGACGGTCGATGGCGCGGACGAGCTCGATGGCGAGCTTCGGCTGATCAAGGGTGGCGGCGGTGCACTGTTGCGCGAGAAAATCGTCGCGGTTGCCTCGCAGCGGGTCGTCATCATCGCCGACCACAGCAAGCGCGTTGAGATGCTCGGCAAGTTTCCGCTTCCCGTCGAGGTCGTTCCCTTCGGGCTTGAAGCCTCACGGCTGATGATCGGCGAGCTTGCAGCCGATGTCGGCCTTGAAGGGACCATCGCCTTGCGCAAGACGCCGGCGGGAAACCCGTTCGTAACCGACAATGGCAACCATATTCTCGATTGCTCGTTCGGCGAGATTGACGATCCGGAGGCGCTGGAGGACGCTTTGAAGCTCATTCCCGGCGTTGTCGAGAGCGGCCTTTTTCTTGGTATCGCGGATGTCGGAATCATCGCCGGGCCGATGGGCGTCGAAGTGTTGTCACGAGAGGACGCCGACTTCGAAGAGGAGATCTGACATGCGCCGCGCCGTACTCTCAGCAGTTCTGATGTGCGCTCTCGGCCTCTTCGCCGGGGCGCATGCGCAAGACGCGGCGTCCGCCGCGCCGGATGCGGAGCGCATCGCCGCCGCGCGCGATCTGATGGAAGTCACGGGCGTCACGAAGCAGATGGACGGCATGGTGGACGCCATGACGCGCGGCTTCGCCAAGGGTGCCAAGAGCGACACGTCGGAACAAGGCAAGCAGCTCTCCGCCGAATTCGAAGCGAGCATGAAGAAGTTTCTGGCCTACAAGGATGAAATGCTTAGCGACTTCGCGGTGCTTTATGCCGAGAACTTCACGGCGGAAGAAATGAAGGCGGTCGCCGATTTCTATCGTTCGGGTGCCGGTGCCAAGTTCGTCGCCAAAACGCCTGAGCTGATGCAGAAAGGTGCGGCCATCGGCATCAAGTACAGCGAAAAGATGATGCAGGATGTGCAGGGCAAGAAGCCGTAACTTCGGCCTCCGGGCATCGATCAGGTTTCCATGACAGCCTTCGATTTCGACCTGTTCGTCATCGGTGCGGGGTCGGGCGGTGTGCGCGCAGCGCGCATTTCCGCCGGATACGGCGCGAAGGTCGCGATCGCGGAAGAGGATCGCTTCGGCGGCACCTGCGTCATCCGCGGCTGTGTTCCCAAGAAGCTGCTCGTCTACGCCAGCCGCTTTTCGGAAGAATTCGGCGACGCACAGGGCTTCGGCTGGCGCGTCGGCAAGACCGCCTTCGACTGGCCAAGCCTGATCGCCGCCAAGGACAAGGAGATCGCTCGGCTCGAAGGGCTCTATCGTGGTGGGCTCAATCGTGCGGGCGTCGAAATTTTCACCGAGCGGGCGGTGCTCGTCTCGCCGACGCACGTGCGCCTTCTCACTTCGGGCCGCACCGTCAGCGCCAAGCACATCCTCATTGCGACGGGCGGCAAGCCGAATGTCGATGCGGGCCTTCCCGGCATCGAGCATGTGATCACCTCGAACGAAGCGTTTCATCTGGCGAAGCTGCCGAAGCGCGTGGTCGTCGCGGGCGGCGGCTATATCGCGGTCGAGTTCGCGTCGATCTTTCGCGGCCTAGGGTCAGACGTCACGCTCGTCTACCGCGGCGAGAAAATCCTGCGCGGGTTCGATGAGGACCTGCGCGAACGGCTGACCGTGGCAATGGAGCGGCGCGGTATCCGCATCATCACCAACGACGTGTTTACTCAAATCGAGAAACGGGCTCGCGCGCTCAACGGCACGCTCAAATCCGGTGAGACGCTGCTTGCCGACCAGATCATGTTCGCCATTGGCCGCTCGCCCAACACGGCGGGGCTCGGGCTCGCGGACGCAGGCGTCGCCACGGGTGTTGCCGGCGAAATCATCGTCGATGACGAGAACCGCTCCAGCACAGCCAATATTTTTGCGGTGGGTGATGTCACCAATCGCGTCAATCTCACACCGGTCGCGATCCGCGAGGGGCATGCTTTCGCCGACCGGACGTTCGGCAAGGGCGACGCCACGATCGACTATGACAACATCCCGACGGCGGTTTTTTCGACGCCCGAGATCGGCACCGTGGGGTATTCGGAGGCGGCGGCGCGCACGAAGTTCGGCCGCGTGGACCTCTACAAGGCGAGCTTCCGGCCGATGAAGGCGATCCTTGCGGGCCGCGACGAGCCGACCTTCGTCAAACTGGTGGTCGAAGCGTCGAGCCAGCGGATGCTCGGCGTCCACATTCTCGGGCCGGACGCCGCGGAAATCGTGCAGATGGCCGCGATCGCGCTGCGGCTCGGTGCCACCAAGGCCGACTTCGACCGCACCATGGCGCTGCATCCAAGCGCCGCGGAGGAACTCGTCACCATGCGGGAAAAATGGGTTGCGCCCGGCGAGGCAGCCGGTTGATCGTCGCGCCGCGCGCCTCTATGGGGTGGCAGTTCTTTTGGTTCGCGGAGCGGGTATGGGACGCCTAGACGGAAAAATCGCCATCGTAACCGGCGCCGGCATCGGTATCGGGCAGGCCATCGCCATGCGGTTCGCTGCCGAGGGCGCGCATGTCTGGGTCACCGACATCAACGGTGAAACGGCCGAGGCGACGGTGCAGTCGATCCGCAACGCGGGCGGGCGGGCGACGGCCATGCTCGTCGATGTCTCCAAGGGGCAGGACGTCACGGCGCTCGTTCGCGCCATAGATAGCGCCCACGACCGCGCCGACGTTCTGGTCAACAACGCCGGCATCCTCGTGCGCGGCGAATTGCGCACGCTCACGGACGCGGAATGGACGCGGCTGAGCGAGGTCAACATCGACGGCGTTCTGCGCCTGTCTCGCGATTGCCTGCCGTTGCTGCGCAAATCGGCCGCCGGCTCGATCATCAACATCTCGTCGATCATGGCCAACCGGGGCTTGCGGCCGCTCGCGGCCTATACGGCGACCAAGGGTGCCGTCACGGCGCTCACGCGTGGGCTGGCGGTCGAGTACGCGGCCTTCAAGGTCAGGGTCAACACCATCGCGCCCGGATACATCGAAACCGCCATCACCGAGCGTATGCTGAAGCTGCCGCAGGCCCGCAAGCTGCTCGTCGACAAGACGCCCATGGGACGGCTTGGTTTTCCGGAGGATTTGACCGGCGCGGCGCTGTTTTTCGCCTCCGACGACAGCCTTTACTGCACGGGCTCGGAGCTGGCGGTCGATGGGGGCATGTCGGCCAGCCTTTAGGCCGCCGATTTTGAAGGGCATCGATATGTCGAAAGGCCCGTCTTTGCGGGCGTGGCAAGGGGTGCGCTGGCGGGCTGGCGCCGCCGCCCCATATCTCCTATAAGCGCCCGCCAGAAACAGGATTAGAATGCGCAGGTGGCGTCCGTCGGACGTGCCGCCGCTTGCGTTCGAGGAGAGAATAAAATGGCTCCCGCCGTTCAAGCCGAAAAGTGGTCGCCCGAGAGCTGGCGCGCCCGGCCCATCCTGCAGGTGCCGGACTATCCGGACGCCGCGCTGCTGAAGGACGTGGAGGCGAAGCTCGCGACTTTCCCGCCGCTCGTTTTCGCGGGCGAGGCGCGCGAACTCAAGAAGCAGCTTGCCACCATTGCGCAGGGCCACGGCTTTCTGCTGCAGGGCGGAGACTGCGCCGAGAGCTTCCTGGAACACCGGGCCGATAACATCCGCGATTTCTTCCGCGTCTTCCTTCAGATGGCGGTCGTGCTGACGTATGCCGGCGGTCAGCCGGTCGTGAAGGTCGGGCGCATCGCGGGGCAGTTCGCCAAGCCGCGCTCGTCGCCCACCGAGAAGAAGGGCGACACGGAGCTGCCGAGCTATCGCGGCGACATCATCAACGGCCCGGAGTTCACCGAGCAGGCCCGCATTCCCGATCCGAACCGGCAGCTTGAAGCCTACCGGCAGTCGGCGGCCACGCTGAACCTGATCCGTGCGTTCGCGACCGGCGGCTATGCCGATCTTGAGCGCGTGCACCAGTGGAACATGGGCTTCGTGAAGGACAGCCCGCAGGGCCACCGCTACCAGGAGCTTGCCGACCGCATCCAGGAAACGCTCGGCTTCATGCGCGCGTGCGGGATCACGAGCGAGAACACGCCGCAGCTGCGCACGACCAATTTCTACACCAGCCACGAGGCGCTGCTGCTCGGCTACGAGCAGGCGTTGACGCGCAAGGATTCGACCAGCGGCGAGTGGTATGCCACGAGCGGCCACATGATCTGGATCGGCGATCGCACGCGCCAGCCGGATCACGCGCATATCGAGTTCGCGCGCGGCATCAGGAATCCGATCGGTCTCAAGTGCGGGCCGTCGCTCGACGCCGACGGGCTGCTTCGCCTGATCGACGCTCTGAACCCCAAGGATGAGGCAGGGCGGCTCACGCTCATCTGCCGGTTCGGCTACGACAAGGTCGAGAGCCATCTGCCGAAGCTGATCCGCGCGGTCAAGAAGGCCGGACGGACGGTGCTGTGGTCGTGCGATCCGATGCACGGCAACACGATCTCGGCGGCAACCGGCTACAAGACGCGCCCGTTCGACCGCATCCTGAAGGAGTCGCTGTCGTTCTTCGAGGTGCATCGCGCCGAGGGCACGCACGCGGGCGGCATCCATATCGAGATGACGGGCCAGAACGTCACCGAGTGCACGGGCGGCGCGACCGCGATTTCGGATCAGGATCTGTCCGACCGCTATCACACCCATTGCGACCCGCGGCTCAATGCCGACCAGGCGCTTGAGCTTGCGTTCCTCGTCGCCGAACAGTTGAAGAAGGAGCGTGCTCAGGATGCCAATCCGGAGCCGCGGACGTTGATCGCGTAAACGCCGGCGTCAATTCCGGCACGCAGAGGAGCGCTTCGAGCATGTGGCGCCGACTGTGCCTTTGGGCTGTGCTGGCTAGCGTGGGATTTGCGGCGATTTGTGCGCCGGCGGTGCAGCCGGCGCGCGCCACCGTGCAGGACGACGATATCTGCTGGGACCCGGACGTGGAGTTCCCGACCGTATGCGACGACGGCGAGGACTGATCCGCCCCGTCCCCCGCGCTTTCGCGATAGCCGCTATTTGAAGACGCCGGTTAGGCTCGCGATCGCGACCGTGATGATGATCGTGCCGAAGGCGCGGTGCAAATAATAGTAGCCGCGCGCCCAGGGCTTCAGGATTGAGTACTCGTTCATGGAGGTGTCGAGGACGAGCGGCGGTACCGCGCGGTCGACGGAGAACCAGAACGCGTACCAGCCGAGACCAAGAGCATCGGTCTTCGGCATGTGCGGCAGCACGTTGGCGTGCGGCAAGCGCCCGAACAGGAACACGACGACGCCGATGGCCACGAGTCCGAGGAACCAGCCGATCGCCCACTCGTTGTGGTAGCCGTAGCCCGAAATGAGATACGACAAACCCTTGAACGGTACCTTCAGGTAATAGAGCCAATTCTTGCGCGCCGCGTCATCCTCGGCATCGACCTTGGCGATGCGCACATCGACGGCGGTATCGTTGCGGCCCGCGGTTTCGAGTGCGGAAGCCACGAGCTGATACGGGCGAGGATCATAAACCTGTTTGTCGTCTTTAATGCCCAGGCCATTCTCGATCCAGCAAAGCACCTCGTCGGAGGTGTGGTCGAGCATGCTCGTTTGATTGGCGGATTGCGCGCAGGCTTTGCGATGCGGGTTGTCGGTCGGCACGTCAGGGTCGTTGAGGGATCTCAATCCCGGAATGATCTGCTCGAAGCTCGCCCCTGAAATCAGCGTGCGAACGGTCTTGCGCGCACAGCGCTCATTCTTCTTCTTATCGGGTGGCGGGGGCGCGTCGAAGACCGTCAGATCGTCGTAGTCGGCGGCGATGGATTGTGTCTGCATACCCCGCAGATCGAGGACCGCGTCCTTCGACCAACGGGCGCAGATATTGCGCTCGCGCAGACGCAATTGCGATTTGATATGCGCGCCCCACAGCCGGACTTCCTTCGTGAATTCGCCGCCCAGCAGCAGGTATTGCTCGATGATGCAATCCGTGCAGTCGAAGCGCGGGATCTTCGTGGAGCTGATGTCGAATGAGCCCACGCGCGAATTTCCGGCGAACACGAGATTGCGCACTGTTGAGTACGACACGGTAACGGAGCCCGCCGCCGTCGATGTCATATACAGGGTGCCTGCTTCGGGGTCTTTTTCCGTTCCGAACTCGGATCGGCCGATGGACACGACGCCTGCGGACAACTGGCTCAAGGATAAACCGCGGTCGAATTTCGAATCCATGATCGAGGCGGTGCCGGTTGCCCGGATCAGCTCCGCGTTGACGCTCTTCTTGAACGTTCCGCGCGTGATGTAGAGCGACTTCAAATGCGTCGACGTCAGCCGGGTATCGCCCGCGACGGTCACGTCCTCCATCAGAAGATGGCCGCCGATGGAGCCGTTTCTCAAGTTCAGCTGGTCGTCGAATGTCGAGTTCAGGATCTCGAAGACGCCTTCGATGCGATTTCCCGGCGCGGTCACTTGCGAATGGAATTTCGCATTCCTGAAAACAACCGTGCCGTCGATGACGGTGCGGCTGATGTCGAACTGAGTGTTGATCGCCGTCTTGTCTTTCGGATCGTCAGGCTTCGCCGCCGTGCCGATCTCGCTGCCGCCGGTCACTTCGAGTATGCGGCCGAGGGATGAAGAGTCGATCGACAACCCGCCCGGGATCTTCGTGCCGCCCCCGATCGTGACGCCGTAGGAAATCTGTGCGCCGCTGATTTCGACGCGCTGGATGTTGCTGTGATCGATCAGGAGCCCGATCGCGCGCAGCGTCCAGAACTTCAGCGTCTCTTTCGTGTTCACGCAGCCGATGGCGACAAGATCGGCTGGCTGCGGTCTGATGATCATGAGGCGGCGGATGACTTCGATGTGCCGTCTCTCGAGGTCGTAGTACTCGACGCACTCCATCTTTTCGTTGAGCTGCCCGAGGACAAAGCGGCCGTTGGCGCAATACGTCACGAGCGCGCGCAGGATTTCGCGGTCGGCTTTGTTGGACTTGTCGAAGAGCGAAAAGAGCGAGTCGCTCGATGTGTGGCCGCTACGAAGCGTGTTGGTGAAGGGTTCGAGCCTCTGGCTGCATACGTTGGTGAACAGGCGCTCGCCGCGCGTGTCGTCCAGGATGTACTTTACGTCGTCGGAACCTTCCGCTGGGCCATTGGCGGGCGGTGGGTTTTCGAGCTGCGGCGCGATTGGGACCGTTTGCGGTTTCTCTGGGACCGAAGGTGGCGTCGGAAGCGATGGCGCTGACGGCGCAGGCGCCACCACCGGTCCAGGTAGCAGCGGACGCGGGCTTTCGGCGTTGCCGTGGTGGGCAAGCGATACGACAATCAGAAGCAAGCATGCGAAATACGCCAGTCGCCGCGGCCAATCGACAAACATGACACTTGCTCAAAATACGGTAGGAAAGGCAAAAACCCCGACTAACAGGTATAGTTAGGTGCCATTCGGCGCACAAGGTCATCTTTCTGGCGGCCCAACGGCCGAAAGAAAAACCCGGCAGGACCAGACGTTCACGCATGCAGCAGCCGCCCGGCGATCACTTCCGCATCGCACTTGCCCAATTGAACCCAATTGTCGGTGACCTTTCCGGGAATTCCGCGAAGGCCGTCGCGGCCCATGCGCAGGCGAAGGCCGCCGGCGCCGATCTGATCGTGTTCCCGGAGCTGTTCCTTAACGGCTATCCGCCCGAAGACCTGGTTCTGAAGAGGTCTTTTCAGCAGGCAACGCAGCGGACGCTGGAGGATCTCGCGGTGCAGTGCGCCGAAGGGCCCGCCGTCGTCATCGGCACGCTGTGGAGCGAGGACGGCAAGCTCTATAACGGCGCGGCCGTGCTCGACGGCGGACGTGTCGCCGCCGTGTCGCGAAAGGTCGATCTGCCAAACTATGGCGTGTTCGACGAAAAGCGCGTGTTCGTGCCGGGCCCGATGCCCGGTCCGGTCGAGGTGAGGGGCGTCCGGCTCGGCCTGCCGATTTGCGAGGACATCTGGGGAAGCGACGTCGTCGAGACGCTGACCGAGACGGGGGCGGAAATCCTGATCTCGCCAAACGGCTCGCCGTTCGACTGGCCCAAGGCCGATCGGCGCATGAACGTCGCGGTGGCGCGGGTGATCGAAAGCGGACTGCCGCTCGTCTACCTGAACCAGGTCGGCGGCCAGGACGAACTCGTGTTCGATGGCGCCTCCTTCGTGCTGAACCCCGGCAACGAACTCGCCGTCCAGCTTCCGGCGTGGCGGGAGGCGGTCATCGTCACGGACTGGGCGCGCCACCCGGACGGGTGGCGTTGCGTGAAGGGTGGTATCGCGAAAATCGCGGAAGGGCCGGCCGCCGCTTATCACGCCTGCGTGCTGGGCCTGCGCGATTATGTGCGCAAGAACCGATTCCCGGGTGTCGTGCTCGGCCTTTCGGGCGGCATCGACAGCGCGCTCGTGGCCGCGATGGCGGTGGATGCACTCGGGCCCGACAAGGTGCACGCGATCATGTTGCCGTCGAAGTACACCTCCGATGAAAGCCTGATCGATGCGGCCGCCTGCGCCAAGGCGCTCGGCATACGATACGACAAGGTCTCCATCGAGCCGGCGGTCGCGGGTTTCACCTGGGGGCTCAAGGATCTGTTTGCCGGCACCAACGCCGACATCACGGAAGAGAACCTGCAGAGCCGCGTGCGTGGCACGATGCTGATGGCCGTTTCCAACAAGTTCGGGGGCATGGTCGTCACCACCGGCAACAAGAGCGAAATGTCGGTCGGCTACGCCACGCTTTACGGCGACATGAACGGAGGCTTCAACCCGATCAAGGACCTCTACAAGATGGAGGTCTATGCGCTTTCCCGCTGGCGCAACGCGCACGTGCCCGACGGCGCGCTTGGGCCGGGCGGGGCCGTGATCCCGGAACGCATCCTGACGAAAGCGCCGACCGCCGAGTTGAAGCCGAACCAGACCGATCAGGATTCGCTGCCGCCATACGACGTGCTCGACGACATTCTGCGTTCGCTGGTGGAGGATGAGATGCCGCTTGCCGATGTCGTGGCGCGCGGCCATCCGGTCGAAACGGTCAAGAAGGTCGAGCGGCTATTGTATCTCGCCGAATACAAGCGGCGGCAGGCGGCGCCGGGCGTCAAGATTTCTGCCCGCAATTTCGGGCGCGACCGGCGCTATCCGATCACCAACGCCTTCCGTGAGGACGTGGCGGCAAAGCCTGCAGCTCCGTCTGCCACAGCCAGGGGCGAGGGCCAGAGCTAGGGGCAAAGCCAGGTCAAGACCGTCGCTTACGCGTTCAAGATTTGTGCGCCAGCATCCGCGACGCCTCGGCTGCCACCTCGTTCAGAAGCCGTCTCGACATTCCGGCGCGGCTTCTCATCGCCAGGGTGTGCAGAACCCCGACGATGAGCCGCGCATGAATGCGGGCATTTGTTTCAGCCGGAAGCTGCCCGTCATCGACGGCTCGCTCGACGCGGCGAACGACAAGCGCATCGATCGCGTCCATGATGGTTTTGGTCTGCTGCTGGATGAGCGGATGGGTGGGCGTCTCGGTGATCGCGGTGCAGACCACCATGCAGCCGACAGGCTCGCCGGCGCTCGTCACATAGGCGTCCAGTGCCGCCGCATACAGTCTGCGCAGCGCGTCATGGAAATCGGCTTCGCCTTCGAGCGCGTCGCGAAAAAGCGCGGTCATCTCGTCCGCGTAGGACTGTAGAGCCTTCTGATAGAGCGTCTCTTTGTCGGAAAAGGCGATGTAGAGACTGGGGCGGTTGATGCCCATCGCCGCGCTCAATTCGTCGAGTGTCGTGTTCGAGTAGCCCTTGCGCAGAAAAGTGTCCTTGGCGGCACCGATGGCCGCCTTGCTGTCGAACTTTCTCGGACGACCGCGTGGTCTAATTTTTGTACCGTTTCGCATAAAATCGTTGCCTTCATCCTCCACGCTCATTATTGTACGCTTGCGTATAAAAATAAGAAAGTCGCGATCCTGTCGCGGCCAAAGGGGAGGCTCGCTTGAAACTCTACAACTGGCAATTCGCGCCCAACTGCCGGCGCGTGCGGATGTTCGTGCTCGAGAAGGGCATTGATCTTCCAGCCATGTCGGAGGTCATTGGCGACGGCTTGCGGCTCACGCCGGACTTCATTCAAATGTGGCCGCACGCGATTGTTCCTCTGCTCGAACTCGATGACGGCACGCGCTTTTCCGAGGCGCTCGGTATTTGCCGCTACTTCGAGGACATAAATCCCGAACCGAACTTGCTTGGCTCCACCCCGGTCGAGCGCGCCATGGTGACGATGTGGGAGCGCCGAGCCTACGATGAGGGAATCATCGGCACCGCGGAGGTCGTGCGCAACGGCCTGGAGGCATTCCACGATCGCGGCCTGCCGGGCGTCACCGAGGTTGTGCCGCAGATCCCTGCACTCATCGAGCGCGGTCGGGGCCGCGTGCGCCGTTTTTATGAGAAGTTCGAGGATCAGCTGCGCAAAAGCCCCTACGTGGCGAGCGACAGGTTCACGTTCGCGGACATCACCTCTTTGTGCGCGGTGGACTTCGCGATCTTCGGCGGAATGCCGATCCCGGACGCGTGCCCGAGCGTCAAGCGCTGGCACGCGGACGTGTCCGCGCGTCCGGCGGCGGTGTCCAGTGCTTGAAAATCAAATCTGCATCCCAGCCCGAAGTCATGACCCATGATTGATCTTTACACCTCCGCCACACCCAACGGGTGGAAAGCCTCGATCACGCTGGAGGAGCTTGGGCTGCCCTACGAGGTCCACCATCTGAAGCTCGGCGAAGGCGATCAGAAGAAGCCCGACTATCTCAAAATCAACCCCAACGGGCGGATCCCGGCGATCGTCGATCGCGACAACGGCGATTTCGCCGTGTTCGAGTCGGGAGCGATCATGATCTATCTGGCGGACAAGGCCGGGCGGCTCTTGCCCACGGCCGTGAAGCCGCGTTCGCTGGTCATCCAATGGCTCATGTTTCAGATGGGCGGCATCGGGCCGATGCAGGGTCAGGCGAACGTCTTCTACCGCTACTTCCCGGAAAAGATCCCGGCCGTCATCGCCCGCTATCAGAATGAGACGAAGCGGCTCTATACGGTGCTGGATACGCGGCTCAAGGATAACGAATACCTCGCTGGTGACTACAGCATTGCCGATATCGCGAACTGGGCTTGGGTCCGCATTCACGATTGGGCCGGCGTCGATGTCGACGACCTTCCCCATCTCAAGCGCTGGTTGGCGCTGATGGCCGCCAAGCCCGCGTGCCAAAAGGGTATTCTGGTGCCCGAGCCGTTCGAGCCGGAAAAGACCGTCGCCATGGCCAAGAAGATCGTGAAGTAGCGCTTCGTCTCGCAGCCCAGCCCCACTCTGGTTCGGCTTGCGGCCGTGATCAAACTATTGCATGATACAAGAATTATTGTATTGATGCAGTATGGACAATCGTGACGCCGTCACTGCTTTGGCCGCCCTCGCTCACGCGCAGCGGCTCAGCATCTTTAGGCTTCTCGTTCGCGAGGGGCCGAATGGGTTACCGGCAAGTGAAATTGCCGAGGCCGTCGGCGCGTCGCCGACGGGGGCGTCGTTTCATCTGAAAGAGCTGGACCGCGCGGGACTCGTTCACGCGACGCGTGACGGCCGCTACGTGCGCTATGCGGTCCACTTCGACGGTATGCGCCAGCTTCTGACCTATCTGACCGAGGACTGCTGCCAAGGAAACCCGCAGCTGTGCGGCTCGGCATTCAAAAAGATGAGAAGCGTCTGCAAGTAGGGAGAGTTCAAATGACGAAGCCGCTCAATGTTCTGTTTCTCTGCACTCACAACTCCGCGCGCTCCATTATCGCCGAGGCGATCATGAACCGGTTGGGGCTCGGCAAGTTCAAAGGCTTCAGCGCAGGCAGCCAGCCCAGCGGCAAGGTCCATCCCTACGCCTTGGAACTTCTCAAGCAACTCAATTACGATACGTCGACCCTGCGCTCGAAGTCATGGGAGGAATTTACCGCGCCAGGGGCGCCCGAACTCGATTTCGTGTTCACAGTGTGTGACAACGCGGCCAACGAAGTCTGCCCGGTGTGGCCCGGTCAACCCATCAGTGCGCACTGGGGGCTTGCTGATCCATCGGCAGCGAAGGGTAATGACAGCGAGCGCCACTTTGCGTTCGCCGATACGCATCGGATGTTGCGCCAGCGCATCAGCATCTTCACAAACTTGCCGCTTGGATCGCTCGACAAACTTTCGCTTCAGCGCCGGCTCGACGACATCGGCCGCGACCGCCTTCCGGCTGGCGAGAAGGCGTGATGGCACCGTCGCTGTCCCAACGCTTCACCGCCGAGTTCATGGGCTCGGCGTTGCTGCTTGCTACCGTGATCGGCTCGGGTGTGATGGGCGATCGCCTTTCCGGCGGCAACGTAGCGCTTGCCTTATTGGCCAACACGCTGGCAACCGGTTCCATCTTGGTCGTGCTGATCACGATGCTTGGGCCAATCTCGGGAGCCCATTTCAACCCTGCGGTAACGGCCGTGTTCCTTGCCCGTCGCGCTCTGTCGCCGTTGGAGGCAATGGGCTATGTGCTCGCGCAAATCAGCGGCGCGGTGCTGGGCGTCTTCCTCGCGCACGCCATGTTCGAGCTTCCAATCGGGCAGTTATCGGCAAAGGCGCGCAGCGGCGGCGCCCAGGCGTTGTCGGAATGGGTCGCCGCGTTCGGTCTCGTCGCGGCGATTCTTCTGACGCTGCGGGCTCGGCGCGAAGCCGTCGCTATGACAGTCGGCCTCTACATCACGGCGGCCTATTGGTTCACGGCGTCGACGTCCTTTGCCAATCCGGCCGTGACTGTGGCACGCGCATTCTCTGACACGTTCGCCGGAATTCGCCTTGCGGACGTTCCGCTGTTTGTCGGTGCGCAGGTTGTCGGCGCGTTCTGCGCGCTCGCGTTCGTCTACCTGTTGACGGGAGAGCGCTCGATACCAAGCGCCATTGGCGCGCAAGAAACGAGGAAGGCGTTGCCCTCATGACAGTTAATGGCTGCGGAGCCGGTGACGACGAACTTCCGAACGTCGACGCAGCGTCTTTTCGGGTCCCTGATGCCGCGCTTCTCGACGTCCAGTCGCCTTCGCGGCACCGGCCGCGCGTACTCTTACTTTATGGATCGTTGCGAAAGCGCTCCTACAGCCGTTTTCTCGCGCTTGAAGCTCAGCGGCTGCTCAATGCGTTCGGAGCGGAGACGCGCATCTTTCACCCCGGCGGCCTGCCGCTTCCCGACGGCGCGCCTGACGATCATCCCAAAGTCACGGAATTGCGGGAACTGGCCGCTTGGTCGGAAGGCATGGTGTGGTGCTCTCCAGAGCGACACGGCGCCATGAGCGGCATTCTGAAAGCTCAGATCGACTGGATTCCGTTGTCGGTCGGCGCGGTTCGTCCGACGCAAGGCAAGACTCTGGCCGTCATGCAGGTGTGCGGCGGCTCGCAATCGTTCAATGCCGTCAACCAGATGCGGGTTCTCGGCCGCTGGATGCGCATGTTCACGATCCCCAACCAGTCCTCGGTTGCGAAAGCCTTCGCCGAGTTCGATGAGGACGGAAGAATGAAGCCGTCGTCCTATTACGACCGCGTCGTCGATGTCATGGAGGAACTGGTCAAGATGACGTTGCTGCTCCGTGATCGCGCGCCGTATCTCGTGGACCGCTACAGCGAAAGGAAAGAGAGCGCCGAGGCGTTGGCGGAACGCGTAAAACTTGCGTCAGCGGTTGCGGACCAGAAAAACCGATAAGTCCAACGAAGGGCCGCACCCAAGCCTCAACACCCCAAGGCAGGTGCGATTTACAAGCTCGATTATCCCTGGACTATGTCCTCCGTGAGCCACGGGGCGGGAAATATTCTCGCCCAATCTCGGTTAACGCAAAATGCCGCCCGCCAGCGCGAGTTAGCGTTTTGCAAACGGCTTGCGTTCACACTTGCCGCCTCGCGATCCGGAGGCAGAAGCCGTGGCGAACGAACTTGTGGCCGGCAACCGGCGTGCGATGTGGGCGATCGACGGGACGGGCGATAGCCGGCGCCTGGTGTTCGGCAGCCACGCAATCGCGCTTGCCGATATTGCGAGCGTTCGTGCGGAGGAGGTGCGGGATCGTCCGGTCGCAGGTCTCGTCCTGGCGGCCGTGCTTTTCGTTACCGCGGCCGCTGTCATCGCTTTCGGCGTGTTCGAGGCCGACCTGCGCACCCGCTTTCTGATCGCTACCGTGCTGCTCGGCTTTTTCGGCATCGTAAGCCTGATCGAAGCATCCGCGATCCGCCGCCAACGGATCTTTGAAGTGACGTTCGGGCTCAGGTCGGGCGCGACGGCGCGCTTTGCCAGCGCCGACCGGGGCGAAATCGAGGCAATTCTGGCGCGCCTCCGCGCCGACGCCTAGATCTCCCGGTCGCACTTGCCTTTGCGGCGATGGCGGCTAGGGTGCGCGGCCTGAACGGGGCCGAAGGCCGCCGCACCGATCCGAGCCAGACATGACACCGCGCGTCCGCTTCGCGCCGAGCCCGACAGGCCGGCTTCACATCGGCAACATCCGCACCGCCGTGCTGAACTGGCTGTTCGCGCGCAAGCACGGCGGCACGTTCATGCTGCGGCTCGACGATACCGATCTGGTGCGCTCAACTGAGGAATTCGCGGACGCCATCCGTGCCGATCTCGAATGGCTCGGGCTTGCGTGGGACAGCGAGGAGCGCCAGTCGCTGCGGACGGACCGTTACAACGCGGCCGCCGCGCAGCTCAAGGCGGCCGGTATCCTCTATCCCTGCTTCGAGACGGAGGAAGAGCTTGACCGGCGGCGCAAGCGGCAGCTCGCCATGCACAAGCCGCCGATCTACGACCGTGCCGCGCTGAAGCTTTCGGCCGACGAGGTCGCCGCCAAGATCGCGGCCGGCGCGCAGCCCTACTGGCGCTTTCGCCTGCCCAACACATCCGAGCCCGGCTCGCTCGCGCCCGAATATACCGAGCGTACCTGGGCGGACCTCATCCATGGCTATAAGACCGTCGATCTCGGATCGCTTTCCGACCCGGTCCTCATCCGCGCCGACGGCACGTACCTCTACACCTTCACCAGTGTCGTCGATGACATCGAGTTCGGCATCACGCATATCGTGCGCGGCGAGGATCACGTCACCAACACGGGCGTGCAGATCGCCATCTTCGAAGCGCTGGGCGGGACCGTTCCGGCATTCGGCCATCACAGCCTGCTCGTCGGCGCCGATGGTCACGCCTTGTCGAAGCGGCTCGGCGCGCTATCGGTGCAGAGTTTCCGCGACGAGGGCTTCGAGCCGATGGCCGTGCTCAGCCATGCGGCACTCGTCGGCACCGCGTATGCGATCGAGCCGCACGCCAAGCGCGAAGACCTCATCGCATTGCTCGACTTCGACAAGATCTCGACCGCGCCGGCGCGCTTCGACGTGGAGGATCTGAAGGGTCTCAACGCCAAACTTCTGCACACGCTTGACTACGACGCGGCTGCGGCCCGTCTCGTGACGCTCGGCGTCGGCGGCGGCGACGCCTTCTGGCATGCGGTGCGCGGCAATCTTACGGTTCTTTCGGATGCGGCGCACTGGTGGCGGGTCGCGACCGGCGAGGTCCCGACCAAGGTCGAGGACGCATCGTTCTGCGCGAAGGCGGCCGAGCTGCTGCCGTCGGAGCCCTGGAGCGAGGCGACCTGGGGCGAATGGACGTCGGCGATCAAGGCCGCCACCGGCGCCAAGGGTCGCGCGCTGTTCCATCCGCTGCGGCTCGCGTTGACGGGAGAAGAGGCGGGGCCGGAACTCAAGACCCTGCTGCCGTTCATCGGACGGGCGCGCGCGTTGGCGCGGCTCACGCACGACTGATCGCGACAATCGCGGGAAGCCGCCTACTGGGGTGCCCAGCCGTCTTCGACGGAAGCGCCCGCGGGCTCGTCAGCGGCTGCGGGCGGCGGCACAATAGCGGGCTGTGCCGTCGAGCCTGTGGTCATGCCGCCCTCGGCCGGTATGTCGGCGCGCCGCGCAGGGAAGGCCGAAGCCTTGGTGGCGGTGCCCGTCGCGCCCATACCTTCGGCTTTTTTGTCGCCGCCTTCAGGCACATATTCGGCGGTCTTGCAGGAGCAGCCGTTCACGTATTCCTTGCGGTAGCGGAAGGCGACCTTCAGGTTCGTGTAGGCTTCCTGGGTGCTGAGCGCGACCGACTGGTCAACCGAGCCGCCGGGGTTCGGATAGTAATACAACTCGGTCGGCGCCGCGCACTTTGACGTGCAGACTTCCGCGTCCTGCGCGAAGTGGCTCGGCAGCGTTGAGAAACTCACCGGGAAATAATAGCCGTCGCACAGGCGAACGCAGATCGTGCGGTACGTCGCGACGCCGTTCATGCCTTGCGGATTCCAGCTGTTGCCCGTGACGGATTCCTCGTCCTGCCAGAAGCCGGTGTCGCGGCGGCGCGCCTGATCGACATAGTTGGCACCGCAGTTGTTGCGGGCAAGCTCGCGGATGATGTCGTCCTGGTAGGAGCGTCCCGAGGAGTTGGCGATTTCCTGGCGTTGCGCCTCGAGCTCGGCGAGGCGGCGCTTGGCCACTTCGACCTCGCGCGCCAGCGTCTTGCACTGGGGCGTGTTGCGGAACGTCTTGGCGAACAGGAAATATTCGTAGCAGCTGCGGTCGAGCTTGCTGGCGCCGACGTTGTACGTGCGGTCGACGTTGCGGATCTCGGCCTCAATCTGCGGAAGCAGATTGCGGGATTGGCTGCCCTTCTGCGAGTCCTGCACAAGCCGCTGTTCGAGCTGCAGGCAGATCGGGTTTCTGGTCGACCAGTTGTTGACCCCCTGCGCGCCCGGCGCTCCGGGTACTCCTGGCGCTCCCGGTGTGCCCGGCTGTGGCGCTGGAACGGCGTCCGGGCGATAGACCGGCTCGCGCGGCATGGGCGGGCGTTCCGGCTCGTCATTGCCGAAGGGCCACCAGCCCTGGGCCGATGCCGCCGTCGCCGCGATCATCAGGCCGGCGAACGCCGCCAGCACCGCGCGCGCACGGCGGACGGTGGATTGGCGCAGCGGTGCCGGGTGGTTCGTCATCTGCTCCGTGCAGAAAAAGCGGGCGATTGCTGGTACGACTGAGCCGGCCGAAGATCCATGCAAAGCCTAAAGCAGGGTTCGTCTAGGCGGTCAATGCGGAGCAATTGCGACCGAGCAAGTTTTCCAATGTCTTTCAGTATCTTGTGTGAAACGGCCCGGTGGCGCGAAAGAGCTGCGTGGTCGGGCGCGCGCTTCCCGGCTAATGCATAGCGGAAACATGCGGCGATTAGCCGGCGGATTGGTCAGGCGGGGGAACCCTTGGCGCTCGAACTCTACAACACGCTGACGCGGACGAAGACACGCTTTACGCCGATCGATGCCGGCAACGTGCGCATGTACGCGTGCGGGCCGACCGTCTACGACTTCGCCCACATCGGAAATGCGCGCCCGGCCATCGTTTTCGACGTGCTGTTCCGGCTGCTGCGCCACATCTACGGCGAAGCGCATGTCACCTACGTGCGCAACATCACCGACGTCGACGACAAGATCAACGCGCGCGCGCTGCGCGACTTTCCCAATTTGCCGCTCAACGACGCCATCCGCCATGTGACCGAGAAGACGACGGCACAGTATCACGCCGATGTCGCGGCGCTTGGCTGCCTGCCGCCGACGGTCGAACCGCGCGCCACCGACAACATCGCGCAGATGATCGACATCATCGCCGCGCTTTTGAAACGCGGGCACGCCTACGAGGCGGCGGGCGAAGTGCTGTTCGACACGCGCTCGATGCCGGACTATGGCGCGCTGTCGCGGCGCAATCTGGAGGAGCAGCAGGCGGGCGCGCGCGTCGAGGTCGAGGCGCACAAGAAGAACGCGGCCGACTTCGTGCTCTGGAAACAGTCGAGCCCCGAGGAGCCCGGCTGGGACAGCCCGTGGGGGCGCGGGCGGCCCGGCTGGCACATCGAGTGCTCGGCCATGAGCGTGCGCTATCTGGGCGAGGTCTTCGACATTCACGGCGGCGGGCTCGATCTCATATTCCCGCATCATGAGAACGAGATCGCGCAGTCGCGCTGCGCCTTCCACACGCCGGTCATGGCGAATGTGTGGATGCACAACGGCTTCCTGCAGGTGGAAGGCGAGAAGATGTCGAAGTCGCTCGGCAACTTCATCACCATCCGGCAACTGCTGGACGAGGGCTGGGCGGGCGAAGCGCTGCGCTTCAACATGCTGCGCACGCACTATCGGCAACCGATCGATTGGACGCGCAAGAGCCTGGAAGAGAGCGCGCGCATCATGCAAGGATGGTTCGACGCGATCGGGAGCGGCGCAAATGCCGCGCCGGTTCCGGCGGTCGAAGACGCGCTTGCCGATGATCTCAACACGCCGAGGGCCATCGCGGAACTGCACAAGCTTGAGAGTTCCGGAGATACGGCCGCGCTCGGTGCATCGCTGCGATTTCTCGGATTTAGCGGTGCGACGCTTGCCGATCAGGCGGCGAAACAGGCGGGTGCCGCGAACGCGATTGCCGCCAAGGTCGATCCTCTCATCGCGGCGCGTCTCGAAGCCCGCAAGCGGAAAGACTTCGCCGAGTCCGACCGTATCCGCGATGAACTCGCGCAGATGGGCGTCGCGCTGAAAGATACCAAGAACAAGGAGACGGGCGAGATCGAGACGACGTGGGAGCTGGTGCGGTGAGGCGCGCGTCATGCGCAGCATTCACCACGTCGAAAAAATATGCCGCGAAACTTATCCTCGCTCCTCGCGGCGCCCGCATACTGCCTTCGCGTGTTCGATGACCGGAGGTGCAGACGTGCGCTGGCGGACTGGACGGACATGCCGGCAGGCCAGGACGAACCCATAAGCTGGCTGAGGGTCTAACTGCTGCCAGGGCTTGAAACCCTGGTAACGCTCCGGGCAGGGATGCAATCCGGAGAATGGCGGTGGACAATCCCCCCTGCCGTGCGGGGCGGCGAAGGCCGCATCCAAAAGAACCAGATGAAGGGCCATCAATGCCCCGCTCTCCGGTCTTTATTCTTTGCGCACGGCGACTCGCGTTCCGCGAGCCGGCCGCCGTGCGCGTTTGTGGTGGCGCCGGCCGGAAGGCGCGTGGGCGCGTGGCACGTCTCGAACGTATCGCGGGGTCAAAATCAGTTGGATCAGTGCGCCCAAAGGTCGTGTGAGACCGCATGATGCGCGCCATCCGACAAAGGCAGCATTCTGTCCCCTTGCGCGAAGGTGGCCTTGGGGCGTAGGCGGTGGCGACGATTGGAACCCGAGATATGACCCAGTACCCGCTTCGACCCTTTTTGCCCTCCGACACGATGGCGCTGCGCGAGCTCTTTGCGCAGTCGATCGAAGAGCTGACTGTGGACGACTATGACGAGGATCAGCGTGTTGCCTGGGTGTCTGCGGCGGAAGACGCGAGCGCGTTCGCCAAGCGGCTCGGCGGAATGCTGACGCTGGTCGTGCAGCGTGACGGCGAATACCTGGGCTTTGCCGCGCTCAAGGACAATAAGACCATCGACATGCTGTACGTACACCCCTACCACGCGGGCGAAGGTGTCGGGACGGCGCTGATCGAGGCCCTGGAAAAGATCGCGGTCGCGCGCGGCGCCGATAAAATAGAAACCGAAGCCAGCGATACTGCCGTGCCGTTCTTCGAGCGGCTCGGCTATGAAGCGGTGCAGCGCAATTCAGTGCCACGCGACGATCAGTGGCTGGCGAACACGACAATGAGGAAATCCGTTGGCGCGGCCGCATCGGAGCGCGCCGCGCCGGTAAAGCCATCATGAGCAAGGAACGCCTATATCTGTTTGACACCACGCTGCGCGACGGCGCGCAGACGACGGGCGTCGACTTCTCTGTCGCCGACAAGCGCCGCCTGATGCGGCTGCTGGATGACCTCGGCCTCGACTACATCGAGGGCGGCTATCCTGGCGCGAACGCGACCGACACGGAATTGTTCGCCGCGAGGCCCGACTTGAAGTCGGCGCGCTTCACCGCGTTCGGCATGACGAAGCGTTCAGGCCGCTCGGTATCCAACGATCCGGGCTTGCAGGCGGTGCTGCAGTCGGCGGCGGACAGCATCTGCCTCGTCGCCAAATCGTGGGACTATCACGTGCGCGTCGCGCTCGGCATCAGCAACGAGGAGAACCTCGACGCGGTCGCTCAGTCGGTCAAAGCGATCCTGGAATCGCAGCGCGAAGCGATGATCGACTGCGAGCACTTTTTCGATGGCTACAAGGGCAATCGCGATTACGCGCTTAGCGTTGCGCGGACCGCATTCGATGCCGGCGCGCGCTGGGTCGTGCTTTGCGATACCAACGGCGGAACGCTGCCGCACGAGGTCGCGGCCATCGTCGAGAACGTTGCCAGGCACGTGCCGGGTGGCAATCTTGGCATCCATACGCACAACGATACGGAGAACGCCGTCGCCAACACTCTGATGGCGGTGCGCGCCGGTTGCCGGCAGATACAAGGCACGCTCAATGGCCTCGGCGAGCGCTGCGGCAACGCCAACATGACGTCGATCATTCCGACGCTGCTTCTGAAGAGCGAGTTCGCCAACCGCTTCGAGACGCGCGTCACGCCGGAGCGGCTGCGCACGCTCACGCACGCAAGCCGCGTGCTCGATGAAGTTCTGAACGAAGCGCCCGACCGGCACGCGCCCTATGTCGGTGAAAGCGCCTTCGCCACAAAGGCCGGCATTCATGCCTCCGCGCTCCTGAAAGCGCCCGAAACCTATGAGCATGTTCCGCCCGAGAGCGTCGGCAACGAGCGGCGCATTCTGGTGTCGAAGCAGGGCGGGCGATCGTCGCTGATCGCGGCGCTCGAACGGCTCGGCCTGCCGACGGGCAAGGATGATCCGAAGGTGCAGGCGCTGCTCGATGAGGTGAAGGCACGCGAGGACCAGGGCTATTCGTTCGAAGCTGCCGAAGCGTCGTTCGAACTGCTGGCGCGGCGGATGCTCGCAACGGTGCCGCGCTATTTCTGCGTCGACAGCTTCCGCGTGACGGTCGAACGTCGGCTCGACGGACAGAATGGCGTTTCGGCCAATGGCTCCTCATCATCGACCGTATCGCAGGCGGTGGTGACGGTTTCGATCGCGGGAGAGGATCAGCCGCTCGTGTCGGTCGGCGAAGGCAACGGCCCCGTCAACGCGCTCGACAAGGCGCTGCGCAGCGACCTCGGCCGCTATCAGAAGCACATCGAGAACGTCGAGCTGGTCGACTACAAGGTCCGTATTCTGACGCAGACGCACAATGGCGGCACTGACGCGGTGACGCGCGTGCTCGTCGAAAGCCACGACCTGGAAACAGGCGAGCGCTGGACGACGGTCGGGGTATCGCCCAACATCATCGATGCAAGCTTCGAAGCGCTGCTCGATTCCATCAATTACAAGCTCGTTCGGGACAACGCGCGCCTTTCGTGACGTGCGCTGGACGACCTCGCCTTACACGACCTCGAGCGTCGTCGTCTCGACCGTCTTGGCGCCCTGATCGTCGACCCAGGCGAACTCGAAGGTGCCGGGTCCGGGCACGCGCATTTTGAACGAAATGTAGGGATTGGCCGAAATGCCGGGGCCAAGCTCGGCGCGGAAAACCTCGACGTCGCCGAACTTCGCCGTGAACGTGTTCAGGATGTCGCGCGGGATGACGTTGCCGTCCTTGTCCTTGCGGTTGCCGGTTTCCATCACATGCGTGATCAAGGTTTTGACCTCGATGATGTCGCCGGCCTTGGCGCTGTCGGGTAATTTGATGCGCGGTTTCGTTGCCATGTGTCGTCCTTCCTCAGCCCGCGCAGCCGCCGATCGTCACTTTGACGAGGTTGGTTGCGATGGCGAGCGTGCCGTTCGAGAGCTCGGCAAGCGTGATGACGTCCTGAGTCTTGGCGAGGCGCATGCGGGTTTGAACGCGCGCCTCGGCATTGATCGGCGACAGGCGGAACGTGCCCACCAGCGCGACCGGATTGGCGGTCGACAGCAGGTAGACGGTTTTCACGTGGTCGGCGTCCGTCATCGGGCTGTCAATGCTGATCGTTATCGGAACGAAATTGCCGTTTTCCGCGATTTCGGGCAGTTCGACCGTGACCTTGCCTTCCTCGGGCGTTGCACCAGCGAGGAGCTTGGCGAACGCGTCCTCGAATTGTGCACTGCGGCTCAGGTTGGACAGCGCGGCGTCGTCGGCGAGGGCCAGCAATGGTTTGAGCAGCATCGCGGATGCGGCAGCCGACACCACGAGTGTGCGCCGCGAGATGAGCGTGATGTGCTGTCGCTCCCGCATTTTAAAACCGCTGTCGAAACCCGCTTCAAGTCCTGGCATAATGGATACGGTTTTGCACGTGCGCTAGTTACAATGGATTCATTTCCCCGCATGAACCCTAATATACCGCTCACTTGTTTCTCAACTGTCGCACTTCTGGAAATCTCCGTTCGCAACAACGTTGCGTGAGGGCGTCGCAGTACGCCCCGCGCGGATCTGAGGGAAACGCCCATGACACAAATTACCAGACGCGATCTCGGGGTGCTGGCTGTGTCGGCATTGGCCACGTCGGTCACGCTGTCAAAGCCGATGCTGGCGGCTGGTCCGGCACGCGTGGTGATTATCGGCGGCGGTGCCGGCGGCGCGGCCGTCGCGACCCGGCTCAAGGCTGCCGACCCGGCGCTCGATGTGACCGTGATCGAACCCAAGGCCGAGTATACGACGTGTTTTTACTCGAACCTCTTCCTCGGTGGCTTCCGGACGTTCCAGTCCATCACCTTCAACTATGAAGGTATGAAGAAGCGGGGCATCAACGTCGTCACGGATTCCGCAACCTCGATCGATACGGCGGCGCGGACCGTCACGCTCGCCAAAGGTGGGAGCCCGCTTGCCTATGACCGGCTGGTGGTCTCGCCCGGTATCGACATCAAATATGAAACGATCGAGGGCTATTCGCCAGAAGCCGCCGAGACGATGCCGCACGCATGGCAGGGCGGGAAGCAAACCCTGCTGTTGAAAGAACGCCTGCTTTCGCTCACCGACGGTGGCCTCGTCGTCATGTCGGTGCCGCCCAACCCGTACCGCTGTCCGCCGGGTCCATATGAGCGCGCGTGCATGATCGCGCACTTCCTGAAATCAGAGAAGCCCAAGTCCAAGCTGATCCTGTTCGACGCCAAGACGACCTATTCAAAGCAGGCCGTGTTCGAGGAAGCGTTCACGACGCTTTATCGCGACGTTGTCGAGGTCAACCTCACCAACGAGATCGACGACTACCGCGTCATCAAGGTCGATGCGGCGACGGGCGAAGTCGTCACGAAAGCGGGCCGCGTCGAGCGCGCGGCGCTCGCCAACATCATACCGGCGCAGAAGGCGGGCGACATCGCCGCCAAGGCCGGGTTGACCGAGGGTGACTGGTGCCCGGTCAACGTCGAGAATTTCACCTCGAAGAAAGCCAAGGACGTGTACGTGCTGGGCGATGCGGCGATTGCCGCCGACATGCCGAAGTCGGCCTTCACGGCGGTCAGCCAGGCGCATGTGGTCGCCGACGATATCATTGCGGATCTGTCGTCCAAGCCGCGGGCGGCGGGCAAGTACCGCAACACATGCTGGTCGATGCTTGGACCGGAAGACAGCGTCAAGATTGGTGCCGACTATGCGCCGGGCACGAAGGACGGCAAGGCGATGCTCGCGGCCAAGGACCCCTTCGTTTCCGCTCCCGCCGAGTCCGCCAATGTTCGTCGCGACAATTTTGCGGAAAGCCTGGGCTGGTACACATCACTCACCGCCGACCTGTTTGGCGACGGGACAAGCGCGACGGCCACACCTTCGGCGGTGCCGTGAGTATTGTGTGAAGTGCGCTTGGAAGCAAAGGATCGCGTGAATTGAGTATTTTGCGGGTTACGGACGACAGTGCCGCCGTGGTTAAATGTCGGCGGGTTGCCCCCGGACCCAATTGCAAGGCCGCGATATCCAGTTTCAAATCCGGCAAGTTGACGTATACGTCAACCAATGATATGGCGGGGGCCGAATGGTCCGGGCCGCCCTCGCGGCCACGGGTTTAGGGAGGCTCGCGATGTCCACTCTGGTTTTTTTGCTGCTCGTGGTCGGGGCCTTCATCGCGCTGGGCATGATGCGCGCTTCGATCCTGGCATGGGCGGTGACGGTTGGCGCGCTGACTCTGTTGCTCCACACCGGTATCCTCGATGGCGGTGCCTCGGGCGGCTACAGCAGCATTTTCACCGCCATCCTTACATGGCTACCCTTTAGCGTCCTGGCGCTCCTTTCCATACCGTCGCTGCGCCGGAAGGTCGTGGTCGAGCCTGCCTACAGCATGGTGCAGAAAATTCTGCCGAAGGTTTCCGACACCGAAGCGCAGGCGCTGGAAGCCGGCACGGTCGGTTTTGATGCCGAGATTTTTTCGGGCACGCCCGACTGGAACAAGCTGCGCTCGATCCCGCCGATTTATCTGTCCAGCGAGGAACAGGCATTTCTCGATGGTCCGACGGACGAACTCTGCCGGATGATCGATGACTGGAACGTGCGCCATGCGCAGCGCGAAATTCCCGAGGAAATCTGGGACTTCGTCAAGAAGCACGGGTTCCTCGGCATGCTCATTTCGAAGGAGCATGGCGGGCTCGGATTTTCGGCACAGGCGCAGTCGCTCATTCTCGGAAAGATCGCCTCGCGCTCACCCGACGTCGTCACCATCGTCATGGTGCCGAACTCGCTTGGCCCCGGCGAACTCATCGAAAAGTACGGCACCGACGAACAGAAGCACCACTACCTGCCGCGTCTCGCCAAGGGGCAGGAGGTTCCGTGCTTTTCACTGACCGGTCCGACTTCCGGTTCCGACGCGGCCACTATGCGCGACATCGGCTATGTCACGCGCGGCACGTACGAGGGCAAGGATACGCTCGGCATCCGCCTGTCGTGGGACAAACGCTACATCACGCTTGGCCCCAAAGCCACGCTCGTCGGCCTTGCCTTCCGGCTGTTCGATCCGGAGAACCTGCTCGGCAAGGGTGAGGACGTCGGCATCACGTTGGCACTCATTCCGGCCGATCATCCAGGCGTCAACATCGGCCGCCGCCACCTGCCCTCGGGTGCCGCGTTCCCGAACGGTCCCAACTGGGCCAAGGACGTATTCGTGCCGATGGATTGGGTCATCGGCGGCGAAAAGATGGTCGGCCAGGGCTGGCGCATGTTGATGGAATGCCTGTCGGCGGGCCGCGCGATCTCGCTGCCGTCATCGGCGACGGCGGGTGCCAAGACCATGCTGCGCGTAACGAGCGCGTATGCGCGCATCCGCAAGCAGTTCGGCCTGCCGGTGTCGCGCATGGAAGGCGTCGAGGAGCCGCTCGTGCGCATCATCGAGACGGCCTACGTGAACGAGGCCGCGCGCGCCATGACGGCGGCTATGGTGAGCCGCGGCGAGAAACCGTCGGTCATTTCCGCGCTGATGAAGTATCAGACCACCGAGCGCATGCGACGCGCCGTCAACGACGCCATGGACATCCATGGCGGGCGCGCCATTTGCGATGGCCCGTCGAACTATCTGCAATCGGCCTACCAGATGGTGCCGGTCGGCATCACGGTCGAAGGCGCCAACATCCTGACGCGCACGCTCATCACGTTCGCGCAAGGCGCCCTGCGATCGCACCCCTATCTCTACAAGGAAGTGCAGTCGGCGCAGAATCCCGACCGCCAGCGGGGCATCGATGATTTCGAGGATGCTCTGGGCGGGCACGTCGCATTTTCGCTGTCGAATGCCACGGGCTCGTTCTTCCACGCGGCGACCGGCGGCATGCTGGCGTCCTCGCCCGATAACGTCGGAACGCTGTCGCAATGGTACCGGCAGCTTGCGCGTGCAAGCCGCTCGTTCGCTTTTGTCGCCGACCTCACGGTCGCGCTGCTTGGCGGCGGCCTCAAGACCAAACAGAAAATCACCGGGCGCATGGCGGACGCGCTGTCCGAGCTCTACCTGTTGTCGGCGGCCCTCAAGCGTTACGAGGACGATGGCCGGCCGGCGGGAGACGAGCAGATCGTCGAACTGGTGGCGCGCAATGCGCTCTATCGCTACCAGGAGGCGATTTCAGGCGTCATAGACAACTTCCCTGTCGCTTGGGCCCGTCCGTTGATGCGCATTGTCGTGTTCCCGCTCGGTCGTCGCTACAAGCCGGCGTCTGACGCGCTCGCCCGCGCGGTTGCGCGCCATGTTCTGGAACCGGGTGCTGTCCGCGATCGGCTGACGCGCCACATCTTCGTGTCCAAGGACGTCAACGACACGACCGGCATTCTTGAGGTCACGCTCGAAAAGGTCATCGCGGCCGAGCCTGCCGAGAAGAAACTCGAGAAGGCGATCCGTGATGGCGTGGTGCGCCGCTACCACGGTATCGACTGGTTCAACGACGCCGTTACCAAGGGCGTGATCACGCGCGAGGAAGCCGAACAGCTTCGCGAGGTCGAAACCCTTGTCGCACGCGTCATTGCCGTTGACCACTTCGACCCGGCCGAGCTCAAGCCGCATTACGTGTCGCTCGGCCACAATGCACGCGGCTCCGAGGCCATGGCCGCAGAATAGCATCTGTTCAACGTTTCGAGGTTTGTGATGACCGAGGCAACGAGCCAATTGAAGGACTGGCGCTTCTCCATCGACGGGGAAGGCATCGCGTGGGCGATATTCGACCGCGAGGGCGAAAGCGCGAACTCGCTTGGCCGGCGGCCGATCGAGGAATTCAACGCGATCATCGAGCGCGTTGAAGCGGAAGCCCGGGCCAAAACGGTCAGGGGCCTCGTCATCATGTCGGGCAAGGAGCGCGGCTTCATCGTCGGCGCCGACATCCGCGAGTTCGAGCATTTCAAGACGGAAGCCGACGTCATCGCCAGTATCAAACCTGTCAACGAGATGCTCGACAGGTTGGAAAAGCTGCCGATCCCTACAGTCGCGGCCGTGCATGGCGTGTGCGTCGGCGGTGGCTTGGAACTAATCCTCGCCTGCCACTACCGTATCGGCACCAAAGACGATTCAACGCGGGTCGGCTTCCCGGAAGTGAAGCTCGGCATTTTCCCGGGCTTCAACGGCACGGCGCGCTCGATCAAGCAGGTCGGCCCGATGGCCGCAATGCAGAACATGCTGACGGGCGGCATGATCCGCGCAGGCGCCGCCAAGGCACTCGGATTTTTCGATCAGCTCGTCAATTCGCCGGGTGAGTTGCGCTGGGCGGCGCGCAAGGCCGTGCTGCAGAACCGCCGCTCGAAGCCCGCGGGCGCGCTCAAGACGCTACTGACGAAGTGGCCGGCTCGCGAACTTCTCGCGAAGAAGATGCGCGAGGAGACGGCGAAAAAGGCGCGCGAGGATCACTATCCCGCACCGTTCCGCCTGATCGAACTGTTTGAGCGGCATGGCGGCGACCTCGATGCCATGAAGAAAGCAGAGACGTCCGCGTTCGCACCGTTGATGGTATCGGACACCGCGCGCAACCTGCGCCGCGTGTTCCGACTGACCGAGGTGCTCAAAGGCCAGGCGCCGAAGGGCCTCGACTGGAAGCCGCGACGCGTTCACGTCATCGGCGCGGGCACGATGGGTGCCGATATCGCGGGCGTGTGCGTCGCTTCCGGCATGGAAGTGACGCTGCAGGACATTTCGGCCGAACAGCTTGAAAAGGGCATCAAGGCGCAGGGCAAGCTGTTCTCGCGCAAGTTCAAGACGAAGGCGACACGGGACGCCGCCAAGGCACGCCTGATCGCAGATCCGACCGGCAAGGGCGTCGGCCGCGCCGACGTGATCATCGAAGCGATCGTCGAAAGGCTCGACATCAAGCAGAAGCTGTTCGCTGACCTCGAGACGAAGATCAAACCCGGTGCGGTGCTGGCGACGAACACGTCATCGCTGAAGCTCGAAGACATTTCCGCGCCGTTGAAAGACCCGGGCCGGCTGATCGGCCTGCACTTCTTTTCGCCCGTGCCGATGATGCCGCTCGTCGAGGTGGTGCGCGGCGCGCAGACGCGTGAGGACGAAGTGAAGAAGGGCGCGGCGTTCGTCACCGCGATCGACAAGTTCCCGCTGATAACGAAGGACGTGCCGGGCTTCCTCGTCAACAAGGTGCTCACGCCCTATATGTTCGCCGCCATGGAGCGGTTGGAGAAGGGCGAGGACAAGGAGAAGATCGACGAAGCGCTCCGCAGCTTCGGGATGCCGATGGGGCCGATCGAGCTTGCCGACAGCGTCGGCCTCGACGTGTGCGCGCATGTTGCGAAGATCCTCGGCCAGTCGAGCGAAGGATCGCGGCTTGAGCGGCTGGTGCAGTCGGGCCGGCTGGGCAAGAAAACGGGCGAGGGCTTCTACGTCTGGAAGGACGGCAAGCCGGTGAAGTCCGATCAAAAATTCTCCAAGAGCGAGCTTGAGCGGCTGGGGCGCGAGATGGTCGAGCCGATGATCAAGGAAGCGCAGAAGTCGCTCGATGAAGGCGTGGTCGAGAGCGCCGACCTTGTTGATGCGGGCATGATCTTCGGTACCGGCTTCGCACCGTTCCGCGGTGGTCCGCTGCACTACAAGGCGAGCCTTGGCGGCGCGGCCGACGCAACAGAGAAACGCGCGGCAGCAGAGTAATTGGCAACGTTTTCGCGGTCCTCGGGTTATCGGCCAGCGGGACGGCAGCACATGGAGCTTATGGCATGACTGGAACTTTGCGCCGCGTAGCGGTTCTCGGCGGTTCGCGCATCCCCTTTTGCCGATCCAACACGCTTTATGCGGACTTGTCGAACCTCGACATGATGTCGGCCGCGATCACGGGCGTCGTCGACAAGTTCAAGCTCAAAGGCGCGCACCTCGACGAGGTGGTCGGCGGCGCGGTCGTGACGCATTCGAAGGACTTCAACTTGGCGCGCGAGGCGGTGCTTTCGACGAAGCTTGCGCCGTCGACGCCGGGCATCACACTCATTCAGGCGTGTGGAACGTCGCTGGAGGCCGCGCTGATGTCGGGCGCGAAGATCGCGTCGGGCGAGATCGAGTCGGCGATCTCGACGGGCTCGGACACGACGTCTGACGCGCCGATCGTGTTCAGCAAGAAGTTTTCCAAGCGCCTCGTCGATATGGGGATGCAGAAGACGGCGCTCGACAAGATCAAGGTGTTCAAGGGACTGTCGCCGGCGGAACTCGCGCCGCAGCCGCCCAACGTATCGGAGCCGCGCACTGGCCTTTCGATGGGGCAGCATTGCGAGTTGATGGCGCAGGAATGGAAGATCAGCCGCGCCGATCAAGATCAGCTCGCGTATGAGAGCCACAAGAAGGGCGCCGAGGCATATGCTTCGGGCTACATGGACGATCTCGTGGTGCCGTGCGCGGGCGTCTATCGCGACAACAATCTGCGCGAGGACATCAGCATCGAGAAGCTCGCCACATTGAAGAACGCGTTCGAGAAATCGGAGCGTGGTACGCTGACGGCGGCCAATTCGACACCGCTGACGGACGGCGCATCGGCCGTGCTGCTCGCGTCGGAGGACTGGGCGAAAGCACGCAACCAGCCCGTGCTCGCGTACCTGACGCACGGTCAGACGTGGGCCAATGATTTCGTTGCGGGCGAGGGGCTGCTGATGGCGCCGACGATCGCCGTATCGAAGCTGCTCGACCGCGCCGGGCTGACGCTGCAGGACTTCGATTTCTACGAGATCCACGAGGCATTTGCCGCGCAGGTGCTGTGCACGCTGAAGGCCTGGGAGGACCCTGCGTACTGCAAGAACGTGCTCGGCAAGGACAAGCCGCTGGGCTCGATCGACCGGGCGAAGCTCAACGTGAAGGGTTCATCGCTTGCGTTCGGTCACCCGTTCGCAGCGACCGGTGCACGCATTGTCGCGAACCTCGCCAAGCTGCTGTCGATACACGGCGGCCGCGGCCTCATTTCCGTGTGCACGGCCGGCGGCATGGGTGTCGCCGCCATCATGGAGGCGCCGAAGTCCATAGACATGAAGGCGGCGGCCTGAGACCTTTCGCGCATGACCCGAGACGAGGTCCATAAAATGGGCTAAGGCGTCGCGGGTCATGAAGCGAGGGGAAGCGGATGCCTAGTCGGGAGGAGCGGCAACTCGAAGCTGCGCGCGGGCTTGTGCGCGAGCTGGCGGCGAAGCTCAATATCGACGCGTGGGTCCGGCTTTGGGACGGCACGCGCCTGCCGCTCGGCGAGGCGCCAACGGGCAATTTCGAGATTTCGATTGCGAGTCCCGGCGTGCTTGGCGCGATACTGCGCAAGCCGGCGCTCGATACCGTCATACGTCAGTACGTCGAGAAGGGGATCGACTTTTCCGGCGGCACGCTCGTCGATTTCGGCCGTGCGCTCCAGAAAGAAGAGAAGTCGCTCAAGCTCAAAGGCCGCGATATCGCGCGCCTCGGCGTGAAGCTCGCGCCATTTTTGCTCGCCAAGGACGGCAAGGGCGGCGCGGATCAAGGCTTTGCCGGCGAGATTACGGGGAGACGCCGAAAAACCGCCGACAATAAGGACTACATTCAATTCCATTATGATCTGTCGAACGATTTTTACGCGCTCTTTCTCGATCCCGAGATGGTCTATTCGTGCGCCTACTATACGGACTGGTCGAACGACATCGCCCAGGCGCAGCACGACAAGCTCGAAATGATCTGCCGCAAGCTGCGGCTGAAGCCCGGCGAACGGATGCTCGATATTGGCTCGGGCTGGGGCGGCCTCGTATGCCACGCGGTGAAGAACTACGGCGTCAGCGCGCACGGCATCACGCTATCGCAGGAGCAGTTGGACTTCGCTCAAGCGAAGGTGAAGCGCCTTGGGCTTGAGGATCACATCACGTTTTCGCTCACCGACTATTCGAAGGTCGAGGGTTCATACGACAAGATCGCGTCGATCGGCATGTACGAGCACATCGGGCTCAAGAACATACCGCTGTACATGGAGAAGGTGCGCTCGCTTTTGACCGAGGATGGACTGTTCCTCAATCACGCGATCTCGCGGCGCGCACCGAAACAGAAGCCGACCTGGCTCAAGGGCCGCATGCGGCCCGAGAAGCGCGCGATCGCGAAGTACATTTTTCCGGGCGGCGAACTCGATGACGTGGGCCACTCCATTTCGGCGATGGAACGGGCCGGGTTCGAGGTGCACGACGTTGAGGGATGGCGCTTGCACTATGCACGCACGTGCAAGCTTTGGTGTGAGCGGCTAACAGAGAACCGCGAAAATGCCATTCGCTATGTCGGCGAGGAGAAGTACCGCATCTGGGTTGCTTACCTCGCGGGGGTCAGCCTGGCATTTTCGCGCGGGACGCTGCGGCTTTTTCAGACGCTGGCTTCGAAATCGGCGAAGGGGCCGCCACCACTGCCGCCGACGCGGGCCGACCTTTATCGCTAAGCGTTGGCACGCAGCTTGCGCATTATTTTCCGCGTTCCTTCAGGTGCCGTTCGCAGCGGGTGCGGATGTCACTGAGGTCGGCGAGCGCGCGCTCAGTATCGCGCTTTTTCGTTTCCAGATCGCTCATCGCCGCCGACACCTTGTCGAGTAGAAGCTGCGTCTGGGCGACCTGACCCGGGTCGGTATCGTAGAGTGCGAGGTACTCGCCGACGTCCTCGACAGTGAAGCCCAGGTTGCGGCCGCGCAGGATAAGGATGAGGCGCGCACGGTCGCGCCGAGAATAGCGCCGTGTCGTGCCAATGCGGGCCGGCGTGATCAGGCCCCGGCTTTCATAAAAGCGGATCGTGCGCGTGGTGATGCCGAACTCCTTCGCAAGCTGCGAAATCGTGAAGGACTGCGGCTCACTTTCGGCGCGCGGTTCGCCGTCGCGGATTTCCCGTAACATTGCTGTTGGCTTCTCACTCATGCGCTTTTTCGTTTTGCGGCTTCCTCGGCCACCAGTTCTTTCTTTGAAAGCTTGCCGATCATCGTCTTAGGCAGGGCGTCGCGGAACTCGATCTCGGCGGGCATCTCGATCTTTGAAATTTTGCTTTCGAGATGCTTCAGTATCTCGGTCTTGTCGGCCGCCATGCCGGCTTTGAGCTTGATGAAAGCCTTTGGCGCCTCTCCGCGATAGGCGTCCTTTATGCCGATGACGGTCACTTCCTCGACCGCCGGGTGCTCATAGATCGCTTCTTCGACCCGGCGCGGATAGACATTATAGCCGGAGCAGATGATGAGGTCCTTTATGCGGTCGACGATCTGGAAATAGCCGTTGGAATCCATGATCGCTACGTCGCCGGTGCGAAGATAATCGCCGACGAACTGAGCGGCCGTTTCTTTCGGCTTGTTCCAGTATCCCTTCATAATTTGCGGGCCCTTGGCGCACAACTCGCCGCGCTCGCCGACCGCCACCTCCTTGGTCGGATCGTCGATGTCGCGAAGCGAAATGATGGTGCCTGGCAGTGGTGGACCGATCGAGCCGGGTATGAGCAGTCCCTCGATGGGGTTGCAGGTCAGAACGGGCGAGGCTTCGGAGAGACCGTAACCCTCGACGACCTTGGAGCCCGAAACTTCCTCAAAACGCAACTTGATCTCCATGGGCAGGGGTGCGCCGCCGGATATGCAGAAGCGCAACGAGGAGAGATCATAGCTCTTTAACTTCGGAAAGTTGAGCATCGCCGTAAAGATTGTCGGCACGGCCGGCATCATGGTCGGCTTTTCAGAGTGGATGAGTTTTAGCGCCTCGACGAGCTGGAAGCGGGGCATGAGGATGATTTTGGCCGCCTTGGCGATGCCCATGTTCATCACGCCCGTCATGGCGAATACGTGGAACAGGGGCAGGGCGCCCAATACGCGCTCCTTGCCGGCGACGAGTTCTCGAGCCCAGGCATCGATCTGCATGGTGTTGGCGTAAAGGTTCGCGTGGGTCAGCATCGCGCCTTTCGGCGTGCCGGTCGTGCCGCCGGTGTATTGCAGCACGGCAACGTCTTCGGTTGGATCGATGGGGACCGGCTGGAAGGTGTGGCCGCTGGATGCCAGCGTGCGGCCGTCGATCACGCGGTCGGCGATACGGGAGCCGGCAACGTTGGCCAAGTCCTTGCGCTTCACGAGGCGGAAGAGCACGGCCTTGATAGGTGGAAGTACGGTCGTGAACGGTACGACAATGGCGCGTTCCAGAACGTTGCTGGCAACGAGTTCCTCGACCTTCGGGAAGAGGGCCTTGAGGTCGTGCGTGACCATCATTTTGGTCCCGCTGTCGCGGATCTGGTAAGAGAGCTCTTCGATCGTATACAGCGGGTTGAAGTTAACAACTGTTCCGCCGGCTTTGAGTATTGCAAAGTAGAACACGACGAAAGTCGGAGTATTGGGCAGGAACAGGCCAATCTTGGTGCCCTTGCCGACCCCGATCTTTTGTAGGCCTGCGGCAACTTTGTCCACTTCGTCAGCAAGGGCCTTATAGGTCGTCACGCGGCCAAGAAAGCTGAGTGCGGGGTTTGAGGGGTACTGCTCGGCCGCTCTCGCCAGCAGGTTTTGCAGGGGAGCCGTGGGGACGGGGGTGTGCCAATCGACGCCGATAGGGTAGTGCGCCGTCCAGGGCAGGCTCTCGTAGGGCGAAACTGTTGCGGGGCTGGTTGTCATGGCGTTTCCGGGCGGTTGGATTTCATTATTGGAGTTGTTATTTTAACCACCAACGACAGATGTAAACGCAAGCGGTTCTCGCAGTCGATTGAACAACTTTTCGAGGGTGCTGGCCAGCATAGGCGAGTTGGTCCGTAAACCGGCAGCAAGAGCGATTGGTGTACGGTATTTGAACGGTGTGCGGCGTCCGTTGGCCGCGACCGTCCGCTGCTGGACTTGATAAGGGTTTAAGGATAAGGGACCCGTCAGCTTGCTGCATATATGCGCCTGATCTAGGTAATTGACCCAAGCAAAACTGGCCCGTGGCGCCGTGGCGCTCGGGTGGGAGAGGCAGATGGACGAAGTCGCGACCAAGATTATCGAAATCCTGAAAAAGCACATGAAGGAGCCGCGCGACGACATCTCGCTCGACACCGCCCTGACCGACCTGAAGATCGAATCCCTCGACCTGGCGATGATCGTGTTCGATATCGAAGACGGTTTCGGTATCGAAATCCCCTACAACGCCAACGAAGAAGTTGAGGCATTCAAGACCGTCGGTTCGGTTGTTGATCGCGTAAAGTCGCTGATCGCTGCCAAGGCCGGTTCGGCCGCCAAGGCGTGACCGGCACGTTTGCGTTTGTTCTATCGGTGAGTTTCGCAACGCCGCGCCGCCTTCGGGATGGCCGGCGTTGCCGCAATGAGATCAAGGAAGAACCCGCCCATGACCCGCGATAAGGCACCTCGCCGCGTCGTTGTCACCGGACTTGGCGTCGTTACGCCGATCGGAACGACCGTCGACGAGTTCTGGGAAGGCTGCAAGGCCGGGAAATCAGGCGTCAGCGAACTCGGCGGCTTTCCGCTGGAGGACTTGAAAATCCTGATTGCGGCGCAGATCAAGAACTTCGACCACAAGGCGCGGCTCAAGCATTTCAAGCGCGACCGGATCATCACGCTGGCCGACCGCTATTCGTGGTTCGCAGCCGTTGCAGCCGACGAAGCGGTCCGCATGTCGGGTCTTGAGATGCCAATCGCCGACCCCTACCGTTCGGCGTGCATCATCGGCTCTGGCGCCGGCGGCCTCGTCACGTTCGAGACGGCTTACCGTGACCTCTTCATCCTCAACAAGCGCGCGACGCATCCGCTGACGCTTTTGCGCATTATCGGCTCGTCCGCTGCCGCGCACGTCGGCATCGAGTTCGGCGTCAAAGGGCCGACGTTCGCCACATGCTCGGCTTGCTCGACGGCGACGCATGCGATCGGCATCGCGCGTGACTACATCCGCGACGGCGTCGTTGATGTTGCCATCGCGGGTGCTTCCGAAAGCGTCATCAACTACGGCACGATGAAGGCTTGGCAGGCACTGCATGTGCTGTCACCCGAAGGCTGCTTCCCGTTCGCCAAGAAGCGCAACGGCACGGTGCTGGGCGAAGGCGCCGGTATTCTGGTACTTGAGAGCTACGAGCACGCGAAGGCGCGCGGGGCGACCATTCTTGCCGAATTGTGCGGTTACGGCATGGCGTCGGACAGCCAGGACATGGTCAAGCCGACGATCGAGGGTCCCAGCGTTGCAATGCAGGATGCACTCGATGATGCGGGCTTGAAACCCGAGGACATCCAGTATCTCAACGCACACGGCACAGCGACGGCCGATAACGATATCAATGAGACGAAGGCGATCAAGAACGTCTTCAAGGACTATGCCTACAAAGTCGCGATTTCATCGACCAAATCGATGCACGGACATCCGCTTGGCGCTGGTGGCGGCATCGAGGCAGTGGCATGCATCAAGGCCATGCAGGACGGCTTCGTGCCTCCAACGATCGGGCTCGACGAACCGGGCGAGGGTTGTGACCTCGACTACATCCCCAACGAGGGCCGAAAACTCGACGTGACCTATACCATGTCGAACTCGTTCGCATTCGGCGGCCTCAACGCGGTTCTTATTTTCGGGCCGCCACCTGCTTGATGTGCCTGGAAGTTCCAATTCTTTTCGATGGTTGGAAACGCCCAGTCGGGGTCGTTTGTGCCCGTTGGCGCTGATCTCTTGCGACTTGGCTCGTGTGATGAGATGATCACAAGTCTTGGCGGCGCATGGTCAAACGCCGTTGTAGCTCAGAAGTAGGTTCGTTCGGTCGTCGCGGGGTGAGGCGTCATGCGCGAGGTCGTCATTCAGGCTGGCAAAGTCGCCATACGCGCGCGGCTTCTCAACACGCCAACGGCGGAGCGCATCTGGGCGGCGTTGCCGATCGAGGCGTCTGCACGCACTTGGGGACATGAAGTCTATTTTGATGCCCCGGTGACGTCGGCGACAGAGCCCGATGCCCGGGTTGTCGTGCAACCGGGCGACATTGCGTTCTGGCCGGAAGGGGACGCAATCGCGATCGGTTTCGGCCCCACGCCATTGTCTCGTACGCGCGACGAAATCCGGCTAGCCGGCCCATGCAACGTCTGGGCGGAAGCGCTCGACGACGTTCGCCAGCTCAAACTGGTCCACGCGGGGGCCGCGATCACGATCCGCGAGGCGGATGGCTGACGACATTGGCATGAGCGCCGCGCGAGCGGCGTGCATTGAGGACTTGCGGCGGCTGGCGCATCGCAACGTGCCGCGCGAGTTCATGGATTACTACGAGTCCGGTTCCTACGCGGAAGAAACGCTTGCCGCAAACCGCGCGGACTTGAGCGGCATCAAGATCCGCCAGCGGGTGCTTGCGGGCGCCTCCGACCGCAAGCTTGAAACGCAAATTCTCAATTCGTCGGTTCAGCTTCCCATTGTGCTGGCCCCGATCGGCATGCTCGGCATGGGCTGGCGGGACGGCGAGATCGCGGCCTGCAAGGCAGCGCAAAGGGCCGGCGTGCCTTTCACGCTCAGCACCATGTCGATCTGTTCGATCGAGGATGTGGCGGCTGCGGTTTCCAAGCCCTTCTGGTTTCAGCTTTACGTGATGAAGGATCGCGGTTTCATCGCGGAGCTGATTGAGCGGGCGAAGGCGGTGCGGTGCAGCGCGCTGGTGCTGACGGTCGATCTCCAGGTGCTGGGCCAGCGCCATCGCGATGTGCGGAACGGTCTTAGCGTGCCGCCCCGCCTGCGACCGGCAACGATCGCACGCATGGCCATGAAGCCGCGCTGGGTTGCGGGCGTGCTGATGGGCAAGCGCAGGACGTTCGGAAATCTGGAAGGCCGCGTGGCAGGCATGGGCAACGTGCGCTCGCTTTCTGAGTGGACGGCGCAGCAGTTCGATGCCGCCCTGTCGTGGGACGACGTGGCGTGGGTGCGTGAACGCTGGCCGGGGAAGCTGATCCTGAAAGGCATCATGGAAGTGGACGATGCCAAGGCCGCAGTGAAGAGCGGGGCGGATGCGATCGTCATCTCCAATCATGGCGGCCGGCAGCTTGACGGCGCGCCCTCCTCGATTTCCGCGCTGCCGAGGATTGCCGACGCAGTAAGCTCCGAGATCGAGCTGTTGTTCGACGGTGGGGTCCGCTCGGGGCAGGACGTGTTTCGCGCGCTGGCGCTGGGCGCCAAGGGCTGTCTGTTGGGGCGGGCGTTCCTCTATGGGTTGTGCGCCGGCGGCGAGGCAGGAGTTGTGCGGGCCATCCGCATCGTGGCGTCCGAGCTCGACGTGACGATGGCGCTGGCGGGAGTTCGCACGAGCGCAGAGATCAAGCGCTCCTGCCTGCAAGACTGAGCGCAGCCAATTCCGAAGTGGTGGGCCCGCCAGGACTCGAACCTGGAACCAGACGGTTATGAGCCGTCAGCTCTAACCATTGAGCTACGGGCCCCTCCGAAGGCGGCTCTCATAGCAGAGATTTGGCTTTGCACCACGCCTTCGCCCTCATTTTTCCTCGTTGCGATCCTACCGCAAGCGCGCAAGCGTCCACAGGAGTGCAAATCAATGTCAATACGTCGCGCAGCGCTCGTCGCCAGCGTGGTGGCAGCAACCGCCGCCAGTAGTGGCCTCGTTCCGGCCGGCGCCAGGGCTGAGGAGAAGCGCATGGAGCGCACGGTCACGGTAACGGCGGCAGGCACGGTTGAGGCGGCGCCCGATCAGGCTCGCGTCAATACGGGTGTAACGGTTGAGGCGCCGACGGCGCGTGAAGCGCTGACCAAGAATACCGAGTCCATGAGCAAGGTCATCACCGAACTGAAAGCCAAAGGTGTCGAGGCCAAGGACATTCAGACGTCGTCTTTCAATGTCGATCCGGTCATGGTGTACCCTAAGGAAGGGTCGCCGCCGAAGATCACGGGGTATCGCGTCACCAACCAGGTGAGCGTGCTGGTGCGCGATCTGGCAAAGCTCGGTGAAGTGTTGGACCAACTCGTGACGGTCGGCGCGAACCAGGTGAACAGCCTCGATTTCGAAGTTTCCAAGGCCGAGACCCTGAAGGACGAAGCGCGCAAGGCCGCCATGGCGAACGCCTATCGTCGGGCTGAGCTGCTCGCCAAAGCGGGCGGTGCGGAGTTGGGTAGTGTTCTCCAGATAGCGGAGGATGTCGCGTTCGCGCCGCCGCGGCCCTATGGCGGCGTGCGGATGGCGAAAGCCGAGATGGCCGCGCCAATCGAGCAGGGTACGGAGACGCTCGAAGCGCGCGTGACGGTAACGTGGGAGCTTAAGTAGGTTCCCCGCCTCAGATCAGCGAGACGCGCTCGACGGTGACATGCGCCGCGGGCGCGCCAGGTTGCAAATTCCAGTCGTGCGAATTGCGCATCTCGCCAGATTCGCGCACGCGGCGCAGACGCGCGATATCGACAGTCGCCGTCACCCATTGGGCCTGATCAAGCGTGCCGCAGGCGAGCACGCCATCCTCCGAGATGTCATGCTCCGATGGCACGTAGATGCCGGCGGCTCCGGCGTTGAAATCGACCGCCGGTGACCAAGGGGCGTCGCCGACGGTCGGGGATTGGACCGTCGCGATGCCGTTTTCGAGCGCGCGCGCCAGCGAGCCGGTACGCACTCGGTGATAGCCGGAGCGGCGTTCGGTGCAGGACGGGACAAGCACGATGTCGGCACCCGCTTGCGCCATCGCGCGCACCAGCAGCGGGAATTCGCTGTCATAGCAGATGGCGATGCCGATGGTACCGATCGCGGTCTCGAACACGCGCACCGGAGAGCCCGCTGAAATGCCCCAGTCGCGCTCGAACGGGGTCATTACGAGTTTCTCCTGCTCGCCGACTTTGCCTGTTGGCGTGATGAGCTGCGCGGCATTGACGAAACGATCGTCGGGCTTCAGCACGGGGCCAGAGCCAGCGAGAATATGGACGCCATATTCCTTTGCGAGCGAAGCGTGCAGCGCGACGCGGGATGGCGCGAGTTCGGCGACTTTCGCCAGCGTGACTTTAAGGTCGTTGTAGACCTCAGGTCCGAAGCAGGCGGCCTGCTCAATCGCGGCGTATTCCGGGAAGACCAGCAGTTCGGCGCCAGTCGCCGCACCGTTTTTCACCCACAGGGCGATCTTCTGCTCCCACTCAGCGAGCGTTTTCGGCTGACCGATCGGGTACTGGCTGCTCGCGATTTTGAGGGTGGAAGGTGCCGCCATCAGAGTGTCTTCATCCAGAACTGCATTTGGTGGGTGGTCTCTTCCGGCTGATCGATGTCCTTCCAGTCATATGATGCGATGAGCCCGTCAACGGGTGCGTAACCGCGCTTGCGCCAGAATGGATCGAGCGGGGCGTAATCGGCCGGTTTCAGCGGGTGGTCATCGGGACGGATGACACGGCAGAACGTTGAGTGCGTGAAGCCGCCGAGTTTGTGTGCCTGAGCCTCGCGCCCGTCGAAAAATGCGTGGCCGAGCCCGTAACCGCGGTGGCTCTTTAGCAAGACGCTTTCTCCGCAATAGAAGATCTTGGAGATGTCGTAGCCCTGCTTGCGGAACGGCTCGCCGAATTCGTCCGCGTGCTCGATCATCGGCGCGCCGGTCGAGGCACCCACCATTTCGTTGCCGTCGTATGCGGCGATGACGACCGCGCCTTTTGCTGCCGCAAAGGTCTTCAAGTACTTTTCTTCATATTCCAGCGTGCCGTCGTAAAGGTAGGGCCAATCGCGGAACACGATGATCCGCAGCCGCGCCAGGTCAGGCAGGATCGCCTCGATGTCACTGCCCGTGACCGACTTGACGTCGAGTTTCTTGCGGTCCCCAGTCACTTCAGGACGCCTTTGTTCTTGGCACCAGCCACCACAATGACCGGTTCGTGCGCCTTCGCTTCGTCCGCCGTCATCTGAGCGTACGCGCAGATAATGAGCTTGTCGCCCACGCAGGCCTTGCGTGCCGCCGCGCCGTTGAGCCCAATGACGCCCGAGCCGCGCGCGCCCTCGATGACGTAAGTCGCAAAGCGCTCACCGTTGTCGATGTTGTAAATCTCGACGCGCTCGTTGACGAGAAGGCCGCTGGCCTCAATTAGCTTCTTGTCGATCGAAATCGAGCCCTCGTAGTGCAAGTCGCATTCGGTTACGGAAAACCGGTGCAGCTTGCACTTGAGGATTGTCAGCAACATCAAGCGCTCCCGCTCAGCCCGCGACTTGGGCGATCCAGTCGGTCAGATTGTAGTAAGTTGTCACGCGTGCGATCTTGCCGTCGCGGATCGCGAAAAAGGTGCCGGCGGGCAAAACGTATTTCTGACCCTTCGCGGGCGGCAGGCCGTCCTCGGTGTTTTTGTAGACACCGTGGACGTTGAACTCGGCGGACGCGCGGGTGGCATCCTTCGAGACCATCACGACGATGTCCTTCAGCTCTTCCTTGTAATTGTGGTCCATGCGCGCATTGAATGCGCGGAACTTGTCCTTCCCCGTGCGCCTCTCGCCCTGGTTGACGTCGTGGATTACGTCTTCGGCGAGGAACGCGATCATGCCTTCGCTGTCGCCCCGGTTGAAGGCCGCGTAATAATCGCGGATGAGCTGAGCCGTCTTGGCACGCGCTTGCGATTCAGGGGTGGTGTCGGACATGGGCAGGCTCCCGTTCGATTTGCTTGGTTGCTGGCTCTGTAGCAGGTCGATCCGTGCACTTCCAAGCGCGCGCGGTCTCGCGTAAACGCGACATATATTCTCCCGTCCGGAGCCCCAGCCCCATGCCGCGCATCGAGCACCATTTCGTGACCAGCATCTATCGTGAGGATCTGGCGGCACGCGAGCGCAGGGGCTTGGTAGCGGAGCTGGCGCGCGCGTGCCGCGATATCGCCGCAGAGGATCGTGCCGGACAGGCATGGTCAGCGGCAAAAGCCTACCCGGGCTATACCTCCTATGCGTCTCTTAACGATCTCCCTGATCGCGACCCGGCGTTTGCTGATCTCGTATTCGTACTCGATGCGGCGGTTGCGCGCTTCGCGAGGGCTGTCGAGTTCGATCTCTCGGGCCGTGCGCTTGAACTCGACAGCCTTTGGATCAACGTGCTGGATCCCGGCGGGTATCACAGCGCCCACATTCATCCGCATAGCGTGATTAGCGGCACCTTCTATGTTGCGGTGCCAAAGGGCGCGAGTGCCATCAAATTCGAGGACCCGCGGCTTGCCCTGATGATGGCCGCGCCTCCGCGCAAGGAAACCGCGCGGGCCGCCAATCTGACATTTGCGACCGTGTCGCCGGAGCCAGGAACGTTGCTGCTGTGGGAGAGCTGGCTGCGGCATGAGGTGCTGGTCAATCGCGCCAAAGGCGAGCGCATCTCCGTCAGTTTCAACTACAGATTGCTTTAACTGGACATCGTGCAATCAATTGATATTTCCGAGATTTCACGCGTATGGCGGGCGTGAGCGGCTATAACTGGCTCGTGCGGTCCGGGCCCTTCGGACCGACGCCGGATCGGAAGCGGGATGTCATCGGCACGGCGGTATCTTGTCGAGCATATCAGCCTGCGCAGACGTAGTGCGGGGCTGAGTGATGAGGCATTCGCTGCTGCCGTTGGTATCGGCGTGGACGAGCTGAATGCGTTCGAGGCCGGCGAAGCACCGCTTCCGGCGGAAATCCTGGCGGTCATGCTGGCGGTGATTGCAACTTGCGATGAAGGTGGCGCCGGTCCGGGATTTCGCGAAGATGCCGTTCGGCCACTCTTGGCGAGTGATGCGTCGGACGATCGTTTCGCGCAAAGTCTTCAGCTGCTACGCGATTTCACGGCGATCGAGTCGGCGAGCGACCGTCAGGAAATATTGCATCTGGCTGCTGCTCGCGCCGCGCGCGGCCGCGCGTGAGCGCCATCCAAGACTTCTCGGGTTCCGTCGATGAGCAGAGCCTTTGTCAAAGAGTCGGATGACGGTGCGGAAGAGCTTCCGGAGAAGCTCGTGTCCGCGCACCGCAATCTGGTGACCGCGGCGGGGCTTGCCATGATCGACGCCGAGGTCGCCAAGGCGCAGACGGCGCTGGCGCAGGCGCAAAAGGATAATGATCGCCCAGGCATCGCGCGCGCGTCGCGGGATCTGCGTTACTGGGCGCAGCGGCAAGCGAGTGCGGAGTTGCAGGCTGCGCCGCGACCCGGTGCGGGCGTACAATTCGGCTCGCGCGTGACGCTGGAACGGCAGGACGGCCGCCGGCTCGTTTATGCCATTGTCGGCGAGGACGAGGCCAATCCCGCCAGGGGGACGATTTCGTACGTATCGCCTCTCGGACAGGCTCTGATGGGCAAGGGCGTGGGCGAAGAGGTGCGTGCCGGAGCGATGATCGGCGAAATTATCGCAATCGGCTGATCGAAATTGTCAGCCCTGTGACTTGCGGGCAGCGGGCGATTGACAGCCCAAAATGCGGGTGCCAGACATTTTTGCCGTTTCATTTTCTACTTTCTGTTGGCGTGCTGCTTGTTCGGCATGAGGCCAGATGAAAGACATATTCACGTTCATTTGGTTCGTGATTACGGGCCGGTTCAGCAAGGCGTTCGAACTGCTCCGGGCCATGAACCTCGTGAGCAAGTTCGCATTCGTTGCGGTCGGCGCCGCGTCCTACCTTATTCACCAGTATCCAAGCCAAATCCTGCACTTCGCCGAGCGTAGCTACTACGTCGCGCTGCTCACGACTGTCGACAGCGACAAGTATCTTCCCCTTTCGGAGTCGGCGCAGAAAAATCTCGCGGAGCTGATCGATACGCTCGAGCGGGATCAGGCGGTGGATTTGCGCCGCCGTGACCTGGGCGTCGACCAAGGGTTCAATACCTGGGCTGTGTCGCAGATGATCGTCGCGCTGGGGGACAAGTCGCCCGTGACATCGGAAGCCGTCAGGGGCTTTTTCCAACGCAACATGGATCCAGCCTGCGGGTGTTGGCGCGAGACGCCGCAGAAGCAGCCGCACACCGCGGCGAGCGGATGGACGTTGTTCGCCATGTCCAAGCTCGGAACGCCGCCGCCCGAAATAAGCATCGATTTCCTTCTCGCGCGCCAGTCGGCGGATGGTTGGTGGCCGCTTCATCCGGCAAAGATGGAGGCACGCAACGCGTCGACCTATGCAACGGCCTGGGCGACGCTGGCACTGTGCAGTCTCCGGCCCCGGCTGGCGGCTGACAAGGTTCGCGCAGAGAAGGCGAGCCTCGCGATCGACGGAGCGTTGAACTGGCTGTCGCGCTCGAAAGTGACGGCGCGGGCGCGTTGGTTCGATTACCCGGCCAACGATCCGCACATCAAGTCGATCAGCATTTCGGGGCTTGCCATCCATGCGCTGCATGTTTGCGGCGCTGAGGGTCTTTTGACGGCGACCGACAGCGCGTGGCTGGACGAGATCGACTACGGGATCGTCGACGCCAACGACACCGACGTTTCGAACACGTACATCGAGCTGATGGATGGCGCGTTGGATTTCGACCGCACGCGCCATTACAAGCTGCAATGGCAGCTCGTGGCGACGGTTGACGCTTATCCGCGCGGAGACAAGGTGCAGCGTGCGGCGGCCGTGCAATGGATCGAGACGATTCTGACGCCGGAACTCGCAGGGCCCGAGGTGAGGAGCAAAAACTGGGTGGCTTCCGAGCTGCTCTATGCGCTCAAATATCTTCGCCAATATGTGGACACGCAGCGTCCGGTCGCTGCAAAATCGTAGCCGCTCGCGGCGCGCAGCGGATACCAGATGAACCTTCTTGTTACGTGTCATCCCTCGCCCGCAAGCCTGTCGGGACAGATCGCGCACATCGTGAAGGGCACGCTTGTCTCGCGTGGCCGGACACTTGTGCACGATGATCTTTATGCGCTCGGCTTCGATCCGCGCGTTTCGCAGCAAGAGCTTGCGACCTATCATGATCGTGGTGCGGTGCCCGCCGACGTCGCGGGACTCGCGCAAAATCTCATGACGGCCGAACGGCTGATCTTCGTGTTTCCGACGTGGATGTACGGCCTGCCGGCGCTGATGAAGGGTTATTTCGACAGGGTCTGGCGACCCCATATCGCGTTTGAATTGTCGGATGCGGGGATCAAGCCGCTCCTGACAAATGTGCGGCACCTTTGCGCGATCGCGTGTCATGGACAGCCCCGTTCCGCGGCGCGCGGAAGCGGTGACACAACGGAACTCTTCTTTGCCTCGGCCATACCCTCGGTGCTGCCGAACCTCGTCAGCACTACGCGGTTCGACGTCTACGGGTTGGACCAACCGAGCGATCTGGCAATCTCGACCGAGCTGGAACGCATCAAGGATCACTTTCTGAATATCTGAAGTTTCTGTACGGTCTGGTTCTAAGCCCCCGAAACATGCACGACCAACCGCCGCCGATGAGGCGCGGTCCGGTGTTCGAAGAGATAGATGCCCTGCCAGGTTCCGAGCGCCATGCGGCCGCGCGTGACGGGGATCGTGACCGTGGTTTGCGTCAGCGCCGATTTGACGTGGGCCGGCATGTCGTCGGGCCCTTCGCTTCGGTGAATGAACAAAGGGTCGCCATCTGGGACGAGGCGTTTGAAGAATGCCACGAGGTCGCGCTGCACGTCCGGGTCGGCGTTCTCCTGGATGACGAGTGAGGCCGAGGTGTGCCGGCAGAAGACATGGGCCAATCCCGTTTCAATCGCGGCGGAATTAACCACGCCCGCGACCCGATCCGTTATGTCGTACAAGCCGGCGCCTGTTGTCTCGACATCGATCTCTTTTTGCCATTGCCGCATGAGCGAACCTTGCTGTCAGGGAGCGGAAAGGCAATCATGCCAAAATCTTGTCAAGATTGCTTGGAACCTCCAAGCTGGGGAACATCATCGGGGGATATCTGTATGCGTCGCATAGCCTTTTTGCTTGCCGTTGCCACTGCCGTCGCGTCACCGGCTACGGCGGGGACGATCGAGAAGGCCCTGATGAAGCTCGATCCGGAAGAGCGTGCGCGGCAGATCTGCGCGATCCGCGCGGTTGACCAACTGAGACGCGACAAGCAGCTTCCCAACGCCGACCGCGTCCAGGCTAGCACGAGCAATCCGGCTGCGTTCGACGGCCATGTCGTGAAGGCGACGAGCGGCGCGGTGCGCGCCAAGGACCGCTGGTATTCGCTCAACTTCACCTGCGGCGTCACGGAAGATGGCATGAAGGCCGTATCGTTCGCCTACAAGCTCGGGTCCGAGATACCGGAAGAGCAATGGGAAGACCTGGGGCTCTGGCGCTAGTTCAATCGCGATTGCCGGCATCGCGGCTCACGCCTTGTTGCTGGCGCGGATGCGGCGCGCGAGGATACCCATCACATAGAGCGCGAAAGAGGGGTCCTCGCGCACGAGGTCCTTGAAGGTCGCCTGGTCGATCACGGCCACTTCCCCCGCGCTCGCGGCGATGGCGGTCGCGCTGCGCGGAGCATCGTCGATCAAGGCCATTTCGCCGACGATGCCGTGCAGGCCGACGGTCGAGACCTTCTCGCCGTCGACGACGACGTCGATCTTGCCTTCGAGCACGAGCAGCATGGTGTCGCCGGTTTCGCCTTGCGCGAACAGGCGCTCGCCCGCGCGTATCCGGCGCAGAGGCACGCCGTATTGCTCAAGGAAGCGGAAGGTGAAGGGTGTCGAGACTGTCATGCGTTTTTTGCCGTTTGATGATCGCCGGAAGTCGGCAGCGTTCGATGCCGGGTGTCAGTGTGGTTCGCCGAGGTTCGTTTGTGAAGGCGTGTCTTCTGTCCGGGCTTGCGCCGGGGTGATGGTCAAGTTCAAGGCCGTGCCGTCGGGACGAACGCGATTAGCCAACGCTCCGCTGCTCCGCGCCTTCCGGCCGGCTCCGCGAAGCGGAGTCGGAAGGCGCAAGTAAAAACTGCGAGGGCGCGCGGGCGGCGAACCGCTGCGGTCCTGTTGCAACTCAAGGGCAGCGTTTGGCCACCCGCGCGGCGTCTTTTTGCGGGGGTTGACCGGCCGCTCATGGGTCCGCGAGCGCTTTCGAGCCTTCAGGGAGGACGTGACCTCCGGCTCGGAAGCGGTGTGCCGGTTGATGCGCGCGCAATCCGAACGTGGATCGCGGCTCGCATCAAAACGGCCTCGCGCCTGGGCCTTCCCGCGCACTGTCACCGGCGCGCGCGCTTCAACCTGATCCCGCCTGCGGGCGCTGAAGGACGCGATCCTTCAGGGACCGGCTCACGTGGCCGGCGACGCCAGCAAGACGCCTCCGCTCGCGACTTCGGCGCTTCCGGAAGCCCCTCGCACGCGGCGGATGGGTGGCATTATGGGGGCGGCGCAACACCCGAGGATAAGTTTATTTTAGTGGTACGGCGAGGTTGGTTATGGGGCCAGTAGCGAACATGCAGCGCTGGTGCTTAGCCACGCATTTATTCGCGTCTTTGCGATCGCTTTAAACGCCAACGCATGTCGTCAAGCTTGCGTCACTGCCGCGCGAGGTACATCCGCACTTTGGATTCATGATCATGCAGGACCGCGAGGGCGAGCATAACGCCATCGTGTGCATGTTATTGTTACGGAGCCCATCCTTGGCAAGAGCGTCGATATTGGGGGTATTGATCGGGCTCCCGCAGCAGCCGAGCTGCCCGAAGCCCGTGTCGTCGGGCACGATGAAGGGGACGTTCGGCGCGCCGTCCTTGGCGCGCTTTGGCGCCGGCCATGCCGGCTTTATATTTCTTGAGCGCCATTTGCTTCCTCCTGTCGCTCGATCGGTTTTTTTGGACAAAAAGACGGCCTGGGCCGCTGTCGTGCAGTGCAATTCCCGAGGCTCTAGGCTCTGCTGGCTCTGGAATCGCCGTGCGCGATTGACCCGAGAGTTAATGTCCGCATTACGTCAATTCCGGTGATCGGCAAAGGAAGAGCGATTGCGCCGGAGGGCGAATGCCGCGCAAGTCGACAAGTGGATTAGCGACATGGAAGGCGGCGCAGCGACGTCAGCGAGAGATCGTTGGCAGAGACGCGCGAATGCGGTGGGAGAAATCGGGCGTGCCATCGGCCGCTTGCGCGGCCGCGTTGATCAGGGAACGTCGCCGCAATTCGTCAAACGGCAGCGTCGTGTCAACCCGACCCGAATGGTAGAGGTAGCTATCGACCAGGCCGTTCAGGAGATGGCGGATGTCGAAACGGCCCTCGCGACCCGCCGCATTCGCGTAGCGTATGATGTTAATCGTGCAGCTATTGCTCAATAGGTGATAAAACTCCGGCCGATCGGCAAGTTCATTGATCCGCTCCAAGTATATCATCAGCAGCCGGCGCGCATCGTCAGCGCTGGTGTTGAGGCGGTAGAGGTAGACCGCTTCCTGGCGGTGATTGACGCGCAGGCCAACGAGATCGCGCTCGTCGCCGACCACATAAATCAATTCGAATTGCTTGAAGAGAGAGGCAATCGGGTCAAAGCCCTCGCCCACCTCCGGCCGAGTTTCGATGGAGATGCTCAGCGGTGGCGCGTTGTCGAAAATGAAGCTCAGGAATGTGTGTCCGACCACTCCTTCGACCCAATAGGATACGTAGAAATCGATGCCGCTGAGGTGCGATAGAAGCACTTCGCGCTCTTCATGCCGCACCGTGAAATCGTCCTGGCTGCGGTAGTCGAAGTTTCGCACGCCCGTGATGCGCACGCGGTCGCCGTCGATGGTCACGCGCGGCATCACCGCGACTTCCGGTCGCCAATTGCGATCGTGCGACGGAGAAATCGATATCCACCACGCGGCCACACCGAGAAAAATCACGGCGAATGCCGTCGTCCTCCTCGGACGCGACAGCCAGAGCGCCCAAATCGCAAATGCCGCGAAGGCTAGCGCCAACGCCGAGCGCAGCCACGCCACCGGCAGATTGGAATAGTGGATGGCCAGCGTGGCCCACAGGCTGAGCAGGGCCAGGCACAAATGCCTGAATCCCGCGATCAACCAGCCGAGAGCCCGAGGCAGCGATCCGAAATGGGGCCCCAATTGGTCCTCACCTGGCCAATGTATTTTTGTGGATGTTGCCGTCTTTCATGATGATTTTGAAATTGTTGGCGGGATCGGCGATCAGGTTGATGTTGCCGAGGGGATTGCCATCGACAAGCAGCAGATCCGCAAGCGCACCCTGTTCCACGACGCCGAGCTTGCCCGGATACGGATTGCGCTTGCCGGACAGTGCCAGCAGTTCGGCGTTTGTCGACGTCGCCATGATCAGCGCTTCGGCAGGGGTATACCAGCGAGTAAGCGAGGCCAGGATCGCTCCTTGTTGCCGCGCCAGTGCGGGAGAGAACAGCACATCGGTGCCCCACGCCGTCTTGATTTTATATTTCTTCGCAAGCTCGTAGGTCCTGGCGATGCCGGGCCAGACTTCGTCAGCCTTTTCGCGCTGGACCGTGCCCACCGGAAAGCCAAGCCGCAGGTCTTCGGGAAGGGGCTGCATGCTGAGCCAGATGCCCTTTTCGGCCATCAGCTTGGCAGTTGCTTCGTCCATCAGCATGCCGTGTTCGATACATTTCACACCGGCCTCAATAGCGCTCCGGATCGCGGCCGGTGTAAACGCGTGCGCGGCGACGTAAGTACCCCAATTCTCGGCGGCCTCGACCGCGGCCCGCAGTTCGGCACCGGTGAAGGTCGTGACATCAATCGGGCTGAAGGGCGACGACACCCCGCCGCCCGCCGTCAGCTTCACTTGGGAGGCGCCGTGCATGAGCTGTTCGCGCGTGCGCAGACGGACCTCGTCGGGACTGTCGGCGACCATGCTGCCGCCGGTTTGCTCCATACGGGTCAGCGTGCCGATGGTTCGGGGAAGATCGGTGAGCTGGCGGAAATCGCCGTGTCCGCTCGTGACCGTAATGACGGCGCCGGAGGGATAGATGCGCGGGCCCGTGACGACGCCCTCATCGATGGCGCGCTTCAGGCCGAATACGGGACCGCCGACGTCGCGCACGGTGGTGAAGCCGCGCATCAGAGTATCGGCCGCCTCGGCGCCCGCCAGGAAATTGGTGTAGCCGACATCTCCGAAGGACTCGAGCGGTGTCACGCGGATAAGCATCGCGTGCCAATGCGCGTCGATAAGGCCCGGCATCAGCGTCCGTCCGCCGCCGTCGATGATGCGGGTGTCCGCCCGGCGGTCGACGGGGATCGCGCTCGCCGAGATCGTCTCTATGAGGTTGCCGCGAACGAGCACGTTGGAGGGCGCGGAAAGCTCCGCGCTTTTGCCGTCGAAGATGCGCACGTTCTCAAACAGTGTGAGAGCGGGAGACTCAGCGGCGTGTGCGGTGTGCGTAAGACAGAGTACTGCGGCAACAAAAGCAACCCGGCAAAACATTGGATCCTCCTATGGAATCCCCCGTTGCGCCCGACCAATCTAAATCCTTGCCACCCTAATTGAGAGTCCGCTGTCAGCCCACCGCCTTGTGGTTAAGATTCTTCTCAGTAGCATCGCATTTGGCTCGTCGCGGGTTCCGGCCAAGGGGCGGCCATGTCCCCGGCAAATCGATCAGGCGCGGGCTGCGATGCGATGCGCGGTACCGAGCCGGCCTCGGGTGGCCCGTGTTCGGCAATCCGGTTGGGTTTATAATCTCCTGTGCCCGCGAGCATGAGGAGGAGACGCTATGCCAAAGTTTCTGGTTCAGGGGTCTTACACCGATCAGGGTCTGAAGGGTTTGCTGAAGGAGGGCGGCTCGGAGCGACGCGCGGTTGTCGAACGGCTCGCCAGGGAGATGGGCGGCAGCCTTGAAGCCTTTTACTTCGCATTCGGCGGCGACGATTTCGTCATCATTCTCGATCTGCCGAGCAACGTGGACATGGCGGCGACCGCCATCGTCGCCCAGGCCAGCGGCACCGTGAAGTCGCGGGTTACGGTTCTCATGACGCCGGAGGATGTGGATCGGGCGGTGCAACGAAAGGTCGACTTCCGTCCGCCGGCGTAGAGGCGGGCATCGGCGCGCGTGGAACGTCCGCCGAAGGTGAAGCCGCGGTTTTTTTCGACGAGACTTTCGCCCGTCATTTCATGCTGAGCGCAACGGCTGACCGAGCGGGATCGGCATGCGATCACGCCGACGGGGGCAGCGCGCGGGCGAGTTCGAGGCAGCGGCGGAAGGCGGTGAGGTCGGAGAGTAGACGGTCGGGCGCGGCTGCGTGGGTGACGAACTCCCCGCCGTGATCGCGGATCGCGACCGCGATCATCAGATTTTCGGTGAGGCCGAAGTCTTCGATGCTCGCGGCGTGGCTTTCGCTATCCCAGGTCGACATGCTGAACGGGGCTGCGTCGCGCACGCGAGCTGCATAATCGCTCATCGTGTTGGCGTATCCGAGCACGGGCTTGCCGAGAGCCCGCATAAAACCGATCTCGTATGCCGTGCCAACATCCATGCTGACGCCGCGAAAGGGCGTGCAGTTGGCGATGATGAGGTCGCAGGAGCGCATCAGGCGCTCGTTGCCGCCGCTGATGCGGCGCGCCAGTTCGGCGGGTGTCAGGTCGCTCGCGTCCGCAATGATATTGTCGAGCGGGTAGACGCCTTCAAGGCCGAACTCGGTGCAGAGGTTCTTCTTGATCTCGCCCTGCTCGACGGGGTTGGGGAAGAAGACCTCAGGGCCGGCGAGGTAGATGCGCAGCGGCAACCCTAGCTCTCCTTCCCGCTTTTGACGTGGAAGCGATGCAGGACGCGATGCGCGATCGGGGCCAGCACGAAGCCGGTGAGCATGGCTTTCACTTCATCCTGAGTACGACGGCGTGGCCGTCATGATCGCCGGTGGTGACGTTCGGGTCATCCGAAATCGCATTGTCGAGCGGCACCAGGCCAGCGTGCTGGAAAGCGGTGTGGGCCGCAAGAGCGCGCGCGAAATCATCGCGCGCAACCTTGAACGACGCGTAGCGGTGCGGCGGGTCGCGAATGAGGTCCACGCTTTCGCGGCTGAAGGCGCCGATGAAGACGAAGCCGCCGTCGGATGCGTAGGGCCCGAAGATGCGGCCGTGGTTGTTGGTCTCTTCGAAGATGTGGTTGGAGAAGGCATCGTCGCGCCCCTGCGGGAGCTGGCTGTAAAGGTCGGCGCCGATGAAGCCGCGATAGCCGGCCGAATGGCCGAAGCGCACAGGGTAGCCCGCGGCTTTGGAAGCCGCCGTGAGCTTTGTGCGTGCCTCGTCCGGGCTCGACGACGAGGCATCGACAAGGATGACGTTGATCGGCTCGTGCAGCTTCTTGCCGTCGACGATCTGCCCGAGCCAGTGGGCGATTGTGCCGTCGTGATCGAACATCCATTTACCCATCGGCGGCAGGCCCGGCGGGTGCGCGATTTCAGCGGCAGGGAGTGAGGCGGGGGCGTCGATGGGGCTCTTGTCGGTCGCGTGCGCGGTGATGGCGGGGACGGAGGCGAGGGCGAAGAGCGCGACGAAGGCGAGCGCGGCGCGCGAGGTGGCGGCTGCGGTTTGGATGACCCGGTGATAGCGCGGGGCGAAGGCGGTGGGCATGGGTTCAGGCTATTGCGAGCACGGCGGCGCTTGGCGCAGCCAACCGGGCTGCGTTCGGCAGAGGCTGTACCTTACTTTGGAAAGGGCTCGATGCGGCGGATTTTAAGATGGCGCCAGATGCACCTTTCATGACCTGGTTGCCTTTGTGCGCCATCTGCGGCGCAGCGGCACGTTGAGGGTCGATTGGAAGCGGACAACCAGGAGCTTCCAATCTCCAGCATAATCACGTGCACATGGAAGCCCTAAATCCAAAACGTAGAGGCTGCATTTGCCGGTCCTTAGACACAGCGCTGCTTAGGGTAGTTCGACTTTTTCCGTATATGTGCCGCCCTGCAGCGTGTCGGTCAGCTCATCGAGCGCGTAAGTGCCGCTGCCGCGTACGCCATCGAGCTTGCCTGTACCGCCGGTGATCGTGAACCGGCCACGCTCCTTGACGTGCGTGCCTTCCTCCCAGGAGTGAAACCGCTTGTCTCCGCTCTTGAAGGAGTGAGTGCATGTGCCGCTGGCTTTGTAGCTGTTGTCCGGCATGTACTCGAATTTGCCGACGCACTCTTGGGTTGCCTTCTCGGCTGCCGCGTCGCTGGGAATGAAAATGCAGCGGCCTGCGTAGTCGATGAACTTGTGGCCCTTCTCGGGCTCCGTCACGTTCCACTTGTCGGTGACGCACGCAATCGCCCCGCTGCCCTCGACGGTGCGACCCGCGCTAGCGGCTGGACCACAGAGCACGAGAAGCAGTGCGGGAGCGGCTGCGAAAACGAGTTTCATGATGGCGTGCTCCGTGCGCGAGGCTCGATGTCTTGCTGAGGAAAGTTGCGCGTTGCTGCGTTTGCCGACAAACGGTAATAGTTCACCATTGAGTTGCCAAAAAATCACCTGATAGCCGGCGCGTAACCATGCCTCTGCCTTCTCTGAACGCGATCCGCGCCTTTGAATCCGCCGCGCGCCTTCTGAGCTTTAAGGAAGCCTCGCAGGAGCTGAAGCTCACGCCGTCCGCCGTGAGCCGTCACATCCGCTCGCTCGAACGCGCGTTCGGTGTACGGCTGTTCAAGCGCGGGTTCCGGCAGGTGCAGCTTACCAAGGAGGCGGCGCCCTACGCGCAACGCCTTTCCGACGCGTTCAAGATCATCGAAGATGCCACGGAGATCATGGGCGCTTACGAGCCGCCGCGAAGAAGGAAGCGTCGAAGGTTCACAATCTGCAGCAACGCGACAGTGATGAACCTCTGGCTGGCCGATCGGCTACCGCGGTTTCAGAGCCTTTATCCGGAATGTGATTTCGAGGTTTCGATCAACGACGATCACGGCGAAGGCGGCAATCCCGACGCCGATCTGAGGATCCTGCTTCTTCCCGATACCGTTGACGACCCGAACTTCACCCGGCTGATTTCTCTCATTCTCATTCCGGTATGCTCGCCGGCGCTTCTCACCGGCTCCAATGCCCTGCGCAGTCCGGCCGACCTCGCCAGACACCCATTGCTGCACGAGGCCTCGACGGCCGACTGGGAAGAATGGATCAAGGATGAGCGCGTGAAGGGTGTCGATGGCAAATCGGGACCGATCTTTCACGACCCGTCGCTCACCGTTCGCGTGGCTATGAACGGCGGCGGTGTCGCCCTCGTCGACAACATCATGGCCCAGGACCTGCTCGCGCGCGGCCAGCTCGTCGTACCGTTTCCGATACGGCGGCATTATCCCTTTTGCTATTTTCTGGGGCAACGGCCGGGCGCATCCTCGATCATCGGCGTCCGGCAATTCCGGCAATGGCTCGAGTCCGAGATCGAGCTGCATAAGGTGGCGATGAGGTTGGGGTAGCGCCGCGCGTTTTTTTCTTGGGGCAGTGGACATTTCCAACTGCGACGGAAGGTCGTCTCCAGGCGCAAGAAGAGCACCGTGACGGTGCACAGGGATTTGACGGTTACTCCGGCAAAACCTTATCGGCCATCGCGCGAACTTGCTTGATCAGTTCATAGCAGACGACGAGCTTCGGGTTCGTCGCGGCGACGGCGCCTTGGCCTGAGAATATGCCGCCGCTGCGCTTTTCTTTCGGCAGCTCATAATATGCGTTCGCCACACCGCAGCTGCGGCCGACCACCTCGACGTGCGGCTTGTCCATGTCTCTGGCGCGGACGGGTGGCACCTTATCGGCTATCTGCTGTTCTTCGATGCGCCAGTCGGGCAAGCGATAGCGGCCGATTTCGAGCGCGACGCCTTCGAGCAGGCGGCTTTTGCGCAGCCACTTCTCGGCGTCCGCCAATTCGATCGGCGCAGGCACGTAGGTGACTTTGGCCTGCTGCTTGTGGATGACGCTGGCGCTCGCCGCGCGCAGCGTCTCGACCCAGGCCGCTTGCGTCCGATACGCTTCCGTGACGCAATGCCCGGCGCGCTGGGCCGGCGCACCGAATGCTTCGGGTAAACCCGCATAGGCCTCCGGCCAGCGGCCGGTGAGGAAGCACGCGACCTGGAACGCGCGCTGGGCGTCGAGGCTGTGGGTGTCCCACCAGACGATCGGCGTCGCGCCGCGCATGAAGGCCATGTAGAGCCAGAGCCGCACGGCCGACTGCATCTGCTCCTTCGCGCTATGCGGCCCAAGTTCGAACACGGCGTAGGCGTCGGCCATATCCTCTTCGCGGCCGCCGAGATTGGGAATGTCGAATTCGTCGATAAGGAAGTGCCCGAGCTCGTGATAGACGGCGAACGAAATGCTGCCCGTCACGAACTGGTCGCGCGTCGGCACGAGCTTGCCGTCCAGATTGGCCAGAATGTCGTTGGCCTGCTGCTGGCGTTCGCTTAGCGGCGGGTCGTCAGCCAGGCTGGGGCGGCCGGCCATCAACGCCGGCAGAAACGCCAAGACGAATGCCAGTGCCGCAACGTGCCGAAGCGCCCGCATGGCGGTTCTCCCTGGGCGCTAGGGTAAGGGCGGGAGGGTGAGTTGCCAAGACGCGATAAGGTGGCGGAGGGGCGTGATGGGTTTCGGGCCAAGGGGTGCGCGGGGGTGTGGGGCGGTACACAGCCGAGGCTTAGAGGGTCGAAAAGCGGTGTTGGCTATCGGCCAGGGACCGACATCATTCAGGCCTATGCAAAATTTGGACGCGACACCTTTCGCCTCCCCACGAACGGGCACAGCAGATCGAAGTGTCGCGCTGACAGACTGCGGAGAGAAGGCCGGGGCTTAGGGCGTGGATGCCCTCCTGCTCAACACCGCGAACAGGTACCAGGATGTCCAATTTAGTCGATGAGATCGCATACTGGGTCCCCCTCACGACGATCGTGTGGGGGCTGTTGTGGTACATCGTGAGATTACGCGGCGCGATCCGCAACGATGTGGCGTTCAGCACCAACAACTTCAGCACTTGGCCGATCACGTTGGTGCTCACAAACGCAGTTGTCTACAAACGCAGTTGTCTTGGGATTGTTCTTCGCCGGCGCCCACGCCGCATTTGATGAAGGCTCGTGGAGTCGCGTCGCGGCCGTCGTCGTAGCCGCCGGTTTTGTAGTCGGACTGGTGCCGCGACTCTGGGCACGCGTCGTCCGGCCTGCGTCTGCGTCGAGCCAACAAAGCGATAGCAGTGCGCAGGTCGACGAATAGGCAAATGAGTCGGTCCGGTCTTGTCCTGAGCCCCTAGACTGCATGCTGAGGTGTCCGCCTCGACCGAAAGCTGCCGCTCGTCACGTAAAACAAAGGGCCCGCGTGCTGTGCGGGCCCTCGGTTTTTGCAGCGAAATGCGGCGCGCTCAGTTGTCCAGAAAGCTCCGCAGCTTGCGCGAGCGCGACGGGTGCTTGAGTTTGCGCAGCGCTTTCGCTTCGATCTGGCGGATGCGTTCGCGCGTGACCGAGAACTGCTGGCCGACTTCTTCCAGCGTGTGGTCGGTGTTCATGCCGATGCCGAAGCGCATGCGCAGCACGCGTTCCTCGCGCGGCGTGAGGGATGCGAGCACGCGCGTCGTCGTCTCGCGCAGGTTCGACTGGATCGCGGCTTCGATCGGGAGCACGGCGTTGCGGTCCTCGATGAAGTCGCCGAGGTGTGAATCTTCCTCGTCGCCGATGGGCGTCTCAAGGCTGATCGGCTCCTTGGCGATCTTCAGGACCTTGCGCACCTTCTCAAGCGGCATGGCGAGCTTTTCGGCGAGTTCCTCGGGTGTCGGCTCGCGGCCGATCTCGTGCAGCATTTGACGCGATGTGCGCACGATCTTGTTGATCGTCTCGATCATGTGCACGGGGATGCGGATGGTGCGGGCCTGATCGGCGATGGAGCGCGTGATGGCCTGCCTGATCCACCACGTGGCGTAGGTCGAGAACTTGTAGCCGCGGCGGTACTCAAACTTGTCGACGGCCTTCATCAGGCCGATGTTGCCTTCCTGGATCAAATCCAGGAACTGCAGGCCGCGGTTCGTATATTTCTTCGCGATCGAGATGACGAGGCGAAGGTTGGCTTCGACCATTTCCTTCTTCGCTTGGCGGGCCTCGCGCTCGCCCTTCTGCACCGCCTTCACGATGCGGCGGAACTCAAGGATTTCGAGACCGGTGTCGGTCGCAAGACCGTGAATCTCGGTGCGGATGGTCTCGATCTGGCCGCGCTCGCTTTTGACGAACTGGCCCCACTTCTTGCTCGAACCGGTCACGCGGTCGAGCCAAGTCTGGTCGAGTTCGTTGCCGAAATACTCGTCGATGAAGTGCTGGCGCGGCACGCCGTAGCTGTCGGCGAGGCGCATCAGGCGGCCTTCAAGGCCGATCAGGCGCTTGTTGATGGCGTAGAGCTGCTCGACTAGGCTTTCGATACGGTTGTTGTTGAGCGAGAGCGACTTCACGTCGGCGACGATCTCGTCGCGCAACTTGTCGTAGGCTTTCTGCTGCTGGCGGGAGCCCTGCTCGCCGGCGACCTGCTGCTCGATCTTCTTGTCCTGCTGCTTCCTGAGCTTCTTGTAGGTGCTGGCGATCTTGTCGAAGGTTTCGAGCACCTTCGGCTTGAGTTCGGCTTCCATGGCGGCGAGCGACATGGCGTTCTCGAACTCGTCCTCGTCCTCGCCTTCGCCCTGGGCGCCGTCAGGGCCCGCGGGGCTTTCCATCGGCGCGGCTTCCTCGCCCGGAAGTGGCGGCACTTCCTTAGCCTCGGGGCCTTCGTACGTAGCCTCAAGGTCGATGATGTCGCGAAGCAGGATTTTGCCTTCGTTCAGCTCGTCGCGCCAAATGATGATGGCCTGGAAGGTCAGCGGGCTTTCGCACAGGCCCGCGATCATGGCTTCGCGACCGGCCTCGATGCGCTTGGCGATGGCGATTTCGCCCTCGCGCGACAAAAGCTCGACGGAACCCATCTCGCGCAGGTACATGCGAACGGGGTCATCGGTGCGCTCGGCCGGTTCGGCCTTGGCTTCGGTTTTGACGAGCGCGTTCTGGGCGACGAGGGCGCGGCCCTCCTCGTCATCTCCGATCTCTTCGCTGCCTTCAGTCTGCTCCTCGCTCTCGTCGTTCTCGACGACGGTGATGCCCATGTCGGAGAGCATGGCGTAGAGGTCTTCGATCTGGTCGGAGGACACTTCCTCGGACGGCAGAACGGAATTCAACTGGTCGAGCGTGACGTAGCCCTTGGCCTTGGCGGTTTTCAAAAGCCGCTTTACCGCCTGGTCGGAAAGGTCGAGGAGGGGGCTGTCCCGCTCGGGTGTGTCGGTCGTCGTCTGTTCTTTGTCGTCTGCTTTCTGGGCTGCCTGCTGCGCGCGTGCCATCCGCTTATCCTTGTCGCCGTGACCCTCTACCCTATGGCGTGTGCCGTGGTGTCGGGCCGGTTTTAACCTTTTGGCGCCGCGCGGCCGCATGTCCGCGCGCTGCCTCCAATACGCAAAACGCGCGCCTATCCGGCGCGCTTCATGTTCGACTGTCCGTTTTCCGGTCCCTCGATCTCGTTTACCATCGGGTCCATCGCGTTGAGGATTGCGATCTGGCGTTTGATCTCGAGCAGGCGTGCCTCAGCCTCAGGTGTGCAATCCCGGAACCATTGTTCCTCCGCAGCCTTCAGCTCACGCTCAAGCGTCAGCAACTGCTGGTGCAGTGACAGCAAATGGCCCCAAGCGGCTTCGACGTCGGTGGCGGAGGCATCCGGCTCGGCAAAACGGTCGCTGGCGTGCGTAATCGTTCGCGCGACGAGGTCCACCACCTTTGCGACCCCTGTTTTGGTCAATTGGGAGCGCAAAGAAGCCATGTCAAGAGAATTCGAACCGGCGTGAATGGCGAGAATTTCGTCGCGCAGGGCGCTGAGCGGCTGGGAGGCCAGCGCCAAGTCCGCAACCTGTTCTGAATGCTCATCAATCAGCCACGGGTGGTTCAGCAGGGTCTTGACGATCAGCGCCTCGCGCGGGGGCAGGGGCGGCGCGAGAGCGGCGAGTTCGCGGCTGGCGGTCGCAGGCGTTGTAATGCCGGGCTGGCGGGGCCAGCGGCGGACGGGTCGGCCGCCCAGGCGTTCACGCTCGCGGCTACGCCAATCATCGGCCGGTGCGACGGGGCTCGCGTAGGAGGACTGCCCTGAGCGGGGCGTGCCGGGTGGACGGCCGCCAGTGCGGGGGCCGGGCGTGCGTCCGAGCCGGTAGAGCCGATCGCGCAGCTCGCGCAGATAGTGGCCGCGCACCGTCTGGTCCGCGATGCCCGCCGCAAGCCCCTGCAGCCGGGTTTCGAGCGCCGCGCGCTGCTCCGGCGTGGCGAGCGGGCCAGCCGAGGTTTCGCGGTCCCACAGCACGTCGATCAGAGGGCGGCTCTTGTCGAGAACGGCCGTCATGGCGTCCGCGCCCTGCTGGCGGATCACGTCGTCGGGGTCGAGGCCATCGGGCAGGAAGGCAAAGTTGGCACTGAAGCCGGGCTTCAGCAGGGGAAGGATGGTGTCGACCGCACGGTTCGCGGCTTTACGTCCGGCGGAATCGCCGTCGAAGCAGAGAATGGGCTCGGCCGCCATGCGCCACAGCAGTTTGGCTTGGTCTTCGGTCAGCGCCGTGCCGAGCGGGGCGACGGCTTCGGCGAAACCGCCTTCGAACAGGGCGACGACGTCCATGTAGCCTTCGACGACGATGACGCGGTCCTTGTCGTGGGCGACAGGCCGAGCGCGGGCCGCGTTGAAAAGCAGTGCGCCTTTATGGAAGAGAGGCGTCTCAGGCGAGTTCAGGTATTTGGCGGGTGCGTCCTTATCGAGCGCACGGCCGCCGAAGGCGATGACGCGACCCTTGAGGTCGGTGATCGGAAACATCACGCGATGGCGGAAGCGGTCATAAGGCTCGGGGATATCGTCGCCCGCGATCTGCATGCCGGCGAGCGTCATTTCGTTGCGCGTAAAGCCTTGTGACAGGAGGTGCTCGGCGAGTGCTGAACGGGAGTTCGGCGCATAGCCGATACGGAAGGCGGCGATGGTTTCGTGTTCGAGGCCGCGGCGTTCGACGTAGGCGCGGGCTTCCCGGCCGACGGTGCCTTTGAAGCTCGCTTCGAAGAAGCGGGCAGAAGCTTCGAGCAGCCGGTAGAGGCGTTCGCGCCGATCCTCGACTTCCGGATTGTGCTCCTCGCGTTTGGGCATCGGCACGCCAGCCTCGGCAGCGAGCCGCTCCACGGCCTCAGGAAAATCGAGACCCTCGGTCTTCATCAGGAACGTGAAGATGTCGCCGTGCTCCCCGGACGCGAAACAGTGGTAGAAACCCTTCTGGTCGTTGACCGTGAAGGACGGTGTCTTTTCGACCTTGAAGGGCGACAATCCTTTGTACTCGCGCCCGGCTTTTTTCAGCGCGACCTTGCGGCCGACCACCTGGCTGACCGGCAGGCGGGCGCGGATCTCGTCAAGCAAATGCGGACTGAAGCGCATCGTGAGGTGGAGCCTTCGGATTCCGGGGCCGAATCAAGGCTTCATCCTTAGGCGATTCGCCGGTGGCGGGGGTGCGGAGCGGCGGGATCGGGAGCGGTTTGCCCGCTTTCCACAACGCCGGCTCTTGACGCTGCCCGTTTTTAGTTCAGAGCCGCCTTCACCAGTGCGCTCGCCTTCTGGAAGTCCATCTGGCCCGCGTACTTGGCTTTCAGCGCGGCCATGACCTTGCCCATGTCCTTGGGCGCGGCGGCGCCTGTTTCCTTGATGGCGTCGGCGACGGCAGCGGAGATCGCGGCCTCGTCCAGCTGCTTTGGCAGATAGGTCTCGATGATGGCGATCTCGGCTTCCTCGGTGGCGGCGAGGTCGGGGCGTCCGCCGCTGGTGTACTGAGCGATCGAATCGCGCCGCTGCTTGACCATTTTGGTCATGACGGCGACGACGCCAGCGTCATCGAGCGAGGCCTTGGCGTCGATTTCGGCCGACTGGATCGCCGCGTTGATGAGACGTAGCGTCGCGACTTTCGCCTTGTCGCCGGCTTTCATCGCAGCCTTCAGGTCGCCGGAAATTCTTGCGCGCATGGCTCGCTCCTCGTCCTATGGGCGGTGGTGTAAGTGCGCCGGCCGCCAAGGGCAAGCGCAGCGATATCAGGACGGCCATCAGCGCCACCCGGGCGCCGATTGACCTCACCGGCACGTTCCCCTAGGTTCCGCCGCGATTTGAACGGCCTGCGCAGCCTTGCCGTGGCCCTAGCGCTGTTGGTGTTGGCCGAGCGCTGCCCGGGTCGCAGCCCTCTTACGAGTCCGATCGAAATGAGCACGCCTAAGCCCTGGCAGGACGTTCCGGCGACTGCGCGTCTGGTTCTCGACGATGGCAGCGTCGTCGCGGGGCAGGGGCTCGGCGCGACGGGCAGCGCGGTCGGCGAAGTCTGCTTCAACACCGCGATCACCGGCTATCAGGAAATCCTGACCGATCCGAGCTACGCCGGACAGATCATCACCTTCACCTTTCCGCACATCGGCAACGTCGGGGCCAATCCGGAGGATACGGAAACGTCGAACCTCGCGTCGCGCTCAGGCGTCAGGGGTTGCGTGCTCAGAGCGTCGATTACGGAGCCCTCAAACTATCGCGCGGCCGAACATCTCGACCAGTGGCTGAAAGCGCGCGGCATCATCGGCATCGCCGGTGTCGACACGCGCGCGCTGACCGCGCGGATTCGCGAGAAGGGCATGCCGAACGGCGTTATCGCGCACGAGCCGTCCGGCGTGTTCGACATCGACAAGCTGAAAGCCGAGGCCAAGGCGTGGCCCGGCCTTCTCGGTCTCGACCTCGTGCCGGAAGTGACGAGCGGGCAAAGCTATACCTGGGACGAGCAGCGCTGGGTCTGGAACCAGGGTTACGCGCGCAATGAGAACCCCGAGTTCCATGTCGTCGCGATCGACTACGGTCTGAAGCGCAATATCCTGCGCTGCCTGGCATCCGCCGGATGCAAGGTGACGGTGCTGCCGGCGACGGCGAAGGCCGAGGACGTGCTGTCACGCAACCCGGACGGTGTGTTTCTCTCCAACGGTCCGGGCGATCCGGCCGCGACCGGCAAGTATGCCGTGCCCGAGATCAAGAAGCTGGTCGACAGCGGCAAGCCGGTGTTCGGCATCTGCCTCGGCCACCAGATGCTGGGGCTGGCTCTCGGCGCGACGACCAAAAAGATGCACCAGGGGCATCACGGCGCGAACCATCCGGTCAAGGACTTCACGACCGACAAGGTCGAGATCGTGTCGATGAACCACGGCTTCGCGGTCGATCGCGGCACGCTGCCGAAGGGCGTGGTGGAAACGCACGTGTCACTGTTCGACGGCTCCAATTGCGGGCTGGCGCTCGAGGGCAAGCCGGTCTTTTCCGTGCAGCATCACCCCGAGGCCTCGCCGGGGCCGCAGGACAGCCATTATCTCTTCACGCGCTTCGTCAACATGATGCGCGAACAGAAGGGACAAAAGGCGACGCGCGAGCGCTGACGCGCGAGATATAAAATGCAGATCCGATTTTTCTCAGGTTTGGCGCTGATGTTCGCGACGGCGCTGGCCGTTGTGGCGGATGTCGGTTCCATCAAGGCGGCGCCTGACAAGCAACCCGCGTCCGTGGAAACGCTCATTGGCGAATGGCAAAAGGCAACGCCGCATCCGCTGATCGGGAAGGTGCTCGATGCCAAGAGCTCACCGGGCGCGCCGGCGGTGATCGAATTGCCGGAACTTATGCGCCGGATCGAAGCCGGCCGTGAGCAGATACTTCTGCTTGGCGAGCAGCACGACAACACCGAGCAGCACCGGCTCCAGGCCATCGTCGCGGCAAAGCGCAACGAGCCGACCGCCGCCGTCTTCGAACAGTTCGATGCGCGCCAGCAGGCCGGGCTTGAAGCGTTCGCAGTAGCGCGTGCCAAGGATGCGGCTGCGGCCGATACCGATCTGCTCAAGCGTGAAACCGACTGGGCAAAGTCGGGATGGTCCAAATACAACTATGATGCGCTGCTGAAGGCCGTCATCGATGCCGAGTTGCCGATCTATGCCGGCGACGTTCCGCGTGATCTGATGCGCAAGGTCGCCAAGGAGGGCGAAGGCGAGCTTGGCGCACAGGAGCGAACGCGGCTTGGTCTGGATGCGCCTCTCGGCGCCAAGCTCGATGCCGCTTCGGCAGCGGAGATCGAGGACTCCCACTGCGGGATGATGCCGAAAGCGGCGCTCGGCGGCATGGCGTTCGCGCAGCGGTATCGGGATGCGCAGCTGGCCGACGTGGCGTTAAAGGCGGCGTCAAAGCATGGATCGGCGGTTGTTTTTGCCGGCAACGGGCATGTGCGGACCGACCGGGGCATGCCGTGGTACCTGAGCCGCCGCGCGCCCGACAAAACGGTGGTGTCCGTGATGCTGATCGAAATCGAGACCGGCAAGACGGAGCCCGCCGACTATTTGGCGCGTGACCCCGAAGGCCGGCCCGCCGCCGACTTTGTCGTCTTTACGCCGCGTGCGGAGCGGGATGACCCTTGCGAGCAGTTCCGCTCGGGCAAGAAGCCTTAACGCGCCGTCGCGACCCAGAAACCTTGCTGAACTTTAAGATCGCGCGACCGTGGTCGTTGCGTATAAACACGACAAAAATTGCACCGGAGGAGCCCATGGGGCGCTGTTTGATCGTGCTCGCGTCCTGCTGCCTGCTCGTGGCGCCGGTATTTGCCGCCGACTGCACGGAGAGCGTGAAGGCGGCTTTCGTGAAGCAGCACGAGCACAAGACCTACCGCGTCTCGATGAGCCAGCCGACCGCCGAAGGGCCGGTTCAAATGACCATCGACTACGTGCTTCCGGACAAGATGCTACAGACGGTCGTGGCACCGCACATGCCGGGCGAGCAACAGACGATGCTGGTCGGCGACCGCGCGTTCGCCGGAACCAGCGGCGCGTTCGAGGAACTGCTGCCGCACCTCGTCCAGTCGGTCATTTCGGAGTTCCGCGTTGCCACGAGCCCGGAGACGCAAAACCTCGGGTCATTCGAGTGCCTCGGCAAGCAGGCGTTCGAGGGCAAAGAGTTCGTGGCCTACCGGGCGTCCGATAAGCCGGCGTTCAACCCCGACGATACGCTCGCGCGAACGATCTATGTCGATGAGGCGAGCGGACTGCCGGCCTATAACGTGATTGCCGCTGTCACCGGAAAGGCCGAGCCGGTATTGAAGGTTGTCTATTCGTATCCGACCGACATCGAGATCGTTGCGCCTGCCGGCGCGCCCGTTCAATCGCCGCGACACTAGAGTTTCTCATCCGTTGCCAAGGAAACCTTCATGCGCCGCCTGACAATTATCGCCGCGTTGCTTGTTGCGATTACGCCCGCTCTGGCTCAAACGCCGCCGAAGCCGGACGAGAAGGAGAATGCCAACCCGTGCCGCGAGGAGGTGGCGGCTGCGCTGAAAAAGCTGCGCAACGCCTCCTGGTTCCGCATGGACACCACGATGCTGACCGAGAAGGGCTTCACGGACATGCAGGTCGACTACGTCCTGCCCGACCGTATGCATCAGAAGGTGGCTGTGCCAGCGACGAAGGAAAAGTCGGAAATCATACTGGTGGGTGAAAAGGCCTGGTCCAAGCAGGGCGAAGGCGATTGGGTCGAAGTGTCAGCGGAGCTCACGCAAAATCTCAAGGGCCAGATGCAGGATCAGGTGGTGGCCCATCAGGAGGAGATCGGAAACTACTCCTGCAAAGGACGAACAAAATTAGAGGGCAGGGACGTGATGTCCTATAAACTCGAAGAAGAGATGCGCAAGGATTCGGATACACCGCGCAACGACGCCTTCCGCATGTTTTATGTCGATGCCGTGACAGGCTTTCCGGTGAGCAACGCGATCGTCGTCGAGGGTCGGGATGGCAAGCCGATTTTCAAGACAAACTTCTCGTTTCCGATCGATCTGAAAATCGAGCCGCCGGCGAAAGTGGGCGCCGCGTCGCCGCCAGCGCCCGCGGCAGGTGACGCCAAGACACCCTAGCGGCGCCCGCGTTCGCGCCTCTGCGTCATCCGTGGACCTTCTTCGGAGATAAGGCTGTTGCCACGGCAGGTCCGGGGCAGCGTCGGGTGCGGCGATCGGCGAAATTTGCTCGCTGACCGGACCGTTTAGAGGTAGCGCAAATCGGCCACACCTCAGTCCCCAATGAACCGCGCTTGCCTATAGCTAAAGTGAGCGCGGTCCAATAGAACACGCGCTCATTATGCCCAAACGCACCGACATCAAATCCATCCTCATCATCGGCGCCGGACCTATCGTCATCGGGCAGGCCTGCGAGTTCGATTATTCCGGCACGCAGGCGTGCAAGGCGCTGAGAGCCGAGGGCTATCGCATCATCCTGGTCAATTCCAATCCGGCGACGATCATGACCGATCCGGATCTGGCCGATGCGACCTACGTCGAGCCGATCACGCCCGAGGTGGTGGCCAAGATCATCGAGACGGAAAGGCCGGACGCCATCCTGCCGACGATGGGCGGCCAGACGGCGCTCAACACGGCGCTGGCGCTTCACAAGCAGGGCATTCTGGAGAAGTTCGGTGTCGAGCTGATCGGCGCGAAGGCGGAAGCGATCGACAAGGCGGAGGATCGCAAACTCTTTCGTGAGGCCATGGATCGCATCGGGCTTGAGAGCCCGCGCTCGGCCATCGCTTCATCGCCCGAAATTCGCGACAGGGACGGCATCGTCGTCGGCTACGACCGGGCGATAGGCTATGCGGAAGCGATGCGCCACCTGGATGCGGTCGGGCTTCCGGCCATCATTCGCCCCGCTTTCACGCTGGGCGGAACTGGCGGTGGTGTTGCCTACAACCGCGAGGAGTTCGAGCAGGTCGCGCGCTCGGGCATCGATGCTTCGCCCGTCGGGCAGATCCTCATCGATGAAAGTCTGCTCGGATGGAAAGAGTACGAGATGGAGGTCGTTCGCGACAAGGCGGACAACTGCATCATCATCTGCTCGATCGAGAACGTCGATCCGATGGGTGTGCATACGGGCGACTCGATCACGGTCGCGCCGGCGCTGACGCTCACCGACAAAGAATATCAGATCATGCGGGACGCCTCGATCGCGGTGCTGCGCGAGATCGGGGTCGAGACGGGCGGCTCGAACGTGCAGTTCGCGGTCAATCCGAAGGACGGGCGGCTCGTCGTCATCGAGATGAACCCGCGCGTGTCGCGCTCATCCGCGCTTGCCTCCAAGGCGACGGGGTTCCCGATCGCCAAGGTCGCGGCAAAGCTCGCGGTCGGCTACACGCTGGATGAAATCCAGAACGAGATCACGGGCGGCGCGACGCCGGCCTCGTTCGAGCCGACGATCGACTACGTCGTGACGAAGATCCCGCGCTTCGCGTTCGAGAAGTTTCCGGGCGCGGATTCAACCCTCACCACTTCGATGAAATCGGTGGGCGAGGCGATGGCGATCGGGCGGACGTTCGCGGAAAGCCTGCAAAAAGCGCTGCGCTCGATGGAGACCGGCCTTACCGGTTTCGACGACGTGCAGCTGGAAGGGCTTGGCCAGGGCGACGACAAGAACGTCGTGCGCGCCGCCGTGTCTCGCCCGGCCAACGACCGGTTGCTGAAGGTCGCGCAGGCATTCCGTGCCGGCTTCTCGCTCGATGAGATCCACCAGTATTCGAAGATCGATCCCTGGTTCCTGGCGCAGATCGAAGACATCGTGGCGGCGGAAGCGCGCGTGAAGGCGCACGGCCTGCCCGAGAGCGCCGCCCAGATGCGCGGGCTCAAGGCGCTCGGCTTTTCGGATGCGCGGCTCGGCAAGCTCGCGCGCTTGTCCGAGGGCGAGGTGCGGGCCAAGCGCAAGGCGCTCGGCGTCTCGCCGGTTTTCAAGCGCATCGACACGTGCGCGGCCGAGTTCCGTTCGCCGACCGCCTACATGTATTCGACCTACGAGGCGGGCCTGACGGATGCGCCCGTATGCGAGGCCGATCCTTCCGACAAGAGCAAGATCGTCATTCTGGGCGGCGGGCCGAACCGCATCGGCCAGGGCATCGAGTTCGACTATTGCTGTTGTCATGCCTGCTTCGCGCTGACGAAGGTGGGCTTCGAGACGATCATGATCAACTGCAACCCGGAGACGGTCTCGACCGACTACGATACGTCCGACAGGCTGTTCTTCGAGCCGCTCACGGCCGAGGATGTGCTGGAGGTCATCGGCGTCGAGAGCGCGAAGGGCACGCTCAAGGGCGTCATCGTGCAGTTCGGTGGCCAGACGCCGCTCAAGCTTGCAAGTGCGCTCGAGGCGGCGGGTGTTCCCATTCTGGGCACGTCGCCGGATGCCATCGATCTCGCCGAGGATCGCGATCGCTTCAAGGCGCTGATCGAAAAGCTCAAGCTCTCGCAGCCCAAGAGCGGCATTGCAAAGACGCCGGGCGAGGCGCGCGCGGTGGCGGATGGCATCACCTATCCGGTCGTTATCCGACCGTCGTACGTGCTGGGCGGGCGCGCAATGGAGATCGTGCACGATGGGGCGGAGATCGACCGCTATATCGCGCGGCTCTCAGCGACGCTCGACAGCCCGTCGGAACTTGTCGTGTCCGAGAAGCGCCCGCTTCTGATCGACAGCTATCTGACCGATGCGGTCGAGGTGGATGTCGACTGCCTTTGCGACGGCAAGGATACGTTTGTTGCCGGCATCATGGAGCATATCGAAGAAGCGGGTATCCATTCGGGCGACAGCGCCTGTTCGCTGCCGCCGCACTCGCTCACGCCGGCGCTGGTGAGCGAGCTCGAACGGCAGACGCGCGAACTTGCGCTTGCGCTCGGTGTCGTCGGGCTGATGAACGTGCAGTTCGCGATCAAGGACGGCCACGTCTATATTCTTGAAGTGAACCCGCGCGCGTCGCGAACCGTACCGTTCGTCGCCAAGGTCATCGGCTTGCCGATCGCCTCGATCGCGGCGCGGGTCATGGCCGGGGAAAAGCTCGCCTCGTTCAAACTGAAAACGCCGAAATTCGATCACATCGCGGTCAAGGAGGCGGTCTTTCCGTTCGCGCGCTTCCTTGGCGTCGATCCGATCCTCGGGCCGGAGATGCGTTCGACCGGCGAGGTCATGGGCATCGATCGCGATTTCGCGATGGCGTTCTTCAAGAGTCAGCTTGGCGCCGGTCAGAAGCTGCCGGCGGGCGGCACCGTGTTCGTTTCCGTCAAGGAGAAGGACAAGGCGCGGATCGTGGCGCCCGTTAAGGAACTCGCGGCCATGGGCTTCCGCGTGATCGCAACGCGCGGCACCAAGCGCTACCTGGAAGCGAACGGCATTGCCTGCGAAGCGGTCAACAAGGTGCTGGAGGGGCGGCCGCATATCGTGGACGCGATGAAAAACGGCGACGTCGATCTGGTTTTCAATACCACCGAGGGCGCCAAGGCTTTGAGCGATAGCAAGGATATCCGGCGCACGGCCTTGCTCCACCATATCCCGTACTATACAACATTGGCGGGGGCAGTGGCCGTTACGCGCGCCATAGGTGCCTTGAAGTCCGGTACGCTGCAGGTGGCGCCGCTGCAGGCCTTCGCGTACAAATAGCCTCGGCGCAATGCCTTCCCTGGCGTTGCCGTGAGGCGGCGTCGGCGCGGCCCTCACGCCAATGAAGTACCAACCCAAAGGTAACGCGCGTACCGCGGCTCCAAGGCCGCTTCGCGTTAAATGGAGACGTTGGAGATGTCGATGGAACGGGTGCCCATGACACTCGCGGGCTATCAGAGCCTGGAAGAGGAACTGCACCGCCTCAAGTCGGTCGAGCGGCCGCGCATCATCGCCGCCATTTCGGAAGCGCGTGCGCACGGCGACCTGTCGGAGAATGCCGAATATCACGCCGCGAAGGAGCAGCAGGGCCTCAACGAAGCGCGCGTCGCCGAGCTTGAGGACAAGATCAGCCGCGCCGAGGTGATCGATACGTCGAAACTGTCGGGCGAGACCATCAAGTTCGGCGCGACGGTTTCGTTGCAGGACGAGGATTCGGGCGAGAAGGTCCGCTATACGATCGTCGGCGACACGGAAGCGAACTTGCGGGACAGCAAGATTTCCATTTCGTCGCCAATCGGGCGCGCGCTTATCGGCAAAACCAAGGGCGAGAGCGTCGATGTGGTGACGCCGAAGGGCACGCGCACGTTCGAGGTTCTCAAGGTCGACTGGAGTTAGCGCGTTTCCCAGTCGAGGTTTTTGCAGGCGCCCGGGCAAGGAGCCCGGGCGCCTTGCTTTTATCAGCCGTGATCGATGACGATCTTGCCGAAATGCTTGTTCGCGGTCTGATAGGCGAACGCCTCACGCGCTTCGCTGAACGGGAACACGCGATCGATGATGGGCTTGACGCCGCCGGCGGCAAGCGCGTCGGCGGTACGCTGCAGATGCTCGCGGGCGCCGACGTAGATGCCGCTCAGGACCGCCTGCTTGGCGAGAACCTGGAACAGGCTCATGTTGCTGTCGAGGCCGCTCAAGACGCCGATGACCGCGATGCCGCCACCGATCGCTGCGGCGGACACCGACTTGCCGATCGTGCCGGCGCCGCCGACATCGACGACGATATCAGCGCCGAGCCCACCGGTTATGCGTTTGACCTCGCGATCCCAGTCGGGCTTTGCGGTGTAGTTGATAAGCGCGTCGGCGCCGAGCGCCTTGACCCGTTCGAGTTTTGCATCACTCGATGATGTGGCGATGACGCGGGCACCAGCGAGCTTGCCAAGCTGGAGCGCGAAGATCGATACGCCGCCGGTTCCTTGTACGACGACGGTCTGGCCCGGTTGCAGATTGAAGGCTTCGAACAGCGCGTACCACGCGGTGACGCCGGCGCAGGGCAGCGTCGCGGCTTCCGCGAACGAGAAGCTGTCGGGAAGCTTTACCAAGCAGTTTGCGGGCACGACCGCATACTCGGCGAGCATGCCGGGCGCGAAGGCGCCGCCCATGGCCCGTTTCAGTTGCTCGCCGTTCGGCTTGCCGCTGATCCAATAGGGGAAGAAGTTTGCGGCCACGCGGTCGCCGACTTTCACCTCAGTCACGCCGGGGCCGACTTCCGCGACTTCTCCCGCGCCGTCGGACAGCGGTATACGCCCGGTCATGTCGTGGCCCGGTCCATAGCGGCCGGACGTCGTCAGGTGGTCGCGAAAATTGAGGGAGGACGCGCGTACGCGGATCAACGCGTCGCCGTGCCCGAGTTCAGGCAGCGCGATTTCCTTCAACTCGAGCGCTGAAGGACCCGACTGGCTTGCCAGCACGTAAGCGCGTGTCGTCTTGGGCATGAGGGGCTCCACGGTTGTCAGTTGCGCTCCGGTCGATTGCGCGACGCGTCGCCTTAGGGCGCCGCCGAGGCGGGCTCGATCGCAATTCCGGGCTCGCGTTTGGCGCGGCGGATGGTGAGGTAGGTTTTCACGCTCGCGACATTGGGCGCAGCCGTCAGCTCGTTGAGAACGAACTCCTGGAACGTGGTCAGGTCGCGCGCGACGCACTTCAGCATAAAGTCGCTTTCACCGGACAGCATGTGGGCCTCTCGTACGATAGGCCAACCGAGCACGCGGTTCTCGAAGGCGCGCAGGTCGTTCTCGGCCTGGTTGTGCAGGCGAACCATGGCGAACGCGGTCAATCGGAATCCAAGCGCTTCCTCGTCGACGATGGCCGTGTATCCGCTGATGAGGCCGGCTTCCTCAAGTGCTCTTACGCGGCGCAGGCAAGGGGGCGCGGAGAGGCCGATCCGGTTCGCCAGCGCAATGTTCGTCATGCGGCCGTCGGCCTGCAATTCCTTGATGATTTTCCAGTCTGTCGTGTCTAGGGCCAGGGCCATGGGCGATGTCCTTATTGCTCTGGTCTGGTAATAACAGAAAAGGGCTTTGGGCCAAAGATTAGCATTTCTTTCGCGGGGCAAATTCTGGTGGGCTTACCCGTGCTCGCAGCGGCAGCTATCTAGGAGAAATGAGCGACCGCACGGGCGATTCCGCATCGAAACTTCAAGGGCTGCCGGCCTGGATCTTCTCGGACGGCAAAGCCGGGCATGAGAGCCAGTGCCTCGGCGTGGCCGCCGCTCTCGGCCTCGATGCGGTTGTGAAACGGATAAACCCGACGCGCGTCAGCAAGTGGTCGGCGCCGTGGGGGCCGGTCGGCCGGTCGGAGCGGTTTGGGAAGCCGGGCTCTCAATTTGGTCCGCCTTGGCCGGCGATCGCGCTGGCAACCGGCCGGACGACCATTCCCTACATCCGGGCGCTGAAGCGGCGCGCGGGGGCGTCGACGTTCACGGTCGTTCTGATGGATCCCAGAACGGGACCGGCGACAGCGGATCTGATCTGGGTGCCCGAGCACGACAAGCTGCGCGGGCCGAACGTGATCTGCACGCTGACCGCGCCGCATCGCTTCTCGCGGCAGCGTCTGGAACAGCTGCGGGCGAACGTGCCTGCCGGTCTCGCTACCCTGCCGCTGCCGCGCGTCGCGGTCCTCGTCGGCGGGCCGAATGGGGACTACCGCTACGGCGAGGACGATATCGAACGTCTCGTCGCATCGCTTGCTTCGCTTCAAGCGGGCGGTGCCGGGTTGATGGTGACGCCGTCGCGGCGGACGCCCGAGACGCTAAAATCGAAACTCTCGGCCTTGGCGAAAAAATCTCATGCCATCGTCTGGGATGGCACGGGCGAAAACCCCTACGCTGACTTTCTTGCGCAAGCCGATGCGTTCGTCATCACGGCCGACAGCGTCAGCATGACGTGCGAGGCGGCGACGACGGGCAAGCCGATCTACATTTTCAAGCCGTCGGGAAAGGGCGGGAAGTTCGCGCGTTTTCACGCAGCGCTTGCGACGCATGGCGTGACGCGGCCACTGCCGGCCGATCTCAAGCGCATCGAGGCGTGGTCGTACGATCCGCTCGATTCAGCCGGAGAGATAGCGGACGAAATCGCGCGGCGGTTCTCGAAGCGCGCGCAATGGCTTCCCGGACTTGTGGGGCGGTCACGTTGAAAATCTCAAGCAGGGCGCAACACTAGGCGATGTCTTATCTGGCAGGCGACCAAGCCGTCAGTCGCAGCGACGGGTTCAGCGCCGGGGGCACGGTTCCGCGACCGGCATGGATCGCGCGGCCGTCGGAAGCACGCCGCATCCAGCTTTGGGTCGAGTTCCTTGTGCTCTTCATCATCGCGCCGCTGCTGATGCGGCATGCGGTCTACGAGTACAACGTACCCTTGTTCTACGCGCTGCCGCCGGTCCTGGCTCTGATGATCGCGGTGCTTGCGTTGGACGACAGCTTCAATCTGCGGCGCGAGATCAGGCGCGGCGTTTCGTTTGCGACGTTGCGATCGATCCTTTTGATTTTTGCGGTCGGTGCGCTGGTGGTTGCGGCGATCGTTGCGATCGCCATGCCGGAGCGGCTTTTCGCGCTAGCTGCCGAGCGGCCCGGCAAGTGGCTGAAGATCATGACGCTCTATCCGTTCACCTCGGTGCTGGCGCAGGAGTTCGCGTATCGCGTGCTGTTCTTTCACCGTTACGGGCCGCTGTTTCCCAATCGCTTCGTGCTGATCGTCGTGAACGCGCTGGTGTTCGCGCTGGGTCACATCATTTTCCGCAACTGGATCGCGTTCGCGGGCACGTTTTTCGCGGGGCTGCTCTTTGCATGGCGCTATGAGCGCACGCGCTCCTACTGGGCGGTGTGGTTCGAGCACGTTCTGTGGGGCTGGCTGGTGTTCACCATCGGGCTCGGTGTCTTCTTCTTTACGGGTGTGAAGAACCCGGCCTGGTAGCGTGCCGGGTGCCCACTACTTTCTGCGTTCCGTCATCGTATCGAGCTGGAGTTCCTGGATTTCGGCCAGCCGCTGCCACTGCTTGCTCAACAGGTGGTCGATCTTTTCGTGCAGGTGGCGGATTTCCAGCTCGGCCTTCAAGTTGACCTTGTAGTCGTTGAGCGCGCGCAAGCGATCTTTGGCCTCCTGACGCTTCTGGCTCATCATGATGATCGGGGCCTGGATGGCGGCGATGGTGGAGAGAACCAGGTTCAGAAGGATGAATGGGTAGGGATCGAACGCAGCCTTGTCGCCTTCGTAAGCGTTCAGAGCCATCCAACCCGCAAGGAAGAGTGCGAAGACGATCAGGAACATCCAGCTGCCGCCGAATGACGCGAGGTGGTCGGACATACGTTCGCCCAGCGTGCGTTTTTCGTCGAAGTCGTCTTCGACATTTTCCGCCAGGATCGCGTTGGTCGCCAGGCTCTGGGCAACCTGGTGCTCCAATTCGCTGAAGTCGCCGCTCTCGGCCTTCAGCAGATCATGGACATAAAGCTCGCGGTAGCGCGCAAGCTCACGGCGCGAGATCAAGGCGCCATCGCCGAGGTTCGGGTGGTCGCGGCGAATGCGCTCGGCGAGTTTGGGCCTCACCGCATCAATGTTGATCAGGTCCTTGCGGGCGAATTCCTGGCCGGTGATCGCGCAGTGCTGCTTTTCGCCCTTCTGCCGGGTTGGCGCGTCGTTCGCCATGGTCGATCTCCTGCGATTGCGCCTTCATATTTGTCCGGCGCGCGGCGTTGTCGCCTTACAAATAGGACACTTCCACACACCGGAAATGCTCGGGCGACCTGACGACGCAGGAAGCGTTGTGATCGGCGGGGCTATCGGCTAGAAGGCGGCCAAATCCATTCACGTCACAGGAATGAAAGGCGCCCGACACATGGCCGCAGCCCATCAGTACGTCTATCACATGCACAAGCTGTCGAAGACCTATCCCGGCGGCAAGACGGTTCTCAAGGACATCTCGCTGTCGTTCCTGCCGGGCGCGAAGATCGGCGTCGTGGGCCTCAACGGCGCCGGCAAATCGACCTTGCTCAAGATCATGGCCGGCATCGTGGACGACCACGTCGGAGAGGCGTGGGCCGCGGACGGCATCCGTGTCGGTTATCTGCCGCAGGAGCCGGAGCTTGATCCCGAGAAAGACGTGCTCGGCAACGCCATGGAGGGCGTCGCGGAGAAGAAGGCGATCATCGACCGTTACAACGAAATCGCGGCCAACTATTCGGAAGAAACGGCCGACGAGATGACCGAGCTTCAGGATCAGATCGACGCGCAGAACCTGTGGGACCTCGATGCGCAGGTGGAACAGGCGCTCGATGCGCTGCGCTCGCCGCCGGGCGACGCAGATGTAACGAAGCTTTCAGGCGGAGAGAAGCGGCGCGTGGCGCTGACGCGGCTGCTGTTGTCGAAGCCGGACATTCTGCTGCTCGACGAGCCGACCAACCATCTCGACGCGGAAAGCGTCGCCTGGCTCGAACGCTATCTGAAGGAATATCCGGGGTGCGTGATCCTGGTGACGCACGACCGCTACTTCCTCGACAACATCACGGAATGGACGCTGGAACTCGATCGCGGGCAGGGCGTGCCGTGGAAGGGCAACTATTCGAGCTGGCTGGAACAGAAGGCCAAGCGCGAGGCGGTGGAAAAGGCGCAGGAGGAATCCAAACAGAAGGCCATGGCGCGCGAGCTGGAATGGATCAGGGCTTCGCCGAAAGCGCGGCAGGCCAAGTCCAAGGCGCGTATCACGGCGTATGAGCGGCTGGCGGACGAGGCGGGGCGCGAGGACGTTGGCCGCGCAACGATCCAGATCGCGCAGGGGCCGCGGCTGGGCGGCGTGGTCATCGAGGCGGAGGGGCTGTCCAAAGGGTTCGGAGACCGGCTGCTGATCGACGATCTCTCCTTCAAGCTGCCGCCGGGCGGTATCGTCGGCGTGATCGGCCCGAACGGCGCGGGCAAGACGACGCTGTTCAAGATGCTGACGGGCGTGGAGAATCCGGACAAGGGCACGATCCGCCTGGGTGACACGGTGAAGATTTCCTACGTCGATCAGTCGCGCGCGCACCTCGACGACAAGAAGACCGTGTGGGAGGAGATTTCCGGCGGGCTCGACCAGATCATGCTCGGGACCAAGAAGGAGGTGCCGAGCCGCGCCTATTGCGGCTGGTTCAATTTCAAGGGTCCGGATCAGCAGAAGAAGGTTGGCATGCTTTCAGGCGGCGAGCGCAACCGCGTGCATCTCGCCAAGCTGTTGAAGGAGGGCGGCAACCTGTTGCTGCTCGACGAGCCGACCAACGATCTCGACACCGAGACGCTGTCGGCGCTGGAAGCGGCGCTCGAGGACTTCGCGGGCTGCGCGGTGGTGATCTCGCACGACCGCTTTTTCCTGGACCGGCTCGCGACGCATATCCTCGCCTTCGAGGGCGACAGCCATGTCGAATGGTTCGAGGGCAACTTCGCCGACTACGAGGAAGACAAGAAGCGCCGCCTTGGCGATGCCGCGGTGGAGCCGCACCGCATCAAGTTCAAGCGGTTCGAGAGGTAGCTGCTTGTCTAACGATGGTATTCTACTTTGGGGACAGCTTACCAGGGTCGATTTGCGCCTACAGTTCCCGCAGGCCAAATTCGACCGCATAAGTTTTGCAACGACGCCGGTCGTGTTGTGGGCAGAGGAGCAATTTCTTGGCCATGCGAGTGGTTTTTTTTGGCGGCATTACGATCAGATTTGGCTCATCACAAACTGGCACTGTGTTACCGGCAACAACCCATTTACGTTGCGGGCGCTAATAACGAATGCGGCTCCGCCTGCGGCTATTACGTGTTATCCATTATGCTTGAACACCACGACGGATGGTGCCGCCCATTGTCCGGCCAGGATCGAGATACGTCTGGACTTGTTCAGTGAAGGTCGTCCGCTGTGGAAGCAACACGCCGACTTTGACTCATTGCGTGTCGACGTCGTTGGTTTGCCCATCAGCGACGAGCGGGCGAGGCTAGCTGTTTGCGTTAACGACTACGAGGCGGTCGAGCTGCACCACCACGTGGGAGCCGACTTGTTTGTTGTCGGCTATCCTCTGCGCAATTTTGCGGGTTGGATGCCTCCCTATTGGAAGCGAGGCTCATTTGCAGGTGAGCCAATATTACCCTTGGCCGATAGACCGCTATTTTCTGTAGATGTGTTGAGCACAGAAGGGATGTCTGGTTCACCGATTTTTCGGAGAGTATTTGGCCCCAAAGCCTCCCCTGACGCCTCCACCACAAACATCGATAACATAGTTGCTACGCAGTTCGTCGGTGTCTACGCGGGACGCTTAGCAAGTGTAGAGCTTGAAAGGGTGGGTCTTGGATACGGTTGGTATGGCTATCTGGTCGACGAAATCCTTTCAGCGGGTTTGCCTGGCACTACCTGCTAGCCGTCATTGGGCTTTGCCGTCGCTGTGGCGTCAGGTTTCTTAGCGATTAGATTGCTGCGCGTAGGCGTGGCCTAGCGGATCAATCTGCCCGGCCGACCTCGCTTATCAAATCAAGTTTGTGACGGCTTGCTGCTCTACGTCGTGGCGTGGAGAGACGGGAGCTTTGAATGACCGAGAACAAGCCGCCAGTGAACGCAGGAACCCGCGAATGGATCGGGCTCGCGGTGATTGCGGTGCCGTGCCTGCTGTACTCGATGGATCTCACCGTCCTTTATCTCGCCGTTCCGCAAATCAGCGAGGCGTTGCGTCCGAGCGCGTCGGAGCTGCTGTGGATGGTGGACATTTACGGGTTCATGGTGGCGGGCTGGCTCATCACCATGGGAACGCTCGGAGACCGAATCGGGCGCCGCCGACTGCTGCTGATCGGGGCAACCGCGTTCGGAATCGCGTCCGTTTTTGCGGCCTACGCGCCGACGGCCCAGATGCTGATCGTGGCGCGCGCGCTGCAAGGGATCGCGGCGGCGACGCTTGCGCCGTCAACGCTTTCGCTCATTCGAAACATGTTTCTCAACGATCGCGAGCGGTCGTTCGCCATCGGTGTCTGGGTTGCGAGCTTTTCGGCCGGCGCGGTGCTGGGGCCGGTGCTGGGCGGTCTCATCCTGTCGCATTTCTGGTGGGGCGCGGTGTTTCTCATCAACGTGCCGATGATGCTGCTTCTTCTTGTGCTCGGGCCGTTGCTGCTGCCCGAATACAAGGACCCGCAAGCGGGGCGCATGGATGTGCCGAGCGCGCTGTTGTCGCTCGGCGGCGTTCTGCTGGTTATTTACGGAATGAAGCGGATCGCGGAGGACGGTTGGGCGCCGATCCATGCCTTTGCGATCGCAGCTGGCATTGCGGTTGGCGTGTTGTTCGTGCGGCGGCAGCGCGGGCTCGCCGATCCGCTGATCGACGTGGGCATGTTCCGGTCGCGCACCTTCAGTGCCGCGCTCGGCGTGAACGTGCTGGGGCTGTTCACGGTGCTCGGGTCGTTCCTGTTCATCGCGCAGTATCTGCAGCTGGTGCTGGGCATGACGCCGCTCGAGGCGGGCATATGGACCGCGCCGTCGGGCATCGCGTTCGTCGCGGGATCGATGGGCGCGCCATTTCTGCTCAGGGTTGCGACGCCGGCAACGATCCTGGTCACGGGCTTTCTGATTTCGGCCGCCGGTTACGCGATCGTCACGCAGCTCAGCATCGGTCACGGTCCGTGGCTGCTGTTTGCGGGCATGATGGTGTTTTGCGTCGGGCTGTCGCCGATCGGCGCGATCACGACCGACCTCGTGATGGCGCAGGTGTCACCCGAAAAGGCGGGAGCGGCGTCCGGAATATCAGAGACGAGCTTTGAATTTGGCGGTGCGACAGGGATTGCCGTGTTGGGGAGCATTCTGACTGCGATCTACGGCAGCCGCGTGCGCGAACTTACGCCGCCGGATATTCCGGCCGAGGCTGTCGACGCGGCGAGCGGCACGCTGGCCGCGGCATTGGACGCCGCGCGCGCTCTTCCGTCCGTGACTGGCGACGGGCTGCTTGTTGCCGCGCGGGAAGCGTTCGTGGATGCCATGGCGTTGACGTCGATGTTTGCGGCGGTTGCGGCAGTCGGCGCGGCAGTGATGGCAGCGGTGTTCCTGCGGACACGCAATCAAAGCGTGTAAATCCAGCGCATGGACGATGGCTTGACGTTGGTCGTCGGGCCTGCTTGCGTCCCGGGCGAGCGGGGGCTCGGGAATGAGGGAACAACACAATGACAGCGCCTTCGCGTCACAATCCCGGTGAGTCCGCCGCTGACGTCGCCATCGATACGGCCCGCAAGGACAGCGGCGGCCGCTTGACCGCGGTCGTATCGGCAGTGGCACTACTCTTCTCCGGCTACAGCCTTTGGGAAAGCTCATTCAAGTCGGCGAACCTGGAGGCGTTCGTGCCGCCCGTCATTCAGTACAGCTCGCCCTATCAGAACAGCAATTTCGAAGTGTTCGCGGTGCCGATCACGATCGTAAACGACGGCGGGCGGACAGGCACGGTTCTGTCGATGGAATTGCAGGCGACCAATCTCGAGACGAACGAGACGAAGCGGTTCTATGCAGCCGACTTCGGTCGCTGGACCATGGAGAAAACGCGTTCCGGCGCCTACGAGCCGTTCGCGCCGATCTCGCTGGCGGGCAAGGAAAGCCGCACGGAAACGGTGTTGTTCTATCCCATCACGCCGGAAGAGAAGCCGGAGCAGCTCGTGGCGAAGCCCGGCCGCTTCGCGTTCAAGCTGGTTCTCGACGAAGCGGCGCCTTCCGTTCTGGGCTCGGGCGGCGGCAAGGATCGGGCGCATACCGACGTGTCGTTCGAAATGGAGTTGCGCTTCTTCGATGCACGCGCGTTTCAGAACGGAACCTTGCCGCTCTATTCGACGAGCGGGCGTTCGGCCAAGTCTGGAGCTGGTGCGCAGTAAGCGCGCAAACGAAAACGGCCGCGCCATGGGAGACGCGGCCGTCAGAATTTTCGACGAACAGAAGTGTCAGCCGCTGCTGCCGTCAACGGCCGGCTGACTTTTGGCCTGATCGGCCGAGAGCGAGAGCTTCACGCCATCCTTCAGGTCGACGATTTTATCGACGGGTACGGCGAAGGCCTTGGCGTTGAGACCGGCAGGCGTGCCGAACGTCACCTGAATTTCAGAGATTTCGCCGGTGGGGGCAGAGGTCACGCGGTTGACCTCGCCGATCTTCTCGCCTTCAGCGGCGAATACGGGCGTACCGATCTTTACATCGGCAGCGGAGACGGCGGCGGCAGGTGCTTCGGGCGCCGGCGCTTCGGCGGCGGCGGGCGCTTCCGCAGCGGCAGGAGCTTCCGCAGCCGCTTCCGGCGCAGCCTGCTCAACGGGTGCGACTTCGGCGGGCTGCGCCTCGGCAGGCGCTGCAGCTTTGGGAGCGGGCGCTGCCGCCTGCTCCGCCAATGCGCTGCCGGTTCCGAACGCGAGCAAGGCGGCAAGCGCCAACGCCGGTGCGCGCTTGATCGAAGGATCAGAGGATTTCATCGTGGTCTCCAGTTTGGCCTCGGTAGTCGAATGTGTGATGTGGTCTAGAGTTAACGCCGAACAAGGCGGCGCGTGTACGAAGACGTGCGGCGCGCTGCCTCATGCACTTTTCGATTGGGAATAACGCGCAATCGTTACTGGCGGACGTTACTGGCGGGTCGCGAGTTGCGCGGGGCTCGATGCACTCGCCTTAGGCTGTGAGGCGGAACGCAATTCCTTGAAGCCGACGTGGTGCGAATAGACGAGCGCCGCTAACAGGACAGGTGCGATGGAAACGGCCGCGGCCAAGCCTGCGGCACCCAGAACATCACGCACGTTCATGCACCAGCCCTCCTCAGTCGAGTGCGTCCGCTAGACAGACGAGCCCCTTCACTCGAATTGGGAGGTGAGCGCGAATACGCGGCATTCAATTGACGGCGGCATTCACGAATGCGCGAGCAACATTCTTCAAATTGTGCGCGTCAACGCACTCGTGCCGCATTTGTTTGAGCGTCAAGCGACCGAATGATTTGCTCGCTGGCGCAAGAACGCCACGCTCCGCGCCGTGCGCGGTTCGCGCGAACGATGTTTTAATTCGCTAGCGGTTCAGTGCGATCACGAGCGCGCGTGGATTGTTGCCGTTCTCGGAAATGTAGTTCTGGAAGAGATTGTCGAGAAACGACGTCATCCAGAATCCGATCACCTGCGCGTCGCGCACTTTGTAGCCATCGCCGCGACGCACGAGCTTCCAGCGAACATCGTAGGTTACACCGGAGCGGAGCGTGATGCGGCTGTCGACGGTCGAACCGGCGGGGTCCTGTCCCACGACGACAGCGCTGGCGACGGGATACTTCGGGGCCTCGGTCGCGGCGTACTTGGCAATGAACTTTATCATACCGCCGAAGTAGGCGGGTCGTTCCGACTTGGGCAGGGAAGCGGCGTGCGGTCCGAGCGCCGTCAGTCCAACGGACGGTACGTCCATGTGCATGCGCAGCACGTTGCTGAAAGCCGAAATGGAGCCTGAGCGCTGGGCGGTGAGCAGCTCATTGTGGACGCGCTGCATGTATGCGCCGGGTGACTCGGCTCGCGCGGCGCCTGGCGCGCAGACCGCGACGATGGCGATGCACGCTGCTGTCACGGTGCGCGCAAACGAATTGCCGAATGCCCGAACCGCTGCCAAACCCGTCATAGTGAACCCCTCGTACTGCGCTGCCGCCGTGCCTTAGCGTCAGCCTGTCCCAAATTTGTGATGACTGTGCAACTGGAACCCGCCCCGCACAAGTGACAGGCAATCTGCAAATCTCGTCAAAACGATGCCATCCGCGCTACCCCGTCGGCGCCAACGCCGGCTCTGCGGTTGCAAGACCCGGCCTGACACCCATCCAACGTGGCAGGCGATAGAGATCGCGAGCCGGGACTTCGGTCAGGCCGAATTGCCGGAGCCGGTCTTCGACGTCGGCCGCAGCGGCGTCGTTCAAGGCGAGCAGAAACAGGGACTTTGCGGCATCCGCGTGGACGAGCATCAACTCGTTGCGGATACCGGAGTGCGTGGTGCGCGCGTGGCGCGCATAGCCCAGAAAATTCGATAGACTCTCGCGGTTTAGCCGCGTGCCGAAGGCGCTTTCATCGCGGACCGCGACGGCGGCCGGACTGATCTCGATCTGGCGGCGCAGCCCGGCGCGCAGAATAAATTTACGCAGCGGCCAGCAGACGAGGCCGATCCAGATCGCGAGCGCGATCACAAGTTGCAGGGTGGCGGCCGGATGGGCGGCGAGCGCCGCTCGGGTCTCAGGTACGATGAGCGCGTAGGCCGCGAGCCCGACTTGCGGAAGCACGATGAGCGCCGCGAGCACGCCCATAAGAGCCGCGGATGCGCCTGCCCTGAGCTTTGCGTTTTTCTGCTGAAGCCGAAGCGTGGGCCCGTCAACGGGCTGCACGCCGACCACGTCAAAGCCTTGCGGACGCATGTGTCTGTCAAAACTCCTGAAATTCGCGCTCAGAGCCTAAGGAACCAGGGCTAAGGCCGGGTTAATGCCTGCCCCACGCTGACTCAAACCACATTCTTCTTGACACATAAACATATCTTTATATCAGTTTCGGCCATGTCCGTATCGTCCGAGCTTACGCCCGCCGAACTTGTCACGGCCCTGAAGTCCGCCGCTGAGCCGACTCGGCTGCGCATTCTTCTGCTGCTGGCTGGCGGCGAACTGAACGTGAAAGACCTGACGCAGATCCTGGGTCAGAGCCAACCGCGCATCAGCCGCCACCTCAAGCTGTTGTTCGAGGCGGGCTTGATAGAGCGATTCCGGGATGGGAGCTGGGTCTATTTCCATATTTCGGACCGCAGGCCGGGTGGCCGGCTGGCACTGCGCCTGATCGCGGATGTCGATACCAGCGATCCCACGATCGAGCGCGACCGCAGCCGGTCGGAAGCGATGAAGCGTGACCGCGCTTCGGCCGCGCAATCGTTCTTCGAGACGCACGCGGCCGACTGGGATCGTATCCGTTCGCTCCACATCGCAGAAGGCGACGTGGAGAGCGCCATGAAGCGCAGTCTCGGCGCGGGGCCGTTCAGCTTCATGCTGGATTTGGGAACCGGTACGGGGCGGACGCTCGAACTTTTCGCCGACAGCTACGAACGCGGGCTTGGCATCGACGTCAACCAGGCCATGCTGGCGTACGCGCGATCCCGGCTCGTGGGAGCGGGATGCGATCATGCACAGGTTCGGCACGGGGACATATATGCGTTGTCGGTCGGAGACCGGCAGGCCGATGCCGTGGTTATGCATCAGGTGCTTCATTTTCTGTCGGAGCCGGGGCTTGCCATTCGCGAGGCGGCGCGCGTGCTCGTTCCAGGCGGCAAGCTGCTGATCGTCGACTTCGCGCCGCACGAACTGGAGTTCCTGCGCGAGACGGAGGCGCATGAGCGACTTGGCTTCTCGCATGAGCAGGTGGCCGCATGGCTCGCGGACGCGGGCCTCGAGCTGATCTCGGTTGACGATTTGGCGCCGCATAGCGAAAGCCGAGCGGAAAAGACCGGGAACGGCGGCGATAAATTGACAGTAACGCTCTGGCTTGCGCAGCGGGCCGGCGTCAATCGTGCACGGCACGCAACAACAACAACAACAGAGACGCGGGAGGAAGCGCGATGATGGCCGCGGCAAGGGAAAAGAAGAGCCGGTTGCTGGGTGCCGGTGACATCGACGTTTCGTTCGAGTTCTTTCCGCCGAAGACCGAAAAGATGGAGCAGCAGCTCTGGCACTCGATCGAGCGGCTGGCGCCGCTTGCGCCCGAATTCGTGTCCGTCACCTACGGCGCGGGCGGATCGACGCGCGAGCGCACGCACGCGACCGTTTCGCGCATCATCAACGAGACCGGATTGCGACCGGCGGCGCACCTCACGTGCGTCGATGCCTCCAAAGACGACGTGAACGGGGTGGCGCGGGCTTACTGGGACGCGGGCGTGCGCCACATCGTGGCGCTGCGCGGTGATCCGCCGGAGGGCGTCGGTGCGCGCTACGAGCCGCGGGCGGATGGCTATAAGAATGCCGCCGAACTCGTCGAGGGCTTGAAGAAGATCGGAGGCTTTGAAGTCTCTGTTGCCGGATATCCCGAAAAGCATCCCGAAAGCCCGACGCAGCAAGCGGACATCGACAACCTGAAGGCCAAGGTTGATGCGGGCGCAGACCGCATCATCACGCAGTTCGGCTTCGACAACGCGCATTTCCTGCGTTTCCTGGAACGCGCGCGTGCAGCCGGTATCTGGGTGCCGATCATTCCCGGCCTCGTGCCGATCCATAATTTCCGGCAGGTGGCGGGCTTCGCGGTGCGTGCCGGCGCCAGCGTTCCGGCATGGGTCGCGCGGCGGTTCGAAGGCATCGAGGATGATCCGGCGACGACCCATCTGGTGGCCGCGGCGGTGGCGACCGAGCAGGCGCTCGACCTCGTCGACGAGGGAGTCAAATCCTTCCACTTCTACACGTTGAACAGGGCCGATCTGGTCTATGCGATCTGCCATCTGCTGGGCTTGAGGCCGCTCAAGGTTGCGCCGCTCGAGCAGCGACGCGCGGTGTCGTGAGATGTGGAGGGCGGAACGGGTGAACCTGTCGCCTCGGGGGGACGAGGCGAGGCACGGGGGAGACGGGGACAGGAGGTTCAGTCCGCGTTCCAGCCCTCCGAAGTGTTCGTCGCGGGTACGCGGAAATGGGTTCGAAGCGGTTTGAAGAAAATTCAGCAGTCAACGGTTGAAAGTCGGTCATGAGACGCAAGCCAAGCTACGCCGCACTGGAAAAAGCCGCGTCCGAGCGCATCCTGATCATCGATGGCGCCATGGGCACGATGATCCAGCAGTACAAGCTGGGCGAGAGCCACTATCGCGGCGAGCGCTTTCAGGATCACTCCAAGGACATCAAGGGCAACAACGACCTGTTGGTGCTGACGCAGCCCGAGATCATCGAGGAAATCCACGGGAAGTATCTGCGCGCCAACGCCGACATCATCGAGACCAACACGTTCAACGCTCAGCGCATCTCCATGGCGGACTATCACATGGAGGATCTGTCGTACGAGATGAACGTGGCGGCGGCGAAACTTGCACGGCGCGCGTGCGATGCCTGGACGGCCAAGACGCCGGACCGGCCGCGCTTCGTCGCGGGTGCCGTGGGGCCGACGAACCGGACCGCGTCGATCTCGCCCAACGTGAACGATCCGGGTTTTCGCAACGTGAACTTCGATGAGCTGCGGGATGCCTACAAGGAGCAGGTGCGCGGACTGATCGAGGGCGGCTCCGACATCATCCTGATCGAGACGATCTTCGATACCCTCAATGCGAAGGCGGCGGGGTTCGCGACGCTGGAGGTGTTCGAGGAACTGGATATCGAACTGCCGATCATGATCTCTGGCACCATCACGGACCGTTCGGGGCGGACGCTGTCTGGACAGACGGCGGAAGCGTTCTGGTATTCGATGCGGCACTTGAGGCCGTTTTCGATCGGCCTCAACTGCGCGCTGGGCGCCGAGCTGATGCGGCCCTATATCGCGGAGCTTTCGCACGTGGCGGACGTGCGCATCTCGGCCTATCCGAACGCCGGCCTGCCGAATGCCATGGGCGAATACGACGAGAGCCCGCACGACATGGCGTGCAAGGTCGAGCCTTGGCTGGCGGATGGGCTCATCAACGTCATCGGCGGCTGCTGCGGTTCGACGCCCGATCACATCGCGCACATCGCGAGCCACGCGAAGGGGCACAAGCCGCGCGCGGTGCCGAAGATGGAGCCGAGGATGAAACTCTCTGGCCTTGAACCCTTCGTGCACGGGTGAGGCGATGACGGCGTTGAAGTTTGGCGACCAAAAGCTGCACGATCTCGATGACTATGCCGAGCTGGCTGAGCGCTACGTTCCCGGCCGGCGCGCGATCTTTGCGATCGTCGAAGCGTCGTTCCTGGAACTCATCCCGCAGGAGGCGGCTCGCATCCTGGTTGTGGGCGCCGGAGGGGGCGAGGAAATTCTGCGGCTTGGCTTGAACAATCCCCAATGGTCCTTCGTCGGCGTCGATACGCATCAGCCCATGGTCGAGTTGGCTGAGCGGCGCTTGGCGGAAACGTCGGTTGGTCCGCGCAGCAGCGTGCGCACCATGGGGATCGACGACCTTGACGAGACGGACTTCGACGCCGCCACGTGTATTCTGACGGCGCATTTCGTTCCCGACGACGGCGCCAAGCTTGCCTTCCTCAAGGCGATCCGCGCACGCATGAAGCCCGGGGCGCCGCTCGCCATCTTCGACGGCGTCGGCGTTGCGGGCGAAGCGCAGACCGAGCTTTTGCGGCGGATTTGGCAACGGCATGCCGTGGTCAACGGCGTCGCGCACGAGGCTGCGGCGAGCAACGCGCAGAATTTCAAGAGAGTCGCGGTGGTGTCGGAAGAGCGCGAAGAAGAACTGCTGACGAGCGCGGGCTTTGAAAACCTCACGCCGATTTTCCGCGGGCTCGCCATCAAGGGCTGGCTTGCATTTGCTTGAGAGACAAGATGACCGAACGAACAGGACAATGCCTCTGCGGCGCCGTGACTTACCGCCTCACCGATGAACCGCTCGCCACGCGCTTGTGCCTGTGCCGCGAGTGCCAGCGCATCGCCGCGCACGGAACTGTGAACTTGGCTATGCCGGTTGACGCTGTCGAAAAAAAGGGCGAGCTCGCTGTCTACACGCGAACGGCCGATAGCGGCAACATGATGCTGCACCACTTCTGCCCGAAGTGCGGAACGCAGATGTTCGGCTCCACGCCGGCCCGCCCTCACATCACCATGGTGCGGGCGGGGACGCTGGACGACCCGTCCTCGATCAAGCCCGAGATGGTCATCTGGATCGCAAGCGCGCCGGCGTGGGCGCAATACGATCGTGACCTCGAGCTGTTCGACGGCCAGCCCCCGCCGCCGAAACCAAGAGCCTGACAGCCTTCGCTCGATCCGATCTGCAACCGAGATGCCTTCCTCATGACCACTCCCACCAGCGCAGCCACCGTCTTCATCAATATCGGTGAGCGAACCAACGTCACCGGGTCTGCCAAATTCCGCAAGCTGATCGAGGCCGGCGATTACGGCGCCGCGCTTACCGTTGCGCGCCAGCAGGTGGAAGCGGGCGCGCAGATCATCGACGTCAACATGGACGAGGGTCTGCTCGATTCCGAAAAAGCGATGCAGACGTTCCTCAATCTCATCGCGTCGGAGCCGGATATCAGCCGCGTGCCGGTGATGATCGATTCTTCAAAGTGGTCCGTCATCGAGGCGGGCCTCAAGTGCGTGCAGGGCAAGGCGATCGTCAACTCGATCTCTATGAAGGAGGGCGAGGGGCCGTTTCTGGAGCAGGCGCGCAAGGTGCTGCGCTACGGTGCGGCCGTCGTGGTCATGGCGTTCGACGAACAGGGCCAGGCGGATACGATCGAGCGCAAGGTCGAGATTTGCGCGCGTGCCTACAAGCTGCTGACCGAGAAGGTCGGGTTTCCGCCCGAGGACATCATCTTCGATCCCAACATCTTCGCGGTCGCGACGGGCATCGAGGAGCACAACGGCTACGGCGTCGCCTTCATCGAGGCGGCGCGGCAGATCAAAGCGAAGATGCCGCTGGTGCATATTTCAGGCGGCGTCTCGAACCTGTCGTTCTCGTTCCGCGGTAACGAGCCGGTGCGCGAGGCGATGCATTCGGTGTTCCTCTATCATGCCATCCAGGCCGGCATGGACATGGGCATCGTCAATGCCGGACAGCTTGCCGTCTATGACGACATCCCGGCGGAGCTGCGCGAATTGTGCGAGGACGTGATCCTCAATCGTCGTGCGGATGGGACCGACCGCCTGCTCGAAGCCGCGCCGCGCTTCAAGGGCGAGGGTGGCGCCAAGGCCAAGGAAAAGGATCTTACCTGGCGCGAGGGCACGGTCGAAGATCGCCTGACGCACGCGCTGGTTCACGGCATCACGGACTTCATCGAAGCCGATACGGAAGAAGCGCGCCAGAAACTGCCGAAGCCGCTGGCCGTGATCGAGGGGCCGTTGATGGCGGGCATGAACGTCGTTGGCGATCTGTTCGGCGCGGGCAAGATGTTCCTGCCGCAGGTCGTCAAAAGCGCACGCGTGATGAAGCAGGCGGTGGCCTATCTGCAACCTTTCCTGGAGGCGGAGAAGCAGGCGTCCGGCATCGATCAGATGCCGGCGGCCGGCAAGATCCTGATGGCAACGGTGAAGGGCGATGTGCACGACATCGGCAAGAACATCGTCGGCGTCGTCCTTCAGTGCAACAACTACGAGGTGATCGACCTGGGCGTGATGGTTCCGGCCGCGAAAATCCTCGAGACGGCGCGCAAGGAGAAGGTCGATATCATCGGGTTGTCCGGTCTTATTACGCCGTCGCTGGATGAAATGTGCTTTGTCGCCGCCGAAATGGAACGCGAGGGGTTTGCCTGTCCGCTGCTGATCGGCGGAGCGACGACGAGCCGCGTGCACACGGCTGTCAAGATCAACCCGAACTATCATCGCGGCCAGACCGTCTACGTGCTGGACGCAAGCCGGGCGGTAGGTGTTGTTTCGAACCTGATGTCGGAAACGGAAAACGCCTCCTACATCGCGAATGTGCGGGAAGAGTACGCCAAGGTGCGTGAAACGCATCTGGCGAACGAGGCACGCAAGCAGCGCATCACCATCAAGGCGGCGCGCGACAACAGCTTCAAGATCGACTGGAATGCGTACAAGCCGGTGAAGCCGACGTTCTTCGGCCCGCGCACGTTCGCGAACTACGATCTTGCCGAACTCGTGCCCTACATCGACTGGACGCCGTTCTTCCAGACTTGGGAGCTGACGGGCCGCTTCCCGCAAATTCTCACCGACAACAAGGTCGGCGCGGAAGCAAAGAAACTCTATGACGACGCGCAGGCGTTGCTGAAACGCATGGTCGCGGAAAAGTGGGTGACGGCGAATGCGGTCGTCGGCTTCTGGCCGGCCAACAGCGTCGGCGACGATATCGAGCTCTATACGGGTGAACCGCGCAACTACAAGCTCGCGACGCTCCACACGCTGCGCCAGCAGATCGCGCGCGACCCATCGCGCGACCGCGCCCACACCGCGCTTGCGGATTTCGTCGCACCGAAGGAGACGGGAATTGCCGATTTCGTCGGCGGTTTTGCCGTAACCACCGGTCTCGGCGAGGACGACGCGATCGAGCGCCATATCAAGAAGACGGACGACTATTCGCGCATAATCGCCAAGGCATTGTGCGACCGTCTGGCGGAAGCGTTCGCAGAGGCGATGCACGCGAAGGTGCGCAAGGAGCTGTGGGGCTACGCCAAGGGCGAGCGGCTTTCGAACGACGACCTCATACTTGAGAAGTATCAGGGCATCCGCCCGGCGCCGGGCTATCCCGCGCAGCCCGATCACACCGAGAAGGCGACGCTCTGGAAGCTGATGGACGTGAAGCGCGCCACCGGCATCGAGCTAACGGAGAGCTATGCCATGTGGCCGGGTTCGTCCGTCTCGGGGCTCTACTTCGCGCATCCGCAAAGCCACTACTTCGGTGTCGGCAAGGTCGAGCGCGATCAGGTGGCCGACTACGCGGTTCGCAAGGGCTGGACGGTGGAAGAAGCCGAGCGGTGGCTGGCGCCAGTGCTCAACTACGACCGCGATACGACCACGCGCGATGCAGCATAGCGGGTGTCGTTGCGTCCACGGCGCGGCCATTGGTCAGCACGTTTCGCAAATCCGTCATCTCGCATGCCGATTGGGCCGATGGTTTTGGTCGCCATCAGCCGATTGACGCGCTAGCCTCCGGCCGGCCGCGAATCCGCGGCGGGTGGCACTTCGGGGGAGACCATGCTCGGTAAGCTCATTCTCATTCTGCTGCAGGTTGCGGTTGCGTGGATCGGGGGACCGATCATCCGCAGCTATATCCCGATCAACGGCGGTTTCGACCTTTTCGTCTACGCCGTGATCTTCGCGATCCTCGTCTATCTGACGGGGGTGCTCTGCGCGCAGGTGCTGCGCGACATCGGGATGCCTTCGACGGCCGCGCTCAGCACGTCGCTCATTCTCGCACTGCTCGCGGCGGCGTTTTTGGTGTTCGCGCCGCAGTTCATTCCCGATTTGCCCGGCACGTCGATCTCGAACCGTGGCTTCGTGCTTGCGGGTGCGATCCTGGGTTATCTGATCCGGCGCTAGTCGGCGCGACTTCAAAAAAAAGGTGCGGTGCCTTTGGAGCACCGCGCCTGGATGTTTGAGCTACGCGCTACAACCCTAGACAACCGCTATCCCGTCCGTTGGCTCCTGGGAGCGTATGCGGGTGCGTCTTTGTGCGTTTTCTCCCAAGACGGCGATCAAACTATTCCGAGCACGATCGCGGTCACGAACCCGAACGACAAGACGGCCGCCAGTAGATCAAATCTCATGCGCAGATCCATCTCGTCTCTCCTCGCTTTTGCGAGTACCTCGGGTGCTTGAAGTGATCGCCGAGCGCGCCGGCGTGCTTCAAACTTTGAGACGCTAAGCGGCGTCTCGTAGGCATGACAAGCGAAAAGCATGCTGCAACGCGGATACCGAAGGCGTCTTGAGCATGCAAGGCGAAGCGTGAAGCATTGTGTGCAACAGGACTGTTGCCAACCGACACATTGTGGCCCGTTCGCAGCTCTCACCACCGCGAGCACTGCTGGCGCGATGAAATTCAACGGCGTTCCAGCGATCGTTAAGTTTGACCTGAAATCATGTGCTGCGATGTGGCCACTGCCAGGACCCGCGCGTGCGGCGCAATACAGAAAAATTCGTCATGCAGCGACGTTACGTGTGGATGTGCTTAATCCTGATCGAATTGGAGTTGGGATTCGTGACGTTCAGGTGAGCTGCTTGCGCAGCAGGATCTCATCGCACCCGGGTTTAACAAGATCAGAAATCGTGGTGATGCGTTTGAAGCCGTAGCGCTCGTAGAAACGCAGCGCGCCAACGTTGAAGTCGGATGCCATCACCCAGATGTTGGTCTCGCCAGCGGCGCGGGCCGTTCCTTCGAACCAAGCAAGCATCAGGCGGCCGAGGCCCTGCTGCTGAAATGAGGGCAGCACGCCGAGGAACTGCAGATAGGGGCCGCGCAACCAGCGCAAACGCATCCCGATGGCGCCCGCCAGTTGGCCGTCGACGCAGAGTTTATAGCGCGGCGCCTGCGGTTCCTCGGTGCTGAAGTACTGCAGCATCGATTCAAGTTTGAAAGGGTAGCGCGACCAGGGCTCGATGGCGACGAAGGCGGCGGCAAGTTCCTGGGCATCGCGGGCAGAGATTTCCCGCAGCAGGACCTCGGGCGCTGTCGCCGTGCGCTGCTGCAGGTGAATGTTCACCCGTCCTGGCGTGCTGCGGTCCGTTGCCATTTGGTCTTTTTGCTGCGATTGGGCGTGCTCGATTTGACTGGCTCGACAGCGTGCTTGCGGCCGGGGCTCTTGGCGATGCGCAAGAGCTTGTCGTAGCGGTCGGTGTCGCCCGGCTTGCTGTCGTAGCAGCGCTGGGCGATCACGGGGTTGCCGCGCGCAAGCAGTTCCGAGACGGTCACGAAGGTGAAGCCCTTGGCGCGCAGGAGAGGGATCGCCTTTTTCATGGCGTCGGCGGTGTGCCGCCCGCGACCATTGGCGTGTGCGATCACGATCGAGCCGGGTTTGGCGCGCGCCACAAGGCTGCGGACGATGGCGTCCGGCGAGAGGCGCGGGTCAGGGTCGCCGGTCGACAAATCCCATTGGATCGCCAGCAGGCCCGCATCGTTGACGGCCGCGAGCGAAGCGGGATCGCAGGCGCCGAACGGAAAGCGAAAGAGCGTCATGCGCGGCGCGACGGTCGCGAGGATTTGCGGGTTCGACGCGATGCATTGGCGGCCCGCGAGGTTCGCCTTCACGCCTTCGTAGGCGCGTGCGGGCGCGTTGATTTCATCATTTCTGGCGCCAGCATCGATTAGGCGCAGGTTACGGTGGGTCTGGCTGTGATTGGCGAGTTCGAACAGCGGGTCGCTCATCAGTTGCGCTGCGCGCTCAGGATGTGTTTGCAGCCATTTGCCGCCTGCGAACAGCGTTGCGCGCACGCCTTCGCTTCTCAGCACATCAATAACTCGGCCATCGTAGCCCGCGACGGAGCCGGCGCGTTCGCAAAGGTCGAACGTGAGCGCGATCGATTTATCGCCGTCCGGCAGTTCCACACGCCGAATAGAACCTCTCAACGCCGCAGGGATCGATGTTGCGGCCGCGCCCGAGGGTGGCGCGGGAGAGTTGGAGGCGGGAAGGGCAGGGTTGCGTGTGGCGTGCCATTCACCGGCTTTCACTTTGAGGGCATCGGGTGCAAAGCACGCTTTCTGCAGCGCGTCCGCGTCCTCGGCCAGGGCGCTGGTTGCGCCTAGTGCCATGAATGATGCGAGGACAAATACGTAGCGATGCATCGTATCAGCGCCCCTTGAACACGGGCTTGCGCTTTTCGAGGAACGCGCGCCGTCCTTCCGCGTAGTCCTCGCTTTCAAAACAGGCCGCGACCGCGGCATCGAGGGCCGCCATGTCGGGGGCCTGCGAATTGCGTGTCATCTCGTCGATGACGGTTTTCGCGGCCATCACCGACAACGGCGCGTTGGCTGCTATTTCGCCCGCGAGCGCGCGGACGGTGGTTTCCAGATCGGCAGCCGGAAGGACTTGCGATATGAGGCCGATGCGTGCCGCGTCGGCGGCCTGGAAGCGCCGGCCGGTGAACAGCAGTTCCTTGGCGCGCGCCGGCGGGACGGCGGCGAGGATCGGGCGCACCCAACGGGCATTGTAGCCGATGCCGAGCTTGGCGGCGGGAATAGCGTACTGGCTCGTGTCGTCGGCGAGCCGAATATCGCAGCAGAGCGCGAGTGCCAGTCCGCCGCCGAGGCAGAAGCCGTGGATCATCGCGATCGTCGGCTTCGGACAGCCGAGCACGGCGTTGAAGGCGGCATCGTTCAGTGCGTCGTAGGCGTTGGCGGCATCGCCGGTGCGGGCACTCTCGAACTCGGAAATGTCGGCGCCGGCTGAGAAGGCGCGCGATCCGGCGCCGCGCACGATCACGACCCGGACGTCCGGATCGGCGCTTGCCTCAGCTATCGCGGCGGGAAGGGCCTGCCACATCGCGGCGGTCAGCGCGTTCATGCGGCCCTGGTTGTCGGTCACGATCCAGGCGATCGCGCCATCCTTCGCATAGGATATTCGAGGAGCCTCTTGCACGGTCACCGGTTTCTCGCTCATGCCCCCAAGCTCCAATGTGGCGTATGCGGCGCTTCTAGTTGCGCTGCGCCCGTAAGCAAACCCTAGCCATGATATGCAATGCCGGGGTGGCAGTGCTATATATGAAGGGTCGTGGCTAATTGACCTCATCGCGCCTAAAGGCTATGCGCGTACAGCGAATTCGTCCGCTAGAACGGTCGGCCATCCGGCATTCACGTTCCATCAGACAGCAGCAGGTTTCCACGTGACAAAGCCGTCATCAGCCCCGCCGAAATTCCAGATCGTCGATCCGATCTGGGCGCAGATGCGGGCCGAAGCCGAAAGCGCGATCGCGGCCGATCCGGCGCTCGGCAGTTTCATCTTTGCCACCGTTCTGAGCCACGAGCGTCTCGAAGAGGCGGTGTGCCACAGGCTTGCGCAGCGGCTCAATCATACGGATGTCGACGCCGGCGTCTTTATGCAAACTTTCGGTGGCCTGCTCGATGCGGAGCCCGATCTCGGCGTTATCTTCCGTGCCGATCTGGCGGCAGTGTATGACCGCGATCCGGCCTGCACGCGCTATCTCGACCCGCTGCTCTATTTCAAGGGCTTTCATGCGCTCGTAACCCATCGCTTCGCGCATGCGCTTTGGAAGCGCGGCCGGCGCGACTTCGCACTTTATCTGCAGAGCCAGTCGTCGCGCACTTTTGGGGTCGATATTCATCCGGCCGCGCGTTTCGGCAAGGGCATCATGATCGATCATGCCACCGGCGTCGTCGTCGGCGAAACGGCGGTGGTCGGCGACAACTGCTCGCTTCTGCATGCCGTCACGCTCGGCGGCAGCGGCAAGGAGACGGGCGACCGTCATCCCAAGATCGGCGACAATGTGCTGATCGGGGCGGGTGCCAAGGTTTTGGGCAACCTCAAGGTCGGCGATTGCTCGCGCGTTGCCGCCGGCTCGGTCGTGCTCGCCGATGTGCCGCCCAATGTGACGGTGGCCGGTGTGCCGGCGCGCGTGGTGGGTTCCGCCGGCTGTGCCGAGCCCGGCCGCGCCATGGATCAGACCTGGGTCGACGATTTTGGCGGCCTGTAAGGACGCAATCAAGGAGAGATCGCTTTGAAGAAGGAAGAGCTCGCGCGGCTGCAATCCTACCTGCGCAAGACGTTCGGCACGCCGACGCTGGAAGTGCGCGCACAGCCCAAGAAGGACGACATGGCGGAGGTCTTCATCGGCGGAGAGTTCGTCGCGGCGCTCTATCGCGAGGTCGACGAGGGAGAGACGTCCTACCAGCTGCAGATGGCGATCCTCGACATGGATCTGGAAGGCGCCTGAGCGGGGGTTTTCCATGGCGCTCTATGAACTCGATGGCGTCGGCATCGAGACACCGGCCAACGGTGCATACTGGATCGCGCCGACGGCCGTGCTGTTCGGCAAGGTGAAGCTGGAAGAGGACGCGAGCGTCTGGTTCGGTGCCGTGCTGCGCGGCGACAATGAGTTGATCACGGTGGGTGCGCGCTCCAACGTGCAGGACGGCTGCGTGCTACACACCGATCCGACGTTTCCGCTCACCATCGGGCCGGATTGCACGGTTGGCCATATGGTGATGCTGCATGGCTGCACGATTGGGCGCGGCAGCCTGATCGGAATCGGCTCGATCATCCTGAATGGCGCGCGTATCGGCGAAGAGTGCGTCATCGGTGCCAACACGCTCATTGCCGAAGGCAAGGAAATCCCGCCCCGGTCGATGGTGATGGGGTCGCCCGGAAAGATCGTGCGGCAGCTGACGGACGACGAGGTCGTGCGTTTCGGCGGCGCTGCGCGGCGCTATGTGGCGAACTGGAAGCGGTATGCGAAGGGGCTGAAGCCCGTCGCTTGACCAACGCCGTCTCAAAAGAAAGAGCGGACCGGACGCCGGGGGGACGTCCGGCCCGCTAGCAGGCCCGGATATGGGGGTCGGGGGGATGGCAGGGCAAATACCCGGACCTGAAGGAAACTCGTGCCGAACCGTCAATCGTTCGACTGCACTCCCGCAAGTGCGGCTGGAGATGCGCCATCGCTCGCATCGAGCGAGACCCACACCTTGGGGTCTATGTAGGACTGTCGCATAACGTAGTGGTACGGCGTCTGGTTCCAGAGCTTCACAGCCTCGACCTTGTTGTCGAGGATGAAGTCTCCCTGGGAGGTGCGCGCCGTCAAAACGGCGTGGCCTTCGTTCTTTTCATCGCGCACGACGGTGATGAGCAATGAATTGGAGGGCCAGCCGCGCTCCATCAGGCGGCGGCGCTTCAAGAGCGCGTAATCTTCACAATCGCCGCGGGTCGTCGGGATCGTCCACAGCTCGTTGACGCCGTAGATTTCCTCATCCGTCGCCGGTTCGATCGCGGCATTGATGGCGCGGTTGATCTCATCGAGCTCGCTCAGGCGCTCAGGCGTCGCCGAGAAGCGCGAGTCACCGGTTGTGTCGGTAACGCACTCTTTCGGGTTCGCCTCGCACATGCGCACAAAGCCGTAAGGCGGCTGCGCACTGCCGTAGACCCGCATAAACTCAGGGGCGCGCTTTGCCGGTGACAAAGCGGCAAATTCCTGCGCCGCGACCGGGCCCGCCAACAGGCCAAGCGCAAATGCTACACGAACGCAACCGTACATCATGGAACGCCCTCGAACACGGTACGACACTCTACGCTCGAGCCATACATTTAGCACAAATGCCCACCGCGACATTCGAGCTAAAATTGGCTCAAATTCTTCCTTTGAGATTTTGGCAACACGGCGAGCGATTTGCGGCATCACACAACCAACGCTTACGTTTCAACAATCATGAGAAGTGACTCTTCAGTGCCTCAGGATTGAGCACACTGAGGAATTGCAGGCCGATCCCGGTGTCGTGGTGGCGCTTTACGATTGCGTGCACCTTATTAAGGGCCACGAAACTGCCTATCGGCGGGCGTGCCGGCGTGCTGCAAGCTGCGCCGGACGCCGAAAGATCGATCACTTCGACGTCAATTACGACACCATCGGCGACGGTCAGCATTGCGCGACGGCCGGTGGCGCGCGTGCGCTCGTGGACGCGGCCCACGTCCTCGGGAAAGTCATCGCGATTGATCAGCCACATGAGCTGGGCTGCGAGTTTTTCCCGCTTATGTTCGGAAACTTTAAAATGAAATGCGAAGCCGTCGTTCATGACGCGCGTCGCCGTGCCTTCAAGGCCGCCAAGATGTTCGATGTAGACGATGATGCGCTCGCCCATGTCGACTTTCACGGGCGTCAAGAAGGATGCGCCGGCAACCGAGATATCTTTGAGAACGCAGGGGTGTTCGCTGCGGTCGGCGCGCATGAAGCGGGCTTGCAGTGAGAGTTGTACGCGTCGATAGCGGCGGGCATCGTTAAACCCGCGGCCCTCGTACTCGCCGCTCACCGGTTTATAGATACTTGCCTGCACCGCCATCCGCCATTCTCGCAAAGCCCGCGGGTCTGCCGAACGGAGCCGCAGCCAGGGCTGGGACCGCTCAACAGTAACTATGCGGATGGGTTCCTTAATGGACCCCTAAAGCGCGCTTCATTTCTGGGTGGTACAGAGGACTAGGAAATAGGCGCGCCCTATGCGCAGAACGCCGATTTGGCGATGCGGTTCATTCGTCCCTGCGACCGCCATCGTATACGCGGAACTGACGGCGATCGGCGCGTACAATGCGCGCCTCGCGCACGTGGGGCATGAAGGGCGACTGGCGCGCGGCATCTGCAAAAGCGGCGTCATCGCCGTTCGGCCAAATCAGCTCCTGGAGAAGGATATGCTGGCGGGTGAGCGCGACCGCGCCGAACCACGGAGGTCTTTCGAAGGGGGCGATGCAACCGACGTAGCGGTCGATCACATCCCGAGTGTGGGTGAGGGGCAGCAGCAACATTTCGAACGTGGTGCCTAGACCCGTATCGGTCGTGGCGTGGATATCGGTGCGGATGGCAGCGCCTTGCCGTGCGCTCGTTGCGAGGTGAACCTGAAGCGCGGTCCGGTCGTCGCCGTTGAACAGTTCGAGTAAGTTGAGCCCGCGGAATTCCCGTCCAAACGCCTCGGACACGCGTGTGCCGGCGAGCCGAAAGCGGCTGGTATGCACATCGATGCGTTCGAGGATCAGCGTATCGGGCAGAATGGGTCCGATGCTTGCGGGCTCGATCTCGAAGCGCCGCGGCGCGATGCGTCCCGCGCGCAGTGTGTTCCAGTAGCCGTACAGGCTCTGACTGACCGGATGTTTAATGCCCTGCAATGTCGCGCGCCCTTGCCTGCCATGAAACAAAATGGCGGCACCCGGTTGTGTCACTTCGGCACGCCGCCTTAACGCGGTTCCAACCGCACTTAAGAGAGAGCATTGTTCATGCCAGGGGTGGCGGCGGCCGTCGTGCCGTTTGGTGAACGGGTGCTTTTGTTTGCCGGCTGGGCCTGGCGGGGTTAACAACGCGGCGAAGTGGGGCGCGGTGGCGCGGGGCGGTTTCCAGCGGAGGGTCAATTCTTGCAGAGCCGGGAACCGATTTTCAATGTGCCGGGTGTCGTGCTCGGCGTGCTCGCGGTGTGCGCCTGCGTGCATGTGGGACTACAACTCCTGCCGGACGAGGAGCGTCTCTACGATCTCATCGCGCTCGCGTTCGTTCCGGCGCGCTATGCGGGGATCGCGGGCGAGCTTCCGGGCGGCGACCTTGCGGCCTATACGTCGCCCTTCACGCACATGGTCACGCACGCCGACATCGTGCACCTATTGATCAACGCGGCTTGGCTGTTGGCGTTCGGTTCCATTCTGAGCCGTCGCATCGGCGCTGCGCGCTTCCTTGCTTTTTCGATCGCGGGCGGGCTTGCGGGCGCGCTGATGTTCTACGTCATGCATCCGACGCTGGCCGCGCCCGTGGTCGGCGCATCGGGCGCGATCGCGGCCATGATGGGCGGCGTGATGCGCTTCCTGTTCAATGCAATCGATCGGCGAGACGGCCATCTGCTGCGGAGCGCGCCTCAGCTCATCCCGTCGACGACGTTGTGGGAAGCGCTGACCAATACGCGAATTCTGCTCGTGTCTATCATCTTCGTCGGTCTGAACCTCGGCGCGATCTTTGGTTTTGGATTGTTCGGCGCAGCCGCTTCGATCGCGTGGGAGGCGCACGTCGGCGGTTACCTTTTCGGGCTGCTCGCGTTCGGTCTGTTCGATAGTGCGCCGCAAAATCCTTCACCAAGCGCGCTGGAACAGGAATGACCGCTTGCAATCGATCGGAACTTGCCTCAGCCTCGCAATCATCAGTCGCGCAAGCGAAGCAATTAAGAATGAGGCGGCCAACGATCGGAGGCTTGACCGTGAACATTGCTCAGATTTTGAAGACCAAACCCCGCGGCGTGGCGACAGCGCGTCCGGAAGAAACGGTTCAGGAGGTTGCGTCGCGTTTGGCGCAGCGGCGCATCGGCGCCATCATCGTTGTCGGCGAAGGCGGCAGGGTTGCCGGTATCATTTCGGAACGCGATATCATCCGTCTTGTGGCCGAGCACGGCGCGCCGGCACTGGCGATGCCTGTCAGTCAAGGCATGACGCGCGAAGTGATTTCGTGCGGGCGCAGCAGCACGCTTGAAGAAATTATGGAAATGATGACGCGCGGACGCTTCCGTCACCTGCCGGTCATCGAAGATGGCGAACTGGTCGGCATCGTTTCGATCGGTGACGTCGTCAAACATCACACGGCCGAAGTCGAACTCGAGGTCGAGGCGATGAAAGGCTACTTGGCGACAGGCTGAAACCGCGCAACGGCAGTCGACGGTTCGACTTTTGATACGGCCTGGGGCTGCGCTCCGGGCCGTTTGATTTCACGGCTTGCGATTTCGCGGACGATGTCGCCGATCTGGCGCTCTACGGCCGCGGCGCCGCGTTCGATGGCATCTTCGGCGCGGTGGAAGTCAAACAGGCCCACATCGTGGAGACGGGGCGATACGATGGCGTCGGGCGGATCGCCCGCGAGGCGCGAGCGAGCGATGCGATCCTGGACGATGTTGAAGGCGTCGACCATCACGGTCGAGATGCCGGGGGCGCCGTCGCCGCGACCGAGAAGCTGACGCTGGAGCAGGGCGCGCACGCCGCGCCGCTCGACGGTTGCCGCTTCGGTTGCGAGCAGTTCTTCAGGCTCGTCAGGATAGTCGCTGTGGGCCGGTGACATGACGCTGCCGCGGCCGAGAATGTCGAAATTCAAATTGACGGCGATGACGTAGCGGGCGCCGAGCGCCCGGCACACGGAAACCGGAATGGGGTTCACGAGGGCGCCATCAAACATCCAGCGGCCGTTGACTTTCACAGGTTTGAACACGCCCGGCAACGCGTATGACGCGCGCACGGCATCAACAAGCTTGCCGCGCGACAGCCAGTGCTCGTGACCGGTTCCGATCTCGGTCGCGACCGCCACGAAGCGCGTCGACAACTCCTCGATGCGCTGGTCGCCCAGGTGGCGATCAAGTCGCTCGCACAGGCGCTGGCCGGTGATGAGGCCGTTGCCGGCGAGATTGAAATCGAGAAGGCCGAAGATCTTGCGCGGCGTGAGTTCACGCGCGAAGCCTTCCAGATGATCGAGATGGCCCGCGGCATAGCAGCCGCCGACGACGGCGCCGATGGACGTTCCGGCGATGAGGTCCGGTTTCAGGCCGGCTTCGACCAGCGCCTTCAACACGCCAATATGGGCCCAGCCGCGTGCGGCTCCGCCACCTAGTGCCAAACCGATCTTGACGCCTGCCATTTGCGGCACTCCCGGTCTCTTGACCCCGCTGGTGCCGTCCGGCGCCAGTTTGGGTAAGGACTCCGTTGTGCAAGAATCTAGCCGTTGAGCCATTAAGGCCCTGCTACCAACACGTAATCAAGAGATGAACGCAGACAATGGGTGGTGTCCGTCGCAATCGCGCGCGGTAGAGCGTGCGCGGGCCATCACTTTTTCGGCACTGCAATATGCTCCAGCGCCGGCGTTTCAGCATCTGGGGTGCCCGGTTTGATACGCCGGTAGAAGCACGAGCGTGCTCCGGTATGGCACGCGACGCCGCGGCCGCCGATATCGACGACCAACAACACGACATCCTGATCGCAATCGGTGCGGACCTCGCGAACGGTCAGCAGGTTGCCGCTGTCCTCGCCCTTGCGCCAAAGCTTTCCGCGCGAACGGCTCCAGAAGTGGGCTTGCCCGGTAGCGAGCGTCAGCCGCAGGGCCTCGGCGTTCATGTGCGCGAACATCAAGACGTCGCCGGTCTGGCGATCCGTCACGATTGCGCCAATGAGACCGTCGGCCCCGAAGCGAGGCACGAAGACGCTTCCCTGTTCGATGTCAGTCGTCGGGTCGCGCGGCGCTTGCGGCGCGGCATCGGTCGTCATGGCGTTATCCTGGTGTTCAATGGAAGCGGTCAGCGCAGAAGCGCGTTCAAGTTCGTTTTCACGTTACGTTAGGTGCGCTCGCGCGTTAGGGCGACGAAGCGGTCGCGAAGATTGGCGTTGGTTGAGAACTCACCCAGGAAGCGCGATGTGAGCGTCATCACGCCGGGCTGATGCACGCCGCGGGCCGCCATGCAGTGATGGCGCGCGCGCATGATGATCGCAACGCCTTTGGCGCCCAATCCCTGCTCGATGGCAGATGCGATCTCGCCCGTCAGCGTCTCCTGCGTCTGCAGGCGGCGGGCGTAGATGTCGACGACGCGAGCGATCTTCGACAACCCTGCGATGCGACCGTCGGGAACATAGGCGACGTGTGCCACGCCGAAGAACGGCGCGATGTGATGTTCGCAATGGCTCTCGAACGCAATGTCGGTCAACAGCACGAAGTCGTCGTAGCCCTGGGGTTCGTCAAAGGTGGAGGCGAGCTCGGCGCGGGCATCGGCCTTGTAGCCGGAGAAGTATTCGCCAAAAGCATCGGCGACGCGTTCGGGCGTTTGCAGCAGGCCAGGGCGTGATGGATCATCGCCCGCCCAGGCGAGCAGGGTGCGAACCGCGTCCTCGGCCTCCGCGCGCGTCGGGCGGCGCGGCGGCAGGGTCGCGAGATTTGTCGCAAGTGGCTGTTTCGTCATCTCAGGCACAGTCTCCGCAGCGGCCGGGCGGCTCGCCAACACCGGGGGATCGTCCTATATACGCCTATATAAGCGCAAGAGTTTGCTTGGACGATGGGTCCGGCTGGTCTCTCGCGTGGGTAAGGTGAGGCCGAATGGCAGACCTCGACGACGTTTACAATACACGCATCCTAGAACTCGCAGGCGCCATGACCCGCAACGAGCGGCTCGCCGCGCCCGATGCGACCGCGACGGCGCACTCCAAGACCTGCGGTTCGACGGTCACGGTCGACATCAAATACGACGGCTGCCGTTTCACGGATTACGGGCATACCGTAAAGGCGTGTCTGCTGGGGCAGGCGGCGGCTTCCGTTGTGGCGCGGGAGATCGTGGGGATGACGGGGGCGGAGTTCCGCAAGGTCGCTGCCCAGATGCGGGCAATGCTCAAGGATGAGGGACCGCCGCCAACCGGGAAGTTCGCGGACCTCGCCGTGCTCGAGCCGGTGCGCCACTACAAGGCGCGGCACGCTTCGACCTTGCTCGTTTTCGATGCGGTGGAGCGGGCGCTCGACGAAATCGAGACGCTGCAGGCGACGACGCTCAACATCGCAAGCGGCATTACGGCGTGAGCGGGCCGCAACGGGAGGGAGCGATGGCCGAGGTCATGGAACGCCTTGATCGTGCGACGCGGGCCATCGCGAAAGCGCCGATCCGTCTCTATCAATTTACGTTCCGGCCCCTGGTCGGGAGCTATTGCCGGCACTGGCCGACGTGTTCCGACTATGCGCTGCAAGCGATCGAGCTGAATGGCGCGTGGCGCGGTTTCTGGCTCGCGTTATCGCGTCTGGTGCGGTGCGGGCCCGGAGGCACGCACGGTGTCGATCCGGTCCCTGACATTCGCGCGCTGCGCCATCCGCTGACGCCGTGGCGGTACGGGCGCTGGCGGGGCTAAGGGCTAAGCCGCAACCTCGGCACCGGCGTCGTGGCGTTCGGCCTCGGTATCGGCCGCGAACGCTTCGGCACAGCGCGCCGACGGGCTGCCAAGAAAGGCGATCTCGCGGTCAAGCTCGCGGGCGGCAGTGACGAGCATCAACAGGTTGTCGAACGAGAGCTTGGCGATGAACTCGAAGCACAACATCTCCCAGGTGCTGGAGGCCTGGTGCTGCTGGCCGGCGAGCAGCGTCTTGACGGTGATTTCGGGGCAGGCATCGTTCTTCAGGAACGACCCGAGCGCGGGCGCCAGCGCCGCCGGGACCTCGATTGCGCCCTTGGGCCAGCTCACCGAATAGGACGCGCGTTTGAACAGCGGCTCGTTGATGAAATGCTCTTCAAGGATGGGCTGCAGGTTCGCTGGCACCTGTGCTTGCACGAAGCAGCAAGGGCGCACCTTGCCCTGGATGAACTGCATGCGTTTGCGGATCAGGAGCTGCGGCGCGGCCATGTCACTTTTCCATCGCGAAAGGCGGCATCGTTAACCGAAACGGGTTGAGAAACCGCGTGCGATTTGCCGACAATTGTTCGGAAATCCCGGTTCCGGCCGTCTGAAAGTCGCCGGAACCCGGCCGCCGCGCGAAGCGTTAACGCCCGATAAGCCGCGCGGCGAGAGTGGGAGAGAGCGACATGCCATTTCTGACCTTGAAGGACGGCACGGACCTCTATTTCGAGGATGTCGGCGAGGGACGTCCGATCGTATTCATCCACGGTTGGCCGCTGTCGGGCGCCATGTGGGAGTATCAGGTCGAACCGCTGATACGCGCGGGTTTCCGTTGCGTGACGTACGACCGGCGGGGCTTCGGGCGCTCCGACAAGCCCGGCGAGGGGTACGATTATGCGACACTGGCCGACGACCTGGCGCAGCTTATCGAACACCTCGACCTGCGCGATGCGACGCTTGTCGGTTTTTCGATGGGTGGCGGCGAGGTGGTGGAATATCTGAGCACGCACCAAAAGGATGGGCGTGTGGCCCGCGCTGTGCTTGTGTCATCCGTCGTGCCGTTCCTGCTGAAAACGGCTGACAACCCGGACGGCGTCGACGCGAAGATGTTCGCCGACCGTCAGAACGCGCTGCGCAACGATCGGCCGGGATTCCTGACCGAGTTCGCGGAGAAGTTTTTCGGAGTCGGTATCATTACCTCACCGATCAGCATGCCGATGCTGGCGGCGACCTGCGAGATGGCGATGCAGGCATCCCCCATCGCGACCATTCAGTGCGTGCAAACCTTTTCGCACACGGACTTCCGCGCCAAGGCGGCCGCAATAAAAATCCCCGTTCTCGTCATTCACGGCGACAGCGACGAGAACGTGCCGATAGAGATTTCGGGCAAGCGTGCGGCCGAACTCATTGCGAACGCGGAATTGAAGATCTATCCGAAGGCATCTCACGGCATCTTTTTCACGCACAAGAACGATCTGAACGCTGATCTTGCCGCGTTCGCGTCGGAAGGACGGATCGCGATCGCCGAGGCGGCCGAATAAAGGCCATGGGGTTTTGGTGTGCGTGCAGCTAGGGGCGTAGCGTGAAGCGCGCGAAGGGTCCGTGCGTCACGACATCGTCATGGCGGTCTCCGATCGCTGGAAAACCGTAATCGATGAACTCGGGCGCGACGCGCTGATCGCTGTCGAGCGCGTCGAACATGGCGTCCACGCGATAGCCAAGCGTCATGCTTGCCGCGCCGAAGGTGAAGACCAAACCTGCCTCTGCGTTGGCGGCGGCGACCACGCGGTCGTCGCTATCGGCGTAGCGGGGTGTGACCTCTAAGGGGAGGTTGCGCAGCTCGCTTTTGAACTTCGACCGCCCGAACAGAGCCGCGATCGATGCGCCGCCGGCGAGGTCTATTCCAGCGGCGATCGGAACGGAGCCGCGCGCGCCGATCTTCGGGCCGACGCCGTGGAAGGCGCTCGCCATCGCGAGCGTAAGCGGGAAGCAGCCGCAGCCATCGTCGAAGATGGCTGTCTTGCGGTCGAGGCCGGCATAGGCGACAGCGCCATAGATGTGCAGGGGCATGCCTGCGAGCGCTACGTCTCGGCCGAGTTCCAGGTCGACCGTTGTCGTCTTCAGCCGGACTTGCGTCAGAGCCTCAGACAGCGGAATTGGGAAGCCGCCGGGAACGAGATCATCGCCCGGCACGTAGGCAACGACGCCCGGCTGAACGGGACCGTCGCGATCGTCGATCTCGCCGTGGCGGACTCGCGCAAGCGTGCTCCAGCCGTTGCTCCACGCATACCCGAGCGCGAGCGCTCCGGCGCGGCCGTTGCCATCGTCGAGCTTTGCCGATGTTCCGGTTTCCGCGAACGGGTCGAGCGGAACGAAGCCGACGTCAACGTTGGAGGCGCCGAAAACCGCCTGGCCTTCGAGTTCGAGATAGACGCCCGGGATCGAGGGGGTGGTTTGCGCGGAAGCGGGGGCAGACGTAAGCGTAAGCGGCAACGCGACGGCCCCCGCCAGGGCGAGGCAGGACAGCGCAGTTGCGATGCGGCGACGGCATGGTGTCATGAAGTCCTCCTCCGGTAGCCAGTCGGGAGTCGGTGCTTCCGTCAAGCAAGGCGGCGCACGCCAGGCGGGAGAGGGTCGCGTGGCGCAAGGCGTGGGCTCGCGCGCGATTGAAAATTTTGAGCCCGGATAAGGCTTTGCCGTTCCAGGTCGGCCTGATCGGGAATGTATCTGCCGCGCTTGACTTCGAGGGGTGAAATCGCCGATCTAGCCCCTCGAAAAATCGTCTTACGCCGCGCCCGTTGGCGGCGAGTGAGCAAAGGAGACTGCCGTGACCGACGTCACCCTTACGTTCCCCGATGGCGCCAAGCGCCAGGTCAAATCCGGCACCACCGGTTTCGAAGTTGCCAAGTCGATCTCGCCGTCGCTCGCGAAGCGCACGGTCGCCATGCAACTCGATGGTGTCTTAAGCGATCTCAACGATCCGATCGGTAAAGACGCTGCAATAAATTTCGTTGCGCGCACGGACCCTGCGGCGCTGGAGCTGATCCGGCACGACGCGGCGCACGTGATGGCGGAAGCGGTGCAGGCGCTGTGGCCCGGCACGCAGGTGACGATCGGCCCTGTGATCGAAAACGGCTTCTACTACGACTTCGCCAAGAACCAGCCGTTCGAGCCGGAGGACATGGCGAAGATCGAAAAGAAGATGCACGAGATCATCGCCAAGAATGCGCCCTTCACGAAGGAACTCTGGTCGCGTGAACAGGCCAAGAAGTTCTTCCGCGACAAGGGTGAGAACTTCAAGGTCGAACTCGTCGATGCGATCCCGGCGGGCGAGGACCTGAAGATCTACAAGCAGGGCGAATGGCTCGATCTGTGCCGCGGCCCGCACATGACCTCGACAGGCGCGATCGGCAAGGCGTTCAAGCTGATGAAGTTCGCCGGCTCCTACTGGCGGGGTGATGCGAAGAACGCGCAGCTGCAGCGCATCTACGGCACCGCGTGGGCGAGCGAGGACGAGCTCAAGGCCTACCTGCATCAGCTCGAGGAAGCGGAAAAGCGCGACCATCGCAAGCTCGGGCGCGAGATGGACCTGTTCCATTTCCAGGAGGAGGCGCCGGGCTCGGTCTTCTGGCATCCCAACGGCTGGACGCTGTTCCAGACGCTGATCGCCTACATGCGCCGCAGGCTCGCCAAAGCCGGGTACACGGAAGTGAACTCTCCCGACATGATGGAGAAGCACTTCTGGGAGCTTTCGGGGCACTGGGAAAACTATCGCGAGATGATGTTCGTCACCGAGCTTCCGGACGAGCGCGTCTTCTGCTGCAAGCCGATGAACTGCCCGGGCCACATCCAGATCTACAAGCATGGACTGAAAAGCTACCGCGACCTGCCGATCAAGATCGGCGAGTTCGGCAAGGTGCACCGCTATGAGCCGTCGGGCGCGATGCACGGGCTTTTGCGCGTGCGCCACTTCACGCAGGACGACGCGCACATCTTCATCACCGAGGACATGCTGGAAGAGCAGTGCCTGGAGGTGAACGACCTGCTGCTCTCGATCTACGAGGACTTCGGCTTCAAGGACATCGTCGTGAAGCTCTCGACGCGGCCGGAGAAGCGCGTCGGCTCGGACGCGCAGTGGGACCACGCCGAAGCGGTGATGGCAAAGGTTCTGAAAAAGATCGAGGAGCGCGGGCAGGGGCGGATCAAGACTTCGATCAACCCCGGAGAAGGCGCGTTCTATGGGCCGAAGTTCGAGTACGTGCTGAAGGATGCCATCGGCCGCGACTGGCAGTGCGGCACGACGCAGGTGGACTTCAACCTGCCGGGGCGGCTTGGCGCGTTCTACATCGACGAGCATTCGGAGAAAAAGACGCCGGTGATGATCCACCGCGCCATTTTCGGATCGCTTGAACGTTTTACGGGTGTGCTGATCGAGAACTTCGCCGGGCATTTTCCGCTGTGGCTTGCGCCGCTGCAGATTGTCGTCGCGCCGATCGTGTCTGACGCCAACGACTATGCGAACGAGGTAGCGGACAAGGCCCGGGCGCTGGGCCTGCGCGTCGAGACGGACCTCAGGAACGAGAAAATCTCGTACAAGGTGCGTGAGCACTCACTGGCGAAGGTGCCGGTGATTCTGGCGGTCGGAAAGCGCGAAGCCGAGGAGCGGACGGTTTCCGTGCGGCGGTTGGGGTCGCAGGAGCAGGCTGTATTGAAGCTGGACGAGGCGCTGGAGGCGTTCCAGGCCGAGGCGACGCCGCCTGATTTGAGGTGACGGGCCCCCCGCCTTTGCATTCGCCCGGCCGAGGATGAGGGCTTCTCGGAAATCAACCGACAACACCACACTGTCAACCGCGGCTCGGATCGAGTCCCTGGTTTCGCGATGGCCGTCTTCTGGGTGGGAAAGATTTCTCGACGCATTGGGAGCGACGTGGATGCCGCCTGCGCGGCCATGGCGGAGGTGTGCGAAGGGGGAAGCGACGAACGGAGTCGCGACGAAGGGGAAGCGACGTGGATGGCCGCCTGCGCGGCCATGACGGAGGTGTGGGGGCAAGGGGAAGCGACGAACGGAGTCGCGACGAAGGGGAGCGACGTGGATGGCCGCCTTCGCGGCCATGACGAAATAGGGCTACCATCGGCTGAGCCAAGAGAGTGCCGTCGCTGACAACACTGCATTGGGCAAGCACGCTCGTTTCGTCATTGTTGGGCCGCTCGGTTTGCCATCCACTCGACCGTCACTGCCGCGCCGTCACGTTGCGTTGCCGACGAATCGGCAGGCGTTCCGCCTCGTTGCCGTCATGGCCGCGAAGGCGGCCATCCACGATGACGTACAACGCGTGCGGTCTTACGGTTCCCGCTCAAGCAGCGCATCAGCGGGGAGAGGAAGGATCTCGTCCGTGGTTGCGTCGAACAGGTCATGCCATTCGGGATTGGTTTGCAGGATCAGGCGGACTTTCCAGGCACGCTTCCATTTCTTGATCTGAGTCTCACGGCGGATGGCATCGTCCATGGTCCGATGGAACTCATAGTAGACGAGACGCGTCACGCCGTAGCGTTTCGTGAAACCCTCGACGAGCTTCTGACGGTGCAGGTTGACGCGATTTGGCAAGTCGCTCGTGACGCCGGCGTAGAGCACGCCGTCCGGCTTGCTGGCGAGCAGGTAAACGCAGGGCTGTTTGTGACGTAATTCTGACATTGGCATAATTAGGGGGCGACGTGGATGGCCGCCTTCGCGGCCATGACGAAGGTGTGCGAAACACCTGACTGTTTGCCGGTATCTGACTGTTGCCGGTATGGGGTGTTATCCGCTCACTCCTCGACGCGTTCGCGCAGGGTCTTGAGCGGCGGACCTTCGCCGGTGACGCGCGTGTAGAGCTTTTCGTAGTCCGTCCATTCGGTCTTGAATATCTGGTCAAGACAGCGCGTCGCGAGGCCGTAGTTGCCGGTGTAGCGCGAGTGGTGCAGCGAGTGGTAGGCCGTGGTCGTCAAAACCTTGCCCATGACGGCATTGTAGTTCTCGGGCCGGAATTCGAAATTGGCGTGGCCGAACGAATTGACGATGAGATAGCCGAAGTACCAGGTGGCAATTCCGTAGAAATTGAGCGGGATCACGCTGTCAATCAATGCAAGGACACCCAGGTAACCGACGTCGAAGATCAGCTTTTCGGAAAATGAGAACGAGATGGCCGTGAAGGGGCTGTTGATGTGGCTCTTGTGGTGCTCGGCGTGGATCCAGTGCAACGGCTTCAAGTGCATGGCGCGGTGCGAAACATAGTGCCATATTTCGGCCCAGACGAATGCCAGCACCAGCGTTGTGAAGAAGCCCGTCCAGCTTCTCTCGGCGAAGAAGCCGGCGGCGAGGAACGCGGCGAGAATGATCGCGTGGATGGGCGTGTGAATGGAATTCAGCAATTCGCGGCGTAGCTGCTTCTCGCCGATCTTGATGTCGTAGATTTTCTTCCGGCAGATCGTCCATTCGTTCCTGTAAGCCGCGTACCAGACCGCCGCCATGGCGTGGCCGAGCGTCGCGACCACGAGCAGCGCTGCGATTTCGCCTGAGGACATCGCTCACCTCGTCGTTTGGGGAGCGTTGGCGACGATGCCGGCCAAGCGGAAAACGCGTTTGGCGTAGCGGTCGACATCGAGGCGCAGCGGATACGACCGGCCGTTCTCGTAGTGCAGAAATGCCGGTCCGGCAGCCGTGAACCCGATGGACTGAAAGAACGGTTTGAGGTGCGGAATGCAATCCATGAAGCACTCCTTGACGCCGTATCTCTGGGCCATTTCGATGGCGGTCGCCATCAGCTTGAAGGCAATCGGGCCCAAGCGATGCTCTCTCTTGACGATGAACTTCGTGACGATGCCGGTTCCCGCCGGATGATTGGCGCTTTCCCTCATACAATAGAGGTCTTCGAGAATCCCGAGCCCTCCGTCGCGCGCCATGTTGAGGCGCATGGTGGCCACCGGTTCTCCCGCCTCGAAGGCGAGCAGGACGTGCCCGGTCACGTCGAGATCGTCGGCGATCGTCCGCTCGATCGGATCGGCGTACGGTGACGTCCGCCCGAGCTCCTCGCAATAGATCTGGTAGCGGATGCGTTGGGCCTGCAAGAGCTGCTCGCTCCGACGGCACAGGATGATGTCGGACGCAGCGGTGGCTTTCGATCCATCGTCGCCCCCGAGGAACAGCAGGTTGTAGCTCTGCCGGCCTTCGCTGATGTCGGAGAGTTCGCGATAGAACGCGACCGCCGTGTCCGGCATCTGCTGCTCGATCACGCGCCAGGCCGGTTTGTCGATATAGAAGGCACGAACGTCGGTCTTTGCGGTCACGGTCGCGGTTGCGGGCGAGCCGGTGATGAAGCCGATTTCACCGATGGGCGATCCGCGGCCAGCCGTCAGGCGTTCATTCGACGCGTTGTCGATGTCGATCTCGACCTCGCCTTTCGTAATGAGGTACATGTCGATCGAAAGCAGACCCTTGGCGCGCAGCGTGTCGCCTGGCGCGAACGTCATTTCCTTGCAGACGCCAGCGAGGAGGTCAGGGTTCAAATAGGCGAGCGGAGCATCGGGCGCGATCGTCACAGCCATCCTCGCGTCTTTCAGCAGATCGGCCAACTTTTCCGAAAGAGGTCAAAATAGATCAAAGCCGATGGGCACGCACGCCAATAGAGATTGATTGGTATGGCGTCCGCGATGCCGCGAAGGGATTGCGGCGCGTCGCCAGAATTATGTGCGAAGTCTGTTGGTTAGGGCTCCGTCATCGGCGGCGGGGTCGATTGCTGGGACAACGTCATGTCGTGATGACTGCCCAGGCATTCAGCAACGTCGATGGGTTTGTCCGTTCGCTGCATCGTGACGGGAGCCGATTTCGTTATCTCCGCCGCTCACCTAACTCTGCCGCACGCACGCCATAGACAGCCGCATACTCGGCGGCGGGGAGCACAGAGGATGCGTGGCCATGATGTCCATGGGGGTGCGGAGTGTGCGCGGCGCGCAGGTGCGTTTCGTTGCGCTTATTTCCCTGCTGCTCTCGTTGGCGCTGTCGGCGGCGGCGCCGACGGCCCAGGCAGGGCGCTATCAATTCGACCCGCGCAAGACGGAAGTCCACTTCACCTTCACAATGGCCTATTCAAAGCAGCGCGGCCGGTTCACGAAAGTTTCCGGTACGCTCGATTACGATGAGGCGGCGCCTGAAAAAGCGAAGATCAACGCCTCGATCATAGCGGCGAGCCTGACGACGGGAGAATCGCTCGTCGACAATGAGCTGAAAGGCAAGGCGTTCTTCAACGTCGCAGCCTCGCCGACGATCGCCTTCAAGAGTCTTACCGTCAAACCGCGTTCGGCGACGCAAGCCGACGTTGCGGGCGAGATTACCGTCAACGGCATCACCAAGCCGGTGGTGCTCAACGTAAGTCTGGAGCCGCATGACGATCCGGCGCTCAAATATGATGCGGGTTCGCGCAAGTTCGTCGCCACAACGCGTATCCAGCGCAGCGCCTTCAACATGACGGACTATCAATCGATGGTGGACGACGACATCGACATCGAGATCAACGCCATCATGCGGCCGCGATAACGCCTTTTGAACCGCAACGCGGTTGTTGCCTTCGGGCGCAACCGGCGCGGCCTCTAGGTTTGCTCCAAATAGGCATCGAACACCTGGATCACCGTGACGTAACCGATACTGGAATCGTTGAGGTACTCGAGGACCTCGCACGGCGTTTGCGCGTGCGGCAGCAATTGCTCGCAGGCTCTGTGGCGCAATTCCCAGGCGCGCGATACGTCTCCCGTTAAATCGAAGCCAGCGCGCAGCAGTGCGCCCGACGCGCAAAAACGGACGGCGCCTGGATCATAGGGCTCGACCGAGCGTCCATCGGCGGTGAGGGCGGGGTGATAGCGTACTCAAGCCGCTTCGTCGTCGATCAGATCGCGGGCACGTGCGATTACACGATGCAAGAGTGTGTCTGTCATCTTCGTAGGCCATTTATTGAGGGGGCTGGCCCAAAGGCCGGCCGACTGAAGCGGCTCTACTGGCGGCCCTTGGCGGAAACGTGGCGCGGCGGGCGTGCCGCAAGGCGTCCGGCAAGGCGGGGTTTGCTCTGCGGCGTTTTGGGCGCTGCATGTGTCCGACGCCGCCCCTATCTATCTGCGTCCCACCACCGCGACCGCGGAAAGTTCTTGCCGTTCAATTTGCAAAAGAGCCGAGCACATGCCGACGCCCGCCGACCAGACGTATCGCAAATTCCTGTCGTCCCTGATTTTCGGTTCGCGCTGGCTGCAGGTGCCGCTGTACCTCGGCCTCATCGTGGCGCAGTGCGTCTATGTTTTCCTTTTCCTCAAAGAGCTGTCCCACTTGATGACGCACGCGACCGAGTTCAGCGAGCAGCAGATCATGCTGCTGGTGCTCGCGCTGATCGACGTGGTGATGATCTCGAACCTGCTCGTGATGGTAATCGTCGGCGGCTACGAGACGTTCGTGTCGCGGCTGCGTCTTGAGGGGCATCCGGACCAGCCGGAATGGCTCGATCACGTCAACGCCAGCGTGCTCAAGATCAAGCTCGCGATGGCGATCATCGGCATCTCGTCGATCCATCTTTTGAAGACGTTCATCGAGGCGGGAAATCTTGGCGTCGAAGGCGCGAAATACACGGAAGCCGGCGTGATGTGGCAGACCATCATCCACGGCATGTTCATTCTTTCCGCCATCGGCATTGCTTATGTCGACAGACTGGGAGCGAGTGCGCACGAGAAGCCGGCCAAGGCAAGGGCTGAGCACGCGGATGCGTAGTACGGAGTGGGTCGGCGAGCTGCGCGGGGGCTCACTTAAATAGGGCGATGGCCTTTTCGGCGAGGACGCCGCCGGCGATGTCGATGGGGGCGAACGTCGCCTTTGACGCCACGTCCTCGGCTGATAGAGCGATCTGGTCGACCTTGGTTGAGAGCTGGGCGAGGGACGCCGCATAGACGACGCGTCCGATGCCGCACCACACGAGGGCGCCCATGCACATGCAGCATGGTTCGCCCGAGGTGTAGACGGTCGCGCCGATCAGCGCTTCGGGGCCGTGTTCCTTCAGGCCGTTGCGGATGGCGACCATTTCGCCGTGGGCGGTGGGATCGCGATCAATGCCCGTGCGGTTATGGCCGCGCGCGATTATCGCGCCGTCCTTGACGATGACGGCGCCGAAGGGAAAGGCGGCTTTTGAGGCCTCAGTGAGCGCCTGTTCCATGAAGCGCGCGTCGTCCGGCAGGATGACGCCGGGTCTGGCTTCGGCTTTGCCGGGGCCGACCAGCGCCAGCGTGAAAAACGTCAGGCCGCCTCCGAGAATATCACGCCGGTCCATGTGTTTCCCCATTCCTGCTCCGCGATCATGACATATCGGATTTGAGCGGTATTTGGGATTTATATCGCTCCGTTTCGTTCACGCTGAAAAGCGCGACCCCTTGCGGCGGCGTTTGCGTTGATTGAACCTCGCGGGGGCCATCCAGCTTTGGAAATTTTCACATGCGCTTTGCATTGCACGCCGCCGGGTTCTTCTTCGCGCTTTTCGTTCTTCCGGCGCATGTCGGCGCCGACGAGATCGACGACAGAAGAGCGGCGGAGCGCGCGCTCATGAGCAAGGTCTGCAAGGATTCGGCGCTCAAGGCTGAGATGATCAGGCGCGGCATGGAGGCCGAAAGCGAGTCCTACAAGGTCATCGTGCCATGGGATGTGGAGATCGCGTGTGAGCAGGCGGAGATTACTCCGAACCCGGTTCACGATGCGGCCGATGCGTCATCGGATGCCGGCCACAGCAACTGGATCTATGGCGCGGCCTTCAGTCCCGACGGCCGGAAAATCGTGAGCGCGAGCGGCGATGGCACGGTGCGTATTTGGGACTTCGCAACGGGCAAGTCGCAGCTGAGCTTCGTCGCCGCGGTACGGGAGAAGGTCATCGTCGGGCAGGGGGCGCCGGGGCGCGTGCGGTCGGCATTTTTCCTGAACGCGAATGATATCGTGGTCGGCGCGGACAGGACGCCGGTGCGTATCTACGATGCGGCGACTGGGCAGCAAAAGGCGGAAATCCCATTCGAGACGATAGAGGCCGACTACATGTTTCCGCCCGCGCTGGCGGCAACATCGAAAGGCATGCTCTTCATCGGCGGCAACGCGGATGAGGTGATTGCGTATGACACAGTTACCAGCGCCGAGCGCTACCGGCTTGCCGGCCACGCGCCCAACGCTTGGGCGATAGCGGTTTCCGAGGCCGCGGGGCTGGTGGCGACGGCGCGTGAGGGCGATAGCAAGGAGGAGCTTGCGCACGTGCAGCTTTGGCAGATCGAGACGGGCAAGAAGGTGGGCGAGTTCTTCAGCAAGGGCGACGAGAGAGCGGATGCGCTCGCGTTCTCGCGCGACGGCAAGAAGCTCGCGGTCATGACGGGCGGCAATGCCTATGTCTACCTCGTGGATGGACTGAAGGAAATCACCGCCATCAAGGTGCATCCGAAGTTTTCCGGCTTCGCGATCGCGTTCACGGCGGATGGCAGCCGTGTCATCAGCTGCATGCGTCACCCGATCCTGTGGGACGCGGAGACGGGCAAGCGCTTGATGCACTACGGACCGTTCAGCGATCTTTGCCACAGCGTTCATGTGAGTCCGGACGGCAAGTATGCCGTCACCGGGTCCATGGGTTCCGATGTGCGCGTGTGGGAGGTCGACACGGGCATCTTTTTCCGCCGCCTCGGCGAGAACGTGCATCCTCCGGGCTGAGGGGCGGACCAGGGCGTCAACATAAAATTAACCGCGACGACGAAAGGATGAAGATCCGTTTACGGTCTTCATTTCTGTGGTCCCGATGTTTGTGCACGTCCGTCCGTCGAGCGCTATCGCTGCGAGCGAGACTGCTCCGTACCTGAAAGCGAAATTCGGTCCGCGGGCCGGACATCCGATCATCGAAGCAGTCTATGACGCGAGCGATCTGGAACTTGTGCCGCTCGCCGATCTGCGTCCGACACAGATGGCGGTCGGTATGCGCGCGGTCGCAGCTCGGCGGCGAAAGATCGAACAGCGGGTGGAAAGCACGCGCAAGCTTCGACGATACATCGAAAAACGGCCGATCCCGGCAGTGCTTGGGCCCAACGACGAGTTCTACATCATCGACCGTCACCATCTGGGGCTGGCGCTCTGGCAGAGCGAAGTCGAAGACGCGTTCGTGCGCGTCGTTGGCGATTTATCCGACCTGCCGCAGCGGTCGTTTCTCAGATGCATGACGGTGATGGGCTGGATGCACTCCTACGACGCAAAGGGGGAGAAGATCTGTCCGACCCGACTGCCGGATCGGCTCGATCAGCTCCGCTCGGATCGCTATCGGGACCTAGCGTGGTCGGTGCGTGAAGCCGGCGGGTTCAGGAAGTCGCTGGTACCTTTCAGCGAGTTCGCCTGGGCGAATTTCTTCCGCGAGCGGATCGCGCCCTCGCTCGTTCATCGTAACTTCGAGCGTGCGCACGATCGCGCCATGGCATTTGCGCGGGGGCCGGAGGCGCGGCACCTGCCGGGATACCTCTATCGCGCATGATTTATCGGTCGACGTCCGATGCCGGAATGCGGCACCGGACGCTGGAAGCGGCTATATCAATCGAACGGGTTGATGACTTTGCACTTGGTCTTTTCCCAGACCAGGCATCCGCCGTCGCTCGTGCGCCAGGTACATCTCCAAACGCCGCACGGTCCGCTCGATTGCGTCGCACTGAGTTTGAGGGAACGGCTCGCGCGCTGGCGATCGTTTCGGATGAGGTGCACGCTACCGGCCGATTCCGACGATCGTACGATGCGCATGCCATCCGGGCCTGCGCTGGCACCGCTTGCTGCGGCGGCGAGCGATATTCCGGCGAACGTGACCAAGAGCGCAGTCTGCTTCAACATTGTTGCCTCCTTCGGCGTCGTTGCGATTGCTCGATTGGTCGTTGCTCGGTTGTTCCAGGTTCACGCGCACCGACAATGATCTTGAACGGGATTTTCGGAAATTGCTTTGCTTGAGCCTAAGAGGCTCTTCTCCAAATTGGCAAATCTCCACTTGCGTGGGACGCGGGCTCCGAAGCACATTTCGTGTGCGGGGAATGAGGCCAAAATCATTTTGAGCTTTGGCAATGCCGGCGGAGCGCGTGCGCGCTTCCGGCCGGCGCGGTGTCGCCATCAAACAGCGAGACGAGGGCCAATGGATTCACTCGCACCCGGACAGACTTGGATATATCGCCCGCCGACGGGCTTCGATTCATCGCGCATGGTGATCGGTGCGGTGGTGCCCTTGGCCGACAACTCAAATCTCGTCTGTTGCAGCGTGCTCGATGCGCCACGCGACGGAGGACAGACTCCTGGCGATACCGTCAACATTCTATTTCTTCCTATGACGGAGAGCGCCTTCCGCGCGAGCGTCGTCGGACAGGACGGCCCACGGTCGCTGCCGGCAGAATTCAAGGCGATGTTCGATCAATGGCTGGCCGAGACGGGCGGCCGCGCAGCCTTCAGCGTGCCGTTCACCGGGCGGCTCGATGCCATGGTCGATCTTGAGTTCGCACAACGGGAGCGCGTGAAGAACGGCGGCTCAAAGGAACGGTTGCTGGAAGAGGTTGGCAAGGTGCTCGGCTCGGGCCTCAAAACGCAGGTCGAGCCGTTTCCGAGGAACCAGCAGGAATTCGAAGGCATTCTGGAGGAACTGCGGAAACTGAAGCCGAACGACGTGTATAATAGGCTCATCATCGCCGGGTTTTTGGATCACCCGCATGGGCCGGAGCAGAACAGGTGCATGGAATGCATCTATTTTCTGCCGCACAAGACCTGGTGCGATCTGCCCGAACTCAATCTGCCGGTCGAGTCCTACTGGTGGTGCCGGCTTTGGAAGGTTTGATCGCTGCCTAACAAGGGAGGTGCGAACCGATGGGCCAAGAGCAAGAACAAGTATGCCGCGTTATTCGGGCGACCGATACTTACGACGGCAAGCAGGGGCTTACGTACTTTTGCGGCGTCGCGGCGGAGACGGTGGGGTCGAAAGGCATCTGCATGCATCTGCTCACCATCCCGCCCGGTGCGCGCGCGAAAGCCCATCTGCATGAAAGCCACGAGACGGCGCTGTACGTTCTGTCAGGCGAGGCGGTGACGCTGTTCGGCGACAGTTTGCAGCACCACATGGTGACGAAGGCGGGAGATCTAGCCTACATCCCGGCGGGCGTTCCGCACCTGCCGGTCAACTTGAGCGCAGCGCCGACGTCGGCGGTCATCGCGCGGACCGATCCGAACGAACAGGAAAGCGTTGTGCTGTTGCCTGAGCTTGAGGTGCTGGCGGACGAGGCCATCGCGCGGCTCAAGGCCGCTGCGTGAGGCGCGGAACAAAGGGCGCGCTTGCTGCGTTGGCTCGATACAGGTGCGTTACGTCGTATCAAATTTCGTGGCCTAATTCTTATGTACCGCAGATTTTTCAATCAGCCTGAGCCGGTTCCGCGCATGTGGAACGTTTTGATCTTCCGTATTCGCAAAGCCGAGGAAGCCCAGGCGCGCGAGGCTGATTGGGAAACGGCGGTGTTTGGATTTCGTGCTCGACGCCGGATGGCGCGGTCAGAGGAGCGCGCGTTAGATCTTGATCTCGGCCATCTTTCGTAGACGCAGCGAGAAGCCAACCAAGAGCGCGCCGTAGGCAATAGCGAAAGCGCCAATGGCGAACGCGAGGCCGAGCGCGCCTGCGCCCGGGAAGATAAAGATCAGCGCGCCGAAGATGACCGAGAGCATGCCGCTGGCAATGAGCAGCCACTCGTCTTCGATTTCCTTGCGCAGGTTGATGGCGCCGATAATCTGGAAGATGCCAGAGGCGATGGCCCAGCCGGCAATGAAGTAGAGCAGAACCATGCCGGTCAGCTGCGGCATGAACAGGGTGAGCAAGCCTGCGCCGATGCCGAGCACGCCGACGAGCGCGAGCCAACATCTGGGCGCGGGCGTTCCATTCGTCAGGGCCGCGACGAGCGAGAATACGCCGTCGAGCAGTGCGAAGGCACCGTAGAGCGCCACGAGTGTCAGCAGTGTCAGGCCTGGCCAGATGAAGGTCAGGACGCCGAAGATGATCGCCAGAGCGCCCTTGAGGAGGATCAGCCACCAGTTTCGGGCCAGGGGGTCGAGCATGGGACGCATCCGAATGGTACCGGGCGGATAGGTCTTGGCGGTCATGTCCGTCTCCCTGGCAAGTGATGAGCGGACGAATATATCGCGGCCGACGCTTTGGCGCGAGGGCTGCGGAGCGAGATCGTTACCGTTCGCAGCCGCGATATCGGCGTTCAGGACGGTCAAAGCAGCAATCGTGATTTCCGCGGGCCAACTTGCGGCAGTACGGTTACCGCCGTCCTGGTCATACACGTCAGGAGAGACCCATGGGCAAAATCATTGAATGTGCGAAGGTGGACCCGTCGTCTGGGTGCACGCATGTGGTGCGCGGCAAGGACGAGGCTGAGGTGCTCAAGAATGCCATGGAACATGCCAAAGAGCACGGCATTCGCGAGGTGACGCCTGAACTTGCGGCCAAGGTGAAGGCAGCCATTCGCGAAGAGTAGGCGCGAAGAGCAGGGTGGCCGCTGTTCGGCTCAACCGCCGCGGAGCGTCAGACTCGAGACGCCAATAGCTAGGTTGAGGCCGGTTTCGCCCTGAACGCTGAGCGGCTGCAGCACGATGCCCTTGCTCGATCCACCGACGAGCGCATTGGCGCCGACGCCGATACCGACGGCGGCGTCCGCCGAGATGCCATCGTAGGTGCCATTGAGCGCGTCTTGCGCAAATTCCGTGGTGGTTGAAAGAACGGTCCAGATCAGCGTGCGCTGGCCTTTGATGCCGACGTCCAGCCCGACCTTCGTAATCGTGCCGGTATAGCGGGCGTGCGGTCCGCTGCCGGCCGGATTGAAGTTACAGTCCAGGGTTTCCTTGGAGCCGACGATCCAGGCGACGCCGCCTTCGCCCTTGCACGTCAGGGTGCCGGCGACCAGTTTGGCCTGTGCCGATGCAGGGCTGGCCGCCGCAACGGCGAGCAGGCTTGCGGACAGGGCGAGAGCCAGCGACGCATTGGACCGCAGCGTGTTGGACCGCGTCATCGATGATGCTCCCAGGTTTCAAAAGCCGGTGGACGGGCCACGACGGGCTTCGAATTTAACGGTGACTACGGCTGCCTCGTGGCGCGTGCGGCCAATGTGATTATACCGCAGCGGCCGCAAAAGCACCCGGGCGAACGGCTGCCAGCGTTAAGCGCGATCAGTGGTGGTTGCCGGCGCCATTGAAAGTGAACTCCAGCTCTTCGTCGATCGCCTGGGCCGCCTGCCGCCAGTCCCCACCCCCATGCGAATGGATCATGTCGATTGCCGGCGGGCGCTGGTGTTGTTGTTCGATGGACGGTGACGGCGTGGAATTCGGACGGGCGGGGAGGGCGCAAAGCCTGCCGGCGAGGGTCTGCAGTTCGGTGAAGATCGCCTCGCGCCGTATTTCGTGCTGCAAGGTGACGCTGCGAACCTCGCGCAACACCTGATCGTCGGCACGGCGGATGGCATCGGCGAGGCGGCGTATGAGATCGAGCTCGTTTTGCGAGCTCTCCGCCAGCCGGGCCAGCATGTCTGCGACGTTCTGGGGGACTCCCGGCATGTGATCCTCATGGGTTCGTTGACGATCACAACGGGCGCGATTCCAATGGCAAAAAAAAGATGACCCCGGACGATTGTTCTGCTCGCAAAGGCGCTACAAGTCGGTGGCCGCAAGCGGTCGCCAGCGGCGGCCGTGGTTTCGCCGTAGCCTGCGGGTCATCTGCCGGAATGGTCGCATTATCAGAGAAAAAACCGCACGACGCGCCAAAGACGAGCGGTGCCTACTCCTATCGCGCCGACCCGGCGGTGCCCCGCTTCGATGATGTGCCACCGCTCGTCGTCTTCGACGGTCACTGCGCGCTTTGCTCGTCCGGCGTTTTGTGGATGCTGGCGCGCGACCCTCACGGCACGAGCCGTTTCGCAGTGATCCAGGATCCGCTGCCGCGCGCGCTTTACGCGCATTACGGGCTCGACGCGGACGCCTTCGATACGTTCATGGTATTGGCGGATGGCGTGCCGCATCTGCGCTGGCGTGGCGTGATCGCGGCGGGACGCACGCTACCACGCCCGTGGCGATCGCTCGCGACGGCAGCTTCGCTCGTGCCGGCGTTTATCGGCGACCCGATCTATGATTTCGTCCAACGCAACCGCATCGCCTGGTTCGGTGGCCGTGAGACGTGCCTCAGGCCGGATGCCGAACTGGCGAAGCGGTTTATTGTCTGAGCGCGGCTGCTATTTCAGTTTCGACCAAGTGTCGCTGGAACAGATAAGACCGCCCAGAACGCATCCCGAAAGCGAGAGGCTGCTGCCGTTCAAGGTGACATAGCCCGAATACTTCTGACCATCGTCGAGATTGAGGAGCGTGCCCTTCCACTTGTTGGCGGAGGTCTGCTTTGCGCCGCACATGATGGTCTTGCCGACTTTCGCGGGCTCGGGCGACTTCGTCACTTTCAGGCCGAGGCCGCCGCCGCAGTCGAATGCCAGCACATGCGCGCCGTTACTGCGGAGCCAGGTGCCATTCGCGGCAGTGGCGCTGACGGGCGTGACGGAGGCGGCTGCGAAAGCCGCGGCGAGGGCGGCGGCAAGAGCGTATCGAGGCAAATGTGTCATGCGATTTCTCTCCCAGAGTGCCGGCGTTTGGTGCGGCTGCTGTCGTTGCGTGCCATCGACAGACGTTTTCGGCACAGCGTTCAGTTTAGACGCGGCGGCGGGAGGCTCAATCTCCGCCGTGCGCAAAACAGAAAGTAGCCGTGCGGCGCAACAGGGCGCGCATTGCTTCGCAAGTGCAGGGAAATCCGTGCTCAGCCGCGGCCGCGATAAGGCGCGACGCCTTGATCGGGCAGCCAAACGCCAGCTGGCAATTCACCTGCTTGCCAGAAGACATCGATGGGCATGCCGCCGCGCGGATACCAGTAGCCGCCGATCCGCAAGTAACGCGGCTCAAGCAGAGTAACCAGACGTTTGCCGATGGCGACCGTGCAGTCCTCGTGGAAGGCGCCGTGGTTGCGGAACGCCGCGAGATAGAGCTTCAGAGATTTGCTTTCGACGAGCCAACGGTCGGGCACGTAGTCGATGACGAGATGGGCGAAATCAGGCTGGCCGGTGACAGGGCAGAGCGAGGTAAACTCGGGCTGCGTGAAGCGGGCGATGTAGTTCGTGTCGGCGTGCGGATTGGCGACACGCTCCAGAACGGCGGCTTCGGGGCTCGCAGGCATGCCGACCTGGGTGCCGAGCTGCGTCAGGGCGGGCGGTTTCGTGCTCATGGCGCGTGTCTCACTCCGCCGCTTGGCGCAGCGGCACTTGCGGGCCGGAATAGATGCAGCCCTCGCGGCAACTGTCACGATGGACCTGAACCTCGGCAAGGCCGGGGACGCGGTTTTGCAGGCGGTTCCAGAGCCAGACCGCGATGCGCTCGAGCGTCGGCGCGGAGAGCCCTTCGACCTCGTTCAGCAGGCGGTGATCGAGCGCCTGCTGAGCCTCGCTGATGGCGTCCTGCAAGTCGTCGAAGTGGAAGACGTAGCCGGTGACGGGGTCAGGTTCGCCGTCGATCAGGACGCGCGCGCGGAACGAATGCCCGTGGATGCGGGAATTCGGATGACCAGGCTCGGCGGTCGGCAGGAAGTGCGCCGCCTCGAATGTGAAGTCCTTGTAGATGCGCATGGGCAGGGGAATAGGAGATTTCGCGGCCGACTTCCAGCATTCCGCGCCTTGGTGACGCGGTCGTGGCTGTCGCATCATGCCGGCCTGGGCCTCGAATTCCGGATCAGCCAAGACGCGGGTCAGCTATGTCGCGCACAAATGGCTTAGGCACCGTAGGATTCGGGCCGCTATGCAGCGCGCGTTGCGCGTCAACGGCGGGCGGCGCGGTTAACGCGGCGCGCGGCGGCCCCGCTGGCGCTGCGGCGACTCATGGGATGCGCAGCCATTTGTGGGTTTGAACCGATAGCCGCCAAGGGGGGTTCGCCTTGCAGTAGGTGATGGCGGCATCGGTGTTGGCCTTCACGTCAGGCCCGTCCATCGGCTGCAGGAAGCGATGCGTGAAGTCGAGCCCGAGGTATGCGGCCGGATCGATGCCAGATTGCGGGTAGACGATCTTCAACTCATCGCCCGACACTTGCGTGAGAGGTGCTCCAGCCTTGGGGCTCACGCATACCCAATCGATCGCGTCGGGCACCGCGAAGGTGCCGTTCGTTTCGATTGCGATGGAGAAGCCCTGGACGTGCAGGGCGTCGATCAAGGCCACATCGACCTGCAGCATCGGTTCGCCGCCGGTCAGCACGACCATCCTCGGACCATCAGCGGCCGAGCAGGCGGCACGTACCGCGCGTGCAAGCTCTTCAGCGGTCGCGAACCTGCCACCGCCGTCACCATCGGTGCCGACGAAATCAGTGTCGCAGAACCGGCAGGTGGCCTTCGCCCGGTCTTCCTCGCGCCCCGACCAAAGGTTGCAGCCCGAGAAACGGCAGAAGACCGCAGGCGTACCGGCATTCGCGCCTTCGCCCTGCAACGTGTAGAAGATTTCCTTGACGTGATACATGCCGTGCGCCGTTCGGTTTGGGCTCCCGTATAAGGCGCGATGAGGCAGATGTCACACAGAGGGATTGCATGGCCGCTCCGCATCGAAGCTATCGCTACTACGACCTCATCATGGTCGCGTTTGTCGTCGTGCTGGTGTGCTCGAACCTGATCGGGCCGGCGAAGGCGGCAACCCTCGATCTGCCGCTTATCGGCGCGGTGACGTTCGGCGCCGGCGTGATGTTCTTTCCGATTTCCTACATTTTCGGTGACGTTCTGACCGAGGTTTACGGCTACGCGCGTGCGCGCCGGGTGATCTGGACCGGATTTGCGGCGCTCTTCTTTGCGGCCATCATGGCGGCGGTGATCGTCGCGCTGCCGCCGGCGCCAGGCTGGGAGAACCAGAGGGTCTACGAAATCGCGTTCGGCAACACGTGGCGGATCGCCGGCGCCTCCATGATCGCCTATTTCTGCGGCGAGTTCGTCAATTCCTACGTGGTCGCCAAGATGAAGGTGGCGAGCGGCGGCAAGCAGATGAGCGCGCGGTTTGTCATTTCGACCATTGCGGGCGAGGCGGTCGACTCCTCGCTCTTTTACCCGCTGGCCTTCTACAACTCGGGCATCATGCCGAACGAGCTCGTGCTCACGCTGATGGTGTCGCAATTCGTGACGAAGACGCTGGTCGAGATCGCTTTCCTGCCGATCACCGTGCGTGTCGTGCGGGCGCTGAAGAAGGCCGAGAATGAGGACTATTTCGACCGAAACACGAATTTCAGTCCGTTCAAGCTTGAGGCGTGAGGATCGTTGGCTAGCCGGCGATGGCGTCGTCGTGGGAGATGACGCGGAGCGAGGGCTTCTTCGAGATCATCTCAATGGCGGTGCGGACTCCGGCGGGTTTCTCAGGCAGCTTGCCACCGATGGGGAACAGCATGACCAGCAAAGCTACACCGACGACGAAGTTCGTCGTCTTGAGCGTCAGGCTGTTGCGGTTCAGGGTCATGGGACTGCGTCTCTTCTTGTCTTGCTGTCTGTCGCCGTGATGGGCCCTGTTGGTTCAGATCGGAAATGCCGTTGGGCTAAGGTTTCGATAGGCCACCGCGCAGCCCGGCGCCGTTCCGCGGGGAACAAACTAAAAAGCGACGTATTGTCAGGGTGTTACTTCAGAGAGAAGGCAAGGGCGTGCAGCTCGTCGACGGGGTCGACGAAATCCTCGAAGCGCACAGGGGAGCGGGCGTACCAATAGCGCGCGTTGCCCTCGTCGCCCTCGATCTTGTGCAGGCAGGCGTGCAACCAGCAGCTCATGGCGTCCACCTCGTCGCGCTGGGCAACCGTATGCGCGCCTTCCCAGTCGCCGGAGAGGGCCAGCTCGACAGCGTGCTTCAGGTCTTCGACGCGCGCCATGTTTCGTAGCCTTTCGCGCGCAGCTCACACGCGGGGCAGGTGCCGCAGCCGAAACCCCATGCGTGGCGGTGCGTCCGGTCACCAAGGTAGCAGGTGTGCGTGTCGGAGATAATCAGGTCCACGAGAGCGTCGCCGCCGAGCTCTTGCGCACGTGCCCAGGTACCTGCCTTGTCAACGTACATCAGCGGCGTTTCTATGGTTAATTCGCGGTCCAGTCCGAGTGAAATGGCCCGTGCCAGCGCTTGGATGGTATCGTTGCGGCAGTCGGGGTAGCCGGAGAAGTCGGTTTCGCACATGCCGCCGACGAGGTTCGAAATTCCGCGCCGGTAGGCGAGGGCAGCGGCATAGGTGAGAAAAAGCAGGTTGCGGCCGGGCACGAAAGTCGTCGGCAATCCCGAGTGCGCGAACGTGATCTCGGTGGCGCGCGTGAGCGCGGTCTCGCTGATCTCGGCCAGTGCCGGCAGCCGCAGAACCGTGTCCGTTCCAAGCTCGGCGTTGACGTCGGGCCAGTCTTTCAGCTTGGCCAGGATGACCTGACGCTGTTTGAGTTCGGCGCGGTGTCGCTGGCCATAGTCGAAGCCGACGGTTTCGACCCGGTCGAAATGCGCGAGTGCCCAAGAGAGGCAAACGGTCGAATCCTGGCCGCCAGAAAAAAGTACCAATGCCGCGCGGTCTGTCACGGCTCAGAAGCTCCGTCCGTCGATCGCTTTCGGCCGCAGTGTCGAGAGGTCGATATCGTCCAGGCAACGGACGTTGACGGCAATCATCTCGCCACCGCCGGGCTTCTTGCCGCGCGAGAAGGAGCGCACGCCGCAGGTCTTGCAGAACAAGTGGTGAATGACCTTCTTGTTGAACTGATACTCGGTCAGGTCTCCTTCACCTGATAGCAGCGTGAAACGCTCGGCCGGCGCGAAGGTCAGGATCGTGCCGCCCTTCTGGCAGATCGAGCAGTTACAGGTGATCGTGGTGTCGAGATCCGCCGTGACCGCGAACCGGACGCGGCCGCAGTGGCAGCCACCCTGGTATTCTCCAGCCGCCATGGTGACCGCTCCTTCTTAAGTTGAGGGTTTCATTGACCCGTCTGACCGGGTAGTCGGAGACTGCCCGGGCGGCCTTTGCGTCGCTTGCCTTTCGAGGCTACAAGGCGGCATCCGTTCCGCGGACATCCCCACTTTAGCAACGCAGCGAAATCCAGGACAACCATGACTGCCATCGTCGATATTATCGGCCGCGAAATTCTCGACAGCCGCGGCAATCCGACCGTCGAAGTCGATGTCGTCCTGGAGGATGGCTCGGAAGGCCGCGCCGCCGTGCCGTCGGGCGCTTCCACGGGCGCACACGAGGCCATCGAACTGCGCGACGGCGACAAGGCGCGCTATCAGGGCAAGGGTGTTCTGCGCGCGGTCGATGCCGTGAACGGAGAGATTTTCGACGCGCTGTCCGGCATGGATGCGGAGGATCAGCGCGGCATCGACGCGGCGATGATCGCGCTCGACGGTACCAAGAACAAGAACCGTCTTGGTGCCAACGCCATCCTCGGTGTTTCGCTGGCGACCGCCAAGGCGGCTGCCGCAGCCGCAGGCTTGCCGCTCTATCGCTATGTGGGCGGCGCCAACGCGCATGTGCTGCCAGTGCCGATGATGAACATCATCAACGGTGGTGCGCACGCGGATAATCCGATCGACATCCAGGAATTCATGATCATGCCGGTGTCGGCGGATACGGTGAGCGATGCCATCCGCATCGGCGCGGAAGTGTTTCAGACACTGAAGAAGAGCTTGAAGGACGCCGGCCACAATACGGCGGTCGGTGATGAAGGCGGGTTTGCACCCAACCTCAAGAGCGCCGACGAAGCCCTCGGCTTCATCATGAAAGCGATCGAGAAGGCTGGTTACAAGCCGGGTGACGACGTCATGCTGGCGCTCGACTGCGCCTCGACCGAATACTTCAAGGACGGCAAGTACAAACTGGCGGGCGAAGGCAAGACGCTCGACAGCCAGGCAAACGCAAAATACCTCGAAGACCTCGTCAACCGCTATCCGATCATCTCGATCGAGGACGGCATGGCGGAGGACGATTGGACGGGCTGGAAATATTTGACGCTGCTCATCGGCAAGCGCTGCCAGCTCGTAGGCGACGACCTGTTCGTCACCAACACGGAGCGGCTGGCCGAGGGCATCGAAAAGGCCACTGCGAACTCGATCCTCGTCAAGGTCAATCAGATAGGCTCGCTGACGGAAACGCTCGATGCCGTGAGCATGGCGCAGCGTGCGGGATATACCGCGGTCATGTCGCACCGCTCGGGCGAGACGGAGGATGCGACGATCGCCGATCTGGCGGTCGCAACGAACTGCGGGCAGATCAAGACGGGTTCACTTTCGCGCTCGGACCGACTTGCGAAGTACAACCAACTTATTCGCATCGAAGGTGCGCTGGGGGATGCCGCGATGTATGCCGGCCGTTCCATCCTGCGGCGTGCAGCCGAGGCCTGAACCAGGGCGTAACGTGGTTACTAGCGCTCGGGCTCGACGGGCGGGACGTATGTCACACCGTGGGCTTCGAAGATCGCCTGCAGGCGGCCGCTATCGCGCAATTCATCCAGCGCATTGCCGATGGCATAGCCGAGATCACGGCTGTCCTCTTTCACCGCCGTACCGACGACCCAAGACGATTGCGACATGCCGGGTGTCGGCGGTGTGATGAATGTCGCCTTGTGTCCGCGCTCGTGAAGCATGCCCTCGATATCGGAACGCACGCCCATCAGCGCTGACGTTTCCTTGTCGATGAACTGACGGATGCCGACCTCGGGCTTGGTGTAGTGGACGACGTTGTTGATGAGCGCGCCGTCGTCGTAACGCAGCAGAAAATAGTCGGCGATGGTGGCGTACTGCACCCCGACCTTTTCCTTCTTGAAGATGTCGTAGGTGGCATCGGGCGGGATGCGGTCAGGGTGGATCGCGAGCGCGACGCTTTTGCGGAAGTAGGCATTGCTGATCGCGGTAAGATTGTTGCGCGCCATCATCTCGCGGTCGATCGGGATATGCAGCATGACATCGCCAACGCCGCCTTCGCTGAATGGCCCCCGCCAGATGTTGAAGCGAAGATCGTCGTCAACGTCCTCGCCGGTCATGCGGGCCAGGATCTCGAGTTCGACGCCGAGGCTCTTTGCCAGTTCATGGGCAATGTCGACGTCGATGCCCTTCGGCTTGTCGTTCTCCATGTAGGAAAACGGCGGGTTGTCGCGATAGACGACGACGCGCAAATTCTTGGTCTGCTGCACCTGCTCGAGCGGGCGGGCATCAACAGTGCCCGCGGGTCGTACCAGCCCTGCAAGGGCGAGCATCAAACAAAGGAAAGTGCGGACGAGTGGGCTGCGACGTGCCGACAGTATCAGTCCGTCGGGCGCGACTCCAGGTACGTACGTATCGCCCACATTGCCTCCTGGCTCATGATCTTTTCGAATGGCGGCATCTTGAACGTGCCGTTGATTGTCGCGCCGTGGCGCACGCGATTGAGGAACCATTGGTCTCCGCTTGCATCCTGTTCCAGGAATCGCAGGTCAGGCGCGATCCCGCCGGAGATGCCGTCTATGCCGTGGCAGCGCGCGCAATTCTGATTATATCCCGACATGCCGATCTTGATAGCTGTCGGATTGCCTTTGTAAGGGTTCTCCTTGCGCCACTCCTCGCCGAGCGGATCAAGACCGGTGACGTCGACCGGCTGAGGCGTGACATCGCCATGTGCGAGGGCGTGCGGTGCGATACTTGCAAGAGCGCAGGCGGCCGCCAGGGCGATAGCGTGGAGTGGGCGGTTCATAGGTGTTCCGATTGCTTGGGGATGGGCATCACTCGACCGCGTTCTTGGGAACGCCGGCAAGAGGGGTCATGGCGCGGACCGCCACGCCCCAGGGGTAACGGCCGACTTTTATGGACTTAATAGGCTTTAGCTGAGCGACGTCGATGACGGTGACGTCATTCGAGACGCCGTTGGTCGTGAACAGCTTGTCCTCTTCGGGTGTCAGCGCCAGATGCCAGACGCGCTGACCGACGAGGATGTACTTTGTTACGGTGGCGGTTTTCACGTCGATGACGGCGACACGGTTTGCCGGCCCGAGGGCAACGAAGGCGGTTTCTCCGCCGCGCAGAAATACGAAGCCGACGGGCTGGATCTTCTCTTTGCCGACGCCGGGAATCTCGAACGATATTTTCGCATCAACCGATTGTGTCGCCACGTCGATGATCGAGATCGTGCCGCCAATTTCGGACGATACCCAGAGCTTCTTTCCGTCGGCGGTGAATTCAGCATGGCGCGGCCGCTGGTCGACGAGCACGTTGGCGACCGTCTTGTGGGTCGCGGTGTCGATGAAGTGCGCCATGTTCGTCGTTTCCGACGTGGTGACAGCGAGCTTGTTGTCGGGCGAGACGGCCATGCCTTCCGGTTCGATACCGACGTCAATTTGAGCAACAACCTGCCGAGATTCGACGTCGATGACCGTGGTGACCGCGTTGTCCTCGTTCGCGATGTAGAGGTGCTTGCCGTCGGGCGCGAGCGCGAACTGCTCGGGATCGTCGCCAGACGGGAGGTCGTAGAGGCGATTGCCGCTGGCCGTATCGAAGACTTGCACCGTGTCGCTGTCACTCGCGCAGACGTAGAACTTGGAGTAGTCCTTCGAGAAGGTGATGCCGCGCGGGCGCTTGCCAACCTTGATGGTGCGCACGACCTCAAGGATCGTGGTGTCGATGACAGAGATCGTGTTGTCCTTCTCGCTCGTCACATACATCTCGTGAGCGGAAGCGGGAAGGACGGAGGATAGTCCCAAGATAAGTGTGGCGACTGCCCGATGCCGCAGCCGCCACGCCGCAGCAGAGCACCGTACCGTGATCGTGCTTCCGGTCGACGCGCTGATTGCGGTTAGCCAACTCACCACTGGTTCTATCCTCCGTATCTCGTTACGGCAGTTTTACTCTGGCTGGAGCACGGCGGCCTTGAACATCAGACCGGCAGCAAGCGCGCCGAGTGTCGGAGCCACAAAATACAGCCAGACGTCGGAGAGCGCCTGACCGCCGACGAACAGAGCCGGCCCGAGTGAGCGGGCAGGGTTCAGCGATGCGCCGGTCGCGCGGATGAAGGCTAGGTGCATCACGAACAGTGCCAGGCCGATCGCGAGGCCCGCGACGGGTGTTGTGCCAAGGCGCGACGTTGCACCGAGAATGACGACGAGAAACAGGAATGTGGCGACGCATTCGACGACGAAAGCCTGCGGCATCGCATAGCCTGACCAGCCGGTCTGTCCGAGGCCCTGTGTTGCGATATCGTAGCCGCCGGCCTTGCCCGACAGCACGAAGTATAGCAACGCCGCGCCGATGATGCCGCCGAGAAGCTGGGCAATGATGTAGCCGGGCAGGTCGTTCGAGGGCAGGCGGCCTGCCGCCCAGGCGCCGATCGAGACGGCGGGGTTTATGTGGCAGCCCGAGATCGGACCGATGCCGTAGGCGAGGGCTGCGACTGTCAAACCAAAGACGGCGGCGATGGGCAGCAGGGCGACGGCGGAGATCTCTTGCGGTGAACTCAGTGCCGCGCCGAGACCCCCGATGGTGATCGCTGCGCAACCGACAAAGACGAGCGTGGCTGTGCCGATTAGCTCGGCCAAGTATTTTTTCATGGGGTCCCCAGTCCTCTTCTTGTTATTGGCGGCGCCGGGACGACCCCGGCGCCGTACGCGAAAAGCTCAGTTAACGAGCTTGATTGGTGTTGGAGGGGTGAGGCCGAGTACCTCGGCACCACCGCCACGCGCAGGTTCCGCGGTCGGGTCGTAATCATCCGGCCGCTTGGCGACGAGCGTGTGCGTTGTCAGGATCAGGCCAGCCACGGAGGCGGCGTTCTGCAGCGCACTCGCGACGACCTTCGCGGGATCGATAATACCGGCGGCGGTGAGGTTCACGATTTTGCCGCCGCGAGCGTCAAGGCCGGTATCGCCCTTTGCCGCGATGACCCGCTTCACCATGTCGGTGCTATCAAGACCGGCGTTCTCTGAGATGCGTTCGAGCGGCTTGGTGAGCGAGTCCCGTACCAACTCCATGCCGCGGCGGACGCTGCCCTTTGCCAGCTTGATCGACTTTTCGAGCGCCGGGATCGAGCGGACGAGTGCAGTGCCGCCACCCGGCACGATGCCTTCGGCGATGGCAGCGCGCGCCGCTGAGATCGCATCCTCGATGAGCTGTGCCTTGCGTTTCTGCTCGACGGGGGTCACGCCACCGGCGAGCAGCAGCGCGGTGCCGCCCGACAGCTTAGCGAGACGCTCCTGGTACTTGTCGCGCTCGATATTCTCAGGTGCGGCGTCGAACTGGCGGTAGACCTGCTCGCGGCGGGCGTTGATCGCGTCTTCGCCGCCGCCGCCACGAGAAATCGCCGTGCGGGTTGCGGAGACGACGGCGCGCTCGGCGCTGCCAAGGTCGGTCGCGTCGCATTTCTCGACGCGGCCGCCCAGATCGCGCGCGATGACGCGGCCGCCGGTGACGATGGCGATATCTTCCAGCATCGCCTTGCGCCAGTGACCGTATTCGGGCGGATTGACGGCGACGATCGGCACCCGGGTCCTCTCGCGCTGTGCCATGATGTCCATGACGCAGCTCGGCGCGATGTCCTCGGCGATGATGAGCAGCGGACGCTTGGTTTTCGCGATCAGCTCATAGACTGGGGCGAGTTCGGCCGGAGAGACGATCTTATTGTCGGTGATCAGAATGTGCGGATTGTCGAGCTTGGCCTCAAGCGTCTCCACGTCCGTCGCCATGTGATGCGAGAGGTAGCCGCGGTCGAAGGTCATGCCTTCGATAAACTCGAGGACCGTCGTCATTCCGACGCCGTACTGGACGTCGACGATGCCGGTCTTGCCGGCCTTGTCGAAGGCGTCGCCCACCAGATCGCCGAGCGCGATATCGTTGGCGGCAATGGTGGCGACGGCGCGGATGGTTTCGGATGAATCGACCGGCTTTGCCTGTTCGCGCAGCGCGGTTACGACCTCCGCGACAGCGGCGTCGAGACCCTGAACGAGCTCGACCGCGTTGGCACCGTCGGCAACGGCGCGCAGGCCGCCCTGCACCAACGCGTCGGCGAGGACAGTGGCGGTCGTCGTGCCGTCGCCCGCCACGTCGTTGGTCTGCTTGGAGACTTCACGAACGATCTGCGCGCCCATGTTCTCGAACGGGCATTCGAGTTCGATTTCGGCGGCGATCGTAACGCCGTCGCGCGAGATAATCGGTGTGCCGACGGGGCGGTCAATCACGGCGTTCATGCCGCGTGGACCGAGCGTTCCTGCGACCGCGCGGGCGAGTTTGTGGACACCGCGCGCAAGCGCGTCGCGGGCCGGCTGATCATGAAGCATCATCTTGGGCATTGCGTTTCCTTGAGTTCGTTTCTTTGTTTGTGTCTTTGGACCGTCGTCAGGCCGTCGTTCGGCAGGCGCCGGCGGGCGCGGGCGCGAGCGGGTCGAAATTGTAGCGCTCAGCAAGCAGGCCGCGGCACAGCGCTCCGTTGAACTCTGCATTCGTCCGGATGCGGCGAATGGAGCGCAGATATTCGTTCAGCGTTTCGGGTCGTATCGGCTGACTGTCGGCATCGACAAATGCCAGCGATGTGTCGTCAAACGAGCCCGGCACCTGGCGGCGGTCGAGATAGCGGGAGATGAGACGGTGCGTGTCGATTGTCGTCTCCCAGCCGTAGAGGCCGCCGATGGTGAGTGCGACGAGCGTTTCCGGCGTCTGCCCGGCTTTCAGGAGGTGCGTGAGGAGCGCTTCCTGCCGCCACTGAAAGGCTTTGAGCTGGAACGTGCGGCGTAGCTCTGCAAGATCGCCGGTCGCTTCGGCGCCCATGGCTTCATCGAAGCGCAGGCCGTTGTTGACGCCGTGGTTGATGGTGTCGACGTACATGTGCTCGCCGAGCGTTACCGTGGCGTTGCGAACCCAGTCGAGTTCGAGCACCGCAGAGCGCATGTCCTCGCCCATCATGTAGGCGAAGTTCGGCGAGCACCAGTACGTGGGCAGCCGGAAGGCGATGGCAACTGAGCCGTCCTCGCCGAGCTCGACGTCCGTTACGAAGCCCATATCCGTAACGGATTCGTCGAGCTCGGGGTCTGTCACGCGCCCGAGTTTTCGCCAGACGTCAGTCTCGCGATTGTCGGTGCGCGTGCCGAAGACGGCCCAGTCATTCATCGGAACCACCCTCCGGCAAGGGCTTTCTCTTTCGGCTTCTGGGCGTCGAACTTCGCCTTTTGAGCGGCGATGTCGATACCGTAGAGGCGCGCAGCATTGAGACCGAGGATCTTCTTCTTGGCCTCCAGATCGAGCGTGACGCCCGTCTCCGCCGCAACGTCCTTCGGCAGTTCGAAAGCCATGAACTTGTCGATGATCCACTTCGGCGTCCAAATGCCGTAGTCGCTGCCGAACAGCAGCTTGTCCGGGCCGAGCCAGAACAGCAGTTCGGAAATAACGTGGGCGAAGTAGCCCGGCCGGCTGTGGATGAAGGGAATGGCCACGGCTAGGCCGCCGTAGACGTTCGTTTCCTGCGTCGCGATCCAGCAGAAGTCGTCGAGGCGCGGCAGGCCGCAATGTTCGACGATGAAGTTCAGGTTCTGGAACGAGGTTGCCACGTCATCGATGTCGGCGACATCGAAAGCATCGCGGTTGAGCGGAATGATCGTCGGGCCCTTGTGGACATGGACGTTCTTAATGCCGAGCTTGTCGCACCATTCTAGATAGCGATAGCTTTCCTTGTCGGTCAGCTTGTAGCCCTTGGACTCGCCTTTCCATTCGGCCGTGTAAAGCTTGACGCCCTTGATGTCGTACTTTTCCTTGAGCCTGTGCAGATCCTCGAGGCCCTTGGTGCCGTCGCGCGGGTCGAAGCCACCGTTCAGGATGTAACGATCCGGGTGCTCTTTCTTCAGAGCGTAGTTCTGCTCCGTGGTGTTGAAGCCGTTGACGTAGAAGTCCGTCAGGTAGGTCGGCTGCAGGATCGCCATATCGACGTAGCCTTTGACGAACAGGTCGTCATGCATCGTCGCGGCGTCGTACTTCTCGAACTTTTCCTTCGGCCACAGCTCTTCCTTGGGGCTCAGGCCCGTGTGGTAGTTGAAGAAGCAGTCGATGAATTGTTTGCCGTGAATGTTCTTCTGGTTGGCGGGGCTGCCGTCCCAGAAGTGTGTATGGCCGTCGATGACGAAGATCTCTTCGCCTGAGCGCGTTTTATACATTCTTGTTTCTCCCCTTTACGGTTGGGCTGCCGTGAGAATTGCGATGTGCGGCGGGGCGTCGGCTCGATGGTTCCGACGCTCCAAGTGCCGGCGACCTCAGATGTATTTCATAGCGTCTTCCATATTGCCGAAGAGCACGACGGTTTCTTCGTCGATCATCACCATGCGGCCGTAATGGGTGGACGTGGAAATCTCAAAGAGGTGCGGCGTCATCGGGCGGCCGAGGGCCTCGCTGATCTCGCTCATCTTGAATTCGATCTTGCCTTCGCCGTCGATGCGGATCATGGCGGGCAGGTAGGTGACCGTGATGTTGGGCTTGTCGGCCATGACTTCTGCGATGGCGCGCGCCTCGACGCTGTCATTCATGGTGACGCCGCACTGATGCGAGACCGTGTCCTCGAACTTGATCTCCTTCATCGATTTGAAGATGTTGGCGTTGTGATCACTCATAGTCGGGTTCCTCTCGGAATTTGTTTCTAGGACCGTGACGGATCTGGTCAGCTGATGAACGAGGGGAGCGCGAGCCCCGTCTGCGTGCAGATGTTCTTCAGCCGGTTCACGGCTTGCTGTTGGGCATCCATAAAGGAGGCGACCTTGACGCGCGGCTGCGACCAGATCGGCTGGAGCTGAGCGGCGGCTTCCAGGCCGAGCTTGCCGTGCTTTTCGACCCACTCACTGATGATGATCTTGTTGTGAAGTGCGTAGTCGGAGTCGTTGAGAAGGGTGTGAACGAGCTCAACGCAGTTGGCGAGGTTGCGCTCATAATCGCCTTCGGCTGCCGAGACGACGCTCGGAGTAATGAAGTCGTTGTGAGCGGCGGCGGCCTGAAGGATGAAGCCGCTGCGGAAGAGTTCGCCGACCAACGGCTCGAAGACGATGTTGGTGGCGACGTACTTTTCTAGGTAGTCGGTCGACCCCATGATCTCTTCGATCGCGCGGCGCGTTCCCTGCCAGATGGGGTTCTCGAGCCAGTTGCGCTTGCCGGCGTCCTTGTCGATGCCGCCTTCGATGTCGAGACCGATTTCACCCAGATACAACGTGAGGTCTTGGGCGAAGCGGAGCTTGTAGGACGAGTTCGTCAGGATCGCGTTGTTGATCATCTGCGTGAAGCCGTAGCGCTGTGCCTGCATCAGCGACGTGCCCAGACCGAACTCGGCATGCTTGTAGGCGCCGACATGGTCTTGCAACACCTTGACCCACGACTTGTCGAAGCGGCTGGCGGCTCCGGAACGGCGACCGTTCTCGATGACGTTCTGGATGGCGCCGCAGATCGTGGACTGGCGCTGATAATGGGTCTTCTCCCACTCCTGGTCGACGGAGCGGAACTTATGCCAGTTGGCTGCCTTGGCGCGCGTCCAGTCCTTCGAATAGGTCGGCGTGCCATCCGGGAAGTTGATGATCCAGTCTTGCAGCAGGTAGCGCTCGGGGTCGGGCTGTACGTCGAGCGTCACGTCTTCGTAGTGGGTGGCCTTGCGACCTTTGGGTTCGAAGTAGTTGAACTTGCGGCTGTCGGAACCGGGGAATTCGGCGGCGCCGGCTGCGCCCGATTTGACCGGCTGGGCTGCGGGCTGGACTGGCGTGTGTACTGTCATTGTCATTTCCTCCTGACGCCTTTGGAACGACGTCTCTTTGGTTTATGGGCCTGTGACGTTGACCGTCATTCCGTGGTCGTGGGCTGTGTGAACTTGTCGTAGTGAAAGTGGTTGGGTTCGACGCCGATGCCGAACAGCACCGGCATCACGGCGTCGATCATCGGCGGTGGTCCGCATGAATAGGCGTCGATTTCTCCGGAAAGACCCTCGGCACGTAGCCGGCGCTGCACGACGTCGTGCACGAAGCCAGTCTCGCCGTTCCAATCGCCGCCGTTGTGGTGGGACAGCGCCGGGATGAATTCGAAGTCGGTTAGCTTGCTGGCGATGGCCTTGAACTCGTCGAGGTAGAAAAGATCGCAGTCCGAGCGAGCGCCGTAGAAGAAGCGTATAGGCCTCTGCTCGCCGCTTTCGATATGATCCTGCAGGATCGACCATAGCGGCGACATGCCCGATCCGCCGCCAACAAGGACCATCGGGCCGGGACGTCCCTCGCGGCGGAAACAACTGCCGTATGGACCTTTGACCTTCACTTCGGTGCCGGGCTGGAGCGCGCCGTCGAGCAGCGAGGAGAATTGGCCGTCCGGATACTTCTTGATGATGAACTGCAGGCGGGTGCCGTCGCTTGGCGGGTTCGCCATCGAATAGGATCGCGTCACGCCCTTCGATGGGATCGTGATGTCGACGTACTGACCAGCCCAGAACTTGATGGGCTGTTCGAGTTCGATCTCGAGCACGCGGATATCGTGGGTGAGCGATTTTACCCCGCCAATTTTGCCGTCGAACTCCTTGACCGCGATCGAACGGCTCAGCAGCTCCTCGTCGAAATTCAACAGTTCGACGGTAACGTCGCTGTAGGCCTGGCTGCGGCACATCAGGATGTGATTGTCGTCCCGCTCGTGCTCGGGCAGCGCGAATGTCGAATATTTCAGCATCTCGACGTCGCCGTCGATCAGCTTACATTTGCAGCTTGAGCACTGCCCCTCCTTGCATCCGTGGGGAACGGCTATGCCCTGGCGGAAGGCCGCGTCGAGGATGGTTTCACCCTCTTCGACCTCCAATTCAATGCCGATCGGCTCCAAACGGACCGTGTGTACCGTCATCGAGTGCTCCAACGCGCCGGCCTGAAGCCGGTCTCATTCTGGGTGAATGGCGGAGGCCCGCCTTGCCAGGGCCTCCGCCGGGAGAACGGGCGCCGGGAAACGATTCGACGCCCGTTTGACCAATGCCTAGTGCGCGTGCGTGCCGTTGCACGAGCGGATCTTGAAGCCCGCACGGTAGTCGGCGATGTGCTTCTCGCGCGCTTCCGGGGACATTTCGCGGATCAGCACGAGCGGGCTTTGGAGCGTGTGGCCGCGAACGTGATCGAGGGTCCACATGTCCTTCGGATCGAAGCGCAGATGCGGCTGCGCCGTGATCGTCTTGCCGTCCGGCCGCACGAAGCCGAGATCCTTGATGGCGTCTGCCAGATCCCAGCCGTGGTAGCAGTCTTCCCAGACGCGCTGGCCCTTGAAGCGGCCCATCGCCGGGGTCGGACGTCCCTCGTACTCGGCCTGAAATGCGACCATGTGCGTCCAGCGGCACTGCTCCGAGCAATAAGTGTAGAGCTTGCCGTCCACCTCGCCGACGCAGAAGTCTTCGCGGATAAGCGCGGGGACCATGCAGCTCCAGCAACGGTGCGGATAGACGTAGCCGTTCTCCTGGTCGAACAGCATGTTCGTCTGGCCGGGCACGCTCTTGCGGGCGTACCATTTCCAGAAGTCGCCAAATTCGGCGTACCAGCCCGGATATTTGTGCTCAAACCACTCGAAGTCTTTCTCCGTCTGCGCTTCGATGCGCCAGAAGTTGACCGGCCAGCCGACCGCGAAGAACTGCGCGACCTTGTGGACGTAGTTCTTCTTCACCAGGCGATCCCACGCCGCCGAAACGTCGTCGTGGTGGATCTTGATGCCGTACTTCTCGAGCGGCAGCATGTAGGTGCGGTAGTAGTCCTCGTAGATCCAGCGGTGCCAAAGCTCGACGTAGGACTCCTTGTTCTTGTCGCGGTTCGTAGTGCCGTACTCGATGAAGGTGCCGATGGCGGCGTCGACGATGGCGTGGTTCTGCCAGAACGCGTATTTCAGGTCGCGCTCGAGCAGCACATGGTTCGACGGATCGTTGATCATCGCCATCAGCAGCGAGTGGCCGTTGCCGATGTGACGCGATTCGTCCGACTGCACCGAAAGGAACACGGTCGGCAGCGCGTAGTCACCGTTGCGAGCGGCTTCCGACGGCATGGCGACGAAGAGCGTGTTGGTGAACGCCGTCTCGGCGACGACCTGCAGGTAGATGTTGGCCGAGGTGATCGCGTCGCCGCAGATGAAGCCTTCGCCGAACTGGCGGCCGATGGTGGAGGCGTAGCACTTGCCGAACGCCTTTTCCGTGATGTCGAAGCCGGCCGGATCGATGTAGTTCTCCATGTACCACTTCTTCAGGTTCATCTGAATCGTGGAGTGGCGGAACTCGTCGATCATCTGCATGGTGAAGCCGGTACGCAGTTCCTCGCCTGGAGCGAGGCGGGCGGTCATCGCCATGGAGCGCGCTGCCGAAATCTCCGGGAACGGGATGATGGCCAGGAACAGCTTCATCCACTCGACCCAGCGGGGCTCGACGTTGCGGAACATGTCGCCGCGCAGCGCCGCGTCGAGTGCGCCGTACACGCGGTTGTCCTTTTCCTCCTGCATCGGGAAGTAGGAGCGCAGAACCTGCTTCATCGGGTCCCGCGGCACTTTCGAGATCTTGTAGTCGGTCGGGAAGGTTTGCGCTTCCTGGCAGTACGTCGGCGTCCAGCCGAGGTCTGCAATGCGCGAAGTGGCTTCAGCAATGCTGATGCCCTTCTGCGCAGTGATTTTGTTCAGTGTTAAGCTTGCTGCCATTTGCTTCTCCTTTGTCGTGCCGGTGTCTCAAAAAATCCCGTGATTATTTTGGTCTTGTTAGTGGCTTGCCTTCGGCGATGAAGCGCGCGCCGATAATCAACACGCCCATCGCGAAATCCTTGCCGTGCTTGGCGATCATGCGCTCGGCGATATCGCCAACTTCGGCAAAGAACTCGTCTTTCGACCGGTCATCTTCGCTTTCGCTCTGTGCTGACGCCTTGATTGGCGTTCCTTCTTGGTCGACGATCATGAGAGTCTCCGCGTTTCTTTGTCGTCCCCGCCGTTCTCGCCACGCCTGGTAGCCGCATCGAAATCGTCGAGCGATTGCTCGAGCCATGATTTCTCGGCGATCAGTTTTTCCCGCTTGGCATCAAGGTCTGCTGCACGCTGATCGATCTCCGCAATCAGCCTGTCGCCTTCGTCAGTGGGCGAGGCGAGCTGATTGCGTTCCGCGTTGCGCCGCTCAATGTCGAGGCCGTTGATCTCGCTCTCGATGCGCAATGCCTGAGAGTTGACCTCGATGATGCGGACCACGATTTCGTGACGCTTCAGCATCAGCTCTCTGCCTTCGGGCGTGCCCATCGCGATGCTCCTCGTAAGGCGTAGCCAGGTTTGCCAGGCACTGGACGCAAGCCCGCCTGCCAGCTTGCTTGCCTCCGAACCTTTGCCCTTCTTGGCCATGGTGTGGCGTACGCTCGGCATCAACGAACCTCAGGGAATGAGGACAGCACGGCCATGCACCTTGCCGTTATGCAGATCGTGCAAGGCGTGGTTGGCATCGCTCAGGCGGTATTCTTTGGTCTTGAGGTGGACGCGTCCGCGATCGGCAAGGGCCATGAGTTCCACGAGTTCGGCATATGTGCCGACCAAGTTGCCGACGATCGTCTTCTCGGACGCAATCATGTCGAGTGTCGGCACCTCTACTCGGCCGCCGTAACCCACGATGTAGTAGAAGCCATCGTTGCGCGTGGCATCGATGCCCTTTTTGATGGAGTCTCCTTCGCCAACGAAGTCGATCACTGCTTCGGCGCCATGGCCGCCGGTGAGGTCCTTGATGGCGTTGACTTCATTGCCGTCTGCCTTGACGAGGTATTCCGCGCCGCACTCCTTCGCGAGTTGCAGCGCTCCTTCAGAGCGGTCGACAGCGATGACGGTTGCCGCGCAAAGCGCTTTCAGAACCTGGATGCCGATATGGCCAAGGCCGCCCACGCCGATCACGACGGCGAACTGGCCAGGCAGCAGGTGACGGGAGGCTTTCTTGGCGGCGCGGTATGCGGTGAGGCCGGCGTCCGTGTAGGGGGCGACGTCCTTGGGCGCGAGCGTCTTCGGCAACTTGATGAGCGAGCGCAGCGACGTTTTCAGGTATTCGGCATAGCCGCCGTTGGCATTGATACCGGGGAAGCTGCTTCCCTCCGCGTGCATGTCGTTGCCGCGGCGACAGGCCAGGCAGTGCCCGCTGGTGACCAGCGGATGACACACAACGGGATCGCCGACCTTGATGCCATCGACGGCCGAACCGACGGCCTCGATCCAACCGGCGTTCTCGTGGCCCATGATGTAGGGAAGCGCGACGTTGGATTTGTCCCGCCAAATTCCCTCAATGATATGGAGGTCCGTGCGGCACACACCGGCGCCGCCGATCCGGACGATCACGTCGCTGGGATTTTCAATTTTTGGGTCGGGAACCGTTTCGTATTTGACGAATTCCTGACCCGCCAGCTTCTCATCATATCGGTGCAGGACCGCCGCTTTCATCTGATCACCTTTCCAACCCTGAGCGCGCTCTGTTCGCGAGCGCTTGGAAAGGATGGTCAGCAACCTCCATGCCAACGCAATAAGGCACGGAAATCAAATGCATATTTTGAGTTTTTTGCGTGCGACGAACTGTTCGAGTTAACGAAGTGGCGTGCAACACATGTTGCGTTTCTCAACATTGCTGCGACGCAAGTTCTGGTCCGGTCGGGGACCTTTAAAAAAAAAAATAAAAGGACGCGATGGTTCTAATCGAAATTCGTTTCACCGACCTGATGTGATCGTCGACAGTGAAATCCAAATTCGCAAAGCGGCTGACCTAATACGCTTTTATCAAATTGGTGTGAATGCCCCAGGTCGCGCCGTCGTACGTGAACGTGAGCCAGTGGCACCATCTTTCGCCGGTCGTCAGATCCCATGCTGCAGTGCGATGCGGGGCATAGCGCGTTGAAAAACCGAGTGTCCTCCGGTACAGGATGTCGCACGAGACTTAATCGCAAAAAAAATTCGTTGGGGAGGCTGATGAACGAACGCGTCATTCGAGATGCGTGGGAGCGATTCGTCACTGGCGGCGAGCTGCCTGAATCCCTTCGGGCCGCGGTTTCAAACTCGTGGCAGCGATGCAAGAGCTTCAAAGTTGACGTCAGCAGCGTCTGCGCGCCAAAGCTTTCGGATGCCGAGCTCTATAGGCGGCGCGCGGACAATGCGCTGCTAGCAGCATCGGCGCGCCTTGCGATGGAGCGCGCAGGGCAAGTGCTGTGTGAAGCCTCCTCGATGCTGATCCTAACCGACGGTTTGGGAAACATCATCGAGACACTCGGCGACGGGCGCACGATCGACGCGGGGCGTAGGCTTCACCTGGAAGCCGGAGGGTGCTGGGCGGAAGACAGCATCGGAACAAATGCCATCGGTACCGCGCTGGTGGCCAAGCAGCCGATTCAAATTCATGCGGCCGAGCACTTCTGCGAGCGGGTGCAGCGCTGGACTTGCGCCGCGGCGCCGATCTTCCATCCGGTTGATCGTGAACTTCTCGGCGTGATCGACATATCAGGGCCGCCGCCAACCTTCAGTTCTCAAAATCTCGCGCTGGCGGTTTCTCTGGCGGATCACATCGAAAATATCATCAATCAATCGGTCAAGAACGAGCACTCGCGGTTGGTCGCGCGCTTCCAGGAAAAGCAGCGCAAGTGGGGCAGCGAAGACTTGGTGGCTATCGACCGGCGCGGCGCGATTGTGTGTTCGTCGCCCGAGGCGCTGCGCAAGCTTGCGCGGACCTTCGGCCCGCATGCGGATTCGCCCGATCTTTCGTTCCTGAGATCGCTTCCGTTCGACCGCTGGGAGCGCGATCTTAGTCGGCATCTGTCAACGACACGTCTCGCGCTCGTAAAGGAAGGCGAAATAGAGCTGGGCGCGATCGTCGTGCTATCGGGCAAGCAGCGCGATTTGTCCGATCGCAGCAGCATTCGTAAGCGGCCGATTGGAATTGACGCTTTCGAAGATGTCACCGAGGCGCTTGGCGCCGACCTGGAGCGCTTCCAGGTAAAGCCGTGCGGCTGCCGGGTGCCCATCGGTCAGGACGAGGGGCCGCGCAAGAGCGGCCTTAGCCCTTCGGGTCCCTCGACTGCGTTTGTGGCGTCCGATCTGCGGTTGCGGCAGGTATGCAGCAACGTGGCGTCGGCGGCGCGCATCGGCCTTCCGGTGCTGATCGGCGGCCAGACAGGCACGGGTAAAGAAGAGCTCGCGCGCTACGCGCACGCAGCCAGCGGACGCAAAGGCGCTTTCGTTCCGGTGAACTGCTCGGCACTGCCTGATTCGCTCATCGAGGCGGAGCTTTTTGGCTATGCCGACGGTGCCTTCACCGGTGCGCGGCGTGGCGGGTCGCCGGGTCTCGCCAAGAAAGCTCATGGCGGCACGCTGTTCCTCGATGAAATCGGGGACATGCCCTACACGCTGCAATCTGTTCTGCTCCGCTTCCTCGACGATCACACTGTGCGGCCGGTAGGCGGCACCGAGTCGAAGGTCGACGTGTTCATCGTGTCGGCGACGAACGTCGATCTGGGTCAGGCGGTGGCGAGCAAGCGGTTCCGCGCCGACCTGCTGTACCGGTTGAATACGGTTCACGTGGCGCTGCCGTCTCTCGGTGAGCGAACGGACTTCGAGGAAATCGTGTTGAACCTGCTCGGCAAGATTGAGCCGCGCGCGTCGATCAGCAATAAAGCGATTGCGGCACTCGCCAAGCGTAGCTGGGAAGGCAACGTCCGCCAGCTTAAGAGCCATCTGGCGCGGTTGGTTTTGGCGGCGAAGGATCGTGGCTTCGAGATCGACGAGTCGCTCCTGAGCTTGCTGCCGGCAACTGCGCAGCAGGGAGGCAAGCCCGCCGGCGGCACGTTGCGCGAAGTGCAACGTGCGCGATTGCTTGCGGTCTACGCTGAAACGGGCGGCAACATCAGCGAGACGGCGCGCCGCCTCAACGTGTGCCGCAACACCGTCTATCGCGCTCTGGAAAACAACGACTGAAGACCGCCACTGCGGCCGACTTTCGAGCGCGGGCGTCGCCCGGGCTCGATGAATGATGCCTGCGCCCGCGCGATGTGCGGTTGCACTCAAATTTTTTGCGACGCGATTGTCGTTACTTCGAAATACAGAACGAAAGTACGAGAATGTTCACCCGGTGAACATTCTGGTGTCTCGTAGAGCGCGTTGGGTCAACCGTTTCAAAGAGTTGATCCCATGGCACGTTGATTGCGCTGAAAAATGCGGCGCGTCACACTTGTTCGGAAGTGCAGGCACGCATGGGAGGAATATCAATGAAAGAAGACTCGGCAATGAAGAAGTCCGGTCTGGGGGCACGCGTTTGTGTCCTCGCCGGAGCGAGTGCAATCGCGCTCGCCTCCATGATCACAGTGGCAAGCGCTGTGACCATGGAAGACTTGGCTAACGACGCGAAATCGACCGGCGACGTCGTTTCCAACGGGCTTGGGTGGCATGCCCAGCGTTATAGCCCCGCAACGCAGATCACTCCCGAGAACATCAACCGGCTGGTTCCGGCCTGGGCATTCTCCTTCGGCGGCGAAAAGATGCGCGGCCAGGAAACCCAGCCGCTGGTGTCAGACGGCGTCATGTATGTCACCGGCTCCTACAGCCGCGTGTTCGCTATCGATACGAAGACCGGTCATCGCATCTGGGAATACGCGGCGCGCCTTCCTGAAGGCCTGCTGACCTGCTGCGACGTCATCAATCGCGGTGCGGCGCTGTTCGGCGACAAGGTGTTTTACATGACACTAGACGCCAAGGTCGTGGCTCTCGACAAGAAGACCGGCAAGGTCGTCTGGTCGAAGGAGATCGATGATCCGACGGCAGGCTTCACGGCAACGGCAGCACCGCTGATCGTGCCGTCGAAGGCCCACGGCCCGCTAATCGTCACGGGCGTTTCGGGCAGCGAGTTCGGCATCGTTGGCCGCGTCGAAGCTCGTAAGGTCGACAACGGTGAACTGGTCTGGACGCGTCCCACGATCGAAGGGAACGTGGGAACGCTGAACGGCAAACCATCGACGATGACAGGCAAGAAGAACGAGACCTGGCCGGGCGACATGTGGAAGACGGGCGGCGGTGCGCCGTGGCTCGGCGGCACTTATGACGATGAGACGAAGACGATCTTCATGGGCGTGGGCAATCCCGGTCCGTGGAACAGCTATGTTCGCCCCGGCGACAACAAATGGGGATGCTCGCGTATCGCCATCGATCCGGAGACGGGCGACATCAAGTGGGGCTACCAGACCACCCCGCATGATGGCTGGGACTATGACGGCACCAACGAAGTCATCTCGTTCGAGATGGACGGCAAGAAGGTTGCGGCCACTGCCGACCGTAATGGCTTCTTCTATGTGCTCGACCGTGAGAATGGCAAGTTCATCTCGGCGGCGCCGTTCGTCGAGAAGATCAGCTGGGCCAAGGGTATCGACGAGAACGGTCGACCGATCTTCGATCCGGCGTTCCGGCCCGGCGATCCCGCAAAGTCGGCCGACGGCAAGAAGGGTTCGGCGGTATTCGTCGTTCCGAGCTTCCTCGGCGGCAAGAACTGGATGCCGATGGCCTACAGCCCCGACACCCAATTGTTCTACATTCCGTCGAACGAATGGGGCATGGATCTGTGGAACGAGCCCATCACGTACAAGCGCGGTGCGGCCTACCTCGGCGCCGGCTTCACGATCAAGCCGATCTTCGATGACCACATTGGCTCTCTGAAGGCGCTCGATCCGAAGACGGGCAAGATCGCTTGGCAGGTCAACAACAAGGCACCGCTTTGGGGCGGCGTTCTGACGACGGCCGGTGGTCTGGTGTTCTACGGAACGCCCGAAGGCCTGCTGAAGGCGCTCGATGCCAAGACGGGCAAGGAGCTTTGGTCGTTCAACACCGGCTCGGGCATCGTCGGCTCACCCATCACATGGGAAGAGGATGGCGAACAGTATGTGTCCGTCGTTTCGGGTTGGGGTGGCGCCGTGCCTCTGTGGGGCGGTGAAGTCGCCAAGTCCACGCAGGGCATCCCGCAGGGTGCCATGACCTGGACCTTCAAGCTGCTGAAGGATGTCGCCGCGAAATAAGGCGGTATGGCCGGTCCCAAACTAAGGGCTGGCGGAGATCAGTGGTCCGAGCGGGAGAACCCTGCTCGGACCATGCTTGGTAAGACCGACGCGCTTTGTCACAAAAACAGGCGGTGTTTCCAGGTCGGGGTTCCCATATGAATCTCGGGGCAGGTCGCTTGTGCTAATGTCAAAGTGTCGAAGTGCTCGGATGAATGCAGTGGTGATACCAAAGTCCCTCAAGAACCGCCTCGTGCGACCATTAACCTGGCTGGCGACGCTCGCCGCCGCGGTTTCATTCCTGGCGCTGGCGGCGCGACTTCACGCTGAGGGTAGTGCGGGTGACCAGGGGGCCGACACGGCGTTGATCGTTTCGGTTGACGTGTCTCAGTCGGTCGATGCGGAACGCTACCGGTTGCAGATCGAGGGTGTGGCGCTTGCGCTGGAAGATCCCTCCGTCGTGGCGGCGATCACGAGCGGGCCCAAAGGTGCCATCCTGTTTTCGCTCGTTACCTGGGCCGACCAGGCCGATGTGTCGCTTAACTGGCATCTGATCCGCTCGCGTGAAGACGCGGCGGCCGTTGCCAAACTTGTTCGTTCGTTGCCGCAAAAGGGCGGCGAGTTCACCTGCATCGCACGTATGCTGCATTCGGTGTCGGAACGGATCATTCCAAGCATTACACTGCCGGTCGAACGCATCGTCGTCGACGTTTCGGGGGACGGTATCGACAATTGCAGCGACATCAACGCGGTCCACACGGAGCGCGATGCGGTTGTGGCGAAGGGCGCCACGATCAATGGCCTGCCTATCCTGGTCGCGGGCGAGAATGACATCGTTGGCTCGGGTGCGTACCGCGCGCCGGGCTTCGGGCTGCGCGAGCTATCGGTTGCGCCCGATCATGACGTGACGACGCTCGATCAATGGTTTCAAGACCATGTCGTCGGCGGGCCGGAAACATTTCTCCTGGTCGCGCACGGCTACGAAGATTTTGCACGCGCCCTTCGTCAGAAGTTCGTGACAGAGATCAGTTATCTCAGGACGCCGAATGGCGCATCCTCGGAAGTGCGCGAGAGCGCGCTGGTGCGTCGGTAGTCCGACTTTTCTGGAAGACAAAAAGCCATGGGCAAGAAGCAGCAAGCGAAACCTGCCGCGCGAGACGCCGAAGTGCGGGACTGGACGGAATCCATTTCGTCGGTCATCGCCTACGATGGCACGGAGCGGGCTGACGACATCCTGGAACAGGTTGTCGACGAGGCGCGGCGGAGCGGGGCTGCGATACCGTTCGCTTCGAGCACGGCCTATCTCAACACCATCCCGGTCAGGGACGAGCCGCGTCATCCGGGGGACCGCGAGCTTGAGCACCGTATCGTGGCGGGCATTCGCTGGAATGCGGCCGCCTTGGTGTTGCGGGCGAACAAGGAATCGACCGAGTTGGGCGGTCATATCGCGAGCTACCAGTCGGCGGCGACGCTTTACGAAACCGGCTTCATGCACTTCTGGCATGCGCCGACGGAGACGCACGGTGGCGACCTGCTGCTGATCCAGGGCCACTCGTCGCCGGGCATCTACGCGCGCGCGTTCCTGGAGGGGCGGCTGGAGGAGGATCAGCTGCTCAACTTCCGGCAGGAGGTCGGAGGTCATGGCCTGTCGTCCTATCCCCACCCCTGGCTCATGCCGGAGTTCTGGCAGTTCCCGACCGTGTCGATGGGTCTGGGGCCATTGATGGCCATCTATCAGGCGCGCTTCCTCAAATACCTGCACGCGCGCGGTCTCGCCAACACGGAGGGCCGTAAAGTCTGGGTGTTCTGCGGCGATGGCGAAATGGACGAGCCGGAGAGCCTCGGTGCTATTTCGCTCGCCGGGCGCGAGGAACTGGACAACCTCATCTTCGTCATCAACTGCAACCTGCAACGTCTCGACGGGCCGGTGCGCGGCAACGGCAAGATCATTCAGGAGCTGGAGCGCAACTTCCGCGGTGCGGGTTGGAACGTCATCAAGGTCGTGTGGGGCTCGCAGTGGGACGAGCTGCTCGAACGCGATACCACGGGGCGGCTGCGTCAGCTCATGGAGGAATGTGTCGACGGCGAATACCAAGTCTTCAAATCGAAGGATGGTGCCTACATTCGCGAGAAGTTCTTTGGGCGGTATCCCGAGACAGCCGCGATGGTCGCCGACTGGTCAGACGAAAAGATTTGGCGTTTGACGCGCGGCGGGCATGATCCTTCGAAGGTGTATGCGGCTTACGACGCAGCCGTGCGCCAAACCGGTCAGCCGACGTGCATTCTAGCCAAGACGGTCAAAGGTTACGGCATGGGTGCCGCGGGCGAAGGGACTATGCTCGCGCACCAGTCGAAGAAGATGGACATCGAGGCTCTGCGGCACTTCCGCGACCGCTTCAAAATTCCGGTCGCTGACCGAGACCTCGAAAAGCTGCCGTTCATCCGTTTCCCTATCGGATCGGCCGAATACGACTATCTGCACAGGACGCGCGAGGCGCTGGGCGGCTATTTGCCGGGACGCCGGCGCACGTCGGTATCGCTGCCGGTCCCGCCGCTGTCGGCATTTGATGCGCAACTCAAGTCGACCGAAGGGCGCGAAATCTCCACCACAATGGCGTTCGTGCGCATTCTCACGACGCTGATGCGCGACAAGGAGATTGGCAAGCGCATCGTGCCGATCGTTCCGGACGAGAGCCGGACGTTCGGCATGGAGGGCATGTTCCGGCAGTTCGGCATTTTCAGTCAGGTCGGGCAGCTTTACCGCCCGCAGGATGCCGACCAGCTCATGTACTACAAGGAAGACAAGAACGGGCAGATGCTGCAGGAGGGCATCAACGAAGCGGGTGCGATGGCATCGTGGGTCGCGGCGGCGACGAGCTATTCGACGTCGAACACGCCGATGGTGCCATTCTACATCTTCTATTCGATGTTCGGCTTCCAGCGGATCGGCGATCTCGCGTGGGCGGCGGGCGATGAACGCGCGCGCGGTTTCCTGCTGGGTGGCACGTCAGGTCGTACGACGCTGAACGGCGAAGGCCTGCAGCACGAGGACGGTCACAGCCACATCCTGTCGGCGACGGTGCCGAACTGCATTTCGTACGATCCGACCTTCAGCTATGAAGTGGCCGTTATTGTCCAGAACGGCCTCAAGCGCATGCTGGTCGACCAGGAGGACGTGTATTTCTACATTACGTTGCTGAATGAGGCGTACGAGCATCCGGCGATGCCGGAGGGCGTGGCCGACGATATCGTCAAGGGCATGTACCTGTTTCGCGCAGCTGCCGACGACGGCAAGCGGCACAAGGTGCAGCTGATGGGCTCGGGCGCGATCCTGCGTGAAGTCATCGCCGCAGCGGACCTGCTGCAGAACGACTGGAATGTCGGTGCCGATATCTGGAGCGTCACAAGTTTCACGGAAGTGGCGCGCGAGGCGGAAGACTGCATCCGCTGGAACCTGCTGCATCCCTTAGAAAAGAGCCGCGTGCCGTTCGTCACGCAGAAGCTGTCGGAACGCGGCGAGGGACCCGTCATCGCCTCGACCGACTACATGAAGCTCTACGCCAATCAGATACGCACCAGCATTCCGAACCACTACAGCGTGCTCGGCACCGACGGTTTCGGTCGCTCCGACTACCGCCGCGCGCTGCGCTCGTTCTTCGAGGTCGACCGGCACTTCGTGACGGTCGCGGCGCTGAAGGCGTTGGCGGATGAGAACAAGATCCCGTCGAAGACGGTTGCCGAGGCTATCAGCAAGTACGGCATCGATCCGGAAAAACCGAATCCGGCAAGGACTTGAGAAGTGAGACAGGTTTATCCATGACGTTAATTGACGTGAAGGTCCCCAACATCGGCGATTTCCAGAACGTGCCGGTGATCGAGATTCAGGTGAAACCCGGCGACGAGGTGAAGCCGGACGAGCCGCTGATCACGCTCGAGAGCGACAAGGCGGCGATGGAGGTTCCGGCTCCGCTTAGGGGACGGATCGCGGAAATCCTCGTCGGTATCGGCGACAAGGTGAGCGAGGGCAGCACGATCGTGCGCCTCGATGTGACGGGAGACGAGGCGGCACCGCAGAAAGCCGCTTCCGCGGCGCCGGCAGCGGCGCCCGCGAGAGCACCGGCGCAAACCCAACCGGCACCCGCGCGAGCGGCAACCTCTGTTGCCGAGCCCGAGCCGCAGCCTAAGTCCGCGCCGGCCTCGCGAAGCCGCGAGGACGTGCATGCGAGCCCGTCGGTCAGGCGTATCGCGCGTGAACTCGATGTCGACCTTTCAAAGGTCAAAGGTACGGGTGAGAAGGGACGCGTCACGAAGGAGGACGTGAAGACCTTCCTTGCACGTGACGGCGGAGGCGGTGGCAGTGGCATTCCGGAAATTCCACCGCAGGATTTCGCTAAGTTCGGGCCGGTCGAGACGCAGCCGATGTCGCGGATCAAGAAGCTGTCCGGTCCGCATCTGCATAGGGCGTGGCTCAATATTCCGCACGTCACCAACGCGGACGAGGCCGACATCACCGACCTGGAAGCCTACAGGCGCGATCTCGACAGCGCGGCGAAGGCGAAGGGTTACCGCGTGACGCTCGTGTCGTTCCTGCTGCGAGCCTCCGTCACGGCGTTGAAGGAGTATCCCGAGCTCAATTCATCGGTGGCGCCAACCAAAGATGCGCTGATTTTGAAGCGCTACTACAACATCGGTGTAGCGGTAGACACGCCGGATGGCTTGGTTGTGCCAGTCATCAAAGACGTGGACCGCAAGGGCGTGCTGGAGCTGAGCCAGGAATTGAGCGCGGCCTCGGTGCGCATGCGCGAGGGGAAGATCACGCCGGCCGACATTCAGGGCGGCACGTTCTCGATCTCAAGCCTGGGCGGTATCGGCGGCACGGGGTTCACGCCGATCGTGAACGCGCCCGAAGTCGCCATCCTCGGCGCGACCCGTTCCGTCATGAAGCCGGTCTGGGACGGCAAGGCGTTCCAGCCGCGACTGATGTTGCCATTGTCACTGTCCTACGATCACCGCGCCATCGACGGTGCGCTGGCGGCGCGTTTCCTGCGCAAGATCTGCGATGCGCTCGGCGACGTGCGCCAGCTCGTTCTCTAAAGGCGCGGGGCACACAGGCATGGCAGCCAAGGAAATTCGCGTTCCCGATCTGGGCGACTTCAAGGATGTCCCGGTGATCGAGATCCATGTGAAGCCCGGCACGAAGGTCGCGCCGGAAGACAGTCTCATTACGCTCGAAAGCGATAAGGCGACGTTCGACGTGCCGGCACCGGAAGCGGGCACGGTGGCGCAAATGCGCGTCAAGCTGGGCGATCGCGTCAGCGAAGGGAGCGTCATTCTGGTTCTGGATGCGGTTGGGGCTTCCTCTTCACCTGCAACCTCTGCCGCGCCTTCCAAAGCAGCCTCGCCGGCGCCGACCGCGACGGCCGCAAAGGCGGCTCCGGCTCCGGCGCGCGCGCATTCTGGTAGCGCTGACATTGAATGCGACGTGCTGGTGTTGGGTGCCGGGCCAGGCGGATATTCGGCCGCGTTTCGCGCGGCGGACCTCGGCAAGAAAACCGTTCTGGTCGATCGCTGGCCAACGCTTGGCGGCGTGTGTCTCAACGTCGGTTGCATTCCCTCGAAAGCGCTGCTGCACACAGCCGGTATCGTCGATGCTGCGGCAGCACTCGCGGCCCATGGCGTAACGTTCAGCACGCCGAGTTTCGATCTACGCAAGCTTGCCGCGCACAAGAACGGCGTCGTCAAGAAATTGACGACAGGGCTTGCCGGCATGGCGAAGGCGCGCAAAGTCACAGTCGTGCAGGGAACGGGCACGCTTCTTGATGCGCATCATTTGCAGGTGACCGCTGCGGACGGTGGTGAGCAGGTGGTGAAGTTTTCTCACGCCATCATCGCGGCAGGTTCTGAGCCAGCAAGGCTGCCGTTCCTGCCCGATGATCCGCGCATCGTCGATTCCACCGGCGCGCTCGAACTTCGGGAGGTGCCAGAGCGGATGCTCGTCATCGGTGGCGGGATCATCGGCCTTGAAATGGCGACGGTCTATTCCGTTCTCGGCGCGAAAATCGATGTGGTCGAAATGCTCGACGGATTGATGCCGGGCGCCGATCGCGATCTTGTCGCTATCTGGCAGAAGAAGAACGCGCATCGCTTCGGCCGCGTCATGCTGAAGACGAAGGTCGTCGGCGCGCAAGCGACGGCAAACGGCATTTCGGTCACCTTCGAAGGCGACAACGCGCCGTCGTCGCGCGAAACGTATGGACTTGTTCTGGTGGCCGTGGGGCGAAGACCTAACGGTAGGGCGATTGGCGCGGCGAATGCCGGCGTCGCGGTCGATGAGCGCGGCTTCATTCCGGTCGACGCACAGATGCGCACCAACGTGGCGAACATCTTCGCCATTGGTGACATCGCAAAGGAGCCGATGCTCGCTCACAAGGCGGTGCATGAAGGCCATGTCGCGGCCGAAGCGGCAGCCGGCAAGAACGCCCATTTCGAAGCCCGCCAGATTCCGTCGGTCGCCTACACCGATCCCGAAATCGCCTGGGCCGGTATCACGGAGGCGGAGGCCAAGGGGCGCGGTATTGCCTACCGTAAAGCGGTCTTTCCCTGGGCGGCATCGGGCCGCGCCATCGCCAACGGGCGAGACGAGGGATCAACGAAGCTGCTGTTCGACGAGGCCACAGAGCGGATCATCGGCGGCGGTATCGTCGGAACGCACGCGGGCGATCTTATTGGGGAAGTCTGTCTCGCCATCGAGATGGGTGCGGATGCCGTCGACATCGGCAAGACGATCCATCCGCATCCGACATTGTCGGAGTCGATCGGCATGGCAGCCGAGGTCTATGAGGGCACGTGCACGGATTTGCCGCCGCAACGGCGGTAGATCGTCCGGGGTAGTTGCCACGACGGTATCAGAACGTGTGTGATTTTCCGGCGAGCACGTCGGCGGCGTGCCCGTGCCAGCCGCTATTTGTGTAGGTCAGGTGACACTGGAAAATCGGGCCGCCGGCTCGCCATGTGCCGCCGACATTGATGCTGGACGCACTGTACATCACCATCCCGCTCCATATCGCGCCGTTCAGCCGATCATGCTCCTGAAGATTGGTCGGATAAGTTCTGACGCCAATGCCCGTCGCCTCGGTGCCGTTGACGCTGAGCGCGACATAGATATCGCCGTAAGGCTGCCAAGCCTGATCAAAGTACTGCTGGCAGAATTGTTGAGCGTCCATCGAATAGTCTTGGGACGTAGCGGCGGTCGGTAGCAGGAGTACGATTGCTGCGACGGCTTGGAATGCTGATCTACGTGCGCGAGTATGCATCGGGAATTCTCCAAAAAAATAGAACATAGGGACGATTAAACAGGCTCATTCTGCCAAAGCCGGCTGAGACCGTCGAGTGCGGTTGTCACGGCCGGGGTTGCGCATGACTTCGCGGGTTTGGTCCGTGAGCCGTTTTAAGGACGAACGGAGGAGGCAGGCTCGGCTAGCCCTTCGATGCGTGCAGCTTGCCAAAACGAATGGCGTATTGGCCTTTGCCTTCGCGCACGACTTTAAGGATTTCGACGAGCTCGATGTCGGCTTCCTGGGCATCGCTGCTGTTGCCCGCCCGAAGACGGACGCCGTCATAGTTTCGGCCGTCGAGCCGCGATTTCCAGTAATCCGTGCGATCGCGATATTCGGTCGTCATCACACCACTGACGATGGCTTCGAAGTTTTTAAGCGTGACGGATAGGTAGAGAATGTTTGGCTTCGACATCCGCAATTCTGTTATTGGCAAGCGTTTCGCATTTCCTAGCGCCGTAAGACGAACGTGGTGAGGGGTCAGATTTCGTACTCGTCGGGTTCGGGTCGTTCGCTGCCGCCACGGACCACCGCTTCCGTCAGATTGGGCGAGCAAAGCTCGATAAAGCGATAGACGTAACTGCGCAGCATGCGTCCCTTTCGGATCGCTATGCTGGACGTGTTGGTGCGGAAAAGCCCGGGCGTTGATAGCGCCGTCAGCTTGGTGTCGCTTTTGGGATCGTAAGCGATGGAGGCGATGATGCCCACGCCTAGACCGAGCGAGACGTATTCCTTGATCACGTCCGCGTCGAGGGCGGTCATTGCGACGTCGGCGGTGCAGCCGGCCGCCTCGAAGACAGCGTCGATGCGTGTTCGCCCCGTCAGTCCCTCGTCGTACGTGATGATGGGATAGTCGGCGATGGTCGCGAGCCGCGGATCCTTCACCTTTTCGAGCGGATGACCCTTCGGGACGATGACGGCGTGCTCCCAGGTGAGGTAGGGAAAAGTCGCGATGCCGGGATTCTGCTCCAGGGTGTCGGTTGCGATCGCGATGTCGACGTTACTGTCCATCAAGACGCGCGGCATGTCCTTCGGGCTCGCCTGATGGATCGTCAGGCGCACGCCGGGAAAGCGGCCTTTGAATTTCGCGATAACGGGGGGGAGCGCGTAGCGCGCTTGCGTATGGGTTGTCGCAATCGCAAGGGTGCCGGCGTCGCTTCGTGCGTATTCGGATGCCACACGGCGCAGGTTATCGGAATCGACCAGCATGCGGTCGACGATGGTCGCAACTTCCTTGCCAGGGTCGGTCAAGCCAAGAAGGCGCTTGCCGCGGCGAACGAAAATCTCGACACCGAGTTCCTCCTCAAGGTCACGGATGTGTTTGCTCACGCCAGATTGCGATGTGAAAAGTGCGTTGGCGGCCTCCGTCAAATTGAAACCGTGGCGGACGGTTTCTCGGATAATTCGTAACTGCTGAAGGTTCATTCCCGATCGGTCCTCAAGCCACGGCGCCGCGAGGCCGTGGCGCGGCCCGCGTCTGCTATAACGGACGAAGTTGGTCCATGGGAGTTTAGCAGCTTTGACCGGCGCGCGCGGCAGCGTTTGCCGCGCGCGGTGTTTTGCAGTCCTGCATCTAAGGACATCGAAACTACTTCGTTCCGTGGCTCACGTCGGACCTGCAAACTGACTGCGATCTTAGCGATTTCCTGGAGAACACAATGATCGCAACGCGACCCTTGAAGGCTGCCGTGTGGAGCCTTGCCGCGCTTCTTCTCGCAAGCCCGGCTTATGCAGAGCAGACCTTGCTCAATGCATCGTACGACGTTTCGCGCGAACTCTATAAGGACATCAACCCGGCGTTCTCGGCAAAGCAGAAGGCCGCGGGTGCCGACGTGACCGTCAACCAGGCGCATGCTGGTTCGACGAAGCAGGCGACGTCAGTTGCGGAAGGTCTCGAAGCCGATGTCGTAACTTTGAACCAGCCGACCGATCTCGATTTCCTGGCGTCCAAAGGTGTCATTTCCAAAGACTGGCGGACGCAATTTCCCAACAGCGCGGCGCCCTACACGACAACGAGCGTGTTCCTGGTGCGCAAGGGCAACCCGCAAGGTATCAAGGACTGGGACGATCTGACGAAGCAGGGCATTTCCGTCGTTGTCCCCAATCCCAAGACCTCGGGTAATGGTCGCTACACCTATCTGGCGGCGTGGGGCTATGCCAAGGACAAGCTTGGCTCCGACGACAAGGCCAAGGAGTTCGTCGGCAAGCTGTTCGCCAATGTGCCGGTGTTCGACGGCGGCGGTCGCGGCGCGACGACGACATTCACGCAGCGCGGCATCGGCGACGTGCTCGTGACGTTCGAGAATGAGGCTTCCTTGATTGGCCGGGAAGTGGGTGCCGGCGAATTCGAGGTCGTGTATCCCTCCATCAGTATTGAAGCGGCGCCGCCGGTTGCGGTCGTGGAGAAAGTCGTCGCCAAGCGAGGAACCGAGGATTTGGCGAAAGCCTACCTCAACTTCCTTTATTCGGATGAAGCCCAGCAGATCATTGCCAAGCATGACTTCCGGCCGCGCAGCGAAGCCGTGCTGAAGGCGAATGCGTCGAAGTTCCCGGAAATCAAGACGTTCGACGCGGCCGTGAAGCTGGGTCCGTGGGCCGATCTGCAGAAGACCCATTTTGCAGACGGCGGCATTTACGACCAGATCGCAATCAAATCGACGCAGTGAATTTTCACGAGGGAACGGCGGCCGGTCGGTGCGGGGACGCGTCGGCCGGCCATCGATATTTGGCAGTGGTACGCGAACATGCGGCCTTGACGGTCTGGGATGCCTGAGGAGTGGTTGTGAGCTGGAAGATCGAAACAATCGTCGACGACTTGCGGGCCGCGCGCAAGAAGTCGCGGCGGCTGCAAGGCGGTGAAGTCCGCAAGGCTCCGTTACCGAACGCAAAAGAGCTTGAGAGTGCTGTCGACGATATCAACGCGGCGCTCTTTCCGCGTCATTCAGGAGCGCGCGATCATAGTGCCTCGGGTCTCGCCTTCTATGCAGGCGCGCGTCTCGATCAGGCATTGTGGACGTTGGTCGAGCAGATCGAGAACGAACACGCCTTCGATGCCGAGACGCATACGCCGAACCCCAATTCGCGATCGGCGGAAGAAATCGTGAGCGCGTTCGCAGGGCTCTTGCCGCGTATCTATGAAACGCTTGAGAGCGACGTGCAGGCGGCGTTCGAAGGTGATCCGTCGGCGCAGAGTACGGAAGAAGTGCTGCTCAGTTTTCCGGGCGTCAAAGCGGTCGTGCATCATCGCATTGCGCATGCGCTGAATGGGCTCGGTGCGCCGATCGTCGCGCGCATCGTTGCGTCGCTCGCGCACTCGTCCACCGGCATCGACATCCATCCGGGTGCTTCTATCGGCGGCAGATTCTTCATCGATCACGGAACCGGCGTCGTCATAGGCGAGACGACGGTGATCGGCGAGCGTGTGCGAATATATCAGGCAGTGACGCTCGGTGCGAAGCGCTTCTCGGTGGATGAGAGCGGCGCCCTTGTGAAGGGCCGGCCACGCCATCCGATCATCGAGGATGATGTCGTGATCTATGCGGGGGCGACGATCCTGGGGCGCATAACCATCGGACGCGGCTCGTCGATCGGCGGCAATGTTTGGCTCACGCGCAGCGTGCCGCCCGGCTCCAACATCGTGCAGGCGCAGGTGCGGACCGAAACGTTCGATGGTGGGGCTGGAATTTGATTCCAATATAACGTCGTCGACAGCAATGTGATCTTCGGCATATAGCCAATTTAGATAAGCTTATTCCAATTTCTCTTTGATCAGAGGAAGACATGGCAGACGAAGCGCAAACAGCTCTTGGCGATATCGCGGCAAGGCAATTAGCCAACGCAACAAAGACCGTTCCCCAGATGTCGAGCATCACGCCGCGATGGCTGGTGCATTTCCTGCAGTGGGTACCGGTCGAGGCGGGCATTTACCGCGTCAACAAGGTGCGTGACGCCGACAGCGTCGAGGTGGCCTGCTCGGTGCGCGATGAGCGCGTTCTGCCGCAGACTTTCGTCGATTACATCGAGAACCCGCGCGAATATTTGCTGAGCGCGGTGCAGACGGTTCTCGATATTCACACGCGCGTTTCCGATCTCTATTCGGTTCCGCACAATCAGATCAAAGAGCAGCTGCGCCTGACGATCGAGACGGTCAAGGAGAGGCAGGAAAGCGAACTCATCAACAACAAGGAATACGGACTGCTGGCACACGCTGCCGCGTCCCAGAAGGTCAAGACGCGGGGAGGTGCGCCGACGCCGGATGATTTCGACGAACTGATCACGAAAGTGTGGAAAGAGCCGGCGTTCTTCCTCGCGCATCCGCTCGCCATCGCCGCCTTCGGACGCGAGTGCACGCGGCGCGGCGTTCCGCCGCCAACGGTCACGCTTTTCGGTTCGCCGTTCGTCACATGGCGCGGTATTCCGCTCATTCCTTCGGACAAGCTCGAGGTCAAGAGCGGAAAGACCAACATTCTGCTGATCCGCACGGGCGAGGCCAAGCAAGGCGTCGTCGGCCTTTTCCAGCCGGGTCTGCCGGGAGAGCTGAGCAAGGGCCTGTCGGTACGGTTCATGGGCATCAACGATCAGGCGATCGCTTCCTACCTCGTGTCGCTCTACTGCTCGCTTGCCGTGCTGACCGATGATGCGCTCGGCGTTCTCGAAAACGTCGATGTGACGAAGTTCCACACCTACAGCTGACGGGCGGTGGCGTGACCAATCTCGATGGGCTTGCAGCCGCGGCTCTGGGCGGCCAGGGAACTTCAGCCGGCTTGCCGGACGTGGCTCAACTTACGCGGCTTGCGAACGAGTTCTTCGCTGCGCTTCCCGGTCAGGGCGTTCCCACAAGCGTCGGTGGACCGTCGCTGCCGGGGGCCGGCGTTTCGCCTGGTGCGGCGGCATCGGGCGTGACGCTCATCGAGCCGCCGGCTCCGACCGGATTTGCGCCTTCTCCGGCAATTGTTCCGCAGGGCGGTGTGTTGCCGGCGTTGAGCGGCGTGCCTGAAGTCGTTCCGAGCATTGCGTTGGTGCCGGATGCTTCTGTTGCGGCCGGTGGCGTGCAATCGACCGCGGGCGCGGCGCCGGGGCAATCGGTCCCGATGCCATCCGGACCATCGCTGCCCGGGTTCGGCAGCACGATTACGACGCCGGTTGTTGGAGCGTCGCTGGTCGAAACGCCATTGGTGCCATCTGCTGGTGTTCCGGCAGCGGCGCCGGGTTCGTTGACTGCGGGTGGTGCGGAGGAGATTGCTCCGGCCGGACTGCCGCGCGGCGTTCCGAGCGACTTTTCAGGGTTCGATATCGTGCAGCTTGGCGGGATTACGGCACCGCCAACACCGGATCTGCAACAGTCGATCGGGACGACGAAGTCGCTGGCGGGCTCCGGCATATCACCGGGCAGCGCGGCGCATCCGGGAGCCAATGCGAACGGCATTCCGCAACCGCCCGAGGCCAATCCGCCGCCGCAGATTCTAGATAATGGGATTCACACTCCGTCGTCGGCCGGAACCGTGGACGACGGCGGGAGCGCGGCGAGCGTGCCCACTACGTCGAGCAGCCACATTCCGCTGCCCTTCGAGACCGACCTCAAAGTGTTGTTGGCGCCGCTTGCGGCCGAGACGTCAAGCATTGTTCCGGTCGGCGCATCGGCGTCGGACTTCTATTTTCTCAATCACGTCTTCACGCCCACAACCGATGTGCCGGGTCTTTCTTCGCAATATGCGTCCGCGCATCCGGCTTTCGACGTCAACGCGATCCGACGCGACTTCCCTATCCTCAACGAGCGGGTCAACGGCAAGCCGCTCATCTGGTTCGACAACGCGGCGACGACGCAGAAACCGAAGGCGGTGATTGACCGGATTTCGTATTTCTACGAGCACGAGAATTCGAACATCCACCGCGCTGCGCACGAGCTGGCGGCGCGCTCAACGGATGCCTACGAAGGCGCACGCAGCAAAGTGGCGCGGTTCCTCAATGCGTCGGCACCGACGGACATCATCTTCACGCGCGGTGCGACGGAGGCGATCAACCTCGTTGCGGCCACGTTCGGGCGCCAGCACGTGAACGCGGGCGACGAGATCGTCATCACGAACCTGGAGCACCATGCCAACATCGTTCCGTGGCAGATGCTGTGTCTCGCCAACGGTGCGAGGCTTCGCGTTGCACCGGTGGACGATCACGGAGCGCTGCTGCTGGATGAGTTCTCGAAGCTTTTGAACAGCAAGACCAAGATTGTTGCGTTCACGCAGGTGTCGAACGCGCTAGGCACGATCACGCCGGCCAAGACCGTCGTCGAAATGGCCAGGCGTGTGGGGGCGCGGGTGCTGGTGGACGGCGCGCAATCGGTCTCGCACATGAAGGTCGACGTGCAGGATCTGGACGCGGACTTCTTCGTCTTTTCCGGTCACAAGCTTTTTGCACCGACCGGCATCGGCGCGCTCTATGCGCGGCCTGAACTGATGGACACGCTGCCGCCGTATCAGACCGGCGGCAACATGATCCGCGACGTCACGTTCGAGCGCACGGAGATTCATGGTTCTCCGCAGCGTTTCGAGGCCGGCACCGGCAACATCGCCGATGCGGTCGGGCTTGGTGCGGCCATCGACTATGTAGAGCGGATCGGGCTCGACAACATCGGTCGGTACGAACATGGCCTGCTCGAATATGCAACCCATCGGCTGCTCGAAATCCCTAACTTGCGCATCATCGGTACCGCGCCTGAAAAGGCGAGCGTAATTTCGCTCATCATCAAGGGGCTGCCGAGCGAAGAGATCGGATCGAAGCTCAATGCCTACGGCATTGCTGTCCGCTCCGGGCACCACTGTGCTCAGCCGATTCTGCGGCGGTTCGGGCAGGAGACGACGGTTAGGCCGTCGTTCGCGTTCTATAACACGTGCGGCGAGATCGACGTGCTTGTGGCGGCGCTGAAGGAAATCCAGGCGGAAACGGGATTGCCGCGTGCTTGAGTTGCGGCCGGCGAATGGTTTGCTTCGCCGGACCGCTCCGATATCTCAGACGAACAGTTCGCTCGAGAAGTAGCGTTCGGCGGAACTCGGCGCGAATGTCACGATCGTTTTGCCGGCGTTCTCGGGTCGTTTGGCAAGTTGGACGGCGGCGTAGAGGTTAGCCCCGGTTGAAATGCCGCCGGGAATGCCTTCGAGCTTGGCGAGCTGGCGCGAATACTCGAACGCGTCCTCGTTGGTGACGGTGATGACCTCGTCGATGACGGAACGGTCGAGCACCTCGGGAATGAACCCGGCGCCGATGCCCTGAATTTTGTGCGGCCCCTTCTGTCCGCCGGAAAGAACCGGGCTCGACGCCGGTTCGACGGCGACGATGCGCAGGCTTTCCTTGCGCGGTTTGAGGGCGCGGCCGACGCCGGTGATGGTGCCACCCGTGCCCACGCCGGCGGCAACGATGTCAACTGCGCCTGCGGTGTCGTTCCAGATTTCCTCGGCCGTCGTTCGTTCGTGGATGAGCGGGTTGGCAGGGTTGACGAACTGCCCCGGAATGACGGCATCGGGCAGCGTCTTTGCGAGTTCCTCAGCGCGGGCGACGGCGCCGCCCATGCCCCCGGCTGCCGGCGTCAATTCCAACTGCGCGCCGAGATGAGCGAGAATCTTGCGTCGTTCGATCGACATGGATTCCGGCATTACCAGGATCAGTCGGTAGCCGCGGGCAGCGGCGACGAAAGCAAGGGCGACGCCGGTGTTACCCGAAGTCGGCTCGATCAACGTCGTGCGGCTGGGATGGATTTTGCCTTCAGCTTCGAGCGCGTCGAAGAGGGATACGCCGATGCGGTCCTTCACAGAGGATAGTGGATTGAAAAATTCGAGTTTGATTGCGATGTCGGCGAGGGTGTCGAACCGCGCCTTGACCTTGGATAGGCGTACAAGGGGCGTATGACCGATGGTTTCGGTGATGTCTGAGTAGGTGGTTCCGCGACCCCAGGTGTTGGACGTTTTGAAAGACTTTGTATCGACGATCTCGTTCATTTCGCACCTCCTCGAACGCACCGGGTGCGTAACACGAGGGGCGAGGCCACCCAACGAACGATAACTGATTAGCTTATGTTAGCTTGCGGCGGCTCCGTTAAATTGGAGGACCCGCTCTTTACCGTTTCCGCTTATTCGACCTCGCCGCAATTCGAGCGGAACGCGGGGAGTGAGAAGCTGGCGCAAGCTTCAAAAGCTTTGTGGACGTGACAAGAGTTACGGGGATTTCCCGCGCGACCAGTAGCTGAGCGCGCCGAGCACGATCAAAGATCCGATGACCGCCGCGACGATGTCGCGAAGCGAAACGGCAATTCGATCCAACTCTGGAAACAGCCCAAAAAGCCAGAACAGGAAGCCGCCGACGAGCGCGCCCGCCAGTCCGAGTCCGAGATTCCTCCAACGCCCAAATCCAGTAGAATCCCACGTGACAAGCCGCCCGGCCAGTGCTCCGCCGATCAGGCCGACGACGATCCAGACGATCACTTGGTAAAACGAGGGCATTGGAACCTCCGATCGAGCGCCTACTCGGCCGCTCCGCCACCGACGATTGCTGCAGGGACCTGAAGCAGGCTATTGCCAACGTTTGTGACGGCGGTAACGACCCCTGGCGGCGCCTTGGCGGCGCCATGTGTTTTAAGCCCTTTTCCGATAGCTTCCAAAACAGCTGCGGACTTTGAATACTTGCTATGGTGGTTGCCTTCGCCATCGTCCACGGCGGTGAGGTCGACGACGCGAAGATTGTACTTCTCTGCGGCCGCGATGGTGCGCGCATCGTTGGCGGAGACGCGGCCGGCGCGATCAACGCCTCCGGCGAGCTTCGTGGATAAGGCGAGAGCTTTGTCATCTTCGGATACGAGAATGGTCATGGGACGCGGGAGACGGCCAATCACATCGAGCTGCGTACGGAATACGGTAACGTCGAGGTCGGGCGAGGCGAGAACGACTTCGCCGAGTTTGCCGTTGAAGTCGCCATGCCCATTTAAACGCGCTTGCCGGAGCGTTTCGACCGCCAGCCAGTTCCCCATGCTGTGGGCAAGAATATTGACTTCATGAACCTCCGGCATGGCCGAGATCAACAAGAGTGCTTGCTCGAAGTAGTCGCGTGAATATGTGCTTGCCTCGCGGTCAGCCAGGTAAAGCGGTGCCTTGCCGCGAGACGGCCAAGCAAACAAAACGGCGGTTCCTGTGTAGCCGGAGTCATGGATGATCTGAGCGAACCAATAGACCGCCTCCTCATAAAGCGTGTTGTATCCATGAACGAATACGAGAACGCTATTGGCCTCGGGACCGCCCTGACGCGCACGGGCACGGATCTGATCTCTGAAGCTGCCCGCATCGAGGAACGCGCGATCTGTGGTCATGAAATGGAGCGACGGATCCGGCGGAACGGTATCTGGCCACTCGATCTGGCCCGCCTTGTGATGAGTCGGGATGGAGATTGTTAGTGATGCAAAATTGAGGTGCTTGGCTCGCTCGGCCGTAAATGCATTCGGGTCGTCCATGCTGCCGCGATCACGCGTTGTGGCGACCAACAGATGGACTTTGTCGGTATATGAGGGCGGCTTGGCGACCGGTTCGAGCACGTCGCTTCCGGGCCTTACCGCGCAACCCGCCAGCAACAAGAATACCGTTACGGCGAATGCCGCCTGAACGCGTGCCAGACAAATCAATTGAGCCAACATTTTGAATGTTTTTATAGCCGCGCGGAGATCGCTGGAACAGTTATGGCTCCGGAATTGTCAGCCCGTCACAGTTTTTTGCGTAGTGTAACTCGCGGACATCATGATGTTTGACGCCGGTTTGGATAGCAATTTCCGCTGTTAATGGCTCGGTATGACGCCGGATGCCATACCTAACGAACGCATATCGTTGGATATATCTGGCTGCTTGCAGCGCGCGAGGATGAGGTTTCTGGTGGGCAGCGAACCCAATGATGGTCGCCAGAATGGGCACGGATTGCCGCTGTGAGCTCGCGCCCCATAGGAGCGAAAGCAACGGTAATCTGCCCAAATGTGAAAAGGTCGTCTGAAAACCTGGGACCGAGAATCCATAGCATGGCGAAGCTCGTCTTCGGAATGAATCAGTCACTGGACGGCTATGTCGACCACGAGGCATTTGCGCCCGATGCCGCGCTCTTTCGGCACTGGATAGAGCACGTGCGCGGCGTGGCAGGCAGTGTGTACGGCCGCCGCATGTACGAGGTCATGCGCTATTGGGACGAAGACCACTCTGGGTGGACCCCGGATCTCCGCGAATTCGCAACGGCATGGCGGAGCCAACCGAAGTGGGTGGTGTCGAGCACGTTGGAGTCGGTTGGCCCCAACGCCACGCTTGTCGGCGGGGACCTCGAGGCGGTGATACGTGACCTCAAGTCTCGGCTCGTTGGGGAGATTTCCGTTTCCGGACCAGACCTGGCACGAAGCCTGACCGACCTCAGTCTTATCGATGAGTATCGACTCTACTTCCATCCCGTCGTGCTTGGTCAGGGCAAGCCGTTCTTCGCCGGTCCCCGGCCGCCGCTCCGCCTTGTGGCCCGCGATTTGATCGGCGAGGATGTGATCAGGTTGACATACGTTCCTGCCTGATCACGACCGCGCCCGACGGATCGCGTCGGCGGCGATATCGCGCCACACAGGGCAATCGGCGGCTTGTGGCGGGCCGAAGCCGACGAAACAGAGAACTACACCTACGCTATAGCCCTCCAAAAGTGAGTCTCAAACCCATCCGGCTGCGTCATGCTCAGAAGCCGTAAAGCGTTGCTTTACAGGCAACGTTAGGTCCGATACGCTGCATCCGACTCGATGAACAATCACCGGACAGCGCGCGATGACCGATGAGGATGGCCTTCGGCTAAAAAAGCCTTCCCATCCGGGCGGCTTCGTGAAGCACGAGGTCTTGAAACCGCTCGGCCTGTCGGTGACTGAGGCGGCGGATGCGCTGGGCGTCACGCGCCCGGCACTGTCGGCGCTCCTGAACGAGCGCGCGCACCTGTCGCCGGACATGGCGATCCGGATCGAAAAAGCCTTCGGCATCTCGATGGAGACGCTGATGCGCATGCAGAACAGCTACGACATTGCGCAGGCCCGCAAGCGGGAAGCGGAGATCAAGGTCGAGCGATACACGGGAATGAATACGAAAGGGCGGGCATGACGGAGCTGAGTTTCAAGGGCAAAGAGTTTGTTTATAACCACCATCTGGCGGTGCCCTTCCGTCCGCTCGTGCCCGATGAAAGCAAGGGCATCGGTCCTGTCGCGCTTGACGGCAACCTCGTCATCCACGGCGACAACCTGCACGCGCTGAAGGCGCTCCTGCCGCTCTACGCGGGCAAGGTGGACTGCATCTTTATCGATCCGCCGTACAACACCGGCAACGAGGGATGGTGCTACGACGATAACGTCAATGCGCCAATGATCCGGGAGTGGCTGGAGTCCAATCCGGTCGGTGTTGAGGACGGCCTACGTCATGACAAATGGTGTGCCATGATGTGGCCGCGCCTTCGGATGCTCCATGAGCTGCTGGCGGACCATGGCGTCATCTTTATAACCATCGATGATAACGAGGCGCACCGTCTCACAAATATTTGCTACGAAATATTTGGTGAGGAAAATCATGTCGCCACCTTCATCTGGCGGAAAGTGGATAGCCCGAACGATAACAAGGTAGCTATCACACCTGACCATGATTACGTCCTCTGTTTTGCGCGCGATATTGGCTCTGCAAAGTTCAAGAGGATGATCGCCCCGTCCATCCTGAAAGCTTATCCGAACCGAGACGAGAACGGACGCCCTTTTAGGCTCAGGACCCATTGATGTGATGCGCTCGATCTGATTCAGGCTCTGCAAGGA
>CAZYXX010000003.1:0-351986 GCA_964651805.1 uncultured Hyphomicrobium sp. | reverse complement strand
TGCCGTCGACAAAGTCGCTGACACCTTGCGCATGTCCGCTGGCTACGTGCGGAACTCGGCCGCGGAGTCGTTGAGCCAGTGCATGAAACTGTCCGCGAAGCTGCGGAACATCGCGATGTCGTAGGTCGGCGCCTCGTCAAGCTGCCAAAGGACGACGCCGATGTGGCTCGCGTGCGTGATCGCGACGTCGTTCGTCTTGAAGGCGCGGGGGTGGAGGTCGATCGGAACACCCTTGGCCAGCACGTCGCGGGCGCGCGCACCCGACACGCGCACGACCACCCGGCCGTCGGAATGGTCGACGACTGCGGCGAGGCCCGCGAGCTTCGGCTTGAGTTCGACCTCCAGGTCGCGACCAGGCCCCCGTTCGGCGACCGCGAGCCATTGTCCGGGCCCGGCCCAGAGGAAGGCGATGTCCTTTCCGACGACGCGTCGCGGTTCGAGCGGAAGTGTGACGCCATAGGCGTCGCTGATGGCCGATTGCAGGTCCTGCAGCCGGCCCTTGGCAACCGCGATGCTCGCCAGTGTGAGGGTCTCGCGGGGTTCAATCGACAGCCCGTGCGCGACCACCGGCGACGTTTTGATGAAAGCCGAGCGCGCGGCCAGGGATGGACTAGCCACGGAGCTTTTCTCCTTTGCTATCGACGAAACAGGGCGACACGACTTCCACCAGCGTGTCCGCGTTGCGCAGCGGATCGTAGGCGCGAACGATTTCTCCGATGCGGTCGGGACCGCGCTTCAGCAAGCCAAGACCGACCCAATGACCTGACGACGGCGAGTAGGCGACCGACGTCATGTAGCCCTCGTCGTTGGCGGCCGACGCCGTGGCATCGCGGGCGATGAAGTGGGCGCCCGACCTCAGCCGCGTCGAATGATCGACCGGCCGGAAGCCGACAAGGGCCGGGCGATCGGGGTCGGTCAAACCTGGCCGGTTGCCGAGCACGCGGCCGATGAAGTCCTTTTTCGTCGACACCATGCCGCCAAGGCCAACATCTCTCGGCGTGGTCGTGCCGTTCAGCTCGGGTCCGCTGATGTGGCCCTTCTCGATGCGCATGACACCGAGCGCTTCCGTGCCATAGGCGCAGGCGCCGAACTCCGCGCCGGCCTCAATCAGGCGCCGCATCAGCGCGTCGCCGAAGCGCGCCGGCACGCCGATCTCGTAGGCGCGCTCGCCTGAGAACGAGAGGCGGAACAGACGCGCCTTGATGCCGCCGCAGACGGTGATCGCGCCGGCCTGCAGATACGGGAAGCCGGCATCCGATATGTCGATCGAGGGATCGACGACCTTGCGCAACAGATCTCGCGACTTGGGCCCGGCGACCGCATATTGCGCCCACTGCTCGGTTGCCGAGGTGAACTGAACGTCGAGTTCCGGCCACAGCCACTGGTGGCAGAGTTCCATGTGCTGCATGACCTTGACGGCGTTCGCCGTCGTCGTGGTCACGAAGTAGTGGTGCTCTCCCAGGCGCGCGATGGTGCCGTCGTCCATCAGCACGCCGTCCTCGCGCAGCATGCCGCCGTAGCGGCATTTGCCGACCGCCAGCGTCTTCAAGCCGTTCATGTAGAGCCGGTCGAGGAATAGTGCCGCGTCCGAACCCTGGACGTCGATCTTGCCGAGCGTCGACACGTCGCAAATGCCGACCGCGTTGCGGACCGTGTTGACCTCGCGAATGACGGTCTCAAGCCAGTCCGTTTCGCCGGCTCGCGGGAAGTAGCTGGGGCGCAGCCACAAGCCCGTCTCGACGAACACGGCGCCCTGTTCCTTCGCCCAGGCGTACGACGGCGGCAGGCGCGTGGGCTTGAAATCCTTGCCGCGATGGTGGCCGGCGAGCGCGCCTAGCGCCACCGGCGTATAAGGCGGACGGGCTACGGTCATCCCGGTCTCGGGGATGGTCCGCTTCGTGATTTCGGCCATGATGGCGAGCGCGTTGATGTTGGCGGTGCGGCCCTGGTCGGTCGCCATGCCGAGCGTCGTATAGCGCTTCAGGTGCTCGACCGCGCGGAAGCCTTCGCGTTCGGCCAGAACGATATCGGAGGCCGCGACGTCGTTCTGCTGATCGACGAACGCCTTGCCGCGATAGCCCGTTACGCGCCAGAGCGGCGAGATCGCGACGCTGTCGGACGACGCGTTCGGAACGGCGATGGCGGGCGCTGTGAAGCCCGCGCGCGTTGCCGCGGCGGCACCTGCGTCGGCGCCGTCAGCGAGCGTTGCGGCCAGTGCGAAGTTTCCGGCCGCCGCACCGGCAACCGCCAATCCAGCCGGCATCGTGCCGGCGGTGAAGGTTGACAGTTCGTCGTTCCAGACGGGCCGGCCACCCAGATGAGTTGTGAGCTGAATGTTGGGGTTCCAGCCTCCCGACATGGCAATCAGGTCGCAAGAGAGGCGTTCTTCGCGGCCGTCCGCGGTGCGGACTAAGGCGCCGGTGACGCATCTGCCGCCGAGTGCATCGACAATGACACCGCCCTTGATCAGCCGAACATTGGCCATCCGCGCGATATCGCGAACGTAGGTCGACGGTTCGGCCCGGGAGTCAACGAGCGCGACGACCTCGGCGCCGCCGCGCTTGAGATCGGCGACGGTTGAGGCCGCGTCGTCATTGTTGGCGAACACGACGGCGCGCTTGCCCGGTAGAACACCGTAGCGGTTGACGTAGGTCCTGACCGCGCCCGCGAGCATCACGCCGGGCCGATCGTTGCCGCCGAACACGATCGGACGCTCGGTCGAGCCCGACGCCAGAACGGCCTGCTTCGCAACGATGCGCCAAAGCCTCTGGCGCGGTGCTCCGGCGGGCGTCGCAGCCAAGTGGTCGCTCACGCGCTCCACCGCGCCATAGGTTCCGCCATCGTAGGTGCCGAACACGGTGGTCCGCTTGAGAATGCGCACGTCCGGCGCGGCGCTCAGTTCGGCCTCCACGGTGGACACCCATTCGGCGGCGGGTTTGCCGTCGATGATGGACGCGTCGCCGACGCTGCGCCCGCCGAGAGCAAAAGTCTCGTCGGCCAGAATGACACGCGCTCCGCTCTTCGCCGCGGCACGCGCCGCCATCAAACCCGCAGCTCCGCCGCCGATGATGAGCACATCGCAGAACGCCGTCGCCTTCTCGTAGGTGTCGGGGTCCTCCGTTTCGGAGGCCCGTCCAAGACCGGCGGCGCGACGGATCGCGGGCTCGTACAACTTTTCCCACAATGCGGCGGGCCACATGAAGGTCTTGTAGTAGAAGCCCGCGACGAACACGGGCGACAGGAGCGAGTTGATCGACATGATGTCGAAACGGAGCGACGGCCAACGGTTCTGGCTCAAGGCTTCGAGGCCATCGTAGAGTTCAACCGTCGTCGCCTTGGTGTTGGGTTCGCGGTAGGCGCCGCTTCTGAGCTCGACGAGCGCGTTGGGTTCCTCCGAGCCCGCGCTCAGGATGCCGCGCGGCCGATGATACTTGAACGAACGGCCGGTCAGCTTCACGCCATTGGCAAGCAATGCCGAGGCGAGCGTATCGCCCAAATGACCCTCATAGCGCACGCCGTCAAACCAGAAGCGAAGCGTGCGCCGGCGATCAACCTGGCCGCCAAACGAGATGCGGTTGGACTGTGTCGTCATTGGGCGGCTCCGCCGGCTGAAAGGCTGGCACGCCGCAGCGCCACATCTTTCGCCAGCTCGACCGATGCGATGGCGTGGCTGGACACGTTGCGCGTCACGACCAGCCAGGCGTGGCAGCCCGCCGCGTGATACCAAAGCTCGCGATGTTCGCCGGGCGAATTGCTGCGTTCGAACACATAGGCATAGAAGTCGCTGGCGGCGGTCGGCGCGAAGGCATCCGGTCGCGTGACCGATGCGTCTCCGTAGTACGTGAATTCGTCGAGGCTTCGCTCACCGCAGCACGGGCATGTGATCCTCATGGATCGGTTCCTTCGTCGGATGCGTCAGTGGAGGTTGGGATGCGGGCCCATGCCTTTTTCGTCGATGGCATGTCCCGTCGCGAAGCGGTCGAGGCGATAGGCGCGGGTCAACGGATGGGACTCATCGCGCGCGATCAGATGCGCGAAGCAGTCGCCCGAGGCCGGCGTCGCCTTGAACCCGCCGTAGCACCAGCCGCCGTTGAAGTAGAGCCCCGCGATCGGCGTGCGGTCGATAAACGGGCTGCCGTCCATCGACATGTCCATGATGCCGCCCCACTGGCGCAGCAGGCGCACGCGGCCGATGCGCGGCATGAGCGCCATGCCGCCTTCGCAGACGTCTTCGACGACCGGCAGGTTGCCGCGTTGCGCATAACTGTTGTAGCCGTCGAGGTCGCCGCCGAATACCAGGCCGCCCTTGTCCGATTGACTGATGTAGAAGTGTCCGGCGCCGAAGGTCACGACGCCGTCGATGAACGGCTTGATCGATTCGGAAACGAAAGCCTGGAGCACATGGCTCTCGATCGGCAGCTTCAGTCCCGCCATCGCCGCGACGCGCGAGGAATTGCCGGCGACCGCCAACCCGATCTTCCTGGCGCGGATCGGACCGCGCGAGGTCTCTACGCCTGCAACGCGGTTGTCCTCGACAAGGATTTTCTTCACTTCGCAGTTTTGAATGATGTCGACCCCGCGCCGGTCGGCGGCGCGCGCGTATCCCCAGGCGACCGCATCGTGGCGCACGGTGCCGCCGCGCCGTTGAAGCAGCCCGCCGTGGACCGGGAAACGCGCGTTGTCGAAATTGAGAAACGGGACGAGCTTTCGCACGCCTTCGCGATCAAGGAGCTCGGCATCGACGCCGTGGAGACGCATGGCGTTGCCGCGACGCGCGAAACCATCGCGCTGGGCATCCGAATGATAGAGATTGAGAACGCCGCGCTGGCTCACCATGGCGTTGTAGTTGATGTCCTGCTCCAGTCCTTCCCACAGCTTGAGCGCGTGCTCGTAGAAGGGGATGTTGCCCGGCAGCAGGTAGTTCGAGCGCACGATCGTCGTGTTGCGGCCGACGTTGCCTCCGCCGATCCAGCCCTTTTCGACGACTGCGATGCGACCGACGTCGAAGTTTTTCGCAAGGTAGTACGCGGTCGCGAGCCCGTGCCCGCCGCCGCCGACGATGACGACATCGTATTCCGGCTTCGGTTCGGCGTCGCGCCATGCCGGGCCCCAGCCCGTATGGCCGCGCAACGCTTCCCTGAGTACGCTGAAGATGGAGTAGCGCTCTGCCCGCATATCGCAGTCCTTACGGATCGTTCGTCGAAACCAAGATACCGCTAAAGGGGTTGTAGTAAGCATAAGTCAGACTAATAGTAGGGTTATGACCGATGTCGCCGACACCCTGCCTTTCGATCTGAGGTCGCTGGAAATCTTTCTCGCCGTCTGCGAGTCGGGGACGATGGCGGAAGCCGCGCGCGCGCTGAAAATCACGCAACCGGCAGTATCCCTGTCGATTGCGGAACTGGAGCGAAAAACCGGAACCAGCCTCTTCGATCGTGACGTCCGCCCGCTGGCGCTCACGCTCGCCGGAGGACTGATGCGGCAGCGCGCCGCGGCCCTGCTTGCGGACGCCCGGCAAATCGGGCCGCTGCTGCGTGAAACGCGGAGGGGTCGGCTGCCGCTCATCCGCGTGGGTCTTGTCGATAGCCTGAACCACGCGCTTGCCGCCCCGGTCGCGCGCTTCCTCGCGTCGCGAGCGGACGAAGTCTCGCTGCTGTCGGGCCTGACCGCCATGCACGCCGGCGAACTGCTGACGCGCCGCCTGGATATCGTCCTTGGCGTCGATGACCTGGAAGACCTGCCGGGCCTTGAGCGCTGGGAACTCGCGCGCGAGCCGTACGTCCTGCTGCTGCCGCGCGGAACCCGCGCCGTGCGCGGCTTGGCAGGGCTCGCCGAACTCGCCAAGACGATGCGCCTGATCCGCTTCACCGCGCGGTCGCAAACGGGTGTTGAAATCGAGAGGCACCTGCGGCGCCTGCGGATTGACGCGCCGCGCACGCTCGAATTCGATACGCCGTACGCGGTTGCGGCCATGGTCGCCTCGGGAGAAGGGTTCGCGATCACAACGCCCTTGTGCATCGCCGAAGCGATGGTGCCCGCGCGCGCGGTGGTGGTGGCGCGGCTTCCCGGGCCGCAGATCTCGCGCAAGCTCACGGTCGTCGCCCGTCACAGAGAGCTGGGACAGATCCCGCGCGAACTGGCAGAAGCCGGACGCAAAGCGCTGGCCGCGATGAAACTTGCCGACCGTCAGCTAGGCGCGTGATCGGCTGCGCGCTGCCGTCACGTCTTCGGCGCGTGATCGCGTTGCCAAAGAGCGTAGCGCATGCGGGCAATTCGGTAGGCATCAGGTATCGAGAGCGCCCAGACGAACAGCCCACCGGCGGAGCGTCCGATGAATGAGTGCTCGGGCGTCGTCGTGTGCCAGGAAAGAACCACCAGTAGCAGCGTAAAAAACGCAAAACCCAAGCCGCGATAGGGCTCGCCGGCGATAACGTGTCCACCGCCGGGAAGCAGCGTCGCGACCGCGAGGACAACGTAGGGGTTCACGGGACGTTTGCTGGCGGCATTCATGTCACGGATGTCTCGATCGCTTCGGCGACGGCGTCGTTAAGGAACTCCAACTCCCTGATCAGCCGGGCGAGAGTGGCGGCATCGACTGCCGCGTCGTCGAACACGCATTGCCGCAACAGCAGGTGCTCGCCGCGCCTGCCTTCGCCTGCCTGCCACACGATGCGCGCGCCTTGGCGTGTCATCGCGACCTCCTTCACCTTCGGGTTCGCGAGAATGCGGGCAAGGTCGCGTTCAATTGCATTGATCAACGACTGTGCATCCGGTGAACCGCCGCGGATCAGAACTTCCCGCGGCAAGGCTGGGGGAGGGGTCAGATTATGGGTGAGGTCGCTCGTCAATGAGTAGAACTCGGTGCCGCTCGGCCGCACCAGAATGGCGAACTCGGCGATCCGCGGTTGCGGTTGCAGTCGCGTGACGACGAGCCAAAGCTGCGGCAGTCGGCGAATGGTCATCGAGTCGGGTACGAGCTCGGCACGGATGCGGCGACCGTGTCGTCGGCCGTCCAGCCGAGGAAAGTCGTCGCCGCCGTGGGACAGTGTTGCCGCATCGACGACGGGCTGGCACGCTGTCAGAAGACCGCGCCGCGAATGACGCAGCGCCACGTGCTCGCGGTAGGCGAGAGCCGCGATGGCCGCGAGCCCGGCGACTGCAAAGAGAGACAAGAATTCCGGCATCGCGCAAAGCTTCCCTATCTGTTCCGGTCTCGCGGCGACGGATTTGCCGCCGCCGCGAGTGGTGCCTCTGGCCGCAGATCAGTGGCCGACCGGCCTTGGCCACTGCATCGTGAACTGGTCGCCGCGCCGAACGTAACGATAGCGATGGAAGTGGAACCACAGGGAAGCGATGGCGAAAAACGCCATCATCGAGACCAGCTGGGTGCCGTAGCCAAGGTACACCGCGAAGTAGGTGACGGCGCACAAGAACAGCAGCACGAAGGCCGGCAGCGGATGGAACGGGTGCACGTACCCCCGCGAGATCGTGCCGAGCGGCCACTTCTTGCGGAACATGACCATGTTCATCGCCATGTAGGTGTAGCCGAGCAGACCCGACAGGATCGAGAACGTGATCACCTGATCGAGTGGCGCGAAGTACGCGAACACCAGCGCCACGGGCACAAGGAACACGATCGATCGGAACGGCGTACGGTTCTTCGGGTGGACGGCACCGAACCACGTCGGCAGGTAGCGGTCGCGGCCCATCGAGAACCAGGCACGCGATGCGTCGTTGATGCAGCCGTTCGCTGACGCCAGGGTCGAAAAGATCGTCCCGATGAACAGGAGGACCATCAACGGCTTGGAGTCGACGAGACGGGCGGCGTCAAACAGCGGTGTAATGGCCTGGCCCAGGTATTCCCAAGGCATCAGGCCGGCGCAGATGTACCAGGTCATCGTAGCCGCCAGCAGCAGCGTGATGATGCCCGTCATGGTGCCGAGCGGCAGCGAGCGTGCGGGCGAGCGAACCTCCTCGGCCGCCTGACACGTGCCTTCGATGCCGAGGTAGTACCACAGACCGAAGTGCAGAGCCGCGATGATGCCCAGCGAGCCGTACGGCAGTCCGGTCAGCAGCCCGTCATGTTGCAGGATCTCGCCCGACCAGGGCTTGACGGCAACGAACAGGATGATGATGGCGATGAAGGCGATGGCGGTCAGGAACAGGTTGAACGTCAGTGTCGCGTAGACGCCGCGATAGTTGAGCCAAGCCAGAAACATGATCGTAAGCACGATGAACGGCTTGTCGTGAACATTCTCGTATCCCGCCATCACGCCGACCGTCTGTACGAGATAGCCGAGTGTTATGGCGTTGGCCGCCTCCAGCATCGTGTAGGCGAACACGAGATAAAGGCCGACGTTGAACGCCATCAAGGGGCCGACGATGTGTTTGGCCTGGGCGTATTGACCTCCCGCCGCAGCGACCGTGGAGGTCACTTCAGAATCGATCATCGCCACGCAGGTATAGAGCAGGCCGGCAAACCAGCAGGCGATGAGGGCGGCGATTGCGCCGCCTTTCCCGACCGCGAAGTTCCAGCCCATGTACTCGCCGACGAGCACGATGCCGACGCCGAGTGCCCAAACGTGTCCGGGGCCGAGCACGCGCAGCAGCGAAATTTTTTCCCCGTGGATCACTGTTGTCTGGCTCACTGGTGCCCCCCTTGGTGGGTTGGATCGATTACGAGCGCGTCTTCAATCTCGCCTTCCTTCGAAGATGTGAGCAGATCTTCCGAGTACTTTTGGTTGGTCGTGACCATGTCGAGCAGCATGTGCACTCCGAGAAGTCCGGAAATTGCCCATGCCGCGTATTCAAGCAGGTGAAAACTGTCCATGGAGCGTCCCTCACTTCTTGCCGAAACGTTCGGCGATGACGTCGCGGTATTCGATCTTCGAGTAGTGGAACAGCAGCATGAAATATCCGATGACGACGATCGCCGTGACCGCAAGTCCGAACGGGTCGAACGCGTAGTCGAAGCGCGAGGTGATCATCGGCGCGGCCGCTTCGGGGTTGAGGCCGAGCTTTTCCCATTGCGCCTGTTGGACCGCGTTCTGTCCCAGGCCCGCCCAGGTTGTTTTGTCCGCGATTTCGAGCTCGATCTTGCCGCCGCCCGCGAGCTTGAGGTAGAGCGGCGCGAACAACGCCACGAAAACCAGCCCGAGAAGAAACAGACTGTCGAAGAACTGTCCGATGGCAGACTGCTTCGGAGGTTCGTAGGGCAACTGTGCCATGATGTGACCTCCTAGGCCGCCAGCGGTTGCGCGATGGATTGCCTCGCGGCATCGAGGTAATAGAGATCGAGGCCGTAGATCTCCTTCCGGTCCTCGCTCAGATGCGCCAGCATGGCGATGATGGACGCCGTGTTGAAAAGAAGGACGAGCCCGCCGCCGATGGCGAGCGACCAGAAGATCACGCCAGTACCTGCGTAGGGGAGCATCTTCCAGAACACGAAAGCGTAGAGCAGCCACAAAGCCGCCAATGCGGCCAGCGACCAGTTCCGATCGCCGGTCAACTTGCCGGCGATGCGATCGTCAATGTGGGATTTCATGTTGTCTCCTTCTCCCGACGTTTTTTTGTAGTGTGAGCGGCGTTCCGTTGCTGCCGCGAGTTTCCTGCGCAAAGCAGTGTCACATGAGAGGAGCAATGCTCGCTCAGTGTGATCAATAAAATATCCTAGCAGGAAACTTATCTTCGCGCAGCGCCGTCGGTTCGCAACCGCACAGAAGATCGCCGCGTGACGCGCAGCTACATCATAGACTTCGAAAAACACGCATTAATATCAAAGGAACTTCGCGATATCGCGATGCAACAGAGCTGAGCCTTGGGGCTATGAGAAACCTGGCAGTGAGATCGCTCTAGGGTGCGAGTGGTAAAATGATCTGACCAGGCATTGGGTTGTTGAGAAATAAAATTGATATAGAATTCCCGCGGATTGACAGCATCCACCGGCTTCCGCCACGTCATTTATCGCGGGGCTAAATTGCACGAGGCGTGCTATCGCGCCGGATATTTCGGCTTGTTTGTTTGTTGGGACTGGAGGTGGACTACAGATGGCGCGGAAATCGAAAGTCGTCGATACACAGTCGCAATCGCCCAAATCGCTTGCGACTGGCTCCGGGGCGCCGGAGGTTGGCGCGCGGACGCTGGAGGATGCGATCGGCGCTCAGGTGCGCGACTTCAGAAAGGCCGCTGGGCTGACTGTGTCCGAGCTCGCAAGCGCGGCCGATGTCTCGACCGCCATGGTATCGAAAATCGAGAACGGCCAAATTGCGGCTTCTCTTTCGACTCTGCATCAGTTGGCAACGGCGTTGAATATGCCTCTTTCGATGCTGCTCGCCTCGTTCGAGGGTCGCAGGGGCTGTTCGTTCGTCAAGAAAGGCAAGGGTCTGGAGATCAAGCGCCGCGGCACCAAGGTGGGGCATCACTACCAGCAGCTCGGGCAATCGATCGGCGGTAGCATCGTATTCGAGCCGTACCTGATCACGCTCGACAAGGGTGCTGAGCCATACCGTCAGTTCCGGCACGAGGGGTTGGAGCTGATATATATGCTGAGCGGTGAAGTTTCATATTTGCATGGCGAGTCGAGCTATCATATGGAGCCCGGCGATTGCCTGCTATTCGACTCCGCCGAATTCCACGGCCCGGACCTTTTGATGAAATTGCCGGCAACGTATCTCTCAATCATCGTCTATCCACGTCGCTAGTTCGAAGACGCCTCTCCTGCGCGACCGTTCGCCGATGAGCGGTCGTCGTCGGCTGAAGTACGCCGGCGCCTTGTGCGCCGCGTCAGTCGACGGATACGTTGATATTGCTTGATGAGAAAATTTGTTTCCTCATGATTGACTGTTAATCCGCGCGATGCTAACGATTTCACAATCGCAACCCAACAAGGACCCCGGCCATGTGTGGAATTGTCGGTCTTTTCTTGAAGGATAAGGCGCTCGAGCCGAAGCTCGGCGCGCTCACAAATGAAATGCTGGCCACGATGTGTGATCGCGGGCCGGACTCGGCGGGGTTTGCCGTCTACGGAACGCCGGCCAAGGGCAAGGCCAAGATCACGCTGCAGTCCTCGACGCCCGAAAAGGACTTCAAGGGTCTCGCCAAAGTCGTCGCCAAAGCCATCGACGATGACGTTGATCTCGACGTCCGTTCGACCCACGCGCTCCTGACCGTACCTGAAAAGAGCATCGATGAGGCGCGCCGGGTGGTTCGCGCCGAATATCCATCAGTGCGCATCATGGCGACCGGCGCTTCGATCGAAATCTACAAGGAGGTCGGCTATCCGACCGACGTGTCCGAGCGCTTCGAGCTGAAGAAAATGAAGGGCTCGCACGCCATCGGGCACACCCGCATGGCGACCGAGTCGGCCGTGACGACGCTTGGGTCCCATCCCTTCTCGACCGGTCTCGACCAGTGCCTGGTTCACAACGGCTCGCTTTCGAACCACAACAATCTGCGCCGCGAGCTGAAGCGCGACGGCATGTCGTTCGAGACCGAGAACGATAGCGAGGTCGCGGCTGCCTACCTCACCTGGCGGATGAACCAGGGAATGAACCTCGGTGAGGCCTTGACGAAAAGTCTCGACGACCTCGACGGATTTTTCACGTTCGTTGTCGGCACGAAAAATGGCTTCGGCGTCATTCGCGATCCAATCGCATGCAAACCGGCCGTCATGGCCGAGACCGACAAATACGTGGCGTTTGGGTCCGAGTATCGCGCACTCGTCAATTTGCCCGATATCGGCAAGGCCCGCGTCTGGGAGCCCGAGCCGTCAACGGTATATTTCTGGGAGCGATGATGAAGAACGGGGACACTCAGATGCGCAAAGTCGATCTGTCGAAGACACCGCTCCGCGAATTGAATCAGGATTTGCACCGCCAGTCCGCCGGCGCCAACGAGAAGAATTGGGAGGTGGTGAATCCCATGGGGTTTCACGCGATCGCCGTCGGCGTCGATGCGCCGATCACGATCGATATCCGAGGCAGCGTCGGATATTACTGCGCGGGAATGAACAAACAGGCCACGGTCACCGTGCATGGTTCGGCCGGTCCGGGTGTGGCCGAGAACATGATGTCGGGCAAGGTTCGCATCACGGGCGACGCCAGCCAGTATGCCGGCGCCACCGGGCGCGGCGGCCTCCTGGTCATCGAAGGCAATGCGGCCTCGCGCTGCGGCGTCTCGATGAAAGGCATCGACATCGTCGTCAAGGGCAACATCGGCCACATGTCGGCTTTCATGGCGCAGAGCGGACACCTCGTCGTGCTCGGCGATGCGGGCGATGCGCTCGGCGACTCGATCTATGAGGCCAAGCTTTATGTGCGCGGGAAAGTGAAGAGCCTCGGCGCGGACTGCATCGAAAAGGAAATGCGTCAGGAGCATCACGACGAGCTTACGAAGATCCTCGCTTCGGCCGGCATCGCCGACGTGAAAGCCAGCGAGTTTCGGCGCTACGGCTCGGCGCGCAAGCTCTACAATTTCAACATCGACAACGCGGACGCTTACTGATGTCTTACCATAATCCGCCTACCACACCGCGCAAATCGGCAATCTTCGACGACTATACGCTCTCCGAGATCCGGCGCGCGGCGCATACCGGCATCTATGACATTCGCGGCGGCGGCGCAAAGCGCAAGGTACCCCATTTCGACGATCTGCTGTTCCTTGGCGCATCGATCTCCCGTTATCCGCTCGAAGGCTATCGCGAGAAGTGCACGACCAGCGTGACGCTTGGAACGCGCTTCGCCAAGAAGCCGATCGAACTCAAAATCCCGATCACGATCGCGGGTATGAGCTTTGGCGCCCTCTCAGCCCACGCCAAGGAAGCGCTCGGTCGCGGGGCCTCGATCGCCGGCACGTCGACGACGACGGGTGACGGCGGCATGACCCCTGAAGAACGCGGCCAATCGAAAACGCTCGTCTACCAGTATCTGCCGTCGCGCTACGGCATGAACCCCGATGATCTGCGCAAAGCCGACGCCATCGAAGTCGTCGTGGGGCAGGGTGCGAAGCCGGGCGGCGGCGGCATGCTGCTCGGCCAGAAGATTTCAGACCGCGTGGCGGAGATGCGCAATCTCCCCAAGGGCATCGACCAGCGCTCCGCCTGTCGCCACCCCGACTGGACGGGGCCCGACGATCTCGAAATCAAGATCCATGAAATTCGCGAGATCACCGATTGGGAGAAGCCGATCTACGTAAAGATCGGCGGGACGCGCCCATATTACGATGCAGCGCTCGCCGTCAAAGCCGGTGCCGACGTTATCGTGCTCGACGGCATGCAAGGCGGCACGGCGGCGACGCAGGAAGTGTTCATTGAGCACGTTGGTTTGCCGACGCTTGCGTGCATTCGCCCGGCCGTGCAGGCCCTGCAAGACCTCGGCATGCACCGCAAGGTACAACTGATCGTGTCGGGCGGCATTCGCAATGGCGCCGACGTCGCCAAGGCTCTTGCGCTCGGCGCGGACGCGGTCGCGATCGGCATCGCGGCGCTTACCGCGCTGGGCGATAACGATCCCGCCCACGAAGCGGAATACCAGGCGCTGGGGACGACGGCAGGAGCCTACGACGATTGGCACGAAGGCCGTGATCCCGTCGGCATCACCACCCAAGATCCCGAACTGATGGCTCGCTTCGATCCCGTCCGCGGCGGACGGCGTCTCGCCAACTACCTGAAGGTGATGGCGCTTGAGGTTCAGACGATCGCGCGCGCATGCGGGCACAATCACGTTCACAACCTCGAACCCGAAGATCTCGTGGCATTGACGGTTGAAGCGGCGGCCATGGCGCGGGTGCCTCTGGCCGGAACGAGTTGGATTCCAGGACTTGGACAAGGCGGTTTTTGACCGCCTTTTTCTTTGACGCAAGGCAAGGACTTCTTTCCAGGGAAACACTCATGGCTCAGGATCTCGCGACGCTGGCGAAGGAACGCGGCGTAAAGTACTTCTTGATTTCTTACACCGACCTGTTCGGCAGCCAGCGCGCGAAGCTCGTTCCGACCGCCGCAATCTCCGACATGCAAAAGGACGGCGCCGGGTTCGCAGGCTTTGCCACTTGGCTCGATCTGACGCCCGCGCATCCTGACCTGTTTGCTCTTCCCGATCAGTCGTCCTTCATTCAGCTGCCTTGGAGGAAGGAGGTCGCTTGGGTCGCCGCCGACTGCGTCATGGAGGATCAATTCGTCGGCCAGGCGCCGCGCGTTGTGTTGAAAAAAATCATGGCTGAGGCAGCCAAGGAAAATCTCTACGTGAAGACCGGCGTGGAGTGCGAGTTCTTTCTGACGAAGCCCTGCGGCACCGCCATTTCCGATGATTCCGATACCGCGACGAAGTCTTGTTACGACCAGCAGGCGATGATGCGCCGCTACGACGTGATCTCGGAAATCTGCGACTACATGCTGGAGCTCGGCTGGGGCCCTTACCAGAACGATCACGAGGACGCCAACGGCCAGTGGGAGATGAACTGGAACTACGACGATTCCCTCGTCACCGCCGATCGCCACTCCTTCTTCAAGTTCATGACCAAGGCCATTGCCGAAAAGCACGGATTCCGGGCCACGTTCATGCCCAAACCGTTCCTCGGTTTGACCGGCAGCGGTTGCCATGCCCACATTTCGGTCTGGGACAAGTCGGGCACGGTCAATATGTTCTACGACCAGACGGACGAGATGGGCCTGTCTCGGCAGGGCTACAATTTCCTCGGTGGCATCATGCGCCATGCGTCGTCGTTGTCGGCCATCACCAATCCGACGGTGAACTCCTACAAGCGGATCAACGCACCGCGTACCGTCTCGGGCGCCACGTGGGCGCCCAACACCGTGACATGGACCGGCAACAATCGCACTCATATGGTGCGCGTGCCGGGCAAGGGTCGCTTCGAACTGCGATTGCCCGACGGCGCGGCAAATCCCTACCTGCTGCAGGCCGTCATCATCGCCGCCGGTCTCAGCGGTATTCACAAGAAAGCCGATCCCGGCAAACGGCTCGATATCGACATGTACCAGCTCGGCCATACGGTGACGGACGCGCCGTTGTTGCCGCTCAATCTGCTCGATGCCTTGCGCAATTTCGAGGCCGATACCGAATTGCGGCAAATGCTGGGTGAAGACTTCTCGGCGGCATACCTCAAAATGAAGCGGCAGGAATGGAACGCCTACTGTTCGCACCTGTCGCAGTGGGAGCGAGACAACACGCTGGACATCTGATGGTCCAAGCCGGACAGCGCGCGCGGCGTGCGGTCGAGGCGAGCGTTGGACAACGCGCCGGCAAACACCGCCCGCTGTTCGTCACGCCAGATGCGGTTGCACCTGAGGAGGCGCGAGTAGAAGGAGCGTAGTTTTGACGCTGACGACGCGCCTGACGCAACGGCTTGGCCTCGTGCATCCGATCATCTCGGCCCCCATGGCCTTTGCCGCGGGCGGAAAACTGGCCGCGGCCGTCTCGAAGGCCGGCGCGCTGGGCCTGATCGGCGGCGGCTATGGCGATGCGGACTGGATCAGCCAGCAATTTGCCGCCGCGGAACCCCAGTCGGTTGGCTGTGGCCTCATTACGTGGTCGCTCGCCAAGCAGCCGCCTCTGCTCGACCTCGTACTTGCTGCCAAGCCGCGTGCCATTTTCCTGTCGTTCGGTGACCCCGCGCCATTCGCGTCGCGCGTCAAGGAGCAGGGCGTCCTCCTCCTCTGCCAAGTTCAAACGCGAAAGGATGCGGCAAGGGCGCTTGATTGCGGCGCCGATGTCGTCGTTGCTCAAGGCTCGGAAGCCGGCGGCCATGGTAGCCTGCGGAGCACGTTCACCCTCGTCCCGGAAGTGGCGGATTTGATCGCGGCACGCGCGCCGCAGACACTGCTGTGCGCCGCCGGAGGAATCGCGGATGGGCGCGGGCTCGCGGCGGCCCTGATGCTCGGCGCCGACGGCGCCCTGGTGGGCTCGCGCCTTTGGGCCTCGCAAGAAGCCAACGTCAGTCCCGCCATGCACGCGGCCGCCTTGAAGGCGACCGGCGACGATACCATCCGTTCGCAAGTCATGGATCTGGCTCGCAAGCTGGACTGGCCATCCAGATACACGGCGCGCGTGCTTGAAAACGACTTCATTCGGCGCTGGCATGGTCGCGAAAGCGAACTGTTGGCCGTCGCCGACGAGGAGGCCGTCAAGTATCGGCAGGCTTGGGCCGAGGGCGATCCCGACCGCAGCAATGTCTTCATCGGCGAAGTCGCGGGCTTGATCCACGAAATCGAGCCCGCCGGCGCGATCATCGATCGGATGGTGCGCGAGGCTGCAACGGCGTTGCAGCGCTCTAAAAGACCGGCAGAGCAGTTCGTCGGCGCAGTCGACATCTTGTGACGGGCCGCGCACGGAATCATGCAGAGCTGATCTCCGCCCGCGCACGTGCTCTCGCACAACCTGCAGACCCAAATGCTCTAGGTCCGCGCGACGCCCGCCGCTCGGCAGTTCTTTCTCACGTACCCCGAATTTGCGGCAGGTGTTTCTGGCCGTCCTTCAACGCGTAACGCCAAAAGGCGGCGGCCGCCGGTCCAAGCACCTTGTCCAGGCGATGCACGAGATTCCATTCGCGGATAACGGGCAATTCCTTGATATTCAGCGTGGAGAGTCGCCCGGTCTCGATTTCAAGCTCGATTGTGTGGGCTGATATCAGCGCAAGTCCGAGACCCGCCATTACGGCCTGCTTGATCGTTTCGTTTGAACCGAACTCGATCTTCGCCGAAGGCGCGGCGACTTTCAAACCTTTGAAAAACGTCTCGAATACGATGCGGCTTCCCGAGCCGACTTCCCGCACAAGCAATGTTTCCTTGGCCAAGCAGCTCCGATCCATTGCGCGCGTCCGGCTGGCAAGTGGATGATCGGGACTGGCGATCATGACATAGGGGTGCGGGCCGAATGCCGACCTGCTTACAACAATATCATCGGGTGGACGTCCCATGATGGCGATATCGATCTCATAGCTCCTCAACGCCGCGATGGTCTCTTCGCGATTCCCGACAATGAGCCTCAATTCGATGTTTGGATTTTGCGTGATGAAGGAATGGATCAGCCGTGGCGCAAAATACTTGGCAGTGCTCACGACGCCAATCGTGACGCAACCGCCCTTGAGACCCTTCAAGGCTTGGATCTGTTCGTTTGTGCTTTCAAGCAAGGCCTCTGTGCGGATCGCCGTTTCAAGCACGAGCCGTCCCGCGTCGGTCAGTCGCAATCCAGCTGTCGTGCGATCGAAGAGGCGCAAGCCAATCGAGTCCTCGAGCAGCCTCAACTGCTCCGTCACCGCCGGTGGCGTCAAACCCAATGCATTGGCGGCGACCACTATTTTTCCGCTCTTCGCAATTGCAATAACAGATCTGAGCTGCCGAAGCGTAACATCGCGCATGGCGTCACCACTAAATTAATTCTAGCGCCTCAGTCATTTTATTCGATTTTATTGATCCGCGATCAAGCCTCATCGTCGCCACTGCACGCATCCGCAAGTGACGTGGCTAACGCGCCGGCAGGCATTTCTGCCGGCAAGGGGAGTGATCCGATGTCCGAGGCGATCGATCTCAAAAGTCGCGTGGCATGCCTTGCGGCGCAAGGACGGGTGCAAAGAGAGTTGGCACCTGTCATTTCCGCGCTTGATACGGCAGGCCAGAATCTCTCCAGGCTCATCGCGAGAGGATATCGCGCCGGCGGTCTGGCCGACTGCGTGAAGGCCGACAACGCTGCGGGCGACGCACAAAAGAAACTGGATATCATCGCCCATCAGATCGTACTGGATGCCTTGCGCGAGGCTCCGATCGCATGGCTCGCGTCCGAGGAGAGCGAGGCAAGCGTTCCCATCAAACCCGGTGCGCCCTTTTCGATCGCCATAGATCCATTGGATGGCTCGTCGAACATTGAGACCAATGCTCCGATTGGGACCATATTCTCAATCCTTCCGTCGTCGCCGGACGGAGCTGCCGACAAGACCTTTCTTCAGGCCGGGTCCGCCCAGACCGCTGCGGGGTTCTTCGTTTACGGTCCGCAGTGCGCCCTCTTTTTAACGTTCGGATGCGGCACCGACGTATTCGCGCTCGATCCTGACGCAGGTACCTTTTTCCTCAACGCCAGCGGCGTCTGCATCGCAAGCGATACGCAGGAGTTCGCCATCAACTCCTCCAATGCGCGCCACTGGAATCCGAACGTCCGCAGCTACATCGCCGATTGCGTCTCTGGGCTGGAAGGGCCGCGCGGCAAGGACTTCAATATGAGGTGGATAGCGTCGCTGGTTGCCGAGGCGCAGCGCATCCTCGTTCGCGGCGGCGTTTATCTCTATCCGCGCGACAGGCGCAGGGGCTACGAGAATGGGCGTTTGCGCCTGATCTACGAAGCCAATCCCATCAGCTTCCTGATCGAGCAGGCGGGCGGATCGGCAACCGACGGTGTTGGCCGCATTCTCGATATCCGGCCGGCGCATCTCCACCAGCGAACGCCATTTGTCTTCGGTTCAAGCCGGGAGGTGGAGCGCGTCGCGCGATACGTGCGCGGCATGGAGGGAGACGACGACTCGCAACCGCTGTTTTCCGAACGAGGCCTATTCCGTCACTGACGACGTCCACTTCGTCCCCACGCGAGACAGAGAATTGGCATGTCCAGATTGCATCCTATAATCTCCGTCACCGGCTCATCGGGCGCAGGCACAACGTCCGTCAAGCGCACGTTCGAGCAGATTTTCCGCCGTGAGAACGTCAACGCCGCCTTCATCGAGGGCGATGCATTCCATCGCTATGACCGCGCCGGCATGAAGGCCGCCATTGAGGTAGCAACCAAAGAAGGTACGCCGCACCTCAGCCACTTCGGCCCCGATGCAAATCTTCTCGAGATGCTTGAGGAAACGTTCCGCACCTACGGCGAGTCGGGATCGGGAAAGACCCGCATCTATGTTCACGACGCGAAAGAATCCGAGTTGCACGGGGTTCCGGCCGGTCAATTCACGCCGTGGTGCGATCTGCCAAGCGGAACCGATCTTCTTTTCTATGAGGGTTTGCACGGTGCCGCCGTCGGAGAGCGCATCAATGTCGCCCAGCATGTTGATCTGAAGATCGGCGTCGTCCCCGTCGTGAACCTCGAGTGGATACAGAAGATTCACCGGGATCGTTCGACGCGCGGTTATTCAACCGAAGCGATAACCGACACCATCCTGCGCCGGATGCCGGATTACGTGCGTCACATCTGCCCGCAATTCTCCGAAACGGACATCAACTTCCAGCGCGTGCCCATCGTTGACACGTCGAATCCGTTCATCGCGCGCTGGATACCGACGGCGGACGAATCGATGGTCGTGATCAGATTCAAGAATCCGCGCGGCATCGATTTTCCTTATCTGCTGTCGATGATCCCGGCGAGCTTCATGAGCCGTGCCAACTCCATCGTCATTCCGGGCGGCAAGCTCGATCTCGCCATGCAGCTCATCCTGACGCCGATCATCCTCAAGCTCATCGACAAGAAGCAGAGCGTGGTGTGGGGCGCGAAGTCGGCATGGCCTAAGGAGAGGGAGACGGCATGACAACCGCGACAACCACAGAGACGGTTGGCCTTGAGGGCATGGCAAACGCCATCCGCGTCCTGACGATGGACGCCGTCGAGACCGCGAAGTCCGGCCATCCCGGCATGCCGATGGGCATGGCCGATGTCGCGGCGGTGCTCTTTCACAGCTATCTCAAAATTGACCCCTCAAAGCCGGATTGGCCGGATCGCGATCGCTTTGTGCTGTCGGCCGGACACGGCTCGATGCTGCAATACGCGCTCCACTATCTGCTCGGCTATAGCGATATGCCGATCGAAGCGCTGCAGCGCTTTCGCCAGCTCGGGTCGCCGTCCGCAGGACACCCCGAGTACGGGCACTGCCTAGGTGTGGAAACAACGACTGGGCCTCTAGGCCAGGGACTGGCGACCGCCGTTGGCATGGCCATCGCGGAGCGCATGCAGAACGCCAGGTTCGGAGACGACATCGTCGATCACCGCACGTACGTAATGGCCGGTGACGGCTGCCTGATGGAGGGCATTTCTCAGGAAGCCATCGATCTCGCCGGCCATTTGGGACTCAATCGTTTGATTGTCCTGTGGGACGACAACCGCATTTCGATCGACGGGCCAACGAGCTTGTCGACGTCGACGGGGCAATTCGAGCGGTTCTCCGCCTCCGGATGGCGGGTCGAGCGCGTAAACGGTCATGCACCGAATGAGATCGCTGCGGCACTCGAAGCCGCGCGCCAGTCACCGCTTCCATCCCTTATTGCGTGCCGGACGGTCATTGGGTGTGGCGCACCGACGAAGCAGGGCACCGAAGGCGTGCATGGGGCTCCGCTGGGTGCTGATGAAATCCACGCCGCACGTGAACGGCTTGGCTGGCCGCATCCGCCCTTTGTTGTGCCGGACCATATCCTCGAACAATGGCGCCGTTGCGGACGCCGTGGCGCGGCTCTTCGCCGGGAATGGACTGCGCGCTTGGCCGCCTCGCCGCTACGTCACGAGTTCGACGAGGTCTGTCGCGGCGATCTTCCGCCAAGCTTCGGCGCACAAATGGCGGCGTTCAAAGACGAGATCATTGAAAAAGCGCCGAAGGTTGCGACTCGCAAAGCGAGCGAGATGGCGCTCACGGTCATAAACGCCGCGACTGGGCAGACGATTGGCGGCTCCGCCGATCTGACACACTCGAATCTGACGCTGACGAAGGATTTGCAGCCCATCGTACGAGGTCAGTTCGCCGGCCGATATATTCACTATGGAATCCGCGAGCATGCGATGGCCGCCGCGATGAACGGCATCGCTCTCCATGGCGGCTTCATTCCCTACGGCGGAACATTTTTGGTGTTCTCGGACTATGCGCGCGGCGCCATGAGGCTATCGGCGCTGATGGGACAGCGCGTCATCTACGTCCTCACGCACGACTCGATCGGTCTTGGCGAGGACGGGCCGACGCACCAGCCGGTGGAGCACCTGGCGACGCTCCGGGCAATGCCCAACATGAACGTCTTCCGTCCCGCCGACGCGGTTGAAACCGCCGAGTGCTGGGAATTGGCGCTTCAATCGCGGGCAACGCCGTCCGCACTTTGCTTGTCCCGACAGAATTTGCCGACTGTTCGGCGCGACGCCAGTCAGAACCTGAGTGCCAGGGGCGCCTACGTTTTGCGCGAGGCTATCGGCCCCCGCGACGTGACACTGTTGGCGACGGGCTCGGAAGTTGAGCTGGCGCTCGTCGCGGCAACCAGGCTCCACGCTCGCAATATCCAGGCCGCCGTCGTGTCGATGCCGTGCTGGGAGCTCTTCGAAGCTCAGGGTGCCGGCTATCGATCCGCCGTTCTCGGCTCCGCACCCCGAATTGCCGTCGAAGCCGCCACCCGTTTCGGATGGGATCGCTGGATCGGCGAACACGGCCAGTTCATCGGCATGACCGGCTTTGGCGCATCCGGGCCGGCGGCCGAGCTCTATCGCCATTTCAAGATTACGCCCGACGCCGTCGTCGATGCCGCGATGCTCCTGCCGCATCCGCGATTGACGCCTCAAGCCGCAAACCACCACGCGTCCCATAACTGAGGAACCTCCGATGGCTCGCATCACCCTTCGACAACTCCTCGATCACGCGGCTGAGCGCGGCTACGGCGTGCCGGCGTTCAACATCAACAACATGGAGCAAAGCCTCGCCATCATGGAGGCGGCGCGGGCAACCGCCAGTCCCGTTATTCTGCAGGTCAGCCGCGGCGCGCGCTCCTACGCCAATGACATCATGCTGGCGAAGATGACGGAGGCGTTGGAGCTGATGTATCCCGAGATCCCGATTTGCATCCATCAGGATCACGGCAACGGAATCGGCACCTGTCTGTCGGCGATCCAGCACGGCTTCACGTCCGTCATGATGGATGGGTCGCTCGGCGAGGACGCGAAGACGCCGACCACCTACGACGACAACGTCGCCATCACGCGCAAGGTCGTGCGCCTTGCGCACGTCGTCGGCGTGTCCGTCGAAGGCGAGCTTGGGTGCCTCGGTTCCCTCGAAAGCGGCCAAGGTGAGGCAGAGGACGGGCACGGCTTCGAAGGCAAGCTCGACCGGTCGATGCTGCTCACGGATCCTGATGAGGCCATGCGGTTCGTGGCCGAAACCAACGTTGACGCGCTGGCCGTCGCCATTGGGACGAGCCACGGCGCCTATAAATTCTCGCGGCGACCGACGAATGCGGTCCTTGCGATGGATGTTATCGAGAAAATTCACGCGCGGCTTCCGAACACCCACATCGTCATGCATGGCTCGTCGTCGGTGCCGGAGGAATGGCAGCAGGTTTTCAACGCCCACGGCGGCGAGTTGAATGAAACCTACGGCGTTCCGGTCGAGGAGATCGTGCGTGGTATTCGCCACGGCGTTCGCAAGATCAACATCGACACCGACCTCCGCCTCGCAGCCGCGGCGGAAATCCGCCGTGTGGCCGCGACGCAAAGAGCCGAATTCGACCCGCGCAAATTCCTGAAGCCTGCCATGACGGCGATGAGCGCGATCTGCCGCCAGCGCTTCGAGGCATTCGGTACGGCAGGCAACGCCTCGAAGATCAAGGTCATCTCCATGGCCGACATGGCCAAGCGCTACGTGAGTGGCGACCTCATGCCCCCGCAGGACATCGCAGAAGCCGCCTAGCCGATCCCACGCACACCGCACCCCAAGGACACACAAACATGGATCACCAAGCTCGAGAACTCAAAGGCAAGGAACGCTACAAGTCGGGCGTTCTCGAATATCGCAGGATGGGGTACTGGAACGCCGACTATGTCCCCAAGGACTCCGATCTCATTGCGGTGTTCCGCATCACGCCGCAGGACGGCGTCGACCCGATCGAGGCCGCGGCGGCGGTCGCCGGCGAGAGCTCTACCGCGACGTGGACCGTCTGCTGGACGGACCGGCTGACGGCGGCCGACAGGTATCGCGCCAAGGCCTACAAGGTGGACGCGGTGCCGAACGCGCCGGGTTCCTACTTTGCCTACATCGCCTACGACCTCGACCTGTTCGAGCCGGGCTCGATTGCCAATCTTACGGCATCCATCATCGGCAACGTTTTCGGCTTCAAGCCGCTGAAGGCGCTGCGCCTTGAAGACATGCGCTTGCCGCTCGCCTACGTAAAGACATTCCAAGGCCCGGCAACAGGCATCATCGTCGAACGCGAACGTCTCGATAAATTTGGCCGTCCGCTTCTTGGCGCGACGGTGAAGCCGAAACTTGGGCTCTCAGGGCGCAACTACGGCCGCGTCGTCTACGAGGCGCTCAAAGGCGGCCTCGACTTCACCAAGGACGACGAGAACATCAACTCCCAGCCGTTCATGCATTGGCGCGAGCGCTTCCTCTATTGCATGGAAGCGGTCAACAAGGCGCAAGCCGCGACCGGAGAGGTCAAGGGCACATACCTCAACGTTACTGCCGCCACCATGGAGGACATGTACGAGCGCGCCGAATTTGCGAAGAGTCTCGGCTCCGTCGTCATCATGATCGATCTCGTGATTGGATGGACCGCGATGCAGTCGATGGCCAAGTGGGCGCGGCGCAACGATGTGATCCTGCATCTGCATCGCGCCGGACATTCGACCTACACGCGCCAGAAGTCGCACGGCGTATCGTTCCGCGTCATCGCCAAATGGGCCCGTCTCGCCGGCGTTGATCACATCCACGCGGGCACCGTTGTCGGCAAGCTCGAAGGCGATCCGGCGACGACGCGCGGTTACTACGATATCTGCCGCGAGGACTACAATCCGAGAACGCTGGAGCACGGCGTATTCTTCGATCAGCATTGGGGCAGTCTTGGCAAAGTGATGCCTGTTGCATCCGGCGGTATTCACGCCGGTCAGATGCATCAATTGCTCGATCTGCTCGGAGAAGATGTCGTTCTGCAGTTCGGCGGTGGCACGATCGGCCATCCTGCTGGCATCCAGGCCGGAGCAACGGCCAACCGGGTCGCCCTTGAAGCCATGGTTCTCGCCCGCAACGAAGGCCGCGACTACGTCAAGGAGGGGCCGCAAATCCTGGCCGAAGCAGCGACGTGGTGCACGCCGCTCCGGCAAGCGCTCGAGACCTGGAAAGACGTCTCGTTCAACTACACCTCGACGGACAGTCCCGACTTCGTCCCCACCGCAACGGCTGCCGAGTAGGCGTCGCATACCGAATCAAGGAGCAATTTGAGATGCGAATTACACAAGGTGCATTTTCCTTTCTGCCGGATCTGACCGACGCTCAAATCAAGCGACAAATTCAATACTGTCTCGATAGCGGTTGGGCCGTGAATGTCGAGTTCACCGACGATCCCCATCCCCGCAACACGTTTTGGGAGATGTGGGATTTGCCAATGTTCGATGTCGGCGACGCGGCGGGGGTGATGATGGAGATCAACAAGTGCAGGAAGGTTCGCGGCGATACGCACTACATCCGCTTGAACGCGTTCGACAGCACGCGAGGCGTTGAGTCGGTAAAGCTCTCCTTCATTGTCGGTCGGCCGAACTCCGAGCCGGGATACACCCTCACGCGCCAAGAGGGTCCAGGTCGAACCGTGGTCTACACCACGCGCGCATACGCGGCCGACAAGCCGGAGGGCAGTCGATACCGCGACTGAACTTGGTGCGATGAGCACTAAGAGCACGCCGGTTTGCAAGGCCGGCCGGGCTGCGTTTCCTCCAAGACTTGGGAGGCAGAACCGTCCTGCCTCCCATTTTTCCCGTCACCGATCCCAACGTAGGAGACGTGCCATATCCGAGACCGCCAGAATGCGTGACAGCCAGGCGAACTGCGAAGTCCACGCCGTCATCGATCTGAAGGTGGAGTTCGCTGAGACAGGCCTAGGCGAGGTCCTCGATGGTTTGGACCGCGATCTCGTCGGCCTCGCTCCTGTGAAGCGACGGATCAGAGAGATTGCGACGCTGCTTCTCGTGAATAGGGTTCGCAAGCGCCTGGGCCTTGAGAGTGAAGCGCCGACACTTCACATGAGCTTCACCGGCAATGCCGGCACTGGAAAAACGACGGTCGCCCTCAGGATGGCGGAAATCCTCAACCGCCTCGGCTATGTCCGGCGAGGCCACATCGTCTCGGTGACGCGTGACGATCTCGTCGGTCAGTACATCGGCCACACCGCGCCGAAGACCAAAGAGATCCTCAAGAAGGCAATGGGCGGCGTGCTGTTCATCGACGAGGCGTACTACCTGCACCGGGCCGAGAACGAGCGTGATTACGGTCAAGAGGCCATCGAGATCTTGCTGCAGGTCATGGAAAGCCAGCGCGACGATCTCGTCGTCATTCTCGCCGGCTACGACGACAAAATGGATGCCTTCTTCCGCTCGAATCCGGGATTCCGGTCCCGCGTGGCCCACCACATCGACTTTCCGGATTATGACGACAACGAGCTCTTGGAGATCGCCGAACGCATGATGGCGCGGCAGAACTACGTTCTGGCGCCCGACGCGCGTCAAGCTCTTGCCGACTATATCGCGCTTCGCCGACAGCAGCCGCTGTTCGCCAACGCCCGCTCCGTTCGCAACGCCCTCGATAGGGCGCGACTTCGCCATTCGAACCGCGTTTTTGAGACCTCATCCGGTACGGTATCCGCAACCGAGCTCTCGACACTTCGTGCGCCCGACATTCTGGCGAGTCGCGTGTTCCAAGAGCGGGAACAGCTTGGGGAGCGAATTCGTGACCATTGAGCCTCTGATCGCGCCGTCCATCCTTTCCGCAGATTTCTCAAGGTTGGGTGACGAGGTTCGCGCCATTGACATCGCAGGCGCCGACTGGATCCACCTGGACGTGATGGACGGCCACTTCGTCCCCAACATCACGTTTGGCCCACAGATCGTCAAAGCCATCAGGGCTGCGTCTCGCAAGACGTTTGATTGTCACCTGATGATTGCGCCCGCAGATCCGTACATAGCGGCATTCGCGGAGGCTGGTGCGGATATCATCACCGTTCACGCGGAATCGGGCCCGCACCTGGATCGCTCGCTACAGGCCATAGCGGCGCTCGGCAAGAAGTGCGGCGTGGCGATCAACCCCTCGACGCACGAAAGCGTCATAGAGCACGTGATTGACCGACTCGATCTCATTCTTGTCATGAGCGTAAACCCGGGCTTCGGTGGTCAGTCGTTCATCACTGCGATGTGCGAGAAGGTTCGCCGCATTCGAGGAATGATTGGCAACCGAGATATTCGACTCGAGGTCGATGGCGGCGTCAGTTCCGCGACTGCGGGACAGCTCGTCAACGCAGGGGCGGACGTTCTCGTGGCGGGCTCGGCGATCTTTGGAGGTGGAGAGCCTGAACCCTATGCCGAGCGCATCGACGCCATTCGCGTTGCGGCAAGGAAGGCGATGGTGAGGCCACTCTATATCAACGCTCGAAGCCGCTCGACGGACGGATGAGAATGCCACCACTCACGCCCACAATTGTTTTTGATCTCGATGGCACGCTCGTCGATACCGTGCCGGACATCGCCGCCGCACTCGACGCCGCGCTCGCAAGGTTTGGTTCCAGCCCGACGAGCCCGGACGAGGCGGCGGCGATGATGGGAGACGGGCTGAACGCGTTCTTCTGGCGCGCCATCGTTGCCAAGCGGCTCGATCTCTCCGCCGAGGACGCCGCCGCGGCGCAGCGCCGTTTCATTGCTGGATACCGTCAGTCGCCCGCCCGGCTCTCGCGACTGTATCCGGGAATAAGAGACCTTCTCGTTGATATTCGCAGTCACGGCGTCCGTACCGCCGTATGCACGAACAAGCATGAGCCGATTGCGGTGGACATCCTCGAGCGGCTCGATATCCGTCACTTCTTCGATTCTGTCGTCGGCTATCGAGACGACCGGCCGAAAAAACCAGACCCCAAACCGCTGCTGCAGGCAATCGCCAGCGCCGGCGGCCACCACGACAGAACACTGATGATCGGCGATTCCGGCGCCGACAGCAGCGCTGCGAGCGCGGCGCGAACAGAGGTGATACTTGTTTCGTATGGCTACAGCTCTGTTCCGGTGCGCACGTTGCCGGCCGACGACTACGCGGACGACGTCGATGAACTCCACAAGAAGGTGATGCACTTCATCACCGCCGAGAGCAACGTGGTCTACCGAGCCCCGTTCGATTTCTGATGGACGCGGGGAACGGCAGTTGCGACGGGCAGGCGCGGCGAAATTTGCGCTCCGGCACACGGGCCATGCGGCAAGGCGTGCGGGCGCAAGCGAACCGCCGACATTGAATAGACACGCACAAAATTGCGCGAAATTGACCTCGGTCAAGGCTGAAGGAGGCGCCGCGCTCTAGCTTTCAAGGCAGTCATCCACCCCGACGGGAGACGCGCGGCCTTGGACCTTGACGAAATTCACGCCGCCAAAGTCGCCGAACCCCATGCGCTGCCGGGCGACGCCGTTCTGGCGACGCTGGCAAGCAACCCGGGCGGCCTGAAGTCGACGGATGTCACGCACCGTCTTTCGACATATGGCCGCAACGAATTGCCGGCCGCACAATCGCGCCATCCGCTGAAGCGTTTTCTGGCGCAGCTCAACAACGCGCTCATCTATTTTCTTCTGGCGAGCGCGTTCGTCGCCGCGATGCTCGGCCACGTCGTCGACGCCGCGGTTATCGTTCTCGTCGTCCTCGTGAACGCCGTCGTGGGCTTCATTCAGGAGGGCAAGGCGGACGATGCGCTCTCGGCCATCCGAAAGATGATCTCGCCCATAGCCAACGTGGTCCGAGACGGCGAGCGCAAGAGCGTGTCTGTCGCGGAAATCGTGCCGGGCGACATCGTCCTCATCGAGGCCGGCGATCGCGTGCCAGCCGATCTCCGCCTGCTGCGCGCGCGAGGCCTGCTGATCGATGAAGCACCGCTGACCGGTGAATCGGTCGCGGCGGAAAAGGAAGAAAAGCCGGTCGCGGAAGATGCGGCCCTCGGCGACCGCCGTTCCATGGCCTATTCCGGCACGCTCGTTGTCGCCGGCCAGGGGACCGGCGTCGTGACGGCAACCGGACTGAAGACCGAGATGGGCCGCGTCAGCGCCCTTCTTGGGAGCGTGGAGGCACTGACGACGCCGCTGCTGCGCCAAATCAACAGATTTGGACAGCGCTTCACGGTCTTCGCGCTGATATCCGCTGTGTTTCTGTTCTTTTTCGCAGTCTACGCCCGCGAGTTTTCCTGGGAAGGCGCACTCATGGCCGTGGTGGCGCTCGCCGTCGGTCTGGTGCCGGAGGGCTTGCCCGCTGTCATCACCATCACGCTCGCGATTGGCGTGCAGCGGATGGCGGCGCGCAACGCGATCATTCGCAAGCTACCCGCGGTCGAAACCTTGGGCGCGACGTCCGTCATATGCTCGGATAAAACCGGAACGCTGACGCGCAACGAAATGACGGCGCGCCGCGTCGTCGTTCCCTCGGGCGAAGTCATGGTGACAGGATCGGGCTACGATCCGACGGGTGAACTTCAAATCGATGAAAGCGACGCATCCCCGGACACCTCGGCCGAGGCGCTCGAATTGGTGCGAGCGGGGCTTTTATGCAACGACGCCCGCCTCGAGAAAGCGCAAGCCGATTGGATCGTCCATGGCGATCCGATGGAGGGTGCGCTCGTCGCGCTTGCGATCAAAGCGGGGCTCGAGCCCAAGGAAACGCGCACCGAATGGTCGCGTCGCGATGAAATCCCTTTCGATGCGCAGCACCGTTTCATGGCGACGCTGAGTGATGTGCCGCTGGCGGGCGCGGTGATCCTCGTCAAGGGTGCGCCGGAGCGCGTGCTGGAAATGTGCGACACACAAGTCGGCATCGAGGGCAATGCACCGCTCGACCATGCGTATTGGACGGCGGCAATCGCGCGAGCCGCGGCTGAGGGCGAGCGCGTGCTCGGCTTTGCCATGCGGACCGCGCCGCAGGACAAGGGGCGGCTGAGCTTCAGGGATGTCGAAGACGGACTGGTGTTCCTTGGCATCGTCGGTTTCGTCGACCCGCCGAGGCCGGAAGCCGTGGCGGCGGTGGCGGAGTGCCGGACCGCCGGCATCGACGTCAAGATGATAACGGGCGACCACGCGGCCACCGCAGCGGCGATCGGTCAGCAACTTGGACTCGGCCATGATGGCGCCGCGCCCGCCGTGCTGACGGGGCGTAACCTCGATGCGCTGTCGGATGAAGCGCTCGCCAAGAAGGTCTGGGACACGTCGGTCTTCGCGCGCACCAGCCCTGAGCACAAACTGCGCATCGTCCGAGCGCTACAGTCCAAGGGCGCGATCGTCGCCATGACCGGCGACGGCGTGAACGATGCGCCGTCCTTGAAACAGGCCGACGTCGGCGTCGCCATGGGCCACAAGGGAACCGAGGCCGCTAAGGAAGCGGCGCAGATGGTGCTGCTCGACGATAACTTCGCGTCCATCGTCGCGGCCGTCCATGAGGGCCGCACCGTCTACGACAACATCCAGAAGGTAACGTCTTGGACGATCCCAACCAACGGCGGCGAGTTTCTGCTGGTCGTTGCTGCCATTGTCGTCGGCTTCGCCATGCCGATGACGCCGGTTCAGATCCTTTGGGTCAACATGATCCTCACCATCACCCTCGGCCTCGTTCTCGCCTTCGAGCCGTCCGAGCCGAACGTAATGCTAAGGCCGCCGCGCCGGGCGGACGCAGGTCTGGTCACGCCGTTCCTGGTGTGGCGAATCGCCTTCGTGTCGCTGATCTTCGTCGCCGGTGCGCTGTCGGTTTTCTTCTACGCGCTTCACCGCGGACTCGACCTGGAACTGGCGCGGACGATGGTGGTGAACACCGTGGTCGTTCTCGAGATCTTCTATCTCTTCAACGTGCGCTTTTTGCACATGACCGCGCTGACCTGGCAGGGCGCGCTCGGCACCCGCCCGGTGCTCTACGCCATCGCGGCAGTGGTCGTCGCGCAGCTGGCATTCACCTATCTACCCGTGATGCAGAACCTGTTCGAGACACAGCCGGTCGCCGTCCTCGACGGCGTCCTGATCATTGGCGTCGGCGTCGCCGCCATGATGATCTTCGAGCTGGAGAAGTATCTGATGACCCGGTTCGGCATTCTGAAGCCGGCCGGTTGACGTCCGTCGCAGACGAGGTGGGCGCCGACTTGATCGTGATCGGCGCGCATGGCCACTCGGGCGTGGGTCGGCTCCTGCTCGGCAGCGTTACGGAAACGCTGCTGGCGAGCAGCACTTGCGATGTGCTGACCGTCAGAGGCTGGTGACGCGCGGTTCTTTGGTGCTGTCGCGCGAATTTGGAAACGCGTGCGCGCCGGCGGGCTCGTGACGCGGCTGGCAATAAAAAAAGATGCAAGCGCCGGCGACGCTTGCATCCTTCTTCGGCCGAAAAAGCGACTGATGGGAGGTCAGTTCATCTTTTCCTGCGTCGTGTGACGACGACCTGATTGCGAAAGTACTGCGGCAGCCTTCAGATCGTCGTCGCTTATCGTCTTGAATTTGTAGGATCAGTGGCCGGCGCCAGGTGCTGCCCCTCCTTGTGCCTCCTTGCGGATATAGTGCCGCAACGCTTCGATATCCTCATCGGTGAGGGTATGGTATCTGGGCATGCCGTTCCCAAGAAGAGCGCCCCCACGCAGGACCTCCTCAAACGCTTTCTCGTGACCGGTTGTCAGGAGCGGAGAGGCACGAAGGTCTGGCGCTTTTACGCCCCCCGAAACGGCGCCTGCACCGTGACAAGAAATGCAAAGATCGAGGGCATAGACGCCGGCACCGGCGGCCGCCTTTTTCTCATCGACCTTGAAGTTCTCGTCAATGATCGGCTTGGCAATTTCAGGTGGAGGCTGTTTTGGCACTTCAGCCTTGCCGTCCAGCGCGAACGCGACCAGACGGCGCTGATGAACACCATATTTCCAGCCGCGGCTTTCCATGCCCAATTCGCCGGATCCCTGGAAGTTCGACCAGAACCCGCCACCAGGACCAACAACGAGGAGCACCATTTGTTTTCCATCGAGCTTATAGGTGATCGGCGGTGAGGAGATGCCCAAGCCGGCGTCCCACTCCCATACGACCTTGCCGTTCCGGGCGTCATGGGCCTGGAATTTACCTTCCGGTAGACCCTGGAAGACAAGGTTGCCCGCTGTTGCCAGCGTCCCTGACCCCCATGCTGATTTCTGATTTACCTGCCAGACGCGCTTCTGCTTCACAGGATCCCAAGCTTGCAGCGATCCGCGTGATTCATGCGGGTCTTTGCCCAACGCGGCTCCCACGGCAATGCCGAGCCTGAATGGAGTGGCCCGGTAGCTCGTGTCTGTCTTACTGCCCTCGTCAGTGAAGGTGGTTGACATATGCTGGGTCGGAATAAAGGTGAGACCCAACTCCGGATTGTAGGACATCGCATGCCACGTATGCGCCCCCCAATAGGATGGATAGATGGTTTCATTACCATCGAGGTACTTGGCGCTGTCGGGGATTATGTGGCGCTGCTTCTCAAGATCGAACTTTGTCGACCAGTTGGCGTCCGCAAATTTTTCAGCGGACAATACTTTGCCGTTAGACCGATCGATCACATAGAAGAACCCGTTTTTGGGGGCGTGTAGTGCGGCCTTTACGTCCTTGCCGTCAATTTTCAGATCGGCAAGCACGATGTCCATGTTGGAGTTGTAGTCCCAGAGTTCGTTGGGCGCTGTCTGGACGTGCCACTTGTATTTTCCTGTGTTGGCGTCGAGCGCTACGACAGAGCTCAGGAACAGATTATCGCCGCCACCAGGGCTGCGAATTTTCCCGTTCCAGGGTGAGCCGTTACCGGTACCAATGATGAGCTGGTTGAATTCCCCATCATAGGTCCAGCCGTGCCAGCTGTTTCCGCCACCGCCATGTTCCCACCATTTGCCTTGCCAGGTCTTGGCGGCCATCTCCTGGGCCTCGTCTTCAAAACCGTCAGCAGGATTGCCGGGAACGATGTACCAACGCCAAATCTGTTTACCCGTCTCGGCGTCATAAGCCGTGACAAAGCCACGCGTGGGGCCAAGTTCAGTGCCGCCGTTGCCGACAAACACCTTGCCGTCGAAGGCTTTCACGTGGCCGGTAATGTTCAGTGGCGAATTATGCGGGTAGGTCCTGGTTTGCCAGACTTCCTTACCGTCTTTTCTCGTGATGGCGACGATACGGCCATCCCACGTGGGGAGATAGAGCTTGTCGCCATAGACTGAAAGGCCGCGACTGGCACCCCAGAACACACGCCGCATGTTGTTGTCCATAACCTCTTTGGCAACTTGCGGGTCGTACTCCCAAAGCTTCTTGCCTGTGCGCGCGTCAATGGCTCTGACGACGTTCATATTGCCGATATGGTACAGGACGCCATCAACGACCAGCGGTGTGCTGATCAAGTCGGACTTGTCCGGAATGTCGAGGTACCATTCCGGCTTCAGGTTGCCGATGTTGTCGACGTTGATGTCTTTGAGCGGGCTGAACCTCTGTTCGGAGTGGGTCCGCCCATAAGCCAGCCAATCAGCAGTGTTTGATTCATCTGACAATTGTTTGTCGGTGATGATGCTGTCCGCGGCTTGCAGTGGTGCAGGAGATATGAGTGCAGCAGCTACGAGCAGGTGAGCGAACAACTTTTTTTTGCGTAAGTGCATTTGTTTTTTCCTCCGTTCTCGGTCTTGAGACCAGCATGCTTGGCAAGACACACGGCGACCTCGGCCTCGATCGCTTGCGCGAGCCGGGGCGCGAAACCTTCAAAAATCGAGTGTCCTGACCGACCCTAGGAAAACGTCACCTGAGCCAGCCTGCCGGGGTCCGATCGCTTGATGGAGCCGAGCGGTCCAAGGCGCTCATGCTTGGGAGTAACAACGCCATGCTTTCCTCCTCAAATCTCGCCTGAGCCGCCTATGAACTTCGTCGCCGGCGCGGAGCGATAAACGGCAGGCTTTTTGATTGTTAAGTATCGTCAGAAGTCGCGTCCGTAATTGAGGACCATATCAATCAAGGCGGGACGGAGAATTGAAGCGGGGCGATCATATTTCTTGAATGATCTTGCCACCTCCACTTCTCGGCGCGCCGCCCCCTTTGTATGGCCTCACGGATATCTTTCATCGCAAGGGCTGTGCCAGGGCGTAACGCTTTAAAAAATAACAATAAAAATACAAGAACAGAAAATTGCATGCTCATTGAATGAACAGAATAAAATAGAAAATGCAATTCGATAGAACGAAATTGCAGCGCACAAATACAGGAATAGAAATAATGAAATTAGAGGACGAAAGACGTATTCGGGAAAACGGTAATTGATTTTAGGGAAAAAGTATTCGATCTTGGTGTTACATATGAGAAATAAAATGTGGGAATAAATAATATAAAGAATTTCTAATATTAAGAAGACAGATAGGGAAGATTGGGAACGAGCGGCTGTTCGCGTGCGGGACGCGTCTGGAGGAAATGGGGCCCCGCCGAACCAAACGCGCTGGCGTTCGCCGCCGGTCACGCCGGGAGGCGCCTCGGCCGCGCAATCAGCGATAATGGAATGGCACCGCGAAGCTCAGGCGACTGCCGGTTGGAGTCGGCGGGAAGGGCCCGGCACCCCGCACAGCCTGCAGCGCCGCGGCATCGAGATGGGCATTCCCTGACGAGGACGCAATGCGCGCGCCAGCAAGGCTGCCCGAGCCCGCCACGGAGAACGAGACGACGACCGTTCCGCGCGCGCCGTTGCCGCTCGGCCTGCGGCTCGCTACGCGGGCTCGGACCTTCGCCGCGTAACCGGGGACATCGCCTCGGCTTGCCGAAATGCGCGCCTTTGCCCCGGTGCTGCCTTTCACGGCGCGGGCTCCGGCTGCGACGTCACGTTCGGACTTGGACTCGGGCCGCCGCGGCGCGGGGTTTGCGGCGGGCTTCGGTCGCGGCTCGCGCTGCTCCTTGACGTCGCGGGCTGGCGCTTTCGAGGGAGAAGAGGCGGTAGCCGACTGCGGTACCGGCTCGTGCGGCTCCTGCAGCGGGTCGTCCATTGGCGCCTCGCCCGCGATCGCGGCGAGACTGTCGACCGTCTGTTCCGGCGGCGCCGGACTGGGAGTGGCGGCTTCCGGTTCGACCGGCTGCAGCTCCTCCGCCTGCGGTGGCAGCGACCTCATTTCCGGTATCGCGCCTTCGGCGACGGCCGCGCTCGAAACCTGTGGCTTGATGGCGTCTTCGGCATCAATCGCATCGAGCACGTGCGAGGCGACCATTTCAACGCTGATGGCGTCGCTATCGATTTCGAGCACGCCTGTTTCGCTCGGCGTGCGCGTGACGAGGAAAGCGAAGACGGCCGCGTGGGCGGCTGTCGATAGTGCCAGCGCGGAAGCGGTCAACGCGCGGCGCGGGGCCACGGCGTCGGAGCGCGTCACGGCCGGAAGCGGCGGCGCGTTTTGGGGCAGCCCATCAACGCCAGCGTGTACGCGCCGCAGCATGTCGCTTCACCGCGCCTGACGCCTCACGCGTATCGCGCCCGCAGCGCGTTGAAGCGCTCGACCTGTTCGGCCACAAGTTCGCGCTTCTCGTCACGGCGCACGAAAATCTTGAACATGGCTTCGCCCGACGTGTTGAAGAACTGAATCGAGCAGGAAAGACGGCCCATGAACGGGCGGCTGACGAACGCGATGTCGCGGCAATTCTCGGCCTTGATGTGCCCGCCGATCGGGCTGTCGCCATGCAAATTAAAGTATCCGCGGCCCAGTTGTCCGGGCGGGATCGCACCCTCGCATTCGAGCACGATGTCGGCCGTGTGCACGATGAACAGCACCGGGCCCCACGTCGTCAGCTCCGACATAATCGCCTCGAACTGATCGCCGCTGGCGAGCACCCGGTGCTCGTCCGGCATGGCGCGCAGCACCTCGATCGGGCTCACGCCGTAGTCGCGCGCGATCTGCTCGATGATGCCGTCGGCATTTTTCGCGAGCCGCTCGGCCAGAGGCGGGCGCTTGGCCTGCTCGGCTACGGTGAGTTCGGTCATGGCTCTCGCCTCCTATTGCTATTCGGCGGCAACCAGGATCGAGTTCGATCCGTCGGCAAGGACCTCCTGCAGCGCCTCAAAGCCCTCGAATTCCGGGTGACCGAGATAGAGCTTCTTGCTGCCGCCCGCGCCCGCGTGCGCCTTGCGGAAGGACTCGGATTTCGTCCAGGCCTCGAAGTCGGCGACCGAGCGCCAGACCGTGTGCGACGCATAGAGGATATGATCGTCGCGCTCCGGTCCGCGCAGCAGATGGAATGAGACGAAACCCGGCTCCTTGTGGAGGTGGACTTCGCGCGAGAGCCAGACGTGTTCGAAGTCCTTGGCGGCGTCCTTCTCGACCTTGAAGCGATTCATCGCGATGAACATGTCGTTTCTTCCTTCTTCTCCGAAAACGGGAAAGCAACGGACCGGCGGCTGGGGTTTTGCCGGTCCGTCGCGTTTTTGCACTTGGGACGTTTGAGGACGGGAAGGCCTCAATTGGCTCCAAGACGCATCGTGAGTCCGATCCGAGCATTGAGGCCCGGGTCGTCAAGCAGATCGAGATACTGCCGGTAGTCCTTGTCGAAAATGTTGTCGATGTTCAGGTTGAGGGTCGCGTTGTCGGACACCTCGTATTGGGCGAAGACGTCGAACACGGTGTAGCTCTCCGTCGCGAGCGTGAGAGAGCTGGGCGGCACGCGGTCTTGCGCAGCGACGAACCGGCCGCGCGCACCGGCGACGAACTTGTCGTCGAGGGCGCGCAAGCCGAGCGTCGCGGTGATCTGGTCGGCCGGAACCGACAGCAGCGGATCGCCGGTTTCTTCGTCGGTGCCGCGAATGTGGCTCGCGCCGACAATGGCGAACCAACTGCGCGCGTCATAGTTGACCTCGACCTCGACGCCTTCGAGCTTCACCTGGCCGAAATTCACATACTGGTACGTGCCGCAAGGGAAGGACACGGGGCCGCCCGGCGTATCGATCGTACAGGTGCCGCCGGAACCGAACGAGTTGTCTTGCGCGCCGATGTAATCATCGACCTTGTTGCGGAAGGCGACGACCTTGGCGCGGAACGCATCGCCTGCGGTGGCGATGTTGTCGTATTTCAGGTTGACGCCGGCTTCCAGGTTATGCGCGACCTCGGGATCGAGGTTCGGGTTGGGCAGGATCTCGAATGGGAAGCCCGGGTGCGTGCCGGAGGGCAGCGTCTCCGACAGCGCCGGCGCGCGGAACCCCTCGGCATACGTGCCGAACACGGTGAGCCCCTTGATCGGTGTGACGCCGAGCGTGACCTTGGGCGAGACGTGCGAACCCTCCGAATCTAGTCCGTCACCGGACATCTCGTAGGTGTCGTAGCGCACGGCGGTGATCAGATCGATCATCTCGAAGAAGGTGAGCTGGCTCTGTACGAATGCGCCCGCCACTTCGCGCTCGCCCGACGGCGTGAACTCGTCGCCGTTGGACGCAATGTCGAGCGTGTCGACGGTGTCGCGGAAGGCGTCGCCGCCGTAGGTCAGCGCAAGCTTGGTCGAGCCGCCAAAGTTAAACCGCGACGTGTTGTAAGCGTCGATGCCTTCGGTCTGGACATCGAAGAAGCGCGTGGCGCCGTTGGACCTGCGAACCTGATCGAGATCGGTCGAGTTGTGGTAGGCCTTGATGCTGAAGTCGATCAGCGGATTGTCGGGGCTGACGAACGTGTACCCCAGCGTGAACTGCTGGTTTTGCAGATCTGAATCGCGCTGAATGAGAACCGGGCTCTCCGTCCGGTCGACGAATTCCGATTCAAGATTGATGGCCGTGGCGGTGATCTCGTGACCTTGGGCAGGGCGCCACCTTGCCTTGGCGAATTGCGACGTCGTCTCGTTCTCAGAATCGCGAACTTCGTCGCCGTCGCCGTCTTCGTAGTTGCCGTTCCAGTGGCCGTTCACCTGCCCGACGATATCGAAATTCCCGACCTTCATCGCGGCGGTTTGGCTGGCGGTGCGCTGGTCGCCGTTGGTGCCGTAGCGGAAACGCGACTGGCCGGCGGCGTATTCGCCGTCTCTCAGAATGTCGTCGGCATCGAGAAGACCGAACGCCACGATACCGCCGATCGCGCCCGAACCGTAGATCGTCGCGGTTGGTCCGCGTGTCACGTCGATGCTCTTGATCATCTCGGGATCGATGTAGAACGCGCCATTGGCGGAGTGTCCGCTGCGCTGGAAGTTCTGCCGTGCACCTTCGATCAAGACGTTGACGCGGCCGAAATCCTGCAGGCCGCGAATGTTGACGGCTTGCGCCGTATCGCGGCCATTGTCCTGCGTCGTGACGCCGGGGATCGTGCGCAGCACGTCGGAGACCTTGTCGCTCTGGAATTGCTCGTCGAGCTGCTCGCGGCCGACGGCGCTTGAGCCGCTAAGGGCATCAATGGCGCTTTCGGCCACCTTCGAGAAGGTGACGATGATGCCGTCGAGCTGGATTTCCTGCGCGTTAGCCCGTGCGCTGAGTGCAAGCATGCAGGCTCCAGACAGCAACGCCGCCTTCAAACATGTATTGGTCATTCCTTCCCGCCCCCAAGCGCCGGAAAATTCGAACTGGTTGTTGGCTGGCTGGCGGAAGCGTCGACGAAACGACGGGTCGCGGGCTTGCTAATGCGCATTTCGCGCGGCGGCATCTGTGCCGTCGAGGCATGACTAGTATTGCTTCAATTGATAGTCAACTTTCAGATGCATTTAGAAGTATTCAATTCGCCGTTTGTTGCCGGGCTGCATCTTTGCGAGCGGTTTAGACAGAGCGCCCTCGGCCGCCGCACGTGTCGATCGCGGGAAGAATGATCGGCGCGGGCCGTTCGGGTGTCGTCAGCGCGGTCACGTCGCAGCCGTAGATCGCGGACAGAGACGCCGCTTCGTAAACGCTGGCGGGAGCGCCTTGCGCCACGATGCGCCCGCCCGCCAGAACGACCACGTCGTCCGCGACGGCGGCGGCGAGATTGAGATCGTGCAGAACGACGAGCACGGCCCGGCCGGCGGCCGCCTCGTTGCGCAATTCCCGCACGATGATGCCCTGATGCGCCAGATCAAGGCTGGAGGTCGGCTCGTCCAGGATCAGCGCCAGCGGTTTGTCCGTCGCGACCGCAGCAACCGCGATCTGACACAGCGCGCGCGCGATCTGAACGCGCTGCTGCTCACCGCCGGAAAGCACGCCGTAGTGCCGGCTTCGCAGCTCCAGCAGGCCCACTTTGGCGAGCGCCTCGCGCGCCGCTAGGAGTGCGTCGCTTTCGTCGATACCGAAGCCCGGTACCGTGACGCCGAGCATGACGACCTCGATTGCGGTGAAGGGAAAGCCCAGGTGCGCGGCCTGAGGGACAACCGCGCGCCGCGATGCAAGCGTGCCGGCCGAGAGGCTTTCGAGCGGTTGGTCGTCAAGCGTGACATGCCCGGCCGTCGGACTGAGCTCTCCGGTGAGCGCTTTCAGAAGCGTAGACTTGCCCGCTCCGTTGGGGCCCACGACGGCCACGATACGACCCGTCTCGATTGTGAGACTGACGCCATCGACGAGGCGGCGGCCGACCCGTTCAACGGTTATGTCGTGCGCGCGCAACATGTCAGCTGATGCCTCCGCCGCGCCTCAGTAAAAGGTGCAGGAATATCGGTGCGCCGATGATCGCCATGACGATTCCGATCGGCAACTCGGCCGGTCGCACCGCCATGCGTGACACCACGTCCGCCACCAGCACGAGTGAGGCGCCGAGGATCGCCGAAAGCGGCAGCACGATGCGGTTGTCGGGTCCGGCGATCAGGCGGACGAGATGCGGCACGACCAATCCGACGAAGCCGATGACGCCCGCAACCGCAACCGACGCGCCGACCGCGATCGCCGTCGCCGCGATCGCGAGGCGCTTGGCGCGTTCCACATCGATGCCGAGATGGAAGGCTTCGCTTTCGCCGAGGAGCAAGCCGTTAAGCGGCCGGGCGAGGCGCAACGTCAGGATGACGAGGAGGGCCGCGAACGGCCCGACCGCCATAACCTTCTGCCAGCTCGCGCCCGACAGGCTGCCCATCTGCCAGAGTGTCAGATCGCGCAGCTGCCGGTCGTCGCTGATATACGCGATGACGCCGCTGCCCGAGCTGGCGAGCGCTGCAATGGCGACGCCGGCCAGCAGCAGGACGCCAACCGTCAACTGGCCGTTGCGGGAGGCGAGCGCCACGAGACAGAGTGTTGTGACGAGCCCACCGAGGAAGGCGGCGAGCGGGAGCGCGAAGATGCCGAACCATTGCGTCCAGAAACCAAGGACGCCGTGGCCGAGCGCAATGGTGGCAACGGCGGCAAGCGCGGCGCCGGATGAGACGCCGATCAAGCCCGGATCGGCCAGAGGATTGCGAAACATGGCCTGCATCGTCGCGCCGGCGACAGCCAGCGCCGCGCCGACGAAGCCGCCGAGAATGGTGCGCGCCAGGCGGATGTCGACGAGTATGAGGCGCTCGCGTAGCGCGTCAGGGTCGTCGGTCGCGCCGAACACGGCCGCAAGCGCGCGCGGCAGGGCGTTGAACGACAGTCCCGTCGGGCCGACCGCGAGCGACAGAAGGACGGCGGCGGCCGCAAGACCCGATGCCATCCAGAGCATGGCCGCGCGACGCCTGCGATCCCGGTAGCCCGAGTCCAAGACTGCACTCACCATCAGCGCGTTTCCGCCTTAACGAGCGGCGCGAGGTCGGGATAGATGGCGATCAGAAGATCGGTCGCCGCATCCGGCGCGCGCGGGCCGAAGCCGAGCACGTACTGGCCATCCATGCCGAACACGGCTTTGCCCGCCACCGCTGGGCTGGCGCTGAGGCCTTGCAGGTTGCGGGTATCCTCAACCGGATCCGACTTGAGCCCGGGACGCTTCATCACCACGACCGCTTCCGGCGCGAACGCGACGAGTTGCTCGTCCGTTACCGGCTTGAAGCCGTCGACGCCGGCGGCCGCATTCTCAGCACCCGCAAGCGCGAGAATCGCGTCGGCGCTCGTATTGCGACCGCCGACGGTGACGCGGCCGTCCTGCACGGCCAGGACAAAAAGCACCTTCTTCTTTTTCGGAATGCTGGTGCGCAGGGTCGCGAGCTTCGCGAACGCCGCCGTGGTGCGCGCGGCCATCGCGTCCGCTTCCTGGCTTTTGCCGACGAGGCTGCCGACAGTCTTGATCTTCTCCGCGATCCCCTCCGGAGAATTGTTCTCCTTGATCTCATGGAAGGTGATGGACGCGTTCTTCAAGGCCGCGACGACCTCGGGCGGGCCGGCGCGATCGCTGGCGATGATCGTCATGGCCCCCGTCGACAGCACGCCTTCGGTCGAAAGGGCGCGCATGTAACCGACGTTCTTTTTCGTCTTCAGAGCATCCGGCGGATAGACGCTGGTCGTATCGACGGCCGTGATGGCGTCGGCTTTGCCAAGTGCATAGATGATTTCGGTGACATCGCCGCCGATGGAGACGATCGGCAGCGGAACCGATTGCGTTGCGGCTGCTTCCTGCGCTTCAGCGCGTCGCGCTGCGCCTATCGAGAGCGACGTGAAGAGGACAAGGGTCGCCGCCGTCCAAAGAGACAAGCTACGACATGGCATTGTGGTGTGAATCACGTGAGACCTCATCTTGTCAGGATCAGTTTGCCAAGCGCGGTAATCCGCAGCCGGTATTCCTTGCCGTCATGATCGAGGATGATCTCTCGCGCGCCGGCCATCAGATCCGACGTAGAAATGCGCCGGATATTCGTCGTTTTCTGGTTCGGCGCCGGGTTTTGCTTTGGTTCGCGCTGGTCGCGATCAACCATGACAGTCAGCATCCCGCCCTCCTGGTATGATGGCTGTCGCGTCGAGGGCCGACATCGGGACATCCTTACGAGTGAGCGCGACTGTTGCCGGCGCGCTAAGTCGGTGTTGCCCCAAAATCCCGAACCTCAGAGCGGGCGGTCGCGGTGTGGCTTGTCGGCATCGAGAGGATCGGCGAGCATATGATCGAAGGCGACGGCGTGGCGCGCCGCGAGATCCCAGATGGCGCCAAGAGACAGCGCGAGGGCCATCGAAGCATACAGCGCACCGGAATCTTCCGAGCGGTCACGCGCCATAAGCGAGGGCGCGGTCAAGTCGGTCATAGCGACCTCCAAAAAGCGAGGTTCAAGGCCTCGGTAATGGCTGGCGTGAATTTATGATCATTGTTTACATCTAAGGTCAACTTAGAAATGATGCGATCCCGCGTCCGCTGATCGAAGGAATAATGTTGTCTGATCGCAATCAGCCGGCGTCGGAATTTCCCGACCGGATGCGCGCGTCATTCTTCCTGCCGCTTGTCATGCTCTGGCGGAGACCCCGTTTCTCATCTGACGCCTGCGGCGGCGACAGTGTCCGCAGTTGCGGCTAATCGATCTGTGAAAGGGGCAAGGCGGGAGGGCGATAAACGCAATGGCGGCACACGAAGCCATTAATGCTGCCAACAGCGCGCCGTTTACCATCGTACCGCCGTGCAAGCTTTGACTTCCGCGGGAAAGGCCCACGTCTTTGCTTGATTGAACTCAAGAAATACCGGACGCTGCACGCGCTCGGTTCTCCCCGGGCGCTTGGGACTCATCGGAGGATGCACAGGTGGACCTCACTTCTCTTCTTATTCAGGCGATCAGCGGCGCAATTGGCGGCAATGCCGCCGGTGCGGTCGCGAAGGACACGAGCCTTGGAACGTTGGGCAACACGATCGCCGGCGCGCTGGGCGGCGGTCTCGGCGGACAGATTTTGAGCAGCGTCCTCGGCCTCGGAGGCGCGGCCGCGGCTTCGGGTCTGGACATCGGAACGATCGTCCAGGGTTTCCTGACCGGCGGCTTCAGCGGCGGCCTGACTGCCCTCGCGATCGGTCTCATCAAGTCGCGTTTCGCCTGATTTAAGAACCCGAACGCGCTATGAGCATTCCGCCGCTGCCCGCGTTTGGGGCGGCGGCGGCACGACTTTGCAGCGTCCGACCGGCAATCTTCTCATGCAATATGGCGCGTCGCGACGTTTGCTGTTCGGCCACCTTCTGGCTGCTCTCGCCGTCGTCGTTGTCTTCGCGCCGTTTGGGGCGCGCGCCCAAGACCAGCTTCCAGGCGATGAATACAGCGCGAAGGTCAAACCGATCTTCGAGAGCCGCTGTGTCGCCTGCCACAGCTGCTACAACGCACCTTGCCAGCTCAATCTGCAGTCCTATGCAGGCGCTTCGCGCGGCGCGGCGACGACCAACGTCTACGACGCCATGCGCCTGCAAAGCGTGCCGCCGACCCGCATCGGGATCGACGCGAGCACGCCCGCGGCTTGGCGCGACAAGGGATTTCATGACGTCCTGGGCAGCGGCAATCCCGACGCCAGCCTGATCCTTCGTTTGACGAAGCTCCGGCGAGAGCATGCGTCTCTGCAACCCGACAAACAGGTCGCCGAAAGTCAGGTGTGCGTGGTCGACGCGGAGGATGCCCGACTTGGACAAGCCGAGCATCAAGCCACGCTCGCCATGCCCTACGGCCTGCCGCCGCTTTCCGACGACGAGATCGGCGCGCTTCAAGACTGGATTGCGCATGGCGCACCGACGCCGCGCTCCGCTATGCGCCCTGAGCGCGAGGCCATACCGGAAGCGGAGCTGAGAGAGGTTCGCGCGTGGGAGCGGTTTCTCAACGGTGCCGATCAGCGCCAGCAGCTCGTGAGTCGCTACATCTACGAGCACTTGTTCCTGGCCAACCTGTATTTCGCCAGCGGCAAGAGCGGGGCCGCGAAGGCGGACGCGGCGTCGTCTCCGCGGTTCTTCAGGCTCGTGCGCTCCCGCACCGCATGCGACGTCGGCATCGATGAGATCGCGACACGGCGGCCGACGGACCCGCCCGGCACGAATGCGGCCATCTATTGCCTGCGGCCGGTGCTTGGCGCGCTGGTGGAAAAGACGCTCATTCCGCTCGAACTGTCGCCGGCGAAATTGGAGCGCATAAAGACCGTATTCTTTTCCGGCGACTGGAAGGTGACGCGCCCGCACGCCTATGCGCCTGACGAAGCCAACAACCCGTTCGAGACGTTCTCTGCGATCCCCGTGAGGGCGCGCTATCAGTTTCTGCTCGATAACGCGCACTTCCACGTCGCGACCTTCATCAAGGGCCCGGTTTGCAACGGTTCGGAGGCTGTGAACTCAATCCAGGACCAGTTCTACGTTTTCTTTCTGAATCCCGACGCCGACAGCATGGTCGTCTCGCCCGTGCACGCGACTGCGGCAAAGGACTTGCTTGTTCTGCCGGGCGCTTGGGGTAGCGACATCAGCGTGCTGCAGGATCTTCCGTTTCTGACGCGCCTCGTCGATTACCGCGAGAAGTATCGCAAGCTGCGCAGCGAGAGCCTTCGCAAACTGCGCCCCGACGGCTACGCGCTGAGCGACATCTGGGATGGCGGCGGCGACGACCCGAATGCGCTCCTGACCGTCTTTCGCCACGACGACAATGCAGCCGTATTCAAGGGCGCGATCGGCGATCTGCCGAAAACCGGCTTCATACTCGACTATCCGCTGTTCGAGCGGCTCGTCTACAATCTGGTCGTCAATTTCGATGTCTTCGGCAACATCGGCCATCAGGTCTTGACGCGGGTCTATATGGACCTGATCCGCATGGAGGCGGAGGAGCTGTTCCTCGACTTCCTACCGCCGGCCGACCGCGTGCAGCTGCGTCACGACTGGTACAAGGGCAACCTGCTCACCGATATCAAGCTCAACATCATCTTTCCGCTGACCAACCAGGACCTGCCGACCTCAGTTGCTTTCAAGGGGCCGGACCATAAGCGCGAGCTGGTAAGTCGCGTGCTGTTCGAGCGGCTGACGCGCAAGGTGCGGGGCGAGCCGGATCCAATCAATTGGCGCAGAATTGACGCGCCGTCCGGCGCAGGTCCTGAAGTTAAGCCGTCTGCGACAGATGACGCTTTGCGCCGCATCGCATCCATTCGGGCGGTGTCGGCCACGCCGTTTGCGCGCTACTTTCCAGATCTCGCGCTGCTGATCGTGCGCGCGCGGGACGGCGGCACGCGTCTCTACAGCATCGTGCACAATCGCGAGCACGAGAACGTCTCGTGGATCATGGACGAGGATCGCCGCTTCGCGCCGTCCGAGGATACCTTGACCGTGCGCGAAGGCATCCTTGGTGCGTATCCCAATATGGTTTTCGTGCTCGACGAGGCCGAGGTGGATTCTTTCAGCGAAATGGCGGCCGCCATTACGTCGCCGGAGAGCTACGGCGCGCTGGTCGACCGCTTCGGCGTGACGCGTAGCTCGGAGAAATTCTGGCAGACCTACGATCTGGCCAATACCATCGCGCGCGCGAGCGGCCCGACCGATCACGGGTTGCTGGACCTGACGCGCTACGAGTTGATCCGCAATTGATCCGAGTGAAGGGTTACTCGGACATCTTGAATTCCGCGCCGACAATCGACATTGCATCGGGCGCGAACTTCAGCTTGAGCGGTTCGCCGCCGCACGAAATCGCGGCGAAGGCGCGCGCGTCGAGCGAAAAGAACACGCCGTTGAGGCGGAACGCCTCCTCGCTGACCCTGTAGTCGCAGCCGCGTCTTTCAAAATAGCTCTTGATGAACGCCGCGAACGCAGCGCCGGGGTGTGCGCCGGTTTGGGATTTGATGAAGGTCTCGACTTCTGCCGGTGCAACGCGACAGACCACGTAGCGCTCGGCTTCGAATGCGCAGCGGTTGAATACGAGGGTGTCTTGGGCGCCCGCGACGGATGCGGCGAACGGCAGGTTCAGCGAAACAAACAGCAAGAGGGCGATTGCCGTTCGCGCACATGAGGTGCGCCGTAAGTTTATGGCCGACGTCACAGTTCGAGACGCTTTCCGTCGTCGGGCACGGCGCCATCAGGCAGGCACGGCCGCGCCGATGCCGTGCATGCGACCGATCCGCGTTCTGACGTCTTGCAGGTGACTTCCTTGTCCACCGCCCTGTCCCAGTCCTCGTACCCAGGCCCCAACGAACCGGCTCGCGACGACCACCACGAGGTCGCCGCCTTGCGTGCTTCGTCCTCGGTCGCACCCGTAGCCGCACCACCGGTAACTTTGTCGCCGCAGAGCCGGCCGATGGGTTTTGCCGGTTCGCATCGCAACGTTGCCGCAAATGCGGTGGCGGAAACGGCAATGAGGAATACCGCTCTCACAAATCCTCGCCTGCTTGCCTATTCGATCGCGGTGACGCTGTAGCCAGCCGCGCGCAGCTTCGCGACGAGGCCGTCGGGCCCGGCAAGGTGGAGCGCGCCGACTGCGACGAAGGCGCCGCCACTTTCGACGAGGGGGAGTGAACGCGCAAACAGCCTTGCGTTACGCTTGGTTACAAGCTGATCGCGAATGGCGTCGAGCACGTTGCCATCGAGGCCGGCGTGCGGCGCGAGCTCCCGCGTCAGGTCCCAGACCATGCCGATACGGCGAAAGCGATAGAGCTCCGCCATGGTGTGCGCCATATCGTCGACCTTGTCGTGCAGGTGAATGCTGGCCTTCAGCCACGCCGCCTGCGCGGTATCGTCGAGCGACGCCATCGTCTCATACTGCTCATACATCGTCTCTAGCCCGACGAGGCGAAGTCCACGTGCTTTCGCTTCATCCGCAACGAGCAGGTCGAGTGATTTGAGACCCGCCTCCGCCTTCGAGCGTTGGCAGGGTGAATCGGTGAGGAACAGCGTGACGACCCACGGACGCAGGCCGAGCGCCATCTCCTTGGGAAAGCCCGCGTCCCAAAGCGACTTCTCGACAATTTTCATTTCGTCTTCCGCAAGCAGGAACTGCAGCGGCCGCTCCCGCGTCACCATCAGCGGCCCCACTTGAGCCATCGCGTAGCGAAACGCCGGCCGCGACAGTTCCTCGGCTTCGAGCGCCACGGTCTTCGATTGCGCGAGCGCGGCGAGGGTCGCCGGCCGCAGTTCGCGCAGGTTCTCGTCGACGACGTGGACGGTGCCGAAGACATGAGACGGTTCGACACCGTCCTTCTCGACACGCCATAAGATCGCCTGGCTGTTCTCGACCCCGATGGCCTTGCGCAACAGCTGCTCAAGCTTGAATCGGTCCTTGCCGTCAAGCTCGTTCAGGAGGCTGGCGGGGCGGCAGCCGTCGATCGGGCTATCCTTTCCGGAAGATGCCGCGCTTGGCGAACCCGTCGTCGAGATCAGCAAGGCAAGCGAGACGAAGGCGGCAACTGTGAAACAGAGAACTCGCGTTGTCATGGACGTCATTGTCATGGTCCTCTTTCGCGCGCTGCCCTTCCAGTCGCTGCCGTCCGGTACTCATTTGCCTTCCAGCTTCGCTTTCAACCCCTCAAGACCCTGCTTGATGAAATCGCTCGACGCCTGCACGGCGGACGCGTCGTCCTTGCCGGGCGCGGGCTCGTTTGTCGTGTCGGCGCGGTAGAGACGCGCGAGCCAGCGTACCGTGCTGCCGTCTCCAGCAGGCTCGACGGAGATCGCCGCCGAGTACGAGCTGACCGGAAAAGCGTCGACGTTCTCTTTTGACAGGCGCCAGCCCATCTTCATTTCTTCTTCCGTGCGGTAGTCGAGACCCTCGACCAACTCGCCATCATTGCTCTTGAGGATGATGGTGCGGATCTCGCCCCCGTTCTCATCCTTGCCGGCCGCCGACGACTTAATTCCCGGATGCCAATCGCCGATATCGGTGAACGCTTTCACTTTCGCCCAGACGGTTGCGGGCGGCGCCGCGATCTCGATCGTCTCTTCGACCTTCTGCGGCGTCGGGCCGTGGGCCTCAGCCGAGACGGTGAATACCGCCGCGATGAGAAGCGTCACCGTCCACGCAAGCGGCACTTGGGCTCGCGGACCTTGGACCTTGAAATTTGCCATGCTCGTTCTTCAACCTCGTCAGTGTTTAAGCAGGTGGACTTTCATTCGCGCGCCATCGCGCCAGAAGCGGCCAGGCGAGAAGTGCCAGAAACAGGATGAGGGATGCGGTGCCCGGGAAGATCGACGCCTTGCTGACCGTCTCGACCTTCCGCTTCTCTCCGGCGGCCGTCAGCGGTTTGAGAAGGTTGCCCGCAGCGGCGAGATCGACGAAGACGAGACCAGTGCGGCCCGCAAGCTCTTTCAGGTAACTCTCGCGCATCGCGGAGAGGTGTTCCTCGCCGACGACGAGGTCGCCGCCCTGCGGGGCGTTGCGCGGATGCCAGCCCGCCGCCGAACTCATGTCCTTGCTGGGGAGCCCGTGCCTGTTGACGTGCGGCACGTCCATGGGCCCGTAGTGGCCGATCTCACGTCCGTCGTCGTCGAACTTCGGAATCGGCATCTTTTCTGGTCCGCCGACGCCCACGATGAGCCCCTTGACCTTGCCGGGCGTGCCCTCGAAGTCGGGAATGCCGGAACCCGGCAACGGTGGCGCCTCATGCCCGTCGGTCAGAAAGATGACGTTGCTGCCAAGCGAGCCGGCGATGCCGATGACGTCGTAGAGCCCGCGCGCGACATAGCTGTCGCCTTCCCACGCCATGCGCCAATCCATGTCCTCAATGGAACCGCGCAGCGGTTCGTAATCGAGGCAGGAGTCGGCGAGGCCGAACAGGAGAAACGCGCGCCGTTCCGTAAATATGCCGGCTCCCAACCGCGAGCCGCAAGGCAGCGTCTGCGCAAGGTCGGTGACCGCGCTCTTGGCGCGGTCGAGCCGCGTGAGCGTGGATCGTCCCGGCACGCCATCGCGAACGTTCATACTGCCCGTGACATCGATAATCGCCACCGCGTCGAGCACGTCGGCGGATTTCGTGTAGGTCAGCGGCAGGGTCGCCAGAGCGGCCGTGGCGAAAGCGGCGCCAAGAAGGCCTGTCTTCTTGTCGGTGAGCATCGCCGGCAGCTTCATGGCAGCCCCTTCGGAACGCCGGGAAGGTCCGTCCAGACGCGGGTCGGCGCATCCGGCGGCACTTCTTGAGGGTCGCTATCGCTGAGCGGAAGATCACGCACGATGCGCATGGCGACATCGAGATTGTGCTTGAGATCCCAATTGTCGGGCTCCATGCGCAGAGCGATGCGGTATTCGCTCTTTGCCACGTTGACGAGCGCGGTTGCGCCATCGAAGTCGCCCTTGCCGATGGCGGCCACCGCGCGGCGCACGCGATCGTTGGCGAGATTGTAGATCGCCTTGACGCGATAGGACGGCGCCGAGCGGCCGGCCGTGCCGTTAGCGAGCGCCTGCGCCTCATCGAAACGGTCGCGCCGCAGCAGCTCATTGAGGCGCGCCAGAACCACCGCGTCGCTCGCTGATCCTGCGTCGATCTCGCGGTCTTCCCCGCCGTTGAGAGCGGCGATGACGGCGTTGTCGGACTTCGTTGCGAGCGTCGTTCGCAGGAAATAGAATGTGCCGGCGATGGCGAGCAGCAGCCACAACCAGAGGGCGGGGCCGGAGAGCGTCCTCAGACGCGCAAGGATGTGCTCAAGCGCCGGCATGTCGCACGTCCCCGTATGAGATTTTACGCTCAAAGAGCTTCGAGGCCAGCAGCAGGCCGAGCAGCAGCGCCGCCGTGAGGTAAGCCCAGAACGACATGTCCTTGCTCGGCGTGCGCTCGCTGTACGAGATCGGCATGCGCTCAAGGCGGCTGATCTCTTCGATCGCCGTACCGATGGCCGAAGGGTTCTCGGCTTCGAATGCCTTGTAGGGGATGCGCAGAGACTCGAAGAATTTGTTCAAGTGCCGTTCGGGCAGAACCTGCGGTGTGTCCTGCTCGCCGTCCGCCGGCGGATCGAAGATGCCCCGCGTTCCGGCCGTGCGCAGGAACAGCCAGTAGAGCCGAACGGGCTGCTTGGCGAAAGACTCCCGCAACTTCTCTTGCAATCGGCGGCCGATCACCGCCGCGCCATCCGACACGAGCACGATAGCGCGCGCCGCGTTCGACGTGTCTTGCTCGTGCATCTTCAGGGCGAGCGCGAGCCCGCGGCCGACATCGGTGAAGGCCAGTCCCGGACGGTCCATCGCATCGATCGCCGCGAACAGGATGTCCTTGTGGTCGGTCATCGGCAGGATGACCATCGGCGAGGTTGAGAACGCCGCGATGCCGAACCGATCATGCTCCCGATCGGCCACGAATTCCTTCAGCAGACGGCGTGCGGCGCTCGATTTCGATTCCTCCCTACCGCTCGGCTGACGACCGGCGAAGGTGTTGTCCATGCTGGAGGAGCGGTCGATCAACAGCACGATGTGCGCGCCCTCGCCGTGCCGCTCAATCGTCTGCTCGGCAATCGCGATACCGGCATTGCCGAGCAGCAGGCTGGCGATGGCCGTCGTACCCGCAAGCCGGATGCCCCAGTCGAACGCCCGCGAAAGCGCGTCGCTGGCCACGCCTTCGAGTGAGGGATAGCGCTGCTCGTCGAAGAAACCCGCGAACAGCGGCAGGAGGGCGACGGGGAGCAGCATGAGCCACAACGGACTGGTGACGATCATGCCGCGCGCCTCTCGTGAAGCGCGAGCTCATAAGCGAGCCCGGTGACGGAATCGGGCGGCAGGATCTGCTGGGCCGCTGAAGGTTTGCCGGAGAAGAACGTCAGGCGGGAGGCTTCGAAGAAGCGAGTCACGCTTCCTGCTAGATCGCCAAATTCGTGGCGGGACTTCAGGAAATCGCCGACATCGCTCGACAGCAGACGGCGGCCATAAACCTCGTCGAAGGCGCGATGCAGGATAAGCAACTCGTGCTTGTAGCGCTCGACGTCGCCCTCATCGATTTTCGACAGCGCATTCAATTGGCGTGCGGCACGCGTGAAGGGTCTGGATTTACGCGCGCCGAAGGGGAACCAGGCGTAGTGGTAGGCCAGTGCGGTGAGCGCCGCCAGACCGGCGAGCACGCTCGCGAGCAGTGCGGTCCGCGCCCGGCCGGTGCCGAGAAGTTCGGCCACCGCGTCGGGCCGCAACGGCGCCGCCGCGGGATCGTTGTTCTTCTCCGGTATGATCTCGCGCAGCGGCGATACGATAACGTCGAGCGGGGGCACGCCGAGGGTGGCGCGTTCGTCCGCGCTCTCTGGTTCGTTCGCCGGCTTTTCACCGTTGCTCTTGTCCGCTTCTTTGGGCACGGCCGCCGGCGCGAGGTCCGAGCCTTCGAAGTAAAGCTTGAAGCCGGGGATGCGCACCAGCTTGGGTTCAAGTGCCGAATAAAAAATCTGGTAGGTGAGCTTGATGCGCGTTTCGTTCCCGCCCGATGCGCTCGCGACCGTAACGTCGGTGAGATCGAGCCAATAGTCGCGCGAACCGGGCTGCGGCAGCGCTTCAGTCCGCAGCCGAACGCCGGCGGGTACGTCGACGATGACCTCGCGCACCAGCGTATCGCCGATGAAATATCCAAACGCGCGCGGCTCATTCACGGTGACGCTGACGCCATCGGCGCGCGCGGACAAAACCCAGATGAACGCGATCAGCAGCGATAACGCGAACCGCTTCATGGGGTGCTGCCGTACATCAGATAGGCGGAAAACCGGTCCCATGCGATTGTGTCGCGAACCGTGAAAAGATCGCGCCCCGAGCCGCTCGCACGCGCGGCGACCATGCTGTGGCGCGCGCGGTCGCGCGCCTGCCATGCCTGCTTGAGTGCCGGCCGCATGACGACGAGCCGGCGTGAGTTCGTCTCGGAGTCCCGCAGGTTCAGGATGCCCCATTCCGGCAATCCGTCGAGCCAGCTGCTGTCGTCGATCTCGATCGGAAGAACGTCGTGCTGCGCAAGCGCCTCGAACGCGGCGCTGAGTTCTTGCTCGCTCCAGAGGAAATCGGAAATGACGGCGACGAGCTTCCTGCCGCCGCCGATAAGTCCGGCAGCCTCCACGATGCCGCCGGCGCCTTGCCGGGTCGGCCTGAAGGAGCGCAACCGCGAAATGACATCCGAGTGCGCGCTTCGCGATCGTGTTTTCGGCAGCAGGAATTCCTCGCGCGCCCGATCGTCAAAGGCAACGAGGCCGACGCTGTCTCCGGCCCGGCGCGCGCAGAGCGAGAGTGCATCGGCGATCTCGCAGGCGATCTCGAGCTTGTCGGTTCGGCCGTGGCAGCCCATCGATGCCGAGACGTCGATCAGGACCTGCAGCGTCACGGCCGCCGTCTGCTCGAAGCGCTTGACGAGCAGCCGCTCGAACGGATCGGCGAGCGATGACCGCATCGCGATCCGGCGCGGATCGGGATTGGCCATGAACGGGGCGAGATCTCGGAAGAGGCCGCCCGCGCCCATCAGGCGGCTCTTGTGCGCGCCCGTCCGTACCCCGCTTGTGCGCCACGGGATGTGATAGGCCACATCGTGGAGCTTTGAATCCGTCATGGTGCGGGAACGCGCTCGAAGACAGACTTGATCAGGTCCCGCACGATCTCGTCCCGCCGCAACTCGTAGACGGGCGCAAGAAAGATGCGGTGCGCCATCACTTCGCTGAAGACGTCGCGAATATCCTCCGGCACCACGCCATCGCGCCCGTCGAGCCAGGCGGAAACGCGCGCGGCGCGGATCAGATAGCTCATGCCGCGCGGGCTCGCGCCGCCAGCGACCAGCCGGCTCATGTCAACGCCGGGGATCTGGATGCCCGCGGCCTCTGGTGAGCGGATCGCAGACCAGATGTCGAGCGCGTAGCGCTTGATCGTCGGGCTGACGAAGATCGTCTCCTGGATCTCGCGCGCGATCTCGTTGAGTGCCGTGTGGTCGAGGACGGAGGGGCTCACCTGGTCGATCAGTCGGTCGGTGTCGTGGAAGCGCGGTTCGAACAGAAGCGCCGAACGGCTTGCCTCGTCGGTGGGCGTCGCGATGGCGATCTCCATCAGAAAGCGGTCGCGCGCCGCCGCCGGCAGCTCGAAGGTTTCTTCCCTCTCGATCCTGTTGCGATCCGCGAAGACGAGGAGATGAGGGAAGACGTGCTCGCGGTTGAAAGCGGTGATGCTGCGCTCCGCCATCAAGCGCAGAAGCAGGGAGTGCACCTGCGGACGGGCGCGGTTTATTTCGTTGAAGAAGAAGACGGAGAGGTCGCTGCCGTAGCGCAGCACCGGCCCCGGCTCGACGCGCGGCTTTCCGTTCTCGTCAAGGAAGGTGTGGTAGATCATGTCGGAGGGCATCAGGTCGATCGTGCCCTCGATGCGCTCGTATGATCCGCCGAGCGCGCGCGCTGCTGCGCGCAGGAGCGTCGTCTTGCCGACGCCGACATCGCCTTCGAGCAGGACGTGCCCACGTGCGAAAATAGCGATTGTCAGGAGACGGATGGCACGCGACTGCCCGACGACGGCTTTCTCGATTTCTTTCTCGAATGCCTGCGCCTTCCGCCGCTCACCGGCAAGCGCGCCCGATGAGGAATGCGCCCCCTCCGATGGGGTCGATAGCATTGATTTCAACCTCGCGCGTATCGGACCAGTGTGCCACAGCGCTCAGTCCGCAAACGCGGCGGAGTGTCGGACCGCTGGCGATGAAAGAGGGGTGCGGACGGGCCGCACCCCAGTGACCTCGGAGAGGAGTAGAACAACTTGCAAGCGCAGCAAGCTTCCGAGGATGTTCGCATCGACCGGTGTCAGAGTTTGCTGACGTCGTAGACCCACTGGCCGGTCTTCTTGAAGTGTGCCGCGCGCTTGGCGTTGCGCGCAGATTGTGCGTCGAGCGCGTTCTGCTGCTTGGCGAGTTCCTTCGGGTCGTGCTTCGGATCGTACTTCGAGCCGGCGACCTTCTCCGGATAGCCGGGCTTTGCTTCCCAGCAGTTGCCCGGCGCCTTGCACTTGGTGCCATCGTAAGCGACAGCGGCCGTGCCCGAGATCGCGAGGCCCGCGGCGACGATGGCCGCGCCGATCGGAAGTGAAATCCTCTTCATTGAGCATTCCTCCAATTTTGGTTGGTAATTATGGGATCCTTTTTTGGTTCCCTGTTGTTTCCTCAGAGCGTTCGTCCTCGCTGCTTAGGTGAAGGCATCGCCTACTCGTCGGAAATCTTGCATTCGAGCTTCTCGGCGGCCGCCTTACCGGTGGCCTCCCATGCTTTGGAATCGAACTTCTTGAAGTGCGCCTTCTGCGGCTCGGTCAGCCATGCCGCATCGCTCGACTCACCCGTGTTGAGGTTGCGGATCCAGGCCATGAGCTTGAGCAGCTCGTCGAGCTCAAGGTGCTGCCCGTGCGGGCCCATCATGCCCTGCGCACCGCCGAAGATCGTCTCGAACAGACCCTTGTCGGTGAGGTTTTTCGGATAGGTCCAATAGTTATCGTTGAGCCCGGGTCCGAGCTTGCCTTCGGCGACGTGACCATGGCATCCGGAGCAGGCGACGAGATAGGCCTCTTCACCCTTGGGCAGACAGCCCTCGACGCCGTTGTAAGGGTTGATACCCGTCTCAAGAAACTTCTTGACCGCCGGTGTATCGCGCCCGGCTTCCGGCGACTCTTCCAGGATTTTGAGCGTTTCGCCGGTGATGGTGTGCTGGAAGTCCTGCATTGCAAGAGCGGCAATGCTGGATACGCCAACCAGAACGGCCGCAAGCGTCGCTGCGAGATTTCGCCGAGTTTTCACGTTCTCAATTCCAATTCCGGTTCGTTGCAATTTTGTTTTGGTTCGAGGTGTCGATCAGGTTCGCGGCGCAGGCGGCACCAGGGGAATGCCCTCGTCCTTCAGCACGTCCTGAATTTTCGGCTTTGCTTTCTCAAGCGCGGCTTCGACCGCGGCCAGCAGATCGGGATCGGTCTTGCGAACGCCGATCGACTGATCGAAGTGATGCGGCACCCGCTCGCCATCCGAGCGGACGTTGTTGTCCGGGATGACCTTCATGATGAGATTGCCATTCGCTTTGACGTAGCGTGCGATCTCGGGTGCGAAGCCGACCGCCAAGTCAGCCGTGCCGTCCGCAACCTCTCCGATCATGCGCTGAGGCGGTATGCGGGTGTACTTGTTGCGTTTGCTCTGGAAGTTCGCGAGCGAGCGCGCATACGTGATGTGCTTGGTCCACAGGTCCTTCTGCGTCAGCATGATGTCGGCCGGCGTGCCTTCGACGAAGCCGATGGCTTTGGCTTTCGCCAGGTCCGGACTGTTCCAGTCGGAAACGTCGATGCTGCCGTCGTTGCGCGTCACGAACACGTAGGGCGCCGTATAGTAGGGTTTGGTGGTGGCAACGCGCGGGTCGCCCGCATCGACGCCCATGACGACGTCACACGTCTTCATCTCAAGTTGGTCGCGAATGGCATAGATCGCCGGCTTGCCGGACCATACGAAAAGGACTTTGCGCCCCATCGCCTCGGCGATGATCTCGGCGATCTTGTTTTCAAAGCCGGACTTGTCTTTGGACGAGTAGGGCGCTTCGTCGGCGGCCGCGCAAACACGCAGCAAGGATGCGTCTTCGGCGGCCTTCGCGCCTTCGTCGTCCGCAAGCGAGGGGAGTGCCGCCGCTCCGATGAGCGCGATCACGGCCAGGACCGCCAGTAGACCGCGAACGATAAATCTGACGCACGTTTCGACTGTGATAGTCATGCTGACCGCTGCTCGTATTTGTTGATCTAGAAGCGTCGCTTGGGGGTGGCGCGCGTGCTGCGCCTCACGCCTCCACCAAGCGACGCGGTCTTACGGGAACTGGAGGTTCACGCAGGTTCCGCATCGCCGCTCGGCACCGGCGAAATGCCGAGTCCGCGGTTGGGAGGTCACGGCACCCAAGTTCGGTTGGGTGCCGTGACAGTTACCCCGCGACGGTTAGCCCTTCTCGAACTCGCCGATCGACAGATCGTCGTAGGGGTTCTTGCCATCGAGCGAGAACACCTGGAGACCACCGCCCATCTGCGTGTAGTTCTGAAGGTTCTTGAATGCGCCGACCGCGCCCAGACCCGCCGTCGGGTCCTGCAGGTCGAACACGAGGCCAACGCCCGGCCAGCCGCCGACACCAAACATGATGGCGACGTACTGCGTGCCCTTGTGCTCGAACGTCATCGGGTGACCGATCACGCCCGACGGGAGCTTGTGCTTCCAGAGCAGCTCACCGGTATCGGAGTTGCGGGCCTTGATGAAGCCGTCGAGCGTTCCGTAGAACACCAGATTGCCTGCGGTCGCGAGCGTGCCGCCCCAGACCGAGAAGCGCTCCATCTTTTCCCACTTATATTCGCCGGTGATGGCATTGTAGGCCTTGATCTGACCAAGACCGAGGTAGTTCTGGCGATCGCCCTTCGGGCCCGGATACATCCAGAGCGTGGCACCTACGAAGAACTGACCCGCACGGTAGGGCAGCATGAAGGGCTCCCAGTCCATGCAGATGTGGTTGATGCCCATGAAGAACAGCTGCTTCGTGGGATCGTAGGAGTCGTGACCCTGGTTATGGTAGCCCATGGCCGACGGGCAGATCTCTTTGCCCTTGTGGTCCATACGCGTACCGTATTCCGGATCGCGCACCGGCAGACCCGACTTCAGGTCAACCTGCTTCACCCAGTTGACGGTATCGTCGAGCTTGTTGGCTGAGATCAGATCACCGTTTTCACGGTCGAGCGTGTAGACGATGCCGTTACGGTCGGGATGGGTCAGAAGCTTGCGCTGCTTGCCATCCTTGTCCTTCTGCTCCGACAAGATCATGACGTTGACGCCGGCATAGTCCCACTCGTCGTGCGGCGTCTTCTGGTAGCCGAACTTGGCGGTGCCGGTGTCGGCGTCGCGACCCCAGATCGTCATCGTCCACTTGTTGTCGCCCGGACGCATCGTCTCGTTCCACGGCGCGGGGTTACCCGAGCCGTAGTGGAAGAGGTTCGTCTCCGGATCGTAGGCGTACCAGCCCCAGTTCGTGCCGCCGCCGATCTTCCAGGCGTCGCCTTCCCAGGTTCCGGTGCCGAGGCCCTTCTGGCCGTAGTGCGGGTTGGCTGAGTTGAAGTCAGCCGCCAGCTTCACGTCCTCGTCGGGGCCGGTTGCGTACACGCGCCAGACCTGTTCGCCGGTACGGACGTTGTAGGCCGTCGTGTGGCCGCGAACGCCGAGCTCGGCGCCGGACGATCCGACGAGCGCCAGGTCCTTGATCACATAGGGAGCCTGGGTCAGCGTCTGGCCGACCTTGATGTCGCCGTTCTCGACCTTCCAGAATTCTTCGCCCGTCTTGGCGTTGAGCGCGACGAGATGACCGTCGAGCTGCGTCTTGATGATGAGCGAAGGCGTCTTGTCGTCGCCCGGCCAGTAGGCGAGGCCGCGGTTGACGAGGTCGCAGCAGGCAACCGAGCGCGCAGCCGGGTCCTGCTTGGGCTTGTGCTGCCACAGGATGTGGCCCGGGTCGTTCAGGTCAAGAGCGAACGTGTTGTTCGGGAAGGAGGTGTGAACGTACATCACGCCGTCGACAACGAGCGGCGTACCTTCGTGACCGTGCAGAAGACCAGTCGAGAACGACCAGGCGGTCTTCAGCTGCTTGACGTTTTCAGTGTTGATCTGGGTCTGCGGGCTATAGTTCTGCGAACTATAGTTGCGGCCCGGCATGACCCAATTCTCGTTGCTCTTGGAAAGCTCGACGAGCTTCGGGTTCGCCGCTGCGGGTGTCGAAACACCCAGACTGACGGCGGCGACCGCCAGTGCCATACACGATGCGGACGCCTTCAGCGGCGCCGAAATGCATGATTTCATGCCAATTTACCTCGCGTTTCCATCCCAGCTTTTTTTCTCGATGGCGCGTGAGCGGGAGAATTTCCCGAACCAACGCTCGTCGTGCCGGTTGGAAGTTCGTCGCGTCGTTCCACCGACGAGCGGGCGACAACCAACCCCTCATCCTCCGAGACAACCGACGCTGGTGCACGGCATCTTCGGCGATGAACGGACGGCACCGTAGGCACCCGTGGCGTATTGGTCTTTAGATGGAGAGGCAAAATCCGGCGGGAACTACTTGCAATATCCAAGACCCAACCTTGTAGTGGCGCTGGGAAATTCGATTTGCGATACCACACGCTTCGCGACGTAAGCGCCTGATCGGCACACTGATTTTCTTGGGACCGACATCATGCCCGCAATAAGGTCTCTCGCGATCTTCGTTGCGGCGTTGGCCTTTCTGGCAGCTTGCAGCGACGAGCAACATGAGAAAGCGCCAGCCGCGAAGACGGCCGCGCACGAACATTCGGGCGCCTCGCCAAAGCGAAGCGATGAATGGCTTGAGTTGAAGGACGAAACGCCGCCGGCTGACTGGCTCGTGTCGCGCGCCGACGCAACAGGACGCGCGTTGAGCGCCGAAGAAGTTGCGAAACTGAAGCAGTCACTCAGCATCGCGGTCGAACGATTGGGCGAGAGCGCACGCATGATTGCGAACCGATCGGTGCAGCTCGAAGGCATGCTGAAATCGATTGGCCACAAAGAGGACGCGATCGAATTGATCGAGGCGTTGACCGCGGCGATCGGTGAAACCGGGCAGACGGAAGGGTTCGGTGCGATCAGTCAGCAGTACTACAACATGCGCAAGGCTGGGCTAACCGAAGAACAGGCCATCGCCGATCTCAGACGGCGTTACGGTCCGCGAACATGAGGACCAACGCTCGCGGCCAGATTGGCAACGATCCGCGGATATGACCGAACTAGGCAATGTGATGCTCAGCTGGCTGCGCCAATCGGTGCGGCGCCAAATTCTCGTAGCTGCGGCCGCGATGCTCACGCTTGCGAGTATTGCGGCAGCCGTAATCGCCGTCGTCAACGGACGCGCCGCGGTCGAAACCGAAATGCGATCGTCGATCGAATTCGCCGAGAAATATTTGCGCGCCATACTTCCGCGCATCACCGCGCAGCAGTCCGACGCGCTCGAGAGTATTCTGGCGAAAGAGGTCGTGCCGTTGCGCCACGCCGAGCTCTACGTCATCCGCAACGGTGGCCAGCCCGAACTCATCAGACCGGTCGGGCTCGATGTCGAAGAGCACGAGTCGGAACCCGCGCCGCGCTGGTTCGTCGAGCTGATGCAGCCTATGCCAGACATACCGTTTCGCAGGTTCATCTACTCGCGCGAAGCGCAGGCATCGCTGCTGATCGTCGGGCACGCCGATGACGAGGTGGCCGAGAAGTGGCATGAGCTCTCCGCGCTCGCCGCGATCTGGATCGCCGTCGTCGCTCTGCTGCTCACCGGACTAAGCCTTGCCCTGCGGTGGATACTCGAACCGCTCGTTTCACTCTCGAAGGCACTGACAGCGCTTGAGATCGGCGAGCGCGGAGAGCGCCTGCAGATCCCGCAAGTCGAAGAGCTTGCCGACATCGCACACAAATTCAATTCGCTCGCGGCCTCGCTTGACCAGACGCGTACCGAGAACGGCACGCTTTACCAGCAGATCATGAACATCCAGGAAGACGAGCGGCGGCTGATCGCGAGCGAACTCCATGACGAAGCCGGTCCCTGCCTGTTCGGCATTACCGCCAACACCGAATCGATCGAGCGGCTGTCCGGCGACTTGCCCGCGCGCCAGGCCGATCAGATCCGCCGCCGCACGCAGGAGATCATCAGTGTTACCGAACGGCTGAAGTCGATGAACCGCGCGCTGTTGCGCCGCTTGCGTCCGCTCTCGCTCGGCAAGGTGCCGATCAGCGCGCTGCTGAGCGACCTGATCCGCGACTTCGAGCGACTTCACAGCGGCGTGAAGTTCATTGTTTCGATCGAGACAACCCAGAAGTCTTACGGCGAAAAAGTGGATTTGACCCTCTATCGCTGCGTGCAGGAATCCCTGAACAATGCGCTTCGCCATGGTCGCGCCAACACATGCATCGTGAACGTGAGCGAGACGACCTCGCCCGATGATCACAGCGTGACGTTGGTTAACGTGTCGGTCCGGGATAGCGGCGCGGGCATCAAGCCCGGGACCGAGACCGGCTTCGGACTAGCCGTGATGCGCGAACGCATTCTGTCCGTGGGCGGGACGTACACGGTAGGCAACAACTGGCCGCAGGGCACGAGCGTAACCGTCACCATCCCATCCGGCGCGCCTGAAAGAACTCCGGCCAATATCAGAAAGGCATCGGAAGCCACAACATGACCCGCGTTCTCGTCATAGACGACCACCCCATCGTGCTTCAGGGCTGCCAACGCGTGCTCGAAGACGCGGGCGCGACGTCGATCAGGCTGGCTTCAAATCCAGTTGAAGGCATCCGCGCCTACCGTGCCGAGCGACCCGATCTCATATTCGTCGATCTGGCGATGAAAAACGGCGTGCTCGTCGGTCTTTCTTTCATTCGGCGCCTGCGCACCCACGATCAGACGACGCCGATCATCGTGCTCACCATGCACGAGGACCCGGTGATTGCCAGCCACGCGCTGCGGGTCGGCGCCAACGGCTACATCCTGAAGGACACGTCGTCCGGTGACATCTTGAAGGCGATGCAGGTCGTCCGCCAGGGCAAGACATTTCTCAGCCACGCCATTGCGTCGGCAATCGCTGTCATGGAGATCAAGGGACGCTCCAACCCGCTGCAGTCCATGACGCTGCGCGAACTGCAGACACTCGAACTCATCGCGCAGGGGAAATCCTACGGCGCGATCGCGGAAGAGCTGCACGTCAGCTACAAGACCGTGGCTAACACCTGCTCGCAGATCAAATCGAAGCTGGGCGTGAAGTCGCTGCCCGAAATGATGCGCATTGCCATCGACTACATACCGGAAATGTCGGGCCGACGGCTCGAGGCACGCGGCGCAAAGCGATAGCTGACATTCGGGAAGAGCTTGCAACACCTTTTGCCATGACTTGCCACCTGACGTGGCGGCATCGGTTGCCCAAATCTCGTCCGCACGCTCGCGACCGCAATGGGCCGGACTTGCGGCTCCACATAACAACAACTCCCAAGAGGGTGGAAAAATGCGCCTTTTTAAAGCTTTGATGCTTTTGAGTCTCGCTGCATCTCCGGCCGTTGCCGATAAAGCGTGCAAGGATCAGGTCGAGGCGGCCTTCGCCAAGCTGCGTGGCCAGAAATCCTTCACGCTCGAGACCACGATCACCAACCCGCAGGGGAAACTCAAGATGCGTGCGGATTACGTCCTGCCCGACCGCATGCATCAGCGTGTCACCCTTGGCGAGGAAGGCACGCCCATGGAGATGATCGTGATCGGCAAGAGCGCCTGGTCGAACCAGGGTCAAGGCTGGTCGGCGCTCCCTGAGAAGTTCGCCGAAGCGGTGGCCGAGCAGGTGAAAGAGACCGTCGCCCAGGGCTCAAATAGCGTGTCCGATTACGAGTGCCTTGGCGAGGTCGATTTCGAAGGCAAGAAATATGTCGCCTACAAGGGCATCCTGCCGACGCCCATTGATCCGGCCTCCGAGCAGCGCGGTCCGCGCGTCGACGCCGTCAAAGTTCCCAACCAGCAGCATGTCTACATCGACAAGGATACCGGGCTGCCGGTGCGCAACATCGTGAATCCCGTGACGGAGCCCGACAAGCGGCTCTTCGACGGGCGCTTCAGCATCGTCGAGGGCCTGAAGATCGACGAGCCGCAAACGGCGAAGAACTGAATTTTCGAAAGCGCTGGGTACGATCCTCAACATCTGGGAGCGCGCACTTTGAAACGCATATCGGTTGCCTTTGGACTGGCCTTGAGCGCCGCATTGTCCGTGAGCGCCTCGGCGGACAGCGGCCTCGCGTACGAGGAAAACAAGCTCAACTACCGAAATTGTCAGGACCAAAACGTCACTGCGCGCTGGATCAGCACCGGCATTTCAGTGAGCCGCGCAGGCGTATCACCGGCCGATCCGGCACCATCGGTCGAGTTCAAGTCGTGGGACAGCAAGTGCCAGAAATTCTCGTGGGACGAAGCGAAGGCGCAGTTTGCGATCGACGACGGCAGCGAGAAGACGGTGTCGGGCATTCTCAAGTACGTCGCCTGGGATGACGGCAAGTGGGCCGCGACCCGCACCGGAACTGGGTTTTATGTCTCGCGCATCAGCAAGCAGGGCGCGCAGCCTTCGCCCGATGATCTGAGTAACGCGGCCAAATGGTTGCGCCGCAAGGATCCTGAAAACTTCGGGGCGACCGCGCTCGCCAACGTCTTGAGCAAAGAAGCCGAAGGCGCCGAAAAGACGGAATAGCTTCGCGCCGTCGCGCTGAAGATGTCTTTACGCTTTGCAGCGCAGCACGTATTCGCGCCGACAAAGCCGGGAATAGCACGAAGCGATCGTTGCACCTTCTCCCTGGCAAACTTTCCCGTCTTGCCGTTGCCATCGCACGCTCTGTGCGCGCTGTTTTCCATGGCCCCGAATGTACGAGTTCGCCAGCGGCCGTCGCGCCGTCGCGCGGGCTCCAAAGCTCGTGGGCGTTACGATAGAAAACGCATATGGGAGAAGACGCAATGACCAAAAAGTCGGTCGCTATCATCTCGATCCTGCTGCTTTCAGGAACGGCCGCGCTCGCCGCCGGCTGGGCTGACAGCTTCAAGTCGCTCGACGCCGACGGCAGCGGCAGGATCAGCCGTACGGAATGGGAAGCGGGTTGGCAGGCGCTGAACATCGAGCCGGTGCCGACCTTTACCGCAATGGACGCGGACGTGAACAACGGCATCGACGCGGACGAATGGGCTGCGGCCGAAAAGATGGTGAAGGCGTTCCCTGTGTCCTGCAAGTCCGCCAACTCGTCGTGGTGCGAGAAGCAGTACTGAGTTCCGGGACGTTTCAAACGAGATCGAAATCCGGCGGGTAACTTCCGGGCTTCGACGATCCAACAACCGCGTCGACGCGGCTGATGTTCTAACGCAGCCCAGGCATCCGCACCGTAGTCCACCATGCGCGGTGGATGCCTGGATTTTGACTTCTGCAATCGCGCGAACGTGGCGGCCCGAATGCGCCGACTGGTCCAATTGTGCGCTCTCGCTTTCGCGTCGTGCGCGCTGACATTCACTGTTTCCGCCGCCGACATGACCCAGTGCCGCGAGCCGTGCATGCTGGTGTTTGATGCGTCGGCGTCGATGGCCGTCAACGAGGAAAACACAAGCCCTCCAACCCGAATTGATCGCGTCCGCGCCGCACTCCGCCAAGTTCTGCCGACGCTCGATGCTTCGCGTGACGTTGGGCTGGTCGCTTATGGGCCGGGCCGGAACCGCGATCCTTGCAGCAACCTCGAAGTCGTCTTCGCGCCCAAGCCGAACGGCGGACAGGATGCGATGGCCCATATCGATGCGCTGCGGCCGGCCGGCAGGACGCCGTTGACGCGGGCGGTCCGGCAAGCCTCCGAAACGTTCAACAACGCCGACGAGCCATCGGTCATTGTTCTGCTGACGGACGGCGAAGAAACATGCGGCGGCGATCCGTGCCGACTGGCGCGCGAACTGCGTGCGACCAAGCCCAAACTTACGGTGCACGTCATCGGCTACCGCATGCAGATGGGCTACCCCGGCCGGCCTGAACCGCGCGTGGCGTGTCTCGCGACCACAATGGGCGGTCAATACGCGACGGTGGAAACGACGGACGAATTGAGGGCCGCGCTTGAGCAGACGCTCGGATGCAGTCGCATTTCGCATCGGCATGGCGGCGCGGGCAACGAACCGCGCACCCTCGTCGAGGCGGCGGCGGACAAATCGTCTAGGTAGGGCGCAGGTGCTGCTAGGTCTCGCGGCGGACAGCGTTGGTGAGCGAGCCGATCGTCGAGCCAGACCATTTCTCCGCGCGTTCCGGCAGGAAGATGAAGCTCTTTACGACATATACGACGCCGTGCTCCATGTGGTTCTTCTCTTCCTTCGCGATGGCATTGAGCGGCAAATAGAAGGCGCAGGTCTGTTTGCCCCTGGCCTTGTTGACGGCGTTGGCGGCCATCACTTCGTTTTCGCCTTTCGCGACCTCGGTCAGGAATTGGACGAGGTCTGAGCGCGTGTCGCAGAAGTAACCTTTGACCTTTTCGGCCTTTTCGATGTCGGCGACGACGCCGCTGGAAGCGCTGGCCAGTACGGCAACGGCTGCGAAGAGGGAAGCCGACAAGGGAACACGACGGGCTGTCATAGAGATCCTCCATGCGATGGCTGCGTCGACCCGCCTGCCGATCGGCCAGCGGGGGAATTCCTCGAAACGTCGCCTCCCGGGCGTCTTCACGTATTCGTGAAGCGTAGTCTTAGTTCCCGGATCACACAATCAATTTCCTACGTCGAATTGCCACTTATTCACGTGTTCGTTGCCACGTGTTCCAACGATAAGCCATGGCGCCAGCGAAGGAATTGCGTCGGTCGCGCATTGAGAAAGAGCGTCCGCCGAAGCGTGGACGACACCACGGAAGAAGTGCGCGGAAGGTATGGCCCCGCACGACGACGAGCGTCGTGGCGACGTCTAATAGCGTCCGAGCCTACCGCCGCTCACTTACGGGGGTCGCTTGGGCGAATGCCAAAGCGCGAGCCGGCGGACTTAACGCTGGCCAAGGATACGGCTGCCCTATTTGCGGCCAGGCGCGGCCTCGGATTTGAGCAACCAGCCGCCGCGCCGCGATCGCTCAAAACGAAACCCAAGCATCGGACGCATTGAGCCCGAACCGGGACGGGCGGTGCCGTTTGGTTCTTTTGCGTAGGCGTGCGCCTGCGTGCCTTGCACTGCATCGGCCCGCTTCGCGTCCTGCCCATTTTTGCGTCCGCGCCGCTCCTGGCGCGCTGACTTGTCCTCAATTAACATTGTCCAGTAACCGGCGGAGCGAACCGGCCTCGATCGGCGACGGGTTGGCCGTGCGGTGTGAGCGCACAATGATCGTTGCGTTGGAGAGTTTCAAATGCAGCCAATCCCGCAGCACGTCCCCAAGACACTCACGGCTCTCGCACTCCTTTTTGCAGTTGGCACGGTCGCGGCTTACGCCGAGCCGCCAAAGGCCCTCGGAGACGGAGAAGGCCAAGTCGATATCGTAGCCTGGCCGGGCTACATCGAGCGCGGCGAGACCGATAAGAACTACGACTGGGTCACGTCATTCGAAAAGGACACGGGCTGCAAGGTCAACGTGAAGACAGCGGCGACATCGGACGAGATGGTGACGCTGATGAATCAGGGCGGCTTCGATCTCGTCACGGCCTCGGGCGACGCCTCGCTGCGGCTCGTGGCAGGCAAGAAGGTACAACCCGTCAACGTCGATCTGGTCCCGAGCTGGAAGACTGTCGACGAGCGCTTGCAGAATGCACCCTGGCATACCGTTGATGGCGTGCACTACGGCGTGCCTTTCCAATGGGGACCGAACGTGCTTGCCTACAACACCGGGGTATTCAAGGAGCCGCCCAAGAGCTGGGCCGTCGTCTTCGAGGAACAGAACCTCCCTGACGGCAAAAGCAACAAGGGCCGCGTGCAGGCCTACGACGGACCAATCTACGTCGCGGACGCGGCGCTCTACCTGATGAAGAAGAAGCCGGAACTCGGCATCAAGAATCCCTACGAGCTGAACAAAGAACAATACGCAGCTGTCGTTGCGCTGCTTCAGGGACAGCGCGCGCTCGTCGGCCGTTACTGGCACGACGCGATGGTTCAGGTCGACGACTTCAAGAACGAAGGCGTCGTCGCATCCTCGTCCTGGCCGTTCCAGGTGAACCTGCTCGAAGCCGACAAGAAGCCGATCGCGTCGACAATCCCGGAAGAAGGCGCGACGGGCTGGGCCGACACCACGATGATGCACTCCGAGGCCAAGCATCCCAACTGCGCCTACAAGTGGCTCGAACATTCAATCGCGCCGAAGGTGCAGGGCGATCTTGCGTCCTGGTTCGGCTCCGTGCCGTCCGTGCCCGCTGCCTGCAAGGGCAACGCGCTTCTGACGGAAGAGGGCTGCAAGACCAACGGCTTCGATAATTTCGAAAAGATCTGGTTCTGGCGCACGCCGACCGCCAAGTGTGAGCAGGACGGCGCCTGCGTGCCCTACTCGCAATGGGCCAAGGACTACATCGCAATTCTCGGCAAGTAGCGCCGAACGCAACGGCCCGGTCGCCTCTGACCGGGCCGTTTCGCTATCAGCGAGTTTTTACAGATTCATGCCCTCAGCAGTCCGCTTTGAAAATGTCTCGCGCCGCTTCGGCGACGTTCGCGCCGTCGATGACGTCAGCCTCGACATTGCCAGCGGCGAGTTCTTCGCGATGCTCGGACCTTCGGGCTCCGGCAAGACGACGTGCCTGCGCCTGATCGCTGGCTTTGAGCAGCCCGACGACGGGCACATCTATATTTTCGATGAAGCGGTAGAGGGCGTGCCGCCCTACAAGCGCGCGGTCAACACCGTGTTCCAGGATTACGCGCTGTTTCCGCACATGACCGTCGGCGAGAACGTCGCCTACGGCTTGATGATCAAAGGCGTGGGCAAGGCCGAACGCGAGCAGAAGGCGCTCTCCGCGCTCGCCATGGTGAAGCTCGGGGGCTACGGCGCGCGCCGCACCGCGCAGCTCTCCGGCGGCCAGCGCCAGCGTGTGGCGCTCGCGCGCGCCCTTGTCAACGATCCCAAGGTGCTTCTGCTTGATGAGCCGCTCGGCGCGCTGGATTTGAAGCTTCGCGAGCAGATGCAGGAGGAGCTCAAAACCCTGCAAAAGGCACTGGGCATCACCTTCGTGTTTGTGACGCACGACCAGGGCGAGGCGCTGTCGATGGCCGACCGCGTCGCGATCTTTAATGATGGAAAGATCGTGCAGGTCGGCGCGCCGGAAGAGGTTTACGAGCGCCCGAACGCACCGTTCGTCGCCGATTTCGTCGGCTCGTCGAACGTACTGCCGCCCAACTTCGCCTCCGAACATGGTGGCTCATCGAAGTGGACGAGCCTCCGGCCGGAAAAGATCGCGGCGCTGAGTGCGGGCGAGCCCGTGCCTGACGGTCACACACATGCTGACGCCGAAATCGAAACGATCAGCTATCAGGGTGCGGTAACGCGGCTCGGCGCCGCCGTTGGCGACATGCACATCATCGCGCAGGTTCCAGCAGCCACAACGCGCTTCGCGGTCGGCGATACCGTGCGCTTGATATGGGCCAAATCAGCGATGATTGCGATGGAGCGCGGGCCATGACGACCGCGACCCTCGAGCGACCACGCACCAGCTTGTTGACCGCCCTGTCGGACACGTTCTTCAGACAGCCGAAGCTGCTGACGCTTCTTTTGCTTCTGCCGCCGCTTCTGTGGATCGGCATCGTCTACGTCGGCTCGCTGTTCGCGCTGCTGCTGCAAAGCTTCTATTCGCTGGACGACTTCTCCGGCCTCGTGAACCACGAGTTCACGCTCGCGACCTACGCGCAGCTGTTCGAGGAAGCCAACGTCCAGATCATCTTGCGAACCGTGCTGATGGCGACGCTGGTGACGCTCGCCTCGGCCGTCATTGCGTTCCCTATCGCCTATTACGCGGCGCGCTACGCCCGCGGCTGGACGAAAGCGCTCTTTTATCTCGCGGTCATGATGCCGCTCTGGTCGAGCTATCTCGTCAAGGTCTACGCTTGGAAGCTGATCCTCGCCAAGGAAGGCATCATCACGTGGATGGCCGAGGGGCTGCATTTGAAATGGCTTCTAGACGGCCTTCTGGCGCTTCCCGTGATCGGCGGGCCATCGTTGTCGTTCAGCTACATCGGCACGTTCCTGGTCTTCGTGTACGTGTGGATTCCGTACATGATCCTGCCCACGCAGGCGGCGCTAGAGCGCGTGCCGGCGAATTATCTGGAAGCCGCCGCCGATCTCGGCGCCGACCCGCGCCAGACGTTCAGGACCGTGATCTTACCGCTCGCGCTGCCGGGCATCATCGCGGGTTCGATCTTCACCTTCTCGCTGACGCTCGGCGACTACATCATCCCTCAGATCGTGGGCAATTCGCGCCTGATGATCGGGCAGGCGGTCTATACGCTGCAAGGAACGGCCGGCAACATTCCGCTCGCCGCCGCCTTCGCCGTCGTGCCGATGGCGATCATGGGCGTGTACCTCTGGATGGCCAAGCGCATGGGGGCCTTCGATGTCCTCTAACGCGAAAAGCGCGAATGCGAAGCAGGGCTCTCCGTTGGGGCTGCGCATCGCCGCGATAGCCGGGCTGCTGTTCCTGCACCTGCCGCTGGCGCTTATCATCCTTTACGCCTTCACGACGGAGGAAAAGAGCTTCCAGTTTCCGCCGCCGGACTACACGACGAAATGGTTCGGCGTCGCCTGGTACGAGCGCCCCGACATCTGGCCGCCGCTCTATCTGTCGCTGAAGGTCGCCGCGATCGCGACGCTGATGGCGCTGGTGCTCGGCACGCTTGCGGCCGCCGCTCTTTCGCGCGCGAAGTTCTTCGGTCGCGAAACGATTTCGCTGCTGTTCGTGCTGCCGATCGCGCTACCCGGCATCATCACCGGTATTTCGCTGCGCTCCGCCTTCGACATCATGGGGCTCGATTTTTCGGTCTGGACCATCATCCTCGGCCACGCGACCTTCTGCATCGTGGTGGTTTACAACAATGCCATCGCGCGCTTCCGCCGCCTGTCCGGAAATCTCGTCGAGGCTTCGATGGACCTGGGCGCCGACGGATTTCAAACTTTCCGTTACGTGATCCTGCCGCAAATCGGCTCGGCCCTGCTGGCCGGCGGAATGCTGGCGTTCGCCCTGTCGTTCGACGAGGTGATCGTGACGACGTTCACCGCCGGTCAGCAATCGACGCTGCCGATCTGGATGCTGTCGGAACTGATCCGACCGCGCCAGCGGCCGGTGACGAATGTCGTCGCCGTGTTCGTGATCCTCGTCACCTTGATCCCCATTCTCGCCGCCTATTACCTGACGCGCGAAGGTGAACACACGGGCGGCGCATCGAAATAACAAAACGCTACGACGTCGGAGGTCGCGATGCTTGACACCAATATGCTGATCGGCTCGAACCTGGTGGCCGGCCAGGAGCAGGGCGAAACGGTCATCAATCCCAAGACCGAGGAAACGATCGTCGATCTGGCCGAAGCCTCCGCCGCCCAGGTCGACATGGCGGTGAACGCCGCGGCGTTGGCGTTTCAAAGCTGGTCGCGCACGACGCCGGCCGAGCGCTCGGCGCTACTGCTCAAACTCGCCGACGCGATCGACGCCGACGCCGAAAGCTTCGCGACGCTGGAGGCGCTGAACTGCGGCAAGCCGCGTATCCGGGTGCTGCAGGACGAAATGCCGGCGATCTCCGACTGCTTCCGCTTTTTCGCGGGCGCCGTGCGCAACATGCACGGCGCGGTCGCGGGCGAATACCTCGCGGGCCATACTTCGATGATCCGCCGCGATCCGATCGGCGTCGTCGGCTCCATCGCGCCCTGGAACTATCCGCTGATGATGGCGGCGTGGAAGCTCGCGCCCGCGCTGGCCGGCGGCAATACCATCGTGCTGAAGCCGTCCGAGCAGACGCCGCTGACGGCGCTGAAGCTCGCCAAGACGATCGCCGATATCTTCCCTGCAGGCGTCGTCAATATCGTCGTCGGCCGTGGCGCGAGCACCGGCAACGCGCTGATCTCGCATCCCAAGGTCGCGATGGTCTCGCTGACGGGCAGCATTGGCACCGGCCAGAAAGTGTTGCAGGCGGCCGCGCCCGTCATCCGCCGCACGCATCTGGAGCTTGGCGGCAAGGCGCCCGTGATCGTCTTCGACGACGCCGATATTGCTTCCGTCGTGGAAGGCATCAGGACGTTCGGCTTCTACAACGCAGGGCAGGATTGCACCGCCGCCTGCCGCATCTATGCCGGCTCCAAAGTCTACGACAATTTCGTCGCCGACCTTTCGAGCGCCGTCGGCACCATCAAGTACAACCTGCCCAATGACGACGAAAACGAGATCGGTCCGCTGATTTCGGCGACGCAGAAAAGCCGCGTACAGGACTTCGTCTCGCGCGCCTCCGACCACGGCAATGTCCGCATCACGACCGGCGGCAAATCTCCAGGCGGCAAAGGCTTTTTCTTCGAGCCGACGGTCGTCGCCGGCGCTGGCCAGGATGACGAGATCGTGCGCAAGGAGGTTTTTGGCCCGGTCGTCTCGGTGACGCGCTTCGACGATGTCGACCAGGCCGTCGCCTGGGCCAACGACAGCGATTATGGCCTCGCGTCGTCGGTGTGGACCCGCGACATCGCCAAGGGCATGGCGGCGGCTGCGCGGCTGCAGTACGGCTGCACCTGGGTCAATACGCACTTCATGCTCGTCAGCGAGATGCCGCACGGCGGTCTGAAGTGGTCGGGCTACGGCAAGGACCTCTCGATGTACGCGCTGGAAGACTATACTGTCGTCCGCCACGTCATGGTGAAGCTGTAGGGTAGCGTCGCCTTCTTTTTTTAGATGGAGTGACCCGAGACCATCGGGTCTATGTTGCAATGCGCATTTTCTCCTGGCCCGCTGTTTTTGGCGCACTGGCTGTTGCCTGCCCGTCCGCCTCCGCCCGCGACATTACGAGCGGCGTCGCGTTCACCGACAGCGCCACGATGGAATACTTGGAGACGCATGGCTTCGCGCTCAATGCGCTGCTGTCGGATGAGTGGCGGCTGGGCGCGCCAACCACCGTCATAAGCAATGCCGAACTCGCCAAGATCGCGCCGATCAAAGCGCTGCGTGATGTGGTGCGCAACGAGTTCCGCAAGTATGAGGAGAGCTATCTCGCGCGCTCGCCGATCCTAAAGGGCATTGCGCCCGCCAGCATTGGAACGGGCACGCGCCCGACGCACCGCAAGTTCGAGCGCAACTACCTCGATTCCAAGGCCGCCCGCTTCAATCTCGTCGGCGTCATCAACCGGATGGATCGCGCTTATCGAACGCCGGGAACGTGTGGCGAAATCCGCTTTCTCTATCGCCTGGCCTACATGGTGAAGGCGGCCAACGTCGAAGCGGACAGCAAAGGCAATCCGGTCAGGAAAGGCGCGGTCAACACCGAATCCCGCCTTCCAGTTTCGATCAATCTCGTGTTGCGCGCCAAGGACATCGACGACAACCCGGCCGACGACGAGGCACAGTGCAAGGAGATCGCCCAACGCTGGATGGCAGCCGGAACGTCAGTTCTGGAGGGCAGGGACCTTGGCGAGAACCTTTTGACGCCGACCGGAGCGCTGGCTCTCGTGCATCCCTCGCAGATCGACCGGATGGAAACGAACATCCAGGTGATGCGCCTGCCCACGACAATCTCAGATGGTTTCGGCGGCAATGCCGAGTATCTGCTGAATATCTTCAATTGGAACCCGGGCACCCGCACGTTCAATCTGAAGCGGCTCGAGAACCAGATCGATCGCGCCGACCTGCTGCGCAACCCCGGCAAACTGCAAGCGCTCAAGAAATGGCTGTTCACGCCGGAACGCTTGCAGCAGCTGGATGAGGGCACGATCACCATTCCGGAGGAGTATCTCGCCTACCGCGCGATCACCTCGGCACCAGGCGGCACGGCGCGGGCGACTAATCGACCATTCCTTGGTGTCATCTCGGACGAAGAGGCGGAAGCCCAATTCAACGCATTAAAAGAAGCGGCGGCACGCTTGTCGCCCGATGGCAAGCTTCGCAACATCAAGTCGGGCGCAGCGATGCAACAGCGTTTGACGGACATCACCTGCACCGGCTGCCATCAGTCGCGCGCCATCGGCGGCTTTCACTTCATGGGCGCCGACCGCAAAGCCTACATCCGCGACCTTCCCCAGAACGCGATATTCGTCGCGGGTTCTCCTCACTTCTATGGCGATCAGCCGCGCCGCTTCGAAATTGTCAAGGCGATCGCCGAGGGCCGCACGCCGGACTTCGGTCGCGGCTTCTCGATGCGCCCTGCCGACCGCGTGCGCGGCAACGCGAACTACTTTCCGAAGGCTTTTGACGCGGTGCGCAACGGCTGGGGCGCCAATTGCTACACCAAAACGCGCGGCGAGCCCGGCGCCGACCCGAGCTTTGCGTCATGGAAATGCAGCGGCAAACTCGTTTGCCGCGCCATTCACGAGTCGGCCGAAGAGCCCGATCACGGTGTCTGCATGAATTCGGCCGAGCGCGTGGCCGCCCTGAAGGTCGGCGATCCGTTTGTCTTCGGCGAAATGACATACCAGGAGAACCGTGTCGCCGGCGGCCGGGACGATGACGCCAACTACACCTATCGCGACGCCTATTGCGCCAAGGTCGATCTCATCAACGAGCGCACCGCGGCAGCCGGCAAATGTCTGGTGCCGCTGCCGGGCAGCGAGAGCTACACGTACAAGAACGCCGATGCCAAGCAGCACGGATATCAGTTCGGCGGCTTCTTCGGCGGCATGAAGCGCATGAAGGGCTGCATCGACGATCGCGATCCGAACACGACGTGCGGAACCGAGGGCGGCGCGTCCGAACGTCCCGGCCGCCGGCGGGTCGACGGTGCGTTCAGCAAGTGCGTGGCGCTGCTGAGCGACGAAAAGACGAGCTTCAAATCGTGCATCAGCTCACCCGACTTCTCGCACGATTCCATGTTAAGAACGTGCAGCGAACTGCAACCGTGCCGCGACGATTATGTGTGCGTAGCCACGAAGACGACGGCGCGGACGAAAAAGGGCGCCTGTCTGCCCCCCTATTTTCTGTTCCAGTTCCGCACCGACGGCCACCCGGCGCCGCCGGAAGGCAACGCTTCACCGCCTGAATGCCTGCTCGCGGCAGTCGATACCGGTGGCAGCCGTCCCGCGTACTGTGCCAACTACAGGCCGGATGATTGAGCGGGTTCTACCCATGCATCCGTGCGATTGAGCGAAGGAGCGATCGCTCAGTCGCGGTCGCCTTCGATCTCGGCTTTTACGGCGGCTTCGGTAAGGTCGGCCGAGCACAGCTCGACGAAGCGGTACGCATAGCCTCGCAGGTAGCTGCCGCGACGGACCGCGATGCGCGATACGTTGATATCGAACAGGTGCGAGGCATCGAGACGGCGCAGACGTATGTCGCGGCTCGGCTCGAACGCCATGGACGCGATGATGCCGACGCCAAGCCCCAGTTCGACGTAAGCCTTGATCACGTCGGCGTCGAGCGCCGCCATGACGATATCGGGCTCGATGGTCTTGGCGGCGAATGCGCGGTCGATGCGGCCGCGGCCCGTGAAACCCTGGTGATATGTGATGATCGGGTAATCGGCGATCGCTTCCAGTGTTAGCGGCGTCACGGCTTCGAGCGGATGCCCGGCCGGTACGATAACGCCGTGGTGCCAGGAGTAATAGGCAAAGGCCGCAAGGTCGGGCACGTCCTGCAGGGCTTCCGTCGCGATGCCGATGTCGGCGGACCCTTCGACCAGCATCTCGACGATCTGGCTCGGGCTCGTCTCCTGCAGGATGAGCGTGACTTCCGGAAACTCACGCTTGAATGCCGTGACCACGCCCGGCAGCGCGTAGCGCGCCTGGGTGTGCGTGGTGGCGATGGTGAGGTTGCCCTTGCGCGAATTGGCGAACTGCTCGCCGAGTTTCTTGATGTTCTGCGTATCGCGCAGAATGCGCTCGACGATCTGCGCCAGTTCCTCTCCGGGCTGGGTCAAGCCCAGCAGGCGCTTGCCTTTGCGGACGTAGAGCTCGACGCCCATTTCGTCCTCAAGATCCTTGATGTGTTTGGAAACTCCCGATTGCGAAGTGTGAAGTGCGTTGGCAACCTCAGTCAGATTGAAATTCTGGCGGACTGTTTCGCGAACGATCCGCAACTGCTGGAAGTTCACTTTCGAACGTCTCCTGGCGCGTCCTTCTCCTCAAAGACCTTGAGGTTCCGGCTTGAGACCCGGACGGTCTCGCCGACAGAAACGCCGAGCTGCGCCAGGTCGGACTTTGATAGCTCAGCCTCGAAATACTGCAATGGGGAGCCGCCGTTGTTGCCGCCCGAGATCAATTCGACGCGGGTGGTCGCGCCGCTGTCGAGAATACGGTTGACGCGTGCCGAGATACCGTCGGCACCCTGGCCGGGCGGTGTCAGAACCAGATCGTGCGGACGCGAGAAGGCCGTGACAGTCGTGCCGCTCGGAATTGCGTTAACGGGCGCTGGGAGAACGTCGTGCCCGACCACGATGCCGGCGTTTTCTGTGCGGCCCTTGAAGACGTTGACGTTGCCGAGGAAGCTATAGGCGAACGCCGTCGCGGGTTCCGCATAGATCTCGTGCGGGCTTCCCACCTGCACGACGCGGCCTTGGTTCATCAGCACGACCCTGTCTGCGACTTCGAGCGCCTCTTCCTGGTCGTGCGTGACGAACACGGACGAGATGTGAATTTCGTCGTGAAGCCGGCGCAGCCAGCGGCGAAGTTCCTTGCGGACCTTGGCGTCGAGCGCGCCGAACGGCTCATCGAGCAGCAGGACCCGCGGCTCGACCGCGAGCGCGCGCGCGAGCGCGATTCTCTGGCGTTGACCGCCCGAGAGCTGCGACGGGAAGCGGTCCTTCAGCCACGACAGCTGCACGAGATCCAGAAGCTTGTTGACCCGATCCTTGATCTCAGCGTCGCTCAACCGCTCGCCGCGCGGACGAACGCGCAAGCCAAACGCGACGTTTTCAAACACAGTAATGTGCCGGAACAGCGCGTAGTGCTGGAACACGAAGCCGACGCCGCGCTTGCGCACGTCCGTGTCGGACGCGTCATTGCCGTCGAGAATGATGCGGCCGGAATCGGCGCGCTCCAGGCCCGCGATGATGCGCAAAAGCGTGGTCTTGCCGCAACCCGACGGCCCTAGCAGAGCGATCAACTCGCCTCTTGGAAAGTCGAGCGACACATTGTCGAGCGCGCGGAATTGACCGAACGTCTTGCTTACGTGCTGAACTTCGATGCTCATGGCTTTATTCGGCTCCGGTGGCGGTTCTCGGCGCGCCCTGCCATTCAACGTAGGTCTTGAGCGCGAGCGTTACGAGGGCAAGCATCGCCAGCAGCGATGCGACGGCGAAGGCCGCGGCGAACTGGTATTCGTTATAGAGAATCTCAACATGCAGCGGCATCGTGTTGGTTTCGCCCCGGATATGGCCCGAAACCACCGACACCGCGCCGAACTCGCCCATGGCGCGTGCGTTGCACAGGATGATGCCGTAGAGCAGCGCCCATTTGATGTTGGGAAGCGTGATGCGCCAGAAGGTCTGCCAGCCGGACGCGCCAAGCGTGATCGCCGCTTCTTCTTCGTCGCGGCCCTGCGCCTGCATCAGTGGGATCAGTTCGCGCGCAACGAACGGGAAGGTGACGAATATCGTGGCGAGCACGATGCCCGGCACCGCGAAAATGATCTTGATGTTGTGATCGGAGAGCCAGCCGCCGAACCAGCCTTGCGCGCCAAACACGAGCACGTAGATCAGGCCGGCGACGACGGGCGAGACGGAGAAGGGAAGGTCGATCAACGTCGTCAGGAAGGCCTTGCCGCGAAACTCGAACTTTGCGATCGCCCACGCCGCCGACACGCCGAAGACGACGTTGAGCGGCACCGCGATTGCGGCGGCGAGCAGCGTCAAGCGGACAGCGGCCAGCGCATCGGGATCAACGAGCGCGGCGAGGTAGACCTGCCATCCTCTACGGAATGCCTCCACGAATACCGCGATCATCGGCAGCAGGATGAAAAGCGCGAAGAACGTAACCCCGATCCCGATAATCAGATGCTTGACGCCCGAGGCGTCGCGCGTCGCGACGTTCGCTTCGTATTTGCTGCGACCACCGACGCGTGTCGAAAATGTTGCGGCGCCAGCCATTAGTCCCCCTTGGCGGAACGGCGCGTGGACCACGCCTGCAGGTAGTTGATGATGAGAAGCAGGATGAAGGAGACGACGAGCATCGTCGCCGCGATAGCCGTGGCCGCGTGATAGTCGTACTCTTCAAGTCGCGTGATGATCAAAAGCGGCGTGATCTCGGACACCATCGGCAGGTTGCCCGCGATGAAGATGACGGAGCCGTATTCGCCGACGGCCCGTGCGAACGCCAAGGCGAAACCCGTGAGAAGTGCGGGCACCAGCGTCGGGATAATGACCCGCCATAGCGTCTGAACGCGCGTCGCCCCGAGGCTCGCCGCCGCTTCCTCGAACTCGACATCCAGGTCTTCAAGAACGGGTTGCACGGTGCGGACGACAAACGGCAGCCCGATGAACACCAGCGCAATGAAGACGCCTACCGGAGTGTAGGCAACCTTGATACCGAGCGGCGCGAGATATTGGCCGAGCCAGCCGTTGGGTGCGTAGAGAGAAACGAGCGCGATGCCGGCAACCGCGGTCGGCAGAGCGAAGGGAAGATCAACGAGCGCGTCGATGAGTTTGCGGCCGGGGAACGTGTAGCGCACGATCGCCCATGCGAGGATGAGTCCGAATACGACATTGACGGATGCCGCCAGAAGCGACGCGCCGAAGCTCAGCTTATAGGATGCCACGACGCGCGGATTGGTGACGACGCTGACGAAGCGGTCGAAATCCATGCCGGCGGATTTTATGAAGACCGCCGACAGAGGGATCAGGACGATCAGCGACATATAGAGCAGCGTGAAGCCGAGCGAGAGGCCGAAGCCCGGCAAGACGCGATGCTTGCGCACGATAAGAGCTTTCTGCATCGGCTGTTACCAACCAAGTGCAATGGCGGCGACGCCCAGCCAGCAGGCGGCGAAAGTCACCCAGGCCAAGCCAGTGACGATCATTTTAGACGTCATTCCTCAAGTCCTCTGCGATGATGGCGTTTTGTACGCTAAGCCGGAGGCCAAACGTGCCAAACGAAGATAAAGTGCTGTCGTTATTCGATGTGATGATAAGCCTTCGCGGTCAGGGGCTTGGAGGCCGCGAAGTCCGGACGAGATGAAGGATCGCCGGGGTGGGGCCGCGGTTTTCGAGGCGGGCTTGCGAACCGGGCTGGATGGCCGCGGCCGTGCGCTCGAAGATCACGAAATCCTCGGCATCGTCGACCGAAAGGTGGATCTGTCCTTGCGCGACGATGATGATCGTTTCTGTCCTTGCCGGGTTGGGATCGAGCGGGAGTGCGCCCCCCGGTTCGATGGAAACTTCGACGACGGCGCCACGCGCGTCGCTGAGGCCGCCCGAGAAGTCGCGCGTAACCACGCCAGGATGGCTCGCGCTCGCCTCCGGCGGGGCTTCTATGGGACGGATCGGAGTGGCGCTCGATGCCGCGATCAGCGCGGAAACTTCGACATTCAGCGCTTCCGCGATCCGCCACAATACGGTGATCGTGGGAACGCTTTTCGCCGTTTCGATCTGTCCGAGCATCGCCCGGCTGACGCCGGCCTTCTGAGACAGAACTTCAAGCGAATAGCCGGCAGTTCGGCGCAACTCGCGGACATTGCGCGCGACCCGTGAAGCGATGTGCGTTGACACATCGCGACGGGAGCCCTCGACGAGAGACAATCCAGAGCGAAATCTTAGCCGTGCGGACATGATGTCGATTCCCAAACCCTGAGAAATCCTAGCGGCTTGGGCGCACCCCGCGAACGAAGAAGAAATGAAGAGCTTATGAATTAGGTTCCGCTATCGCGGCAGCGATGCCTGCAAAAAAGGAGCCGCCTCAAAGAGGCGGCTCCTCGCAAGGCCCGGCGACGGGAGGTCGACCGAGTGAGAACCTTTAGAACTTGATGATGCCGCCGGCGAAGACCAGGTCGAGATCTTCAAGGTCAACGGCGTTGATCGTAGCGCCGTTGGCAACGCCGCCCGCGATGCTCGATGCCGTCAAATCACCTTCGACATGGCGGTAGGAGAGATAAAGCGTCAGAGCGGCCTTATCGATACCCTGAGCAACGCCCACGCCCCAGACCTGCAGATCAGTGTGCAGCACCGCGCCCGTTGCCGTGCCGACGCCAGCGAATGGGCCGTCGATCGTGCGGTTATTCGAGCCGCCGTTGTAGTCATAGTACTCACCGTAGATCGTGGTCTTTCCGAGTTCGAAGTACTTCTTTTCGATACCGGCCTGCACCGCCCAGAACGTTTCCTCGTCGTCAGGAGCGACAGCGCCCGAGTAGAGCGTAATGTCCTGGATGAGGTTGTCTTCCTTGATGCCGGCGCCGAAATTCACGAACAGGCCGGTGTCGGAATGGACAACGCTGACCGATCCGCCGAACTGATCGCAGTCCGCGTCGCGATCGAGACCGAGAGGCGTGGTTCCGGCGTTGGCCTGCGAGGCGGCGCAACCCGTCTGGGTTTGCAGGCCGTCGCGAACGGCGCCGTAACCGATGCCGCCAGCAACCTTGAAGCCGCCAAATTCGCCCTTGTAGCGAAGAGCGACATCCCAATAGTCGTCTTCGCCCCAGAACGCCGAGACCGCGAAGCCCGCGAATTCAGGCGTCGTGTAGCGTATGCCGTTGAAGCGTTTCTCGCCTTCGCCCGGCTGGTCGCCGTTGACGCCGATCAGGCGGCGATACTCGTAGCGCGAGCTGAGCGCGCCGTCGGCGCGGCGTAACCTGAGCCCGAGACCAGTATCTTCGACGTCAGAATATTTCGAGAAATCCGCCGTCTGCGTCTGGTTGATCTCGGTGATGCTGTCTGTCGCAGTACTCTGCAAGCCGATCTGAACGGCGCCATACGTCTTGCTCTTCAGAAACCAGTTCGAGTCGCGAAGGTCGAGCCCGACGTCGGCCGGGTTGCCGTCGCCGTTGTCGTTATCCTGCGTAAAGCGCTTGGAGTTGGCGGCGCGGATGCCGATTTCGATCAGGTAGCCGGCTTCCCAGTCGGCGTTGATCTTGGCGGTACCCTTGAACCGCACGCGCGTACGCGAGTTGTCGTTGGTGTAAACGCCGGCGTTGCTTTCGTAGCCGTCGTCCCACCACAGCACGCCCTGGTTGACGTGGCCCGAGATCTCAAGCTTGACCTTGCGATTGCCCTTGCGCACCGTCGTCGCTTCGAGCTCCGCGATGCGCTCTTCGAGGTCTGCGCAGCAGTTGCCGCCAAGATCGGCTGCTGTCGCGGGGAGTGACCCGCCTGCTACAAGGGCAGCGGCCAGCACGCCCCAACTTCCCCCAGTGATATAACCCCGTGACATTTTCAGACCCCCGTCTGCTATCTAAGAGATTGTGTCGTCTTAACTATTTGTTTCGTCGCCTATTTTTTTGTATTTGGTCCCTCCGTCAATCAGCGTATTTGTCCCCCTGAGGCTTCCGCTATTTTGGCGTGACCCGGGTGCACCAATCCGGGTGCACGAGCACGCGCTACCCCTGTCGCGTCACTGTTGCGGCCCGCATCGACGATGCGTGTGCGCTTGCCACCGATCACCAGGCCTCGGCCCGGCGCTCCGGGTTGAAGCCGCCGGACTTGGCGATGGCACCCCTTGCCGATCGCCGAACGGAATTCGGCTTGTGTCTTCAGGCGCTCGACCAGCAGTCGCCCCTCCGGCCAGGGGCCATGCCCGCTCTCGGCGTTTATGTGTCCTGCGGCGCCCAGGTTGATGAACTCGGCGTGCCAGAGCTTGGCCAAATGTTCGGCGCGCTCGATGCGCAGCCATGGGTCGTTGGTGCTGGCCACGATGATGGCGGGAAAGCCGAGAGGCGATTGCGGCAACAACTCTTCGACGCCGAACCGCTCGGGGTCGGCCGGGGCGACAAGCAGCGCGCCGATGAGTCTTTCTCGGTAATCCGACGCAGCCTGGACGGCGGCGAGCGCGCCGAAGGAATGCGCAACGAGGATGAACTGGCCGGGGGTGCGCGAGAAGTGCCAGCGCAAACGCGCGGCCCAGTCGGCAAGGCTCGCGTCCCTCCAGTCGGACTGCTGGATGCGCACTGCATTGGCGAGGCGGGCCTCAAGCCAGGTTTGCCAGTGCTCGGGACCGCTCGAACCAAGGCCCGGAACGATGAATGTCGTGGTCATGGGCGTTCTCGCGGCAGGCCTTGGGGTGAAAAAAATCCGCGTGCCGTGCCGAGGAGCGCAGCCCGGCACGCGGTCTTACGTTCAGCTCTTGTTGTTCGGAACGTAGATCTGGTCGAAGGTTGCGCCGTCCTTGAAGTGCGCCTCGTAGGCCTTGTCCCAGCCGCCGAAAGCTTCATCGATGGTGAACAGCGGGATCGGCTGCAGCTGATCCTTGTACTTCTCGGCGAACTTCGTATTGCGCGGGCGGTAGTAATGCTTGCCGGCGATGTCCTGCCCTTCGTCGCTGTAGAGGTATTCGAGGTAGGCTTCCGCAACCTTGCGGGTACCGTGCTTGTCGACATTCTTATCGACAACCGCGATGGTCGGCTCGGCGAGGATCGAAATCGAGGGGTTTACGATCTCGAACTTCTCAGGCCCCAGCTCCTTGATGGCGAGGTGCGCCTCGTTCTCCCACGAGATGAAGACGTCGCCCACGCCGCGCTCAACAAACGTCGTCGTCGAGCCGCGTGCGCCGGAATCCAGCACAGCTACGTTCTTGTAGAGCTTGGTCACGAAATCCTTGGCTTTGGCTTCGCCGCCGTACTTCTTGTCAGCATAGTGCCAGGCCGCCAGGTAATTCCACTGAGCGCCGCCCGAGGTCTTCGGGTTCGGCGTGATGACCGCGACGCCTTCCTTGACCAGATCGTCCCAGTCCTTGATGCCCTTGGGATTGCCCTTGCGCACGAGGAACACGATCGTCGAGGTGTAGGGTGCCGAGTTGTCCTTCAGGCGCTTCTGCCAGCCATCGCTGATGAGGCTGGCCTTCTGGCGGATCGCATCGACGTCGCGGGCGAGAGCGAGCGTCACGACGTCGGCCTCAAGTCCGTCTATGACCGCGCGGGCCTGCTTGCCCGAACCACCGTGCGACTGCTTGATGGTGACGTTGTCACCGGTCTTTTCCTTCCAGTGCTTTGCGAATGCGCCGTTGAAGTCGACGTAAAGTTCGCGCGTCGGGTCGTACGACACGTTGAGCAGCGTGATGTCCGCGGCCTGAGCCGAAAATGCGGTGGCCGCGATGCCGACGCTGAGCGCAAGCGCGAGGGCATGACGGCGCGAAAGACTCGGTAATGACATGGTGTGTGCCTCGTTCAGGTGTTGAAGGTCGAGGCACGGTAAAGGCCGCCAATGCGCAGCCGAACCAAGAAGTTCTGCTGAGCTTATAAGCTTGGAACGGGAATCGGGGTTGCCAAAGCATCCGTCGAAAAATCGAGCAGAATTTGAGTTTTGCCGATCGCGACCGAGCGCGCCACCGCGATCCGATGAAAACGCGAAAACTGATACTACGTGCGCTGTGATCTGCGCAAAATTCGTTGATGGGCGCTTGCTTCGTGAACTGTCAGCGCCAATCGGATCGGCCGGCTGAGCGATTAGAGATTGACCTTGGCTTCTTCGCCCATGTCGGCTGTCTGGCCTGTGGCCAGCGCGGCGGCAAACCGAACTGCGCGCACAACGGCACTCGGCCCATCCCAGTATTGCGCGTCAGACGGCGTCGCGATGATCGCCACGATCATTGGGTCCTCGGGGCCTTGTGGCCAGAAGGCCTGCGCGCCCGGATTCCAAAGCCTCCGAACCAATGCGCGGTCGTTGCTGATCGTCGCCGTTGCGCGCGTCGATACGAATTTGGCTTTGCCGTCACCGTAAGCAAGCAGGATGCTCGGATTGGCCGCGATCTCCTCGTCCTTCGCGGACGTCGCATCGGTGAGAAAATAAATCCGATCCTCATCCTGCTTCACGATCGACGACATGGGTCGCGATCGCATGCCGCCCGCCGGTTGCGTGACCAGCATGCAGAAATCGAGATCCTTCATGAGAGCCCAGGCGCGGGCGCGTTCTTTTTCCATGTGACGACTTGCGAAACCGTTTGCTGACACCGCTCAAGAAACGCTCGGTGTGGCGGCGGGTTCCGCTTGGGCGACGTGCATCCCGCGAAGGTTCGGCAACGAAGTATCAGCGATCGGCGCGGTTGTAGCTTTCGACCAGCTCATTGTAGTCGCGCAGCAGACGCGCCGGCGAGCCTTCGACCATCCACGCGCCCGCGCCGGTCTCCAGCATCATCCGGTCGCCGCTGCTGTAGGGGACCTTGTCCCGGATGCGCCGCATCAACTGTTTGGCCGTAGTGAGGTAGGATTTCGCGCTGTTGATGAAGAACGAGTCGATCTTGCTGCCCTTGTTGGCGGACGCATAGTCTTCCGTCGCTTTCGCGATCTCCTCATAGGCGGCAAGCTCTTCGGTGATTTTCGCAATCTCCGGCTTCTCCGCGCTTTCGGCCCGCATCAGCCGCTTGGCGCGCATCATGAGCGCCTGAATATGATAGCGCTCCTTGCGGCCTTCCGTCTTCTCGATCTCGGCGAGGCGTTCTGCATCGAGTTTTTCCTGGATCGTCTCAATGCCGTTGCGCAGCTTGGCATCGGCGGTTGCAAATGCGGTCCAGGCGCCGACGAGCTGCGGGTGCAGTGCCTTGCCCTTCGCCATCTTGTCGTCTTTGTAGTTTTCCTGCGTGTAGTAGTCGTCAGCCTCTTTCAGCAGCGGCTCGAGCGCGACGACGGCATCGACATAGGCGGATGCCGCAGCTTCGAGATCAGCATCGCGCGGATCGAGCGTATTCGCCTTCTCGACGACCGCCTTGCAGTCGTCCGTTTCGTAGATCGTATATGTGCCATAGATGATGCGCTCTTTTCCGGTCGGTCCCTTCTTGCCGACCCAGCTGAAGTAGCGCGCCCGCGAATCGTAGGCGCGCTCCGAGAGCCGGTTGATGCAGGCGACATAGCCGTTGAGTTTCTCGGTGAGCGAGGCCTGGTCGGCGCGCGCTGGACCGATGCCAAGCCCCGCGCCGCCGATGATGGCGAAGGTGGCCGCAACGAGTACGCGGATCAGTCCCATGGCTCACTCCCTCTAAATTCCGGCTTTGGCGCGCATATTTTGTGCGAGCCTTGCCGCGAGGCAAGCGGACACGCCACATAAGGTAAGATTTGCCTGAAGCAGGCTCGGACAACGCGTCATTAGGACCGGCGGACAGTCTGGTGAGACGATCGATTTACAAAGTGTCCGCAGGTCACATACTCAAGGCCGGCGATCACCCAAGACATCATAAGATCCCTTGGCAAGGCGTGACGAAAATGACCATCACGATCTACCACAATCCCAAGTGCGGTACGTCTCGCAACGTCCTGGCGATGATCAGGCAGAGCGGCGAGGAACCGCGCATTGTCGAATACCTCGTAAATCCACCAAAACGGAAGGAACTAGTGAGGCTCATCAAGGCGATGGGTTTGACGGCCCGCGATCTCCTTCGTCAGAAGGGCACGCCCTACGATGACCTGTGCCTAGCAGATCCCAAATGGACCGACGGCGAGCTGATCGATTTCATGCTGGAGCATCCGATCCTCATCAATCGGCCGATCGTCGTCTCGCCGCTGGGCACGCGGCTTTGCCGGCCGTCGGAGGTCGTCCTCGAAATCCTGCCGAACCCGCATATCGGGACATTCACGAAAGAGGACGGCGAGGTGGTGCCCGCGAGGAAAAAGGCGCGGTGACGCGCTGGGCGCGATGGTTGACAAAGCGCGAAAGCAAACCCGCGTCGCGTTCGACTATCCGCGAGACTCCGCCTCGGCGCCATTGCTGTTTGGTAGCGTGGGCGCTTTGGCACGCCGGCAATGCGCAATTCTGCGCAGCCGCGTAATGCCTGTGGTCCGAATGCGCGGCCCGTGAGCCGTGCGGCTCGCGACCGGCAGCGCGAATTTCGGCGAAAGAAGCGCCGCGCTCGGCGCGCAGACCAATTTCTGCACGTCGGCAAGCGGCCGCGCCGGGCTGAAAATATAGCCTTGGATTTCCGTGCAGCCGAGGGTGCGGACAATGTCGAGCTGTTCGGAGGTCTCGACACCCTCCGCCGTCGTCCGGACCCGAAGGCTCTTCGCCAGCGCGCAGATCGCCGACAGAATGGCAAGCGCGTCGCGATCGTGTCCGAGGCCGTTGACGAAGGTACGATCGATTTTGATCTTGTCGAACGCGAATGTGCGCAGGTAGCCAAGCGATGAATAGCCCGTTCCGAAGTCGTCCATCGCAATCTTGACGCCAAGCATGCGCAACTCCTGCAGCGCGCTTACCGTCGTGTCGACGTTCTGCATCAGCGTGGATTCGGTGATCTCGATTTCAAGCCGCTGCGGCGCCAGGCCCGACACGGCGAGCGCGGTACGCACGCTCTTGACAAGCGTGTAGTTGCGAATCTGTACGGCTGACGCGTTCACGGCCACCCTAACGTGCTCCGGCCAAGTCGTCGCGTCGATGCATGCTCGTGTCAGCGCCCACTGTCCGAGATCGTCCATCAGTCCGGCTTCTTCCGCGATCGGGATGAACTGGGCGGGCGAAACAGGACCAAGAGTAGGGTGCGTCCAGCGCAGCAGAGCTTCGCAGCAGCCCACGCGATTGCTCGCGAGATGCACGAGCGGCTGGTAGTAGAGCTGGAAAGCCTGGTCGGCCACCGCTGTACGGACCTCCGACTCGAGCTGCCGGCGCGCCTTGATCGCCAGATCCATCTGCGGATCGAATAGGCAGAAGGTGTTGCCGCCCGCGTCCTTGGCGCGATACATCGCGATGTCGGCGTGATTGAGCACATCGTCGGCCGTTTGGCCGTCGCCAGCCGAAGCAATGCCGATGCTGACCCCGATGGTCAGCTGCTTGCCGCGCAGGCTGAACGGCGCGCGCAGCACGTCAATGATGCGATTGGCGAGAGTCGCCGCGTCGTCGCCATTCGCGCCGCCTGAAATCACGACGGTGAATTCGTCGCCGCCGAGACGGGCGACGAAGTCGGTCTCCCGCACGCAGCGCTTGAGCCGCTTGGCTACGATGCGAAGGATCTCGTCGCCGAAGGCGTGGCCGAAGGTATCGTTGGCATATTTGAAGCCGTCCAAGTCGAGCAAAAGGACGGAGAGGGTCTGGCAGGATGTGCGCCCGATCTCCGCCTTGAGCTTGTCAAGCAGCTGATTGCGGTTCGGCAAGTCCGTCAGCGCATCGTTGTGCGCCAGATGCGCGAGCCTCTGTTCGAGTGCGACGCGCGAAGTCACGTCTTCGTGGATGCTGACCCACCCGCCGTCCCAGAGCGGCTGGCAGGATGTCTCCAGACGGCGGTCGTCGTCGAGTGTGTGCAAACGCGTCGTTGACCTGAGATCGATGCCGTCGGCTGCGTAGGAATCGTCCAGAAGCGCCTCGACGATATTGATGCCCTTCGCCTTGCGCGCCCGTGTGATTTGGTCGGCCGATGTACCCGGTCGGACTTGATTGGGCGATAGCCTGTAGAGGCGCGGGTAGAGATCGTTGCAGACCACGATCCGGCCTGTGTTGTCGAAGAGCGCGAGACCGTGGTTGGTGTTGTTGACCGCGGTATAGAGGCGCGCGTACTGCTCGCGCAGCATCTCTTCCGTCTGGTGGAGCCTTCCCATCACTCTAACGCGCCGCCCGCTAACACTCGTCAAAGCCGGAGCTTAGGTCGATAGAGTTAAGATTTTCGATCGCATTGCGCACAATGAAATGGCGCGCTTAATGGTTAATTGAGGTCTCAGCCCATAGATTGCCTTCGGGGGCGTCACACTCGGGGTCGAAATGTCGGAATGCGTTGCGTCAGAACGAGATCGCAAAATCTCGGAAATAGAAAACATGCTCGCCACGGGAATGGAAACGGCCACCGATCCATTTCCAGAGTCGCATGCGGAATTCGCTGAAATTCTCAAAGAGCTTCGCGGGTTGGACCCGGCGGACTTGCGCTCCAAGCTTGTCGTCGCAGGCTTTCTTGATCGTCCGTATGGGCGTGCGCTGATGCGCTGCCGAGAGTGCACGTACTACTTGATCCACAAAAAGTGGTGCGACTTGCCGGAAGTTTCGCTTCCCGTCGAGCCGGACTGGTGGTGCCGATTGTGGCGCATATGATCCGGCGCAGGGGCCGCTCTGGCTGAGAGCCGTCACGCCTTCGCGCGATAGCCGAGCCCGCGAACCGTCTCGATGCGGTCGCGACCGATCTTGGCGCGCAAGTGGTGGATGTGCACTTCGACCGTGTTGCTTTCGACCTCTTCCTGCCAGCCGTAAAGCAGCGCTTCCAGTTCCGCCTTGGAATGGATCACGCCCGGTCGTTCGGCGAGAGCTTTGAGAAGCGCGAACTCGCGCCGCGACAGGTTGATGGCTTCGCCATTCTCAAGCGCGATCTGGCGTTGGGGATCGATCTCAAGTCCCTGCCAGGCAATGACCGGCGTGGCACGTCCGACGGCGCGACGCCTGAGCGCGCGCAACCTTGCCGCGACCTCGTCGAGATCGAACGGCTTGCCGAGGTAGTCGTCAGCGCCATCGTCCAGTCCGCGCACGCGGTCCGCCACGCTGTCGCGTGCCGTGAGCAGCAGAACTGGAACCGCATTGTTTGACTGGCGAAGCTCTCGTAGAACGTCGAACCCCGATCCATCGGGGAGCATGATGTCGAGCACCACGGCGTCGAACGACGTTGTCGCGAGCGCGGCGAGTGCGTCGGCGCACGTCCCGACAGCTTCCGCGCCGATGCCGTGCAGACCGAGCCCGACGGTGAGGCCGTCCTGAAGCAGGGCATCATCTTCCACGATCAAGACACGCACAAACGATCCTTGGCTTGCGGCTGAGACGCGCTCTTTTTCGCCTGTATTATGTTGAATTTCCAGCCCCATGCGAGCTTAAGCTTGGCTTAAGCTCGCCGGTGTCGGGTGGCATTTGGGCGTCCGCTGTGCCCCCCGCGCGTCCGTGAGGCCGATGGTATGAGATCGATGACCGCACGCCTTTATGGGCTCGTTCTGCTGGCGACCGGCCTTGTGTGGCTGTCCGGAATGGCCTGGATCTATTCTGGCAGCCGCCAAGAGCTGGAGCGCGTGCTCGATGCGCGTCTCGAAGAGGCGACCACAATGGTTTCCTCGCTGATCGATAGCGCCGACGTCAACGTCACGACAGCTACGTCAGGCGCGCGCATCGCCAAGCAGTCGAAGCCGATCCAGGCGGCGCTTGGCAACAACTTCCAGCTCGCCTGCCAGATCTGGTCGATCGACGGACGCCTCGTCGGCAAGTCGCACGAAGCGCCAATGACGGAACTGACAAACGTCAGCAGCGGCTATTCCAATCAGATCATCAACGGCACGCGCTGGCGCGTCTACGCGCGCGAGGACTTGGAGCGCGGGGTGCGCGTGCTGGTCGGCGACAGCATCAGCCATCGCGAGCGGCTCGTGCGTGAGCTGATGTGGGGGCTCGCCGGCACGGGCGCGGTGGTTTTTGCGCTGCTAAGCGGCCTCATCTGGCTTGCGATCCGGCAGGGTCTGGCGCCGCTGCACCGCTTGACGCAAACGGTCTCCGGTCGCGGCGCCGACGACTTGAGCCCGCTCGACATCGGCCCGAGTCCGAAAGAAATTCGCCCGGTCGTCGACGGCCTCAACGATCTGTTCGGCAAGGTGGTGGCCGCGCGCGAGCACGAACGCAGCGTGACAGCCTACGCAGCGCACGAATTGCGCACGCCGCTTGCGGGCTTGCGCACCCAGGTCCAGATCGCGCTCGCTGCAACCGACGGCAAGACGCGCGCTACGGCTTTGAAAAATGCACTCGCCGCGGCCGATCGGACAACGCGCATGGTGAAACAGTTGCTTGCGCTCGCGTCCGTCGACTCGGGCGGCTTCGCCGAACAGGAATGGATCGACGCCGGCGCGCGCTTGAAGAGCGTGTGCGATGATCTCAAGACGCATGACAATCCTGCGCCCGCCGCAATTGCCGACGAGCTGTTCGGCTGTAGGATCATGGCCAATCCCGACGCCTTCCATGTTGCCGTCCGCAACCTGACGGAGAACGCCATCCAATACGCCGAGAACCCGCAGGACGTGCGCTGGTCGCTCGAAAAGGCGAACGGCTGTGTGCTCATCACGCTCGAAGACAACGGTCCCGGCATTCCACGCGAGGAGCTTGATCGTGTGACGCAGCGGTTTTTCAGGGGGAGGCGCAAGAGCGCGGTCGGAAGCGGTTTGGGACTGTCCATCGCCGAGACAGCGCTTGAAAAGGACGGGATGTCGCTGCGACTGGAGAGCCGCGTACCGGGACCGGGCCTGCGCGCCCAGATCGTCATCGCTGCCGAGCGCGTCGCACATACGAGCGGGAATGACGCTGCCGCACTTTCAGACAAGACGACCGCGATGGCCGACGCTTAGTCGGACATATTGTCCCTATGTTGCGAGCAGGGTGCCGCTTAAGCCTGTCTTAATGTGAAGCGCTAGTGCTGCGAAGACAGTCGGCAAGGGGATTTCGAGGGTATGTGGATCGTCCGATACGCGATCAATCACCGGCACAGCATCGGTGTTCTGGCCGCGCTTCTGCTGCTGTTTGGCGGCCTGAGCGCGCAGCGCATGTCGACCGACATTCTGCCGCCGGTGAACATTCCCGCGATCAACCTGATCTGGACGTACCAGGGTCTCAACCCGCAGGAAATGGCAAGCAAGCTCACCTCGTTCAGCGAGCTTGCGATCATGAACAACGTCGACAACCTGCGCGAGGTTCGCTCCGAGACGATCAACGGCGTGGGGGTGGTCCGCGTCAGCTTCCAGCCGGGCACGAACGTCACGACCGCATTTACGCAGGTGACGTCCGTCAGCCAGACCATCCTGCGACGCATGCCGCCGGGAACGAACCCACCGCTGATCGTGCCGTTCGTGCCCTCCAGCGTGCCGATCATACAGCTCGTTCTCGCATCCGATACGCTGACCGACGGCGCGCTCTATGACTACGCGCGTTTGCAGTTGCGCGCGCAGATTCAGTCGATCCGCGGCATCCGCCTGACGCTGCCCTACGGCGGCGCCTCGCGCCAGGTGATGATCGATCTGAAGCCCGAAGCGTTGCAGGCCTACGGCATCTCGGCGAGTGACATCGTGCGCGCGTCGACCTCGCAGAATTTGACGCTGCCGTCCGGCACGCTGCGCATCGATTCCCGCGAGATTGCGATCACCACCAACGCCAGCCCCGAGACGGTGGCAAGCTTTGCGGACCTGCCGCTGCGCTCGGTCGACGGTCGCGTCATCAAGGTATCCGACGTGGCGAGCGTGCGCGACGGCCAAGCCGTTCAGACCAATATCGCGCGCCTTGACGGCCAGAACGCCGTCATTGTTTCGATCCTGAAGCTAGGCGATGCCTCCACGCTTGACATCATCCGCCAGATCCGCGAACGGCTGCCCGAGTTGCAAGCATCCGCGCCCGAAGGCATCACGATTGCGCCTGTGTTCGATCAATCCGTGTTCGTCGAGCGCGCCATCGACAACGTGCTGGTCGAGGCCGTGGTCGTCGGTCTGCTGGTCGCATTCGTCGTGCTCGTGTTCCTGGGAAGCTGGCGCTCGTGCCTGATCGTGCTGACGTCGATCCCGCTGGCTCTCTTGACCTCGATTGCCGGCCTCGCGCTGACCGGCAACACGTTCAATCTCGTCACCCTGGGCGGCCTGATGCTGGCGATCGGCATTCTGGTCGACAATGCGCTGGTCGAGATCGAGAACATCAACCGCAACTTGGAAAGCGGCCTTGGGCTCCGCGAGGCGGTCATTAAAAGCGCGAGTGAGGTGGCCTTCCCGGAGTTCGTCTCGACGCTTGCGATCTGCATCGTGTTCTCGCCGCTGTTTCTGCTGACCGGCACCGCCGCGTTCGTATTCATTCCGCTGGCGCTCGCCGTGATCTTCGCAATGGCGGCGTCATACCTGCTGTCGCGCACGCTCGTGCCGACGCTGGCGACTTTGATGCTGTCGCCTCATGCCTCCCATACACCGGAAGGAGCGGGGCCGTTCACCCCTTTCGCGCGTGCGGTCGACCGCCTGCTCGGGTTTTTGGAAAACGTGGTCGCGGCTTTCGCGCGGCTGCAACTGCGCTTCAAGATCATTCCGCTCGCCGGCATCGCGTTAGCGCTTTCGCTTGGCGCTTGGGCGGCTACGCATTTGGGGCGCGAATTTTTTCCCGAAACCGACGCCGGCATGATCCGGGTCTACGTGCGCGGCCAGTCCGGCACGCGGCTTGAGGAAACCGCCCGCAAGTTCGCCGACGTTCAGCGCGAGATCCGCGCGATCATCCCGCCCGAGGAGGTTGGATTCATCGCCGAGAACATCGGTAGCCCCGAGCCGATCAACATGGCCTGGGTGGAAAGCGGCGTGATCGGCTCGTTCGATGGCGAGATCCTCGTCCAGCTCGCCAACACGCACGCGCCGACGCTTCAGTACGTCACCAAGATCCGCCAGATGTTCAAGGACAAGTTCTCCGAACTCGTCACATACTTCCGCCCCGCTGATGCGACCTCGCAGACGTTGGCGGGAACCGCCCAGACCTCGATCGAGGTGCGCGTGATCGGGCGCGACGTGCAGGGCAATGCCGAGATCGCCCGCGAACTGATGGCGCGCATGCGCACCGTTCCGGGCGCCGTCGATGTCGCGCAAAAGCAAGTTCGCGACCTACCGTCTTATTATCTCGAGATCGATCGCGTGCGCGCGTTGCAGACGGGTGTCACGCCGCAGGACGCGGCGACCGCGCTGCTCGCTGCGCTCGGCGCATCGGGCACGGTATCGCCGAACTACTGGGCCGACCCCGCCTTGGGCGCATCGTATACGGTTCAGGTGGTGGCGCCACCCGTCAACCTGACGTCGCTCGAACAGCTGCTCAATACGCCCGTGCGGCCCACCGGCGGCGGTGACCTCATCACACTGCGTTCCATTGCGTCGCTGCAATTGCGCACGATCCCCGCCAACGTCGAACGCACGGTGCTGCAGCCCACGACGACGATCCTCACCAACGTGGAAGGCCGCGACTTGGGCGGCGTCTATGGCGATGTCACCAAAGCGATTGACGAATTGCGCGGGCGCCTGAAACCCGGAAACCGCATCGAGATGGCGGGTCAGGCGCAATCGATGGAAAATGCTTATACGGAGATGCTGGGCGGCCTGCTGATGGCGGCGATCTTCGTCTATCTCGTCATGGTCGTGAATTTCCAATCCTGGATCATGCCGGGAATCGCGATGGGCGGTCTTCCGGTCGCCATCTCGGGCGCACTATTCGCGCTCTTCATCACCGGGACACCGCTTTCGGTGCCGGCGCTCACAGGTTTGATCATGGTGATCGGCGTCTCGACCGCCAACAGCGTTCTGGTGACGAGCTTCGCGCGCGATCGGCTTTACGAAGGCGAGGGTCCGACACAGGCGGCGATCGATGCTGCACGCACGCGGCTTCGGCCGGTTCTGATGACGGCGACAGCCATGATTGTCGGCATCCTTCCGATGGCCCTCGGCCACGGCGAGGGCGGCGAGCAGAATGCGCCGCTCGGACGCGCCGTGGTCGGCGGCCTTGTGTTCGGGACGTGTGCGACGCTGACCTTCGTGCCCTTCCTTTTCGCGACCCTGGGCGGCCTCGGGCGGCGGCGCAAAGCGGTATCCGAAGCCACGACCGGCAAGCCCATGCCAGAACTGACGCCAGCAGAGTAAGGACGGAGACGAGAATGCGGTTGAGGACAATGGCTCTCGCGGGCGTGACGGTCATGGTCGCCGCCGGAACGGCCGCCGCCGTCGCGCTCTTGCGGCCCGATCTTCTGGGAGGCATGGCGTTGGGCGGCTTCCGCGCGCCCGCGCTTGCCGCCAAGGTACCGGGGGCTGGCAAGCCGCCGCTGCGGTCCGTGCGCGTCGTACGCCCTGAGCCGGCGCCGGGAGCCTCCACGCTCACGCTTTCAGGACGTACCGCGCCCGCAGAACAGGCGCTCGTGTCATCGCGCGCCACTGGCGTTGTCGCGGAGCGCCACGTCGACATCGGTGATAGCGTGAAGGCGGGCGACGTTCTTGTCACCATCGATGCGCCCGAGGTCGAGCAGGAATTGCTGCGCGCGCGGGCCGCCGTCGATCAGGCCAAGGCGCGCCTCGAACTGGCGCGCGTCAACCTGGAACGGGGCGAAAGTCTCGTCGGCCAGGGCCATGTGTCGGCTCAGACGGTTGATGAGCGGCGCGCCAACAAGATGACGGCCCAAGCCGACCTCGCGGCCGCGCAGGCCGAGGTGAAACGGCTTGAGGAAGTGCGCAGCTTCCAGACCGTGCGCGCGCCGTTCAGCGGCACGATCGTAGCGCGCCAGGTCGAACGGGGCGACAAGGTCTCGGCCGATTCGAGCCAGCCGGGCAGCTACCTGCTGCGCATCGCCAGGTTGGATGAGCTGCGGGTCGAAATCGATGTCCCGCAGTCGTCCTCGCTGTTGGTGAAGCCGGGCGCGGAGGCGAAGGTCACCTTCGCCGAATTGCCCCGAGAGGTTCTCTCAGCCAGGGTCGTTCGCACCGCAGGCCTGATTGAGCAGTCGTCCAACACCATGCGCGCCGAGCTGCTCATGCCAAACCCCGATGGGTGGGTGCCGGCGGGCCTCAACGGGCAAGTGGTGATCAACATCCCGCAGGCAGACGGCGCGGTCAGCGTGCCGACCAACACGCTGATGACGCGCGAAGGCCGCCAGATGGTGGTCTTGGTGGATGCTCAGAGCCGCGTCGTCCTGAAAGCGGTCAGCGTCGCGCGCGACTTAGGTGAGCGGGTCGTCATTACATCAGGTCTGACAGTGGACGACCGAGTCATCGTCAGCCCCAATGCGCTGCTCCGTCCGGGCGATGAAGTCGAGGTCGTAACGCCAACCGCCCGCAACACCGCGAAGTAGGCGGCACAAAAAAAGCCGCCGGTTGGGAAACCGGCGGCAAGGGACGCGAGCAATGCGAGAGGGCATTGCGTGAAAAAAGCCTAGCCCCTTCCTCGACTCTAAAGCTTGATCTCAATCAAATCGCCGGATGAAAAAAGCAGGTTAAGGTCAGCCGCGTTGCAAGCCCGTCTCCGGATGGGGCGCAGAGCGGGCTTTCGTATGTCGACATCGATTTCCGGCAAAACCGACCCTGTCGTGCAATCCATCGCGACAAGCGATGTGGTCGACGCGATCGCGGCCGGCTTTCGCGACTTCCAAAGGGTCCCGCGCTATGGACTGGCGCTGGGAGCATTCTGTGCCGCGACCGGCGCCATGATCGTCTGGGCCGTCTTCGCCGCAAGCCTCCCCTATCTCGCCTATCCGCTTGCGGCGGGCTTTGCGTTCCTCGGACCGTTGATCGCGGCGGTTCTTTATGAGGTCAGCCGGCGCCTCGAACGCGATCTGCCGATCACGGCCGCCGAGGTGTGGCAAAGGGTGAAGAGCCGCACGGAATTGCGCTGGATGGGGTTCATGACACTCTTCATCTTCATCATGTGGATGTACCAGGTGCGCTTTCTGCTGGCGATCTTCCTTGGCGAGCGCGGCATGGCGCCGACACTGCCCGACCTCGTCAATGCGGTGTTGACGACGAACGAAGGGCTTTTGTTCCTGGCCATCGGCAATGTGGAAGGGGCGATCCTGGCCGCGATCCTGTTCTCCCTGTCGGTCGTCTCATTTCCGCTCGTGCTCGACCGCGATGTCGATTTCGTCACGGCGATGATCACGAGCCTGCGCGCCGTCGCCCGGAATCCCAAGCCGATGGCGCTATGGGCCGCGATCATTGCGGTCGTTCTGTTCGTTTCCATGCTGCCGCTGTTTGGCGGGCTGGTCGTGACGCTGCCAATCCTCGGGCATGCGACCTGGCATCTCTACCGGCGCACGATCGCACCATCTCCGGCGTGACATCCGGCCGTTAAACGCCGCAAAGGACTGCGAAGTCCCGTTCCCCAGGGAACTTCAGCGCACGTACGCTGCCTTTAGAAGCATCGCTGAGATCCTGTGGGAGGAGATGAGCAATGGCTCGGGAGCGAAATCCATTGGCGGATGCACTTGCCGCGACACGGCCGGCACTGCGCTGGGCGTTCGGCATCAGCATTTTCGTCAACCTCGCGATCTTTGCTTCTCCACTCTATTCGATGCAGGTTTTCGATCGCGTGTTGTCCAGCCGAAACCTCGGCACTCTGGCCCTGCTGACCCTGATCGTGGCCGTCTTTTTGATCTTCACCGGCATTCTTGAATATGCGCGATCAGGTGTCCTGGTGCGCGGCGGCGTGCGCTTTCACGAGATGATTTCCAAGCCGGTGTTCGAGCTTGCCATGCGCGCTCAACTGGTCGGCCGCCCCACGGTCGCGACGCAGGCCATGAAGGACGCCGAGACGATCCGTGAGGCGCTCTCCAGCGGAACAATTTCAACCCTCTTCGATGCGCCCTGGACGCTGATTTTCGTCGGCGTCTGCTTCCTATTCCACCCTATTTTGGGCGTCGTCGCTTTCGGCGGAGCGGTTTTGATCTTCGCCTGCGCGCTTCTCACCGAGTTTGCCACGCGCGACCGGCTGCAGGAGGCCGGCAAGCACGCGGCCGAAGCACAGCGCTTCGCCGGCGGCAGCCTTCGCAACACCGAAATCGTTCGCGGCCTCGGAATGGGGGCTGCGGTGCTCGAACGCTGGCTTGGCGCACAGTCCTCTGCTCTCGCAAGCCAGGCAACCGCGAGCGAGAAGGCCGCGATCTATGCCTCGGCTACGAAGATCGTGCGCATGGGGGTACAGACGGCACTGCTAGGCGCAGGTGCCTGGCTCGCCATCGACCGGCTGATTTCCCCCGGCGTCATGATGGCGGCCATGATCGTCATGGGCCGCGCGCTGGCACCCGTCGAGCATGCTGTGTCGAATTGGAAGCGGATATCGAACGCGCGCGCCGCCCACCGCCGCCTTCGCGCAATCTTCAACGAGTTGCCCGCGCCGCGCGAGGCCACCATTCTTCCAACACCCACCGGACGCGTGTCGGTTGAAGGTCTGGCCCTGAAGCCGGCCAAAGGCAACGGGACCATCCTGATGGACGTGAACTTCTCGCTTGAGGCCGGAGCATCGCTTGGCATTATCGGTCCTTCGGGCGGTGGCAAGTCGTCACTCGCCAAGGCACTGGCAGGCATCTGGACGCCGGCGCTCGGTACGGTCCGTCTGGACGGCGCCGCGCTCGGTCATTGGGACAGCCTGCAGCTCGGGACGAGCATCGGATATTTGCCTCAGGACATCGAGTTCTTTGCCGGCACGATAGCGGAGAACATTGCGCGCCTTGGTGAGCCCGATGACGAGGCGGTTATCGCCGCCGCCAAGGCGGCCGGCGTCCACGAGGCGATCCTGAAGCAGCCCAACGGTTACCAGAGCGTTTTGGGCGACGGTGAGGTCGTGCTGTCGGGGGGTATGCGCCAGCGCATCGCGCTTGCCCGCGCACTCTACGGCAACCCCTGCCTCGTCATTCTCGATGAGCCGAACTCCAACCTCGATGCCGAAGGCGAGATGGCGCTTGCACGTGCGATCGCGCAGCTGAAGGCCCGCAAGGCGACGGTCATCGCGGTCACCCACAAGCCGCAACTGCTTCGCGAGCTGGATCGTGTGCTGCTGATCAACGGCGGCAAAGTCCAGTACTTCGGCGACCGCGACGAGGTGCTCGCAAAGCTCAACGGGCCGAAGCTTGCGCAGCTGCGCCGGCCATCAGACCCCGCCGAAGTTTCGGTGGTGAACCAGCATCCCGTATCAGCCGCTTGATAGAGGTGTTTGCCATGAATAACGCCATCACATCAGGAGACGCGAGCAGCGATCACCGGGCGTTCGCGATGCTTGCAGCGACGGCCATATCGTTCGTTTTCGGCATCTTCGGCACGTTTGCCGCGATCGCACCTCTCGACAGCGCCGCCGTCGCGCCGGGCCGCGTGGCGGCCGAGTCGAGCACCAAGACGATCCAGCATCTGGAAGGCGGCATCGTTCGCGAGATGCTGGTGAAGGAAGCGCAAGCGGTAAAGGAAGGGGACGTCCTTTTCCGCCTCGCGCCGACACAAGCGCAGGCGAATGCCGACATGATCCGCAAGCAGCTCGATGGCGCGCTCGCTTTGGAGGCACGGCTCTCGGCCGAACGCGAGAGCGCGCCATCCGTTATTTTTCCCGCGGAGATCCTCGCCCGCCGTTCAACTCCCGAGACGGCTATGGCAATCGCCGACCAGGAGCGTCAGTTTGACGAGCGCCGTGCGTCGCTCAAGAACCAGACCATGATCCTGCGCACCCGCTTCGAGCAGACCTCGAACGAACTCAGCGGCCTGCGGCGCAGGGAGAAATCGCTCACCGATCAGATCACGAACCTCTCGAGTGAACTCGCAAGTCTGACAGAGCTGCGCGAGAAGGGCCTATATCCCAAGAGCAAGCTGATGGCGCTGCAGCGGCAGAAAGCGGGTCTCGAAGGCGAGCTCGGCGGCATGCAGGGCGAGCTTGCCCGCCTCGCCGATGTTCAGCGCGAGACCAAGCTTCAGATTTCGCAGCTTGAGCAGAAGTTCCGCGAGGAAGCCGGTCAGCAACTCGCAGAGGTTCGCGCGCGGCTTTCGGATATTCGCGAGAAGACGCGTGTCGCCGATGATGTGATGAACCGCATCGAGGTCCGCGCGCCGCAGGATGGCGTTGTCCAGGGTTTGAAGGTTCACAGCGCCGGCGCGGTGATCAGGCCGGGAGAAACGCTGGCCGAACTCGTCCCGACCGGCGACAAGCTGGTTATGGCGGTACGCGTGTCGCCCCTTGATATCGACAACGTGGAGCCGGGCCAGAGGGCGGAAGTCCGCTTGCCTGGGTTCGCGGCGCGCGGCCTCAAGACGATCCTTGGCAAGGTCGAGCGCGTCGGCGCCGACGTCATGCTCGATGACTACACCAAGGAGCCCTATTACATGGCGCGTGTTGAGGTCGATCCGAAGACGGTGCCGGCAGAGATCCAGAAGCGGCTTCAGCCCGGCATGCCCGCCGATGTGCTGATCACGACGGGCGAGCGCACGGCGCTGCAGTATCTGATCGGGCCGCTGGCCGATCTCATCGCAAAGTCTATGCGGGAGCAGTGAGACGAGGACGGCTAATCCCGGGACTCGCGCGCTGGCTCGGCGTCGAGACGGTCGATGAGCGCCATGACGTGGGAGCGCAGACCCAGGATTTCATCCTCGGTCATCTGGAGACGTTGTCCCATGTGCTTTCGCGCACCAAGCGCTCCGGCGCGCAAATTGAGCCCGTCCTTCGTGAGGTAGACGCGCACCTCACGCTCGTCGTCGGTGCTGCGCTGCCGCTTGACCAACCCCATCGCTTCCAAGCGTTTAACGAGCGGCGTCAGCGTTCCGGAATCGAGCATCAACCGGTCGCCGATGCCGCTAATGGTGACGCCGTCCTGCTCCCACAAGACAATCAGGACGAGAAATTGCGGGTAGGTCAGCCCGAGAGGTTCGAGTCGCTCGCGGTATGTCTTCGTGATGGCCCGCGTGGCCGCGTAGAGCGCAAAGCACAACTGGTTTTCCAGATGCAGCTGTTCAAAGCCGCTTTCGGAGCCTGCGCGCCTCGCTTGCTTCTTCACGTGGTTAGCTCCAGGGAAAACACCCACGTCCTTCCACCTCGGACTTCGCGGTACGGACGTAAGAGGGGCGACTTTCAATAACATCTGCTAGTGATTGCTATTCTGAACGATCAACATTCCTCGTGCACGATTGTCGAGTGGCGACAATGGCGCAGTCTCGCGCAATGCCTTCCCCGCATCAACGGCGCTTGCGAACGGAAACGTCCGTCAGCGGATCGTCAGCTTTGGCGAGATTGAGATTCATATTTAAAGACAGCCGCTTAAAGGCCGGACCACCCAAAAGCGTTTCCGCCAATTTTTGAATTCCAAGAGACGCCAGACGCCAAGCTTAGCGACATTGCGCTAGGTGTTTCAACGAAACGGGCGGCTGAGACGATCGATAACCGCGATGCGCGCTTCGCCGTGCGGCGCTCGGCGAAGCCACGCTAAGTGAGCGCCGATCGATTCGGTTTCGCGCTGTGATCATGCGGCTACGCTTTTAGCCTGCTCAAGCAGGCGGGCTCGTCCGCAAAATTGGAAAAGCGCCAAGGTCTGATAAGGACATACGAAGTCCTTCGTTAGGCCGTGCCGAACGCGCCGCTAGCGTCTCCCGAGCGAATACGGGCTTGGGGGAATCCATGAAGTCGAACCGTGACGTCACGAGACTATCGCTCGTGGCCGCTGGGCTGTTGGCGCTGGCCAGCGGCGCAAACGCCACCGATGGCTACTTTCAACATGGCTTCGGCGCTCGACAGAAGGCACTCGGAGGCGCCGGCGTCGCCGACGGCAGGGATGCGACGACGACCTCTCTCAATCCGGCCGGGTTGGTGCGCTCGGGTAATGAAGTCAGCGCCGCGGTTTCATGGTTCTCGCCGATCCGAGGCTTCGAAGGCGCCGGCGCGCCGGGCTTCACGCCCACGGGCGAAGTGGAAAGCCTGCAGGAAGACTTCTTTATCCCGAATTTAGCAGCCAGCTATCGCCTCGCTCCGGGCTCGATCGTCAACGTCGTGGGTATCGCCGTCCGCGGCAACGGCGGCATGAATACCAACTACGGCGACCATTTCACGAACGGCGTCGGCTTCGCCGGGGTCTACGGCGGCGGCAAGGCCGGCGTCGACCTGCAGCAGGCGCTCGTCTCGTTCGGCGCCGCAAAGCAGTTCGGACCGTTCTCCGTCGGTGTCGCGCCGACGATCCTGCGCCAGCGCTTCAAGGCGCGGGGCTTGCAGGCCTTTGGTCTCAACCCCAATCCGGACAACGATGTCGCCTGGGGCTTCGGTGTGCGCGGCGGCGTGGAATTGGCGGCGGCGCCGTGGTTCCGCGTTGGCGTCGCCGGATCGACACGTATCTATTCCCAGAAGTTCGAAGGCTACGAGCGTCTGTTCGCCGAAGGCGGCGACTTTGATATTCCGCCGAGCCTCCAGGCCGGCGTCGCCGTTGACCTCAATTCGCGCCTGACCCTGCTCGTCGATTACAAGAGGATCTGGTACAGCGAGGTCAACTCCGTCGCAAATCCATCGACGAACATCTTTACGGGCGCGCAGTTCGGCGACAGTGCCGGCCCCGGCTTCGGCTGGGACGATGTCGACGTGATCAAGGCAGGCCTGGAATGGCGGGCGACCGATACCCTTACGCTGCGTGCCGGATACTCGTATGTGACGTCCGCGCTCAATTCGCGCGATGTGCTGTTTAACGTCCTCGCGCCAGCCGTCGTCCAGCATCACATCACCGCAGGTTTCGAGTACCAGATCAATCCGCAATGGTCGATTGAGCTGGCGGCGCTTTATGCACCGGAGTGCAAGTTGAGCGGCGGCGAGCTTCCCCTCGGTGCTCCCTTCAATCCCGATCATTCGATCGAACTTTCGATGCATCAATATGACGTCACGGTCGGCATAAAATACCGCTTTGACGAAGCAGGCCCGTCATTGAAATGATCGGCCACCGACCACGAAAGAGGGATTGAGCACGTGGCAATAGAGACGGCGTTCACGCCCTGGTCTGCTACGGCTGGCGGCGCGCTGATCGGTGTGTCTTCCGTGATCCTGCTGGCCGCCAGCGGACGGATAGCCGGCATCAGCCGGATCGTCCGCCGCGTCGTCGCGCCGGGTGAAGACACACGCTCCCTCGAAGCGCTCGCATTCGTCGCAGGTCTGATTTTGGCGCCCCTTCTTTGGCAAGCGACGGGAAGCGCAATCGAGCAAACAGTTACTGGAAACCTGCCGCTGGCGGCGGCCTCGGGCGCTATCGTCGGATTTGGCGCGGCGCTCGGCGGAGGGTGCACGAGCGGTCACGGCGTATGCGGGCTGTCGAGATTTTCTCTGCGCTCGCTCGTTGCCGTGCTGACATTCGTGGCGGCCGCCGCCATCACGGTCTACGTGACCCGCCACGTTCTCGGAGTGCAGTAATGGCGATCGCGATCAACCTCATCGCCGGCTTGATCTTTGGCGTCGGTCTGATCCTGTCCGGCATGATCGATCCCGCCAAGGTCTTGAACTTCCTGGACATCGCCGGCACGTGGGATCCGAGCCTCGCGTTCGTTATGGCCGGCGCGATTGCCGTCACCAGCGTCGGGTATGCGATCGTCGGGCGCCGCGGCAAGCCTTTCTTTGCCGACAGTTTCCGCTGGCCGGAGGTTGCAGGCATTGATGTGCGCCTTGTGCTTGGAGCGGCGATCTTCGGCATCGGATGGGGGCTTGTGGGTTTGTGCCCAGGTCCCGCGATCACGTCGCTGCTGCTGGGCGCGCCCGCCGTCTACGTGTTCGTTTCGGCGATGGCTGCCGGCATCTGGCTCGCGACGCGTACGTCGAAGTAGATAAACTGCGTTTGATCAGGATCAACGCTCTTGCCGCCGTGCCATGAACAATTGCTCAACGAAACGAGCAGTCGTCTGGCAAAGAGCGAAACCATGACCCTGAAGAAGATCCGTCTTGAGCTGGCTCGGGACCGGGACTTCCCCGACGGTAGCAGACAGCATGGCTATGAGTTCACGGCCCCGCTCGACGATGACGGTCACTTGATCGCAACCGAATGGCGCAAACAAAAGAAGCGCTGCGAGGTGCGCCGGTTCTGGCAGGGCGAGCCAACCGAGTTGGGGCGTCTCGTGCACGTGCGTGGCGATGCCTGGGCCTTCGACTACGACCCGACCCGCAAGGACGATGACGAGCCCGGCTTCAAGCTCGGCACCCACAAATTCACACCCGGCGAGTACGTCTCTTTCAAGGAGCACGATGGCGTAATGCGCACGTTTCGCGTCGCCAGTGTCTCGGAGAGCGATTAGCGCTTCTGCGCACGCGCGGCGAGATCGTTGAGGTAGTCGACGATGGCGCCGATCTCGTCGGGCTCGAACGAGATGACCGGCATTTCCGGATGGCCCGAGACAATGCCTTCGGCAAGCGCCTCCTCGAGGCTTTCGGCGGCATACCGTTGCATCACGGTGCGGAACGGAGGCGCTTGAGGGTGCGTGCTCTCGTCCGCTACGCCGATGGCGTGGCACCTCTGGCACCGGCTTTTCAATATCTGCTCGCCGCGATCGATCGCACCGCCGCCGGCCGCCAAGGCCGGACCGGCAAAGAGCAGACAGGCAATGCATCCGATAAACCTCGACGTCAGCATGTGAGTCACCAGGGCCAGAAGCAGGTGCGCACACATTGGCCGAGCGGCCGAAGGCGTACTTTGCGCCAGATCAAGGTTTGCCCGCGTGGGACGCGTATCCTCAAATAAGAAAATAAAACGGGGAGGCGCGGGCGAGGAGATGAAGACATCGAGTTCGAGAACGGCGGCAGGGATACTTTGCGCCGTTGTGATTGTTGCGGGTGCATTCCCGCTCATGGCGTCGAGCCCGTCAACCGACCCGATCGAGGATCTGAAGAAGCCGGCCGTCAAGGGTTACGATGCGGCTGACGGGCTCGCGGTAGCGCGCAAGCTGTGCGCCACCTGCCACCTGATCGGCGATCCCGCTACGGGGCCGCTTGCGGCCGACGTTCCAAGCTTCGCCCAGATCGCGAACCGCCCGCAGCAGACTTTCGATAAGCTGATCGTATGGCTCTCCGCCCCGCACGCGCCGATGCCCGATCCGCATCTGACCCGCCAGGAAATGGGCGATCTGGCCACCTACATCATGACGTTGCGAAAGGAAAAGTGAGGTCGCGGCCAACGCCGACTTCACTGGTTATCCGTCAGGAGACATGAAATGAAACACACGCGCACATGGATCGTCGTTGCCGATGGCGCCCGATCGCGCATTTTGGAGCGGCTGGATAAACGCCCGGATTTGCAGCTCGTGCCGGGCAGCGACAAGCGCAGCAGCGCACCGAGCGATCACGACCTCCGGCGTGACCGGCCGGGCATCGTGCACGAGTCCGTCGGCCATACGCGCCACGCGGTTCAGCCGCGCGTGGACTATCATCAGGAGGCCGAGGACCGCTTCGCGGAAGACCTCGTCGCGCGCCTTGAAGGAGCGTTGGCCCGGGATGCGTTCGATCGCGTCGTCATCGTAGCGCCGCCGGTGATGCTCGGTACCGTACGCAAGATCATGAGCAAGCGGCTGCAAGAGCGCGTCGTGGCCGAGTACGACAAGGACCTGACCAAGACGCCCAGCAACGAAATCCTGAAGCACATCGAGATTTGAGCCCGGACGGCAAGTCCGCCCGTTGTTCAGGCCTTGAGCAGGCCGCGGTTCAGGCCGGCTCCGGCTCTCGCAGGCGCCCGTCGACCAGTTCGATGATCCGGTCGCAGCGCTCGGCAAGAGCGAGATTGTGCGTGACGATCAGGAACGCGGTGCCCAGTTCCTGGTTGACGTGCCGCATCATGTCGAAGACGGCATCCGCCGACTTGGTGTCGAGATTGCCCGTCGGTTCGTCCGCCAGCACCAGCGCCGGGTTCATGGCGAGAGCACGTGCGATCGCAACGCGCTGCTGCTGGCCGCCCGACATGTTGTTCGCAAGATTGTTCTGCCAGGGAGTCAGGCCGACGTCGGCCAGGAGATTTTTCGCGCGTTGCACCATCTCGTCGTTCGGAAACTCATGCTCAACCAGCAACGGCATTATGACATTCTCGAGCGCCGTGAAGCTCGAAATCAGATAATGATGCTGGAACACGAAGCCGATGCTGTGGCCTCTGAGCCGGGTCAGGTCCGCTTCGCTGAGCTGTGACGTATCGTGGCCGTCGACAACAAGACGCCCCGAGGTCGGACGGTCCAGCAGCCCGATGATGTTGAGCAGCGTGCTTTTACCCGATCCCGACGGTCCGATCAGCGCCACGAACTCGTGCCGCCGGATGACAAGGTCGATCTGATGCAGAACCTCGACCTCGACCGGCATACCGACGTTGTACGCCTTAGTGACTTTGTCGAGCCGGAGCACTTCAGACGGATTAGCCACGGATCGCCACCACTGGGTCAAGTCGCGCCGCCCGCATCGCCGGTACGGCCGCGGCCGCGACCCCGGTCGCCGTTGCAAGGATGAGGGTGCCGACGAAGAGCGACGGATGCAGGACGAGCGGGAACAGCTCAGTGCCGTCGGGCTGGCGCAAGAACCAATGCCAGAAAATCGCGGCGCCCCCGCCGAGCGCCGCGCCGATGACGGAGCCAAGCAGGCCCAAAAGGCCGCCCTGCAACAGGAAGACGCGCAGGATCTGGCCGCGCTTGGTGCCCATCGCCCGCAGGATGCCGATGTCTTTCGAGCGCTGAATAACCGAAACGATCAGCACGCTGGCGATGCCGAGCGCGACCGACAAGCCGACGAATATCCGGATGACGGTGTTCGACAGCGATTGCGCGTTGATCGCGGTGAAGAACTGCGCATTGGTCGAAATCCAACTGTCCACATCGGCGCCGGTCACCGTTTGGACGGCCTTGGCGATGTTGTCGGCCTCATAGACATCCGCGACCGTGGCCTCGATCGTCGTGACCCCGCCGACAAGATTGGCGAGCGCCTGCGCCGTGCGCAGAGAAACGAACGTGGAGCGTTGGTTGGCGCCCTTGTTGCCGAGATCGAAAATGGCGCGGATCGACAACGTCCGCGCCGCGCCGTTCGACGTCGATACGATGATCTTGTCACCGAGCGATACGCCCAGATCACGGGCAAGCTCGGTGCCGATCAGGATCTCGTCCGTCAGGATCCGCGGTTGCCCGGCGATGATGTAGTCGGGAATTTTGACGATGCGGAAGTAAGCCTCTGGATCGACGCCGATCACGGAAATGGAACGCGCCGCGCTGCCGTGCGTTGCGAGCGCCGAGGTCGACAGCGTCGGCGAAACGTTGGTGATGCCGGGCCAATCCTTCAGGACCGCGGTGATCTTCTGCCACTGATCGATCGAGCGCACGCGCTGCGCTGGGTGTTGGATCGAGGCAAGGACGATCTGCTTGTCGGTATCGGCACGCAAGGGCCGGCTCACTTCGTCGGGCGGGATCAATTGAATGTGCGATTGCGAGGTCAATACGCGCCGAATGAAGTTGGCCTGCATGCTGGCGAGCATCGCCGACATGAACACGATCACCGCGACCCCGATCGCGACCGCCGTCACGATGAAGATGGTCTGGACCCGCCCTTCCTTGAGGAAACGGATGGCCGCGATCCACTCGAAGGGCACCCACTGCGTCACGGCGCGCCTCCCTTGGCAGCGACCACCGGCCGAACCTTACCGCCCTCGGACACCGTTTTGACGGATGCCGGGATGAGCAGGCTCGTATCTTCAAGACCCGACAAGATTTCCACGCGACCGGCGTCCGATAGTCCGATGCGAACATCGCGCCGGACCGCTCGGCCCGAAGAAGCGTCGAGCGCCCAGGGCTGCGGGCTCCCCAAATCGTGAATGTCTGCGGCTTTGGCGACCAGGGCGTGATCGCTGCGGGCGACTTCGATGTCGACCGACACTGTCATGTCCTGCTTCAGATAGACCGGCGGATTGGCGACGCGCAGCTTCACCTCGACTGTCGCGCTTTGCAAATCGATGCCGGTGTTGATGTAGACGACCTCGGCATCGAACGTCTCGTGCGGATAGGCGTCGGCGGATGCAAGTGCCCGCTGCCCGACCGACAACAGCCCGAGGTTCTTCTCGTCGATCTGCGCCACAAGCTGCGTGTCGCCGAAAGGTGAAAGCTTCATGAGCGAGGAGCCCGGTTGGACGACGTTTCCGGCTTCGACCTCGCGCGTGATCAGGACGCCGTCACGCGGAGCGGCTATGACGGTGTAGCTGAGCCGCGACTTCGCGGTCTCGAGGCTCGCCTTCGCCTGCGCCAAGAGTGTCTCGGCCATCACGTAGTCGCTGCCGCCCGGCTGGCTGGTGAAGACCTGCACTTCGGCGCCGCGCACGGCAGCGCGCGCGACATCGAGCGCACGTGTGGCATCATCGAGCGTCGCTCTTGTGCCGACACCCGTACGAGCCAGTGACTCGGCACGATCATGGCTCTGCTGGGCATTCCTGAGTGTCGCCTGGGCCTGCGTGAGCGCTTCCCGTGCCGATGGAAGGGTCAGCTCTCGCATCTGTCGAACGCGCGCCTCGGCCTGCGCGACCACGCCCTCCGCGGCCGCAACGGCCGTGCGCGCTTCCCTGTCGTCGAGATAGACGAGCGGTTGTCCGGCCTTCACGGTCTCGCCATCGGCCACCGCAACCTTCGTGACGACACCGACGATTTGGCTGGCGACCGTTGCCCGGAAGGGAGCCTCCACATGACCGCTTGCGACAACGGTTTTGATGAGGTTGATACGAACGACCGGATCCACGGTCACGCGTGGACCAAGAAGCGCCGGAACGCCCGCGAATATGAAAAGGACCAACGCTGCGAATGCACCGGCAAGCGTCCCTTTCCAAGCCCACGCAACCCGGAAACCCTCACGCGCCGACTGCAAGAGCCTTTGCCGAGCATCGAGGAGCGGTGTGCGCACGTACTGGAAGCGTTCGCCGAAATCGTCCTGCAATCGTTTGAGCATCGCGCCACCCAATGAACGTGCTGGATAACGCTAGCGGCGTTGACGGAACGCTGGAATGATCTAGGTCAAAGTTACAATCCACGCCTGCAAGGCTGCGTTGCGCCTAGATCGTGACGCGCTGCCGTTCCTTGCTGAGATCGAGTCGAAGCTCGACCACGGTCGGGTCATCGGTGCGCACTTTGGCCGCGAAACTAAGTCTCTCGGCCATACGCAGCATCGTGGCGTTGTCACGTAGCACCAGCCCCGTGATCGTCCGCACGCCCTCTTTGCGGGCGTACGCGATGAGCTGATGCATGAGCTGCCAGCCGATGCCCTTGCCCTGAAGATCGCTGCGCACGAGTACGCCGAACTCGCCGCTGTCGCCGTCGGGCGTAAGCACAAGTCGGGCCACGCCATAAAGCTCGTTGCCGTTCTCGGGAAGCGCGATCAGCGCCATTTCCCGCGCATAGTCGATCTGAGTTAGGGTGGCTATGAACTCATGCGTGTAGTCGCGTCGTGAGGTGAAGAACCGCATGCGCAAATCGTCAGCCGAGACGGCCTCGAAAAACGGATGGTACAGCCGCTCATCGTCCGGGCGCACCGGGCGGACGACGAGTTTCCGTTTTCCCGGAACCTCCACGAGCGTCTGGAGGTCCTGAGGGTAAGGGCGGATCGAGAGCGGCTGGCGCGGTTCGCAGGCGTTGTCCGCGATCTTCATGCGCACGTCGATCGCGATTACCCCGCTCTCGTCGGTCAGCAGAGGATTGATGTCGATCTCACGGATTTCCGGATGCTCCACGACAAGTTCGCTGATGCGCACGAGGACTGCGGCGACTGCGTCGCAATCGGCCGGGGGACGGTCGCGATAGCCTGCCAGCAATTTCGAGATCCGTGTCTCCCCGATCATCTGGCGGGCAAGCAGCATATTGAGCGGCGGCAGGCCGAGCGCGCGATCCTTCAAAACCTCGACGCTCGTGCCACCTGCGCCGAACAGGATGAGGGGACCGAAGGTTGGATCGACGCTCATGCCCACGATCGTCTCTTGCGCGTTGGCCCTCTCGATCATCGGCTCGACCGTGAAGCCGTCGATCCTGGCATCCGGCCGCGCCACCTTGACGCGGGCACGTATGTCCCGCGCGGTCTGAACGGCCGCCTCGACACTCTCCAGTCCGACGCGAACACCACCCACGTCCGACTTGTGAGAAATATCGCGCGAGGCGATCTTGACGACGCAGGCGCGCGACGTGCCAAGAATTTCGCGGGCGGCTTCCGCGACCTCGGCGTCCGTCTTGGCGAAGCGCGAGGCGTTGACCGGGATGCCATAGGCCGCAAGGACGTCGCGGCCTTCAGCCGGGTTAAGCGCGCCGCGCTTCTCCTTCAGCGCGCCCATGATGATGGCGTGGACGCGTTCGGTTGCGCACTGCCCGTTCTCTTCGAATGGCGGCGGCGTCTCCATGAGTTCGCGCCGCGCGCGGTGCTGGCGTACGAGCTGCATGAACCCGGTGATCGCCTCGATCGTCGTCTCATACGCCGGAATGCGTGCCGCCTCGAATGCCGCGCGCGCCTCCTGATTGTCTTTGCTATCCCCACCAAGCCAGCTCGCGAGCACCGGCTTTCGCGCGCCAGCGCGATCGCGAACGACGTCGATCACGGCTCTCGCCGCTTCAACTGACGAGATCATCGCCGTTGGGCATTTGATGACGAGAACCGCATCGGTGCAGTCATCCTCGATAAGCGCTTCGAGCGCCGCGGCGAAGCGGGTCTCGGTCGCGTCGCCAACGATGTCGATCGGATTGCCGTGCGACCACGTGGGCGGGAGTACGGCATCGAGCCGCCCGACCGCATCGGGATCGAGGCTCGCAAGCTCACCGCCTGCGTCCTGCAATTCATCCGTCGCCAGCACGCCCGCGCCACCGCCGTTTGTCAGGATGGCGAGCCGTTCGCCTGACAGCCGCGGCGCTCTGGCGATGGTCTCGGCCGCCGCGAAAAGGTCGTTGAGCGTGCGGACGCGAAGCAGGCCCGCGCGCCGGAACGCGGCATCATAAGCGGCATCCGACCCCGCAAGCGCGCCGGTATGAGAGAACGCGGCCTTGGCGCCAGCCTCGTGCCGGCCGCTCTTGACGATAACGACCGGTTTGGTGCGCGCTGCGCGCCGCGCCGCCGACATGAACTTGCGCGCGTTGGTGACGGATTCCATGTAGAGGAGGATGGCACGCGACTGGCTGTCGGCCGCGAGGTAGTCGAGCATGTCGCCGAAATCGACATCCGACATGTCGCCGAGCGACACCACATGCGAAAAGCCGATGCCGCGCGTGGCGGCCCAGTCGATGACGGTGGTGAGCAGCGCACCTGACTGCGACACGAAGGCGATCGAACCGGCCGCAGGGTTGAGCTGCGCGAAGCTGGCATTGAGTCCGAGGTGCGGCAGCATGAGCCCGATGCAGTTCGGGCCTAGAATTCGCAGGCACGAGGCGCGTCCGATTTCGAGAACCGTGTTCTTGGCTCCGCTAAGACCCGCCGTGATGACAACGACGGCGCGCGTACCCTTGACGTTGAGATCGGCAATGACGGTGGGCACCGCCGCCGGCGGCACGGCAACGACAGCCAGGTCCGGTACGAACGTCAGGTCGCGGACGTTTGCCGCGCAATGGCGGCCCAGGATCTCCCGGTGCTTGGGATTGACGAACGCAACGCGCCCTCTGAAGTGCGCGTCGAGCAGATTCTTGGCGATCTTGTACCCGGTCGATGTGTGATCGGGGCTGGCGCCGACAAGCGCGACGGAGGTCGGCGCGAACATCGATTGCAGATTCCGGATCGTCACGTGCTGTCACCCCCGGCGATAACGTGAGAAAAACGCTTTCGTCCCAGATGCATAACTAAATGGCGAGAGCCGGCAAATCTTTGACTCAGGTCAACCTTCGCATCCTGCCGCGCAGACGAGGGTTGCGCCAAGCGCCGATCGGAAAATGCAAGGGGGATTGCTCCGCATGGGAGGCGTATCGCCCGCTAGTCTTCCAGGACGTACGTTCCGGGAGCATCGCAAACCGGCGTGAGCCGCGCCGATCCCATCGGCGGCGGCGTCTTGTTCGCGGCGCTCGAACGCGCGACGAGCCAAGTCAGCCACTCAGGCCACCAGGAGCCGGACTTTTTGCGCGCAACATCGAACCAGGTGTCGGGGCTGAGATACGGCTCATCGCGCTTCTTCGCCATCACACGATAGCTGCGACCCTTGTTTTCCAGCTCCGAAACAATACCGGCGTTATGTCCGCCCGACGTCAGCAGGAACGTCACGTCGGTGTCGGCAAAGACGTTGATCTTGAAGACCGACTGCCATGGCGCGACGTGATCGCGCTCGGTGCCAATGGCAAAGATGGGCACCTTGATGTCGGAAATGGCGACCGGCGCACCGCCGGCGTAGAAGCGTCCCTGGGAGAGGTCGTTGTCCAGGAAGAGTTGGCGCAGGTACTCCGAATGCATGCGGTAGGGCATCCGAGTTGCGTCCGCGTTCCACGCCATCAGGTCCGACATCGGACGGCGCTGGCCCATCCAATAGTCGTGCACCATCTTCGACCAGACGAGGTCGTTGGAGCGCAGTATCTGGAAAGCACCCGCCATCTGGCGCGTGTCGAGATAGCCCTGCTGCCACATCATGTCTTCCAGGAACGCGATCTGGCTCTCGTTGATGAAGAGCGTCAGTTCGCCAGCGTCGGCGAAATCCGTCTGCGCCGCAAGCAGCGTGACAGACTTCAGCCGGTGGTCGCCGTCGCGCGCCATGGCCGCCGCGGCGACCGACAGCAGCGTGCCGCCGAGGCAGTAACCAGCCGCATGAACGCTCACATCCGGCATGATCTCGGAGATGGCATCGAGCGCGTCCATCGGACCGAGGCGGCGGTAGTCCTCTAGGCCAAGATCGCGATCCTCTGAGCCGGGGTTCTTCCACGAGACCATGAAGACCGTGAAGCCCTGGCTGACCAGATAGCGGACCAGCGAATTCTGGGGCGACAGATCGAGAATGTAGTACTTCATGATCCAGGCCGGCACGATCAGGATCGGCTCGGCGCGGACGTTCGGCGTCGAGGGGCTATATTGGATGAGTTCTATGAGCCGATTGCGATAGACCACCTTGCCCGGCGTCACGGCGACGTCGACACCGACCTTGAAATCATCGCATCCGATGGGCTTTTGCCCATTGAGCGCGCGGCTGGCGTCTTCCATGAAATTGATCGCGCCTTGGACGAGATTGGCGCCGCCTGTTTCGATGGTGCGGGTCAGAACTTCCGGGTTCGTGGCTGGGAAGTTGGCGGGCGACATCACGTCGAGGATCTGGCGCGCGGCGAACTCGACAACGCGTTCGTGCTGCTTGTCGACACCGCGCAGATTGGTGGTCGCGTTATGCCACCACTGCTGCTGTAGCAGGAACATCTGAGAGAGCAGATTGAACGGCTGCTGTTGCCAGGCGGGGGCGGCGAAGCGCCGATCGCTGGCCAAGGGCTGGATGCACGGTTTCACTGCATCGTGTGGGTGCGTTGCACATTCGGCTAGGTAGGCCGCGATGCGGTAATATTTACTGAAGGCCTTGACCGTCAGTCGCGCCTGGTGGCCCGGCGACGACAACAGATGCGTCAGCCAGTCGAAATATGCTTCTCCCAATGCCGCCGGCGAAAGGCCGCCCGTCAACTTGGAAACCGTCGCGTGGATCATCCGGTCGGTATCGACCGATAGCGCATCTGTAATGTCGGAGACGTCCGCGACGGCCCGGCCGGCCTTTCCCGGCGCGGCCCGAAGTGCGAAATGCGCCGGCGACACGTCGCGACGGGGACGGACGGCGGCAATGGGCAGGGGCTGCAACTCGGTATTTGAACGCACGTCCGACATCCCCACGCAGTCCTATCGGCAGATGAGCACAGGTATCGTGCTGTGCGTCAGCACGTTGACCGCCTCGCTGCCCAACAGAAGCCGTGCCAAGCCGCGCCGGCCGTGCGATGCCATGACAATGAGATCACAGTCCGCCTCTTGCGCGTATTTGAGGATGCCATCTGCGGCAAAGCGATCTGCAACGTGCTTGGTAGCGCACGCCACACCTATTGATTTGGCCTCTGCCTCGGCCTTCGACAAGATATCGTGCGCGACTTTGGCAGCAGCTTTTTCGTAGTCATCAATCGGGAACACCACCGACGCGTCGCCCGGTAACGTGGCGAGCCAGGGCTCGGTTACCGTCACCGCCGTAACTTTTGCGCCAAGCTCCTTCGCGAGTGTCAGTCCATGTGTCACGGCTTTGCGTGAAATGTCCCAGCCGTCGGTCGCGATCAGGATGTGCTTATAGATGCTCATTCTTCACCGCCCGAGACAACGAGGAGGGACGCGACGCGCTTAGGCCGCGAGCCGCGGCTGCTCTTGCTCGGTGGAGGCAAACTCGCTCGTGCAGGTGGAAACGGTCGTCAATCCCGCACCCGCCATTTCCGCCCAATGATTGACGACCCGCTGCGTCTGCTTGCGATAGTCGTCGGCGGCCGCGGACCAGAAGTTGAGCACGACGGACCACGCATCGACGGGTGATTTGCAGCCCGCGATCTCCTGCCCGAACTTGATGTCTGCCCGTGCCCGCTTGTCGAGGAAGCTCAAGTATTCGGTATTGATGGCCGAGGCCGCCGAGCAGACGGCGGAATTCCAATGGTTGAGCGCATCGACGACGGGCTTCAGCGACGAGTTGGTCATTGCCATCCACGGCGCTTGAAGCTGCGAAAGGTTGGCTCTGAAAGCCTGCTCTGAGAATAGCTGGGTCATCACGGCACCTATTGGCGAAACCGGAACTTGAAAATGCATGAGACTATCATCTAGCGCGACGCAGGCCGCCGGCGATTGAGCTATGTCAACAGCAATATGAAAAATTGCGCGTCAGGTCCGTTTTCCCGGGCCTTTCAAGTGTGCGACGGCCCATGCGACAACTTCGCCGGCGGTTGAGACGAACGCGTCATTGAGCGCGGCGGCGGCGCTCGCCACCTCTTTGGAGGCCGCGGGCTTCGCGGATGCGAAAATTTTGGCAGCGACAACCTTGCCTTCTGAATCGACGAGTTTCGCCGAGAATTCGATCTCGCCGATGGGAGCGTCGCCGGCCGTCATCTCGAAACGTCGGATGTCGATGGCAAGTTGATGCGCGTCAGCGGCGCCTTCCACCGGACGGCTCACTTGACCGAGATATCCGGCGTTCTCGAAACTCTGGATCAACCGCGATTGCACGAGGGAAATGAGCTGATCGCTCCAGCGCGCGCCGGGGCCCAGGTCCGAAAGCGTCTCGCCGCTGCGAACCATGATCTTATCTTGCCCAAGCGTGAACGAGATGCTGGGATCGGCGATAAACAGCATCACGCCCTCGGCCTTTTCGATATTGGTGAAGGACGTGACCGGCGAGAGATCGTAGACGCCGGAGGCGGCGGTCTTGCCTCCGCCTGTCATGCGTTCAACGCCGGCAAGGATGCCGTCCACGCGATCCGAGTTGCGGCCTAACGCTTCCGAGAACTTGCTGAAATTCTCGATAGCGCTGTGCAGGGCCTCCTTGTTGTCGGCGATCAGCGTATCGATGCGGCCCATCACCTGGCGCGCCGACGTACTGAGGCTCTCGCCCGCCGCCTTGTCCGCGACGAGCGCCGCATCGGCGCCGAGCCCGGCAAGCAGCGGCGCGGCAGCGCTGCCGCCTTCGAGCGCGACAACCGGTGCGCCGGTCAATCCCTGGAAGTCGATGCTGGCCTTCGTATCGCGGCGGACGGGCGTGTCAGGCGTAACCGAGATCCGCACCGTGATGCGATCGGGCACGTCGCGGTCGAGATCGACGGACGCCACTTCGCCGACGCGCTTGCCGTTGAAGTGCACGGGCGATCCGGGCAACAGGCCCGCCACCGTGCGCTCGTACTGGATTGTGTAGTGTGCGCGCGAGCTAAGTCCGCCCGAACCCTTAATCCAATAGACGAAGGTGAAGCCGGCGGCGATGACCGCGAGCGTGAACAGGCCGATCAGCGCATGTCGTGCGTGGGTTTCCATCCGAGCGGCCCTTTCAAGTCATTTGCGTTTGTGGCGCGAGCGCCCGCACGTCCGGAGGCGGCGCGAAGTAGCGGCGCACCCAGGGGTGCGTGGAGTGCTGCAGGCTGGCGGCATCGCCTTCGGCGACGATCTTGCCACCGGCGAGCACGGCGACCCGATCGCAGATGGTCTCCAGGCTGACAAGGTCGTGCGTAACCATGAAGACGCTCAAACTGAGCGTCTGGCGGAGCGTTTCGATAAGCGCGTCGATCTCGCGCGCGGAAACCGGATCGAGTCCGGAGTTGGGCTCGTCCAGAAACACAATCTCCGGGTCAAGCGCGAGCGCACGCGCAAGCCCCACGCGCTTCGTCATGCCACCCGAGAGTTCGGAAGGAAGCTTCTCCGCATCGCGTGCTTGAAGCCCGACCATTTCGAGCTTGGCGATCGCGATGTCGGTCATCAGCCGCTGGGGCAGGCCCAGATATTCGCGCATCGGATACTCGATATTCTCGCGCACGGTGAGTGAGGAGAACAACGCGCCCTGCTGGAAGAGCACGCCGCAGCGGCGCCGCAACTGGCTCACCTCTTCCGGTGTTGCGCCGTCGCGGTCGACGCCAAGAATTCGGATGTGACCCGACGTTTTTGGCAGGAGACCGATGGTCGTGCGCAACAGCACGGACTTGCCGCTGCCCGAGCCGCCGACGAGGCCGAATATCTCGCCCTGCCGGACGGACAGCGACACGTGGTCGAGCACCGTCTGCCGTCCAAAGCCGACGACGAGGTCCCTGATTTCGATGACGTTGGGTCTGGGTTCTTGAGAAGGCATCACATTCCAATCGAAGCGAAGAACACGGCGAACAGGCCATCGAGAACGATGACGAGAAAGATGGCTTTCACCACGGATGCCGTGGTGCGCTGACCAAGCGATTCCGAACTGCCGCGAACCGCGAAACCTTCCATGGCCGCAACGACGCCGATGGTGAGCGCCATGAACGGTGCCTTGATCATGCCGACCTGGAAATGCTCGATCGAGATCGCGTCCTTGAGGCGCGCGATGTAGATCTCCGGGCTCATTCCGGCATACAACCAAGCGGTCACGCCGCCCCCGACGAGCGCCGACATGCATCCGAGAAAGGCCAGGAGCGGCAGCGCGATGACGAGGGCGAGGACGCGCGGCAGCACGAGAACCTCGACTGGATCGAGCCCCATCGTGCGGATGGCGTCGATCTCTTCGCGCATTTTCATGGAGCCAAGTTCGGCCGTGTACGCGCTGCCCGAGCGGCCGGCCACCATGATTGCGACAAGCAACACGCCGATCTCGCGCAAGACAAGAATGCCGACGAGGTCGACGACATATTCGTCTGCCGCAAACTTCCTCAAATGAAAGAAGCCCTGCTGGGCGATGATGCTGCCGATCAGAAATGTGATCAGCGCGACGATCGGCACGGCCTGCCAGCCGATCCTGTCGAGCTGATAGGTGGTCGACGTCAGGCGGAACGACGGCGGACTGCGGACGACGCGCAGTAAGCTTGTGACGATGGCGCCGAGCACGCCGCAGAAGATGGCGATCTGGCCAATCGCCGCCTCGATCGCCTGACCAAGGAATGCGGGCGGATCGAAGTTGCGGGTAACTTTAGTCGGTGCGCCGTCTTGGCGGTCCGCCTCGCGGCTGATCTGATCGAACAGGCGCTGATATTTTTGCGGCAAACCTTCAACGCTCAAGGCCCGCCCAGGCGCGGCCGTCCTGCGCAGCTTGTCGAGCGCGAGGCAGCCGAACGTATCGAGATCTTGGATTCCGCCTGCCTCGATGCACGCGGCATCCTGAACGCCGCCGCCATGGGCGAAGGCAATCGAGGCACTGTCGATCTCGCGTGCACCGCTCACGGTCCACGAGCCGCGAACGGCAAGACAAGGTCTGCCGTCGATCTCTTCTCGCTCGATGACGGCCGAATGATCGGTCACGTGCTTCTCCCGCGACGATGCGCAGGCCACATAATGCGGCGTTGGTCGTTTCGAACATTGACCTGGGTCAAAGAATGCAAATCCGGCAGCGCTATCCTGATATCAAAAGGAGATGTCGCCATGTCCGACCGCATTCCGTTTAATATGAGCACGCTCGATCGCATCTTGCGGATACTGATCGGCGCCGCGGTCTTCAGCCTCTATTTTGTCGGGCCGCAGTCCGATTGGGCACTGCTCGGACTCCTTCCAATTGCCACAGGGCTTGTTGGATTTTGCCCTCTATATGCGCTGATCGGTGTGAAAACCGCGTAGCGGGCGCGAAAGCTCGGCACGATCGAAATCCCGGCGGTCTGTAATCATCTGCCGGACGGTACACCGCACGACCCGACGCCCAGGGCCGCCGCATTCACGTGCCACCGACCATTAGTCCGCGTCCTGATATTTTGACGCACCCGGCGCGGTTTGCGGTCGCAAAATCGTTCCAAAAAGCCTTGCGGATCATTCAAGCCCCCGGACGGCCGGCACCGTAGCGTCCCCCATCATCCAAAACCATATCCGAGGCTCTTGGGAGGACTGCATGAGCACGACGACCGCCGCAGCATCCAATAACGGTACCGGCGATACAAAGACATATGATGCGGTTGTGATCGGCGCCGGCGTTGCTGGTCTCTATCAGGTCTATCTACTCCGGCAGATGGGGCTTTCGGTGAAGGCCTTTGAAACCGGCACCGACGTCGGCGGCACTTGGTACTGGAACCGCTATCCGGGAGCCCGCTTCGACTCGGAAGCCTACATCTACCAGTATTTCTTCTCCGAAGACCTCTACAAGGAATGGAGCTGGAGTGAACGCTTCCCTGGTCAGCCGGAGATCGAGCGCTGGCTGAAGTTCATTGCCGACCGCTGCGACCTGCGCAAGCACTACCAGTTCAGCACGCGCGTCGACAGCGCGTCCTATGACGAGGCGAAGAAGCGCTGGGTGGTCAAGACGGACAAGGGCGATACGGTCGAAGCGCAATACCTGATCAGCTGCACCGGCATGCTATCCGCACCGCTTGAGAACCGCTTCGAAGGCCAGAAGACATTCAACGGGCCAATATTCCATACCGGACGCTGGCCCAAGGAGAAGCTGGACTTCGCCGGCAAGCGCGTCGGCGTGATCGGCATCGGTGCTACCGGCATCCAGGTGATCCAGACGATCGCCAGCGAGGTCGGTCAGCTCAAGGTGTTTGTGCGCACGCCGCAATACATCATCCCGATGAAGAACCCGAAGTATGGCCCCGACGACGTGGCGGCCTACAAGGCACGCTTCAAGGAGCTGAAGGAAACGCTGCCCAACACGTTTACTGGCTTCGAATATGACTTCACGCACGGCGCGTGGGCGGACCTGACCCCGGCGCAGCGGCTCGAGGTTATGGAGCGCATCTGGAACGAGGGCTCGCTGCGGCTGTGGCTTGCGTCCTTCGCCGAGATCTTCTCGGATGAAGAGGCGAGCGAAAGCGTATCGGAGTTCGTGCGTCAGAAAATGCGCGAACGTCTGAAGGACCCGCGCCTGTGCGATATCCTGATCCCCAAGGATTATGGCTTCGGAACCCACCGTGTGCCGCTCGAGACGAACTTTCTCGAAGTGTTCCACCGCGACAATGTCGAGGCCATCAGCGTGCGCGACAACCCGATCAAGCGCATCGTGCCGGAAGGCATCGAACTCGCCAGCGGCGAAGTCTACAAGCTCGACGTCATCATCCTCGCGACGGGCTTCGACGCCGGTACCGGATCGCTAACCCGTATCGACATCCGTGGTCGTGACGGCCGTTCTCTGACCGAGGAATGGGGACGCGACATCCGCACGACGCTCGGTATGCAGGTGCACGGCTATCCCAACTTGTTCATGACGGGAGCGCCGCTCGCGCCGTCGGCCGCGCTGTGCAACATGACAACGTGTCTGCAGCAGCAGGTGAACTGGATCACCGAATGCATCCGCCACATGCGTTCAAACAACTTCACGGTCATCGAGCCTACGGTCGAGAAGCAGAACGAGTGGGTCGATCATCACGAGGAGATCGCCAATGGCACGCTCGTGGTGAAGACGAACTCCTGGTACATGGGCTCCAACGTCGAAGGCAAGCCGCGCCGCCTGCTGTCCTACATCGGCGGCGTCGGCGCCTATAAGAAGAAGTGCGATGAAGTTACAGAAAGCCGCTACCACGGCTTCGCCACTCAATAGGCGATATGCAGCGGGCGACAGACGGCCACCCGTCTTGCGATGGGTGGCCGTCTTTTTTGAGTTGGCTACCGAAAAAATATCGGCCGGTCCCGTGCAGGGCCGGCCGCGAATATTTTTGAATGATGGGCCGCGCGCCGATCGGCTTACACTGAGATGTTCAGCAGTTCGCCGAGGTGCTTGTCGATCTGGCCCGCGTAGCCGGGGTCAGCGCCGAACAGGCCGAGGTGACCATCGACACTTTTAATGACGCGAAGCTCGGCACCCTTGATCAACTTGCACTCCCGTTCGCAGTCTATCGGCGGGAAAAACATGTCGTAGTCGATCGGCATCACGAAGGTCTTGGCCTTGATCCGGCCGAGCGCCGCGGCCAAGTCTCCGCCCGTATTGCGCGCCACGTCTCCGCGCTGCCACTTCCAGGCCATTGTCAGCAGGTCGTTAGGATCCATCGGTCCGAAATAGCCGCCCATGAAGTTGGTCACGAAATCCTGCAGCGATGAGAAGCCGAGCTGGGCCGGCCGCTTCTGCGCGTAGAATTCTGTGCTCCAGCCCATCACGCCCCAGATCTTGGCGTGCCGCATAAGGCCGTCGCGCACGTCGCCGGAGGCTTTGTAGAAGCCGCCATTGAACGCCGGGTCCGAGGTGATGGCCTCAATGAGCGCCTCGGCGAACAGGAGGTCGTGCTGGGTGTTCTGGGCCGTGCCGGCTATTGGGGCGGCGCGTTTCACCATGTCGGGATAGCGCACGGCCCATTCATAGGTCTGCTGTGCCCCCATGGAGCCGCCGACCACGAGGGCGAGCGATGAAATGCCGAACTTCTCGGTCAGGAGCTTGTGCTGGGCCCGCACGTCGTCGCCGATGCGGACTTTCGGAAAGTTGGCCATGCCGGCCGGCAGTGCGGTGTTGTGGGGCGAGGTCGAAAGGCCGTTGCCGATCTGATTGACGATGATGATGAAATAGCGGGACGGGTCGAGCGCGCGACCGGCGCCCACGTAGACCTCACTCATGATCTTGGACGTGCCGGAGTACCAGGTCGGTATCAGAATGGCGTTGTCCTTGGCGGCGTTCAGCTTGCCGTGGGTCGTGACCGCAAGTTGGCAATTCCGGATCGTGCCACCCTCTTCGAGCACGAGATCCCCGATGCCGTGCAGCTCGTAGGGGCCATGCACATCCTGCGAATAGTAGGAATTCTCAATCATAGGCGTCTCCCGGATCGTTTTTTCAAAAGCACGCGGCCGGGCGCGACCGAGCGCCGTTGCCCGGATTGTCCGTTGAAGCGCAGTCCTCGGATAGAATGATCCTAGCTCGGTCCTGGAAGGATCTTGTGGAACGGCAAACTCGGTCACGCTTGTGCGCTGCGACGACACTCGCCGGGCGTGACCTTGAACATCCTGCGGAACAGTCGCGTCATATGGCTCTGGTCGGAGAATCCGCAACTCGCCGCGACGCATTTGAGCGGAGTGTCGCCCGTCTCGATCATCTCGCGGGCCCGCTCAAGTCGCCGCTTGGTGAGATAGACATAGGGTGGGCAGCCGAACGTCTCGTTGAACTGCCTGACAAGGTGAAAAACACTGATGCCGGCGATCTGAGCTATATCCGCCAGGCTGAGGTTGCGCTCCAGGTTTTCTTCCACGAAGGCGCGCACGCGTCGCGCCTGCAGCGCCGATAAGCCACCCTTGGCGACGGGCGCTTCGCGCAGTTCCCCGGCGTAGTTGCGCAGCAGGTGCACGCAGATCTGGTTGGTGATGGCCTCGACGTAGAGCTGGCCGCCGAGCCCGCCCGACTCCAGTTCGGCCGCCAGCGTCGACATCGCATTGATGAGCGCCTGATCGTCTGCGCGTAGAACGTCGCGCAGTTCGACATGCGAGATGTTGCGCTCGCACGCATCGCTGGCGATCTCGGCCAGCCGCGACGGCGTGATATAAAGGTGCCGAACCTCGATCGGCACGGTCCAGTGCCAGTGTGAGTCCGTCGCGTGCGTAAGAAGCGACACGGCGCCCGGCCCTACGTGCTCGTTGCGCCACGGGCCGGAGCACCTGCGGTTCATCGGTGTATCGCCTGCGCGATAAACGACGATCATGTAATCGCGCATCGGCGGAATCGGCACGTCGAGGGATTCGTAACGATAGCCCCTGATGCGCACGTCTTTCCAGTTGTGCGAGGCGCTGTCGACAGTCAGGTCGCCGGGTACCCAAGTGGGTAACTCTTCTGGCGTAATAAGCGGCATGCAGTCCTCCCTCGCCGCAGTGCGGCGTGAAGTGGTCGCTTCCAATCCCTATGCGATACGGTTGTCACGGCTCGCGCCACGCCCGATCGCTTTTTTGGTTCACCCCGATGCACGCTACCGCCAACGCCCCGGGCGTCCCGAACATCGAAATTTATCCCAAAGTTGCGCGCGAAAGCACTATGCGGAAGTAGCTATCCAACAATGGTGCGCCGCACGAAGTGTTCACTTTTTCAACTATTTCCTTTCCGCGATGAACGTCGTGCGGTCGAGACCGGTATTTCCATTGGCTGGGTCGTAGGCATAAACCACAACCTCGTAAAAACCCGGGTCCGCAACCTCGACCGAGGCTGCGAACTGGCTCGTCTCGCCAGCGTACTTCAGCGGTACGCGAGACACGGTCTTGCCGTCGCGTTTGACGAACGCGGCGACCTCGTACTTGTCGGCGTCCCAGAGGCCTTTGGGCTCGATCGGGCAGCCGCACATCATGATGACGTTGGCGCGGATGTCGACCGCCTTGCCGCCGGGCACCCGGACGTGCGCGGGAGGTGACAGCACGTCGACTGCAAAGCCCGGCATTTCGAGAACCCAGCCGTCACCGCCCGACACGCCACGGCCGGGGATGACCCACTGGCTGGCGACGATGCGCTGGGCCGCTTGCCGCTGTGCCAGCGGGCCGAAGGCTTCGACCTCGATCAGTCGCGGCTCTGCAAGATCGAGCGTGACCTGATACTTCGCCGAGGACGCATCCGACATCTTTGAGCGCCGCCCCGCGTTCTCGTGCATGAGCAGCTTGGTGTCGCCGGTGCCGCCTTCCGTGAGGCCAGTCGCCAGTACCTCTCCCGTCTCACCGTCACGCAACGTGACCCGCACGCCGCCCATGCTGGTGCCGATGTATTTCGCGTCCTTGCTCAGGACCCGGACGGTGATCTGCGTTGGCTCGGCAAGAGCCGTGGCGACAGGAAGGGTGAACGCCACGGTGAAAACGGCGAGAGCACGCGTGATAAAGGGTCGCATCCTGATCTCCGGATTGAACGATTGAGTCGACGTCACTGGACTTTTTGCCGGATCGTGAAGGCTCCGCGAAGCTCGCCGGCTTTGAAACCGGTCGCCTGATCGGCGGGATAAATCCGCTCGATCTCCGCCTTGAGGTCGGGTGCAATGTTGCTGCCGTGGCAGGTCAGGCAAGGTTCCGCCGCGGTCGGGATGGCCTTCATGTAGCGAAAGACGCGTGCGCCGCCTTCATCACGAATTTCCGCGTGCTCGAGCGTGGCCGGGTCGGCTCCGGTGTCGATTTTGCGAACGAAATCTTCCAGCACTTGCCGCTCGAATTCATCCGGCGCGTTTGCAGGATTGCGCAGCTTGAGCGCGGTGCGGCCGACTTCGAGCCTGTGCTTGCGCGAAGCGTCCGCAGCAATCGCCGGAGCGATGGTACGGCAGATGCCCACGGCCGCGCGCGGCCCGCCTGACTTGATCGCTGCGACGAGCTGCGATTTCAACGACTCGCCCAAGTCCTTCGCGGCCGCGCGCGCCGCTGAAAGCTGCGCGTCACTGGGTGCGAGTGGTACATCGGTTGGTTGCGCATGCGTAAGTGATGCGCTGGATGCGAATGCGATCAACGAAATCGCGGCATGCGACAGGCGAGCCATATCAACCTCATGCAAACTCAAGATGCCGGAACGCAGGATCCGGTCAGGTGAGAGCGTAAAGCCCAAGCGCACCGAATACGACCGCCGCGATGAAGAAATCCGAAACCATCGCGATTGTTTCTTTGCTGCCGCGATGTTTTTCCATCGCGTGCATGATGCCCGCCAACGCCAGATAGAGTGCCCCGGTCAAACCGGCGGGCACAAGCCAGTTCGGGAATATGAGCGTTAGTGTTGCGATCAATCCCATCGAGATATTGCCGAAGCCGATCTCGGTGACGAGCTTGCGCGCAGTAGGTTCGCTGATTTTGAATATGGCCTCGGCCGTGAAGGACGGCTGTGCAACCTGGCGCAGGCCTGCTGACAATAGCCGTATCCCGACGGCCCAGAACACGAACCATTTCGCGGCGAGGAATATCGGATCGCCGCCCCGGATAGCCAGTTCGATTACAATGGATGCGACGGGCAGAATGGCTGAGAGCGCCACAACGGCCGCGAGGTACACCGGAATGTCCTTTCAATTGAAATATCGTCTGCGTTCTCAAGTGTAGCCCGCTGTGCTCAAGCCAGTGTAGATCGATTTCGAGCGCCGGAGCACGCAGCGCCCAAAGGAGCAGCATCCGCATGACCACTGCGACACAATCCGCGGCCGAGCCGATCGAATTCTGGTTCGACTTCTCCTCCGGCTACGGCTACTTCGCATCGCTCGATATCGAGGCGGTGGCCGCTCGCCACGGTCGCGCCGTGATATGGCGGCCGTTTCTGCTCGGGACGGCGTTCAAGATTACGGGCGCGACGGGTTTAAGCCGCACACCCTTGAAGGCGGAGTACGCGGATCTCGACTGGCATCGTATCGCCCGGCTGAAGAACGTCACGTTCACGCTGCCGCCGTACCACCCGGCGACGGCGTTGCCGGCGACGCGCGCTTTCTACGTTATAGAGAGGAAATCGGTCGCTGACGCCGTGCGCTTCGCCAAGCTTGCGTATGCGGCGTACTTCTCTGGACGTTTGAATACGGGCGATGGCGGCGAGGTGGTGAAGTTCGCCGTCGACAACGGATTCGACGGCGAGGACGTCGCGACTGGCATCAGCGACGAGGGCATCAAGCAGCGCGTGCGTGAGCTTGGTGAAAATGCAACTCAACGCGGCGTATTCGGATCGCCTTGGATGTTCGTCGGCAATGAGCCGTTCTGGGGCTGGGATCGCCTGGACATGCTGGACCAATGGCTTGCGACCGGCGGTTGGTGAAGAGCACGCCGTCAGTCGGCGGCATTGAGCGCATCGAGCGCGCGCAACGCTTTCTCTTTGAGCCGCGCGATATCGGTCCGCGACCAGTCCGCGCCCTCGGTCGCATCGTCGAGCCGCAGCACATCGTCGATGAGCGACAACACGGTTCTGCGCGCCAGGCCCTTGCGGCCATCGAGGCCGGTTCTCTTGGGCGGCGGACTAGCTGCCGCGATGTCTAGGATGTCGGTGACGTGTTTGAGGATTGCCGTTCCCGTTTCGCTCATGCTCGCCATCGAAGCCGTTGTTGTTACGTCGCGTCAGTCAGCGCTGACGGCGACCCAATTGTAAGGATGCTTGAGCTTACGTCGATGGCTTTCTGCCGCTTGCCGTGTTTCGAACTTCTTTGCCTGAGCCGCGTCTTGGGTATGACCGTCGTCCATGCTGAGAAACGTTTCCTCTCTCTGGGCAAGGATGGTGTCGGGTCGGCGCTCGACGAGCATCCATCGCATGTTGGCTAAGCTCTTTGAGACTGGACCGGAGAGAAACACGATCGAACCTATGCTCGCCCATTGCCAATGCAACCGCGAAAGAAGTATGAGAACGCGTAGGGCGTTCCGATCGCGTTTCAAGGGACCGACCGCAGGCCTCGCAACTTTGTGCAATCCTTCTGAAATCTTGTTATTTGCACCTGGCCGCCACCGGCTGCAGTATCCGATCCGTCGACGCGAAAATCGTGTCGTCCGCGGTGATTTCCCAAGCGACTTGCGCCGCGTCACCAAACGCTAAGGTGCCACGAAGAGTTTCGTGGCCTCCGAAATCCTAGGAGTCCGCTATGACCCGTCATCTCACCCTCTCGGCTTTCGCACCCGCAAAATGCGGAACCATGTGCCGCGGCTGCTGTTGATCCTGCGCCATTGATCAACGCCTAGCCCAGCAATCGAAAAAGCCAATTCGAGAGGAGCCCGGCACGCCCGGGCATCGAGCTAGTCATGACCAAATCGTACGTGATCGAGGTCGGAGACGACCAGGTCGGCCTTGTCATCCGCGAGACCGGCGAACGCGAATATCAGTTTCATGCCGCACATCCGTCCTACCGCGCCTTGGAAGGACGTCGCTTCTCCGATCCTTATCTCGCCGAACGCGCGGCCATTGCCCATGCCGCGAGCCGACGCAACCGGCGCAGCCTAAGCCTGCAAGCCTTGGAGGCGGCGCCGTGAGCATAAGGAGAAAACCCGATAACTACTTTGCCCGCTTGCGCCGCCCGCGCGGCATCGCGCGGATGCGGCTTGAGAACTGGAAGCGACGATTGGATCAGGAGCGAGAGGCTGAGGCCGCACGCATCCATGAGGCGATCGAACGGCAGGCCTTGATCCGGGAGCAAATCCTCGGAGTGGGATCTTCGGAGTTCTAAAGAGCGCCAAGGCGCTCATTGACGTTCCGGTGAGGTTATTATCCTCCTGCCCGACCAAACGGGGGTCGGCTCTTTTGAGCCGGCCCCCCATTGTATTGTCATGGCAAAAAGGTACCGTCCGGGACGGGCTGGACGCATCACTGTACAATGTTTAGAAGCATCCGTCCGGGCTTGGCGCTTTCCGGATAGCGCCATTTGTTGGGCCTGTTCGAGCGGCACAATTAGGGCACGAATGATTTAGGACAGACATCTGTCCGGCCGCGCGACGATTGCTGAAAAGCCTGAAGCAGTATGCGGGTGAGAACCTCATGCCCTGCGAGCCAACAGGCAAGCGAGAGACTTGTGCATGGTAAGACAACTTTTTGCCTGGCTGCTTGTTGCGCTGGCGATCTCAGGGATCGCCGGCGGGCTCAGCTACTATAAGGCGAATGAATTCAAGGCGGCCCAGGCCGCCGCCAGCATGATGCCCGAACCGTCGGAAGCGGTGGCGGCCGTGCGCGCCCGTTCCGGCGAGGTGGCAACCACGACGCGCGCCATCGGGACGATCGTCGCGCTGCGTCAACTCGAGATCCGCAACGAACTGCCCGGCGTCGTCGCCGAGGTCGGCTTTACCTCGGGCAGCCTCGTAGAGGCAGGCCAACTTCTGCTCCAGCAGGACGTTGAACAGGAGAAAGCCTCGCTTGCGGCAAGCGAGGCCGAGGCGCAGCTTGCCAAGCAGACGCTCGACCGGCGCGAAGGTCTGAAGGGGAGCCCCGCCTACTCGCAGCAGGAGGTCGACAGGTCACGTTCTGAATATGCCGCCGCGACCGCGCGCGCGAAAAGCCTAGCGGTCGTTATCGCCAAGAAGCGCATTGCCGCTCCTTTCCGCGCCCGCGTCGGCATCACCGATCTGCAGCCCGGCGCCTACCTTGAGGCTGGCACGCTGATCGGCCGTCTGCAGGGCACGGATAAAGACGCCTACGTGGACTTCTCCCTGCCCCAGGATAGCGCAGCCGCTGTGCGTCCGGGAACGACGGTCACTCTGCGTGGCGCGGGCATCCCCGGCGGCATGACGACGGCCAAGATCGTCGCTGAGGATGACAGCATCGACGGCGGTAGCCGCTCGGTCCGATTCCGCGCCACGGCGGAAGACCTCGGCAATACGCTGCGTCCCGGTACGTTCGTCGACGTCGTGACGGAAATCGCCAAGCCCCGCACCGTTGTGCTCGTGCCGCTCACGGCGGTGCGCCGCTCTCCGGCCGGACAGCACGTATTCGTCATCGCCGAAGAAGACGGCAAGCTGCGTGCGCGTCAGCGCCCGATCGAAACCGGGCCGGTGCAGGATGCGGACATCGCGGTCGAAAAGGGCTTGTCGGCGGGAGAGGTGATTGCGGCCTCGGGCTCATTCAAGTTGCGCGATGGCTTGCTCGTCAACACCGAGCTGCCTCAGCCGGGCACCGCCAACGTCAGCACGAACTGAGGACGAGGCGACCGGGTCATGCGCGCCATTGAAATCTTCGTCAGGCGGCCCGTGCTCGCCGTGGTCATCAACCTGGCGTTGGTGCTGATCGGCTTGCGCGCCGCGACGCAGCTGCCCGTGCAGCAGTATCCGCGTATCGAAAGCTCGTCCGTCGTGATCACGACGGTCTACGTTGGCGCGTCCGCCGAGGGCATCCGCGGCTTTGTGACGACGCCGATCGAACGCGCCGTCTCGGCGATCACCGGTGTCGATTACGTTGAATCGAGCAGTGTGCCGGGCTTGAGCACCGTCACCGTGCGGCTGAAGCTCAACCACCCGAGTACGGTCGCGCTCGCTGAAGTCGGCAACCGCCTCGACCAGATCAGGCACGAGCTTCCAGTGGAAGTCGAGTCTCCTGTCGTCGAGGTGCAGCGCGCCGACCGCCCGTACGCCACGTTCTATGTCAGCGTTGTCTCCGACACGATGTCGCCGGCGGAGCTGACCGATTATCTGTCGCGCAATATCCAGCCGCGCTTGAGCACAATTGCGAACGTGCAGCGTGTCGGGCTCGAAGGTGCGCGACCGCAAGCGATGCGCATTTGGCTCGACGCCGAGCGCCTCGCGGCATTCGGGTTGAGCGCCACCGACGTCGAAGCGGCGCTGAGGCGCAACAATTTTCTCGCCGCCGTCGGCCGCACCAAGAGCAATCAGGTGCAGGTCGATCTGCTGGTGAATACGGACCTGCGCACCGTAGACGAGTTCGAGCGGCTCATCGTCCGCGAAGACGGCGGCCGCATCGTCAGGGTATCCGACATCGGCCGCGTCGAACTGGGCTCCGAGGAAGAGACCTCCAACGTCCGCCACAACGGCAAGGACGCGGTCTACCTGTCGGTGTGGCCGCTGCCCGGCACCAACGAGATCAGCGTGGCCTACGCGCTGCGCGCCGAACTCGACGCCATCAAGACGCAACTGCCCAACGGAACCGAGATCGCGCTCGCCTACGACGGCACGGTCTATATGGAGAACTCGATCAAGGAGATCGCCACGACCTTCACGGAGACGGTGGCGATCGTCGGCCTGATCGTGTTCCTGTTCCTGGGCTCTCCGCGAAGTGCGCTCGTGCCGCTGGTGACGATCCCGATCTCGCTGATCGGAGCGGCGGCCGCAATGTCGGCCATGGGCTTCTCGCTCAATCTGTTGACGCTGCTTGCAATCGTGCTGTCGGTCGGCATCGTGGTCGATGACGCAATCGTCGTGGTCGAGAACGTATCGCGCCATATGCGCCACGGCATGGGTCGCGTGCAGGCGGCGCTGGTGAGCACGCGCCAGCTCTTTGGCCCTATCGTTGCCATGACGATCACGCTCGCCGTCGTCTATGCGCCGATTGGCCTGCTCTCAGGTCTGACGGGCGTTCTATTCAAGGAGTTTGCGTTCACGCTGGCGACCGCCGTCATCGTGTCGGGCTTCGTCGCCATCACGCTCTCGCCCATCATGAGCGCCTATACGGTCCCTGAGGGCGGGCACGAGAACCGCTATGCGCGTTTCGTCAATCACCTGTTCGATCGTATCGCTGCCGCATACGGCCGGATGCTCGACTACGTGTTGAACTTTCGCACGCAGATCATCGCCTTCGGCGCCTTCATCTGCGTGCTCGCCGCGCCGCTGTATTTGTTCTCAGGCAAGGAGCTCGCCCCGGTCGAGGACGAGGGCTTCGTGCTGCTGATCGTAAATTCCGCCCCCGACGCCTCGCTCGCCTATACGACCGCGCACATGGGCAAGATCTACGACATCGGCAAGAAGCTTCCTGAGTTCGAGGCGATGTTCGAGATCATCTTTCCTTCGAACGGCTTTGGCGGCTACCTCTTCAAGAACTGGCACGATCGCGAGCGCTCGGCGCATGAGATCCAGCCCGAGATTTTCGGTGCCGTGTCGCAGGTGAAGGAACTGCAGCTCTTCCCCGTGCTGCCGCCGGCGCTGCCCGGCGCAGGCAACTATGACGTCGAACTCGTCATGAAGGGTCCCGGCACGCCCGAGCAGATGGCGGACTACGCCGGCCAACTCGTCAACGCCGCCTTCGCCAGCGGTCAGTTCATGTTCGCCGATACCGACCTGAAGATCGACCTGCCGCAAGTGCGTGTGATCGTGCATCGCGAGCGCGTGGCCGACTTGGGCCTGGATCTCGCCGATGTTGGCCGCCAGCTCGGCATCCTCGTGTCGGGCCAATACGTCAACCGCTACACGCGCGATGGCCGTGCCTACAAGGTCATTCCTCAGATCGGCACCGATGCGCGCGCGGCGGCCGTGGATCTGCTCGATTACAAGATCCGGACGGCGGAAGGAAAGCAGGTGCCGGTCTCGGCGATCGCGACGCTCGAGACGTTCACGGCGCCGCGAACGCTCGCCCGCTTCCAACAGGCCGACAGTTTCCGTGTCTTCGGAGGCGTCAATCCCGGCATCACGAAGGCGCAGGCGCTCGAGACGCTCGAGGCGGCGGCGCGCACGGTCCTGCCGGCAGGCTTCACGATCGACTACGCCGGCGAGTCGCGCCAGATCCGCCAAGAGGGGGCGACGCTTGCCGGCACGCTCGCCTTCTCGGTGCTTCTGATCTACCTCGTGCTCGCGGCGCAGTTCGGCAGCTTCCGCGATCCGCTTGTCGTGCTTCTCGGCTCCGTGCCGCTGGCGCTGACGGCTGCGCTGGTGTTCACGTTCTTCGGCTTCACGACGATCAATATTTACAGCCAGATTGGACTGATTACGCTCGTTGGCCTTATCGCCAAGAACGGCATTCTAATTGTCGCCTTCGCAAATGAAATGCAGATCGCCGGCAACAAGAAACTGGAGGCGATCCGCGAGGCGGCGATCACCCGTCTGCGTCCCATATTGATGACAACGGCCGCGACCGTATTCGGCCACATGCCGCTCGTCTTCGTAACCGGCGCGGGCGCAGAGGCGCGCAACAGCATCGGCATCATGCTGGTAAGCGGCATGGCGATCGGCACGTTGTTCACGCTTCTGATTTTGCCCGCCGTCTACATGATGCTGGCGGCCGAGCACCGGCCCGAAGAGGCGATCGAGGAGCCGCTCGCAGTTCCCGCCGGTGGACACTAGGTTTACAGCGAACCCGTAATTGTCGCGCCTCTGCAACTGAGTGTGGACACCAACTTTGCATCGGCGGCACGAATTGTGCCGCGCTCGCAACAATACGCCCATTGCTTACGGATCGGTCGTTCATGCGTGTTGTCTACCGTGGGCAAATCGCGAAGAAATGGGAGTCTACAAAAATGTAAACAAAAGTAGCTTGCATGAGACGTCATTTCATGACTAGGGAAATAAACAATATGCCTTCAGCGACTAGCGACGAGAACGGTTCGCAGATGGGTTTCACGCGACGATCGGGTGGAGCGCTTCGTTACGGCGCCATTCTTTGCTTCATGTACGCAGCTTTTACCGAAAGCTCCCGCAATGCGAGCGCCGCCGACCTTGGCGGCGATTGCTGCGCCGATTTGGAGGAGCGCATCGCGGAGTTGGAGGCGACCACCGCGCGCAAGGGGAACAGAAAGGTTTCGCTCACCATCGCCGGCCAGGTGAACAAGATGGTGCTGTTCTGGGACGATGGCACGGAGAGCAATGCCTACGTCGTCGGCAACAAGAACGACCAGACCAACGTCAGCTTCACGGGCGATGCCAAGATCGCGCCGGGCTGGTCGGCCGGCTACGACATCACGCTGCGATTGCGCGACAACCTTTCCGACGCGGTCGACCAGGATAACGACAACGATCCCGACGGCACGTCGTTCCAGCTTTGGCAGAACCATTGGTGGATCGAAAGTGAAAGCTACGGCAAGGTCTCGCTCGGTAAGGCCTCGCGCGTAACGGATACCGCGCCCGAGAACGATCTGTCGGAAACGGGAGTTGCCGGCTATGCGGGCGTGCAGGACGTGGGCGGCGCCTTCCTCGTGCGCCGTAGCGATGGAACGCTACTCGATCTCGCCTGGGGCGATCTCTACAACCACTTCAACGGCGACACCGCCAATCTCGTGCGCTACGACTCGCCAGCGATGGCCGGCTTTGTCGCATCCGTCAGCTGGGGCGAGGACGACATCTGGGATGTGGGTCTCAAGTACGAAGGCGAGGGAGGCGGTTTCCAGCTTGCCGCGTCGCTCGCCTACACTGAGGTTCGCGATACAGACGGTGAGTTTGCTGACATCGATCAGTCGACACTTGTTGGATCAGCTGCCGTGCTGCATCAGGCCAGCGGCCTAAACGCACTCGTCAGCTTCGGCGTACGTGAGTTCGATGGTCAGGCAATCGACGCCGATGGCGCTCTGCGCACGCCGCGCGACGCGAAATTTATTTACGCCAAGATCGGCTGGATAGCGAAGCTGAACAGCCTTGGCCCGACGGCCTTCTACGGCGAGTACGGACGCTTTGAGGATTTCGTGACGGTTATCGATGATGCGGCGCTGGTGACGAGCCTTGGGCCCGGGGCTGCTCGTATCACCGGAAATGAAGCCGATGTCTGGGGAGCCGGCGTCGTGCAGCATATAGAGTCTGCCGAAATGCAGCTTTACCTAGGATATCGGCGGCACGGTACGCATTTCGATCTCGTCGGACCCGGCGGCGATGCCGTCGGCACCCTCGGCCTGGAGGATTTTCATACAGTCTTGGCGGGCTCGAAGATCGCCTTCTGAAAATAAGTGACGAGGTGGAGCAGTCGGCGCGGCTGTATCGGGGAAGCGGCATGCCCGCGGCCCCGATGATGATGTGAATGAGTCAATGGCTACAAGGAACAAATTGGGGAGTTAACGATGGCGGCCAAGAGTTCAGTACGTATCCTCTCGGCTGTGTGCTTGACGGTCTTGAGTGCGATGCCCGCGCATGCGGAAGCGCCGCCTGTATCCGCGGTCTTGAAGACCTATGGCGACATTGCCGAGGCCGCCTACACCGACAGCCTGACGACGGCGCGCGAGTTGCAGAAGGCGGTCGATGCGCTGATCGCCGCGCCGACAGAAGCCAGTCTGAAGGCCGCGCGTGAAGCCTGGCTCGCCGCGCGCATTCCCTATCAGCAAACGGAAGCTTACCGCTTCGGCAACAAGATCGTCGACGACTGGGAAGGCAAGGTGAACGCCTGGCCGCTGGACGAAGGGCTGATCGACTACGTCGCGCCGAGCTACGGCACCGAGTCGCCAGAGAACGCGCTCTACGTCGCCGACGTCATCGCCAACAAGACGCTGAAGATTCAGGGCGAGACGATCGACGCCACCACCATCAGCAAAGAGCTGATCGCGGACAAACTGCAGGAGGCCGGCGGGATTGAGGCCAACGTCGCGAGCGGCTACCACGCCATCGAGTTCCTCCTCTGGGGACAGGACTTGAACGGCACAGGCCCCGGAGCCGGCGCACGCCCCGTGAGCGACTACGACACCAAGAACTGCACCGGCGGAAATTGCGATCGCCGCGCCGCCTATTTGAAGACCTCGACCGACCTGCTCGTCGAGGACCTCGCATGGATGGCCGCCCAGTGGGCACCCGACGGTGCCGCCCGCAAGGCGCTCGGTGACGGCAAGGACAGCAAGGGGCTTGTTGCGATCTTCAGCGGGCTCGGCAGCCTGTCCTACGGCGAACTCGCGGGCGAGCGCATGAAGCTCGGACTGCTGGTGCACGATCCCGAAGAGGAGCACGACTGCTTCTCTGACAACACCCACAACTCGCACTACTATGATGCGCTGGGCATCCGCAATGTGTACCTCGGTTCCTACAAGCGCATCGATGGCGCGGTGGTCTCCGGCCCGAGCCCTTCCGATCTGGTAAAGGCCAAGGACGAAACGGTCGACACGCGCCTGCGCAAGGCACTCGACAACACGATGGAAAAAATGACAGCCATCGTCGGGCGCGCCAAGACCGTCGAGGCCTATGATCAGATGATCGGAGAGGGCAATACGGAAGGCAATACCGTCGTCGACGCAGCCGTGACCGCATTGCTTACCCAGACCAAGGAAATCCAGCGCGCCATTTCGGCCCTCAATCTGAAAGCGGTGGCGATCGAAGGTTCCGACAGCCTCGACAATCCGGCTGCCGTCGGAAAGTGAAGACACAGGAACGTGCTCTGCCCAATAGGATGCATCGTGCCGCGCACAGGCCGGCTCTTGCTACGTCGTTAGCGGCATTGACAGTGCTTGCCGTATGGTCGGCCGCCGCGGCCTTGACCACCAGACATGCGCCGCCCATCGATCCTTCCGAACTGCTTCCGGGTGGCGAGGCAACCTCGAAGGCCAGCATCGACAACACCAATGCGTTCTCGGCTTCATCGGCGAACATGCCCTTCGAACGCGAGCTTGATTTCAAGGTGGGCAACGCCGTGTTCCGCCGCTTCTGGGTGCAGGCGCCATCCTCGACAAAAACATCGGACGGGTTGGGGCCGCTTTACAACGCGCGCTCCTGCCAGGGCTGCCATTTGAAAGATGGACGCGGCATGCCGCCCAAGGCCAACTGGCCCGACGATGACGCCGTGTCGATGTTCCTGCGCTTGTCGATCCCGCCGCAGACCGACGAGCAGAAGGCGCAACTTGCGGCGCATAAGGTCAACATCATCCCTGAGCCGACGTACGGCGGTCAGTTGCAGAACTTCGCCATTCCCGGCATGTCCATCGAAGGACGTATGCACATTACCTATGAGGATGTGCCGGTTACGCTTGCGGGCGGCGCGACCGTGACGCTGCGCAATCCGACCTACCGCATAACCGATTTGGGTTATGGCGCGCTTCATCCGGGCACGATGCTCTCTCCGCGCGTCGCTCCGCCGATGATCGGCCTTGGTCTGCTCGAACTAATACCGGAGGCCGATGTCCTCGCGAGCGCCGATCCTGATGACGCTGATGGCGACGGCATCTCGGGTCGTCCCAACAGGGTCTGGTCGCTTGCGGAAGACAAGGTCAGCCTCGGCCGCTTCGGCTGGAAGGCTGGCGCGCCATCGCTGGCGCAACAGGCGGCGGAAGCTTTTGCCGGCGACATCGGCATGGGCACATCGATGGTGAAGAAGCCGTCGGGCGACTGCACCGCCGCCCAAACGGTCTGCCTGAACGCGCCGAACGGCGCTCCGCCTAACGTATCGGGCGTCGAGATCGGCGATGATCTCTTCAAGCTGGTGCGCTTCTATTCAGCGAACCTCGCCGTGCCGCCGCGCCGCGACCCCGACAAGCCGGATGTCCTGAAGGGGCGCGAGCTGTTTCACGCGAACGGCTGCGCAGCCTGCCACCGGCCGTCTTTCAAGACTGGCGAAGATCCAGACCAGCCCCACCTGTCGCACCAGACGATTTGGCCCTACACGGACCTGCTGCTGCACGACATGGGCGAGGGGCTGGCGGACAACCGGCCCGAAGGCGCTGCAACCGGCCGTGAATGGCGCACCGCGCCGCTCTGGGGTATTGGTCTGACGCACGTTGTCAGTGGCCACACGCAGCTGCTGCATGACGGGCGCGCGCGCAATGTGACCGAGGCCATCCTGTGGCATGGCGGCGAGGCTCAGGCGGCGCGCGATGCTTTCGCCGAGCTTTCAAAAGAGGATCGCGACGCGCTCGTCGCGTTCGTGAATTCCTTATGATGTACCGCGTATGCGCGCCGCTTCTCGCCGCTCTCCTGTTGTGGTTCGCGCCGGCGACAGCTGCCGAGCCGTCGCACGCGTTCGATCATGCTGCTATTGCGCGTGCGACCATCGACAACGTGCTGCGGCCGAAATCGCGCGAACTCGCGGGGTCGGCACGAGAACTTTCCGAAGCCGTATCCGCGACGTGCAAGAAGCCGACGCGCAGATCGCTTGAAGCGGCGCGCCGCGCCTACAAGGAGGCGGCCCTCGCGTATGCCCGCATAGAAATGCTGCGCTTCGGCCCGACGCGCGAAGGCAATCGCCAAGAGCGCCTGTTGCTCTTTCCCGACCCGAAGGGGCTCGTGCGGCGCCAGGTCGACAAGATCCTCGCCGAGCATGACAAGTCCGTTCTTTCCGCAAAATCGCTCGCAACCAAGAGCGTCGCGCTGCAAGGCTTCCCGGCGCTCGAGATCCTGCTTTACGGCAGCGAGGCGAAAAAGCTGTTCGGCAAATCGCAGGATGCGAAGTTTCGCTGCGGTTACGCCGCTGCTATCGCCGGCAACATCGCGGCGCAGGCCGCCGCAATCGACGAGGGTTGGGCTGACGAGAAGGGGTACGCGAACCTGATGCGCACGCCGTCCGCCGACAATGCCGCCTATATGAATGCGGGCGAGGTGACGCTCGAAATCGCGGGCGCCCTGATCAACGGCCTGGAGCAGATACGCGACGTGCGCCTTGCGGGCCCGCTCGGATTGCAGGCCGTCGACAAGGCGCCGACGACGGCAATCCTCAACGTCTCCGGCCTCACGATGCCGTATATCTGCGCCAACATCGACGGTCTGATCGCGCTCTATCGCGACAGCGGCATCGAACGGCAGCTTGAAAGGACTGACAAGGCGGAGGCCGATCTTGTCGAGCAGGAAATGCGGACCGCGCGCGACGCCGGGCTTGCCATCAAGGACCGCATGGTTTCGGCAACGACACGGCGTGACACGCGCAGGCGCCTCACGGCGATGGGCTTTCCGCTGAAGAACGCCAAGGTTCTGGCGGGGCAGTTGCTGGCGAAGGGCACGGGACTTTCGGTGGGGTTCAATGCCGGCGATGGCGATTGATCGACGCACATTCCTGACGGGCATGGCGGCGCTCGCCGCGAACCCCGTATTCGCGCAATCGCAAATCCGCGCCGCGAACGCGCGCAGCACCTTCGCGGCCTCATGCGTTGGCGCGGATGGCACGCACGCCGTCGCAGTGTTCGGCCATGAAGGAGAGGGCTTGCGGCTGACGCCCTTGCCGGCACGTGGTCACGACGTGGCTCTGCGGCCCGGGACGCGCGAAGCCGTCGTGTTCGCGCGCAGGCCCGGCCGTTTCGCCGTCGTGTTCGATCTGGACGGGGCCGCGCCACCGAGGCAGTTCGACAGCGAGGATGGTCGGCATTTCTTCGGCCACGGCGTTTATTCGAGCGACGGTCGGCTTCTGTTCTCGAGCGAGAACGACATCGCCGGCAGCCGCGGCGTGCTCGGCATCCGCGACGTGGCCGCGGGTTACAAGCCCATCGGCAATTTTGCCACCGGCGGCGTCGGGCCCCACGACGTCGCGCTGCTGTCCGACAACCGCACAATTGTGGTCGCCAACGGCGGCATCGACACCGATCCCAACGGACGCGACCCCATCGATTTGTCCAGCATGCGCCCATCGCTGAGCTACGTTGATCTTGCGAGCGGCGACCTCTTGGAGCGGGTCGAATTGGAGCATGATCTGCACGAACTCTCGATCCGGCATCTCGCTGTCGGCGCGAACGATACGGTCGTGTTCGGTTGCCAATGGGAGGGCGACCGTACAGCCCGCCCGGCGCTCATCGGGTGCCATCGCCGCGGCGGCAAGCCAAGCTTTGTCGAGGTCGATCCCAGCGTGCTGCGCCGCCTACGCAACTACATCGGCAGCGTCGCCGTCGACCGTTCCGGCGAGATTGCGGTCGCCTCGGCGCCAAAGGGCGGGCTCGCGGTCTATCTCGACGTGGCGACCAGGCGATATCTTGGCGCATCCGAGATTGGCGACGTCTGCGGACTAGCGCCCGCCGAGGCCGCCCGCGAATTGATGCTGACGAGCGGCACTGGCCTCATCCGCACGGAGCACACCGATATGACGCGCATCGCGATCGCCCATGCGGACGTGATGGCCCCGGTAAGCTGGGACAACCACGTCGCGAGTCTGCTCTCCAGCGCCTGAATTGGGCCAGTCAGGGTATTTTTGCGCGTCCCACGCCCAAAATCGATGCAGAAAAGTTCAATTTGTGCGGCAACCTGCAGCACTGATAGGCAACTGCGCACGTTCTGACCAGCAGCGACGCCTGCGCGCTTGTTCTGGCCGGTTCGAGCCGATACCCGTTTTCGAACCAGCAGCGTCACCGCCAAAGTCTGCCCGCAGCGCCGCTGCAACGCCCGATTGCCGTACTTCGAGGGACGACCAACCGCATGGCTCTGCACGCCGCACTGACGCACAAAACGACCTACCGATATGACAGGCGCATCGGCATGGGCCCGCAGACCATCCGTTTGCGCCCGGCACCCCACGCGCGAACGCCGATTTTGAGCTATTCGCTGAAGCTGGAGCCGGCCGAGCACTTCATCAACTGGCAGCAGGACCCATTCGGAAACTTCCTAGCGCGCGTCGTCATCCCGAACGAGACGGAGGTTTTTTCGGTCACCGTCGACCTCGTGGCCGACATGGCGGTGATCAACCCGTTCGACTTCTTCCTGGAAGAAAGCGCGAAGGAATGGCCGTTCGAGTACGAGCCGCTGCTGCGCAAGGACTTGGGGCCGTATCTTGAGGCGTCGCCGCCAACGCCGCTGCTCGCCGATTATCTCGCCAGCATCGATCGCGCGCCGCGCACGACCATCGACTTTCTCTGCGACATCAATCGCAAGGTGCAGTCCGATGTGCGTTACCTGATCCGCATGGAGCCGGGCGTGCAGACGCCCGAGCAGACGCTGTCGTTTGCCTCCGGCTCTTGCCGCGACAGCGCCTGGCTCATGGTCAACATGCTGCGTCACCTCGGGCTGGCGGCCCGTTTCGTGTCCGGCTACCTCATTCAGTTGAAGCCCGACGTGAAGGCACTCGACGGCCCAACAGGCACCGATGTCGACTTCACAGACCTTCACGCCTGGACCGAGGTCTACATTCCAGGCGCAGGGTGGATCGGCCTCGACGCAACCTCGGGCCTGCTCGCGGGCGAAGGCCACATTCCGCTTGCAGCAACCCCGCATCCTTCGACCGCAGCGCCCATCACTGGCAGTCATGATCCTGCGGAGGTTTCCTTCGACTTCGAGATGAAGGTGGCGCGCATTCGCGAGACCCCGCGTGTCACCAAGCCGTACAGCGACGAGACGTGGGATCAGATTTTTGCGGCGGGCGATGACGTCGACCGCCGGCTACTTGCAGGTGACGTGCGCTTGTCGATGGGTGGCGAGCCGACTTTCGTCGCCGCCGACGATATGGAGGGAGACGAGTGGAACACGGCCGCCGTCGGCCCGACCAAGCGGCGTTATGCCGAGGAGCTGGTGCGCCGCCTGCAAAACCGCTTCGCGCCCGGCGGATTGCTGCATTACGGCCAGGGTAAATGGTACCCGGGTGAGCAACTTCCGCGCTGGGCCTTCGCCATCTACTGGCGCTCTGACGAGAAGCCGCTTTGGGAAGACCCCGATCGCATTGCGCGTGAGACGCCCGAGAAACCGGCGACCATCGAGGGTGCGGCCAAGTTTGCCGACGCGCTGTGCGCCACGCTTGGCCTGCCGCAAGAAAGCGTGATGCCCGCGTTCGAGGATGCGGCGCATTTCGCCTTCGTCGAACAGAAGCTTCCTGCCAACACCACCATCGAAACGGCGAAGCTGGATGATCCCGCCCTGCGCGATCGGCTTGTGCGCACGATCGATCGGGGTATATCGGTGCCGACCGGATTCGTGCTGCCCATCCAGTCATGGCAATCGGCCGACCGGCGCAAGCACTGGAAGACGGAACGCTGGTCGCTTCGTCGCGAAAAGCTCTTCCTGGTGCCGGGTGATTCACCCGCCGGCTACCGCCTGCCGCTCGGCTCGCTGCCAGTGCTGCCGGCGGTCGATTATCCGCACGCCACGCCACGCGACCCGCTGGGTGAAGAGCCGCCGCTGCCTGAGCGCACGACCATGATGCAGGCGTCCACGGCGGCCGCTCCTCCGACACCGGCGTTGCCGACCGCGCGCGACGACGTCGTCGGCTCGGTCCGCACCGCGCTCGCGGTCGAACCGCGCGACGGCAAGCTGTGCGTGTTCATGCCACCGGTCCGTGACGCGGAGGAATACGCAAGCCTGGTTGCGTCGGTCGAGGAGGCGGCAAGGCTCACGGGTCAGACCGTGCATCTCGAGGGATACGCACCCCCGTTTGATCCGCGCCTGAAGGTTATCAAAGTGACGCCCGACCCCGGCGTCATCGAGGTCAATATCCAGCCGTCGACAAGTTGGCGCGAGGCAGTGGACATTACGACCGCGCTTTATGAAGAAGCGCACCTCACCCGGCTGAGCACCGAGAAGTTCATGCTCGATGGCCGCCACACCGGCACGGGCGGCGGCAACCACATCGTGCTTGGCGGATTGACGCCGGCCGACAGCCCGTTTCTGCGGCGACCCGACCTGCTCGCCTCGATCGTCGCTTACTGGCAGAACCACCCGTCGCTTTCATACCTTTTCTCGGGTCTGTTCATCGGCCCGACGAGCCAGGCACCGCGCGTGGACGAAGCGCGCCATGAAAGCCTGTACGAACTCGAGATCGCGCTGTCGCAAATCCCGGATCCCGGCAACGGAACCGTTCCCCCTTGGCTGGTCGACCGCATCTTCCGCAACCTGCTGATCGACGTCACCGGCAACACCCATCGCGCTGAAATCTGCATCGACAAGCTCTATTCGCCTGATGGACCCACGGGTCGCCTCGGACTTGTCGAGTTCCGTTCTTTCGAAATGCCGCCCCACGCGCGCATGAGCCTCGCCCAGCAGCTTTTGCTGCGGGCCCTCATCGTTCGCTTCTGGGACAAGCCCTATCGTCAGAAACTGGTGCGCTGGGGCGCCCTGCTGCACGATCGCTTCATGCTGCCACACTACCTGTGGGCGGACCTGACAGACATCGTGGAAGATCTGCGCGCAGCCGGGCTGCCGATTGAGCGCGACTGGTTCCTTCCGCACTTTGAATTCCGCTTTCCAGTGCTCGGCAAGGTCGCTGGCCGCGACGTAGAGATCGAAATCCGCCAAGCGCTCGAGCCCTGGCACGTGCTGGGCGAGGAGGGCATCATCGGCGGTACCGCGCGCTACGTCGATTCATCGCTCGAACGCGTCGAGGTGAAGGCGCGCGGCCTTACCGGCGATCGCTTAAAGATCACATGCAACAACCGGACGCTCCCGCTTGTGTCGACGGGCACCGCGGGCGAATCGGTTGCGGGCGTGCGCTACCGTGCCTGGTGGCCGCCTTCGGCGCTGCATCCGACCATTGCGCCGCACGTGCCGCTGACGTTCGATATTTTCGATAGCTGGAGTGGCCGTTCGGTCGCAGGGTGCCGCTACCACGTGGCCCACCCGGGTGGGCGCAACTTCGAGGTGTTTCCGATCAACGCCTACGAAGCGGAGGGCCGTCGCCTCGCGCGCTTCGAAGATACGGGTCATACGGCCGATTCGATGTCTCCGGCGCCCGCTGTCGTTAACCCAGATTATCCCTACACCCTCGATCTGCGGCGGCCCGTGTGAAGAAGGCGGTGGCGCTCCGCGCAACGGATTGCGTGACAAGGCGTGGCCAAAACTTGCAGACTCGCTCCTAACGCGTGTTACTCTTCCTATAGAGGGGAGCCGCGGCTGGAGTGGGCGCACGATCGATTCGGCGCCTGCTCGCTGCACGAAACGTAGCCGGGATTAGTCCGCTGGAAATGACCGTCGCGCGAACGGCCGGGATAGCGCCCGGAACGAGCAGCCGCCTGCTGGAAAGCTACGGCGGTGCGCGCGCGTCCGCGTACGACGAATTGGTCGACCAGCAGGGCCGCCCGCGGCCCCATTGGCGCGGTTTTATTTCCGCGCTTGAGGCAATGACGCCCGCGGAGCGCATCGCGCGCGCCGGCCACCTCGACCGTCGCGTGCGCCAGACCGGCATCGCCTACGACATCTTCTCCGATCCGCGCAAACCCTCGCAGCGCTGGCAACTCGATCTGCTGCCGATCCTGATCTCTCCTTCCGAGTGGCGCGAGCTTGAACGGGCGCTGATCCAGCGCGCCCGCCTATTCGATGCGTTGCTGCGCGACGTTTATTCGACGCAGGACGTATTGCAGGCCAACGTCGTCCCACCCGATCTCGTTTTCTCCGACAGCGCGTACGTTCCGTCGTGCCGCTCGATCCTTCCGGGTGCGGGCGCTCTGCAGTTCTATGCCGCCGATATCGCACGCGCCGCCGACGGCCGCTGGCGCGTGATCGACAACCATACCGAGACCAACGCGGGACTAGGGTTTGCGCTCGCCAATCGCGTGGTGCACACCCACGTGTTGGGCGATCTCTTCAAGCTCAACAATGCCGTGCGCCTGGCAGGCTATTTCCAGTCGCTGCAGACAGCACTGAATATCTTGAGCGGCCGCGCCAGTCCGCGCATCGCGCTCCTGACGCCCGGTCCGCATCACGAGGACTACTTCTCGCACGCTTACCTCGCGCGTTATCTCGGCTACCTGCTGGTCGAAGGCAGCGATCTGCGCACGCGTGGCAACGCCGTCTACCTGAAGACGCTGGAGGGCTTGAAGGAAGTCGATCTCATCGTGCGCTGTGTCGACGGACGGTTGATCGACCCGCTCGAACTTGATCCCTCCGGCTTCGACGGCCCGGCGGGCTTGCTCAGAATTTTGCGCCGCGCGCCGCAACTCGTCGTGAACCCACCCGGTACCGCGCTCGCGCAGAACCGCGGCCTCGGCGGCCGTCTCGCCGGGCTCGCCCAGGCGCTGCTGGGCGAGGATCTGACAATCGCAGATGCGCCCCGCATCTGGCTCGGCGATGCCGATGCGCGCCGCGGCGTGCTCGACAATCTCGATGGCTACATCATTCGCCAGGCGCAGGAGGGTTTGGGCCGGCCTGGCGGCGCGGCACTTGGCGAGGACCCGTTACGCCTCTCCGGCGCCGAGCGCGATCTGCTGCGCCGTGAAATTGAATTGCACGGCGCGCGCCTCGTGGCGGAAGAGAAGGTCGGCTTCAGCACCGCGCCGGCGCTGTCGGACGACGGCGCCCTCGAACCGCGCCCCTTCGCCGTGCGCCTCTACGTTGCGCACACGCCATCCGGATACAAGGTGATGCCGGGTGGCCTTGCCATGACGGTGGACCCGGAACGCGCCGTGGCGTTGTCGGCGCCCGATGGCCATACGCGTGATGTCTGGGTTCTTGCTGACGGCGATCAGCCGCCGCATACGAGCCTGCTGCGTCCATCGGTTGAAACAGCACGCGTGCAGCGCTCACAGCGCGTGCTGCAAAGCCGTGTCGCCGACGATTTGTTCTGGCTCGGCCGCTACTGCGAGCGCGCCGACTGGACGATGCGGGTATTGCGCGGGGCGTTGCGCCGCATCGAAGAGGACGGGGGACCCGAGACCGGTCGCAGGGCCGCGCGCCGCTGCCTCGATATGCTGCTGTCGAACAGCGGTAACGGCGACGTGAGTACGCGGGAGCCCGGCGACGTCGAACTGGAAGCGCTCTGCGAAGGTTTGATCGATGGCCGCGTCGGCATGCGCACGTTGGAGCGTACGATGGGTGGTCTCTATCGCACCGCGCATCTGGCGCGTGACCGCCTCTCGCTCGAAGCGTGGCAAGCGCTGAGCCGTTTCCAGCCCGGCGATACCTGGTCACAGACGATCTCAAGTGCCGCGCCGCTCGCCAAGCTCGATCCGCTGGACGAAGGATTGGCAGCCATCGCCGCCTTCAACGGCCTCATGCACGAGAACATGACGCGCAATTACGGCTGGTCGTTCCTGCTTATGGGGCGCAGACTGGAGCGCGCCTACAACCTGACCGAAGCCGTCTATACGCTCTTCGTGCCCAAGCAGGAGGCCGAAGAAGAAACGAGCCGGCTCATGCTGCTGCTCGAGCTGGCCGACAGCTTCATCACCTACCGCTCGCGCTACCGTCTCGATCCCATGCTGCCGCTGGTACTCGATCTGCTGCTGCTGGACGAGACGAACCCGCGCAGCCTCGCCTACCAGCTCTCTGATATCGCCCGCCACATGGAGAGCCTGCCCGACACGAAGCAGGGAAGTGGCCTGCCCGAGCATCGCCGTCTGATCATCGCTGCGTTGACGGCCATCCGCCTAGCAGATGTCGAGCGGCTCGCGGCCGAACCCGACGCTGCGGGCCTCGAAGCGCTCGCCGGCCAGCAGTTGCAGATTTTCCCGGAGGTCTCGAATGCACTCGCGCGGCACTACTTCAACCTGATGGACGACACGCCACACCGTGCGGGTGCGCGTGGCGAGTTGCGGCCGTGATCTGCTGAACATGATCTACGAAATTAACCACCGCACGCTCTACCGATATAGCTCGCTCGTTCTGCAGTCGCAGAACCTGGTGCACATGTCGCCGCGCGAAGCGGTAGGCCAGATCGTTCGCCACCACAGTCTGTTGATCGACCCCGCGCCGAATTTGCGCAGCGAAGGACGCGACGCTTTCGGCAACCCGGTGGTGATGCTGGACATCGAGTCGCCGCATCGCGAATTCCTGCTGCACGCGCGCACGACGGTCGACATAGCCCCCGTCCCGTCGACCGACCCTTCGGCGTCGATTCCATGGGATGGCCTCGACGCGCACCTTGACGGCATGGCACCTGAGGCCCGTGTCGAGCTTATGCAGTATCGCTCGCCGACGCCGCTGACCGACCCTAATCTCGATATCCGCGATCACGCCGCGGCGTCATTCCCTGCGGGTCGCACGATTTTGGAAGGTGCCGTCGCGCTTTCGCAGCGCATCTACGAAGAATTCATCTTTGACCGCACCGCGACCGACATATCGACCCCGATCGCCGAAGTATTCCGCCATCGGCGCGGCGTGTGCCAGGATTTCGCCCATCTGATGCTCGCCGGCTTGCGCAGTCTGCGTATTCCGGCCCGTTACGTTAGCGGCTATATCCTGACCAAACCGCCGCTTGGGCAGCCGCGTCTGCAAGGCGCTGACGCGTCTCACGCCTGGGTCTCGGTCTGGGTGGGCCCTGGTGGCTGGGTGGCGCTCGACCCGACGAACGGGCTCATCGTGTCGGATGAGCACATCACGTTCGCGTGGGGACGTGATTACGACGACATCTGTCCGATTAGCGGTGTGCTGATCGGCGGCGGCGAGCATTCGGTCGCAGTCGCGGTCGACGTTGCCCCGATCGATTGAATTCGCCGGCGGCCGGCGAATTTAATCATTAGGCGTACCAAACTGTTAGCTCCCAGCCCGCAGCCTTTTGCACGGGCGCACCGACAAACCGTTCGGCCCACGTAGCAGAATGGCAGCATCGTTCGTGCTTCGCCGTGTGCTCCGAACCGATCACGACCGAGCCGAAGCGCGCCCTGCAGCCATCGCGCCGCCACCTTGCCTTTTTGCAAACCTTGGCCCAAATCAGACCGTTACGGGGTTCCTCACATCATGCGAGTTGGCTGATGCGGTCGATGACACTGAATGGACGGCTCGCCACGCTGCTGCTCGCGCTTTCCGTCATAGCAATTGGTTTTGCGGCCCAGCCCGCCGATCTCACGGCGCGCAACGTCGCAACGAGCGTCTACAAGGCGACCGCCGAGGCACCCGTTGATTTTTCGGGAAAGGATTTGAGCAACCTCGACCTTGCCGGGCTCGATTTCAAACACGCGCGCCTGGCAAAGGTGAACCTCTACGGCGCTGATTTGTCGACCGCCAAACTTGCCTCCGTCGACCTCTCTGGCGCCAAACTCGACCGTGCCACCATCATGCGAGCCGACTTCACCGGAGCGAACCTTGAAGGCGCGACGATCCTGAAACCTAACGTCTTCAGCGACATGACGTTCAACCATGCCGATGCGCCAAATTTCTCAGGTGCCAACCTGCGCGGCGCCCGCATCGCCGCCCGCCTAGACGGCGCAAACTTCCGTGGCGCGGACTTGTCGGGCGCGGTCGTAGGCCCGGCCGATACCGGTGTTGAGGCCGGCATGGCGCCATCATCCCGCATGATAAAGGTGGATTTTTCGGACGCCACGCTGGAAGGCGCGGTTTTGCAGAACCTTGACCTCACATTCGCCCGCTTCGTCGATGCAAAAATGGCGGGGGCGAAGCTGACGAAGCTCGACCTGACGAACGCCGACCTGAACGGCGCCGATCTGACCGGCGCCGACGTCTCCGGAACGAATTTCAAGGGCGCAAACCTGGCCGGCGTGAAGGGCCTCGAAACTCTGAAGGGCCGCGACAGCGCCAGCAATCTGGAAAAATCACAACAGTGACGATGTCTACGACGACGAGGCCCCGCGCTTGCGCAGCGTGCATCCTGCTGCTCGGCTTGGCGCTTTTCATTGCAGGACTGCCTTTTCCGGCTAAGGCGCAGACCGACGTACAGGTCGACACGGCGCTGATGGTGTCGGTCGATGTGTCGAATTCTGTCGACGCGGAACGCTACCAACTTCAGATGGAGGGCATTGCCAAGGCGCTGGAAGACCCTTCCGTGGTCGAAGCCATTGTTGGCGGCCCGAACGGCGGCATCCTGTTCTCGATGGTGACATGGGCCGATCGCCCCACCATTGCCCTTCCCTGGACACGCATCTCCAGCAAGGAGGAGGCGGCAGCCGTCGCCGAGCGCGTGCGCAAGCTGCCGCATCAGGGCGGCGAGTTCACCTGCATGACGCGCATGCTGCGCTCCGTTAACGACAAGATCGTGCCGCAGATCCCGGCCCGAGCGCTGCGCATCGTCGTCGACGTGTCGGGAGACGGCCCGGACAACTGCAACGCCGAAGAGCCAATCGTCGGCGTGCGCGACGAGCTTGTCGCGAGCGGTGTGACGATCAACGGCCTTCCGATCCTCGTTGACACGTCAAAGGCCCCGCAACTGCCGAAGGCCGAGCCCGGTGGCCAACACCCGCTCGAGACCTGGTATCGTCAGAACGTGATGGGCGGCCCCGGCAGCTTCGTGCTGCCGGCCAACGGTTATGCCGATTTCGGACGCGCAATCCGCCAGAAGTTCGTGATCGAGATCAGCGGCGTGGACGGACGGCACATGCCGCGCTCGGCGCCGTCAGTCGATCGTCGCACTGGCGGCATTGCGCAGGGCGTCAAGCCCGGTCGCCTTGTCCTTGCCCCTGAGGCCGACAAGCTTCGCTGACGCCACGTCGGCGCCGTCGAAATTGGCACCCGCGACGTTCGCGTTCGTCAGGTCGGCGCCGGCGAGTTCGCTGCCGGAAAGATTTGCGCCCTCAAAGTCCGCGCCCTTGAGCGACGCGAACTCGAACATCGAACGCGTCAAGTTGGCGTTGCGGAACGATGCGCGCTCAAGATTGGCAGATTTGAGCACGCCGCGCATCAGCCCCATCGACTGGTTGGTGAGATCTGGTGCCAGCATGGCATCGTCAAAGCGCGCTTCGATGAGGCTGGCGCGCGTCATGTCGGCCGATACCATTGCGTTTGAGAAGTTCGCGCGGTCGAGTTTCGCGTCGATCAACTGGGTCTGAAACAGGTTCGCGCCGACAAGGCTCGCATCTGTGAGATCTGCTTTGACCGCCCAGGCCTGGTCCATGACGACCGCATCAAGTTTGGCACCTTTCATGTTCGCGCCGTTGAGGCGGGTCGACTGCAGCTTGGTGCGCGTAAGATCGAGGCCGGAAAGGTCGAGCCGGTTAAGCCGCTTTCCCGAAAGATCGAGCGTCTCACCCGGCTTCAGCGCCGCGAGCCGCGCCTCGATATCGGCGCGCGTCATTTCCGCTTTGGTGAAATCGTCGGAGTTGAGATCGAGATACTGGAGCATGTCCTGGGCGACGGCATCGCGCATTGGCGCGACCGCGCCGAGTGCTGCAATGACGACGGCGGCAAGCGTTGCGGTTCTCATACGGGCTCCTCCCTGCCGACACACTACGGCAGGCGCCACCCCGGCGTTACGCTCCGCCGGCCTAAGCAACGCGTTGCGGCTCAGATGTCGCTGTCCTGCACGGTGGTGCAGCGCCACTTGCGAATGGTCCAGCCGGGGTGCTCCAGCGACCACCGCGCGAAGTGCGGTGGCGCGAACAACGCGCACCGCGTCGTGTCGAGATCAGAGGTGAGCGGGATCTTGTAGTCTTTGCAGACGCCCGGATCGTTGGTCAGGCAAGCCGAAAGAATGATCGCAAGCATTGACTGAGACCGCTTCCCCTGCTTGGCGCTTTGCCCGGTTTGGCTGCGCCTGATTGATTTACCACATCGCCAGCAATCTACGTCCTCGCTGCCGATTGCGTTTCACCTCTCTAAGCCAAGGCTACAACACCCAGCTTCTACGGGGATAAGTCTGCATCGGATTTCTCCTATCGCGGCGCTATGCGGAAAGCAGGATTTCGCCGCGACCGATGGTTGCCATGTCGCCCCCAATCTTACGTACAAACAAGGGCATAGGTTTGGGCGCACGACTACCGAGCGTGTCCTTCAAATAGCGGGAGAGGACCCGAACGATCACGAGATCGTGACGGCCGCAGTCGACGAAGCTCGGCAACAGGCTGTCCACTGAAGGCCCGATCAGAGTTCCGCGTCTCATCATGAGGCCGGGCAGCGGGCCTATACCCCCTTCGGCCCAGATCGTGCCGCCGATCATGCGTGTACCCGCGCCGGGACCGGTCTTGCCGCGCACGACGACGGTGCCGCGCCGCATCTTGTCGCCGGCGCGCGCGCCGATGCTGCCTTCAACCACGACCGTGCCGCCCGCCATACCAAAACGGTCGCCCGGCAAAACGCCGCCAAGGTTATCGCCTGCACTTCCGCCGACGAAGATCATGCCACCCGTCATGCCGGAGGCGAGGTAGTTGCCGGCGCTTCCTGTAATATCGAGCGTGCCGCCGGTCATCTTGCGGCCGGCCTGCGCGCCGGCATTGCCGATGAGGCGAAGCGTGCCGCCATCGAGCCCGCTGCCGACGAGATCGAGCGCCGCGCCGTCGGCTTCGATGGTCAGCGTGTCGCCGGCGGTACCGGAAATGGTGAACACGTCGCCCAGCGTCGCGCCGTCCTTGTCCGCGCCGACCACGAGTGCGCCGACGTCGTAGCTGGCAAGCGCGGTAAGCTTCGAGGGCACGACGCCGGCGAGACTGATGGGACCGGCGATGGGAGCCTTGAGGCGAAGGGTCAACCCGCTCATCAGATCAGATCCTTCAGATGGTAGTGGTGCTGGCCGAGCTTGCCACCGTAGTTGCCTGCCGTGACGCGCGTGACGCCACGCTTGGCGCCAGTATCGGTGACGGCTTTGAGGCCGGCGCGCATGGCATCCGCAACCGACTTCGACGTCAGGCCGTCGATGACGATTTCCAGCACAGCGAGCGACTCGGGCCCAAGCTCGCTCTTCACGGTGCCCCGCAGCGTCGGGCAGAACGCGTCGTTGGTCGATGCGAACATGCCCTTGTACTTGGTGCCGACCTTCGAGCCAGAGCGCACGATCCCGCCGGGGAAGGGCGTGATGACGTCGTTGACCTTGGCAATGGCATCGACGGCGGCTTCCGCCGTTTCCAGCAGACCGGCGCGATCGTTGCCGACGATGAGCAGATTGCCGCCGCCGACGGCTTCCGTGGTGACGCCCGTCTCTTCTTCGATGACGAACTCGCCATCCATGACCGGTACGCGCCAGTAGCGGCTGGAGCCGAGTTTCTTGGCCGTCTGGAAGCCATCACCGAAGAAGCGCGGCGCCTTGCCGAGGCCGAGTTTCACAGGTGCTTCAAGGCCCGAATAGCACGCCGAACCCGGTGAGGTCAGCACGCACTGCCCGATGCGGTTCTTGATCTGCGGCGCGAGCGCGTCCGGCGAGAAGCCGAAAATGAGAATGCGAACGCCGGGCCGGCCGTCGCGCGTCTCTTCCGGGTTCAACTCGCGGTCGATGCCGCACTCTGCGCCGCAGCCGATGACGGAGGTTCCAAAGCCGGTCGCGACTGTCGCCGCGATGCGCGCCCACTTCATCGAGTCGGCGGTGATGATGATGCCCGTGCCGCTCATTCCGAAGGCTTCGGCAAATGTGTCATCGATGATGATGCCGTTGACGGTCTTGGCTGCGCCCGTTGCTTCGCTCATGCTGTGCGCGCCCCCGTCGGCTGCACGATAATCGCGCCGCGCCCATCGTTGATGATCTCTTCGTCGCTGAGACGAAAGTTCTCCATCCGCACGGTATGGAAGTCGTCAAAATACCGTTTCAGCGATCGCTCGATCGACTTGTCGTAGGATGGCCGCGCGACGTGCGTGGCGCCGTTCACGACTTTGACGATCTTGCCGTTGCGGACAATGAGGTCGCCGTTCTTGAACACCAGTTCCGGCGTGGTGAACATCGCCTCGCGATCCGGATTGTCCTCGTAAACCGTGATGTCCGCACATGCGCCCGCGCCCAGATGGCCGCGATCTTTCAGGCCCAGGCTGCGGGCCGGCCCCGCGCGCGTCATGATCGCGATCTCGTACATCGTATATTCGCGGTCGATCGTCGGCAGCGTCGAATACTTCAGCGCCTCCTGATTGATCGCCTGCATCCGCTCCTTGCGGAAATCCTTGTCCATCAGCAGCTTGATCATGTGCGGATACCAGTAGAACGGCCCGCCGTTCGGGTGATCGGTCGTCAGGAAGATGCGCCAGGGGTCGTCAACCAGCAGGAACAGCTCAAGGCCGATCGCCCACTGCAGCGCATTGACAAAGCTCTGATCGCGATACTTGAACGGCACGACGCCGCAGCCTGCGTCGCACTCGATGTCCATGACGACCCACTTCTTCGGGTCGGCCGAGCGCGTGTTGACGAACTGGCGCATGGCATCGCCGGACGCCGTGCAGGTCTGCCCGAACATCACCTGCCCGATATCGATCGAGACGTTCTTGGTCTTGTTGACGAGCTCGGCCACACGCACCGCGCCGGACGAGAACTTCATGTCGCCTTCGGTGTCGTAGCTGTGGAATTGGATGTGCGTTAGATGGATCGGCAACCCTTCGGAGCCGCGGATTGTCGCGAGCGTCGTCTCGACACCGCCGGGGACACCCAGGTTGCAGCCGTGAATGTGCAGCGGATGGACGACACCCAGCTCTTTGAGGCCGCGCGCCAGATTGACGATGATCTCGCGCGGGGTCACGCCGTAATAGACGTGCTTCTCGTCGAGATCGAGTTTGCGCTGGTTGAACTTGAAGGCGCTGATGCCGCCCGGATTGACGACCTTGACGGCAATCGCTTGCGACGCGTGCATGGTCCAAGCGATGTAGTCCTTGATGGCCGAAAAATCCGCCTTTGAAGTGAGCTGGCGCAGGAAGTAATCGTCGGAGCCGAGCATGGCGAACGCGCCTTTGTCGATGATTGGCGTGTCGCCCATTTCCAGGTGCGCCTGGCGCGCGTTTGCAGGCAGCATGGCGGGCTCGAAAGCGGCGGTATAACCCATTTCCGCATAGCGATAGCCGGCCGTCAGCGTCGATGGGATCGCATGTCCGCAGCCCGCGCGGGTGATTTCCGTGCGTGCCACCTCGTGCCCAATGTGATCCTCGGGCAGCAGCATGCGCGCGATGGTGACCTTCCCGCCGCCGATGTGCGAATGCGGGTCGATGCCGCCCGCCATCACGACGCGGCCGTGCAGCGCGTATTCTTGATCGACCTTGGCCGTGTGTGAGGGCGAGACGATGCGTCCGTTCTCGATGAAGATGTCGCGCACCTCGCCGTCAACGCCGTTCGTCGGGTCGTACACCTTGCCGCCGGTCAACTTGATGAGCATCGGTTGATTTTTCCGAATTGTTATGTGGGTCTCAGAGGGCGGCTTCGATCCGGCTGAGCACCTCTCCGGCGCTCGGCAGATGCGATTTGCGCAACTGCCGCAAGGGAAGTGAGACGACGTTGTCGCAGCGTACGATAAGGCCGCCGTGGTCGACGCCGGGCGTGCCGACCGGAATGAAGACCTTTGGAGTGCGCGCGGGTTTCACATCCGGCATGGCGATGAGGATCGTCGGCACGTCCGTGTCGGGCGGGGCGAGGTCCGGCGTATAGGATGCAAGCCACATGAGCAGATCGCCCTCCTTGGCCGCGAGCAGTCGCGTCATGGAAAAGCGTTCGATGTCGTATTGTGGCTTGCCGGTCGCGAATGAAACGCGCAGCGGAAAACCGGACTGCCACGCGCACACCGCGCCGGCCGTAGTCGCACCTTCGTTTCCGCCGAGCGAAAGCCCGGCAAAGCGCGATACGGCGTTGATCTCTTTTACGAACTCCGAGACCGCCTGGACCGTGAGGTCGGCGTTCGGAAAGGCGAGGCTTCCTGGCGCCCAGACAATGACGCCATACTCGGCCGCCTTGCAGCGCGCGAGCAGATCTTCCGCCGCGGCGCGAGGCAGGCCTGCGATCGAGTCGCCGCCCGGAGTGAAACCCTTCGACATCGCCCGGATGACGTCGAGCAACTCGCCGATCCTATCGTTTCTGACGGGGATCGTGATGATCTCGCCGATGCGCGGACCCTTGAGCGCAGACTGATCGAAGCCTTCGCCGAGAAAAATGACGGTCCGCTTTGGCGGATTGTCCGAAAACATCGATTTTTCGTTGCAGACAATGCGTTCGAAAAACCGTGGGTGGAGGGCCTGGATATCGCTTCCGGCGACGATGAAGAGATCGGCACGGTTGCGTGCTTCCGTGAGCGTCGTCATCACCCAGCCGCTCGACTGCAGGACGCGCAAGTTCCGGTACTGGATATCGCTCAAGCCATGATCGATGACGCCGCCCGCCTTCTCGGCCAGAGCCATGACGGCCCGCACACCTTCAACATCTGTGCCAAGCCCCCCGAATATCGGCAGCCGCGCCTCGCGCGCCAGCCGCGCCGCTTCCGCAATTGCCGCCTCCAGCGTCACGTCTTTGCCGTCGATCTGCGGGCTCGGCTCGCGTTGTTTACGCTCGAAACCAGCGATCGATTTGGCACACCCGTTCTTGAGAACCTTCAGTCCATCCGTCGTCGGACCGATTTCCAGGTCGTCGCACAGAATGCCGCAGAACGGACACGCGACGTTTTCATAGTGATTCCGCGAATCCGCGCCGCCGTGTCCATCGTGAGTCATGCCGTTCAGTTCCGCCCCATCGGGTATTCGACCAAAGCACGAGGTCGCGTCTAAAACAACTCCGGGGCGGCAGGTCAAGGAATTCCCTGTCGCGCCTCGGCCGGTTCCAGTGGCCGCGTTGCCGCCGTCACGATCCGACACTATTGTCGCGGCCGCTCGCGAGGCTGGGCGGGCAGACAACAAATCGTTCGAAGATCAACCGGAGACGCTCAATGCTGCAACGCCTGGCGATAGTTCTCGCCCTCTTTGCCTTCGCTTCCGCTCCTGCCACGGCCCACGGGCCCTCGCGACAGAAGGTAACGGAAACGATCGAGATCAATGCCCCTGTCGAAAAGGTCTGGGCGGTCATCGGCAACTTCCAGGACATGAGCTGGCATCCCGCCGTTGCCAAGACGGAAGGAACCGGCGGCAACGAACCCAACGCCAAACGCAAGCTGACGCTCGGTAGCGGCGGCACGATCAACGAGCAGTTGATGAAGTTCAATGCCGAGAACCATTCGTATTCATACGAGATCACCGACGTTGATGTGAAAACGCTTCCTGTCAACAACTACTCGTCCACGCTCAGCGTGTCAGGCGAGGGCGACAAGTCCACTGTGGAATGGAGGGGCGCGTTCTACCGTGGCTACGTCAACAACGATCCGCCGCCGGAGCTGAGCGACGAGGCGGCGGTCAATGCCGTGACCGGCGTCTACAAAGGCGGTCTCGAAGCCCTCAAGAAAAAGATCGAAGGCGGCGGCTGAGTGCGGCGCGCGCTCTCATTATCGATTTGCTCGGCCCTCGCGCTCATCCGTGTGGGGGCCGACCCGTCTAGGGCTGCTGAAGCACTGGTGACCAACCAGCCGGGCGATAGCCTGTCGTTCGTGGATCTGGGGACCATGAAGGAAACGGCGCGGATCGCCATCGGCGGCAAGCCGGCGGGTATCGCGCTTTCGCCCGACAAGCGCCGCGCCTACGTGGCCGCACCCGATGGGCGAGAAGTGATCGAGGTTGATGCAGAGAAGCGCGAAATCCTCCGCCGTCTGAAGCTCGGCGGCGGCCCGCTCGGCATTGCGGCGCACCCCTCGAAGCCGGAGGTCTACGTCGCCGACTGGTACCTGCATAAGATTGTCGTTGTCGATGCGGCAACCATGACTGTCGCAGGAGAGATCGGCGTCGGCCAATCGCCCTCGGGGCTCGCCGTAACGCCCGACGGCAGTCTCTTGCTTTCGGCCGACCGCGACAGCAACCAAGTGTCGTTCATCGATGTGGCGACGCGCAAGGTCGTGGCGACCGTGCCGACCGGCGCCCGCCCGTTCGGCATTACCATCGACGATGCCGGCAATCGTGCCTACACCGCCAATGTGGCGAGCGACGACATCACTGTCATCGATGTCGCACAGCGCGCCCCGCTGCCCGGCACCGTCAAGGTCGGCCGCCGTCCATATGCCCTCGCCCTCACCGCCGGCAAGGCGTTCGTGACCGACCAGTATTCCGGCACCGTAACCGTCTTCGACGCGGCGACGCACAGCGTGATGAAAGCGATCGACGCCTGCGACCACCCTGAGGGGATCGAGGCGTCGATCACGGGCGATATTTTGGTCGCGTGCTGGGGCGATGACATTCTGCTGCGGATCGACAGCGCGGCGCTCAAGGTTACCGCGCGCGCCAAGGTGGGCTCCGGCCCGCGCGCATTTGGCCGATTTCTGCGCTGAACCGAGCCACCTTACGGTGTTTTAAGTTCCGACCCGGCGAACTTTGAACCATCCTTACGCCGGCTGCGCAAAGACCGCGCCCGCTCGTTGGCGTGCGAAGGTCCCTGTTCAAGCGAGGTCCCGCTCGCTACATAGCCGCCCAAAACACGAACCGATCTGGAGGGTCGCTCGCAATGTCCAATCCCATCACGCTTGGCGTGATTGCCGCAGCATTCTTGGCCGGCTCGGCGGCCATAGCCGCCGCAGCCGAACTCCCCAAGGCCGTCGACATGCTATTCGAGACGCCGCACATTTCGCCGCTCAATCCGGGCACCGACCTCGTCTACCGCTTCGACCGCAAGCCGTCGGACGAAAAGGTGCTGGGAAAGGCGTTCTCTGACGATATTACCGTCAAGATCGAGGGTGAGGGCGCAGCGGCGGGCAAAAAGAACGTCCTGGTACAGGTGTACACCGGCGACCACGCGCGCGAGCCGCAGCGCATCACCGACATGAACGGCAATCCGATGCTCATCGTCTACCTCGACAACGCGGTAGCGCACTTCCGCGAGCTTGCCGGTGGCGACCGCATCTACCTGAAGAATATTTTCAGCAAGACACTCGGCGACGGCGCCAAGGTCGAGTCCGTCACCATCGACTTCAAGGGCGAGAAAATCCCTGGCTACCGTGTCACCGTCGCGCCTTACGCCAACGATCCCGCCCGCTCCAAGATGCGGGGCTTCGAGGGCGCCACTTTCAGCATTACGCTGTCCGACAAGATTCCCGGCCACTTCGCGCAAATGATCTCGAAGTATTCCAACAATCAGAAGGACGCGCCGTCGCTTGAAGAAGTGACGACGCTCACCGGCGTCGGAGATGTGCAATGAGACCGCGCGCGTCGCGCTTGGCCGTGCTCGTGACAGCCGGCCTCGCAGCCTCCTCGACTATGGCGGATGCCGCGGAGTTGCCGACGAACGATTATCCGACCGCGGCGCGCGCCGACTACGTGTTTGCCTGCATGCAGGTCAATGGCCAGACGCGCGAGGTCCTGGAAAAGTGCTCCTGTTCAATCGACGAGATTGCTGCCGTGCTGCCCTGGGCGCAGTACGAGGAGGCCGAGACGATCATCTCCATCGGCATGCGCGGCGGTGACAACGTGCAGGTGATGAACTCGCCTCAAATGCAGGAAAAGGTGAAGGACCTGAAGCGTGCGCAGGTCGAGGGCGAGTTGCGCTGCTTCTGACGCCTTCGCACGTCGCGGGATTGCAAAGAAAGGGCGCCCCACGTGGTGCCCTTTCTTTCATTCCCACTCGAGCTCAGCGAACGCCGCGGTGACGTTACGTGCGTGATGTTCCTCGAACAGCTTCCACTTGTCTTTCTCGGATTGCGCGGCCGTCGCGACCGCTTCCGACATCGTCTTGTTGTCTTTGATCATGGCGCGAACGTCGCGCGCGATCGTCTCGAGATAGCGCTGCTCAGGGGCGAGCGCATCGGGCCATGTCATCGATGCAGGACCATGGCCGGGTACGACGCGCTGAGCCGGTTCCGCCTTCAAAACGTCGATCAGCTTGAGCCAGCCGACGATCGAGCCGTCAATCGTCGGGATGTGTTCGGAAAAGAGCAGATCGCCGGCGAACAGCGTCCCTGTCGCCGAATCGAGCACTGTCAGATCGTTGTCGGTATGCGCTGTGGATCGCGGCGTCAGCGTCAGCTGGCGTCCGCCAAGGTCCAGCGCCGTCGTCTCGGCGATGCTTTCGGTCGGCATCACGATACGCGTGCCTTCAAAGCCTGCGCCGAGTGTCTCCTGCGCCCGCCTCAGGTAGCTCTCCGCACGCGCAGAGAGCGCGCGCGCCAGCTTGTGATGTCCGACGAAAACGACACCGTCGGCCTCGAACGCAGCGTTTCCGAGCACATGATCCGGGTGCATGTGAGTGTTGATCACATAGCGAATTGGATTGTCGGTCACGGCGGCGATGGCGGCCTTCAGGGCGTCCCCGGCCAGCTTCGAGCCGCTTGTGTCGATCACCGCCACCGCGGCCTCGCCGACGACGAAGCCTTGATTGCAAATATCTCCGTGATTTCCGGCGGTTGCGAGCGAAACCTCGCCTTTATGAACGAAAACCCCCGGCGCGACCTCCGAAAGTTCAACCCCCGCGGCTTTGCTCGCCCATGTAACAGTGGGCAACAGTGGCAGCCCCGGTAACGCCGCGGCCCCGAACCCTACCAAAAACGCCCGTCGTTTGATCGTCGAAAATGGAGGTTTGCGACGCTTCATGCCATGGCTTCCCTTTGTACTATGGGAACATAGCGCATAGCCGGCCGGGTGCCCCGATGCGATCACGAACTTGCGAGCGGTGCGTGAATTGAACGCCGCGAGTGAACAACCTGTCGCAACTAGACGTGCAGCGCAGCATTCTTGCGGCAGCGCAAAAACATCCCGTGAATGTGGGGGTTTTTTGGGTCAGAACTATTGTCCTATTTTCTTGGCGTAGAAAGTCTGCACGCGACTGTGTTGCGAATGTAAAAAAAAAGTGTCTACATGCCGCCGGTTCACGAGGACTGCTGAGCGCTACACGGTTTCGTGAAGTGCTCACTTCATCCGGGCAGGAAAGACGGAAAAATCCGCGAGACCTGAATTCGAAGGCTGGGGAAATTCGCAGTCCACATGAACAACTTGCAAGCGTGGCAAGACTTTTTTCTCAAAATGGAGGAAGCGCAATGCGCAAAAGTGCATTCGCATGCGGTTTGCTGGCTTCGGCAGCGTTCTTCTCGCCGGCTTCGGCGAACGAGAGCGTTCTGAAGTGCTCAGGAGACCCGAATAACTGGTGTGTGCAGTCGGGCAACTATGCTGGTACCCGTTACTCGACGCTCGACCAGATCACGACCGAAAACGTCGGGCAGCTGAAAGTGGCCTGGACGTTCTCGACGGGCGTTCTTCGTGGTCACGAAGGCGGCCCGCTCGTTATTGGCGATACGATGTATCTCCACTCGGCCTTCCCGAACATCGTTTTCGCTCTGAACCTTGCAGACGAGAACAAAATCATCTGGAAGTACGAGCCCAAGCAGGACCCGTCGGTCATCCCGGTCATGTGCTGCGACACGGTCAACCGTGGCGTGCAGTATGCTGACGGAAAGATCTTCCTCCATCAGGCTGACACGTCGCTCGTCGCACTCGACGCGAAGACCGGCAAGGAGCTCTGGAAGGTCGTCAACGCCGACCCAAAGAAGGGCGAAACCGGTACGGGCGCTCCGCTCGTGACGAAGGACAAGGTCATCATCGGTGTTTCGGGCGCTGAATTCGGCGTTCGCTGCTTCCTCACCGCTTATGACATCAACTCGGGCAAGCGCGTCTGGCGCGCCTACTCGATGGGTCCGGACTCCGACATCCTCGTCGATCCTGAGAAAACCATGTCGCTCGGCAAACCGGTCGGCAAGGATTCGTCTCTGAAGACCTGGAACGGCGACCAGTGGAAGATCGGTGGCGGTTCGATCTGGGGCTACATGGCCTTCGATCCGGAACTGAACCTGATCTACTACGGAACGGGTAACCCCTCGACCTGGAACCCGGCTCAGCGCGCAGGACCCGATGGCAAGCAGATCGACCAGAAGTGGTCGATGACGAAGTTTGCTCGTGATGTCGACACCGGCATCGCGAAGTGGGCCTACCAGATGACGCCGTTCGATGAGTGGGACTACGACGGCATCAACGAGCCAGTGCTTGCTGACATCGATGTCGGCGGTACGAAGCGCCAGGCCGTCGTGCACTTCGACCGTAACGGGTTTGGGTACACACAAGACCGCGTAACGGGCGAACTGCTCGTTGCCGAAAAGTACGACCCGGTTGTAAACTGGGCGACGCACGTCGTGATGGATCCGAAGGATCCGAAATACGGGCGTCCGCAGGTTGTGGCGAAGTACTCGACCTTCCTGAATGGTCAGGACGTGAACTCGAAGGGCATCTGCCCTGCGGCTCTCGGCTCCAAGGACCAGCAGCCGGTCTCGTTCTCGCCGTTGACGGGCCTGTTCTACGTTCCGTCCAACCACGTGTGCATGGACTACGAGCCCTTCAAGGTCTCGTACACGGCTGGTCAGCCTTACGTTGGCGCCACGCTGTCCATGTTCCCGGCTCCGAACTCTCACGGCGGCATGGGCAACTTCCTCGCCTGGGACGCTGGCAAGGGCAAGATCGTCTGGTCGAAGCCTGAGCAGTTCTCGGTCTGGTCGGGTGCTCTGACCACCGCTGGCGGCGTTGCCTTCTACGGCACGCTCGAAGGCTACTTCAAAGCCGTCGACCAGAAGGATGGCAAGGAGCTCTTCAAGTTCAAGACGCCGTCGGGCATCATCGGCAACGCAATGACTTACTCGCATGGCGGTAAGCAGTACGTTGCGGTGTTCTCGGGCGTTGGTGGCTGGGCCGGCATCGGTCTCGCCGCGGGCTTGACGAACCCGACCGATGGTCTGGGTGCGGTCGGTGGCTATGCTGGCCTCCGTCAGTACACGAACCTCGGGGGTTCGCTCACGGTCTTCTCGCTGCCCTAGGGCTGTTGTGAAACCGTAGCTAAGAATTGGCCGGCGCGAGGAAACTCGCGCCGGCCTTTTCGCGGACTATACGAGCCTCGAAAATGATGGAATTGCTCAGTATCCGGAGCTTCAGGGGGGCTGCGCGAATTGACGCCGTCAGGCTTGTAACTTGACCGTGGAAAACGAGCGCATGTATCGCGTATAGTGCTTTAGGGGAATATGTCCCTGCGAGCGGGATAAGACTTCTGCCTGCATCATGGCACATCTGCCTGTCATGGCCTGCCGGACCAAAAAAAATCGACCCAATTGAGAGGAAACGCGTGACCAACTTCAGCTTGAGAGTTGCGGCAGTAGTCATCTGCAGTGCCGCACTGGGCCTCGGGGCATGCCTCGGGGAGGATCAAAAATCGAAATCAACGGCTGAAGCGCCGGCGACCGAGTCAAAGCCGGCCGACGCGACACCTGCTCCGTCGGCTGAAGCTCCGGCGGCGGGGGAAAAGACCGCCGAAGCTCCGGCACCGGCACCTGAAGCAGCACCGGCGCCCGAGGCCGCACCCGCCCCTGCCGAGGCTCCGGCGCCAGCTGCCGAAGCACTCGCCGAGCAGAAGGCGGCTGAGGCTGCGCCTCAGGCCGACGCGACACCTGCTCCGTCGGCTGAAGCTCCGGCAGCGGAGGAAAAGACCGCCGAAGCTCCGGCACCGGCACCTGAAGCAGCACCGGCGCCCGAGGCCGCACCCGCCCCTGCCGAGGCTATCGCGCCTGCTGCCGAAGCGCCCGCCGAACAGAAGACTGCTGAGGCTGCACCTGCTGCCGAAGCGGCTGGTTCGGGCGATCTGACCGAAGGCGGCGTCGCCAAAAACCCTGTCAATGACTTCGCCAAAACGCTGTCGGACATCGAATGGAAAGACGGCCGCTACCGCGTCAAGGAAACCGGAGCTCCGTTCCCGGTCGTTACGACCGACTACCAGGTCGACTGGGGGACGTGGGAAGGCTTCCGCCGCTACCACGACGCCTGTCACGTCTGCCACGGCCCGAACGCGCTCGGCAGCACGTTCGCTCCGTCTCTCGGTGAGTCTCTGAAGACGATGGACTACGAGACGTTCTTCGGCATCGTCGTCGGCGGCCGCCGTACGAACAAGGGCGGCACCGAGTTTGTGATGCCGGCGTTCGGCGAGGACAAGAACATCATGTGCTACCTCGACGACATCTACACCTACATCAAGGCACGCTCGCTGAATATGGAAGGCAAGGGCGGTATGCCGCCTGGCCGCCCGGTGGGGCGCGAGGATAAGTCTCCCGAGGCCAAGACGAAGGTCACGGAATGCGAGGCCGGCTAACGCAAATGTGACGTCCCGCGATCGACATCTGCTCAACCGAGGGCTCATGTCTGGCGTAGTCTAGGGACGATCTGTGAAACGGGGGGTGGCCGTTGATGCGGCTATCCCCTGTTGCATTTTCGGATGTGGTCCCAACAAACTAAAACAAGGCAAGCAACGTGAAAAAGCGCAACAACGTCTCATTCCTGGCACGCGCTGCCATGGCAGCGGGAGCGAGCATCGCAACGCTCGTACCACTCGCCGCCATCGCAGCCGACGCGCCGACCGCCGACCTCGTCAACCGCAAGCAGCTGCGTGTCTGCGCCGACCCGGCCGACCTGCCGTTCTCAAACGACAAGCGCGAAGGCTTCGAAAACAAGATCGCCGAAGTCATCGGCGATGAGCTGAAGCTGCCGGTGGTCTACACCTGGTATCCTAAGGCCATGGGCTTCGTGCGCATGACGCTGGCCGCCAAGAAATGCGACCTAGTCATCGGCTGGGGACAAGGCGACGAGCTCGTGCTGAACACGAACGCGATCTATCGCTCGACATCCGCACTCGTCTACAAGGCCAACAACGGGCTTGACGGCGTCGATACGATCGCGGACCCGCGCCTCAAGGGCAAGAAGATTGGCGTGGTGCAAGGCTCGCCCGGCGGCAACTATATCGCGAAGTATGGCCTGATGGGCAACATCAAGAGCTACCCGATGATGGTTGACCGTCGCTTTGAAAATCCGGCGGCTGAAATGATGAAGGACATCCGCTCCGGTGAGATCGACGCAGGCGTCCAGTGGGGTCCCATCGCGTCCTATTGGGCGGCGCAGGACGGGGAGAAGCTCGTCGTCGTTCCCCTTCTCAAGGAAATGGGAGCGGGGCGCATCACCTTCCGTATCACATTGGGCGTCCGCCAGGGCGACGATGCTTGGAAGCGCCGCCTGAACGAGGTCATTCGCAAACGTCAGGGCGACATCGACAAGATCCTGCTCGACTATGGAGTTCCACTCCTCGTTGAGGACGACACCTCCACGGAGATGATCAAGGCGCCGCGTCACGCGTCCGCCCTCGTGCCGGCTTCCGACGGCGAAAAGCCCGCGGCAAGTGCGAGCACGCCAAGTCCCTAAGTTCTCACCATCCGTCATGACGCGCTTGGCGCGCGTCATGATCGACGCCTGCAGCAACGCCTCTCTCCTCCTCCTCGACGGTTCACATGCAGCACAGTCGGAAACGGGCGCCGTGGCGGCGGCCCTTGGGCGTGATTGTCCTCCTGATCTTGGCGTCAGGCGCGGACGTAGGCTTGGCGCGCGCCGCGGATGATGTCGCGGCGGCGACCGTTCCCGAGCCCGGCGACTACCGGATGGAGGATTTCCGCAAGCCCGTGCCCGCGACGCTCGCGGGTGCAACGGTGCTCGCAAACGAAGCCGCGAGGACGCTGTGGAACGCCAAGACGGCAGTCTTCATCGATGTCTACCCGCACGCACCAAAGCCCGCCAACCTGCCCAAGGATACGCTCTGGCGCGAGCCGCCGCACTATTCCATCGAGGATGCTGTCTGGCTGCCGAACGTCGGCTACGGCCAGCTGTCGGCCGAAACCGAGAGTTACTTCAAGAAGTACCTCGATAAGCTCTCGGGCGGAGACAAGGCGAAGGCGCTGGTATTCTTCTGCCTGCGCGACTGCTGGATGAGCTGGAACTCGGCCAAGCGCGCCATGACGTACGGCTATACCAACGTCAATTGGTACCCTGACGGCAGCGACGGCTGGCAGGAAATCGGCGGACTGGTGGTCGAGGTCAAGCCGCTGCCGTAGCTGCTTACGCGATCAGCTCTTCATCTCGCCGCGAATTGCCCGTGCGATGGCGCCCGCGCGCTCGTCCATGAGCTGCGGAATCTCGCAGGCAATCGGAATGTTCTTCTGGCGCTCCTGGAAGACGCGGACATTCCAATTGTACAATTCCTGCTCTTTCGAGATCTTGTCGATCTCGCCGGCCGCAATGGAATCAGTGGGAAGCGCTGCGCCCTGATCGGGCAGCGCAAGGCCCTCGCGTTCGATCTCTTTAGCTCGCGCGACTTGGCGCTTGTGAAAGCGCTCAATGCCGGACATGACGACCTTGCGCTCGTCGTTGGTGCGCGACAGAACGGCCGCGAACAACTCCGTCAAACGAGCATCACGTTGGTCGTCCGGCTGCTCCTTGGCGAATGTCTTGACCGCCGCCTCCACCTCTTCCAGAGGCACGCGCCGCGAGATCAGATATTGCGATAGCTTGCGGACCCTCTCGTCCGAGCGCCACTTCTTTTCGATCTCGGCACTGATTTCCGGCCCGTCCCAGATCGTCGCCGCATCGAGCATCAGAACTTTGCGCGATACGCAAGGCCATTCGGCGGTGTCCTGCGCGACGGTCGCCGGATCCACTGCGGCATCGGACGTCTGTTCGGCTGCGTTAACGGAAATTACGGCTGCGCCAACGGCAACGGCGGCAATGGTCGCCAAAAGGGAGGCCGCACCACCTCGGTTCGAACGAAACATTTGCTTCATTACAGCGTCCTCACGCAGCGCCGCCTGGACCGCCTCTGCGGGCGATCAGGCCTTTCGATGGATTGTAAGCGAAGATCGCCGCCGCGAGGAACAGCGTCGTGAAAGTAACCACGATGAGCAGGGACACCGTATCGACCTGCCCATGCAGACCAAACCGAATGAGCTCCACCGCATACGTGAAGGGATTGAGGCGGCAGATCTCGTAAAGCAACGGGCTCGCTTCGCGGATGCGCCACAGCGGATAGAGGGCGGAGGACGCGAAGAACATCGGGAAGATGACGAAGTTCATCACGCCGGCGAAGTTCTCCAGCTGCTTGATGACCGACGACATGAAGAGCGCCATAGAGCCGAGCATCAATCCCGCGAGGATCAGCGCAGGAATGACGGTCAGGTATCCTGCGAACGACTGCATGAACGAGGGAACCGCAAACAGCGGCGTGACGATAGGATCGGTCACGGCGCCGAAAATCGGCGGCAGATAGGGCAGCGTATCGTACATCGTAAAAAGTTTGATCTCGGTGATCGTTGGCGGCTGGATTTCCCAGAACCACGCAACCAGCAGGAAGGCATAGACCTGCAGCAGCGCCACCGAGACACCCCCGAGCAGCTTCGACAGAAGCAGGAACGACCGCGGGAAGGGACTGACGAGCAGCGTGCGCATCGCTCCCGTTTCGCGGTCGTACACCATCGAAAGCGAGGACTGCATGGCGTTGAACAGCAGGATCATTGCGATGAGTCCGGGCGTGATGAACTCCTCGTAGAGGACGTAGGATTCATATGGCGGAATGATCGAGACGCCGAGCGTCTGCCGGAAGCCGGCGGCGAAAATGAACAGCCAGATGAGCGGTCGCACGAGCGCCGAAAGGAAACGCTCGCGCTGATGCAGGTAGCGCAGGATTTCGCGCCACACGATGCCGTTGAAGCATGCCAGATAGCCGCCGAGGCCGAGGCGCCGCGTCTGCGTTTCCGCGCTTTCCGCCCTCAGCATATGTTCGCTGGCCGCGCGCGAGAGAGTATCGGCGGTCGTCACGCTGCCTCCTCCTGAGCCTCGCCGCCGCCCGTCAGAGATCGGAACGCCTCGCTGACGAGCTTGGTTCCGGTGCTCGCAAGCAGCTCCGGAACGCGCCCATTGTAGAGCACGCGTCCCTTGTGCAGCACGACCACGTGGTCGGTCATCTTGACTTCATCCATCAGGTGCGTGGACCACAGCACGCCAAGGCCCTGCTTCGCAACAAGCTCGCGCACGATCCTGACGACGGTTTCGCGCGAGCCTATGTCGAGCCCGACGGTCGGTTCGTCAAGCAGCAGCATGTCGGGCTTGTGCATCAGCGAGCGGGCAATCTCGACGCGCCGCGCCTGCCCGCCCGACAGCGCGCGGACTTTCTCGCCCGCCCGGTCCGCAAGACCGACAATCGTTAGGGCCGCTTGTGCTCGTTCACTCGCTTCGCGGCCGCTGAAGCCATGCAGCGCGGCATGATACTTGAGGTTCTGTACGAGCGACAAATCGCTATCGAGCGTGCGGCTCTGGAACACGACGCCGAGACGCTGCAACGCCTGAGACGGCCGGCGACGCACATCGAAACCATGGATGAAAATCTCGCCGGAGACGTTGTCGTAAAGGCGAGTGACGAGCGAGAACAGCGTCGATTTCCCGGCGCCGTTGAGGCCGAGCAAAACCACGAACTGTCCTTGCTCGACCGTCAACGACACGTCGTTCAAGACCTTTTTGTCGCCGAACGAATGGCTGACGTTGCGCACAACGAGCGCCGGAATGTCATCGGCGTGTCTTGCGGGCTTTGCTTCCATGTCGTCAGGCCAAACGTTTGCGTTTCGATTGCTTCGCAATTCTAGTCATTGGAAATGACGACGCCCCACGGATAGCGCCCGGTCTTGATGGACTTGATCGCCTTCAGGTTCTCGACGTCGATCACTGTCACGTCGTTGGACGCCCCGTTGGTGGTAAAGAGCTTCTTGTCGTCGGGCGTGAGATAGAGCTGCCACACGCGCTGGCCGACGAGAATATACTTTTCGACCTTGAGCGTCGGCACGTCGATAACGGCGACGCGGTTGGCCGGCCCGAGCGCAACAAAAGCTTTCTTGCCGTCCTGCGTCAGACGGATGCCGACGGGCTGAATCGCTTCCTTGGCAACGCCGGGGATTTCGAAGCTGATCTTGCCGATCTGCTTGCGATCGGCGGCATTGAGAACGGTAACGGTGCCGCCAATCTCCGAGGAGATCCAAACCTGCGTGCCTTCCTTATTGAAGATCGCGACGCGCGGCCGGCTGTCGACGAGCACGTTATCGAAGGTCTGGTGTGTCGAGGTATCGATGAAGTGCGCCATGTTCGTCGTTTCCGACGTGTTGACGAGCACCTTGCCGTCCGGGCTGATGCCCATTCCCTCTGGCTCCACGCCCACCGGAATTTCGGTGATGACTTCGCGCGTCTCTATGTTGACGGCGGTGACGAGATTGTCGTCCTCGTTGGCGATGTAGAGCACCTTGCCGTCGGGATGCAGGATGTGGAGTTCCGGATCGGGCCCCGACGGCAATGTCTTGATGAACTCATGCGTCTTGGCATCGTAAACCTGCACGATGTTGTCGTCGCTCGTGCAGACGATGATCCACTTGCCATCCTTCGACAGGATGATGCCGCGCGGCCGCTGGCCGACCTTGAAGGTGTTGGTGACCTCGAGCGTGTTGCTGTCGATCACGGTGATCGAGTTGTCCTTTTCGTTGGTCACATAAACCGTATAGGCATCCGCGGGCGTCCCGGAAGCGAGCAGCGCTGTGGCAAGGAACGGCAATACGGCAAGCTTCAGTCGCGGCATCCTCGATCGCTCCAAAGAAAAACTATCCGGTAGGTCGCGTGCGGCAGGAGCCGTCACTGCGTGTAGGTTTTGCATTTCGTCTCTGGCTTGTCATAGCCCATGGTGTCGAGTTCGGTTGTCTGGTGTAGGAAGCCGGGTTGCGGCGAGACGCTGACGAGCAGCTTCGGCGTTGTCACGATGAGCGGCTGGCGCAACTGGCCATTCCAGTTGCGGAATGTCGTCTTCACACCCTTGAATGCCGCGACTTCGAATTCCGGCGAATGCATAAAGACGCTGAGCGCCTTGAAATCGCTCGTTTGCTTGCGCGTCGCCGCCTCGCCGACCGCGCGGACAGCAACCCAAGCGTCATAATCGAGCGGCCGCATATCACGCTTGTTCATGCGCTTGAAACGGTTCTGGAACTGCGTGCCCCCCCATAGCTCGACAGCCGGATGCCAGCTCGTGGCGACAAGCCCGGCCGAGCCCGCAACCGGACGGGGAACCCACGTGCGATAAGGCACATAGTCGGCGAAAAGGCGCCCCTCGTCGGCAACAACGAGAACGTCATGCTCTGGGGCCTTCTGCAGGAATTGCGGGATCTGCTGTTGCACCTGTTCGAACCCGCCGTCGGCGCGACGGCTGCCAGATTCGTACTTGAACTCCATCTCCTGCACGATCTTGGCGCCGAATTTCTTGGCCGAGCGCTTGTAGGCATCGGCCAGCAACTTATCCTGCGGCGTCGGGCCCGTGACCAGCAACCAGTTCCGCCACTGTTTCCAGGCAAAATATTGCGCGAGCGCATCAGCCAGCATCGAACGGGTGGGGGCCACATGGAAAACATTGGCGCGACAATTCTCCTCGCGCACCGAGTCATCCGGATTGCCGACATTGAAAATGACGGCGGGCTTACCGTTGAGTGCGTCCGAAAGCTTGAGGAGGACTTCGGGATCCACGTCGGCGATGATGAAGCCATAGCCGTCGCCAACCCTGTCGGCGGCCGTCTTTATGAGTTCGTCGATATTGTTGGTTTCGAACTCGTTGAGCTCAAACGTCTGATTCAGGAATTTTCCGGTCGTATTGTTGTCGGCGATGGCGAGCTTGGCGCCAGCCACGCCATCGTCGTCGGGCGCGATGTCGAGCAGCGAGAGCGGCGGGCTGATATCGCGAAGCTGCTTCAGATAGAGAATTTTGAAGGCGAGGGCCGGTTTCTGTTGCGTGGCGTTCGCGGCCGGGCTAGCTACAGGAGCAGGCTCGCTTTTTTGCGGTGCAGCATCTTGCGCCCAAGCCGCGCTGGCGCCCGCTGCCAGCACGAGCGCCGCAGCCACAACCCGCCGATTGCGCGAGCGCGGGGTATGCGCGTGTAGGGAACTCTGCACCAACTGCTGCAAGGAAAAACCTCCCGGAGCCGTCGCCCCGAACTGAGCCGAAACGCGGCCTGCAAGTGTTACGTTGTAGCTGTAAAAGGGTCGCCAGCCCCGACTTGTCAAGGCTGGCGCTATTTGCTCGCGGCATTGTTACCTTTCGTTGGAAGAACAATTCAGGCGAACCTCTTGCAAACCGACTAGGGAAGAAAGCACGTAGCAATTACACAAATCGGCAAAGTCGCAGGCAGGTGAAATTGTTTGGAAATGCAACACGGCTGAGGTCTCGTCTCGCCCTACTGGCGGTCGCGCTGATCACTCCGAACATGGCTGTAGCAGCGCCGAAAGCCGCGATCTTTCCCTTCGATATGCGCGACGCCGGACAGGCGGGAGAACTGATCCCGCAATATGACCCCGAGGACCTGCGCCGCCTCAAAGTTGTCGCCGACGAGCTGAAGCGGCTGATGGCGAGCGAAGGCAAGTACGAGGTTGTCGATCTGACGCCGCTGGCCGCCGAAGTCGAGGCCGCGTCACCGTTCAGCAAATGCGATGGCTGCGAAGCGCCCATCGCTCAGAAGGCTGGTGCCGACATCGCTGTCACCGGCTTCGTCGACAAGGTGACGGACGCTCTGATCAGCTTGCAGATTTTCGCGCGTGAGGCAGCGACGGGAAAGCTGACGAAGAGCATGTCGGCCGAAATTCGCGGTAATACAGACGAACTGTGGTTGCACGGCGTGCGCTGGCTCTGGAAGAACCGCTTCAATTCCGAGGCCCAGCAGAAATGACAGGTATCACGCGTCGCTCGCTAATGGCCTCTGGCACTGCACTGGCCGCGACCCTGGCACTGGGGCGGCCGGCTTCGGCTGCCGCCATTCCTGTCCGCCTGACGTCGGTAAAATTCGGCTCCGTAAACTGGCTGATCGACACGATCCGCCAGGAGGGGTTGGATAAGAAAAACGGCCTCGACTTGCGCATTATCGAGGTTGCGAACAACACCGCCGGCCCCGTGGCGTTGCTGGCGGGCGAGGCCGACGTAATCGTCAGTGACTGGACGTGGGCCATGCGCCAGCGCGCCAGGGGCGGCGATCTGAAGTTCGCGCCTTATTCATCCGCACTGGGCAGCGTGATGGTACCAAAGGACAGCTCCATCAAGTCGCTCGCCGATCTGAAAGGCAAGAAGCTCGGCGTCGCTGGCACGGGCATCGACAAGAGCTGGATTTTGTTGCGCGCCTATTCGCGCCAGGTGATCGGCAGCGATATTGCCGATTTTGCCGAGCCCGTTTTTGGCGCCGCACCACTGGTGACGGAAGAATTTCGCAGCGGACGGTTGGATGCCGTTCTGAACTTCTGGACCTATGCCGCGCGCCTTGCAGGCACGGGCTCACGCCAGCTGTTGACTATGGCCGACGTGATCGCCGCCATGGGTATCGAGCCGACACCCGCGCTTGTCGGGTTCATATGGTCGGACCAGGCTGTCAAACAAAGGAACGTTCCGGTCGAAACGCTTTTTGCGACCGTTAAGCAAGCCAACGACGTGCTCGCGAAGTCGGATTCGGCCTGGGAGCGCCTTCGCCCCCTCATAAAGCCCTCGACAGACGCGGAACTGGCGGCGATTAGAGACTATTACCGTTCGGGCATCACGTCCGAGTGGGGCGCGCGCGAAACCGCTGCGGCGGAGAAACTAACAAACCTTCTCATTCAGCTTGGAGACGCGGAACTCGTTGGCGATGGCACCCGTTTCGACCAGAACCTCTTCTATTCCACGGCCGGCTAACGCCCTGAGTGCCAACGCGGCTGTCGAGCGGCTCGTCTGGATGGTGGGCTCGCTGCTGACGCTCGTGCTCCTTTGGCACCTGATCGCCGTGATCCTCCAGAACAAGTATCTGCCGACGCCGGTCGAGGTATTCGACGTCCTCGCGCGTGAGGCGGCGACCGGCGACCTCATGAAGCACATCGTGGCGACGTTGATGCGCGTGGCCGCCGCCTTTGTCATATCGATGCTGATTGGCACTGCGATTGGTCTGACGCTGGGGCTCTATCGCACAGCGGATAAATTCTTTGACGCATGGCTGATCCTTTTCCTCAACCTGCCCGCGCTCGTCACCATTACGCTGTGCTACATCTGGTTCGGGCTGTCGGAAGCGGCGGCCATCACCGCAGTCGCGCTGAACAAAATTCCGAACGTGGCCGTCAACATGCGCGAAGGAGCCCGCGCGCTCTCGCGCGACTTGGCCGAGATGGCGACGGTCTACAAATTCGGCTGGTGGCGAACGCTGCGCCACGTGACGCTGCCGCAGCTGGCACCTTTTTTTGCCGCTTCTGCCCGCTCCGGCCTGGCGCTGGTCTGGAAGATTGTCCTGGTGGTCGAAGCGTTCGGCCGCTCGACCGGCGTTGGTTACCGCTTGAACATCGCCTTCCAGGAGTTCGACGTGACGACCATTCTGGCCTACGCGCTGGCTTTCATCATCATCGTGCAGATCATCGAGTTCACGATCCTGCAACCGCTCCAGGCGAAGGTGACGGCATGGCGTCGGTAGTCGATATCGCCAAGGGGGCATCGCACACCGGCCGCCCGATCAAGGTTGAGGTGAAGCGCAAGGTCTTCCCGCCGGTCGGCGAGCGCGAGGCACAGCTTGTTCTGCGCGACGTGTCGTTCGAGGTGGCGCCACGCTCGTTTCTGGTGATCACTGGCCCGTCGGGATGCGGAAAGTCGACGCTGCTCAACATCATCGCCGGGCTCGATAAGGACTTCGAGGGCCGCATCGATTTGGGGCCCGCTGGCGATCGTCTGACTTACATCTTCCAGTCGCCGCGCCTTTTGCCTTGGCGCACGGTTGAGCAGAACATCGCGCTCGCCTTGCCTGAAGGCGACCCGCGCCTCGCCCGCATCCCCGAGATGCTGGCGCGCGTCGGCCTCGGTGAGGCCGCCAACGCCTATCCCGAGCGGCTGTCGCTTGGCATGCAGCGGCGCGCCGCGCTCGCCCGCGGGTTCATCGTGGAGCCTGAAATACTGCTGATGGACGAGCCGTTTGTGTCACTCGACGATCCGACGGCCCAGAGCCTGCGCGAGTTGTTGCTGGAGCTGTGGCATAGTCAGCCGACGACTGTGATCTTCATTACGCATGACCGGGCCGAGGCAATTCAACTCGGTACCCGCATCTTGCGTCTCTCCCCCGGTCAGGCCAGTGTCGCCCAGGATGCGGAAGTCGCGCTCAGCGCTGCGGAACGGCGCGATCGTTCGGCGGTCCTGAGAGAGCAGAACCGCATATTCGCAGCGGCCTGAACCTGCTCGAAGGCAGGCTTCCAACGTGGATTAGGCAATGCTTCAGGGCTTGAGCGGGGGCCGGCCAGCCTTTCTCGCCAGCGTAACGGACGCCAGCGAAGCGGCTTGCGCATTGCGTGCAGGCGCCGATGTCATCGACGCCAAGAATCCGCACGCGGGGGCGCTGGGCGCGCTCGACGCCGTGACGCTGCGCGCCATCGTGAAGGCGGTGGCCGGCAAGGCCCCGGTCAGCGCGACCGTAGGGGATTTGGAGGCCGTGCCAGGCCTCGTTGCCGATGCTGCAGAGGCGACCGCCGCAACTGGCGTCGATATCGTCAAGGTCGGGTTCTTTGGCGATGGCGACGAAGCCGCGTGCGTCGCGCGGCTCGGTGCAGCCCGGCTCGGCAAAGCGCGTCTCGTCGCCGTGCTGATGGCCGACTGTTCACGCGATCTTTCGCTCCTACCTTGCCTGGCGGCCCAACGCTTTGCCGGCGTGATGTTCGATACGGCGGATAAGACGAAGGGCGCGCTGACACATATCCTGCCGCGATCCGATATCGAAACTTTTATGAAGGAGGCTCGGCGCTTGCGCCTGCTGGCGGGCCTTGCCGGTTCGTTGCGCGTCGAGGACATCGCCGCGCTCGTGCCGCTTGAACCTGACGTGCTCGGCTTCCGAGGCGCGTTGTGTGAGGGCACGCGCACAGGGATGCTCGATTTCGCGCGCACCGCTGCCTTGCGTAACGCGATCGACGCCGAAATCCTTGCGCGCAACAAAGCGAAAAGATCGGTCGCCTGAGTGATGAAAAAAGCTTCCAAATCCGCGCGCGCTTCCGACGCTGACAAATCGAAGAAGAAGGCCGCAAAGAGCCGCGAGATCGGTGACACCATTTTCGTTCGCGACTTCGTGGTTGACTGCAACGTGGGCGTTTACGCGGAAGAGCAGGGCGTCACGCAGAAGGTACGCTTCACGGTCGAGGCGAGACTCGCCAAAGATGTCTTCAGCGTGGACGACGAAATGGTTGAGGTACCGTCCTACGCCGACATCATCGATTGCATCGTGGCTCTCGCCCGCGGCGGCCATATCAACCTCGTCGAGACGTTCGCCGAGCGCATCGCCGTGCACTGCTTGTCGGATAAGCGCATCGTCGCGGTGCGCGTGGCGCTCGAAAAGCTTGAGCGCGGCCCGTTGCGTGGTGTCGAGATCGTCCGGCCGGCGACGCGGGCTGCGGCGCGCGAGTTTGGCCGTGGCTGATATTCGCGACCCGCGTAGGCCGCTCATCGTCAAGGTCGGCGGCAGCCTATCCGAAACCGGTCGCCTGCCGCGCGCATTGATCCTCGTGGCATCCGCCGGACGCCCCGTCGTGGTCGTCCCAGGCGGCGGCAGCTTTGCGGACAAGGTGCGCAACCTTCAGCACGTGATGAAGTTCGACGACGCGGCGGCGCACCGCCTCGCTATGCTCGGCATGCACCAGATGGCGGAAGTGTTCATCAAAATCGAGCCGCAGCTCGCTTTGGCCGAAACCTTGGATGATATCGCGCGAATTTTGTCGGACGGCCGCATCCCGCTGTGGGTGCCGTTGCCGATGATGGAAGACGACGACAGCGTGCCCCGTAACTGGTCGACCACATCCGATACGATTGCCGCGCGACTTGCGGAACTGCTCGGCGGCGCGCCGCTGGCGCTTCTGAAATCGGTGGACGTCGTGACCGCGCAGTCCGCAGAGGCATTGTCGGTCGCCGGCGTCGTTGACCGGGCCTTTCCCGCCGTCATCGCGCGCTCTGGCATAGAGTGGCACGTCTTCGGACCTTCGGATGATGCCGCCCTTGCGCAATGGCTCGAAGTTCCGCGCAACCCGCGCAATGCCTGAGCCCTTCGCGCGTTGCCGGTCGACGCTGCGTGGGCGCCATGCTATCGCGCAAACCTGACCCGTCCTCGGCCGGGTAGCATTAGCGGAGGGCGTAATGCCGCGTATCGTCGAAACCATCGTAACGACAAGCGATGCCGCAGGTATGCCGCACATCGCGCCGCTCGGTCTGATCGCCGACGGCGCCAGCTGGATCATTGCCCCCTTCAAGCCGTCGAAGACGCTGGACAACCTGCGCGTCCGTCCGTTCGCGACCGCCAGCCATACCGACGATGTCCGTGTTTTCGCCGGCTGCGTGACGGGCCGAAAGGTCTGGCCGCTTACACCGACGACGGCGATAAAAGGTGCGCGCCTCAAGGATTGCGTGGCCCATTGGGAGCTTGAGGTGACGGAAGTCGCCGAGGACGATCTGCGTCCGCGCTTCCACTGCCGTATCGTGTGCGAGGAAAGCCATCGCGCATGGGAGGGCTTCAACCGAGCGCAGGCCGCCGTTCTCGAACTCGCGGTGCTCACCACGCGGCTCAAAATGCTTTCCCCCGAAAAGGTCGAGAGTGAGCTTAAGTACCTGGAGATTGCAATTTCGAAGACGGCCGGACCGCGTGAAGAGGAAGCGTGGGAATGGCTGATGGAAAAGCTCAACGCCTGGCGCGATGCGCGCACGGGCTGAACGTTTGCCGCTTGTCGTGACACACCAACTATCTGAAACCTTGACCTTTCTCGACGCCGTCCGCGGCGCGCTCGCGGATGGCACGTTTGTCCGCGTCTCGCTCAGCAAGTTTCGCGGCAAGGGCGAGGCGAGCAAGCTTGTCGTCTCGCGCGTCGCGCTGAAGGGCGGAGACAGCCTGCGCTTCGTCGCGAGCGCGGGGCGCAGGGAGACGACCGAGAACCTGAGCCTGGACGCGGGCTTCGAAAAGCTGTCCGCGTTGATCGGCGCGGCCTACCACAGCGCCACGCTGTTCACGACCGAACGCGACGTGTCGCTGAATTTCAGCAAGAAGGGCAGGGCGCAGCTCGTAAAATCGAAGGCGACATTCATTGAAGTGCCGTCCGCCGCGCACGACCGAACAAAGCAGCATGCGGTGTCGGCCTCAAGCCCCTACCTCGCGGCGCTCGGCGTGACGGACGCGGCAGCACAAATCAAGCCATCCATGTTTGCCAAGTTCAGGCAGATCAGCCGGTTCATCGAGATCGCGGGCGATCTGATCGATGAAGCCGGACTAGCGGGCGCGCGCGAGATGTCGGTGCTCGATATCGGTTCGGGCAAGGGCTATCTTACGTTTGCCCTTTACGATTACCTCACCGCGCAGCGTCATGCCGCGTGCCGCATTCGGGGCATTGAAGTACGCGAGGATCTCGCTTCCGCGTCGAACGCACTGGCGACGAAGCTCGGTTTTTCTGGTCTGTCATTCGACGCTCTGCCCGCAGAGCAGGTGGACGCCGCGAGCACCGCCATCGTCATCGCGCTGCACGCCTGCGATACGGCGACTGACGATGCGCTGGCACTCGGCATCAAGGCCGGCGCGCGCGTGATCATCGCCAGCCCCTGTTGCCAACACGAGATTGCCCCGCAACTGCGCGCGCCCGAACAGGGGTTTGCCGCCATCACGCATTACCCGCTGTTGCGGCAGAGACAGGCGGACCTCGTGACCGACGCGGCACGCGCGCTGCTGCTCGAGGCGGCGGGCTACGCGGTGAAGATCATCGAGTTCGTCTCGACTGAGCACACGGCGAAAAATCTTCTGATCGCCGCCGTGAAATCAGCCCATGTCGACCGAGAAACGGCGGCCAAGCGCTACCACGAGCTAAAGACGGCTGCGGGGTTTGAACACCACGCGCTCGCCACACATCTCAAAGGTTGCGTCTCAACTGATGTCAATTAACCAGCGGATGAGATTGATGAAATGTGATCACTCTAAAGTGACGCGTGTGGCATTTGCGGGGGTGGACAGGGCAGGGGTTTGAGACCATGTCAGCCGTGTCAGACGACACCATATAAAGGATCTTGCATCATGAAGTTTTCCTCGAGCCTGGGCGCCGCCGCGGTGGCCGCCGTCACCCTTTCGCTCGCGCTCGCAGCCCCTGTCAGCGCCCGTCACGATCACCACCCGCCTTACGGCAAGGTGGAAGTCGCGCGCGCCCTGCATCACATGGGCTTTGTGTCGTGGGATCATATCAAATGGGACGACGGCCTCTGGGAGATTGACGACGCTGTTCGTGCTGATGGCCACCAGTTCGACTTGAAGCTGGACCCGAAGACGTTCGCCGTCGTCAAGAAGGAATACGAAGGCCGTCACGGACGATAAGGCAGGCACGTTGCTTTCGAGAAGACGCAGACGGCCACGATCGCAAGATCGTGGCCGTCTTTTTTGAAGGTTCCTGGCCTAACCGGCGCGCAGCGCGGTGACCGTCTCGGCAAGCAGGGGTGCGAAGCTCTCCGCCTGTGCCCCGGCCCAGGCGTCGCGGTAATGGCCATGGCCGCCGCTCGCGAGCAGTTCGCCCGGCCGAAGGAAAGAATAAAGCTCTGCGTACGTGACCGCGCGATCCGGTGCCGCGCGATGCATGAAGTGGTGGGGCGTCAGATCACGCGGATGATCGAGCCCGGCAGCGCCTACAAGTTCGGCCAGTGCCAGAACGGTCTGGCGGTGGAAGCTCGCGACCCGTTCGGCCTTGTCGGGAACGACGATGCCGCGCTGCCGCAATGGATCCTGTGTGGCAACGCCTGTCGGACACCGGTCGGTGTGGCACTGCTGCGCCTGGATGCAGCCGACCGCGAACATGAATCCGCGTGCGGCATTGCACCAGTCGGCGCCGAGCGCCATTGCACGCGCCATGTCGAACGCGGTCGTGATCTTGCCTGAACAGCCGATCCGGATTCGGTCACGCAGGTTTGCGCCGACGAGTGCGGAATGCACAAACACCAGCCCGTCTCGCAACGGTGTGCCGATGTGATCCATGAACTCCAGAGGCGCCGCACCCGTGCCGCCTTCCTTGCCATCGACGACGATGAAGTCCGGCGCCTCACCCGTTTCCAGCATGGCCTTGACGATCGCCATGAACTCCCACGGATGTCCGACGCACAACTTGAACCCGACCGGCTTGCCGCCGGACAGGCTGCGCAGTTGAACAAGAAATTGGATCAGTTCGAGCGGTGTCGTGAAGGCGGAGTGGCAGGCGGGCGAAATGCAATCGCGGCCTTCCTCGATGCCGCGGATGCGGGCGATTTCGGCAGTGACCTTCGCGCCGGGCAACACGCCACCGTGGCCGGGCTTTGCGCCCTGGCTCAGTTTCACTTCGATCATCTTGATCTGCGGGTTGGCGGCGACTTCGGCGAATTTCTCAGGCGAGAAGCGGCCGTCCGGCGTGCGGCAGCCGAAGTAACCCGAGCCGATTTCCCAGATCACATCGCCGCCGTGCTCAGCATGGTAGGGCGAGAGTCCGCCCTCCCCGGTGTCGTGCGCGAAGCTGCCGATAGCCGCCCCTTTGTTGAGCGCACGGATAGCGTTGGCTGACAGCGAGCCGTAGCTCATCGCCGAGATGTTGAATACGGACGCCGAATAGGGCTGCCGGCAGTCGGGTCCGCCAATCTCGATGCGGAACGGCACCTTAGAGGGCGCCTTGGGCGCCATGGAATGATGAAGCCATTCGTAACGGCTCTCATACACGTCGTATTGCGTGCCAAACGGACGCTTGTCGAGCTGGCGCTTGGCACGCTGATAGACGATGGCGCGCTTGTCGCGCGGAAAGGGTGTGCCGCCTTTGTCGTCTTCAAAAAAGTACTGACGCATCTCGGGGCGGATTTCCTCGAGAAGGAAACGCAAATGCGCCGCGATCGGATAGTTGCGCAGGATCGCGTGTTTGGTTTGCGTGAGATCGCGAATGCCGACGGCCGTAAGCCCGCCGAACACCAAAAAACCGAGCCATGCGACAGGCGCATCTCCGCTGTACTTCCAGATTGCGACGGCGCAAACGCCGGCCGCGACCAAAACGGCGGCAAGCGGCGCGTAGCGCGGCGAGAAGAGAGCTGTGAGATCGCGCATGGACAAACCCTGAAATGCGGCCGAGCGAGGCTGAGCCGCGGATAGCTTAGGTCCGATGCGCTAAAGTCTTATGAAGGGTGAAAGTCCTTCGACAAAAAGCCGTGACGATATTCATGCAATCGTAACGCTTTCCGCTGCGGCGCAACATTTTTTGGTCTCTGGTGTGTGGGCACCGCACGGGACTAGGTGGCAGCCTCCGCAAGTAGCGCTACGGCCACCGCCGCCGCGTGCGCGGTCGCGTCCGCCCGGCATGCGGCATCCGCGGAGATCAGGTCGCCGAAACGTTCGCAAGGCAGTGCGAGACGCCGCGCAATATCCTCGGCCGCGGCAGCGCCGATGCCGGCGGCCACAACACTGGCGACCGAGAGACCCGGCCGTGAGAGAACCTGCAGCGCGCCGTCGTGCACCGAGCGCAGCTGCGCTTCGCGAATGAACGCGGCGGATGTCCGCCAGACATCGAGGTGGCGCAAGTCGCCATCACGGCCGAACCCGCGCGATAGCCGCGCCAAGCTCTCCACGAGCGACTTGCCCCGGCCGTCGGTGGTGTCGTGCAGGTCGATGCCGTCTGGAAGCTCACCGAGCAGGCGGCGCACATCGGCCATTGTCGCGAAGGCGTCGCGTGCAAGCGTCTGCCATTGACCGGCGATCACTGCCCGTGTCGTGACGGACGGCACCGGCGTGCGCGTGTAGCCCGTGTAGACAAGTTCACCCGTCTGTAGCCGCTCCGCATCGTTCAAGCCCTGAGGACGATCGCATGCGACGATGTCGGTCGTCGTCGAGCCCATGTCGATCAGCAGGGACTGTGGCTTCTTTCTCGCGATGAGCTGCGCACTGGCCAGGAAGTTGGCCGAGGCCACGTTCCCATGGTGTTTGCGCGCAAGCTCCGGCGTACCGAAGCCCCTAAGCCCCATGTAGATGCGCAGCCTGTTTTCAAACTTTGTTGCAAGCACGTCGCTGATGGCTGCGACGCCCGCCGCGCGGCTATCGAAAATCTCGGTGAGTTCGGCCGTCATCGTAGCGGCGTGAACGCTAGCGCCGGAAATCAGATCGTCGGCTTTCGATAGCGCCGAGTCGAGTTCGCCGATCCCGCGCCACAGCGGCATCGCGATCACGCGCACCGCAATGGTACGGCCGTCTTCGATTCGCGCGACCTTCAAATGCGCGCCACCAACATCGTATCCGGCCGTCACCGGCATCTGCATCTCCGCGTTGAATCGAAAGCCGTGTTACACTTCATGCGATGGGACACAAGCTTTTGGACGTCATTCCGGTGCTCGACGTGGCGCGTGGCACCGTTGTTCGCGCTCTTCGCGGTGAACGCGAAACCTACGAGCCCATCGTAACGCCGCTCGCCACGAGCGCCGACCCTGTCGCTGTTGCCAAGGGCCTCCATGATCACTACCCGTTCCGTCGCCTGTACGTCGCTGATCTCGACGGCATCGCGGGCCGGGGGCGCAACGTTCATCTTGTTCCCTCGCTAAGCCAGGCGTTGCCACACACCGAAATCTGGATTGATGCGGGAACCGCCTCGCGCGGCGCGGCCCGGGCGCTGCTGGCGGCACCGGTAACGACGCTTGTGGTCGGCTCGGAGAGCCTGGAGACGGTCAAGACGCTGAAAGACGTCATGGCGGAGGCCCCGCTGCGCACGGTGCTCTCGCTCGATTTTCTCGGCGACGAATTCATGGGACCCGAAGCGCTGCTGTATGGGGCAGAGCTTTGGCCGCCCCGCGTTATCGTCATGACGCTTGCCCGGGTCGGCAGCGGCGAGGGGCCTGACCTCGACAGGATCACCGAGTGCGTGGAGCGCGCCGGCCCGCGCAAGGTGTATGCGGCGGGCGGCATCCGCGATGCGGCCGACCTCAAGGCCGTGCGCGCCGCCGGTGCCGCCGGCGTTCTGGTGGCGACGGCGCTGCACTCCGGAAAGATTTCGGCCGGCGAACTGAGAAAGCTCGCCGGCCGATGATGCCTGGATATTCGAATGGGCCACCCCGCGCGGGTGAATGCCGCGGATGTCTCCGGCACCTCCCGCTTCAACCGTCGTAGCGGCCCGAAAGCAGTCTACCCAATCGCTGCAGCAGACCCCCCTTCATTGGAGGGGCAGTGTGATGTTTATCGTTATCGCTCTGCGCAGGACGGTTTCCGCTTCAAGTCTTGGCAGCGAACGGATGCGTCGCGGAGTTACGCTGGGCGGTCGCCTCGGCGGCCGTCGGCTTGCCGGCAACGGCGCGAGCGATGGCTTCCTTGGTTGCGCGATAGTTGAAGTCCTGGATCTTGGCGTCGTCAGATGCTTCCCAGTGGATGAACACGCCAACGGCGACGTAAATGTCGTCGGCTTCGGCAGCCGGGATCACGCCCTCGGCGACAGAGTCCTGAACGGCCTTTGCGACGCCGTACTGAGCCGGGCCGAACATCTGGACGGCCTGACGGGCGTCCTTGATGGTGACCTTGTTGTACAGGATCGTCGACGGCTTGCAGGCCAGGTTCGGAGCAATGACGGCGAGGAGCGTCGTGAAGCCGTCTTTGTTGTTGGTCAGCGCGTTGCAGAAAGCGGTTTCTGCGGCCGAGCCGCGCGGCCCGAGAATGAGATCGATGTGCGCGACTTCGTTGCCATCGCCGACGAGCGACTCACCGATCAAAACTTTATTGATTTTGGCCATAAGGGGGGTTCCTCCCACAGATCAATCGATACGAAGCACCAACGCACCCCCGTCCTATTTCCGGGACTTCGCTGAACTGCTCCACTGAAGAACATCCAAGCACTTGAGAACCCAAGATTTTGAGGTTCGGGCAGGCATGCTGGATAGCTCCGTGTTCCTCGCGGACACGGCGCCTGTATTAGCCCCATGCTCGCGAGTTCGACAAGTCCTTTAGTACAAGGCCATGACGGGCGTTAGGTGCGGCTCTGCCGACTGATCATGTCTGCGAAAATGGTCGCCACCACAAAATCCGCGGTCGTTCCAGGATTGATCTGCTTTTCCTTTAGGGCAACGTCGAATTCTAGAAGCTTTTTTAATGAGTTAGGGCGCGCGATCGGATACCACCATTGCTTAAGATCGCGGGCTGCGTCTTGCACCTCCGCTGCCACCTCTGCCCCATACTTTCGCACGATGTGGCTATCGGCGAATTCGGCCAACAGCGTCATATGCAACGTTGTGGTCGCAAGCGTGCGATCGTCGGTCTCGGCGAGCGCCGCGTGAAGGGCCGGAAGCGCGACGTCAAAGACGTCAGCGTAGGCGGTGACATAGGCATTGGCGATGCGGTCGCGATCCTTCGCTAGGTACATCGCTTCGATCAGCGTAAAGCGCGGATTGCTGTAGCGCACGTCGCCGGTCTCGACCTCGCCGAGGCCAGCGGGGTTCGCAAGGCGGATGGCCGCGAAAGCGTCGTCGGCGTCATCGTAATTGAGTTCGGACAGGATGGTTGCGAGCCGGCGGCGCAGTCCGATGCCGATACTGAACTCGCCCGCCGCCTTCGCGAGTGGCGCGGACAGCAGGACGATGCCGAGATTGGCGTTGACGCCGGTCGCCGCCACGCTCGCTTCCGTCGCGCCCAGGATGCGCTTGCCGACGGATAAGCGCGCCTCGGCGATGAACGGTGCGGCTGCCGCAGCAGCGCGTTCGAAGGTTGCGACCTCCATTCCGTGACCGCCGGAAAAGCGATGAACGTTGCCGGGTTTCAGCGCCGAGAGCTCGGCAAGGCATGAAGCGAGAAAGCGCGCCTCGATGTCTTGCTGTGCGAGGGCGCCGCCGCTCATGTCACGCCTTCCGGCACGCGGCGCGGTGGGCGATGACGGTCTTCAGAAAATCCTCGGCAATGGCGGCCGCGATGTCGATTTGCGAAACGCTTTGCAGCCCGCGCCAAGCTGGATTGGAATTGACTTCCAAAACTTGGATCTCGCCGTCGGGCGTTCGGATGAGGTCGATGCCGGCATAGTCGGCGTCTATCGCGCGCATGGCCGCAAGGCTGATCGCGGTCATCGCGGCATCGGGTTCGTGCGCGGTGGCTTGCCCGCCCTGATGGATATTGGTCACCCACGTCGTGCCACGGCGCGTCATGGCGGCCACCACGCGATGACGCGTCGCCAGCACGCGCCAGTCCTCGTAGACGCCGCCGCGCGGTGCCACGAAATCCTGCATGTAATAGATGTGGTCGACAGCCTCGGGTGGTGGCAACTGGCTTTGCCGTGTAACCTGCCCGATGCCCTTGCCTTGGCTTCCGAACAAGGGCTTCACGACGAGTGGCCGGTTGAGCGCTTCCGTGTAGGCAAGCGCATGGTCGAGCGTCTCGCACACGCGCGTTCGCGGCGTTGCGATGCCGGCCTTGTGAAGCAGGAACGTCGTTTGCGATTTGTCGACGCAGCGCTCGATCGCGCGCGCATCGTTCCAGACCCGCACGCCGCTTTCGCGCAGAGCGTGCAGCATCCCGAGCCGGAACGTGATCTGTTCCAGCGTTCCGGCGGAAATGGATCGCACGAATACGCCATCGGGCAGCCGGCCGGCGAAACCCGGAATGTCGATGCCGCTCTCGAGCGCCGTGTCGAACGCACAGTGGGGCAGCGACGAAACTGTGACGCGCGCGCCCATGGCCTCGAGCGAGCGCACGATGCGGCGCGCATGCCACTCGCCGCGGCCTTCCTCGATCAGCAACGCGAAGTGCAGGCCATCGCCGGCAGCACTTCGCATTGGACTTAGCGTGTCAGCGGAAGCTCGCATCGACGATCTCCGGCGCCAGCTTTCCGGCCTGGAAGGATTGCCCCGTTTCCACGTTCGAAACCGTGACCTGAGCAGGCGAGAACAGCATCGGGTCGATCTTGTAGAAGTCGCCGTTGACGTCGGCGAAAATCTCCGCGAACGGCTTGCCATAGACCGAGCAGGTGCTGGACGGCAGGCCTTCTGCGAGTCGCTTTGCGTCGCTGTCCGGCCCCTTCACGAACAGATGGATGCGGCCACCATAGATAATCGCATCGTTTGTGCGCCCCATCGCCCTGACGAAATCGGGGAACGGTGGAGCGATCGGCGTCGTGCCTACGCCATCGAGAATGTTCTCCAGCGGGAAGTGCAGCTCGTGCGCCTTATGGATGGCGACTTCGAGAACACGGGCTGCGATCTGCACCGTGCCCGCGAGGCTCCACGTCGTCGCGTAGATGATCGTCAGATCGGTCGGCGTGATGCCGCAGTGCTGCGAGATGTGCGCGATGACGGAGGCCGGTGGCGCCTTGTCGCCTTCGATGACGAGCGTCGCCTTCGGATAGTGATCGGCGTAGCCCAAATCCTTGAACAACGGCTCCACGCGCGCGAGCGCCCGGGCGGGGCCCGATCCGAGCGCGAAGAAGCCCGAATCTCCCGTCTCGTCCTTGATGGTCCAGCCCGCGTATTGGCTGGCAAGGCAGGCGATGACGGGGTTGGCGGACGAGACGACGACGCCAAGCGGCCAGTTGGCGACGCCCGACGACTGAGTGAACGCGACGGTGCCGAGCCCGCCCATGCAGATTTCGCCAAGTCGGCGGCCAGCTTCAAGACCGCCGACGGCATTGGCGCCGGCATCAATCAGGCGCTCGCCGTGGCTGCCCTTCGTGACCGAGATGCGCAGCGCATCCGCATCGGCGACGAGCGTATCGACGAGCTTGGCGGCGCGCGCCGATACACTAGGGTTAACGCCGGTCTGCATCTCATTCTCTCCGTTTCATCTACGTGTTGTGTGTCCGTATATCAGGTCGGCCAACTGCGCCAAGCGGGCGCGCGCGAGGCTTTCGGCTTGCTGTGCGGTCGGCGCTTCAGCGGTCGCGGTGGCGAGCGGCGCGCCGGCCGGTACGGCGACGCCGGGCGCGCCGCGATCAGCCGACCAGTCGGGCCAGGGCACATCACCGAGCACCAGCGATCCGCGGTCCGCGTGCAGGATCGCCGCGGCACGCGCGCGTTGCGGCGATGGCGGTCCCGGCTGATCGCCGTTGGGGGTGCGCAGGAAGCCGTCGACGTGTCCCTTTATTTGCGTTCCTATCGCGTCGTCGAGCACATCGAGTGCGGCGCCGGGTCGTGCGTTGACTTCGAGCAGATACGGCACGTCGCCGGAAACAATAAAATCGAACGAGACCATGCCGCGCAGCGCGAAGCGCGCGCCGACGCGGCGCGCGACACCAGCCATTGTGCTCTCGAGTTCACCGTTGAGCGCCGGGGACGATACGGCGCCGCCATATCGAAACGGCTGCCTGCCTGACGGCGTGATCCACTGCCGCGTCGTCCAGAACCGCGCGTGTTCCGCGTCGAGGATCGCACCAATCGAATAGCGCTCACCGTCGAGGCGCTGTTGAAAGTAGCGCCGAGGGCGTGTGCGTACCGCGCCGGACATGACGCGGATGTGCCGGCCGCCGCTCCCGCCGACGCGCTTTGAAAGCCAACCGTCGCCGTTTTCCGGGACGACCGATGTCGTCAATGGATGCGCCACGCCGAGCGCATCGAGTGCCGGAAAAAAGACGTCGGGGTCCTTGAGCGACCTTATCGCTACGGCCGGCATGCCGATCAGCCGATAGCGCGCGGACAGAACCTCGACCAGCCGCGGTTTGTCCTCAAAACCCGATCCGAGCACAAGACCTACCGGAGGGCTGGGCGAGGTCAATGCCAGCGCTTCAAGCGCGGCAATGAGAGGCTTGGTGCGAAAGCCTGTCGCCACCGCGCCGTCGATCACGCGCACGCCGTGTGCGGCATCACGAGTGTCCAGATCGCCAAAAGCATCGGCGACAAGCGGCGTATAACCGGCACGACGGGCGGACTGTGCGATAGCCCGCCCGGAAAAAGCCGCGATCAGGAGCGCCGCGCCGGCCACGCCGGCTTACGCAAGACCGGTAAGCGTCTTGCAGAGCGCGTAGGCGTGGCGGAAATCGAGCGACACCGGCTTGTCTGAAGCTAGCATCTGCTTGAACAGCCCCGACTCGCACTTGTATTTGATGTCGCCGATCGCGAGCGCACCGACGCCAAGGGCTTGGCTGCCGGGAAGCTGCGCGCCGTCCATGAACAAATCCATGCCGTCGACGCCCGGGGGCGGCACGGCGTTGACGTCGGCGACGACAAGAAGCTTCTTGGCGATTTCCTTGTCAGCAGCGGAGACGACCTGCACGCCCGCCGCTGCCGCTGCAAAGATGATCTCGGCGTTGGCGATGATGTCGCGCTTCTGCTCAGGCGTCTCGCCGGCGACCGGCTCCAGATCGACGCCGAAGCGTTCCTTGGAAACGGCGGCGCTCTTGATCACGCGGTCGACGCCGCGATGGGCGACGAGACGGACCTTGGCTCCTTCGAGCGCGGCGATGATGGATGACGCGAAACCGACGACACCGGTGGCGCCGAATACAGTGACCGTCACGTCCTTCCAGCTCTTGTTGAGCTTGTTCTTCATGACGCGTTCGACGCACGCGACCATGGCGGCCGCCGTCGTGAACGAGCCTGCCGGATCGGCAAAAACGGAGCACTGGAAGGGCGGCACCATCGCCTTCTGCGCCGCGTCCAGCATGTCGAGCGCCACGATGGCGTCCTTGCCGCCCATGAAGAAGCCGGTACGAACACCGTAATCCGGCGGGCGCGAGAAGATCGCGTCTTGAATGAGCGGCGTCACGTCCGGGATCTCGACGTTGGTGTAGGGCACGATCACCTTGTATCCGGCGTCGGCGGCCATGTTCACGTCGAAGGGGCTTACGTGCTTGCGCGGGTCGAGCATGTGAAGGATGGGCGTTGCCTCACTCATAACCCTTTGGATCTCCGTGTTATTTTTTTGATGTTAGATCACGTCGACCCGCGCCCCCGAATTGCGACCGCGGGCAATGACGATGTCGAGCCCGTCGCGTTTAGCTTCTTCGACTAAAGAATGATAGAGGCGACTTGCCGCTTCCTCGGATTCCACGAAGGCAAACCCGGTCGGCCCCCACGAGCTCTGGCCGATACCGCGCGCGCCCGCTTCGCCCATTCGCGCCGCCAGCCTTCCGACCGCCCGGCTCGTCCACGGCGATCCACCCTGCTTGCTCGCGAAATGCCCGCCGACGATTTGTTGAATCTCGCTCACCGCCGAGCCGAACGCGTCGAGGTCCATTTCCTTTAGGCCCGGCACGAGTCGCATCAGCACCAGATGACAGATGTGGGCGGCAGTCTGGGCGGGGAAATCCGGGAGGCCTGCGAAAGCGGTGGTCTCGGCCTCGCCCGAAACACCTGCGCCGCGGATATCGAAAATGAGCATGACACGCCATTGCTCAGGGAAGTCCGCACGCAGCGTGAGCGGTGGCGGAAGGTCCGCGCTCCCGCGCCCGCCGTCGACGATAAGGCCGCCGCCGATGAATGCGGCAAGCCCGATCCCGGAGCGCGCGCCGCGTGCGCCTGCAATTGCTAGATCGCGAGCTGACAGCGCACGCCCCTCGAAGCGCGCAATTGCGGAGCCGACCGCAAGCGCAAGCTGCGTCCCCGACCCGAGGCCAGCATGCGCCGGAATGGCGTTTTCGCAGTCGATCATATATTCGCCGCAGCCCTCGGCCGCGAAGCGATCGATGAGGGACAGGATGCGCTCGCGCTCCGCACCCGATGCCGCGTTCCGCGTTGCGCGCTTCGCGTTGAGCACGGTTGCCGGCCGATCGATCGCAAGTCCGATACTGCCGAAGCGCCGGCCGAGCGCGCCGCTGATGTCGAGAAAACCGAGGTGCAGACGCGCGGGCGCGGTGACACGGATGATGGCGTCTTGCGTGGACTGAGACCTCACGGGACGCTGCATTCCTCTTGATGGAGATGGAGAGCCGTGGCTGCAACATGCAGCGTTGCAACGGCCGGCCTCTCGGCGGTAGGTTCTGCTCGGTGTTGTCCGACAATTGTGCTGCGAGGGCAAGATGAGCGCCGAGCGCGAAAAACCCATGAGCGAAGCCGATGTTAAGGCTTGGCTCGCCGATAACCTTCCGCAGTGGAAGCTCGAGGACGGCTGGATACGGCGAACGTACAAGACCGCGAGCTGGAAAGGCACGCTGATGGTGATCAACACGGTCGGCCATCTCGCCGAGGCCGCGTGGCATCACCCCGACATCACGGCGTCCTACGCCTGGGTCGAAGTTCGTCTGATGACCCACTCGGCCAAGGGGATTACACCCAAGGATCTCGAGCTCGCCAAGAAGATCGAAGACGTCGTGCATTGGCAGCCGGGCAAGGAGGGCAAGGGGCTTGAGGGCACGCCGGCGAGCGACATGCGCTTCGCCTACATCAAGTACGATTGATGTCGCGCGCGCCCGAAGCCGACAAGCGTCCGAGACGCGCGAGAAACGAACGCAACACGCTCGCCTTCGATGCGACCTTGGGCCTTGGTTCCAACATCGGCAACAAGGTAGCGAATATCTCATCGGCCATTTCGCGCCTCACCGCAGAGAACGACATCGCCCTCGTTACGCAATCCCGGCTCTACCGCTCTCCGCCCTGGGGCGTGACCGAGCAGGATTGGTTCGTCAACACGGCCATCGCGGTTGCGACGTCCCTCTCACCTCGCGCTCTGCTCGAGCGATGTCAGCAGGTCGAGCGCGATATGGGGCGCGTACGGCGCGAGCGCTGGGGACCGCGCATCATCGACATCGATATTCTGAGCTATCGCGATGAGGCGGTGAACGAGCCCGGTCTCGTCATCCCGCATCCGCTCATTGCGGAGCGCGCGTTCGTCCTTGTGCCCCTGCGCGAGATCGCGCCGCATGTGCGCATCGGCGGCCGGTCGGTCGACGAGCTTGCCGCCGCCATCGACACGCACGAAATAACGCCGATGTCGTAATCGCAAAACGAAACGCCGCGAATTTGCTTCGCGGCGTTCGATGGTTCAGAAGTTGGCGGATATTACTTCAGCGTTTCGAGGTAGGAGATCAGGTTGTCCTCGTCGGTCGGGTCCTTGATCCCCATAAAGACCATCTTGGTGCCGGGCACCTTCTTCTTTGGATCCGCCAGATATTCTTTGATGGTGGCAACGTCCCACGTCAGGCCCGAGCCCTTCATGGCTTCCGAGTACGTGTAGCCTTCGTGCGTGCCCGCCTTGCGGCCTATGACGCCCTTGAGGTCGGGACCGACAGCATTCTTGCCGATCTGGTGGCAGGCTTTGCACTTGTTGAAGACCGTCTTGCCGGCTTCCGCATCGGCGGCCTGGACCGCGACCGGCATAGCAGCCATCATCGCGGCTGCCAGAACCCACTTGCGCATGTTTGTTTCCTTCCCGTTTCGCCTTAGGCGGCGTCACCACAACGCGTGAGTCATAGCTCAGCCACGTTTCCGGGAAAATGTACATTTTCCCCTGAACGACGGTTGAACAGATATGACGCACCCGTCCGGTCCAGCCGCGCAATTGAGCGTGGTGGCGACCACGGGAAAAGCAGAAACCTATTCCGCCGGTTCCTTGGCTTTAACGGCGCCGCCGACACGGCGGTAGACGAAAGGCGGAGGGTTCGGGTTGGCGCTCTCCTGTTCTGCCGCCGCCACGAACGCTGCGTGGTGGGGCGAGAACTTGCAGGCCGGGTCGGTGTTGGTCGGATCGCCGGTGAATGCCATGGCCTGACAGCGGCAGCCGCCAAAGTCGATTTCGGCGCGTGGGCAGCTCCGGCAAGGCTCCTTCATCCAGCTCGTTCCGCGGTAGGCCTGAAAGGCTTGGCCATTGAGCCAGATGTCCCGCAGCGGCCTGTCGCGCACGTTGTCGAACTGCAGTCCGGGAATGCTTTCGGAGGCGTGGCAGGGTAGCACCTTGCCGGACGGCGTGACGTTCATGACGCCTTTGCCCCAGCCGCCCATGCATGGCTTCGGTGTCTTGGCGTAGTAGTCGGGAACGACGAAGTCGAAGACCAGGATGCCTTTGAGGCGTTCCTTAGCTTCCTCGACGATCTCGGCGCTCTTCAACACTTGCGCGCGCGTCGGCATCAAGCTGGCGCGGTTTTCAAGAGCCCAGGCATAATACTGAATGTTCGCGACTTCCAATCGCCCGGCGCCCATCTCCACCGCGAAGTTGATGATGTTCGGCAGGTTCTCAATGTTCAGGCGATGGATCGGCGCGTTGATGGTGAGCGGCATGTCGAACTCGCGCACCCAGATGCCGAGCTCACGCTTTTTCGCAAGGCCGTTCTTGTAGGCGGAGATCTTCTCCGCGTTCGCTTCGTCCACGTCCTGGATCGAAAGCTGGACGTGATCGAGCCCAAGCTCTTTGAGCCGCTTCAGCCGGTCACGCGTCAGTGTCACGCCGGCGGTGATGAGGTTGGTGTAAAGGCCGGCTTTCGCCGCCACCTCGACGATGTCCTCGAGGTCCTTGCGCACCGTTGGTTCGCCGCCCGACAGGTGGATCTGAAGGATGCCGAGCTCGGCCGCTTGGCGCATGACATCCTGCCACTCGGCCGTCGTCAGCTCGGTGTTCACGCGGTCAAGCTCCAGCGGGTTGGAGCAGTATGGGCACTGCAACGGGCAGCGATGCGTTAGCTCGGCCAGCAGCCCGACAGGGGCGCGAGCGCAGGCCGGGGCGACGGGCGCATCCCCAAATTGCTCAAGCGGCGCGATCTCGTTCATGGCATCGGCTCCTTAGGGGCCGGCTCAGGCCCGCAACTTCGTTCTTGTGCGCGGCTAGGCTTGAATGACGCCTTTGTCCGCAAGCTCCTGAAGCATTGATATGGTGTCGTCGAGGATCTCTTTCACCGGCGCGTTGTACTCTTTCGCAAGGTCTGCGGCGATCGCGTCAACCGTTGTGCGGCCGTCGCACTTGCGCAGAATCTCGACCGCGATCGGGTCGGGCTCGAAAACGCGCTCGGGCGCCAGCACGTGCCAGCGGCCGCGGCCCGCGTCATGCCGCAGCTTGATGTGCGCGGGCAGGCCGGGCGTCGAAGCCGCCGAAATCATCGTACGTGTGCGCGGACCAGTCGCCATGTCGCGGACCCTCAAGCCTCTGGCCGGAAAGCGCCGGGCGGCACGTTGCCGTTGACGTAGGCGTGATAGAGCGCATCGAGCTGCACCCACAGTACGTTGCACTTGAAGCGCACCGCATCGACGCAGGCTTCCTGCTCCTCGCGTGTCTTGGCGTTCTTCAAAACGTAGTCGAGAGCGAAGTCTGCGTCCCTCGGCGCCTGCGTTAGGCGGCGTTTGAAGTAGGCCATGACCTTCTCGTCAATGAAGCCCGGATAGTTCTCGAGCATGCCCGAGATGCGCTCCTTGTGAATTTTCGGTGCGAAGAGTTCAGTGAGCGATGAGGCGACCGCGACCGTGAGCGGCTGCTCGCGCACAAATGTCACATAGCTCTCGACCGCGAAGACCGTGGCCGGAAGCGCGCCGCGCCGGGATATGACGTACTCGCGATCAAGGCCGAGGCCGTCCGTCAGGACCAGCCAGCGCTCGATGCCGCCCGGCTCATTCGGCGGCAGGCCGTCGTGATCGAGGATGCGATGTGTCCACTCACGGCGCAGTTCGCGGTCGTGCACACGGCTGACGAGGGCCGCGTCCTTGCGCGGCACCGCCGCCTGATAGCAGTAACGGTTAAGCGCCCACGCCTGGACCTGTCCCTTGTTTAGCTTGCCGCCGTGCAGCAGATGATGGAACGGGTGCAGGTCGTGATAGCGTTCAGGACCGACGGCACGGATGGCGGCTTCGAACTCGCTGACCGGCATCGGCGGTTCGCTGCCGCGCCGTTCGGCCGTTCTTTTTTCCAGGCTGACAGGGTTCATAGACGCACCTCCATGCCGTCGAAGCCGACTTCCCATCCGGCGGCCTCGACGACTTTACGAGCTTCAGAATTCTCGTCCAGGATCGGATTGGAATTGTTGATGTGAACGTAGATCCGCCGCTTGATGGCGAGCGGCTTTAAAGCGGCGACCGAGCCGTCGGGTCCTGAAACCGAGATGTGCCCCATGCGGGCTCCAGTTTTCTGAGACAGGCCCTGGGCCACCATCTCGTCGTCGGTGAACAGTGTGCCGTCGAGAAAGATGAGTTCGGCACCTTTGATGCGCTCGGCGAGAGGCGGATCGATCTCGGCGACGCCCGGAATGTAGAAGAAGGATTTTCCGGTCTTTTCCTCGGTGACCTTGAGGCCGATCGTATCGCCCTCGCGGCTGCCGAAATTCGTCGAGCTGTCGCCCTTCTCAAGGAAGAGCGCGATCTTGCCGGGCACCGCGAAGGCCTCGATCGATAGCCCGAGGTCCGCGCCGCCTCCGCTGAGCGGGGTCGGCTTGTCGAGTTCGAGCGTGATGCGCGCGACCTTATCGGGCGCACACACGTTGAAGATCGAATTGGCGTTAAGCGTCGCCATCACGCGATCCGATCCATAGATCGAGAACGGCTGGCCCTCGCGCAGACTGATGAGGCCGGTGATGTGATCGACGTCGGCGTTGGTGACGACCACGGCTTTGATCGGCGAATTGCGCAAGGCCCCATCGCGCGCCGGATGCAACTCCGGCGTCTCGTTGATCTGCTGGCGGATGTCCGGCGAGGCGTTGAGCAGCGCCCAGTTCTTGCCGTCGGCCGACACCGCGAGAGACGACTGCAGGCGCGCTTTGTAGCCCGCCTTCCCGGCCCTGACGTTGGCCGAATGCGCGCCATTACAATTCCACTGCGGAAATCCACCCCCAGCGGCGGACCCGAGAACTTTGATCAGCATATTTTTTCGATGACCCAGCACGCGAACCCGGGCGGACCCTGTTCGCGCAACAACTTTTTAGGCTCCGAAACGACGGCGGCGGCCGATGTCCTCATCGACCGCCGCGCCGGTTTCTCACGCAACCGGTGAGATCGGAGACATCATTCGTTAGATGACGTCGATCTCGGCCGGCAGGTAGCTCGTGACCTCAAGGCCAACTTCCTGCTCGCGAACGGCCGGCTTCGTCCAGACTTTCATGGTGGTTCCTCCAGAGAGATTATACTGCGTACAAATCTTTGAACCCCGCCGAGGGCTCATCCGATTGATGCAGGCACGTTTTCGTGCCGCGCCAATCTGCGGAACGCACTTGGAAAGTCAAGGACGGACCGCGTTGTCTTGCTTACACCACGAAGCGTTCCAGCCCTCAAATCAATGCCTTTCACGACTGCGTGTGGGTGCCGTGCGAGACCTGATGACCTCGATCAGCAATCTTCGAGCGGGGCATTAACTCCGCACGCGGAGCGTTGTCGGTCGGACGACGATGGAAGTTGGGATTATTGCGGACCTTCGTGGAGCCCCCAAAAAGGCGACTGCGATCGGCCTCCCGAAAAAACAAATATCGGCAACCGCTTTTCTATTCTAGCCGCAATATAGGAAATCGGTTCCTTTTTTATGGTTAATTATTGTTACCACTAGAAAATTGTTCTGTTATCCCATATTAACGCTGACTCTCGACGGCCGCGTTGGCCGTATTCCGGGAACAGTACGGCAGGCGTAGTCCTGCGCCACAGGCGGCGTGGGGCTATGGACGCCGTTCCGGTTTGCTTTGATCCGCACTTCCCGGATTTGGCAAAGCGCGCTACGCCCACGCCCGGCCGCTGTTTGGCGGCCACTTCAGGAGACGTTTAAGTGACCGCCACGCCTTTGCTTCCGAAGAACGCCCCGTTCCAGCCGGAAGACATCGACCTGTTGAACAAGGTCGTCTCGCGTACCACGCCGCAGCAGCGCGCTTGGCTCGCAGGCTTCTTCGCCGGTTTTGAAGCAGCTCAGGGCGGTGCCGCGCAGCCGGTTGCCGCCGCCAAGCCGCGCGTCCCGCTGACCATCTTCTACGCAAGTGAGAGCGGCAACTCCGAAACACTCGCGAACAAGGCCAAGAAGGCGGCCCAGAAGCACGGGCTCGACGCCAAGGTCTACGACATGGCGGATGCCGACATGGCGCTGCTGGCGAAATCGAAGAACATTCTCGTCTACGCCGCGACCTGGGGTGAGGGCGATCCACCCGCCCGCGCTGTCGACTTCTATACGGCGCTCATGAGTGACGCCGCGCCTCGGCTTGATGGCGCCCGCTTTGCAGTCCTAGCACTCGGTGACACCGCCTACGTGCATTTTTGCGCTGTCGGCAAAGCGATCGATGAGCGGCTGGAAGCGCTGGGCGCTGCGCGTGCTGCCGACCGCGTCGATCTCGATCTCGATTTCGCCAAGGCGGCGGCCGAGTGGACCGAAGGCACGCTCGCCAAGCTTGCACCCGCCGACGCCGGCGCGAGCGGAACCGTCGTGCACGTCGATTTCTCCGGTGGCGCGCAATCCGCCGACGATGATGAACCGCGCTTTACCGCCGAAAATCCGCTCGAAGCGGAAATCGCGGCGCTGGTGAACCTCAACGGCACCGGCTCGACGCGCGAAACGTGGCACGTCGAATTTGCATTCGACGATCCCGGCTTCGTCTACGAGCCGGGCGACGCCATCGGCGTCATTCCGGAGAACGACGCGGGCCTCGTCGATGACCTGCTGAAGACCGTCGGCCTCGCGTCCGATGCGCCGCTGCTTCTCAAAATCCAGAAGGGCTACGACGTCACGACCCTATCGCGTTCCCTCGTTGAAAATTACGCCAAGCTCACCGGCCGCTCCGACGTCAAGGCGCTGCTCGATAGCGACGCGTATGCGAAGTTCTCATCCGACCGCCAGCTCATCGACCTGTTCGAGGCGTTTCCTGAGAAGCTGACATCAGATCAGCTCGTCAGCCTGCTGCGGCCATTGCCTGGCCGGCTCTATTCTGTCGCGTCGAGCTTGAAGGCGCACCCCGGTGAAGCACACCTGCTGGTCGGCGCGGTGCGCTGGCAGTCGCACGGCCACAAGCGCGGCGGCGTTGCCTCGACCTATTTCGCCGACCGACGCAAGGTCGGGCAGACGGCGCGCATCTACGTCAAGCCCAACCGCCACTACCGTCTCCCGACCGACGGCAACACGCCGATCATCATGATCGGCGCTGGAACGGGCGTCGCCCCCTATCGCGCGTTTATCGAAGAGCGTGCAGAGCGCGCCGACAAGGGCAAGAGTTGGCTCGTATTTGGCGAGCGCAACTTCACCAACGACTTCCTTTACCAGCTCGAATGGCAGGATCACTTGGCGTCCGGCGCCCTGTCGCGCATCGACGTCGCTTTCTCGCGCGATCAGCCCGAAAAGATCTACGTCCAGCATCGGCTCTGGGAGCAGCGCGACGACATCAACGCCTGGGTCGCGGACGGCGCGCACATCTACGTCTGCGGCGATGAAAAGGGCATGGCAAAAGACGTCGATTCGACGTTGGCGAAAATACTCGCCGCGGCTGCCAAAGGCGACGAGGAGGCGGGTCGTGCGAAGCTAAAGGAGCTTTCGAAGGCCGGCCGCTACCAGCGCGACGTTTACTGAAATCGAGAAGACGAAAATGGCCGACAAGCGCTCACGCAACGAATTCATCAAAGAACAAAGCCACCAGCTGCGCGGCACGCTTGCCGAGGGGCTCAGCCACGTCGAGACAGGCAACATCTCCGAGGATGACGGCCAGCTCATCAAGTTCCACGGTTCCTACGTGCAGGACGACCGTGACGTGCGCGGCGAGCGCGGCAAGAAGAAGCTGGAAAAGGCCTTCAGCTTCATGATCCGCCTGCGCATACCTGGCGGGCTCACGACGGCCAGCCAGTGGCGGCAGCTCGACGATATTGCAACCACCTATGCCAACGGCTCCCTGCGTCTGACGACGCGCGAGACGTTCCAGTATCACGGTGTCATCAAATCGAACCTGAAGCGCACCATGCAAGCGATCAACGGTGCCTGCCTCGATACGATTGCCGCCTGTGGCGACGTCAACCGCAATGTGATGACGGCGTCGAACCCGTATCTGTCGAAAGCGCACCGCGCCGCTTACGATCTCGGCAAGGCGATCAGCCAGCATCTGCTGCCCAAAACCGGCGCCTATCACGAAATCTGGCTCGACGGTGAGAAGGTCGAGCACAAGTCGCGCACGGCCAAAACGGGCGAGGAGCCGCTCTACGGCGTCCATTACCTGCCGCGCAAGTTCAAGACGGTCATCGCCGTGCCGCCGAGCAACGACGTCGACATCTACGCACATGACTTGGGCTACATCGCTATTCTCGAGAAGGGCGAGCTGACCGGCTGGAACGTCACCGTTGGCGGCGGCATGGGCATGACGCACGGCGACACCAACACCTTCCCTCGCGTTGCCGACCCGTTGGGGTTCTGCAAGCCCGAGCAGGCGATCGACGTCGCCGAGAAAGTTCTGCTGGTGCAGCGCGACTGGGGCAATCGCGAGAACCGCGCACGCGCGCGGCTGAAGTACACGATCGAGGATCGCGGGCTCGATGCTTTCCACGCCGAGGTTGAAAAGCGCCTCGGCTACAAGCTCGGCAAGTCCAAGCCGTTCACATTCACCGGCACCGGCGATCACATCGGCTGGCAGCAGACCCAGGACTCCAAGAAGGGCGAAGACAAGCCCTGGCACCTGACGCTGTTCATCGAGAACGGCCGCATCAAGGACCGCCCGGGCCTGGCGCTGCGCACCGCGCTGCGTGAGATCGCCGATCTCGGCATTTGTGATTTCGTCGCGACCGCCAATCAGAACGTCACGCTCGCGAACGTCGCTGCGAAATCGAAGGGCAAGATCGAGCAGATATTGAAGACGCACGGCGTCGAGATCGGCACGTCATCGGCGTTGCGCCGGAATTCCATGGCATGCGTCGCCCTCCCGACCTGTGGCTTGGCGCTTGCCGAAAGCGAACGCTTCCTGCCGGATCTCATCACGACTCTGGAAGATTCACTCGACAAGGCTGGCCTGCGCCAAGACGATATCGTCATCCGCATGACCGGCTGCCCCAACGGCTGCGCGCGGCCATACGTGGCCGAGATCGGCCTCGTGGGCCGCAACCCCGGTCTCTACAACCTTTATCTTGGTGCTGCCTTCGACGGCTCACGACTATCAAAGCTCTTCGCCCAGGACGTCGACAAACAGAAGATCGTCGGGCTGTTGGAGCCGCTGTTCGTCGCCTACGCCAAGGAGCGCAAGAAGGGCGAGCATTTCGGAGATTTTGCGATCCGCGCCGGCTATGTGAAGCCGACGACGGTGTCGAACCAGTTCCACGCCGACATCAAGCTCGCGACCTGAGGAGCTTTCTAGAGTTTGTGGGAGAGTTGGTAGGCGGCGAAGCACAGGATTACGGCGAGCGCCAGCCGTAGGACCCAGTCCGGCAGCCAGCCCGTTAACCGCGATCCGATCGCGATGCCCGGGATGGAACCGGCGAGAAGCACCGCCAGCAAACCCAAATTTACGTTCCCCATGCTCATGTGCCCGAGGCCCGAGACGAGTGTCAGCGGGACGGCGTGAACGACATCGGTGCCGATCAGCCGCCGCGTTCTGAGCGTCGGATAGAGCAGCGTCAGAATGACGACGCCGATCGCGCCGGCACCCACCGAGGTTAGCGTGACGATGGCCCCGATGACGAACCCGAGCGCAACCGTCGGTACTTTTCTGATAGGGGCGTCTTGATCACCGTTCTCGACCGGCCGGCGTTTGGCGACGATCGGGTAGACGATGATGGCTACGGAGCTCACAACAAGCGCGGCGATCAGCGCCTGCTTGATAAGCAGCGCCATGGCACTGGTATCGGGGTCGAAGATTTTTAGGACCCCGAGCATCGTCAGCGCACCGGGTACGCTGCCGGCCGCCAGCCATCCGACCAGCCGCCAGCTCACATTGCCGAAGCTGTGATGAGGCAGCGAGGCCGACGCCTTCGTGATCGACGCGAACAGCAGGTCTGTCCCGACCGCCAGCGATGGCGCGACGCCGATATTGGAAATCAGGAACGGCGTCATCAGCGAACCGGCGCCGACGCCCGTCATGCCAACGAGCAGCCCCACGATGAAGCCGCCCGAAATGATCATCGGCCAGAGGTGTTGCAGGTCGATTTCGGGCATCTTCTTATGGGTTTTGAAAGTTGATGGTTCGGCGTAGGCCAGAATGGCCATTTCCGCAATAACGGACGTCGTAGGCACGCTGCGGGGGTGTCGGTTCGATCATGAGAGCGACAAAACAATCGTGCGGAGGCTAAGCCCGATGATAACCGTGCCAACCATCAGCATGATGATTTTTGCCGGCAAGTGACGCGCGACGAATGCGGCAAGCGGTGCCGCAAAGACGCCGCCAATGACCAGCCCCAGGATGATGGGGAAGAGATCGAGCCCGATTGTGAACAGGAAGGTCGCGGAGATCGTGGCCGTGACGAAGAATTCCGCCAAGCTCACCGTACCGATCACCATGCGCGGGGTCGTGCCCTGGCCTATCAGCGATGTCGTTACGATAGGCCCCCAGCCGCCGCCGCCGATAGAATCGACAAAACCGCCAAAAAGCCCCAGGGGCGCGACGTGCTTGGGATCATCGGTGCGCTCCGATACCCCACGGAACGCGCGAATGAGAATGTATACGCCAATCACGAGCAGATAGGCGGAGATGTAGGGTTTGATCGCCGCCCCATCGAGATTTGTCAGCAGATAGGCACCCGCCGCACCGCCGATCATGCCGGGAATGGCTAGGCGGCGGAGCAGCCGGAAATCGATGTTGCCGAACCGCCAGTGAGATACGCCCGAGGCGGCGGTCGTGAAGGTTTCGGCCGCGTGCACGCAGGCGCTCGTCGTTGCCGGCGGCACGCCGAGGCTGAGCAGCACCGACGACGACGTGACACCGTATGCCATGCCGATGGCGCCATCGACGAGCTGAGCGGCAAAGCCGACCGCGGCAAACGTCAAAACTTCTTCCCACATGCGTTTTCGCCGTGTGCTCGTCTGCAATGTTGGAGGGACCGGACGCACTGACCCCTGCGCCCGATCCGGGTGATACTGGGGGAATTAGAGTCCGGGGTCCATCCCGTCGTCGAGCGGAGGCGGTGGCTCGATCGCGACCGACACGCCCGCCGCGCGCAGGATGATCGCCACCTCGTTCGCGCGCCTCATGAACTCCTCACGGTCCTTGGAGTTCATCGACAGGTCGCGATTGAGCCCATTGGCGAGCATGTCGCGGCGCAGCACGAAATGACCCTCGACGGGCTCTTCCGCTTTCGCGTTGACGGCCGTCGCGATCCCGCCCGCAACCGTCGCGCCCGTAACCGAGTCGACGAGCAACAGCGTTCCAGTATCTGGAATTTCGCTGAAGACGTCGATGGACGCTGCGCGACCGAGCGAGATTTTTGCAATCGCGATGTCGTTTGCGGCGCAGCCGCGCGCCGGCTGCGAGGCCATGGTTTCGAGGTCGAGCAGCGCTTTGATCTCGATATTCGAGACCGGAACCAGGTCAGTCATCGTGCGCAGCAGATAGCCGGCCGTCGGACTGAACGCGTCCTCCGACAGCCAGACGAAGCGCGCTTCGACTGTCTGGGCGGCGATAGGACGCATCTCGGTCGCCGAAAGAACCGCGCCGCGCGAGATGTCGACATCGACGTCAAGCTGCAGAGCGACGGCCTGGCCGACGTTGGCTGTCTGAAGGTCACCATCCATCGTGGCGATGCGCACCACCTTGCCGCTGGCATTGCTCAGAGCATCGACGACCAAGTCACCGACTTTGACCGATCCAGAGGTGATCGTGCCGGCAAGTCCGCGGAAATCGTGGCCGTCACGGAGCACGGTCTGTACTGGCAAGCGGAAGACCGAGCTTGCCTGCGCCTGGCGTACCGGCACGCTTTCCAGATGCTCGATCAGCGTCGGGCCCGAGTACCAGGTCATGTTCTGCGACGCTTGCGAGAGGTTGTCGCCGAACACCGCCGAGAGCGGAATGGCGGTCGCCTCCCAGAAATTGAACTTCCAGCACAGCGTGCGGAAGTCCTGCTCGATCTTGCGGTAGACGTCCTCCGACCAGCCGACGAGATCCATCTTGTTGACGGCGAGCACAACGCGTTTGACGCCGACGAGGTCGAGAATGGCGGCATGACGCTTGGTCTGCTTTTTGACGCCAGCACGCGCATCGACCAGCAGGATGGCGACGTCCGCATGCGAGGCCCCCGACGCCATGTTGCGCGTATACTGCTCGTGGCCAGGGGAATCGATGATGACGAAGCGGCGTGTCCCGGTATCGAAATACTTCCACGCGATGTCGATGGTGATGCCCTGTTCGCGCTCGGCAACAAGGCCATCGAGCAGCATCGAGAAGTCCGGCAGATCAGTATGCGCGGCCTTGCGCCCCGAACGGCGCACGGTCTCGCGTTGATCCTCGTAAAGGTCGGAAGCGTCCCACAAGAGGCGGCCGATAAGAGTCGACTTGCCGTCGTCGACGGAACCGCATGTCAGCAGATGCACAATGCCGTTGAGTTCGCGCACAAGATGCGCTGGCGCGGAATGCGCTGCCGCCGCGGACGACGCGACGGGCTCGACCTCGCTTTTTCGAAGGGCCTGGACGGTCATCAGAAATAGCCCTCCTGCTTCTTCTTCTCCATGGCGCCGGCCTGGTCGTGGTCGATAAGCCGGCCCTGCCGCTCTGATGTCTGTGCGTTGAGCGTTTCCGTCACGACGTCTTCGATCGTAGACGCGTCGGATTCGATCGCCGCAGTGAGCGGATAGCAGCCGAGCGTGCGGAAGCGGATGCGCCGCGTCTTGATCTCTTCGCCGTCCTTCGGCTTCAAGCGCTCATCGTCGACCATCAGCAGCTGGCCGTTGCGCACGATCGTCGGCCGGTCCGCGGCGAAATAAAGGGGCACGACATCGAGCTTCTCGCGCAGCACGTAGCGCCAGACATCCTTTTCGGTCCAGTTCGACATGGGGAAGACGCGCACGGTTTCGCCCGTGCCCAGCCGGCCGTTGAGTAGCTGCCACATCTCGGGCCGCTGCCGGCGCGGGTCCCAGCGATGACCGGCCGCGCGGAACGAGAAGACACGTTCCTTTGCGCGGCTTGCTTCCTCGTCGCGCCGCGCCCCGCCGAAAGCGGCATCGAAGCCGTATTTATCGAGCGCCTGCTTCAGCGCCTGTGTCTTCAGAACGTCGGTGTGGATCGAAGGCGCGTGATCGATTGGGTTGATGCCGCGCTTGATGCCGTCTTCGTTGATGTGAACGATGAGGTCGAGGTCGAAGTCCTTTGCGGTCTTGTCGCGGAACGCGATCATCTCGCGGAACTTCCACGTCGTGTCGACATGCAGCAGCGGAAAGGGGATCGGCTGCGGATAGAACGCCTTGCGAGCCAAGTGCAGCAGGACCGTAGAGTCCTTGCCGATCGAATAGAGCATCACCGGTTTGCGGAACTGCGCCGCCGTCTCGCGGAAGATGTGAATGCTTTCCGCTTCCAGCATATTGAGGTGAGAGTATTGTGCGGTCATGCCGCGCGCCCTTCCTGCTTGTCCTTGCCGCCCGGCGCACTGTTCTGCGTGTGCAGGCCGCATTCCTTGCCGTTCTCGTTTTCCCACCACCAGCGGCCGGCGCGAACATCCTCGCCTGGTTTGATCGCGCGCGTGCACGGCTGGCATCCGATCGATGGGAAGCCTTTGGCGTGCAGCGCGTTGATAGGCACCTTGTTGGCCGCGATGTAGGCTTCGAGTGCTTCCAGCGTCCAGTCGGCGATGGGGTTGATCTTGATAAGGCCCGCCGCCGCATCCCAGGCCGCGAACGGCACATGCTGGCGTCCGGCCGATTGCTCGCGCCTCAAGCCCGTAATCCAGCCGCTTGCGCCTTCAAGCGCTCGGTTGAGAGGCCGTACCTTGCGGATCTCGCAGCATGCTTTGCGCGCTTCGACGGAATAGCGAAATCCCATGATGCCGTCATTTGCGACGAGTTCTTCCACTTCCGCCGCATCAGGAAACATGACGCGGATCTTTATCCCGTAGCGGCCTTCGGTATCGAACAGCGTGTCGAGCGTTTCGGGAAAATGGCGGCCGGTATCGAGCGTGAAGATGTCGATCTTGGCGCCCGATGTTGCGATGGCGTGGGTGATTGCCTGATCCTCGATTCCGAGACTGGTGGAGAATGAAATGCGACCGGGAACCGCTTCCGCGACGGTGCGGACACGATCTTCCAGCGATGTGAGAGCGCCCAGTTCGGCATCGAGCCGCTCGGCCAGCGCGCGCATCACAACGGCGTTCTGCGGCACCTGCGACGGGGCGGGTACCGGTTGTTCGGTCGAAGCCATGGGGTCCTCCGGACCGGATAGATATGTGGAAACGGATTTCCTGGAAAGCCCGTTTTAGAAATAAGAATAGCATATTATTTCGCGTCATGGCCCTGGAAGGACTTTTTGCGCAATGCAGCGAACGGAGGATGCCATCGCTGCAATAGCGGATTAGGGGGCAGCCCGAGATTCGACCCATGCCGTGGCTCCCCGGGCGGCGGCCACACCCGACGCAAAGCACGCCTGAAGCAGATAGCCGCCGGTCGGCGCGTCCCAATCGAGCATCTCGCCCGCGACGAACACTCCGGGCATCCGCCGCAACATCAGTCCATCATCAAGCTCCGCCCAGGCGACACCGCCTGCTGTCGAGATGGCGCGGGCAATGTCGGCGAGGCCCGTAACCGTGACGGACACGGCTTTAATCCTTCGCGCCAGATCGCTGGTGCGTTGAGGAAGGGGATGTTCGCGCAGCAGCCCAATTGCGGGGGCGCTGAGGCCTGCGAGCTTGCGCAGCATATTGGTAGCGCTATCCCCTTTGCGGGCGCTAACGAGCTTTGCTGCGATAGCATCCGCGCTGAGATCAGGCCTCAAGTCGATCAACAGATCGGCGCGGCCGTGCGCATCGAGCGCGGCACGGATCTGCGGGCCGAGCGCATAGACCGCGCCACCTTCCAACCCGCCACGCGTGATCGTCGCTTCGCCGGTCGCGCGTGCAACGCCGAGAGAAATGGCGATGCGCTTGATCGGCGCGCCTTCGAAGCGTGCCAGAAGGTGATCCGACCAGGCGACACGCACACCGCAGTTTGATGGCCGTAGCAACGTCATCGCGACGCCTGCACGATCCAATACCGTCACCCAACCGCCATCTGAACCGAGCTTGGGCCAGCTCGCACCACCGAGCGCGAGGATCGTCGCATCGAATTTTTCATCAACGGCCGCGCCGGCTTCATTCTCGATAATGAGTGCGCCCGATGCATCAAAACCCTTCCATGTGTGCCGCGTCCGGAGCGTGACGCCAAGAGATTGAAGCCGCTTGAGCCACGCGCGCAGCAACGGCGAGGCCTTCATCGCGCGCGGAAACACGCGTCCGCTCGAGCCGACGAATGTCGGCTGCTCAAGGCTGTTCGCCCACGCAACGAGCTTGTCGGGAGGGAAAGCTGCGACGATAGCCCGGATGCGATCCGCATTGCTGCCGTAGCGGTTGAGAAAATTCTCGAGCGGTTCGCTGTGCGTAAGATTCAACCCGCCGCGTCCGGCCATCAGGAGCTTGCGCGCCGGCGACTGCATGCGCTCGTAGACGACAACTTTGTGGCCGGACCCAGCGAGCGTTTCGGCCGCCATCAATCCGGATGGCCCAGCACCGATCACGGCAATGGAACGTTGAGTGCGGCCTCTATGCGATGGGTTCATCAACTACCAGCTGCCCGTGTTGGGCATCGATGCCCAGGGCTCCTGCGGCGGCAGCGCGGCGCCTTTCTGCAATAGCTCGATTGAGATGAGATCGGGCGAGCGGACGAAAGCCATGTGCCCGTCGCGCGGCGGGCGGTTGATGGTGACGCCGCACTCGGCGAGCCGCGCGCATGTCGCATAAATATCGTCGACGACAAAGGCGAGGTGGCCGAAGTTCCGCGCCGAACCGTAATCCTCGGTGTCCCAGTTATAGGTGAGTTCAAGCATCGGCGCTTTTTCGCTGAGAGCGCGTTCGACATCCTCTGGTGCCGCAAGAAAGATGAGCGTGAAGCGCCCTCTTTCGTTCTCCACCCGCCGGACTTCACGCATTCCGAGCCCGCCGCAATAGAACGCAAGGCTTTCACCGATATCGCGAACACGGACCATCGTATGGAGGTAGCGCATGGACTTCGGCTCCAATTCATCACATCGCGCCAAGCATAACGGACCTACACCGTAACAAAGGTGCGCTGACGCTAGGCGCGGCGGATATGCAACAGTGCGCCGGCGAATGCCGACGCACTGACTGAGTCGCCACATGTGCAGTTCCGACGCAACTGTGAACAAGCTCTGCACAACCCCCAAAGAGCGTGCTGCAACTCGACGTGTAAAGGGCTGGATTCGCCGCGCTTGAAAGCGAATCACTTCGCGTTCAAAGCGTGGCGAAAACTTCTCCACCGCTGTGAACTTTGCAGGTGTGCAAATCTCACGTTCTGTGATTCTGGGGACGAGTGGCGAGCCAAACTAAGTGTGGAAGTTTCATGCGCTTAGCGGCGCGTCTGCATGTGAATTGATTCGGCTATCTATGGCGTCAAGTAGCCGCCGCAAAAAATGCCGCTATGCGCGAGCGAGGCGAGTGTTATTGTTCGCGTCGCTTCGCCGGCCGCGGCGTCAGGGAATCATCGAAGAGGGCTCTTCCGATGTCTCTGGCGCGAGTTGGCTGAAGCATGAAAGTAACACGCATAATAACGTACGACGCAGTAGCGGGGTAAAAGTGATGGGGGATTCTAAACGCCCGGGTCCACCGGGGTTCGAGCCGCCAATTTCCGGCCGTACCGAGGGATTGGACGAAACTGGGCTCGAAGTTTTCGAAGTCGCCGGCACGATCAAGTGGTTTGACGCTTCGAAGGGTTACGGATTCATCGTACCGGACAACGGCCTGCCGGACATTCTTCTGCACGTGACGTGCCTCCGGGCCGGAGGCTTCCAGACAGCTTACGAAGGCGCGCGCGTGCACTGCGAGGTGCTGAAGCGCAACCGCGGCATGCAAGCCTTTCGCATCCTGAGCATGGATGAAAGTACGGCCATCCATCCGTCCCAGCTGCCTCAACGCACGCACGTCATCGTGCAGCCGGAGAGCGATTGGGAGCGGGCTTACGTCAAGTGGTTCAACCGCGTCCGCGGCTTCGGCTTCTTGACACGTGGCGAGGGCACGCCCGATATCTTCTGCCACATGGAGACGCTGCGCCGGTTTGGCTTTACCGAGCTGAGGCCGGGTCAGATCGTGCAAGTTCGCTGGGGCTATGGCTCGAAAGGCTGCATGGCGGCTGAGCTGCGGCCGGACGGCGTGCCGACGGGTCTGCCGTCCCGCAACTGACGGGCTGCACGCCGCGGCCCAATGCCGAGGCAGGATGCAGTCAATTACGGCAAAGAAGTCATCGAAGAGGGCCAGCGCTTGCATGGCCCTCTTTATTTTGGCTTCAATCACGCCGATGCTGGTCGCCTTCCAATCCGTGCCGCTTGCCTACGCGCGTATGCGTGTGGAGAAGCTTGCCGTTGAGCGCGCCGACGGAGCAGCCGTCGCCTTCAATGTCGAGATAGCGGCGACCGACCGGGAGCGCGCCGTCGGGCTCATGTTCCGAACCAAGCTCGCCGACACCGAAGGCATGCTGTTCCCCTATGGCGAGGAGCAGGTCATCACCATGTGGATGCGTAACACCTACATCCCGCTCGATATGGTGTTCATTCGCGCCGACGGTATCATTCATCGCATCGAGGCAGAGACGACGCCTCTGTCGGAAAGCATCATTTCGTCGGGCGCGCCGGTGTCGGCCGTGCTCGAGATCGCCGGCGGCGCGGCAAAGCGGCTCGGCATCAAGCCGGGCGACAGAGTGCGCCACTCGTCATTCGCTGCCGCGCCCGCCCATTAGACCCAATCGCGGCGGGCAAACTTGACCAATTTGCCGGAACACGGCACAGGAAGCGCGTCGGGGCGTAGCTCAGCCTGGTAGAGCATCTGCTTTGGGAGCAGAGGGTCGCGTGTTCGAATCATGTCGCCCCGACCAATCTTTCCTCGCATGGTGCTCATTGAGCGCGGAGCGTCACCGGGCATCGAACACAGCGGATGACATAGCCCGCTGCTCAGGCGGGCGGCTTAATCCAAATTATCAAAGGTCGGCACGTTCGAAATGACAGGAGCGGGCCGGTATTCGACCCGCTCCGCAGTCGATCGCGCAGGCGCACGGCTCAACCCTTGTGATGCACCTCTTGCAGCCCGTAGACGGGGGTCGAAATACCCTCCTTGCGCGCCTTAAGCTGAAGCGACAGATACTGCGAGTAATGCCGGGACTGATGCAGGTTGCCGCCATGGAACCAGAGCGCCTCCTGCTGCGTCGGCTTCCACATATTGCGCTGCTCGCCTTCCCACGGACCCGGGTCCTTGGTCGTGTCCGAGCCGAGGCCCCAGACTTTGCCGACCTTGTCGGCGACCTCCTGGCTGATCAGGTCTGCCGCCCACCCGTTCATTGAACCATAGCCGGTCGCATAGACCACGAGGTCAGCCGGAAGCTCCGTGCCGTCGACGAATTTGACCCCGGTTTCGGTCAGCTCTTGAACCGCCGCGCCGTCGCCGCTCTTGAGTTTGATCGAGCCGTCGATGACCAGATCACAAGCACCGACATCAATGTAATAGCCGGATCCGCGCCGCAGATACTTCATGAACAGGCCCGAGTTGTCGTCGCCCCAGTCGAGAATGAAGCCCGCCTGCTCGAGCCCTGCGTAGAAGTCTTTGTCCTTCTCGCGCATCTGGTCGTAGAGCGGGATCTGGAACTCATGCATGATCCGATATGGCAGGGAGGCGAAAATCAGATCGGCCTTGCGCGTCGTCACGCCGTTTTGCACCGCCTGCTCCGAATAGAGCGAGCCGAGGCCGATATCCATCAGCGTATCGGAACGCACGATGTGCGTCGAGGAACGCTGCACCATGGTCACGTCCGCGCCAGCTTCCCAAAGCGCGGCGCAGATGTCATGGGCGGAATTGTTGGAGCCGATCACGACCACCTTCTTGCCGCGATATTTGTCCGGGCCGGGGTGGTTGGACGAATGCTGCTGCTCGCCCTTGAAAATGTCCTGACCCTTGTATTTTGGCCAGTTCGCCTTGCCGGACATGCCGGTCGCCAGCACGAGCTGCTTCGGCTTTAGGACGATCTCCTTGCCGTCGCGTTCGACGACGATCGTCCATTGCTTGGCCTTTTCGTCGTAGCTGGCTCGCTTCGCCGTGGTCGAGCTCCAGTAGTTGAGCTCCATCACCTTCGTATACATTTCAAGCCAATCGCCGATCTTGTCTTTCGGCGCGAAGACCGGCCAGTTCTTCGGAAAATCGATGTAGGGCAGGTGGTCGTACCAGACGGGATCATGCAGGCAGAGCGACTTGTAGCGCTTGCGCCAGGAGTCGCCCGCGCGCTCGTTCTTCTCCACGATGATGGTCGGCACGCTGAGCTGGCGTAGGCGCGCGCCGAGCGCGATGCCGCCCTGGCCGCCGCCGATGATCACGACGTAGGGTTGTTTCGAATAGCCGAGGTCCGAGATCTCTTCGTCGCGCTCCTCACGCCAGGTTTTGCGGTCCTTGCCATGTCCGTGCTTGGCGCCGAGCGGTCTTGTAAATCCGGCCTTTTCCTCGTGTCCTTTGAGCTCAACCATGGTGGTGAGCAGAGTCCAGATGCGGCCTTCCTTCATCCTGACAAGGCCGTAGCCGCGCGCGATTTCGGTTTCGAACTCGATCCAGCTCTCGGTGACGCCTTCGGCTTCCGTCGCTTCTTCGCCTTCCGCGACCTTCCAGCCGCTGGGTTTTGTTTGGGAGAGCGTGGCCTTCAGCATGTCGCGGATTTGTTCGTGCCCCTCCATCGTCTTGATGTTCCAGGTGAAGGTGACGAGGTCGCGCCAGTAGCAGTCGGCCTGGAACATGTTGACCGCCGCATCTATGTCGCCGTCCTCAAGCGCCTTTCCGAACTTGTCCAGGAACGCTTGGACCTTTGTGCTGGGTGTTTTTTCAAGCATCGGTTTCCTCCATGGGCTTTTTCGGCGCAGGTTCTCCCTCCCGCCGTTGCACAACGAGAGCGCAAGCGTTGTGCCAGACAAGTCTGAGGTCCAATTTCAAGCAAAAGCAATGAACTGGCCCGCCATGCAGCGTGGCGGGGTGTGGCGCAGTGTGGCGTCCGCCATGGCGTGAAATAGACGACGCAACATCGGACGCTATTGCCGCATAACTTCGGCTGAAGGAAACAAGCGAGCCGTTCAGTTGGCCGGGTTGAGGCCGAGGCGCTTCATGCGGCGATGGATCGTCGTGCGGTCGACGCCAAGGCGGCGTGCCGTCTCGGAAATATTCCAGTCGCAGCTGGCCAGCGCCGCGCCGAGGTGTTCGCGTTCCTCAGCCGCCGTGGGCGGCCGCAATAAAGCTCGTGCAGGGAGGGCAGGAGCGCCGGCGATTTCGGGCAGGTCGGAGGGTTGGATCTCGATGCCGTCGCACAGCGTCAGCGCGACATCGAGCGCATTCGCCAGCTCTCGAATATTACCAGGCCAGCGGTGACGGATGAGGGCGAGGCGCGCGGCCGGCGATAGTTTTGCAGCACTTTTTGTCTGTTGTTGCCGGTCGGCCAGAACACGTTCGACGACCCATTCGAAGTCCGACCGCGCGCGCAGTGGCGGCAGCGTCAGCGTTGCGGCGCTGAGGCGGAAATAGAGATCCTCGCGGAACCTCCCTTCGGCCACCAGGGTGCGCAGGTCGTGATGCGAGGCAGAGATGATCTTGACGCGCACCGGCCGTGGTCGGGTCGCGCCGACCGGGATGACTTCACGCTCAGCGATGACGCGAAGCAGCCGCGACTGCAGCGCATAGGGCATGTCGCCAATCTCATCGAGAAAGAGCGTGCCGCCGTCGGCAGCCTCGATCAGCCCCTTTCGAGCCCGCGTCGCCGCGCCGGTAAACGCGCCCGGCATATGGCCAAAGAGTTCGCTTTCTATGAGGTGTTCGGGAATGGCGGCGCAGTTGACAGCCACGAACGGGCCGTCGCGCGCAACGCTCTCGTGAATGGCGCGCGCTAGATATTCCTTGCCGGTTCCGGTCTCGCCCTGGATCAGGATGGGAATGTCGGTCGCGGCGAGCTTGGCGGCGCGTTCCTGAGCCGCCGCCATGGCGGCGTCGCCGCCGGACAGAGCGCGTATTGGTTTGGGAACGACCGTTGCGGCGCCTCGCCCATGCCGAATGGGATTGGGCTCGATGGCGTGGGCAAAAAGCGCGCTGCCGTCGCGCCCGAATACGAGGCGGTCCTCTGTCGGTCGGGCGCGAGTGAGCGCCGGCAGATCGTCGATTCCAACATCGAGGAAGGCTGAGATCGGCCGGCCTATGATGGACAACGGGTCGAGACCCTGAAGACCAGCCATGGAGGCGAGCAGGCGTGCCCCGCCGTGCGTCATGCCAAGCACGCGGCCTGAACCGTCCAGTGCGATCGCCGCTTCGGGATCGACGTCGAGAAACTCCGGTGAACGCGAGAAGCGCAGCACCCAGTCCGACCGCATCTGCGCCATGAGATTGGCGAGTTCTATGCGGCGGGCCGAGGCGGTGACCAGATGAAGCGCGAGATTTTGGCTGACTTTGGGTTGCGGCGAGCGCAGCAGCGAAATGTCGAGCACAGCGGTCAGCTGACCATTGGTGTCGAAGATCGGTGCTGCGGTGCAGGACAGGCGCGTATGTGTCGCGTCGAAGTGGTCAGTTTGGTGGATCGTCATGGCTTCGCCGGTGACGATGCAGGAGCCGACGCCGCACGTGCCAGTGCGCGGCTCCGACCATTCCGCGCCGAGATAAAGACCCGCCTTGCGCAACTGCTCCATGAAGTTCGCGTCGCCGAGGAAATCGACCGTGACGCCTTTGGCGTCGGCGAGCAGCAAAACGTAGTTCTGCCCGGCGACCTGCTTGAAAAGGTTTTCGAGCCCGCTGCGGGCGATGGCGATGAGCCGCTCGGACTGTTCGCGATGCTCGCGAAACTGCGTCTCCGGTACGATATAGACTTCCGTCGGTCGCGCCGGGTCCAGCCGGTGCGTGTCAACGCAGCGCTTCCACGACGTTACGACAACGTCGTCGCGCAAGGTTGATGCGCCCGCCAAGACGCGCTCGATTTCCAGGATATGATCCCGTTCGACCGCCATGCTTCCTCCTCGGGCATGGACGTTATCAAACCTGAACCGGACTTTGTAGGGCGATCAGAAAGACGGGGACGCAATTGGACCGCCTCCATGGCGCGCATGGCAGAGGAGAAGGTGGTTTCTGTCGGTTGGGCGTTTCGTACGCCATCAGCGGTTGGCCCACGAAGCGGACGCACTAAACGGACGCACTAAACAAACATGCTCGGCAAGGGCGCTTCGTTCTCGAGCCAGGCAGGGACGTCGAGTTCCTTGGAGCGCAGGAACTCCGGATTGAACAACTTGGATTGATAGCGCAGACCGTGATCGCAAAGGATGGTTACGATGCGCTTGCCAGGTCCGAGCGCCTGCGCGAGACGGACGGCGCCGGCGACGTTGACTCCGGTTGAGGCGCCGGCGCAGATGCCTTCCTCTTCTAGCAACCGGTGCGTGATGGCAACCGACTCGCTATCGGGAATCTGGAACGCATAGTCGGGGCGGAAGCCTTCCAGGTTGGCGGTAATGCGACTCTGTCCGATACCCTCGGTGATGGAAGCTCCGTCGGCCTTGAGTTCCCCCGTCGTATAGTAGGCATAGAGAGAGGCACCGGGCGGGTCGGCAAGCCCAATGGCAATTCCGCCGTTGCGATCGCGCAGGCCCTTGGCGACGCCGGCGAGCGTTCCCCCCGTGCCGACGGAAGCGACGAAGCCGTCGATTGCGCCATCGGTCTGGAGCCAGATCTCCGCCGCGGTCGTGGCGGCATGTCCGTCGCGGTTGGCTGGATTGTCGAACTGATTGGCCCATGCCGCGCCGTTGGCATCACCTTGCGCAAGCGCCTCCGCAAGACGCTTTGAATAGTGTACGTAGTTGTTGGGATTGGCGTAGGGAACCGCCGGCACTTCCACGAGACGGGCGCCAAGGATGCGCAGCGCATCCTTCTTTTCTTGTGATTGCGTAACGGGAATGACGATGACGGTGCGAAGATCAAAATGCTTTCCGACGAGTGTCAGCCCGATGCCGGTGTTGCCAGCGGTGCCTTCGACGATCGTTCCGCCCCGACGAACCAATCCGCGCCTCAGTGCATCATTTATCAGGAACAGCGCCGCCCGATCCTTGACCGATTGACCGGGGTTCATGAACTCGGCCTTGCCGAGTATTTCGCACCCCGTTTCCTCCGACGCCCGCCGCAAGCGCAACAGCGCCGTGTTGCCGATCAAGTCAACGATGCTGTTGGCTGCGGGCATTCGAGAAAAGACCGTCCGGCTCTGAGAAGGGATTTAGCGCAACACGTATTTCAATTCACGCTCGGTTTGAACGCGGCGTTAAGCGCGGCGAGCAACTTGCCGTCGCGAGCGTAAATGTCCGGATAGAACCGCGCGCTGCCATCGAACTCGGGATCGACCGTCCAATATAGCAGCAGAACCGGCAGCGGCTTGGTGAGCGCGACACCTGACATTTTACCGGCGGCGACGATGCGGTCGATCTTCGCGCGCTCCCAGCCCATGCGATTGCCAAGGATAAGTTCGGCGAGCTTCAGCGGGTCCTGCACGCGAATACAGCCGTGACTGAAAGAGCGCCCCGATTGCGCGAAAAGGCCTCGGCTCGGCGTGTCGTGAAGATAGACATTATGCTTGTTGGGAAAGAGGAACTTGACGAGGCCGAGCGCGTTCTTTGGCCCCGGCTGCTGCACGAAGGTATAAGGAAACGTCGCGGCGGTGTACTGCTCCCAGTTGATCATCGCCGGATCGACCGGGCCTTGCGGGCCCTTCAGCACATAGTTATTGCCCGCGACATAAGCAGGATCTGCGCTTGCCTTTGGAAACAGCTCGTTGCGGGCAATTCCGCGCGGCACCGCCCAATCCGGGTTGAAGACAATCGTCTTCATGTCGCCGGTGAAGATGGGGGTCTTGGTATAGGAGCGCCCGACGATGACGCGCGTGCCCCACGCCAGTTTGCCGCCGAAGACGAGGCGCAGATAATAGCCGGCAATATTGACTGCGACGAAGTCGGGTCCCAGGCCGCGCAATATCCATCTTCCGCGCTCCAGGTTGACGCGGATCTGATCAATGCGCGTTGCGACCGGCACGTTGAGTTCGGCGAGCGTCTTGGCGCCGAGCACGCCGTCCGCCTCGAGCCCGTGACTTTTCTGGAATTTGGCGACGGCGGCCGAAACTGTCTCGTCGTAGACTTCGGACGCTATATCTGCGCCGGCATCGAGTTCGCCTGTGATCGCAAGGCGATTGCGCAGCGCCGCTACGCGCGGATCGGACGCTCCCGGCTTGATGGATGCGCCGGCTGGAATGGCGCTCCAGCCGCCGTTTGCGTCCATCTGCGTATAGGCCTGCAATGTCGCCTTAAGTGAACGGTAGTACGGGTGATCGACCTTCGCCTTCTCCACGAGTTGCGCGATTTCGCCCGCTGCGATTGCCGCCGATATCGTCTGCAGTGGATCGTCCGCAAGCATCGGGCGCGCGAAATTCCAATCCGCGTCCAGGCTGTTGGGGCTGACCTTGCCGAAATAGAGCTGATAGAGCAGGCGCACGAAGGCGTCCGACAGAATGATGTCGCCGTCGATCGCCGCCGCGTCGATATTTTGTGGCGGCTGGTAAGCAGACACGAATGCATTGTGGAAGTCGCTCGCGAGGAGGCCATCCTCCCAGCTGCGCAGCACCTGCTCCTTCAATTGATCGATGCGCGCAGCATCGGTCCACAGCAGCCGGTAGCCGTGCGCCGCATAGAGGCGCGGCAGGAACTTGAAGCCGGCGATGGCGATCCCGCTCACCGTGCGCCCGGCGGGTGCCGCCATCGCATCGAGCCGCGCCTTGAGTTCCGGCACAGCAACGACCTGGGCATCGGGGGGTGGCACATTCTGTTGCGGTGGCTCACCCTGCGCACGCGCGTCGGGTGCAGCTGAAATCGCGAGGCCGGCGCACAGCAGCAACAGCAGCGCCATGGAACGACATCGGCCCAGAACCGCCGGCAGCGTCGTCTCAAAGGCCCTCTCGCGCGTCATTTTCAGGATTGGCCGCCAAGCCCGAGAAACGCCCGCAGCAAAGCCGCATCGATGGCGTTGAGTACGACGAGCCAGAAAACGGAGGCGACCGCTGCGCCGAGCAGAAAGTAGCCAAGCCGTATGCCCATGACGAAAGCGCCTCCATTCCTCGGTCCGTTGCCGGACGCGCTAAAGGGTAAGCCGGTGACCGCCTTTTTATCGGGTTTTCGGCCCACTGCCGAGATGGCGTTTTCGATCCCGGCTACCGCCGGCATCCACCACTGTCGATTGGAGGCGACCACCCGCCATTTTGACAGCCGCTTGCCGACAAGCTAACAGCAATCCATCGCCGTGAGGGATCAAAGCCGATGGCCGTTCGCATCTACAAGCCAGCAAAAACCGCGATGCAGTCGGGCGAAGCGCGCACGCGCGAGTGGCTGCTGGAGTTCGAGCCCGAGTCGCCGAGCACGCCGGAGCCGCTGATGGGTTGGATCAGCTCGGCCGATACCAAATCCCAGGTTCGCCTGGAGTTCGACACAAAGGAGGAGGCGATCGCATTCGCAACCCGCGAAGGCCTCGCCTACACCGTGATCGAGCCCAAGCCGCGCAAGCCGATCCGCAAATCCTACGCCGATAATTTTCGCTTCGGCCGGACCGGCAACTGGACCCACTGAAGATGGGGCGTCCGTAAAGGCCCTTGTGATTTGGGTGTGCCGCGCTCACATAAGGGGCCGTGCCACTCGAATTAACTCATCCTGAAAAGCCTTAGTGGAATGCCCCTGGGCGGTTTGAATCGCGTCATCTGGGCCGTCATGCTGATCGCTCTGGCGGTGCTTGCGCATAGAACGTACGACGATTTCACTTTGTATTTTGCCGGCGTCGGTAAGCTCGATGTTCGCGTCGAGTCCGCGCAGAATACCGTGTATCTCGATTGGCGCGGAAAGATCGAAGCGCCGATGGCAAACCGCATTTCGGAAGCCTTCAATCAGCACCGCGGCCAGGCGCGCCGATTCGTGCTCTCGCTCTCTTCGCCCGGCGGCTCTCTCGACCACGGCGCCGAGGTCGTGCGCCTGTTGCGCCGGATGGGCGAGACGCACGAGGTCGACACCCTCGTCGAAGCGCGTCGCGCCTGCGCCTCGATGTGCGTACCGATCTATTTGCAAGGTCAGAAGCGCACGGCGGCCGCAAACGCCCGCTTCATGTTCCATGAAGTGAGTTTCCGGGAGTTTCGCTCCGAAGAGGAGATCAATGTCCCCGCGGCGTCCCGCGGCCGAGAAACGGACCGGCTTTTCAGCCGTTATTTCCTGGCAGCCGGCGTGCCGCGGTCTTGGATTAGCGAAGTGCGCATCGAGATGAAGGGTGGCAACGACGTTTGGCGGACCGCGCGCCAGCTCGTCGACGAAAAGGCCAACATCGTCCAGCAGATCTTCTGACCACCGCTGTTCGGTGCCTATATGGCGCACCGGTCAGACGAACAGCACCGCCGCTTTCTGGACGGTGATCCACACGCCCCAGATAAGCGGGATGCCGACCAGCAGCCAGAACGGGATCGCCTTTGCGTCGATCCCGCCTTTGCCGATCCCGAACGAGCCCGACTTAACGGGTGTCGACTTCTCGTGCAGCTTTGCGCGCTCCGCCGCGAGGTCAGCATCAGACATGTGCCACTTGGGGTCGACCGGCCGCACCAGCAGGTTCGCGATGAAGCCGACCACGAGCAATCCTGCCAGAATGTAGAAGATCGGCGCGTAGATCTGGTCGGCGGGAATTCCGGATGCGGCGCGCGTATCGTGCAGGTAGTTGACGATGACAGGGCCGACGATACCGGCCGTCGACCAGGCGGTAAGCAGCCTCCCGTGGATCGCTCCGACGAACTGGGTGCCAAACATATCGGCGAGATAGGCGGGAACGGTAGCAAAGCCGCCGCCGTACATCGACGCAATGATGGCAAAGCAGATGACGAAGATCGCGATCGACTTCCACTCTGCCGCGTAGGAGGCGAGAACGTAGAGCGCGGCGCCCAGAACAAAGAAAATGAAGTAAGTCGTCTTGCGGCCGAGGTTGTCGGACGATGAAGCCCACGCGATCCGGCCAAAGATATTGAAGAGTGAGATGAGGCCAACGAACCCCGCTCCCACTGCGGCTGCTTTTGCCGCAAGCGCAGCATCCTGCTTCATGAGTTCGTAGGTGACACCCGGCGCACCGGCGAGCGCACCACCGAAGGTTTCCTGCAACATAGGCGAGGCGGCGCCGATGATCCCGATGCCCGCCGATACGTTCATGCAGAGCACGATCCATAGCAGCCAGAACTGCGGCGTCTTATGTGCATCCTTCAGATGCACGTTCTTAGACGTGATCATCGCGTTGGTCGCGGCCGGCGGCGTCCATCCCTCCGGCACCCAGCCCGACGGCGGCAGGCGATAACTGAATGCGCCGATGAGCATGAACGCGAAATAGACGGCGGCCATCGTCACGAACGTTTCCCAGACCCCAACCTCGGTCACGGTCTTGAAGTAGTCCATGAGGTATGTCGCCAGCGGCGAGCCGATCATTGCGCCGCCGCCGAAGCCCATGATAGCCATGCCGGTCGCCATGCCGCGCCGGTCCGGAAACCACTTGATGAGCGTCGAGACGGGCGAGATGTAGCCGAGCCCTAGGCCGATACCGCCGATAATGCCGGACCCGACCCACAGCATCCAAAGCTGATGCAGGTAGACGCCGAGCGCGGAGATCAGGAGGCCGCCGCACCAGCACAGCGCCGCCACGACGCCGGCCTTGCGCGGCCCAGCCCGTTCCAGCCACCCTCCCCAGATCGCTGCCGACACGCCGAGCAGGACAAAGAAGAACGTGTACATCCAGCCGAGGTCGAACTGGCTCCAGTTACAGTCGGTGGCGGTCAACGCGCGCAGCGTTCCGGCAGCCTTTTCCCCGAACGTGACAGCCCCGGCCGAGCACTCGGGCAGCGGATTGCCGTCGGCGCCAATCAATGCTGCCTGCAGGGGCTTCCAGAAAACCGAGAAACCGTAGGCCATGCCGATGCAGAGGTGAATCGCGAGTGCGGCGGGTGGCACCATCCAGCGATTGAAGCCTGCCGTGGCGATGATCCGCTCCCGATCGAGCAGACCCGGCGATCCAGCCTCCGAGGCTGATCCTGCAACCGACATGTGCGCTTCCCCGTGATATTCGACTTTCGTTTTGGTTGCGGCTATCTCGCACGGGGCCTGCGCCACAATCAACCCGCGCTGCATCGGCGGCGGGCCATCCACAATCGCGGCGCGTCTCGCATCGCAATGTAGGGGGTGTCATACTACCGAACTAACATGTGAGAGCGTCGCGGTTTCACGACTTCCGCTCGAAATCTGCCTCCGAATATGGCAGGTAACGACGGAGCGCACCGTCGGAGGAGCCGAGGCGCCCGTAGTCATGATCCCGTAGCTCAGTTGGATAGAGCATCTGCCTTCTAAGCAGAGGGTCGCAGGTTCGAATCCTGCCGGGATCGCCACTTCCCCGATCGAAGCCATCACCTTGGTCGCCCCGCGCGCTTTTCGTGCTTTGGGCGAATGCCTTTGGGCCAGGGAGTAAGGCGATGGCGCAGTAGATCCGAGCATCTCCGCCCAGAAAAGCCGAAAGAAATCCCCTTGAACACTGCGTCTGCCAAGTCCGCGGCGTGCGTCTCGCGCCGGACCCTGGCGTTTGAGCCCGAAAGAGTTGGTTAAGAATTTCAACTTACTTTGCGCGCAACTATTTCGAAGACGTGTTTTCCAATTGACAATCGCGTTCCCGGAAAAAGGGCTACCGATTATGATCTTCCGCAATAAGAAGCAGCCGATCGCGAACAACGCTTTCGATCTTGAGTTCGAGAAACTCAAGGAACGTACCTCTCAACTCGAAAAAGCCGGCTCCGAACTTGAACTCGAGATCAAGAATCTCACGGAACGGTCCGACCTATTAGACGACGCCTGCGGCGTGGGCCTGTGGCAGGCCCTTCTGCACAATGGCGACGCCATGCACGAGCAGAGCGTCTGGAACTGGTCGCCCGAATTCCGTCGCCTGATCGGTTATGAGACCGAAACTGAATTTCCCAATATCGTGCAGTCCTGGTCCGATCGGCTTCATCCCGACGATGCCGCGGCGACGTTCGCCGCCTTTGCAGGCCATCTCTCCGATAAGACAGGTCGCGCAAGATATGACGTCACCTATCGCCTGAAGGTGAGGGATGGCTCCTATCGCTGGTTTCGCGCGACCGGCGGATGCCGTCACGCCTCCGATGGAAGGACAATTAGGGCCTGCGGCTCGCTGACCGACATCCACGATCAGAAGACATCGGAACTCGCTATCGCGGCGGAAGCCGAGAGCGACCGCTTTATCATGGACTGCTTGTCGGCCGCGCTCGGAAGGTTGGCGAACGGCGATCTGACGGCGCATATCGACGAGGCCTTACCCAACAAGGCGCAGCGCCTGAAAGAGGACTTCAACACGGCCATCGCTCGTTTGAGCGAAGCGATGAAGGCCGTAACCGAGGATGCTCAAACCATCAGATCCGGAACGAGCGACATAAGCGCCGCCGCAGATGATCTTTCGCGCCGGACGGAAGAGCAGGCGGCCTCACTTGAAGAGACAGTCGCGGCTCTCGCTGAGATCTCAGGCGCTGTGAACAAGACCGCCGAGGGCGCCAATGAAGCTCACGATGCCGTTGTTGGCGTGAAGCGAGACGCAGAGCAATCCGGCGTCGTCACCAGGAATGCCGTTTGCGCGATGGCCGAAATCGAAAAGTCGTCGCAGGAGATTTCTCAGATCATCGGCGTGATCGACGAGATCGCGTTCCAGACCAATCTCCTGGCGCTCAATGCAGCGGTGGAGGCGGCTCGCGCGGGTGACGTCGGAAGGGGCTTCGCAGTCGTGGCGGGTGAAGTGCGCGCGCTGGCCCAGCGGACCGCGGACGCGGCCAAGGACGTCAAGAAGCTGATCTCGTCGTCTTCGACCCAGGTCGGTAAGGGTGTCGAACTCGTCGGCGAGACCGGCAAATCGTTCACGCGCATAGCCGAGCAGATCAAGCGCGTCGACGTGCTCGTCGCGGCCATTACGTCGTCAGTGCAGGCGCAGGCTTCTGGCCTCCAGCAAGTCAATGTGGCGATGAATCAGATGGATCAGGTCACCCAGCAGAATGCCGCCATGGTCGAGCAGTCGACCGCCGCGTGCCACTCCCTTGCCGAGAAGGCTGGCCATTTGGAGCACCTGACGGCTCGCTTCAAGGTGGATCGCCAAGACGCTCGACCGGCCAGCGGTCGCGGCGAGCAGCGCGGCGTCAGGCCTGCGCACGCATTGAGACGAGCAGCGGGCTAGGCTGCCAAGTCGTCGAACGTGAGATTGGCGGACGACGCACGTGTGCGACGGCACGCATTTGCCCAGGCGGTCCCCGGAATTTGGGGCTTCACGTGAATTTGCGGTGCGGCAGGAGCTCGCGAGGCGAACTCCTGCCACGTCATTGACCAGTTCCCCTATTCAACTTGCGCGACGGACTACGGCATGTCCGTCGCGTTATCGGGTCCGATGGGGGCGACACGGATGAGCACACGTTTCCTGATGAGCAGCGCTTGGACGATGCTTGCCGCATTTTGCGCGCTGGCATCATACGCGATGCCTGCCGCCGCGCAGGGCTATCCCCAGTGGTCGCCTCCGTGGGACGAGCCGTGGGATGCTCCCCGGCCGCCGCCGCGCGGCTACGACCGCTATGGCAATCCCCCCGACGATCGCTACGACGACCGAGAGTATGACGACGACGAAGAGGTGCGGCCGCCGCCGCGCTTCGGGCGGCGTGGCGATGACCGCCTCGACCGTTACGATCGCGGCTATGACGAAAGGGACGATGGCGAGTTCGCACCGCCGGCACGCCGTCGTGATTTCGAGGAGCCTGACGAAAGGGATGATGACCGCGCGCCGAGCCGTAACCCCCAGGACGCGAGCAGAACACCGGGCACCAGCGGCGGTCCGCGGCCCTACATTGCACCGGCAGCACCGCCCAAAACCGTATTCAGCGGCGCCTATCGGCCTGGGAGCGTCGTCATCGATACGAGTGCCCGCAAGCTTTATTACGTGCTGGGCCCGACGGTCGCGTACGCCTACCCCATCGGCGTCGGACGCGATGGATTTCGCTGGACCGGCAAGCAGAAGGTTTCGCGCATCAGCGATTGGCCCGACTGGTACCCGCCGACCGAGATGCGCAAGCGCAAGCCCGAACTTCCTGAACGCATGACCGGCGGCCTGCGCAATCCGCTCGGGGCCAAAGCCATCTATCTCGGCAGCACGCTTTACCGGGTTCACGGCACCAACGATCCGAACTCCATCGGACGCGCCGAGTCCTCGGGCTGCTTTCGCATGATGAACGCGCACGTCGTCCATCTCGCTTCGTTGGTGAAGGTCGGCACGGAAGTGACGGTGGTGCGCTCGCTGAACGGAGCAGCCGTCGCGAGCGCCAGGACGCAGCCCGAACTGCGACCGGGCCAGCGTCGCACGCGTCAGCCTCGCTGGTATGAGGACGATTACGACCCGTATTGGCGTTACTAGATGTGCGCGCTAAGTGCATTGCCGGGGTGTGTGCAAACGCGCGGACGGTATTTGCGCGAACGAGAGGCAGCAATGAAAATCGATCTGAGCGGCAAGTCGGCCCTCGTGACAGGTTCGACCGCCGGCATCGGCCTCGCTATCGCCAAAGGGCTCGCCGCGTCGGGGGCCGATGTCATCCTCAACGGCCGTAAGCAGGCAAGCGTCGATAAGGCGATCGCCGCCGTCCGCAGGGCTGCATCATCGAAGGTGTCGGGCATTGCCGCTGACGTGTCCAACGCCGGTGGTTGCGACCAACTCGTGGCGGCCGTGCCACAGGTCGATATCCTGATCAACAACGCCGGCATCTTCGAGCCGAAAGCGTTTTTCGACGTTCCAGATGCAGACTGGACGCGCTTCTTCGAAACCAACGTCATGTCAGGTGTACGCCTGTCGCGTGCTTACATGCCGGAAATGCTTAAGCGCAATTGGGGCCGCATCGTTTTCATTTCGTCGGAGTCGGCCCTCAACATTCCGCCAGAGATGATCCACTACGGCTTCACAAAAACAGCGCAGCTTGCGATCTCGCGCGGCCTTGCCGAGATGACCTCCGGTACCGGCGTCACTGTCAACGCTGTGCTTCCCGGCCCGACGCGCTCGGAAGGTGTCGAGGACTTCCTGACCGCCATGGCGAGGGACGCCGGTGTCAGCGTCGATGAGATGGCCGCGACCTTCGTAAAGCAGCACCGCCCGACATCGCTGATCCAGCGCTTCGCCAGCGTCGAGGAAGTCGCCAACATGGTCGTCTACGCCGCTTCCAAGGAAGCATCCGCCACCAACGGCGCGGCATTGCGCGTTGATGGCGGCCTTGTGCGGTCGATCGCCTAGCGGCCCGAATTCAGCCGCGCACGGCGAGCGTCACGGCGTAGCGGGCGCCGGCTCCTTGGCCGGAACCTCGATCTCGACGCCGCCCGGTGCCTTCACGCTGATGCCGTCCTGCGTCTTCTCGACATCGACGCCCGGCGCCTGAACTTTCACATCGCCCGTCGTCTTGTCGGTCTCGATGTTGACACCCGGAGCTTCGACCGAAGTGTCGGATGGTGCCGGCGCGGCCGGCGTAGCCTCCGTGGCTGTCGGCGCCGCAGCGTCCGACGCAGCCGGCGGCGCGGCGGCGGGCTCGGTGACAGCATGGTCCGGTGAGCGCGATAGTATCGTGACGGACAGGATCGCCACTACAGCGAGGCCGAGAATTAAGAGAATGGTGCGGCTGGTCATGGCCAAACTCCCAAGCGACTGTTATATGTTATTGACCGTGTAAGAGCCGCCCAGGGTGCCATGGACTTCCCCGTAACGGAAGCCGTGGTGGCGGATCGGACGCGGTTAACCGGCTGGCGCCGCAACGGAACTGGGCACAACCACTGCGCGTTGACCACCTGAAATCGCTTTCAGGGGCGTTCCGTTATGCTTTCGCGTATGAGTATGGTTACCGCGTTTCTGGCGTTGGCCGCGGCGGTGACGCTTGTGGGTCCGCCCGCAATCGCCCAGTCGATGTCCCCCAACGGACTGTGGGACGATCCGCAGTTCGCACCGCGTTCCTCCCCGCGCAACAGTGCCCCGCAGACTGGCTTCGGCTTCTCCGCATTCGACTACCAGGGTGGCGGCAGCTATTCGTCATCGCAGCCAGTCCCGCTTTGGACGCCCGTCGATCCGTCTCAGCCGATGGTCGCCGATGGTGGTGGCCGGCCGAACATTCAGCCGGTTCCGCCGCCGCGCGTAAGCTTCTCAGGTCCCTATGCCGCAAACTCGGTCGTGATCGATACGAGCGCGCGCCGCCTCTACTACGTCAACGATGACGCGACCGCGTTCATGTACACGATCAGCGTTGGCAAGGAGGGCTTCGCCTGGAGCGGCAGCGAAACGGTTTCGCGCATCGCCTGGTGGCCGGACTGGTATCCGCCGGCCGAGATGCGCCAGCGCCGCCCGGAACTGCCCGAGAAGATGATCGGCGGCGTGAGGAACCCCTTAGGCGCCATGGCGATCTACCTTGGCAATTCGCTTTATCGCATACACGGAACGGATGCGCCCAAGACGATCGGCCGCGCCGAGTCGTCCGGCTGCTTCCGGATGCTGAACGAGAACGTGGTGCACTTGGCGGCACGCGTGACGGTCGGAACGCAGGTACTGGTTGTGCCGCAACTCGATCCGTCCGCCGTCGTGGCCGAGCTTCCCGACTCCTCGCCAACAGTGCAGCCGGCCTCGTCGCAGCGCACCTACACGAACGCGCCGACGGGTGGCGATTTCGCCACGTTCTGGTGGTGAGACCGGCCTCTAGCGCGGCATAAGCAACTTTTCGGCATGTGATCCGCGCCGCCCGCTTGAACGTGGCGGGGCACGCGCGTTAAACGCGCCTCATGAGCCAGAAACCGATTCTTCCGGGCGAGGGCCCGATCGAGCCTGTCGACCTGAAAAGCGCGCTCGAAGAGCGCTACCTTGCTTACGCGCTGTCGACGATCATGCATCGCGCGCTACCCGATGTGCGCGATGGCCTGAAGCCGGTCCACCGACGCATTCTCTACGCCATGCGCGAGTTGCGCCTCGATCCGCAGGGCGGCTTCCTTAAGTGCGCGAAAATCGTCGGCGAGGTGATGGGCGACTATCACCCGCACGGCAACCAGGCGATCTATGACGCGCTTGCGCGTCTCGCCCAGGATTTCGCCGTCCGCTATCCGTTGGTCGACGGCCAGGGTAACTTCGGAAACATCGACGGCGATAACCCTGCGGCCGAGCGCTACACCGAAGCGCGCATGACGGAAGTCGCGTCCGACATCCTCGCCGGCATCGATGAAGACACGGTCGAGTTCCGTCCAAACTACGACGGGCGTGTGCAGGAGCCTGTCGTTCTTCCTGCCGCATTCCCGAACCTTCTCGCCAACGGATCGGCTGGCATTGCTGTCGGCATGGCGACGAACATTCCCCCACACAACGCCGATGAGCTGTGCGCCGCGCTGCTGCACCTCATCAAGCATCCGAATGCGACCGTCGAAAAACTCGTCGAGCTCGTGCCAGGCCCCGACTTTCCCACCGGCGGCGTCATCGTCGAGCCGAAGGAGCAGATCCTCGAGGCCTACAAGACCGGCCGTGGCGGCTTCCGCGTGCGTGCGCGTTGGCTGAAGGAAGAAACCGGCCGCGGTGGCTATCAGATCGTCGTCACGCAGATCCCATACCAAGTGCAGAAAGCCAAGCTCGTCGAGAAGATCGCCGAGTTGATGTCGGAAAAGAAGCTGCCGTTGCTTGGCGACGTGCGCGACGAGAGCGCGGAAGAAATCCGCCTAGTGCTCGAACCCAAGAGCCGCACGGTCGAGCCGGCGCTGCTGATGGAAAGCCTGTTCCGCTTGACGGAACTTGAGGTCCGCTTCGGCCTTAACATGAACGTGCTGTCCGCCGGCCAGGTGCCGAACGTCTTGAGCCTGCGCGACGTACTTTCGCAGTGGCTCGAGCACCGCATAGATGTGCTCGTGCGCCGCTCGCAGCATCGCTTGAAGAAGATCGAGCACCGGCTGGAAGTTCTTGATGGCTATCTGATCGCCTATCTCAACATCGATGAAGTCATCCGCATCGTCAGGCGCGAGGACGATCCGAAGGCCAAGCTGATATCGAAGTTCCAGCTCTCAGAGATCCAGGCCGACGCGATCCTCAACCTGCGCCTGCGCTCGCTTTCCAAGCTCGAGGAAATCGAGATCAAGGTCGAGCACGACAAGCTGTCGAAGGAGCGGCGCGAGCTGAAGCAACTTTTGAAGTCCGAGGAGCTGCAGTGGGAACGCATCACCGAAGAGGTGAAGGCTACCCGCGAGCGCTACTCCAAGAAGACCGAGATCGGCCGCCGGCGTTCGACCTTCGCAGAGGCTCCCGAAATTGATGCCGATCTTGATGCCGTCCTGGTCGAGAAGGAACCGATCACCATCATCCTATCGGAGAAGGGCTGGGTCCGCGCGCTGAAGGGCCACCAGGATGACCTAACGAAGCTCGACTTCAAGCAGGGCGATGGCTTGAAGCGCGCCGTGCGCGCCTTCACCACCGACAAGCTCGTGGTCTTCGCCACCAACGGCAAATTCTTCACGCTGGAAGCGAGCACGCTTCCAGGCGGCCGCGGCCACGGCGAGCCCGTGCGCCTGATGATCGATCTGGAAGAGAACCACGACATCGCCGAGGTCTTCGTACACGAGGCGGGTCGCAAGCTGCTCGTTGCCTCCACGTCAGGCTACGGTTTCATCGTGCCGGAAGACGAAGTCATCGCCTCAACCCGCAAGGGCAAGCAGGTGCTAAACGTTTCCGAGCCCGACGAAGCGCGTCTTTGTGTTCCGGTCGATGGCGACTACGTCGCTACCATTGGCGAGAACCGCAAGATGCTCGTCTTCAAGCTCGACGAGGTCAACGAGATGACCCGCGGCAAGGGTGTCATCTTCCAGCGTTTCAAAGACGGGGGATTGTCGGACGCGCGTGTCTTCAAAAAAGCTGACGGCCTGACATGGCTCGACAGCGCAGGCCGCGAATTCAATCTTGTCTGGGGGGAACTGCGTGAGTGGGTCGGCGAGCGCGCGCAGGCCGGCCGTCTGGCGCCCAAGGGCTTCCCTCGCTCCAACCAATTCGGTCCGCGCTTCTAGGCGCACAATTGAAACGCCTTTTGAGAGGCGCGCGCACTTGCCGTGCCTCGCGTCCGAGGCTACCACTCCGGCCATGAGAGGACGCAGAGCAGGGCTGGTGATCGGCGTGGGGTTGGCGGTCGTGTCCGCCTATCCGGCGGCCGTTGCGTATGCGGACGAGACCGCGCCCGCAGCCTGCAGCAAAGCCGAGTTCGAGGCCGTGGTTGAGGAAGCCGCAAGCTCTCTGCGCGATCTGAATACGAAGAACCGGCCGGCTTTTCAGGAAAGGCTGCGCGCGCTCAAGGACAAGCGCGGGTGGAGTCACGATCAGTTCATGAAGGAAGCGGCCCCTTACGTTCGCGATGAGAAGATCGAGGTCTTCGACAAATCGACGGACGAGCTACTGCTGGCGATTTCGACCATGGGCCAGGAAGGCGCGGCAAGAGGCACCCCGGATTGCGCACTGCTGCTGGAACTGCGCGCGCGCATGAAAGCGCTCGTCGACACGCAGACGGCCAAGTGGAACTACATGTTCGGCAAGCTCGAAACGGCGCTGTCGAAGTAGTTTCCGGCTAAGCGCTCTAGCGCCCCTCGCGGTCGGGGAATGCGCGCTCCCACCGATCGGGACCAAGCCGTTCCTGCGGCTGGAAGCGTGTCTTGTAGGCCATCTTGCGCGAGCCTTCGATCCAGTATCCGAGATAGAGGTAAGGCAGGCTCAGGCGGCGTGTGAACTGGATATGCTCCAGGATCATGTATGTGCCGAGGCTCTGCTTCGTATCTGCTGGATCATAGAAGCTGTAGACCATCGAGATACCGTCGGTGAGCCGGTCGCACAGCGCGACGCCCTTCAGCGGCCATGCCTCGAAATCCATATCGGTCGCATCCGCAGGTTTCTCGCGATACTCGGTGAGGAACGTATCAATCACCGTGTCCTCGATCATCATGCGGTAGTCGAGCATGGTCATGTCGGCCATGCCGCCATCGTTGTGGCGGGCATCGATGTAGGCGCGGAAAAGCCGGAACTGCTCGGCAGTCGGAACGGGCGTGGTCCGGCGCGCAACCAGACGGCAATTGCGCTGAAGAACGCGGCGCATTGAATCGTCGGGCTGGAATTCGTTGGTGAGCACGCGCACCGAAACGCAGGCCTGGCAGCCTTCGCAATAGGGCACGTAGGCGATGTTCTGGCTGCGCCGGAAACCGGTCGTCAGCAGCCGGTCGACGAGATCAGGTGGCTTGTCGTGGGTGAGATGAGTGAAAAGCTTACGCTCAAGACGGCCGGGCAGATAGGGACAGGGTTGCGGCGCGGTGACGTAGAATTCGGGAAATTTCTTTTGTTGTTCCGTCATTCAGCCGCACCTCTAGGGCCCGCCGCCCATCCGTCAATGATAGGAGCAGCGCGCGCGCCGGATCAAGTGACCGCAGGACACAGCTACGAAACGTTGGTGAACAAACAATTCAGGCACGAAAGGCGCCGATACCCTTGAACTCACGGCGAGCCCCTAGGCTGGTGCTGAAGATGTTGACCTAGCGCTCCGGCTTCTTCGGCTTGCCCGTACTCCAAGCGGCTTGCGCGGGCGGCGCTTTGCTTGAACGTTTCCCGGCGGGTTGGGTGGGGGTGGCCGTAGCTCGATCTTCGGCCGTTGCGGCCGCGGGCGGGGGTACGCCGCGCCGCTCCCGTGTCCGTGGAGGCGGCGCTGTGGCGCCGCTTTCGCCAGCGGCGGCCGCCGCAGGGCGGCGGACCGGGCTCGAAGTATTCTCCGCAACACCGCGCGCAGGGCCGGCGAGAGCGGGCGGTGGCGCGGCCGTGATACGGCGGAGCGGACGCTGAGGCTCGTCCACCGGCGGGTAGGGCTCGTCCCTGTCTTCGCCCTCCTCGTCATCGGCTCTCGGCCGCCGTTCGTCGGACGCTGCCAGGAAACCGCCGTACCACACGATGGCGAGCAGCACGATCGCCAGCAGAGCCACCAGCAGCACGGCCCACATCCATGACGGCATCGGCGATCCTTTCCGTTTTCGTTCCGGCGCAATTGTAGGACGGGCGCCGCGCCTGACAAAGAGGCGCCCGCGAAATGGACCGGTTAGAAAGCGGATTGACGGCTTATCCGACCGCGAGCCTCGGCCCTAGACGCGCATCGGCGCCTTCGTCACCTGGACGGCCCCGCCCCGGGGCTCCGGGCCGGCACTGGTGCCCGCCGCATAGAGCAGGCAGGCGGCGGCGACGCCAGCGGTCACAACAAGCGCCCACAGAAGAGAGCGCCGCACGAACCAGCCAAGCGAAGGAGCGCGTCGCTCAAGCGACGCATGTGGCGCCGGTTGGCCGGGCGAAGGGACTTGAAGGATGTTCATGGGTCGCCGATGAGGGGTATGTGCCGCATTAACCGTGCGCTTCAATCGCTCATGAAACGCGGCGACCGCAAGGCGGTGCCTACCTTCTCCGCTAATATTGAGTCGGATGTTGCCCCCTTGCTGCGCTCCAAACTGCGACTGGATCGACCGAGAACGCACCATCGTTGCGGAAAAGTCACAAATCGGGCGTTTTTCCTGCTACTTCCCGGCAACATTTCCCGCGGCAAATGCGCCCTGACTGCTCTCTAGGCACTTTCTGTGACCGCCGCGTTCTTGTGCAGTTTACTTTTCGTGCATACGCTCAACACACGTTCAAAGCATCCATAAAAAATTGACCGAGGACAACGCCCAGGGAAACAGGATCACCAACCGGTGATCTGCTGACCTAGACCTGGGGGTCCCGATGATTGAACTTGTGATCGCCGTCTGCATGATTGATCAGCCGTCGCGTTGCAAAGACGTAACGATGACTTTCGAAGGTGAAAGCGTCACGCCACAGCAGTGCATGATGAAGGGCCAGATCGAGATGTCGAAGTGGATCGGCGAACATCCGAACTGGGTTATTCAGAAGTGGCGCTGCGGCATCGCCGGACAGTACGCGAAGCTTTAAAAATTCGCTCCACGACTTGCGGTTCTGGCTGGTTGACAGACCGGCCGGACCTGCGCTCTCCCTGGCGGCGGCCGAATGGCCGAGGAGCGCCAGCAGATGCCTCAGTCCGATACCCCGAAGTTCTCGACACTCGCCGTCCACGCAGGTGCGGCCCCCGATCCCGCCACCGGGGCGCGCGCAACGCCGATCTACCAGACGACGTCCTTTGTCTTCGAGGACGTGGATCACGCGGCCAAGCTGTTCGGGCTTGAAGCCTTCGGCAACATCTACACGCGCATCAACAACCCGACGCAGTCCGTGCTGGAAGCGCGCATCGCCGCGCTCGAGGGCGGCAGCGCGGCGCTCGCCGTCGCCTCTGGCCACGCCGCGCAGGCGCTGACGTTTCACACGCTGCTGGAGCCGGGCGATGAGTTCATCGCCGCGCGCCAGCTCTATGGCGGCTCGATCAATCAGTTCAACCACGCATTCAAGAAGTTCGACTGGCGCGTGGTATGGGCGGACGCTACCGACCCAGCCTCGATCGCGGCCGCGGTGACGCCGAAGACGCGCGCCATCTTCTGCGAAAGTATCGCCAACCCCGGCGGCATCGTGATCGATCTTCCCGCGATTGCTGCGGTCGCCAAACAGGCCGGCGTGCCATTGATCGTCGATAACACGCTCGCCACCCCCTACCTGTGCCGACCGAAGGAGTTCGGCGCCGACATCGTGCTGCACAGCCTGACCAAATTCATCGGCGGCCACGGCAACTCGATCGGCGGTATCATCGTGGACTGCGGTACCTTCGATTGGGTCGGCAGCCGGCACCGCTACAAAACGCTAGTTGATCCGAACCCCTCATATAACGGCATCAAACTGGCGGACACGTTTGGACCGATGGCGTTTGCGATTACCGCCCGCGTGATGGGCCTGCGCGATCTTGGCCCCGCCATATCGCCCTTCAACGCCTACTTGATACTCACCGGCGCAGAGACACTGCCGCTGCGCATGCAGCGCCAATGCGACAACGCACTTGCCACTGCCCGTTGGCTTGCCGCGCACCCGAAAATCTCGTGGGTCAACTACGCCGGATTGCCTGACAATCCGAGCTACAATCTGCATCAGAAGATTTGCCCCAAAGGTGCCGGCGCCGTCTTTACGTTCGGCCTCAAGGGAGGGTATGAGGCCGGCGTCACGTTCGTGTCGAGCCTGAAGCTGTTCAGCCTGCTCGCCAACATCGGTGATACGCGCAGCCTCGTCATCCACCCGGCATCCACCACGCATCGCCAGCTGACTGACGAGCAGCGGGTAGCGGCCGGCGCTGGCCCCGATGTTGTCCGCCTCTCGCTCGGCATCGAGGATATCGACGATATCATCGCCGATATCGAGGCCGCGCTGTCCGCAATCTAAGAGAATACACGGAGACGCATGAGGGATGAAGCATCAGCTCGTACTGCAGTTTCAGGGCGATGACGACGGCACCATCGAAAAGGTCATCGATCTCGAGGATAAGCTGATCGCCGCGCTCGACGGGTCGACCAGCGTCGAGGTCGACGGCCATGAGCCGGGCGAGGGCGTCGTCAATCTGATGCTTCTTGCGAAGAACGCGCCGAAGGTCTGGGAGAAGATCGAGCCGCTCGTTGAGAAGGCCGCGTCCGACGATCTCGAAATCAATGCCGTCGCATTCCGCGATCTCGACGGCGAAGATTTCACCGTGCTTTGGCCCCTCGACTACGAGGGCGAGTTCGAGGTTTCATGATCGGCGCACCGCGCGCGGTCGAGACAAAACTCTAAAAATTTGGAAGCCATTTCAGGTGAGAGTTCGTGCGCTCTCCTGCTGCAAACCGTTGCCCATATACAAAGGTACTTGCCTTAGTAATGGATCCATCTATAGTTAGGTATATGGCTAACCAATCGACGAGCTTGAGCCGCGTCTTTCACGCCCTTTCCGACCCGACGCGACGCGCCGTGATTTCGCGATTGAGCCGGGGTCCTGCCGCCATGAGCGAACTTGCGCGTCCCTTCGATATGGCATTGCCGTCGTTCGCACAGCACCTGAGCGTTCTGGAGCGCGCCTCTCTTGTGCGCTCGCACAAGCGTGGCCGCGTGCGTACCTTCCGCCTTGCGCCCAAGGCCCTTGTCACAGCCGATGCCTGGCTCAATGCACAGCGCGCGCTCTGGACCAAGCGTCTCGATCAGCTCGACACGTATTTGGCCAGTATGAAGGAGGACGAGCGATGACCGCCCCCCTACAATTCAAATGCGACCCCAAACGCGATCTTCTCCTTGAGCGCGTAGTGGACGTGCCTTGCGAGCGCGTCTGGGCCGCATGGACGACGCCTGAGCATCTGATGAAGTGGTTCACGCCGAAGCCCTGGCAGACTGTGGATTGCGAAATCGACCTTCGTCCGGGCGGCATCTTCCGCACCACCATGCGCTCGCCCGAAGGGCAGGAGTTTCCAAACTCCGGCTGCTACCTGGAAGTGACGCCCCTGCGCCGGCTCATTTTCACATCCGTGCTGCTGCCGGGCTATCGGCCTTCGAAGCCGAGCGCCGACGACCTCTCCTTCACCGCCGTGGTCACACTCGAGCCCCAAGGCAAAACCAGCACGAAGTATTCGGCGCTCGCGATTCACGCCGACGCGACGGACAGCAAGCGCCACGCCGACATGGGCTTCCAGGAAGGCTGGGGCAAAGCGCTTGATCAGCTCGTCGATGTCGCGCGCACGATGTCGTGAGCGACAGGCGGCGTTGCGCTGGGCCGAGCCGCCTCAGCGCGCCTTGACGTAGGATCCTGGTGCGTCCTCGATGACACCCAGTGTCTTGCCTGGCACGCGCGGCACGGTCCAGCCACCCGATTGCTGTGACAGCCAAGCGATCCAGTACGGCCACCACGAACCCGGCGCTTCCTTCGCGGTCTTGAGCCAACCCGGAAGATCGTTCGCCGCCTTGCCGGCGGTCCAGTACTGATACTTGACTTTGTCGGGCGGGTTGACGACGCCCGCGATGTGTCCCGAGCCCGCGAGCACGAACTCAACCGGACCGCCGAACAAATGGCTTCCACGATATACCGAAGCGGCCGGCGCGATGTGGTCTTCCTTGGTGGCGATCGTGAAGATCGGAAGCGTGATCTTCTTGAGGTCGAGCTTGATGCCGCCGATCGTCATCTCGCCGCGCGCCAACGCGTTCTCGTTGTAGAACTCACGCAGATAGAATTTGTGATTGGCGGCCGCCATGCGCGTCGAGTCCTGGTTCCAATAGAGCAGGTCAAACGGGAACGGCTTCTTGCCGAGCATGTAGTTGTTGATGATGTAGGGCCAGATGAGATCGCGCGGCCGCATCATGTTGAACACATTGGCCATGCGCGAACCGTCGAGAAAACCCCGCTCGTCCATCAGCGCATCCAGGCTGTTGAGCTGGTTGTCGTCGGTAAAGAGCAACAGGTCGCCGGCGAGCGAGAAATCGACCTGTGTCGTAAGGAACGTGCAACATTTGAAGGGCTCGCGACCCGTCTGCGCGAGATAGGCCAGCGCGCTCGAAAGCGCGGTCCCGCCGACGCAATAGCCGAGCACGTTGATCTTCTCGATACCCGTCTCGCGCGCCGCCGCAGCAGCGGCCCCGAGAATACCTTCGAGGATGTAATCCTCGAAGGTCTTGTCGGACAGACGCTCATCCGGGTTGACCCAGGATACGACAAAGACCGTGAAACCCTGATCGACGACGTACTTGATGAGGCTCTTCTGCGGGGTCAGATCAAGAATATAGTACTTGTTGATCCAGGGCGGCACCATCAGCAAGGGGCGCTCATGCACCTTGTCGGTTGTCGGCGAATATTGAATGAGCTGCAGCAGGTCATTTTGGTAGACGACTTTGCCGGGCGTCATCGCCAGATTGCGCCCGAGCTCGAACGCCGTGGCGTCCGTCTGGCTGATGCGCATCAGGTCGCCCGATCTTTTGATGTCGTCGGCCAGCAACGACACGCCGTTGACCAGATTGCGCGCGTTTGAAGAGAACGTCTCGCGCAAGACCTCAGGATTGGTCACAAGGAAGTTCGCCGGCGAATAGGCGCTCGTCAGCTGCCGCAGATAGAACTCGGCGCGATGACGCTCGCGTTCATCGAGGCCGGGCGTCTGCGCTAGTTGCCGTTCGGCCCAGGCACACGCGAGCAGATAGGCTTGTTTCAGGAAGTCGAAAAAAGGATTTTGTGTCCACTCCGGATCCTTGAAGCGGTTATCGCCCGGGTTCGGCTCGATGAGGGGTTTGACGGGCACGCCCATCATGCGTTGCAACACGTTGTTCCAGAGCGCGGCGAACTGCGTAAAGAACTCCGTCTGCGCTTCCGAAAGCTTGACCGGGTCGGCGAGCCACGTGCGCGCCAGTGCCGTCAGCGTTTCCAACGCGGCGGAAAACTCGCTCGCCGGGGAGTAGGGGCCGATCTTGGCGTCGGGACGTTCTGCCAGCTCCGCCATAGCCGAGCTGCCTCTTTCAAAGGCTGTCAGCAGGTTGCTGGCGAACTCCTCCGGGTTGGGAATGACATAATTGGAAAAGAGGCTTTGACCTTCGATGCTGTCCTGGGCCATCGGCGTTCGTGACTTTCTATTGAGCCGGTTGAGCCGGTATTGATTGGCGGCCTCCCGATGCCGCCTCTTTGCGCAAACAGTGCCTGCGCGACAGGCGCATCGCAAGTCGAATCGCACCTCTTACGACGTGTCCTGACGAAAGTCTCAAGCGCGCTCAATGATGCGCCGCGCGGCCAACGAATCCCTTCTTGGGCTGCCGGTTACCTCCCTGAGTTATCGGCGAATTTGCGCCCCCGTCGCCGGTACTGGACGGGCGGGCAAACTCGCGCTTAAAGAGTGCGCCCAAGCGGTCCCGCCGAGCAGCCATGCCGTAAGCGTATTGCCGGCCCGCAAAATACTGAGCTTTTGCCTACCAAAGTAGGTAAGGACTGCACCCGTGAGCGAAGAATTCCATCGCATCAAGCGCCTGCCACCGTACGTTTTCGCCGAGGTCAATCGGTTGAAGGCGGCGGCGCGCGCACGCGGGGCGGACATTATTGACCTTGGTATGGGCAACCCGGACATGCCCACGCCGCAGCACATCGTCGACAAGCTGATCGAGACGATTAACAAGCCGCGCACGCATCGCTACTCCGCCTCCAAGGGCATACCGGGGTTGCGGCGCGCGCAGGCTGCCTATTACGAGCGCCGTTTCGGCGTGAAGCTTGATCCCGAAACCGAGATCGTCGCGACGCTCGGCTCGAAGGAGGGCTTCGCCAACATGGCGCAGGCCATCGCCGCGCCGGGCGATGTCATCCTTGTTCCGAACCCGACGTATCCGATCCATGCTTTCGGCTTCATCATCGCCGGCGCGGCCGTCCGGCATCTGCCGGCGGTGGGCGGCGAGGACTTCCTGCGCGCCATCGAGCACGCCGTGAAACATTCGATCCCCAAGCCGCTCGCGGTCATCATCTCTTTCCCGTCGAACCCGACGGCGATGGTGGCCGATCTGGAATTCTACAAGGACGCGGTGGCGCTGGCGAACAAGCACGACCTCATCATCATGTCGGACATCGCCTATGCCGAACTTTATTATGACGGCGTGCCGCCGCCTTCGATCCTGCAAGTCCCGGGAGCGCGCGAGCGCACGGTGGAGTTCACCTCGCTCTCCAAGACCTACAACATGCCCGGTTGGCGCATGGGTTTTGCGGTCGGCAACGAGCGTTTGATTGGCGCACTGGCGCGCGTGAAATCCTATCTCGATTACGGCGCCTTCACGCCGATCCAGGTCGCCGCCGCCGCCGCCTTGAATGGACCGCAGGATTGCGTCGACGAAATCCGCGCCATGTACAAGAGCCGGCGCGATGCGCTCGTCGATAGCTTCGGTCGCGCCGGCTTTCCTGTGCCGCCCCCGCCGGCAACGATGTTCGCCTGGGCGCCGGTGCCCGAGCACTATCGGCACCTGGGCTCCGTCGAGTTTGCCAAACTTTTAATCGAGAAGGCCGATGTCGCCGTCTCGCCGGGCGTCGGCTTCGGCGAATTTGGCGAAGGCTTTATCCGCATAGCGCTCGTCGAGAACGAGCAGCGCATCCGCCAGGCTGCGCGCTCAATCCGCAAGTTCTTTTCCGAAGGTACGGCTCCCCAGACCGCCGCAAGACCCGCCTCAGCAACCGTTAGCCGGTAACATCGCCCTTATGTCAGAACCTCTAAACATTGGAATTGCCGGGCTCGGCACGGTCGGCGGCGGACTGTTGGACCTGCTTGGCACGCACGGCGGCTGGCTCGGCGACGTCGCCGGACGACCGATCAAGGTCACGGGCGTCGCCGCCAAGTCGCGCGAGGAACAGAAAGGACCGGTCGCGCAGGCAGCGCAGTTCTTTTCCGATCCTGTTGCACTGGCAAAGGACCCGTCGAACTCCGTCTTTGTCGAGCTGATGGGAGGCGACGGCGGAATCGCGAAAGCGTCCGTAGAGGCCGCACTCGACGCCGGCAAGCATGTGGTGACGGCCAACAAGGCACTGCTCGCCAAGCACGGCTTCGATCTGGCCAAGCGCGCGGAAAAACGTGGCGTCGCCTTGAACTTCGAGGCGGCTGTCGCCGGCGGCATACCCGTCATCAAGACGTTGCGCGAGTCGCTCGGCGCCAACGAAATCCAGCGCGTCTACGGCATCCTGAACGGGACATGCAACTACATCCTCACCAAGATGCAGAGCGAGCACCGTGACTTTTCCGACGTTCTGAAAGAGGCGCAGGCAAAGGGCTACGCGGAAGCCGATCCGACCTTCGATATCGGCGGCTTCGACACCGCGCACAAGCTTGCGCTCTTGACGAGCCTTGCGTTCAGCACGCGCGTCGCGCTGGACGAAATCCACGTCGAGGGCATCGAGAGCATTACGGCCGAGGACATCGAGGCGGCCGACAGCCTGGGCTACCGCATCAAACTGCTCGGCGTCGCCGCGCAGACGCCGGGCGGTATCCTCGCGCGCGTCTCGCCCTGCCTCGTCTATAAGGATTCCTCCATCGCCGAGGTGTCGGGAGTGACCAACGCCGTTGCGATCGACGGCGACTACTGCGGCAACATCCTGCTTGTCGGCGCTGGTGCCGGCGGGCGCGCAACCGCATCGGCCGTCGCCGGCGATATTCTCGACATCGCGCGCGGCTCTGTCGTGCCGCCGTTCGTTCTTTCCACGAGCGAATTGAAGCCGCACGAGGCGGCCAAGCTCGGTGCGCACTATGGTTCCTACTACGTGCGTCTGCGGCTTGAGGACAAACCCGGTGTAATGGGTGCGATTGCAACGCGCCTGGGCGAAGAAGGCGTCTCGCTCGAAAGCATCGTGCAGCACACGCCCGTGACGCCTCCGGCGCCGGGTACGCGCAGCGCCAATCAGCCGAACGCACCCGTATCGGTCATCATCATCACGCACGAGACCACGGAAGAAGCGATGCGCAAGGCTCTCGATCGGATCGAGAAGGATGGCAAGGTTACTGAGCGCCCGCAATTGATACGCATCGAGGAGCTATAGGCGGATATGAATGAACTTCGCCCAACAGGGGGAGATAAGATGAGCGGCAAAGATCAATCGGCCGGCAATGGCAGCGGCCTGGAGCGCGTGCTCGTTCTCGAAGTGGCGCGTGTCACGGAGGCCGCTGCAATCGCCGCCGCTCGCTTGCGCGGTCGCGGCAACGAGAAAGCGGCCGATAAGGCGGCGGTCGACGCCATGCGTCGCGAACTTGGCCGCGTGTCGATTTCCGGGACCGTCGTCATCGGCGAAGGCGAGATGGACGAAGCGCCGATGCTCTACATCGGCGAGAAGGTCGGTACTGGGGAGGGGCCCGAAGTCGATATCGCGGTTGACCCGCTGGAGGGCACCACGATTTGCGCCAAGGCGATGCCGAACGCGCTTGCCGTGCTTGCGATTTCGGAACGTGGCGGCCTACTGCACGCGCCTGATATGTACATGAACAAGATCGCCATCGGTCCCGGCTATCCGGAGGGCATCGTGGATCTCGACGCCGCACCGGCGGACAATCTGAACGCGCTAGCGCGCGCTAAAGGCGTTCCGATCAACGAGATCATGGCCTGCATTCTTGACCGGCCGCGCCACGCTGATCTCATCAAGGCTGTACGCGAAACGGGAGCCGGCGTGCAGCTGATCCCCGACGGCGACATTGCCGGCGTGATCTGGACGACCGACCCGGCGGAAACCGGCATCGACATATACATGGGCTCCGGCGGCGCGCCGGAGGGGGTGCTGGCCGCGGCCGCCCTGCGCTGCATCGGCGGACAGATCCAGGGCCGTCTGATGCCGCTCAAGGACGAAGAGCGCGTGCGGGCCGAGAAGATGGGCATCACCGATATCAAGCGGAAGTTCAAGCTGGAGGACATGGCGTCCGCCGACGTTGTCTTTTCCGCAACCGGCGTAACGGATGGCTCTCTATTGGACGGCGTACGCTTTCGCGGCGATTTCGCCGAGACCGAGACAGTCGTAATGCGCTCGAAAACCGGCACCGTGCGCCGCATCAAAACGAGCTTCCGCAACGTCGGCACGCGCTTCATCGGCTAAGGCTGAGGCGGATCCGAAATTCCGGAGCGGGCGCATCAACGCCCGCTTCTTTCGTCATTTGCCGGTCGTGACAACAGGCGAAGCGCGATCCATCAATTGGCAGCCCCTGTCGCGCCAGTCTTTAGGTAGCTAACAATCGTTGCCCTCAGCTTTGCATCCGAAATGCCAGTGAACGGCTTCATGTTGTTGTTGGGCACGACGCTATCGGGCGCGGCAATGAACTTATCGAGCGTTGCTTCGTCCCAGGTCACACCCGAGTTTTTCAACGAATCCGAGTAGGGGAAGCCGCTCGCCGCGCCAGCCTTGCGTCCGACGATGTTGTGCAAGTTGGGTCCGAGCCGATTGTCGTCAGCCTTCACAGAGTGGCACGTGCGGCAGGCGTTGTTGTAGGCAGCCTCCCCGTCTTCGGCCGCGGCGCGTCCGGACATCACGACCGCGATCACACAAGCCACGCTCGCTACAGTCGCGGCGATGAATGCGGCCGTGCGAAGTGCTCCCATACTGCTTTCGCTACGCAACAAGGGCATGCCTCACCTCCATTTTTCAGCGCACGGGTTCACCTGCGCGGCTCTTGCTTGGAGGCATAACGCAAAAGGGGTCCGATGCGTTGCAGCCCAGCCCCCCAAGATCGTGATCTCGCTTGAGAACGCGAGATTTTTTATTGCGGTATCAATTCTTCGGCGCGTCCGTCGGCGCCTCAGGCGCAGGCTGCGCGGCTTCGCGAGCTTTCTCTATGACGTCCTGCGCGGCCTCCTTGGCGCGCTCAATCGCTGGGCCCGCGCTTTCTTTTGCCTTTTCATAAGCATCCTTCGCGGTCACTTCGCCCTTGTCCTTGAATTCCTGTCCTTTCTCGACCGCGCGCTGCAGCCAGCCCTTCGGCGGATTGATGCGCTTGTAGGTCGGCGCCGCCGTCAGTGAGTCCTTCGTCGCGATCGGCAAAACGACGTTCATCTTGCCGTCGGTCGCTTCGATACTGAGAGCGTTCACGTCCACGGCGACCTTCTTCTCGCCGACGCCGAGGAATCCGCCGACGCCCATGATCACGCCTTCGACCTTCTGGTCGTTGCTGATGATGAGGTCTTCGATATCGCCGATGATCTTGCCGGAGCCATCGTGGACCTTTGCGCCGATCAGCCGGTCTTTGGCGAGATACTCGGTCGGCTTCTGCTCGGTGATGAAGGCGTCGTCCGCCAGCACGGGCATCGCGGCAAGCATCGCGGCCGCCGCTGTGGCGATCACAAATTTCGTCCTCGTCATTGTACCTCTCCTTCAAGATGGGCGGGAATTTCGGCTGTGCGCGCCATTTGCTCCCGCGCCGAGTGCGGATCAACCGACCGGCGCGTTGGCAGTTAGGTGAGTATTGTGACCCCCGCAAGTTGAGCGGTTAGACAAGGCCATGCAACGACCTACATAAGGCATTGTTATATCTAATAAAAACAATTGTGAGAAGCGCGCGGCACGTCGCCGCGAGGATGGCGTTCTGAGGTCCGATCGGCTATAAAACAGCGAACCCTTCGCGTCCCGATTCACCGCTGTGGTGAACCCATCGGCGACACGGCTCCCCGCCACGAGCGCAATTATCCGAAAGACCTGAACTTGGCTGACAGAAGCGACGACGAACGATCGGGCGACAAGGACGGCAGCGACATTCGTCCCATCCCGATTTCGGAGGAGATGAAGCGCTCCTACCTCGACTATGCGATGAGCGTGATTATCTCTCGCGCGCTTCCCGACGTGCGCGACGGTCTGAAGCCGGTGCACCGCCGCATCCTCTACGCCATGGAGCGGCTCGGTCTCGCCTTCAATAAGAAGCATATGAAGTCGTCGAAGATCGTTGGCGACACGATGGGGGACTTCCACCCGCACGGCAACCTCGCGATCTACGACGCGCTCGTACGTCTCGCGCAGGATTTTTCCATGCGCGTTCCGCTGATCGACGGACAGGGCAACTTCGGCTCCATCGACGGCGACCCACCGGCAGCAGAGCGCTACACGGAATCACGCCTGTCGAAGATCGCGCAGTTCCTGCTCGACGATCTCGATAATGACACGGTCGACTTCAAGCCGAACTACGACGACCGTCTGCAGGAACCCTCCGTCCTGCCGGCCAAGTTTCCGAACCTTCTCGTCAACGGTGCCGGTGGCATCGCCGTCGGCATGGCGACGAACATTCCGCCTCATAATCTGGGCGAGGTCATCGACGCCTGCATTGCCGAGCTCGACAACCCGGAAATCTCCATCGACGAGTTGTGCCAGGTCATTCAAGGGCCGGACTTCCCGACCGGTGGCATCATCCTGGGTCGCGGCGGCATTCTCTCCGCTTATCACAAGTCGCGCGGCTCCATTATCATGCGCGCGCGCGTCAAGATTGAGAACATCCGCAAGGACCGCGAGGCGTTGATCGTCACCGAAATTCCCTACCAGGTGAACAAGCGCGTGCTGATCGAAAAGATCGCCGATCTCGTGCGCGACAAGAAGATCGAGGGCATCTCGGACCTCTGGGACGAGAGCAACCGTGAAGGCATCCGCGTCGTCATCGAGCTGAAGCGCGATGCCGTCGCCGACGTGGTTTTGAACAACCTCTACAAGTTCTCTGACCTGCAGACGACGTTCGGCGCCAACATGCTGGCGATCAACGGCGGTCGGCCCGAGAGCCTCAACCTGAAAGACATGATCTCCGCCTTCACGAGCTTCCGTCAGGAAGTCGTGACACGGCGCGTGAAGCACCAGCTCGCCAAGGCGCGCGAGCGTGCCCATGTGTTGGTGGGCCTTGCGATCGCGGTCGCCAACATCGACGAGGTCATCAAACTAATCCGGCGCTCGGCTTCGCCCGCCGAAGCCAAGGACCAATTGATGGCGCGCGATTGGCCGGCGAAGGACATGGCGCCGCTGATCGAGCTGATCGCCGATCCCCGCCACAAACTTACCGAGCAGGGCACTTACCGGCTTTCAGAAGAGCAGGCCAAGGCGATACTGGAATTGCGCTTGGCGCGCCTCACCGCTCTCGGACGCGACGAAATTGCCGAAGAGCTGAACAAGATCGCCGGAGAGATCAAGGAGTTCCTCGCGATCCTCGCGTCGCGTGCGCGCGTCGTGGATATCGTGAAGGGTGAACTGACCGCCATTCGCGCCGAGTTCGCGACCCCGCGCAAGACCGAGATCCTCGACCTTGAAGGCGAGGTCGAGGATGAAGACCTCATCCAGCGCGAGGATTGCGTCGTCACCGTCTCGCACAAGGGCTACATCAAGCGCGTTCCGCTCGCCGCCTACCGTGCGCAGCGGCGCGGCGGCAAGGGTCGCTCCGGCATGGCGACGCGGGACGAGGATTTTGTCACGCAGCTCTTCGTGACCTCCACGCACACACCCGTCCTTTTCTTCTCGTCGCGCGGCATGTGCTACCGCATGAAGGTTTGGCGCTTGCCGCCCGCCTCCCCGCAGTCGCCTGGCAAGGCACTCGTGAACCTGCTTCCGCTGGACGAGGGTGAGGTCATCACCTCCATCCTGCCGCTGCCTGAGGATTCCGCGACCTGGGGCGAGCTTGAACTGATGTTCGCCACCAAGTCGGGGGGCATTCGCCGCAACGCGCTCACCGATTTCGAGAACATCAATCGCAACGGCAAGATCGCGATGAAGCTCGACGAGGGCGACAAGATCGTGCAGGTCTCGATCGCGCGCCCCAATCAGGACGTGCTGCTGACGACGGCCGATGGCCAAAGCATCCGATTTCTGATCGGTGACGAGGTGCGCTTGTTCAAGGGCCGCGATTCGACCGGCGTGCGCGGTGTGAAGCTGGCCGACGGCGATGAGGTGATCGCCATGGCGATCCTCGATCACGTTGAGGCAACCGCCGACGAGCGCTCCGCGTATCTGAAGCAGGCAAACGCGATGCGCCGCGCCGAGGACGCCGAGGAGGAAGCGCCTGCCGCCGACGCCGATGACGAGGCGAGCGGAGACGCCACCATCTCGCCGGAACGTTTCGCCGAATTGCAGGCGAACGAACAGTTCGTGCTGACCGTCTCGGAAAAGGGCTTCGGAAAGCGCTCGTCGTCCTACGATTACCGGACCAGCGGCCGCGGCGGCAAAGGCATCGTCGCGATGGTCGTGAACGAGCGCAACGGCCGGCTCATCGCGTCCTTCCCGGTGGCGGAGGCGGACCAGATCATGCTCGTGACCGACGGCGGCCAGTTGATCCGCTGTCCGGTGCATGACATCCGCATCGCCGCCCGCAACACGCAGGGCGTGCGCATCTTCAAGACGGAGGCCGAGGAGAAGGTCGTATCGGTTGAGCGCATCACCGACGAGAACGGCGAGGACGAGAGCGACGGAGAGGCGACCTGAGGTGCACGGCCCAACGGCTCACGCGGCGATCAGGACTTGAGCCGCCGATGAATGAGGCACACGCTCTCGCTCAACGGGCAGTCGGCGAGCAATCCCTGCCAGTCCTTGATGCGGACGAGTGAGCGCCCCGTGCGCTCGATCAGCTTCCTCGCCTTTAATCGCGACATAATGCGCGAAAGCGTGTCGGGATTGAGCGCCAGGTAGTTGGCGATGTCCGTGCGTGACAGCGGCAGCCAGAAGGTCACGTGCCGGTCGCTCCAGGTGCCGAATCGATTTGCAAATTCGATCAAGAGTGCCGTGACTCTCTCTTCGCTCGTTAGCATCGACGTGACCGCGACGTGCAATTGCGCGCGGGACCGCTGCATCTGCAAGGTATGGAGCGCTCGGTCGATTCTCGCCGTCTCGCCGCCGATGTCCTCGACGTAGTGAGCCTTGGAAAGCTTCAGGACCTCCGCGGTGCTGAGTGCGATGAACGCCATTCCCGGCAGGCTCTGTTCGTTGCTCATCGAAAAAACGTCGCCGGGATAAAGGAGCTCAATCAGCACGCGTGCTCCGGACGGCAAGCGGCTTTCGAGCGCGAGCATCCCGGATTTGACGTAGTAGACGGCATTCGACCCTGACGGGGTAATGCGTTGGTGGCGGCGTAGCCTGCGCGGCTGCGCGTTCGCGCACCATTCGTCACGCGATACGTCGACAGACGCCTTGTCGGCCGCCGGTGTCGGCTCGGCACTACTGTGAAGAATTCGGGACCCGGACGTTTCGTCCTGCATACGACCACCGTTCGCTGGCACGCGAACGCAATATCGCGCCGCCGGCGTCGCTGTGTGTTGACATAAGTCAAATACCGCGTGGCCGCTTCGCAACTTTCTCCCGCAGACTGATACAGCGCTGATCGAGGTCAGCGCGGGCTTCGTCGCGCCGCTGTGAAAGCCATCTCACGTGGACCTAACTCATCCAACGCACCTGTGAGTCGCGGAAGAGCGAGGTGCATTGGGATTTGGGGGACATGAAATGACTATCTTCGCAAAGGCGGCATTCACCATCGCGCTGGCCGCAGCCGTCACCGGACCGGCCGCAGCGGGCAGCTACGACGGTGATCTTCTCGTCCGTCTACAGGGGACGGTCGTGGCGCCAGACGCCGGCGCGGACGTCTTCGTCGGCGGCGTCAATCAGCCGGGATGGGACGCGGACGTCAGCACGGAGGTCATCCCGACGTTGACGCTCACATACTTCTTCAACAAGAACATCGCCGCCGAGTTGTTCTGCTGCTTCGCCAAGTTCAATGCCAAGGGCGAAGGGTTGACGCCCGTTGGCGACCTCGGCGACTTCTGGGTCTTTCCGCCGATCGTAACGCTGCAGTACCACTTCGATCCGGTCGGCGGTTTCAAGCCGTACCTCGGCGCCGGAGTTGAATACATGGCTTTCTTCGGCGAAGGCGACGGCGATATCGGCAAGATCAAGTTGGATGACGCCTGGGGCTTTGCGCTGCAAGCAGGCTTTGACCTTGAAGTAGGGCAAGGTTGGTATTTGAACGCGGATGTGAAGAAGGTCTGGCTCGACACCGAGGCGTCTTGGGGGCCTGGTGTTATCACGGCCGACGTGGACGTCGACCCCTGGATCGTGTCGTTTGGTATTGGCTATCGGTTCAACACGTCCGACCTCTTTGGATCGCGAAGCGAGCCTACCCCGTTGAAGTAGCGCGCCAGATACAGGGGCTTGGCTGTGCAACATTGGAGGCGCCCCAGATTGCGCGGGCTCCTCCTTGTGTTAATCGCGCTGCCGGTCGCGACTGTGCAAAGAGGCCGGGCATCGCTATGCATGAAGGGTCGCAATCGCACAGGTCGCCATGACCCGCATCGGATTCTACTCAGGCTCTTTCGACCCCGTCACTCTCGGCCACACCGATGTCATCCGGCGCGCAGCCGCGCTGGTCGATGAACTTGTGATCGGCATAGGCATTAACCCCGGCAAGGCGCCGATGTTCACGGACGCCGAGCGCGTCTCGATGCTCGAAGCGGAGGTCGCCGAGATCGCGCAGGCCTCGGGCACAAATATATCGGTGGTGACATTCTCCGGCCTCGCGGTCGCAGCGGCCCGTGCCCACAAGGCGACCGTCATCGTGCGCGGGCTGCGCGACGGTACCGACTTCGACTACGAGATGCAGATGGCCGGCATGAACGGCGAGATGGCGCCCGAGGTGCAGACCGTGTTCGTCGCCGCGTCTCCCAATGTCCGCCACATCGCGGCGAACCTTGTGCGCGCCATCGCGTCTCTGGGGGGTGATGCCTCTGCCTTCGTGTCGCCCGCCGTACTCGCGCGGTTGAAAGCCAAATCCAAGAAGCCTCGCTGATGGGCGCGGCACGGGCTATGGCCGTCGCAGGGGCGAAGGCGGATGTGCTGGCGTTGGTGCAGCGCGTACCGTCCTCTCGCGTCACGACCTTCGACGCCATTGCTACCGCATGCGGGATGAACGCCCGGCAGGTCGCACACCTGCTTGCAAAACTGAGCGAGGATGAGCGCGAGCTTTGCCCATGGCACCGCGTCGTCGCAAAGGGCGGAGCAATTGGCCATGGTCCGCACCGCGAAGCGCAGTTCGCAAAGCTCGTGCGCGAAGGCGTATCGGTCTCGCCCGCCGGCATCGTGCAAGATATGGCGCGTCATGCGGTCCTTGCATTCGACACGCGCATCGAGAGTGTATCGGAGCCGCCGCAACCCGTCGGCAGCCGTTCGCGCGGCATGAAGGACCGGCCTTAGTCCCGAACCGCCGGGCTTTCCCAAGTGTCTCGAGGGGTTGCGGCAGGGCCGTCAAATCGCCATAAGGGCGGCGACAAGTGCCGCCGCCCCACCGCGGCCTTCTGCGATCCGGCGAGATCCAGGTTAACGGCCCGCTGAACCACGAAAGGACCGAACATGAGAATTTTGTCGGCGCTCGCCGCCGTGTTTATGCTGATGGCTGCTCCGGCCGCGCAGGCTGCGGGAGACAATCTCGTGATCGAATTGAAGACGGGCAAGGTCGTCGTGAAGCTTCGCCCCGACTTGGCGCCCGGTCACGTCGAGCGCGTCAAGACACTCGCCGCCGAAGGCTTCTATGACGGCATCAAGTTCCACCGCGTAATCGAAGACTTCATGGCCCAGACGGGCGACCCCACGGGCACCGGAATGGGTGGATCGAAGCTGCCCGACCTTACGGCCGAATTCTCCAACGAGCCCTTCAAGCGCGGCACCGTCGCCGCTGCCCGCACCAATGATCCCAACACCGCCAACAGCCAGTTCTTCATCTGCTTCAACAGCATCGGGTGTGGCCCCCTGCGCGGCAAATACACGATCTGGGGCGAGGTCGTCGAAGGTATGCAGTTCGTCGATCGCATCAAGCGCGGCGAGCCGCCTGCCAATCCCGACGTCATGGTAAAAGTCTACGTTCAGTAGGCCGCAAAAAAAGAAGAGGAGCGCGCCAATGCCCGCCTACAAGGACCCCGAGAACACGCTGATCATTGAGACCAGCAAAGGCCCCGTGGTGATCGAGCTTCGCCCCGATCTGGCGCCCAAGCACGTCGAGCGCATCAAGACGCTGGCGCGCGAAGGCTTCTATGACGGTATCGTGTTCCATCGCGTGATCGACGGTTTCATGGCACAGACCGGCTGCCCGCAAGGTCGCGGCATCGGCGGCTCGAAGCACCCGAACCTGCCGGCCGAGTTCAACGACGAGCCGCATGTGCGCGGCGTGTGCTCGATGGCACGCTCATCGAACCCGAACTCCGCCAACAGCCAGTTTTTCATCTGCTTCGACGACGCGACCTTCCTCGACCGCCAGTACACGGCTTGGGGCAAGGTCATCGAGGGCATGGAGAACGTCGACAAGTTGGCGCGCGGAGAGCCGCCGCGCGCGCCCGACAAGATGCTCACCGTGCGCGTCGCGGCGGACACTGCCTGATGACCGAGCCGGTCGCCAGAGAGATCTCGCGTTCCGCGCTCTACATAGTCGTAGCGTTCGCGGGTCTTGCCGGTGCCGCCGGCGTATCGCTGGCGGCGGTAGCCGCACACAAGGTGCCTGACCCCTCGCTTGCGACCGCGGCCAATTTCTTCATGCTTCATGCGGCGGCGGTCATCGCGATTGTCGCCTTTGCAGGCCAGGCATCCGCACCTCGGCCCTGGCTTTGGATTGCGGCCCTGATGCTTGTCTCCGTGGCGCTTTTTAGTGGCGACATTGCGCTTCATACGCTGGCCGGCTTTCATCTATTCCCGATGGCCGCGCCGACCGGCGGAAGCCTGCTGATCCTGAGCTGGGCGCTCGTCGCGTTGCTCGCCATTCTTTCGACGAGGGGCTAGGTTTACCGCCGCGCTCATGCGAACCGACCTGTTCGATTTCGAACTTCCCGATAGTGCCATCGCCTTACGGCCAGCGTCCCCGCGGGATGCCGCGCGCCTCCTCGTCGTGCGCCCGACCGCCGGAGGATGCGCACTCGACGATGCCGATCTCGACGACAAGATCGTTCGCGATCTCCCTGCGTTGCTGCGGCCGGGAGATGCGCTCGTCCTCAACGACACGCGCGTCATTCCGGCGGCGCTCTCCGGCACGCGCATTCGCGGCGAGACACGCGCCTCTGTCGCCTTCAACCTGATCAAGCGCGTTGATGACAGCCGTTGGCGGGCGTTCGCACGGCCCCAGAAGCGTCTAGCGGTCGGCGATCGTGTCCGCTTCGGCCATGAGAACGACGCCTGCATGCTGGGCGCACTCGATGCGACCATTGCCAAAATTGCGGATGGGGGTGAAGTGGAGCTCGCCTTCGATCTGTCAGGTGCAGCGCTCGACGAAGCAATCGCCGCCGCAGGACAGATGCCTTTGCCGCCCTACATCGCGTTGAAGCGCGAGCCCGATGCCGCCGATCGCGATACCTATCAGACCATCTTTGCCGCGCGCGACGGCGCGGTAGCCGCGCCGACCGCCGGCCTTCATTTCACGCCCGAACTCATCGCGGCGCTCGACGCGCGCGGCATATCTCGCCACTTCGTGACGCTGCACGTCGGCGCCGGGACTTTTCTCCCCGTCAAGACCGAGGATACGGACGGACACAAAATGCACGCCGAGTGGGGTGAGGTGTCGAAAGAGGCCGCGAATGCGTTGAACGAAACGCGCGCCCGCGGCGGCCGCGTCGTCGCGATCGGCACCACATCGTTGAGGTTATTGGAAAGTGCCGCAGCCGAGGACGGCATGATAGCGCGGTGGCGTGGTGAGACATCGATCTTCATCACGCCCGGCTACCGCTTCAAAGCGGTCGACCTGTTGCTGACGAACTTCCACCTGCCGCGCTCGACGCTTTTCATGCTCGTCGCCGCGTTCTCTGGCCTCGGCACGATGCGCGCCGCATATGGCCACGCTATTCGCAGCGGCTACCGCTTCTATTCCTATGGCGATGCAAGCCTGCTGTTTCCGACGGCGCCATCGTGCTTCGGGGCACGCCCATGACGCGGCCGTTTGCCTTCACGCTGAAGTGCCGTGACGGTCAGGCCCGGCTCGGCGAGATCGCCACACCGCATGGGCTGATCCGTACGCCCGCGTTCATGCCGGTCGGCACGGTCGCGACCGTCAAGGCGCTCTATCCCGAGCAGGTAAAGGACGCGGGGGCCGATATCATCCTCGGCAACACCTATCACCTGATGCTGCGCCCCGGCGCCGAGCGCGTAGCGGAACTGGGCGGCCTGCACACGTTCATGCGCTGGGACGGTCCGATCCTGACCGACTCTGGCGGCTTCCAGGTCATGAGCCTCGCAAAGATACGCAAGATCACGGAGGAGGGCGCTGCGTTTCAATCGCACCTCGACGGATCGCGCCACATGTTGAGCCCCGAGCGCTCGATCGAAATTCAGTGCCTGCTCGGCGCCGACATCCAGATGCAGTTCGACGAGTGCATCGAGCTTCCCGCCGAGAAACGCGAAGTGGAACGCGCGATGGAGCTGTCGCTGCGCTGGGCCGAGCGCTCGAAGCGAGCATTTGAAAAGCAACTCGAGTTGGGTCGCGCCAAAGTCGGTCAGGCGCTGTTTGCGATCGTGCAGGGTGGCACCGATCTTGAACTGCGGCAGCGCTCCGCTTCGGCACTTGTCGCCATGAACTTCCCCGGCTACGCGGTCGGCGGCCTCGCGGTCGGCGAGGGCCATGACGCGATGATCGCGACGCTCGCCGGCACGCTCTCCGTGCTGCCCGAGCACAAGCCGCGTTATCTGATGGGTGTCGGCACGCCGGTCGATCTGATCGAGTCCGTACGGCTCGGCGTCGATATGTTCGATTGCGTGATGCCGACCCGCAATGGCCGCCACGGCTATGCCTTCACGTGGGAGGGCGCGCTCAACATGCGCAACGCCAAGCACGCCGCCGACCCGAGCCCGCTCGATCCCGAGAGCTCGTGCCCCGCCGCGCGCACCTACTCGCGGGCCTACATCCACCACCTAATCAAGTCGGGCGAGTACCTGGGCGCAATGATCCTGTCGTGGGTGAACACGGTCTTCTATCAGGACCTGATGAAAGCCATGCGTGCGGCAATCGCCGAAGGTCGCTTCGATGTCTGGGCGGAAGAGACAAAGGCCCGCATCACGCGGCCAGCTGATCCGATCGGTCGCTAGGCGGCTATTCGGCGGGTGCCGGCGGCTGCACGCCGGCCAGGCGCTCACGATGCACCAGGTACAGGCCCGACAAGATCACGATGAGCGAACCGATGATCGCCCAGTGGTCCGGAACGTCGCCGAATACGACATATCCCAGCCCCACCATGCTCAAGAGTTGGAAGTAGAGGAATGGGGACACGCTGGAAGCAGGCGCGAGGTTATAGGCCAGAATGAGCAGATAATGCCCAAGGCCACCGAACGCACCGAGCGCCAGCAGCATCAGCCATTGCGTCCAGTCGGCAGGCCAAACCCACTGCGGCAGCGCCACGGCCGCGCCGCCGATCGTTCCAACGAGCAGCGCATAGAACAACGTGACAAGCGGCGGATCGTACGTCGAGAGCTTGCGCGTCAGAAGCATGAAGAGCGCGTAGCAGAGCATCGACAGCAGCGACACCAGGAACGCCCAGTGGACTTCTGCAAAGCCCGGCCGAACCACGACGAGAATACCGAGAAAGCCCGTCACGATCGCCGCTGCTCGATGCCACCCGATGTATTCGCCGAGCACCGGTCCGGCCAGGCCCGCAACCACGAGCGGCGCCAGAAACGCGATCGCGACCGTTTGATCGAGGCGCAGATAGCGTACGGCGATGAAATTGCACGCCGTCGTACCGACCATGAGCACGGAGCGCGAGAGCTGGAGGCTGAGCTTGCGCGTCCGCAGCAGCGTCGGGATCGTCCAGGGGCCGAGGATCGCCACCATCAATAGGAACTGCCCGACGAAGCGCATCCAAACGATTTCGGCGGTCGGCAAGCCGGTGTGGCTGGCCAGGTATTTCGCCGTCGTATCGAGGCAGGAAAACAGTGTCACCGCCGCGCACATCAGCAGCACGGCTTTCAGCCGGTCGGACAGGACTTGCGGCGGCGACATGGCGGTGAGGTCTGTCATGGTGCGAGGATGGCGTGTCCGCCCGTATACGGGTCGGCCGGGATATGCAAACGCGTTTGGCGGTGCGCCTTCCTACACGACTTCGGGCCCTTTTGCTGGCCTGCTGCGTCGCAGTGGCGGAAGGTCCGATATGCGCGTGCCGCATAATGCCGCTCGGGCGGGATGTTGCCCCGCCGGGCTTGCGCGGGTGCGAAAAGCCGAGTAACCCCAACCGCCTGGGGGCCCGTAGCTCAGCGGTAGAGCATCTGACTTTTAATCAGAGGGTCGTTGGTTCGATCCCAACCGGGCTCACCATTGTTTTCAGTATTGCTAACTACGCGCGCCAGCCAGTGTCTAGGTCAATGGGGCGACCGTCGATATCTTTTGCAAGCCGCTCGTCCGCTTCGCGACAACGCTGCGATCTGGGCTTGGTCCGCGCGCCTTCTGCTAGAGCAATCAATTTATTCACCCTCCTTGGCGAGGGCATTGGGTGACCTGTCGAACCGCAAATTTCCATAGTGAATGTCGACGGCATTCCGAAAAAGGAAGCCGCACAGCCGATATCCTCGCCCGGGCCAGGGTTTGGCTTCGGACATCAACGGACTGATAATTAGTAAAATGCTTTGGCAGCGTGGGCAGTCGTACTGAACCTGGGTAGTTCGCGTAATCGTGCACTCGCTCAGCTTAACTGAGCGCACGCACACCTTGCAGTCTGCGATGAGCATTGCTTCCGAAATCGGCTGGCTGTGGTCGTTCGCTAGATTGATGAGTTCGCTAGCAAGAATGGCACTCATTCAAATCGCCGCCTTCTTCTTTTCGCGCCAGTGGACCGCGCGTTGAACGGTCCGCAAGCTTTCTGCATCTTCAGTGTTTGGTGCGGGGGCAAATCCGGTGGGCTAACGGTCTTTCTGGCCGAGCAGGAAACGCACGCCGACAAAACCGTCAGGAAGCGAGTGCACGACGGCGCACTTGAAAGACAACCTGCGCGCGGGAATTGCCATTACGAATCTGGAAGGCAATTGCCGGAGGCCCGAAGGCTGAATTCGGGCCCCGGTCGACGATAGGTTCACGATAACGGCGTCGCCAAGCCTGCTGCCATCTAGTGCATTGATTATCGCGCGCAAAAAAACAGTCTCTCGCGGCTTGAAGCGCCGTCTCTCGCCAGGCATTTTTGACTCAATGGTTGTTTTGTCCAGTACGCTGAATTTGCGTGGCGTTCTAAACAATTGGACAAAAGGCCTATTGACACGGGAGTCGCTGACCAATTCTGACACACGTCAGCGCGCGAGCATTTTTTTGCTCCGTTCAGGCGCAGGTTGCCGAATGGGAAGACAATAATGTCCTCATAGATTGCTGACGGTACTTCGCACTCCGCGTGGCGGGCGCCGCGCTGATAAAGACAACTCAAAGACATCAATCACGGGAGGCTGGGCACGGGATCGGCGTTGTTGACGACAATTGTACGCGCGCTTTCTCCACTCGGGCAGGGATCGCCGGAACTGCACGCGACCGGCGCCGGTTCGCCGGCCGGCATATAGGTCGCAGCACCTTCGGTTGTCTGTTGGACCTGCTCGATCCGCCGCGCGTCATCCACGCTCAGCAACTCCTTGCGGCAGAGTGGTGAGTAGCCGGAAAGACAGAGCTTCATGTTATTAGCATACTCGACCTTCTTGACCTCTTGGAGGTCGGTCGGCGTCAGCGCCGAGCGGTCGCAGAGCGAAGTCGAATAGCCGCTCATGCACGCCGCCAGATTGGTCCGGTATTCAGCGGCTCTCAAAAATTGATCGTCCTCCGGACGCAACATGTCCCGCTGACAGAGGCTGCGGGTTTCGTCCGCCAGACAGCGCTTGAGGTTGGCTGCGTATTGCGCATCATCAACGCGGTCGCGGTCAGCCTCCTCGATCTCATCGTATCTGCAGAGAAATGGCGATGCCGCTTCGAGGCACACGGCGAGGATCTTGTCGTAGTCAGCCGCGCGCCGCTGCTCCTTCGCGGTTGTCGTAGCAGGCGAGACCGCGGCCACCCGTTTCGATTTTGTTTTGCTGCGCGCTTTCGATGTTGGCTCTTCCCATCCCCACCAAGCGATGCCGGTCTGACGATCGGTGGACGCGCAGCCGCCGCTCAAAAGCGCAACGCAGATAACGCCACAAAAAATGGTACGCCCCACTAACATGGGGACAAAATATTCCCGGCCGCAGTTTCGCCGCAAACTACAAATCGTTGCCTCGGATTGAGGCAACCGTCTGTGACCAAATAAAATTTAGACGAAAAAACAGCGCACTATAGGATTGAACGCTGACCATGCGTTCAAACATGGAAGCCACACTTTATTGAAATTCTGCGTTTTTTGCTCGGCCTGATTCGCGGACAGGTATCGGTGCCGTTCATTGCGCGCGCGGTCGAGCGTATGCGGAGCGGCATTTGGCCCTTGACCGAAGTGGGGCAAATCAGACTGTTATCTCATGGCCGACAGCAGCGTATGTGCTGGGTAGTTGTTGTTCCCGGATCTACGGGATCAGCCTCTCCCCCGAGGTCAAATCGGCGGTGGCGGAACCGCGCCTCCCCAAAAAATGGTTCTGCCGGAGCGATAAGCTCGGAAAAGAGAGCGGTCAGCAGCGCCGCTCTCTTTTTTGTTTTGGCGGCCAGGTGTCGTGGGTACCAGCAATTTCCGATTTCAATTTTTTGCGCCGACGACCGCACCGACGATTGCCGTCAGTCCGATCATCGTATTGAGGCGGGCGCGCATGAAACGCCGTTCGGCCACTATTCTATCGTTGCCGAACTCCATCGTGCGATCGGCGCGCGTTGAGTGCGCGGGCCACGTCGGAGCGCCCTTGGCAGACGGTTCGCCGGTCCGCGCGAAGTTGAACCAGTAGTCGCTGAACTTGCGCGCGAACGTTCGATCGCCATCCGTGAAAATCGGCTTCGTCTCGGCAAAGATGTCGCCGGTGTCGAAGGCGTACAGAATATCATTCCCGTGCGGCACGCCGTTTGGATACTTTGGCCGCAGTTTTTCAGCCGTGTAATCGAAGTAGTAGCGCCAGGTCGGCGCACGCTTGGAATGACGGTCGGCGATCCATCTGACTGGCATCGTGAAGATGAGGTCGCGCGTCACCTGCCGACCGCGTTCGGCATCGCTCTCGACGCCGGGATAGAGCAGCTTCACGACAACGCCCGCCGCGCCGATCTTTTCCACGAGCTTGGCGGGGTCGACGCCAAAGGCAAGCGCGACGCTTGAATCATCGCTGGTACCGCCCAGGATCAGCGGCACGGCGGCCTCTCCGCCGACGCGGAAGGTCTTTTCGATCGTCTGCGGCAGCACCTTGTCACCGCTGATGGGCACGGGCGCGGACGTCAGACCTTTGCCTTCGAGCGTCGCGAATTTCTCGGCCGGAATTGCGCGAAGCTGCGCTGCGGTCGCGTCCGCTCCGGGAAGCCCCGCGGCGTTGGCAACCTTCACGCCCATTTCTAACGCCTTTGCAGGCGTCATATCAGGGATTGCGTAGTTGCTTTGTGCAATGCCTTTGTGGAACAGCCCGCGCGCCCGGGGTGAGGCAAAGAGTGCGAGCACGCTCTTGGCGCCCGCCGACTCGCCGAAGATGGTGACATTGTCGGGGTCGCCGCCGAAGGCCGCGATATTCCGCTTCACCCACTTGAGCGCCGCGATCTGATCCATCAACCCGAAGTTCGCGGTTGAATTCGCTGTCACCTCGCCGAGCGCCGGGTGCGCGAAAAAACCGAGCTGCCCGAGCCGGTAGTTGAACGAGACGACGACCGCTCCCTTGCGCGCTAGCGGTGTGCCATCCGTCATATCGAAGCCGCTGCTGCCGATGACGAAAGCGCCGCCATGTATCCAGACCATCACCGGCAGATCGGCCTTGCGGTCGATCTTGGGTGTCCAGACGTTGAGGGTCAGGCAGTCCTCGTTCATCGGTCCGGGATCGCCGGGCGACATATCGGTTGGCGTGTAGGGCTTCTGCGGACAGGCGAAACCGTACTTGTCCGCCCTTTGCACATCCTGCCACGGAGCCGGCTCACGCGGGTCGCGCCAGCGAAGATCGCCGACGGGCGGCGCAGCATATGGAATGCCCTTGAATGCGAAGATTCCGCCCGCTTCGGCAACGCCAGAGACTTTGCCCGACCGCGTCGTAACGACAGGATCGGCAGCATACGCGGCCGCATTGGAAAGTAAGGCGAAAGCGGCCGCGAGGAATGCGGCGATCCTGGCGCTCAACATGCAAATAAATCCACGCGAAACGTTTGCCCACCGAAAGACGCATATCAGAGCGCGAGCGGCCGCGAGAAGGGGGCCAACTGCTGGTTTGGCAATGAAGCGTGGTTTTTCGGTCGCGCTATTACTCGCCGCGCCGTCTGCTCATAAACGCCAGTCTTTCGAGCAGATGCGCGTCCTGCTCGTTCTTGATGAGGGCGCCGGCCAGCGGAGGAACAAGTTTGCGCGGATCGCTCTCGCGCAGCAGCGCTGGGTCGACGTCCTCGTTGAGCAGCAGTTTGAGCCAGTCGAGGAGTTCCGACGTCGAGGGCTTTTTCTTGAGGCCCGGGACATCGCGCAATTCGTAGAAAACCCGCAGCGCCTCGCTGACGAGGCGGCCCTTGAGCCCGGGAAAGTGCACGTCCACGATGCGCTTCATGGTTTCCGTGTCCGGGAACTTGATGAAGTGGAAGAAGCACCGTCGCAGAAAGGCGTCGGGAAGTTCCTTTTCATTATTGGACGTGATGAGGACGATCGGGCGGTTCTTCGCCCTGATGGTCTCGCCCGTCTCGTACACGAAGAATTCCATGCGATCGAGTTCCTGCAGCAGGTCGTTCGGGAACTCGATATCGGCCTTGTCGATCTCGTCGATGAGAAGCACGGAGCGCATGTCCGAGGTGAATGCCTCCCACAGTTTGCCGCGCTTGATGTAGTTGGCGATGTCGTGCACCCGCTCATCGCCCAACTGGCCGTCGCGTAGGCGTGAGACCGCGTCGTACTCGTAAAGCCCCTGCTGCGCCTTCGTGGTCGACTTGATGTGCCATTCAATGAGGGGTGCGCCGAGGGCCTGCGCAACCTGCGACGCAAGCACGGACTTTCCCGTTCCAGGCTCACCCTTGATCAGCAGGGGGCGCTGCAACGTGATCGCGGCGTTGACGGCGACCTTCAGGTCGTCCGTGGCGACATAGGAATCCGTGCCGGCGAATCTCATGGGCCCATGCAACCTGTGATCGATGTGCGTTTGCTGCGTGATGAAACGCTAATGACGGCCGCCCTGCACAGCAAGGCGGCGCAACCGCGCTCCTGAGGAAAGCGCGGTCGTCCGGGCGCTCACTCGCACCAAGAGGCCCAGCCAAGTATCTGATAGCAGGCCTAAATATCTGCGCGGGTCGATTTTTAATATATCTCAGGGCCGCGCTTGACTACCGCGTCGGCCCGCTTAAGTAAGTGCGGCCTGAAGCCAGGGGTTCGAGTCGTTTTTCGCGCCGCCCAGGACCGCTCAGGCGGTCCGGTCGGTCAGCCTCACAGGAGGCCGACGATGAGCAAGACATCCGGCGCGAAAGGCTCGAAAGCCAAAGCGCCCACCAAGAAACCGGTCGCGAAGCCTGCGGTGAAGGCCAAGGTCGCGTCGAAGCCCGCTGCCGTGTCAAAGACGGCGGCGGCAAAGCCGTCCACGAAAACAGGGGCGTCCAAGGCTGTGGCAGCACCACAGCCGGCACGGACGATAGCGGCGGCTGGCAAGGCCGCCGCAGCGAAGAAGACTGAGGGTCCAGTAAAAAAGATGGCTGCGCGTCCGAAGATCGCTGACATCGTGCTTCCGTCGGGCTATCGCCCTTCGGAGGACGAGCCTTTCATGAACGACATGCACCGCGCCTACTTCCGCAAACGGTTGCTGGAATGGAAGGACGAGATTCTGCGCCAGACGCGCGAAACGCTGGCAATTCTGCACGAAGATTCGACGCAGCATGCCGACCTCGCCGACCGCGCAACGTCCGAGACCGACCGCGCGACCGAGCTGCGTACGCGCGATCGCCAGCGCAAGCTGATCGCCAAGATCGATGCCGCCTTGGGCCGCATCGAAGACGGCAGCTACGGCTATTGCGAGGACACGGGAGAGCCGATCGGTTTGAAGCGTCTCGACGCCCGGCCCATCGCCACGCTGTCAGTCGAGGCACAGGAGCGCCACGAACGCCGTGAGCGGGTCTACCGGGAAGAATAGCCCGCCGTCCTGTTTCGGCGCACCCCTTCACCCCAGCTTAACCTTTGGCGGGCAGACTTGGAAAAGCCCAGTCCGTCGAGAGGATCAGTGCGGTGTTTCGTCGTTTTTCAGGTGCGAGATTGCCGGCACTTCCGGCGACTGTTTTTGTGAGCGCGCTCGGCGCCGTCGTCGGCACCTGTTGGGGCACGGTCCAAGTGCGCGAAGCGCTCACTGCCAGGGCGCCGGCGGCCAGCACCTACGTTACGCCGTTTGACCTAGCCGAGGTTTCACTTCGCGACTTCGGCGACCTCGATAGCCAATAATGCCCGCGCTAGCCGTTCGGCAGATCCAAACGCGTCCCGTCGATTGAGACCGGTCCGAACGACGGCGCCGCGCGCTCGCCCGCAATTGCGCCGGAAGGCTCGCTGTAGGCCAGTCGCGGCGGGGCGATGCCGGTCTCGATGACCACATCTACCGGTCCTCCGGTCATGATCAGATGCTCGACCTCGTCACGTCGCACGAGCAGCAATTTGCGCCGCCCGTCGACGTTCGCGTACTCGACGACGCCGATACGCGGCTCGACCTTGGCGCCGAACAGAAAGGACGACGGCGAAGCGCCTCGCGCATACGCTCGCGCAAACACGGAAGCGACGGCGATTGCGACTGCCAGCGCCGCCAGCGCCAGACCCCAGAACAGCAGGCTCGACATAGTACCCCCGGTTTGCCGCGACCCATCCCGCCTTTCCAGATCCTTACCCTGGAATTGACGGCATTTTAACCCTGATGATCGAACAGTTAGCCGGCCGCGAACAGGTGACTCGAAGCGGCACAGTGTCCGTTGCGTGAAGAGTTCGCAGTTGATGTCCAGCGCTGAGCCCCTGCCTGCCCAGAATCAGTTAGTTTCCGAGGCCATGAAGGATCGCGAGGCGTTGAAGGTCGAAGCCGCCCCGCTCGATCCGCTGACCGCAGCGGAAGGGTTCGGCGGGTTCCTAACGACCATATTCGTCGTGGCTGCCGCGGGCGCGGTGGTCTTCGGCCTTTTGACCAGTGGCTCGAGCGAACCGCTGGTTCTGACCGTGCTCGCCGTCCTGGCCATGCTCGGGACGTTCCTGCTGTTCGGGATTGCCGCCGGCCACATCCGGATCGGCGCGCGCACGCCGTCGGGGGAACTTCTGAAGGCGGCGGTCGACGCTGCCGAGGACGCGGTCCTGTTGAGCCGCTCGGACGGCACGGCGCTCTACTGGAACGCCGCCGTCGAACATCTTTTTGGCCGCAATGATGCCGGCCCGCTCGCCGCGCTCGAAGTCTCCGTCGCAGGCGACGCCGAGGCCGCGCAGACCCTCTTCCGTCTGATGCGGGCGGCCGAGCGCCGTGAAACGCGGACCGAGGAAATCCGCATCAAGACGGCGGGCGGCCGTGCCCCGGCCTGGCTGCGCCTTCACGTCAAGCCGTTCCGCTCACCGGAGCCGTCGGCGAGCGCCGCTCGGCGCGACGTGCTCGTATCCTGGCACATCACCGATGTGTCGGCCGGCAAGGCGCGCGAGGCGCAGCGCATCGGTACGCTCCAGACCGCGCTCTTCGCATTCGACCGTATGCCGGCGGGCTTCATGTCGGTCGCCGCTGACGGCCGGATCGTGCACTTGAACACAGCGTTCGAGAACTGGCTGGGCTACGCGGAAGGTGCGCTGCGCGGACATGCCATGCCTCTTTCGGAAATTGCCGGACACGAAGGTGCGCGCCTCTTGCGGCATCTCGCAGGCGTGCAGGAAGCGGAGAAGCGCGCCGTCGATCTCGACCTGACGCGCCAGGACGGCCGCATGGTGCCGCTGACGCTGCTCGTCGAGCCGTTGATGACGGACCCGCCGGGCGGCTTCACGGTGACCGCTATCAACCGCCTGGCAGCCGGTCTCATGGGCGGGCAGGAGGATGTGCGGCTATCGCAGTTTTTCCAGGCCGCGCCTTTCGGCATCGCCACGCTGGATTCGGCCGGCCGCATCGCCAAGTGCAACGCGGCCTTCATGCGCATGGTGCTTGACGGCAAGCCAGCCCAGGACGTGTCCGCGATCGAGGCGCTGGGCCGCACGGCCGAGGACGAGGAGCGCCATAACCTGCAGGCAGGGCTGGAGCAGGCGCTGAGCGGACGCGGCAACATCGCACCCGTCGAGATCACCGCCGGCGACATGAAGCAGTTCACGCGCCGCGTATATATGTCGCCCCTCGCGGCCCTGCCGGATGGCGAGGCGGCCGCTCTCTACGTGATCGACGCGACCGAGCAGAAGGCGCTCGAAGCGCGCGTCGCGCAGGCGCAGAAAATGGAGGCGGTAGGCAAACTCGCGGGCGGCATCGCCCATGACTTCAACAACGTCCTGACCGCCATCATCGGTTTTTCCGACCTGCTGCTGCAGACGCATCGGCCGAGCGACCCGGCATATCGCGATATCAAGAACATCCAGTCGGCCGCGAACAGGGCCGCCGGTCTCGTTGCAAGCCTGCTCGGTTTCTCGCGTAAGCAGACGCAGCAGGTCTCCGTTTTCAGCGCCGCCGATGTCGTTGCCGACAACCAGCCCACGCTGAAGATCACCGCGACCGAGAAGATCGATCTCAAAATCCAGTCGGAGCGGGATTTGTGGTACGTGCGCGCCGACAGTGCGCAGATCTTCAACGTCGTCCTCAATCTCGTCCGCAACGCGCGCGACGCCATGCCGGACGGCGGTCGCTTGACGATCGCAACGCGCAACGTGTCGGAACGCGAGAGCCAGAAGATGAGCGGCGTCGTGGGCTTCGTGCCGGGTGAATACGTGCTGATCGAAGTTGCCGACACCGGCACGGGCATGAGTCCGGAAGTGATGGAGAAGATTTTCGAGCCGTTCTTCACGACCAAGGGTGTCGGCAAGGGAACGGGTCTTGGGCTGGCGTCGGTCTACGGCATCGTCAAGCAGTCGGGCGGCTTCATTCAGCCGGAAAGCGAGCTCGGCAAAGGTACCACCTTCAGGATCTATCTGCCGCGCCATCACATCGACGAGGACGCGGAGGTCGATGCGAAGGCGGGTGACCGTGCGGCTGAGCAGAAGCGCGAGATGAAGGCGGCCGACCTCACCGGTACCGGACGTGTGCTGCTGGTCGAGGACGAGGTGGAGGTGCGCCAGTTCGCCGTCCGCGCTCTGCGCCGCCAGGGCTATCAGGTTCTGGAGGCCGCCGATGGTGTCGAAGCGCTCGACATGATGCAGGCGAATGAGGGCAAGGTCGACATCGTCGTCTCAGACGTCGTCATGCCCGAGATGGACGGCCCCACGCTTTTCAAGGAACTGCGCAAGCGCAATCCCGACGTAAAGGTGATCTTCGTCTCAGGCTATCCCAATGAGGCCTTTCGCGAGAACCTCGGCTCGGAAGATTTCGCCTTCTTGCCAAAACCGTTCTCACTGCCGCAGCTCGCTGCCAAGGTGAAGGAAGAGCTGGCGCGCTGAAGCGTCGGTTCGCGACTGCGCGCAGACCGGTTTATCAGCGATCCGGAATAGTTGTGCTGATGTTCGTGCCTGAGCGGTCGAGCGTATCGGCAATGAGCGCGAGCGGCGCATCCTTGTTGACGGCCGGCGCCGACCGTGTCCGCGTCACCCGCGGCTTGGCTGGCGCGCGCACCGTCGTCGGAGGACGCTCCGCCGGTTCGCTTTCAAGCGCTGCCGCGAGGCCTTCGCCAACCTCGAGATAACCACCCGCCGGTGCGTCGGGCGGACGCGCGGGCTCGACGCTCACGTCTGTCGCAGCAATCCTGGTCTCGCCACCGGCATTCTGCGCAAGCGTGGTGGAAGCCAATCCGAGTGCCGCAAAGAGGGGCATGGCTGCAGCAAGTCTACGAGCAAACATCGCTGATCGCGTCCGTTTGAGAAAGACCGAGTCGCCTGTCTGAGTTCGCTGTGCTTCGGGTAAACAAATGGTTAACGCTTTATCTAGTGCCAAATGCGCACATCAACAGCCGGGCCCCCCAACGAGAACAAAACGTGATTGACGGACCGGAACAAAATATGTACATTTAACTAAATTGCGGCATCAAAGGCGATGCCATAGGGATGAGGGCGAGCAGAATGGACCGGTCGGATTTTACCGTCGTCGAAGGGGGCAGGATGGATAAGAAGCAGGCGCTCGAGCAAGCCTTGGCGCAGATCGACAAGCTGCACGGCAAGGGGTCGATCATGCGGCTCGGCGCCAACGAGAAAGTCGACATCGAAGCCATCTCCACCGGCTCGCTCGGGCTCGACATCGCACTTGGCATCGGCGGCCTGCCCAAGGGCCGCATCATTGAAATCTACGGGCCGGAATCGTCTGGCAAGACAACGCTCACGCTTCAGGTGATCGCCGAAGCGCAGAAGAAGGGCGGCATTTGCGCCTTCATCGACGCCGAGCACGCGCTCGACCCCTCATATGCCAGGAAGGTCGGCGTCAAGATCGAGGACCTGCTGATTTCTCAGCCCGACACTGGTGAGCAGGCACTTGAAATCGCCGATACGCTCGTGCGCTCCGGTGCCATCGACGTGCTGGTCGTGGATAGCGTGGCCGCCCTTACGCCGGCGGCCGAACTCGAGGGCGAGATGGGCGACATGCAGCCCGGCATGCAGGCTCGTCTGATGAGCAAGGCGCTGCGCAAGCTGACGGCCTCGATCTCCAAGTCCAAGTGCATGGTGATCTTCATCAACCAGATCCGTATGAAGATCGGCATCATGTTCGGTAACCCTGAGACGACGACCGGCGGCAACGCGCTGAAGTTCTATTCGTCCGTCCGCCTCGACATCCGCCGCATCGGCCAGATCAAAGAACGTGAGGAAGCGGTCGGCAACCAGACGCGCGTAAAGGTCGTGAAGAACAAGGTCGCCCCGCCCTTCAAGCAGGTCGAGTTCGATATCATGTACGGAGAGGGCATCTCCAAGGTCGGCGAGCTTGTCGATCTCGGCGTCAAGGCCGGTATCGTCGAGAAGTCGGGCGCCTGGTTCTCCTATAATGGCAATCGCATCGGCCAGGGCCGCGAAAACACCAAGCTGTTCCTGAAGGAGAACCCGAAGGTCGCGGCCGAACTGGAGCGGGCCATCCGTGCCAGCGCCGGCCTGATCGTCGAGAAGATGCTGGTTGACCCGGAAGCGGGCGAGGACGACGGCGAGGAGCCGGACGAAGACGGCGTGCTCCCCGACGAGGATACGGGCAAGAAGGCCGTCAAAGGCAAGCGCTAACTAAAAGATCGCGGAGCCGCCACCTGCTCAAATGGTCGAAGGTGGCCGTGGACGGTCGCTCGCCAGGACGAAAGTTCGGACTGAAAGTCAAAGGGCCGGTGCCGCGCGCGCCGGCCCATCGGCTTTTGAAAATAGCGCTAAGACGAGCGTGGACCGGCCCGCAACTCCCGCGTCAGCGCTTTCCTGGACACCCAGAAGGGCCGCAGCTACAACGGCGGCCCTGAATCGAAGATTTTCTCGAAGGCTCGAAAGCACGTTCCCATGGCTGGCGTCAGCGAAATCCGCGCTTCCTTTCTCGACTACTTCAAGCGCAACGGCCACGAGGTCGTGCCCTCATCCTCGCTCGTTCCGAGGAACGACCCGACGCTGATGTTCACCAACGCCGGCATGGTGCAGTTCAAAAACGTCTTCACCGGCCAGGAGACCCGCGAGCCGCCGCGCGCGGCAACCTCGCAGAAATGCGTGCGCGCTGGCGGCAAGCATAACGACCTCGACAACGTCGGCTACACCGCGCGCCATCACACGTTTTTCGAGATGCTGGGCAATTTCTCGTTCGGCGACTACTTCAAGGAGCGCGCGATCGAGCTTGCCTGGAACATGCTGACCAAGGATTTCGGCCTCGATAAGAAGCGTCTCACCGTCACTGTCTATCACGACGACGATGATGCGTTCTCGATCTGGAAAAAGCTCACGGGCTTTCCCGATTCCAGGATCGTGCGCATCGCAACCGCCGATAACTTTTGGCAGATGGGCGAGACTGGTCCGTGCGGCCCATGCTCGGAAATTTTCTTCGATCACGGCGAAAGCATCCCGGGCGGCCCGCCTGGCTCCGCCGACGCCGACGGTGATCGCTTCGTCGAGATCTGGAACCTCGTGTTCATGCAGTTCGAGCAGCGCGCGCCCGGCGACCGCATCTCGCTGCCCAAGCCGTCGATCGATACCGGCATGGGGCTTGAACGCATCGCCGCCGTTCTGCAAGGCAAGCACGACAACTATGACATCGACCTTTTCCAAGCGCTGATTGCGGCGTCCGTCGCCGCCATAGGTGTCGAGGCGAAAGGGGATTCGGCTGCGAGCCACAAGGTCATCGCCGATCACCTCCGCGCGTCCAGCTTTCTGATCGCTGATGGCGTACTGCCCTCCAACGAGGGTCGCGGCTACGTGCTTCGCCGCATCATGCGCCGCGCCATGCGCCACGCCCACATCCTGGGCGCGCGCGAACCGGTCATGTACCGCCTGTTCCCGGCGCTGCTGCGCCAGATGGGTGATGCCTATCCGGAACTTGGCCGCGCGGACGCGCTCATCACCGAAACGCTCAAACTTGAAGAGACGAAGTTCAAGCGAACGCTCGATAACGGCCTGAAGCTGTTGGGCGAGGCGTCGACCGGAATGAACAAGGGCGCGACGCTGCCGGGGGATGTTGCCTTCAAGCTCTACGACACCTACGGCTTCCCGCTCGATTTAACGCAGGACGCACTGAGGCCACGTGGCATCGACGTCGATACCGACGCGTTCGCAGCCGCCATGAAAAAACAGAAGGAAGCCGCGAAAGCCGCCTGGAAAGGCTCGGGCGAAGCAGCAACCGAAGCGCTCTGGTTTGAGATCAAGGATAAAGTCGGAGCCAGCGAATTCCTGGGCTACGACACCGAAACCGCCGAAGGCGTCATCGCCGCGGTCGTGCTCGGCGGCAAGGAAGCAAAGACGCTGAAAGTCGGCGAGGAAGGTGCGATCATTGCCAACCAGACGCCCTTCTATGGCGAGAGTGGCGGCCAAGTCGGCGATACCGGCGTCATAAAGGGCGCGGGCGGCGCGCTCTTCCGCGTCGATCGGACCGAGAAAAAGCTTGGCGACCTGTTTGTCCATTTTGGCCACGTTGAGAAGGGACAGTTCTCTGTCGGCGACCCAGTGGAACTCATCGTCGATCATGCCCGGCGCTCGGCAACGCGCGCCAACCACTCGGCGACGCACCTTCTGCACGAGGCGTTGCGCCAGGTGCTGGGCACGCACGTCGCCCAGAAGGGCTCGCTCGTCGCGCCCGAACGCCTGCGCTTCGACTTTTCGCACACCAAGCCGATGACAGCGGAAGAAGTGAAAGCCGTCGAGGACATGGCGAACGAGGTGCTGCTGGAGAACACGCCCGTCGTGACGCGGCTGATGGCGCTCGACGAGGCGCGCGCCTCCGGCGCCATGGCGCTGTTCGGCGAGAAGTACGGCGATGAGGTGCGTGTCGTCTCGATGGGATCGACGCGGCCCGGCGCGAACAAGGCGTGGTCGGTGGAATTGTGCGGCGGCACGCACGTTGTGCGCACCGGTGATATCGGTTTGGTCAAGATCGTGGCGGAAGGCGCGAGCGCGGCCGGCGTGCGCCGCATCGAGGCGCTGACGGCGGACGGCGCACGCGCCTACCTCGCCGAACAAGAGGCGCGCGTCAAAGAAGCCGCCGCCGCGCTTAAAACGCGACCTGAGGATCTCGTCGATCGCGTGAAGGCGCTGGTTGAGGAACGTAGAGCGCTTGAACGCCAGCTTGCCGATGCCAAACGCCAGATCGCACTTGGCGGCGGCGCGGGCGCCGGGGCCAGTGCTTCGGGCGACGCCGTGAAGAACATCGGCGCCGTGAAGCTGCTGGCGCGCACCGTCCAGGGCCTCAATCCCAAGGACCTGCGCGGTCTCGTTGACGACGGCAAGAAGCAGGTCGGCTCCGGTGTCGTCGCCATCGTCGGTGTGACGGAAGACGGCAAGGCCGGCCTCGCGGTTGGCGTGACGGACGACCTGGTCAAGACCTGGAGCGCGGTTGAATTGGTGAAAGCCGGCGCAGAGGCATTGGGCGGGAAGGGCGGCGGCGGCAGGCCGGATATGGCCCAGGCCGGCGGCCCGGATGGTGCGAAAGCGGGCGCCGCGCTGGAGGCGATCGAGGCTCGCCTCGCCGGTTAACGTCCGCACCGCCAACCTTGCTAACTTTTCACGCGTGACGGCGCTACGTCGAAGGTATAAGCCGCGGGAAAAAGTCCAACGTGTGAGGGAATGCCCATGAAATTCACCACCGTTCGCGCCACAACGCTCACTGTAGTGGCCGCGACCGCCGCTCTAATCGTTGTCGCTCGTGCCGAAGAGCCGATGGTCAAGCCGGAGGCCTCACCCGTACCCACCGCAGGCCCCACGGTAGCGGCCACACAGGAATTCTGCGGCGATCCGACGGGCTCTGCGGCCGAACTCATCCGCCGCTATTCGGGCGACGCGAAATTGAAAGAGGTCTACAAGGACAACGACTACATCGCCTATAGCGACGACCCAAAGAACAGCACGGTGATGTACACCTTCACGACGGCAACCAATCCCGCGCATCCCGCCGCCGTTTGCCGCAAGCCTGAGCGTGCGGGCGACAACATCGTGATCAAGATGGTCGTGGTATGCGATGGGCCTAAGGATCCCTGCGCCAAGCTGCAAAACGACTTCAACGTGCTGACCGCACGTATGCAGGTTGAGGCGGATCAGCAAATGAAGAAAGCGAACTGATTTCGGAACATCCCGCCGCGCTTCCAGGCGACCGCGGCGGTGTTGACAACTACGGCGCGGTTCGCGGCTTCGGCGCGCGCCGCGCCTTCTTTTTGAGCACGGGGATCACAAAGCCCGCTCAAGCGCAGTCGCCCACTTAAATTCCCGTCCCGGGCGAACTAAGTGCAGTAAAGTAGGCTGGCCAAAAAGGCGTACAGGCCTGGGTGGAGGTGTTGAAATGGACAAGCTGCTCCAGGCAGTCTTGTCACGCGTCGTGACGAAAGGCCATCTGGAACTCGTCACAGCGAGCGGCACGCGCTTCGTCTTTGGCGACCGCACCGGCACGCCCGTCACGGTGCGCTTTACCGACCGTAGGGCCCAAGTCGCCTTCATCGCCGATCCTGACATCCGCGCGGGCGAATTGTTTATGGATGGCCGCTTTATTGTCGAGCGCGGCAACATCTACGACTTCCTCTACATTGTGCTCAGCAACACCGGCGGCAACCGTCTCACCGCGCTGTCGCACGTTCTGCACGGCATCCGCTTCACGCTGCGTCGGTTGGCCAAGTTGAACGCGCCGCGTCGCGCAAAGAGTAATGTCGCGCACCACTACGATCTCGACGCGCGTCTCTACCGGCTCTTTCTCGATCCCGACCTGCAATATTCCTGCGCCTACTTCGAGCGTCCCGGCGTTTCGCTCGCGGAAGCCCAACTTGCCAAGAAGCGCCACATCGCCGCCAAGCTGATGCTCGAGCCGGGCGTCAGCGTGCTCGACATCGGCAGCGGCTGGGGCGGCATGGCGCTCTATCTCGCAACTGTCGGTGGCGCAGATAATGTCGCCGGCGTCACGCTTTCCGAGGAGCAGATCGCGATTGCGCGCGAACGCGCCGAGCATGACGGCCTGTCAGAGCGCGTCACGTTCGATCTGAAGGACTATCGCGCCATCGAGGGAACGTTCGACCGTATCGTCTCGGTCGGCATGTTCGAGCACGTCGGCGTGCGCTTCTATCCCGCTTTCTTCTCGAATTGCGCCCGCCTTCTTGCCGACGACGGCGTGATGCTGCTGCATACGATCGGGTTTTCCGACGTGCCGGGATTTGCTGCACCCTGGATCGACAAATACATCTTTCCCGGCGGTTACCTGCCGGCGCTTTCGGAGATCGTGCCTGATATCGAGAAGGCGGGTCTCGTCATTTCCGATGTCGAAATTCTGCAAGTGCACTACGCTGAGACGCTGCGCGCCTGGCGCAACGCATTCATGGCGCAGCGGGCGGAGGCAAAGGCGCTCTACGATGAACGCTTCTGTCGCATGTGGGAGTTCTATCTCGCGGCCTCGGAAGCGGCCTTCCGCTGCGAAAAGCTGAGCGTGTTCCAGATCCAGCTCACCAAACAGCCGGCACGCGTGCCCACCACGCGCGACTACATCACGCGGCGCGAGCAGGAGCTTCGCCGGAGAGAAGCGGCGTACGCGGGCGGCATGGTGGCGAATGGTGACGCCTCCCGCGCTTCGGCTGGTGCTGGCGCGTGACGTACTGCCGCCGGACCTAGGCTTTCGTCATCGCCTTCTTCAGGTTTTCGTCGACCTTGTCGAGGAAACCTGTGGTCGACAGCCACTTCTGATCGGGCCCGACGAGCAGCGCCAGATCCTTGGTCATGTAGCCGGACTCGACCGTGTCGACGCAGACCTTCTCAAGCGTGTCGGCAAAGCGTTTGAGATTGTCGTTGCCGTCGAGCTTGGCGCGATGTGCGAGCCCGCGTGTCCAGGCAAATATCGAGGCGATCGAGTTCGTGGACGTCTCGCGTCCCTTCTCATGTTCGCGATAGTGGCGCGTGACCGTGCCGTGAGCAGCTTCCGCTTCGACCGTCTGGCCATCGGGCGTCATCAGCACGCTCGTCATCAGGCCAAGCGAGCCGAAGCCCTGTGCGACGGTATCGGACTGCACGTCGCCGTCGTAGTTTTTGCAGGCCCAGACATAACCGCCCGACCACTTGAGCGCTGACGCCACCATGTCGTCGATCAGCCGGTGCTCGTAGACGATCTTGCGCTTGTCGAATTCGGTCTTGAACTCAGCGTCGAAAACTTCCTGGAAAATGTCCTTGAAGCGGCCGTCGTAGGCTTTGAGGATCGTATTCTTGGTCGAGAGGTAAACCGGATAGTTGCGCGCCAAGCCGTAGTTTAACGAAGCGCGCGCGAACTCGCGGATTGATTCATCCAGATTGTACATCGCCATGGCGACGCCGGCACCCGGCGCCTTAAAAACTTCCTTCTCGATCTTCGTGCCGTCCTCGCCGACGAACGTGATTGTGAGCTTGCCTTTGCCCGGAAACTTGAAATCGGTGGCGCGGTACTGGTCGCCGAAGGCGTGACGGCCGACGATAATGGGCTGCGTCCAGCCGGGCACCAGCCGGGGCACGTTCCGGCAGATGATGGGTTCGCGGAAGATGACGCCGCCAAGGATGTTGCGGATCGTACCGTTCGGCGACTTCCACATTTCCTTGAGGCTGAACTCTTTGACGCGCGCCTCGTCAGGCGTGATGGTCGCGCACTTGACGCCGACGCCGTGCTTCTTGATGGCGTTCGCCGCGTCGATCGTCACTTGGTCGTCCGTCGCGTCCCTATTCTCGACGCTGAGGTCATAGTATTCGAGCGTAACGTCGAGATAGGGATGGATCAGCTTGTCCTTGATGTTCTTCCAGATGATGCGGGTCATCTCGTCGCCGTCGAGTTCGACGACGGTGCCTTTAACTTTGATCTTCTGCATTGATGGAATCTCGCTGGACGGAAATAGCTGATGCAGCGCGGCACAATAGCCAGATTGTTGCAATGCGCGAGTCGTGCGTTCGCCGCAGGCGTGGCCCGCCGGCTCGGCAGTTCCTGTTGGGTGTTCGCCGAACGAACAAGGTGGTTCTCGCAGCAGCTTGACACTGCGGCCCGGTGCAAAGATTAGCTCAGGGTTGAAGCCTGCCCAGGCCTTGGGCAGGTGGGTGCGGAGACGAACGTGGTCGCTGTCAAAGCCGGGCGCAACGCGGAGCCGTTGATCGACCCGCCGGGCATTACCGTCGGCGCTGTCGTGCACGCCTGCCACGTCACGACGATCGACCAGGCGCTCGCTGGACTCAATGTTCCGGGTCTGACGCGCGAGACGCTGGAGCCCGTGCTTCAGTACTGCGCCAGCTTGAAGTGCATCGCAGATCAGGTGACGTGTCCGGGATGTAAACGCCGCACTGAGGTGCTCGGCATAGAAACCCTCGACCAGTTCATTCTTTCGAAGGGAGAAGTCATCGTCGGCGACGGCCGCGTGCGCATTGCGGGCGAGGGGACCGGCAGCGTGCACACCCCATGTCTGGAGACGCTCAGCCGGCAGTGGTCTGGCGAGAACTACTGGTTCTGGGCGCGCCGCGTCATCCGCAAGCTGCGTCACGGCATCCGCCGCGCGCACATGCAGGGCGAGGCCGTCGCCGGCGAGGGCGAAACACCATCGGTCATTCTGATGGAGCCGCAACTCGCCGACAACATCGGCATGGTGGCACGCGCCTGCGCCAACTTCGGCCTCGACGACTTGCGCCTGGTCAACCCGCGCGATGGCTGGCCAAACGAAAAGGCGCGCATCGCCGCCTCCGGGGCCAACTACATTATCGACGACGCGCACGCCTTCGATGCGCTTGAGGAGAGCATTGCCGATCTGAATTGGGTCGGCGCGACGACGGCACGCCAGCGCGACCTGCGCAAGCCGGTGATGACGCCCGAGCAGGCGGTCGCCGAAATGCGCGCCCGGATCGAACGCGGAGAGCGCTGCGGCATCCTTTTCGGCCGCGAGCGCAACGGGCTCGAAACCTCCGAGGTCGCCAACGCCGACGCGTTAATCATGATCCCAGTCAATTCTCGTTTCGCTTCGCTCAATTTGGCGCAGGCGGTGCTGCTGCTCGGCTACGAATGGATGCGCCACAGCAACGAGCGCAGTCTGGGCCGCGTCACAACCTATGAGCGTCCCGTCTCGGAGGGCGTCAACATGGGTCGCGATCGCCCCGCGACGAAAGAAGAACTCCTTGGCTTATTTGAGCATTTGGAGGCCGAACTGGAGAGCGGCGGGTTCTTTAATCCGGCCCATCGCAAGGCCGTCGTGGCGCAGAACTTGCGCACGATGCTCAGTCGCATGAATGCCACTGAACAAGAGGTTCGCACCCTTCGTGGCATAGTTGCCACGCTCGCACAGGGCAAAGGCCGGCGGCCAAAAGGGCCGTGAAAGGTGCCTTGATCTGGCCAAGTTTTGGGCCGAGCGATGCCAATCGAACGGGCATACTAGGTGGACACACACGTGGTCCTTGCGGGGGCCGCGGCCGGCGCGTTCGCTGTCGCGACACAGCCGGTGTTGTTTTCGAGACTCGAAGAGGCGCAAGTGGAGATGCGGATGAACACGAGGGCGGGGGTTGTGCTGGCGGGTGTTTCGGCGCTGGCACTGGTGGGATCGGTCGCGGCGGCAAGCGCCCAGGATCTAAGCGAAAAAGCGGTCAGGTCGTTTATGGAATACGCTTGGTCGCTGACGCCTGCGCAGTTTTCCAAGCCGGACGGCAGCGTCGTCACGATCGACAAAACGAAGAAGAATGAGGTTCTGATCCCGGTCGATATCGCCCGCGATGTGATTAAGGCGGGCCGTCTCTCGGCACACGCGCAAGTTTGCGATCTGCCCGACGATCAGGTCGCCAATCATCGTGCGCTGATGCGGCGTGAAATTTCCCGCGGGAAATGGACCCCGCAGCAGGAAGTCTACATCTCACAGCTTCACATGACGACGGTCATGCTGCTCACGGGCCGCATCAAACTTGTCGAGAAGGAAGGCGACAAGGAAGTCGTCGTCGACGAGACGAAGGCGCCGGCACAAACGTGCACGGACGAGCAGCGCAAGAAGGTCAAGGAATTGATCGTTGCCTACGTCGCAGCAAGCCCGCCGCCGAAGGTCGCAGCGCCCACGGCGACCGGCTCGACGACGCCCGTCGCCAAGCGGCCGCCGGGCCCCATGCCGGTCGCCTCGCCGCCGCCTAAGAATTAGTTAGCGGCAAGCGCGGTTGACGCCGCCCGCCGATGCAGTTATCAGGCTGCCGAACGGGTCCCCAGGTCTCTGTGGGGCCCGTATCATTTGCGCACCCGGGGCGGGACTGTTGAAGGTCCATGCCTGTCGGCTTCCGAGAGGAAGCAGAGGAGGGGGCGCTCCATCCCAGTCGGCCGGGCGAGCCCTGAGCCGTCGCTAACACATGGAGTGCTAGACTATGACAAAGCGCATTCGCGCTAAGCACAAGATTGATCGCCGTCTGGGCGAGAACATCTGGGGCCGGCCCAAGAGCCCGCTCAACCGCCGCGAGAGCCGCCCAGGCCAGCACGGCGAACGCCGCGTCGGCAAGACATCCGACTTCGGCCAGCAGCTAAAGGCCAAACAGAAGCTCAAGGGCTATTATGCCTCGATCTCGGAGCGCCAGTTCCACGCGATCTACGACGAGGCGTCACGCATGAAGGGCTCGACGTCGGAGCATATCGTCGGCTTGCTTGAGCGCCGGCTCGATGCGCTTGTCTACCGCGCCAAGTTCGTGCCGACCGTATTCGCAGCGCGCCAGTTCGTCAGCCATGGCCACGTCACGGTCAACGGCAAGCGCGTCACCATCCCGAGCTACCGTCTCCGTATCGGCGATATTGTCGAGGTCAGGGAAAAGGCGAAGGCGCTTGCCCTTGTGCTCGAGGCCATCAAGAGCGCTGAGCGCGATGTGCCGGATTACGTCAACGCCGACCATGGCAAGATGACAGCGTCACTGACGCGCGTTCCTGCGCTTGCCGACGTGCCCTACCCGGTGCAGATGGAACCCAACCTCGTCGTCGAGTTCTATTCGCGCTAAACTGCGGCACGACGCTGAATTTGTCCGCCTTCAATTGGGGGCGGCACGCGAAAAGGCCGCCTACGGGCGGCCTTCTTATTTATCGGCGTCTTTACTTGGATGCCGGCCTTACAGCCGGGTTTGGTCCGAGCGAGACCGCCGACGCCGTGGAGTCATGCCGCCCACGGCCGCGCGCGCGCACGCGCGGAGCGGCAACGGCGGGGCGCCGCAAGCGGCGGCTCGTCGACGGGTCGGCGTTGACCCATCCGTAGGCCAGCATCGTCATCAGCGCGCTTGCCGCGAAGAAGTACACGCCGGGTAGCACCGTCGCCTCCGTATAGCCGCTGGAATTGACGTAGAAGATCATCAGCGCCAGCACCATCACGTCCGTCATCGAGTAGCGCCCGAGCCATTCCATGGTCGCGATCGAGCGCTTGCGAAAATCCGGCGGCATGTCGTGCGCTGTGATCAGGGTTAGCAGATAGAAGAGCTTGAGGAAGGGAAAGAACACCGAGACGGCGAACACCACCGCGCCGAGGAAGTACTCGTCATTCTCGGCCAGCGCATACATGATCGTCAGGATCGAGTGCTCATTCGTCCACACGTACACGGTCGTGAAGCGGATGGTCGGCAGGATGATGCCGAGCGCGAAAAACACCGTGGCCAGGATGATGAGGAAGCTCAAGGCGAAGTTCCGCCACGTCCCGCGACGTGCGTGCCCCGCGATATCGGGCTGAGGGATGACCGGGACTACGTCGGGCGCCGCCGCCATGCCGTCGGTTCGGATGCACGCATAGGCGAGAATCATCAGCACAACGGCCGCGGTGAAGAAGTAGACGCCGTTAAGGCTGGAGGCGTCGTACACGCCCTGGCTTTTGACGAAAAAGATCGTCAGCGCCAGCACAAGCACGTCATGCATTGACCATTTGCCGAGCCACTCAAGCGCCGAGAGGCGGCGGTGCTGGCGTACGATTTCCTGCGGCGGCAAAGTCGAGACGAGCAGCAAATAGATGAGTTTCGTCACCGGCAGCAAGATGGAAAACACGAGCACGATGACGCCAAGAAACGTTTGCCCATCGCGGATCAGCACGTTGACCGTGGAGATCAGAGAGTGTTCGGTCGTCCAGAACGAGAAGCTCGTGAGCTTCAGGATAGGCAGCGTAATCCCGAGCGCAAGACACACGCTCGCCGTCAGAATCGTCAGGCTGAGAAAAAACCGCCGTCCGCCAATGCGCATCGCCGCCACATGCCCGCCACATGCCAGGACACGAAGCCGCGAGAGACCGCGCTTCGTTCATCCGAGCGAACATTCTGCTTGGGCAAAATAAGGGCGAAGCCACGACAGCGGCCTCGCCCGATTGGAAAAACGCTGCCGCGTTTCAGCCGTGATGGTGCGCGTGAGGGATGCCTTTTTGGCAGATGAGGTCGTGTAGCTCGCCGGCCTGATACATCTCGCGCATGATATCGCAGCCGCCAACGAACTCGCCCTTTACGTAGAGCTGCGGGATGGTCGGCCAGTTTGAAAAGCTCTTGATGCCTTCGCGCACGCCCATGTCATCAAGCACGTTGACGTCCTTGAAAGGCACACCAAGGTGATCGAGGATCTTCACCGCCGTCGCCGAAAAACCGCACTGCGGAAATTGCCGCGTGCCCTTCATGAACAGCACGACATCGTTGTCCGCGATAATCTTAGCGATACTGGCGTGAACAGGATCATCAGCCATTTGCTTTGAACTCCTTGAGCGGCGGTCGGGCGCGACCAGCCGCAATTTGCTGCCCGAGATGTGGGCGAGGGGGAAGGCGAAGTCAATCGGCCGGCGCCGCGGTAGTGAGCTGCAGGGCGTGCAGGACCCCGCCCATGCGCCCGCCGAGCGCCTCATAGACCATCTGGTGCTGCTGCACCCTGGTCTTGCCCTTGAATGCGCGGGTTACGACGTGCGCCGCCCAGTGATCATTGTCGCCAGCGAGATCCTTGAGTTCAACAACCGCGTCGGGGAACTTCGATTTGATCAGCCGTTCGATATCGGCCGACGACATTGGCATGGGGCCTCCGATGAGTCTGGAAATCGGGTCAAACCGTATGCCAGCCACAATAAGCCGAAGCAAGGCGACAGATCAGGGCAATTGATGATTTTCTCACGTGAACGCGATTGGATGTTATCGCAACGCGCTGGTAGCTAGGTGAATGGGAACGCACGCGTTTCCGTAAGGCTATAGGAGGACATCATGAAGACCTGGACGAAGCCCGCCGTGCGCGAGCAGGAAGTCGGCCTCGAAGTTACCTCGTATCTCCCGGCCGAGATCGACGTCATCTAAGTCGATTTCTGAAGGACGCGGCCGTCGGGTGCCGAACACGTCACGCCGCGTTCGTTTCAATCCCGATGCAAAACGCCCGCGATGAAAATCCATCGCGGGCGTTTTCGTAACAGGTGAACTCTCCGAACTTACTTCTCGCAGTCGAACTTGATCTTGATCCACGGCGTGTCGAGCTTGCACTTGCCGTCCGCGGTCCGCTTCAGGAACTTGTCGACGTTGAGGCCCCCGAGGTCGAGACCTTCCGAGCCGCCGCTCTCTTCTTCGGCCGTCTGCGTCTCGGGCGCCGCTTCAGTTGCGGAGTTGCCGGTTGTCGCCTCAGGCGCCTTCTCTTCGGTGGTCGGAGCCTTCTGAGCTTCGGTCGCGCTCGCAGCCGGCGCTTCGGCCGGAGCGGGCTTCGTCATCGAGTAGAGCGTGCCGGTGAGCGAGTTTGACTTCGGCCGGGCGGGCTCAACCGCGGCCTGCTTGACGGCCGGTGCCGGAGCCTTTGCCTGAGCGGTTGCGGCAGCGGGCGCTTGCGCCGGCGTTGCCTTCGCTTCCGTTGCGTCGCAGCGCTGAAGATCATCCGGAGCCTTCGTCCAGATCATCGTCTTCGAGAGAAATTTGACGCCTGCATAGCCGGTGACGCGCAGCTTGCCGTTGTCGAGCGGCTTGAGTTCCACGTCATAGTTCTTCTTCTTCTCCGGCGAATAGATCCAGCCGTTGTCCCAGCGGCCGCCACCGACGCTGCGCACATCGCCGATGATCTGCTTGCCGCAGCCCTTTGTGTCGGCACCGTCCTTGACCCAGACGACGTGGCCGCACATGGCATCGCCGCACGACTTGATTTCGATGGCGCCGCGGCCGGTGTCGTTGATCCAAATACCAGTCGGGTCCGACGCGGCATTGGCACCAGCGGCGCCAAAGACGGATGCCGTCAGAACGAGGGCCTGCAACGAGACGATACGATTAACGAGCATGGCGGGTCCTTTCCCGTGGAATTGGTTTACCGGTTGTTCGGTCTATGGCGACGTCATCGTCCGTCGCGCGCCCGGGCGCTGTTCCATGCGGAACACTAGGGTGCCCAGCAGGCCGGCGCGCGCCATTGGGAAAGTCGCCGCAGGCCCCAAAAAGGTTCATCCAACCCCAAATATGGGGCTTCTCGCGGTTCGTTACGCAGCCCGCAAAAAACAAATCCAGCCCCGACCGCGAAACATTGAGCCCCAACGCCTCGAACAGCCGGGCAAGCACGTGGCGCACGCACTGAAGCTTCGCCCCGGGCGAATGAGACCCACGAGAGATGCGCTGTCGCGTCTCGCAGACAAACAGGAGAGCACCATGAAAACCTCGTTTCTCGCAGCCGCCTTAATCGCCATGTCGGCCTCGCTCGCGCTCGCCGAGGATTCGGACTTGAGCTCAAAGGTCATGAAGGACCTTCCAGGCACCAAGGGCGGCGTAACCGCGAACCCGACAGCCAAGCCGGATTCCGGTAGCCTGTCGGAAAAGCAGATGCAGAACCAGCCGGGCGTCAACACCGACAAGACCGGCACGACCGCGACGCCGAACGCCAAGCCATCCGATGGCTCGATCTCGAGCAAGGTCATGGAGGATACGCCCGGCGCGCGGAAATGAATGCCGGGAGACAAGTGGCGTAGCGGCGAGGGAGGCGAGGGAAGAGCCTCTCTCGCCGCTCCGCCGCCCGGGACCTTGAGCGCGGTATCTCCGATCGCCATATGACGCCGATCAGATATCGTTCCATCAGGTCGAACCCATATGGCTTTTAACATTTTGCGTCTTGCGGCCGTGCCGCAGGGCGCTTCCGCTCCATCCGGCAACGCCGATAGCGGCACTGGACGGGACGGTCCGCTCCTCGACGCATACAGTCGCGCCGTCGTCGATGTCGTCGATGATGTCTCGCCAGCCGTCGTGCATGTTCAGGTGCAGGGCGCGAAAGGCGCGCGCGGCGACGGCATGGGAAGCGGCGTCGTCATCTCGCCCGATGGCTTGGTGCTCACGAACCATCATGTGGCGGGTGGCGCCAATAGCATCATGCTGACCCTCAATGAAGGCACGCAGTTCCGTGCTCGTCCAATCGGCCACGATCCCGACACCGATATCGCCGTTCTGCGCGCCGAGACGAGCGAGCGGCTGAAGTTTGCGACGCTCGCGAACTCGTCGTCCTTGCGACCAGGTCAGATCGCGATCGCCATCGGCAATCCGCTCGGGTTCCAGTCGAGCGTGACGGCGGGCATCATCAGCGCCGTCGGCCGTTCCTTGCGCGCGCAGAACGGCCGCTTGATCGACGACATCATCCAGACCGACGCCGCACTAAATCCGGGAAACTCCGGCGGACCGCTCGTCAACTCGTCTGGACGCGTCATCGGCATCAATACGGCGACGATCATGGGTGCCCAGGGGCTCTGCTTCGCAGTGGCGTCGAACACCGCCGAATACGTGCTGACGCAGATCCTCGCGCATGGCCGCGTTCGGCGCGGGCTGATCGGTATCGCAGGGGAGCGCGTGATGCTGGCTCAACGCGCGCGCCACACGTTTGGTCTCAAGCAATCGAGCGCCGTTGGCGTTCGTTCCGTGGCGACCGGCGGTCCCGCGCAAGCTGCCGGCATCAAGGAGGGCGACGTTCTTGTCTCCGTCGACGGTCACGAAATCGCCGGGGTCGACGACATCTCACGCGTTCTGGACGCTGGCCGGATATCCAGAACCGTGTCGGTGCACCTGCTGCGCGACGGCGAGTTGCTCACCGTCGAAGTCGTCCCGAACGAACGCTGAGGGTGGTGTGCCGCTTTTTTGCGCAGTTCGCGTTCGTTCGGGAACGGCAGAAAATGCCCCAAGTCAGATTTACCCGATCCCGTTGCCACAGAATGGCGTTCACGTGTGTGCCGCAGCAGGCTCATAGGGCAAAGCTCATTGCCGCTGAGCGCGTCTTAGAGGTATTGGCTGTGAAAGCAGGATTCGGGCGGCGCTCTAGTGATCTCGACGTCGTCAGTATTGTTACACGGGGCGCAATTTACTAGAACACAGGCTAGTTTCCGGGCGCGCGGCAAGAAAAGCGGCCGGCAACTTCGTGCGGGAGCTGCATTTAGACGTATGCTTTTGAGCGAGGAGTCCGCAGTAGCGATACTGTCCGCGGCGCACTCTGCGTGGAGTCGCGGCGACGTGCATGGTGTTCTCGGATGGTACGCTGAGGACGCAGTCTACACCTGCAATGGCGGTGGACCCGAAGGTACGCCTCTCATTCTCCACGGCCGCGATCAGATGCGCGCGTTCCTCGCGCCCGTCGCTGAGGTCGCAGAGAGCATGTCGGTTATCGAGAGGTATGCCTTCGCCGACAACGTGCTCCGCGCGATGTGTCGCTGCTTCATTCGCCACCGCACGAGTGGGCTGACGCTCATGGGCACGTACCGGCAAGTCGCGACATTCAGCGGGGCGAGCATCGTCAAGCTTGAAGAGTTCCACGACGCAGCGCGCATGGCCGCTTTCTGGCGCCTCGTGCAACAGACGGTCGAGCAGGCGGCCGAAAGTTGAGACGCCGAAAGCGGACGAGCCAAATCGGATTTGTCAGGCTAGACTGGCGCCAGCCTTAGACTTCCGCTGAGCAATCCAAGGTGCGCGCGATGGCTGACGATCCACGACTCGAAGAAATTGACCAGCGCATCGCGATCATTCGCGATAACCTGCGCCAACTCGTCGAGCAGGCGGCAGGCTACTCCGGCGCGGCCGACGAGGACCGCACCGCCGACCGTATTGCCGAGCAGGAAGCGCAGTTGGAAGCGTTGCTGAGGGAGCGCGAGACGCTGCTTCGCTAAGCTGATGCTCAGGCAGAAAGCCTGCAAGTTCCGCTCGCGGTCGCGGCCGCCCGGCCACCACAGACAGCCTCGACTCATGGTGCTCTTGGCGGATCGAGCGCCGCCAGCGCATAATTTGTGCGTTCCAATGCAAATATTGTGCAATGCACAATTTAGTTGTGGCGATGCAAAATCAGGTGATACCTTTTCGTCGTTCCGTGCGTTTTGATCGCGAGCATCACGAGAGGCGGCCATAGATGAGGGGCAGCACAAACGTCGGTCGCAGAATTGCAGCGCTGACGCTTTGCTTTGCGCTTCTTGCAATGCCGGCCCCGGCCGAACGCGCATTTTCCAGCCTGCAGAGTCTTTTACGTTCGAGCGACCTCATCGTGCTCGGTGATGTCCGGCACGGCGTTTCCGAACGCGTGCGCTTCTTCTCGTCGGAATCGTTCTTCGCGTCCCTGTCGCGCGCAGGCGTGCAGCACGTGGCGATCGAGATGCCGCGCGTGCTCGGCCGCCAGGCTATGACGATCGAGACCGAGGACGACGTTGAGGCATTCGCCGCCGACATCATACGTTCTGGCCGCTGGCGCTTCACCGACCCCGACCATCCAAGCGATGACGGCAATGAAATCCAGAGGGCCGTGGCGAGCGGCCTTGGCCGTCAGGTTCTCTATGCCAAGCGCTTCGGCATCCAGCCCATCTTCTACGACTTCAACAATCCGCTCGGCGGGTTCGCGACCTTCAATGATCCGGTCTATCGCTGCCTTGCGGCACTCACGTCCGTGACCCTCGTTCGCTATGCACTCAACGCGCGCATCACCAAAGAGGTGCGCGACTCCGCCATCATCCGCGAGCGCTTTAGCCACGACGACGAACTCGCCGCGTTCATCGAGGCGCGCGCGAACGAGAAAGGCGGTGGTAAGCTCGTGGTCATACCGGGATACGCCCACGCGGTCATGCCGGGCGGATTGGCGGAAAGACTTGAAACGCGCCTCAATCGCCGTGCCGCCGTCGTCGCCGTATTCAAGGATACGAGTGAGGCGGGGCGCTTCGCGAACTTCCTCTGGGAGCAGGCGGCGCTGCTGCAGGTCGACCTCTCGCGGCCGCCCCACTTCTACTACAATATTGCCGACGACACGCTACGCGCCGAAACCTCACCAAGCCGCTTCGCCGGAATCGACGGTGCCCGCAACCGCCAGATGCCGTCGATTTGCGTCCAGTGGGCGCATCTTGATTTGCGCGCCGTGCACTGAGTTTCAGTCCTTGATGCCGAGAAGCTCGACGTCGAACATCAGCGTCGCGTTTGGTGGAATGACGCCGCCGGCGCCGCGTGCACCGTAGCCGAGCTGCGGCGGGATGATCAGCGTGCGCTTACCGCCGACTTTCATGGGCGCAACGCCTTCGTCCCAGCCCTTGATGACCTGACCGACGCCGATCTGAAATTCGAAAGGCTCGCCGCGATCGACGGAGGAGTCGAACTTGGCGCCCTTCACCCCATCGTTATAGAGCCAGCCGGTGTAATGCATGACGCATGTCTGTCCGGTCTTCGGTTGCGCGCCCGTGCCGGCGTGCGCGTCCGTGTATTGCAGTCCTGATGCCGTCGTCGTCATGCCACCACCTTCATTCTGAGCCAGTGCCCCACGCGGCAATGCCGCCAGGAGAAACGCGACCGCGAGGGTAAAGCCCAAGAGCCGGACCCAGTTGCGCGAAGTTTTCGCGGTCATCGTTTTCCCCATTGTTGGAAGCCGCTGGCTGGACCATTGGCGCGCCATAGCATTGGCGCGGCCTATTGACCAGCCATCTACGATTCCCGTTAGGGTCGTCGGCCTGAAATGCCGATGGGGCGGTAATGACTGAACCGGCACGCGCGCAAGACGGCGAACCAGAACCGCCCGGCAACTCTTAGCGCGCCAGCACATCAATGGACGACTCGCTCAGCACCTTTTCCTCTTTTGGAGGCAGCGGCTGCGGGTTGAGCGTCGGCGCGGCACTTGCCGCGGAAGCGAACAGGAAAAGGGGAAAGAGAAGTAACGAAATCCGTTTACGTGACATGGCGAACTCTCCAGCATCGATTGAACATCAATGCCGGGAAGCTAACAGGCGAACGATGAACGTTGGCTGCACGGCGCGGGAAGGTCGCCGCACACGATACGAGATACCGGAAAAAAGCAATATGCCGGAATTTGCCGAGTGCTACGGCGCTTCACCCACCCATCAGCCGCGGCATCCAGCCTTCGTGCGCCACACGCAATTCTGACAGCGCCAGCGTGCTTTCGCCCTTGAGGCTGATCGCATCGCTGCCCTGCGTATCCCCGCTCAGCGTGCGCCCGACGATGCGCGCCGGAAGCTCGAGCAAACGCGCACGCTCAAGCACTTCCTCAGCCTTTGCGGGCGCGACCTCCAGCACGTAGCGGCCCTGATCCTCGCCGAACCAGATGGCATGCGCCGGCAATTTACCCTCATAAGGGAACAGTTCGACGCCGATGCCCGCCGCATCGCGCGAGCCGCTGTGCTTGCCGCTCGCGAGTGCCATCTCCGCAATTGCAACCAGAAGGCCGCCGTCCGAGCAATCGTGCACGGCCGAGACGCGGCCTTCGCGGATGAGTGTGCGGACCAAACGCCCCGCCTTGACCTCCGCCTCCAGATCGACCGGCGGTGGCGCGCCGTCGAGCGTGCCGGTTGCGAACTGCTGATAGAGCGACTGCCCGAGATGGCCAGACTCGGCGCCGATCACGATCAACATGCTGCCATCGCCCTTGAGGCGAATGTCGGCGGTCTTCGACGTATCCGGAATGACACCGACACCGCCGATGGCGGGCGTCGGCGGAATGCCGATACCGTTCGTTTCATTGTAGAGTGAGACATTGCCCGACACGACCGGATAGTCGAGCGCGCGGCACGCTTCGCCCATGCCGCGCACGCTTGCCACGAACTGCCCCATGACATCGGGCCGCTCGGGATTGGCGAAGTTCATGTTGTCGGTGATGGCGAGAGGATCGGCGCCGACCGCCACCAGGTTGCGCCACGTCTCGACGACCGCCTGTTTGGTGCCTTCCTCAGGATCGGCGGTGACGTAGCGGGGCGTGACATCGCACGCCACCGCGATGCCTTTCTTCGTGCCGTGTACGCGCACGACGCCCGCGTCCCCGCCGGGTCGCCCGATCGTGTCGCCCATGACCATGTGGTCGTACTGTTCCCAGATCCAGCGCCGCGACGAGAGGTGCGGGCCGCCCATCAGCTCTTTCAGCGTGCCGAGGATCGAGTTTGGTGCCGGTACCCATTCGGGAAGGATGGTCGTGGGTTTCTTGGGCTCGACGTAAGGCCGCGTGTACATTGGCGCCGAGTTCGCAAGCACGGGCACGGGCAGATCGGCCTCGACGTTGCCTTTGTGCATGATGACCATGCGGCCAGTGTCGGTCGTCACACCGATGATCGCGAAGTCGAGCCCCCATTTCCGGATGATGGCCTCGGCCTCGCCTTCGCGGCCGGGCTTCAGCATCATCAGCATGCGCTCCTGGCTTTCCGACAGCATCATCTCGTAGGCCGTCATGCCGGTTTCGCGCTGGGGCACGAGGTCGAGGTCGAGCTCGATGCCGACGCCACCCTTGTCCGCCATCTCAGATGTCGAGGACGTGAGGCCGGCGGCACCCATGTCCTGAATGGCGATGATCGAGTCCGTCGCCATCAATTCCAGGCACGCTTCGATCAACAGCTTTTCGGTGAAGGGGTCGCCGACCTGCACGGTCGGACGCTTCTCTTCGCTCTTGTCGTCGAATTCGGCCGACGCCATCGTCGCGCCGTGGATGCCGTCTCGTCCGGTCTTGGAGCCGACATAGACGACAGGCAGCCCGACGCCCTTGGCCGCCGAATAGAAGATCTTGTCCTTCTTGGCGAGGCCGACGCACATGGCGTTGACGAGAATGTTGTTGTTGTAGCCGGCGTCGAAGTTCGTCTCGCCGCCGATTGTCGGCACGCCCGTGCAGTTGCCATAATGCGCGATGCCCGCGACGACACCGCCGAGCAGATGCCGCGTCTTGGGATGATCCGGCGCACCGAAACGCAGCGCGTTCATGTTGGCGACGGGCCGCGCGCCCATTGTGAACACGTCGCGCATGATGCCGCCGACGCCGGTTGCGGCACCCTGGAACGGCTCGATGTAGGAGGGGTGGTTGTGGCTCTCCATCTTGAAGACCACCGCGTCATCGTCGCCGAGGTCGACGACGCCCGCGTTCTCTCCCGGCCCCTGGATGACCTGCGGACCCGACGTCGGCAGAGTTTTCAGCCAGACGCGTGAGGATTTGTATGAGCAGTGCTCGCTCCACATGACGGAGAAGATACCGAGCTCGCAAATGCGCGGCTCGCGGCCAAGGATTTCCAGGAGGCGCTCGTACTCGTCCGGCTTGAGGCCGTGCTCGGCGACGATCTCAGGCGTTATCTTGGTGACAGTGCTGGCAGTCATTCCGCTCCCTCAGCCCGTGGCGGCTGTGTCGGGCCGCTTATAGAGGCCGCAAGCGCTTTTGTCCCGCCACGTCGCGCCCATTCCGCCGCCCGCCGACCGACGCCTTGTCGCACATCAGAAGACCGATCTGAACCAATGGCTTGGTGCTGGCGACAGTTGCGGGCAGAGCCCGCGATCCGCGGGGCTCAGAAGCCGTCAAAGGAGGAAACTCAATAATGCAATCGCGCCTATCGAACGCCCTGATTCTCAGCGCCGCCGCGGCCGTCACCATGATCGTCGCGGCACCGAGCGCCAGCGCATATCAATGCAAGAACTATCCGCATCAGGCCGTTGGCGTGAGGCCGATAAAGGGCGCTGCGAGCGTTGCGGCGCGTCAGAACTGGTCGTCGACCGCGAAATCGCAATACGGACTGTCGTGGTCGGTCTGGTCGATCGCAAAGAACAAGACGGTCGATTGTGTCCGTCTCGATACGGGCAAGTGGCGCTGTCTCGCGAGCGCCCGACCCTGCAACTACGTCGTGCCCTAGTGCCAATTGAGTCGCCGGCGCCGCAACGTGCGGCACCGGTGTGCTTCGATATTTTGATTGTCACGACCCGCAGTTGTTGGGGGCAGGCAAGCCTGCGAAGCGGTCGCTCATCCAGGTGATCGCGGCATCGGCGGAATCGCGCGCGATGTAGGTGTGCGAAACCCGGGGCCATTCCTGATAGAGTACGGTCTCACCGTTGTTGCACAGGTGCTCTCGGAATTTTCGCGTCACCGGCGGATCGACCGTCGTGTCGGTGGTGCCTTGCGCGAGAAACACCGGCGCGCCCGCCGGCGCGTTGCCGGGCGTATTGCGGTTCATGATTGCGCGCCAGCTCGGGACCTTTGTGGGGTCTCGGAGCAGAAAGCCTTTCGCAAGCGGAGCAGCATCGCGCATCTCCTGCAGAAAATCAGGGATCGTCTCTATGCAATCGCTGGCGACCCGCTCGACCGCGGGCAGCATCGACGGAACGACGAGGCCTTTGAGTGAAAGCCCGAACACCTTCGACCAAGAGATGAGCGTCATGGCGGTGAGACCCGCGCCGTCTCCTGCGGCGTTGTCGATCTCGAAAAGTTCGGCAAGGTAGGTTGCGGGCGCGGCCGCCGCGACGCCGACAAGCGTCAACTCGGGTGCGTAGGAACGCGCAATCTGTCCCGTGAACAGAGAAGCTTGTCCGCCTTGCGAATGGCCCCAGACGGCGAATTTGTCGGTGGCGGCAGTAGACGGCAGGTCACGCGCTGCGCGCACTGAATCCAGCACCGCGCGGCCTTCGCTGACACCAATGAGGTAAGGGTGCATGCCGGGCGTCCCGAGTCCTGGGTAGTCCGTTGCCGCGACGACGAAACCGCGTGCGATCATCTCGTCGACGCCCATGATCGAGAAGCGATTGATCGGCCGGATGCTGGGGGCGCACTTGTCCGCAACGCCCGTCGTCGGATGTGCCCAGGCGATGACGTTGCGACCCTCCGGCGGCGGCGGGCCTTCCGGGAAAATGATTGAGCCGGTGACGGCGATGGCCTCGCCTCTAAATCCCGTTGACCGATAGAGGATGCGATAAGCCTTGGCGCCTGGCGTTGCCGCCCCGATCAGAGGCCAGACGCGAAGGACCTGGCCGGGGCGCGCGGCGGCAATCTCTCCGTGGGTCACGCCATCCGTATGCGCGAAAGCGACCCCCGCCCACCAAATAAAGGCCGCGCCAAACGCTGCGATGACCCGTGCAAATACCCTGCGAAACATCAGTACGCCCCAAAAACGCAACCGACATTAAGCCGCAAAACACAGTGATTGCTGTTAAGAGCAGTCTACAAATCGAATTTTTCAAAGGTGATGCCGCCAAATCGCAGTTTTGGCTGCACCGACCCGGCGCAAAAGGCGTTCGTTGCGGCGTGGTGCCTACTCTCCGAGGCGAAGCGGACGGCAAGTTTCTCGGTCGATGCAGCAAATATGGCGCAGACCTGCCCTACCTACCCGTTTGGGCTGTGACCGTTTCGCGCTGCAAAAAACGCATTCCCGAAATGCATAGCTAGGACTTTCGTACGGCATCTCATGGGCTTATGTACGCGTCCGGCGCCGACGTCACGCTCGGACGATCGTGCGAGGGCTTGAACCCGGCGCCCTCGAGACAGCGGAGATCCTGTCATGACATCGTTCTCGAAATTCGCCAGCGTGTTGCTTTTCTCGGGCCTTGCGGTTGCCCACGGTGCCGCTCCCGCCTCGGCCGGAAACGCGTCGAGCCTGCGGGTCGAGCCCTTGAAAGGCATCACTCTTTCTGTCGGCCCGAAGCGTGCAATCGGATATTTCACAGCAAATGAAAGAGCTTGCAACCTGACGCTGATGCTTGCCGAGCATTTCTCGGAGGGCTGGGACGCCGTCAGCGAGCCGATCCGGATCAAAACGGTTGTGCCCGAAGGTACGACCGCGCAAATCGACACCCTTGGCGCCGGGTCGCTGGCCTTCACCTGCAGTCCGGGTGCGACGACGATGACTATACAACCGGTTGAGCGCGTAGCTTATGCTGCGTCTGCGAAATAACGCGACCGAAGGTGTTTGATTCGACGCTTCCAAGGCCACGCTTGCAAGTCGTTCGAACGAGGAGGGGGCAGAAATCGCTCCCTCCTAATTTTTTTTAACGCGTCCTTTTGTTAATAATTTTAACATGTTGATGGAAGTCGGCGTGCGACAAGCCAGCGCTGCGCGGCGCGCATTCGGGGCATGCTGGAAGTGCTCTTCCCAGAATGCATGGGTTCGTATATCTACACAGTAGAACATTTCGATGCGGGTAGTTCCCGCCTTCCAGGAGGCCCGGTGGCCCCGGATGCTCGAAACAACCAAGGTGACGTATCATGAAGGCTATCGTCTTCGCTCTTCTTCAGTCTCTCGCCCCGACAGTGGCTCCGGCCTCCCGGACGTCCGCTCGGCAGCGCCGGTCCGGCACCCGCTAAGGCGGGCACGCGAGCCCATTCTAATGGTCTGCGAGAAAAAGGGGCCTTGAGGCCCCTTTTTCTATTGCTTCAAACGGCAGGCGTGCTGCCCTGCCTGTACGGTAGCCGCTACGAGCCGCGGGCGGAAGCGCGGCGCAGAAGCAAGCGCAACCAGACGCCGTCCGGTCAGCGCGTTGAGACGTGCTTTCAACCGAAGCGCCAAGCCTTTGAGGCGGATCAGGTGCATCGCGTTGGGCTGCGGCCGCCGCTGCTCCTCCTCAATCAGTCTGCGGACGCGCCAGGCGCGGTTTAGAAGGTCGTGATATCGGCATGACAAGGCATCCTCCGTCGGTTGAGTGGAGGGCATGTCCGGAAGAATGTACGCACGAAAGCACCGGGCATGCCCGATGCGGTCCGACATCGCAGCGCGGCGCGCTGCCAGAGGGGCCCGGCCCCGCAATCTTGAAATACGAGATAGGTGCGCTCCGCGCGGGCTCAAGGCCCTGACCGGGAGCGAAGACGCATGGCGCGATCACGATTTTTTCAGCCGAGCGGCCACGAAGCCGCCCAAAACTCACGCCGCTTCCAAAACGCTCAGGAGCGCGCTTTCGAATACGCGGCGGCCATCGGTGCCCCCGAGCGCGGGCTCATAGAGCCGCTCTGGATGCGGCATCATCCCGAGAACGCGCCCCGTTTCGTTGACGATGCCAGCGATGTTGCGCTGGGCGCCGTTCGGTGACGCCTCCCGCGTGACCTTGCCTTCACCGTCACAGTAGCGGAACGCGACGCGACCCTCACCCTCGAGCCGGTCGAGCGTATCGCCATCCGCGAAGTAATTGCCCTCGCCATGCGCAATCGGAATTTTGATGACCTCGCCCTCGCGATAGCAACGGGTGAAGAACGTCTGGTCGTTGGCGACTTTGAGAAACACGTCGCGACAGATGAAGTGCAGCGACGCGTTGCGTAGTAGTGCACCAGGCAACAGCCCGCTTTCGCACAAAATCTGAAAGCCGTTGCAGATGCCGATGACGGGCGTGCCGCCTTTGGCCTTCGCCACCACGTCCTTCATGATGGGCGAGTGCGCGGCCATGGCCCCACATCTCAGGTAGTCGCCGTAAGAAAAACCGCCCGGCAGCACGATCATGTCGCAGGCAGGCACGGACGCATCGCCATGCCAGACCATTTTCGGGGCGAACCCCGTCACCCGTTCAATCGCGGTTTTCACGTCGCGGTCGCAATTGGACCCCGGAAAGACGATGACGGCGGAGCGCAGCATGCGGAATCTCCTGAGATTAGTGAGGTCCACTATCCCGCCCCCGATGGACTGTCCAGGACACGATAGGTCCCACGCCGCCAAGCAGCAGGGAAAACGACATCCGCCGTCGAACTAGGGTGGACTGAGCGGCGAGCGCTCGTCCCGTGCGCGCTCGGCCTCGGCGCGTGAGGTGTTGGTCAGCTCCGTATCCGTCGCTTTCATGCCTGCCATCAGCTCGGAGAAAACTGCCGGATCACCATAGCCGCAGCCCTTGCTGTCAGCGGTCCAAACCCCCGTCACCTGTTTGCGCAGCGTGCGTATGGTGACCGACGGGTGCGCGGGGTGGCGGGGCGTGGTGAACGCTATATGCGCGCGCCAAATCTCTGGCGATTCGAGCGTCGCCACGTCGGCATCGCTTTGAGATTGCCACTGCACCTCGCCGAGCGACTGGACAGCCGTGCGCAGACTTTCAAAGCCGCGTGCGCAATCAAGCGTCGGCGGCGATCCGTCAGGCTCGGCCGCGGCTGCCGCAGGCATCAACAAACAGATAAGGAGCGCGGCAAAACGCACCCGCGCCATCTCAGGGCGCCAGCTCGTAGCTGTAGTTCTCGATCACCGTATTGGCGAGCAGGTCCTTGCACATACGCTCCACGATGGCCTTCGCCTTCGCCGGATCCGTTTCGACAAGATCGACCTCGATGTACTTGCCCTGGCGGACATCACCGACGCCGTCGATGCCAAGACCCTTGACAGCACCCTCGATCGCCTTGCCCTGCGGGTCGAGCACACCATTCTTGAGGGTGATTTTGATGCGCGCCTTCATGGGTTCCCTTCATCCCCGCTCGCGCCCCCCGCGCGGCTGTGAAAAATCAAAAGCGGCCGCCTGCATTGTTCCAGCAGGCGGCCGCTTGGTATCAATTCGTCTTGCCGTTGACCGGGTTGGAGGCCACGAGCACAGGGCCCGCGCCACGCGGCCGCGGCGTCTCGGTCAGAACGCCGAGCCGGCGCGCGACTTCCTGGTAAGCCTCGAGCACCCCGCCCAGGTCGCGACGGAAGCGGTCCTTGTCGAGCTTGTCGCCCGACTGCATGTCCCACAGCCGGCAGCAGTCCGGGCTGATCTCGTCGGCAAGCACGATGCGGACCTGCTCGTTGTCGTAGAGTCGGCCGAACTCGATCTTGAAGTCGACGAGGCGGATGCCGATGCCCAGGAACAGCCCGACGAGAAAGTCGTTGATGCGCAGCGCCAGCTGCATGATCTCGTCGATTTCCTGAGGGCTCGCCCAACCGAAGGCGGTGATGTGCTCTTCCGACACCATCGGGTCGTTGAGCTCATCCTTCTTGTAGTAGAATTCAATGATGGAGCGCGGCAGCTGCGCGCCTTCCTCAAGCCCGAGCCGCGTCGAAAGCGAACCCGCCGCGACGTTGCGCACCACGACCTCGAGCGGCACGATCTCTACCTCGCGGATCAACTGCTCGCGCATGTTGAGCCGCTTGATGAAGTGCGTGGGCACGCCGATCTCGCCGAGCTTCTGGAAGATGTACTCCGAGATGCGGTTGTTCAGCACGCCCTTGCCTTCGATGAGCGCGTGCTTCTTCGCATTGAAGGCCGTCGCGTCATCCTTGAAGTGCTGAATAAGCGTGCCCGGCTCAGGGCCCTCGTAGAGCACCTTTGCCTTGCCCTCGTAGATGCGCCGACGCTTGTTCATTCCTGGTCCTCGAAGGATCAAATTTCTGCTCTCACTTGTACTAGTCGAAAGACGCCGTCGCGCGTGGCGGACAGAGTGCTGACCCCTTGAATTTCCAACCTGTTTTTAGCATGTCGGGGAAGGAGACCAGCGCTTAGCCGCGCTTTTTAGCCTTGAACCGGAGACTAGCCGAAGCGGGGGTCACACACAATGTAGACCATGAGCCGCACTTACTTATGGTGACCCTCCAAACCAACCCGTTGATTTGGCTATTGGGACGGATTAACGGTCTCGGATGAGCGGCGATGTGGCCGATATGCAACTCGCGCATGGCGGGAAGCTGGAAATAACGCAAGCGTGGGTTGTTGGCCCCACGGGCCGCCAACCCCAATGGGGAGACGACGCGATGACGACCTTCGATGAGCGCGAGAAGGGTTATGAGAAAAAGTTCGCGATGGATGCGGACCTGAAGTTCAAGGCCGAGAGCCGCCGCAACAAGGCGCTCGCCGAATGGGTGGGCGCCAAGCTCGGATATACGGGCAGCGAGCTCGAGGATTACATCAAGGCCGTACGCAAGGCAGACCTCGCCGAAAAAGGCGACGATGACGTCTTTCGCAAAGTGAAAGCCGATCTCGACGCCGCTGGTCTCAACGTGGCCGAAACTGAAATCCGCGCGTTCATGGCGCAAGCACTCGCGACCGCCGTACGTGAGGTCGAGTCGGCGCGTGACTGACGCTCGCCACGCGTCCAACATTTCAGCCGGCGGCCGCATCACCTTTCGGTACGGCCGCCGTTTGCTTTTGTGGCGTCGCGTAGACCTACCCGAGGCGGGCGAGAAATTGTCCGAACTGCAGCAACCCTTCCGGCCACGGCCCATGACCCGAAACGACGTTGATATGACCGGTCTCGCCGGCGTCCGCCAGTGTCGCGCCCCACGCACCCGCGAGTTTCTCGGCCCGCGCATAGGAGCAGTAGAGGTCGTTGTTGGCGACGATCAAATGGGCCGGGAAGGCCAGCTTGTTCATCGGCATACAATCGAAGCCACCAGGCCCATTCTTCGGCGGCCAGCGCTCCCCGCCCGTGTCCGGCCAATAGTGTGCATACTCTACGTCGGCAGGCGCCACGAGGAACGCGCCGATAACGCCGGCGCGTTTCAGTTTCTCTGAAGCGAAGACGACCGCCGATACACCGAGCGAATGGGCCACCACCACAGTGGGCCGCGTCGCGCCCGTCGCAAACTTTGCGATGCGATCGCCCCACGCTTCGACTTGCGGGCTGTCCCAGTCGTCCTGGATCACGCGACGCGCGGTCTTGAGGTTCTTCTCCCACCGGGTCTGCCAGTGGTCAGGCCCCGAATCCTGCCATCCAGGCACGATCAGGATGTCGACGTCAGACGTTTTCATGATGTCGCTGATTAGCGAGGCGAGGCGCGAAAGTGAAGCCCTGGCGGTTTGAGTTTGCCGCGCATCTTAAGTCGAACAGGGGCCGACAGCCGCAGGGCGCCGCAAAGGCGCCCCGCCGACCGTTGCTACCGCTACCAGCGACGCTGACGCAGCTTCCGCTCCGCTTCACGCTGCTTTGTATCTCGGTCGCGCGCGTCGCGGCTGGCGGCGCGGAAGTCGTCCTCAAGCACCACATGGTGAGCAAGACGCGGATCGCCGATGTCGATCTCGACGACGAGATCTCCGCTGGCCGTCACCCGCGAGGCCAACGCGATCGCGTGGCCCCGGTAACTGAGCTGCTGATGCGCGACCTCGACGCTTTTGCGATTCTTGATCACCGTACGGATCGCCAGCATCGCAACACGCGGAAGTGCGCCGCCCAGAAGCTGCTGAGCCGCAGCCGTCGCATGATAGTGAAAGGGCAGAAGGGATCGGGCCATGCAGGTCTCCTTTGCAGACGTGCTTTCGCCCATGCGGAATTGCATGGCGCGAGCGGTCGTCTGGCAAAGGTTTCCGGCTAGGAATTCATGGCACGCGGCATCCTCGTCTTGTGCATCAGCATGAGATGCAAACAACATGCGGCGCAAGTTTGGCGCGGCAACCTGTATGTGGTGTTGGCTGCCGTGAGATCAAGCTGTCGGCTGGACGAGACCGTCGGCAAACCATCCTTGCCGGCCGCTGCTACGAGGCGGAATACGGAGCTGATCGCGGCAGCGGTGAGCGCCATAAGGACGCCCGCGAACACCACGTCGGATAGGAAATGCGCCCCCTGCGACATGCGCACCAATCCGGCGAGCGCACCAAGCCCGATCCCGGCAAGTACGAACTGCCGAGCCCGCCGCCGCCGCATGAACGCCGCAGCAAAGAACACCATGAACATCGACGACGCTTCGCCGCTCACGAACGAGCAGTTGCGCCGGCATTGGTCGCTCGGCTGAAGTGCCGGCGTGAAGGCGCGCGTGCCGCCGAACTCGGCAAGTTGCGCCGGTCGCGCACGGCCCCACTGATCCTTCAACGCCAGGTTGGCGACGATACCCGGACCGACGCCAAGGCACATCGCTAGAAACAGCCAGCCCGTGACGCCCTGCCCCAGCCAGGTCGCAGGCCGCGACCACGTGGCGGAGAGACCGGCGACCGCCAGCAGGCACGCCGCGATGAAGATGCCCTGCAAAACGTAGCGAATGAACTGCACGAGCGCCGTGCTTCCCGCGAATCCGCCGTCGTGAGTCGCAAAGAGCCGCGCCGCCGCGATATCGATGCCCGGCCAGAGCGAAAAGAAAAGCGCGGCTGCCGCGCCGCTCACGCCGGCGGATAGTGCAATCCCGCCGACCCAGTCGCTTTGCGCGCGCCTCCGCGCGTCAGGCAATGCCGATGCCATGAAATGCCCCCCGCAATACCCACTTCCCCGAGGGCCACGGTGGCGCCGTGCGATGACAGAGGCGTGTCAGTGCCGATTCAGTTCGGTGACATGCACTGCAGATGAAGAGCCGCCGATGCCGAACGCGGATCGGTGCGGCTTGCGGCTACCCGAACACGCGCTTGAATATCTCGTCGACGTGGCGCGTGTGATAGCCAAGGTCGAACATCGCCTCCAGTTCCCGCGCCGACAGTTTTTGCGTGACGTCCTTGTCGGCCTTGAGCTCGGTCAGGAAATCCTTGCCCTGCTCCCACGTCTTCATCGCGTTGCGCTGGACAAGCGCATAGGCCTCCTCGCGCGATGCGCCGGCCTGTGTCAGCGCAAGCAGCACGCGCTGGGAATTGTGCAGCCCGCCGAGCTTGTCGAGGTTCTTCTTCATCGTCTCGGAGTAGACGACGAGCTTCTCGATGATGCCGGCAAGCCGGTTGAGAGCGAAGTCGAGCGTCACGGTCGCGTCCGGGCCGATCATGCGTTCCACGCTCGAATGCGAGATGTCGCGTTCATGCCAGAGCGCCACGTTCTCCATTGCGGGAAGCGCATACGCGCGCACCATGCGCGCAAGTCCGGTAATATTTTCGGATAGCACCGGGTTGCGCTTGTGCGGCATGGCGCTCGAACCTTTTTGCCCCGGCGAGAAGTATTCTTCTGCCTCGAGCACCTCCGTACGCTGCAAATGCCGGATCTCGACGGCGAGCCGCTCCATCGAAGAGGCGACCACGCCGAGCGTCGCGAAGTACATGGCGTGCCGGTCGCGCGGGATGACCTGTGTCGAGACCGGCTCAGGTACGAGCCCCATCTTCTGCGCGACGTACGCTTCGACGCGCGGATCGATGTTGGCGAACGTTCCGACCGCACCTGAGATGGCACATGTCGCAACTTCCTTGCGCGCAGCAACCAGCCTTTCCCGGCAACGCGCGAACTCGGCGTAGGCGTAGGCGAGTTTGACACCGAACGTCGTCGGCTCGGCATGGATGCCGTGGCTGCGACCGATGGTGATCGTGTTCTTGTGTTCAAGCGCGCGTGCCTTCAGCGCGATGAGAACGCGATCCACGTCGGTAATCAGGATGTCGGCCGCGCGAACGAGCTGCACGTTGAGGCAGGTGTCCAGTACGTCGGAGGATGTCATGCCCTGATGCACGAAACGTGCGTCTGGACCGACGTGCTCGGCAAGGTGCGTCAAAAAGGCGATGACGTCGTGCTTGGTGACGGCCTCTATTTCATCGATACGCGCCGTATCGAATTTGGCTTTGGAACCGATATCCCAAATCGTTTTGGCGGCACTTTCCGGAATGATGCCCAATTGCGCGCAGGCCGTCGCCGCGTGCGCTTCAATTTCGAACCAAATTCGGAAACGCGTTTCCGGCTCCCAAATGCGGGACATTTCAGCGCGGGCGTATCGGGGGATCATCGAGCGAGGGTCCTTGGTGCGATGCGGGAGGCGTAGCAGAGACACCGCGCGGCATCAATCAAACCGGGCGTTTGCGACGCCTTCCGGACGACTTTTCCAGAGCAGATCGCTTGTGCAGCGCGGTTTACAGACTGAAACCAAACGTGATGTACGGCCCTCTTAGATGCCTGTTGAGCGCCATTAACCGATGCGAGTCCGGATATGCGAGTGATTTGCTCGAGGCCAGCCCAGACGTTCACAAGGCATTCAGGGCAGTTCAGCAACACTCGCAATATTCGTTGCGTGAACCCCTTTTGGAGCATTCATTCGAGTGAGGCTGCAGATTATTCTGTATCGCTCGAAACAGCTGACCGATTCGGGCCAGGGTAGCGAAGCAGGCCGGGCGGGATGGCCGCCCGAATAGAAGCAACGCGGGAGACGCGAAGAATTATGGCTCAACAGATGGGCAGCGGGGACATCGCCGAGCTCGTGCGGCAGATGGAACAGTCCGAGGATGATCCGAGGCGCTGCTATGCAATCGTGAACGAGCGGATCAGCGCTTTCAAACGCTCCGGCCATCAGGTCCCCGAGGATCTGATCAAGCTCGAGCGGCGCCTGATGACGGAATGCATGCAGGCCTCACAGGGCCGCTAGCAGTCCGCTCCGCCGTTACGGAGCGCTAGACCGCTCCGGTACATTGATGGGGATCACGGGGGGCGTTTCGCCTGCCGTGGTCCATTCAGATCCGTTCCATTCCAGCACCGCGAACGCAGGAATGACAGCGTCTCCCTTTGTGTCAAAACGGATGACGCCCATATCGCTCGCGAATTCTCCCTTGCCGAGCGCCTCCGCAACTTTGCCGGCATCCAAGGTGCCCGCCTGACGTGCGGCTTCCGCAAACGCCAGAACCGCCGCCTTGGCCCGCTGCCGGTCGCTCAGCGCGTGAAATCCTCCTGCATCGATATCGGGTCCCGGCACCGCGATGACGCGAACGCCCTGCGCGTTGCGACCGAAGGTGGAGGCGAACTCGTCGGTCGCCAGCGTATCGCTGCCAATGAAGCGTGCATTCGATCCGGCCTGCTGAAGGGCCGCGTGCACGAAGCCCGCCTCGATCGGAAAGCCTGAGAAGAATACCGCCGCGGCTTGCTTGGTCTTGGCAATTGTCGCCTTGTATTCTTTATCGCCGCCGATGATGGTCGCCGTGATCGGCGCCTTGCCGCTCGCCTTTTTCAAGTACGCGGCCGCCTTGTCGAAGATCGCCCGGGCATACCTCGTCCGGTCCTGCACAAGCGCAACCTGCCCGTCTTTGAACTCCTGCGCCAGCATCGCGCCGACCGACTCTCCCTGCTGATCGTCCCGTCCCGAGAGCCGGAAGATCGTTGAGCCCGCCCGCTTTTCCGTCAGCTCCGGGTGCCGATTGGCGGTTGCTATATAGAGTACCCCATCCTTGCCGTAGACCGCCGCCGCCGCGACCGAGGCGCGTGGGCAAACATGCCCCAGAACAAGCGCAGGCTTCTCCGCCGCAAGACGTCCGGCGACTTCCGCGGCACCTGATCGGCTGCATCCGTCGTCATGCGGCGCAATCGTCAGTTTACGGCCAAAGAGGCCACCCGAAGCATTGAGGACGGCGACGGCCTCCTCGGCGCCCTCGACGATTTCGCGCGAACGCGCGATCTCGTGCGCCTCGCTCGTGTTTGCAACCGCGATCGTTATGTCATCCGCCGCGACGGCGCATGGAACGGCCCAAGAGGCAAGCACGCTCCAAATGACGAGCGGCCGGCTCCTCACAGCATGTTGTGGGTGCCATCGCAGTAAGGCTCGTCGTCGGTCGCTTTGCATCCGCACAGATTGAATGTTCCGGTCCGGTCGGCGGTAAACTCCAGCGGCTCGAAGCCTGTGCCCTGATGCGAGCCGTCGCAGAACGGTTGCGTCGCGGACCGCCCGCAGCGGCAATAAAAGTAGACTTCGCCTTCCTTGAGATCGACGGTGTATGGGCCCGTCTGAGCGACGACCGCTTCGTCGGTCATTGGTTGTTTTGGTCCCCTGCTGACGGAAAGCCTCTGTTCGCGGTCACAAATCTGGCTGTGTTGGCCAGATTGGAACCGCTCCAGATCGGTAGCGGGTTTGGCATGGGCCGGCAAGGGTGCCCCCTGAGGGCGAACCTGGATCTCCGAAGTCTGCCACCCGCGCCCCGCCGCCTTGCGTGCCTCCTGAACAGGCATGATCAAACTTCGCGCAGGCTTCGTGTAGACAAGCGACCGGCACTGGGCGAAGCTTTCGTCCGCAGAGATTCCGGGGGGAATTTCGGCCAGCGCATCGGTGGTTTGAGCCCGGCTCTTGCCGGTGGCCCGGACGCCTGCGGCATGCGACGGGAGAGGGGAAGCCACATGACCGACTTGTTTCGCAAAAAGCCTGTCGCCTATGACGCCGCCGACTACGGCCTCCGTCGCTGTCTGAGCGCCTTTGACCTGACGCTGCTCGGCATCGGCGCGATTATCGGCACCGGCATATTCGTTTTGACCGGCCACGCGGCGGCGACCCAAGCCGGACCGGCGGTCGTTCTGTCATTCGTGGTTTCGGGCGTCGCCTGCGCCTTCGCGGCGCTGGCCTATTCCGAACTCGCCGCCAGCGTCGGGGGCAGCGGCAGCGCCTACGGCTACAGCTATGCCGCGTTCGGCGAATTGATCGCGTGGATTATCGCTTGGGACCTGATCCTCGAATACGGCGTCGCGGTTGCCGCTGTCGCCAACGGCTGGTCCGGCTACTTCAACAATGCCCTGACCGCCATGGGCGTTCCGCTGCCCGAGGAGTTGACGAAAGGGCCGTTCGCGGGAGGCTTGGTCAATTTGCCGGCCGTCGGCATCATCCTGCTGCTGATGACGCTGCTGATCGTCGGCGTGAAGGAAAGCGCCCGCATCAACGCGATTGCCGTCGCTATCAAGCTGCTGGTGATTGCGGTCTTCATCGGTGTGGCGGTGTTTCACGTCAATCCGGCAAACTGGACGCCATTCGCTCCGTTCGGCTGGTTCGACTACATGGATGGCAGGCCTGTCGGCATCCTGGCCGGCGCCTCACTGGTGTTCTTCGCTTACGTCGGCTTCGACGCGGTCTCGACGGCGGTCGAGGAGGCTCACCAGCCGCAGCGCGACGTGCCGATCGGCATTCTCGCCTCGCTCGTTTTCTGCACGCTGATCTACATCATCGTCTCGGGCCTGCTTACCGGCCTTGTGCCCTATCAGGACCTGAACGTGCCATCTCCGGTTGCGCACGCGCTGCTGCAGATCGGGTTGAATGCGGCCTCGGCCCTCGTCGCCGCGGGCGTGATCGCGGGTCTTACAACGGTGATGCTCGTTCTTTATTATGCGCTGACGCGCATCATCACCGCCATCTCGCGCGACGGCCTGCTGCCCGGCTATTTCTCGGTCGTCAACGGCAAGACCCAGACGCCAGTCCGCACCACGGTCATGCTTGGGCTCGCAATGGCGATCATGGCGGGCTTCCTGCCGCTCGGTATCTTGGCGGAGCTGGTCAACATCGGCACGCTTGCCGCCTTCGTGCTGGTCTGCGGCGGCGTGATCATGCTGCGCCTCAACCACCCCGAGATGCCGCGACCGTTCAAGATGCCATTCGGACTTCTGCTGCCGATCCTCGGCGTACTGTCCTGCGGTGCGCTGATCGCATTTCTACCTTGGGAAACGCACGTCCGCTTTATCGCCTGGCTGGCGTTGGGGCTGGTGATCTATTTCCTGTACGGCGTCCGCCACAGCAAGCTGGCAAGCGTCGGCGCGTGAGGCAGCAAGCCCTAAAAAACGCTCGTGACCATGGCGGCCGCGAGCGTTTTTTTGTCCGGAGCGTCGGTCAGTTCGAAGCGTAGGCCGTGCCGGAATAGCCGTCGTTGCTGCGCCAGTGTACCCTGTTCCCGGTTTTGCTGACCGAGAAGCATTGTTCCTTGCCCTTGTACCAAACGTTCCAGCGCTGGCAGAACTGATTACCGGCGATGCGCCAGGTTCCGCTGTCTTTAGCGGCGCCCGCGAACGCGATCATCGCTTTCGAACTGGCGCTCATCGTGCCGCCCACATGATAGCGGACCGGGACCGAGCCGAACGGCGCCGAAATGTGAATGGTCTTGCCGGCAAGCAGGATGCGTAACTCCTTGCCGTCCAGGCTGTCGCTCCAAGCCGGAGCCGCCCACAACGCGACGGCTGCCGCTGCCGAGCCGATGTATGCGATACGACGCAATGACATGACGCTCCCCACAACTATTGATGTCGTGCCCATGTGGCCGAAGGTGTCAGCAATTGAGTTTTGCCGCACTGCGGCATGACGGTAAAGGTTAAAGGTGTTTCGTCGCGGCTTGTTGAGGGCGACGCGAAAGTTATCCACAGGGCCAGTCGTCGCGCCGCCATATTGGATGGGCGAGCGGGCGTGAATTTTCGGATTTAGATCAGAGATCTATTGGCGACGCGAAAAATATCGCCTGCTGCCACGATGTGAACAGCGATCAGTCTTCCAGAAGCCGGCGGGCCGCTTCCTGCGGTCCCATCGTGCCCGAGAGCACTGCGTCCGCCAGCGGCTCGAGGCCGCTTTCGCCACCGGCCTTGATGCGCGCCGCAACAAGATCGGACGCGGCACGCGCTATGAGATAGCGGGCGCGCCGGCGCCGCCGCGAATGCGCGCTCGCCTGAGCGACGCGTTGCCCGATGTCGTCGAGCGTCGCGACGAGCTGTGGCACGCCTTCGCCGGTGAGCGCGCTGGTTTTCAGCACAGGCACTTTATCCGCGACGGTCGCGCGGATCGACAATGCTCCGACAAGCTGCTGTAGCGTCTGTTCGGCGCCGGGCCGGTCACCCTTGTTGACGACCATCACGTCGGCGATCTCGAGCAGTCCGGACTTCATGGCTTGAATGTCGTCGCCAAGCCCCGGTGCGGAAATGACGACACGAATGTCAGCCACCTCTGCCACATCGATTTCATTCTGGCCCGTGCCGACGGTCTCCAGCAGCACAATGTCGAAACCGGCGCCATCGAGCGCGTCGATGATGCGCACGGCCGCCGGCGACAGGCCACCGAGATAGCCGCGCGACGCGAGGCTGCGCACGAACACCCCGTCGTCGTCGAGCGCGGCGGTCATGCGAATGCGATCACCTAGGATCGCGCCGCCAGAGACCGGGCTCGATGGGTCGACCGCAATGACGCCCACCGTACGCCCTTGCTTTCTCAGTGTGTCGATGACGGCGTTGACGAGCGTCGACTTGCCGGCGCCGGGCGGCCCTGTGAAGCCGACCACGAGCGCCCGTCCTAAGTGCGGCTGCAGCGCCTGAAGAATGGCAGGCGCCGCCGCAGACAAGCGCTCCAGTTCGGTAATTACTAGCGAAATCGCGCGCCGCTCGCCCGCCCGCATGCGCGTTATCATGCCGGCGATGTCGTCGCTGGCGATGCGCGATGGCGGGGCAGGGGGCGACTCGGGGTTCTGCTTGCTCATGCCCGCGTGCATAGGCGGGTCTGCATCAATTCGCAATCGCAGCGCACGGAGCTGGGCGGCCGCGCGGACGCAGCCTCAAGGGACTGCTCGATGCTCATCCGAAGAATGTCAGTGCGATTACGCCTCGCGCCCGTGCCTGAGGATCGAGATGACCTTGATGATATCGCCCGCGAGCGCGTTGTCGAGTTCCAGCCAGTTCGAAAGCTGCTCGGCTTTCACCTTCTCTGTCGGCTTCACCTTTTCATCCGCGAACAGCACTTTCACAGAGAACGCGAATGCCGTCTGCGTGAGGGGCCCCGTGAGAACGCTCCTGGCGGAACGGATGGCTTTTTCGTCGCCACCCTCGTCCCGGATGAATTGCTGCGCATCCGCGATCCAGCTGTCGATATGCCGGCGCGACGGGTTTAAGAAAATTGGGCTCGACGTGCAGATCGAATGAATACATTCGATCTCGGCCTCATGGCGATGCGTGTCGGCCATCATCATTGCCACCATCGGCACCATCATTGCGACGGGTACGTCGATTTTGTCGTGAAGCCCCTTACCCTTCAGGTTGCTATCGAAGAGTGCCTTTTTCGCTTTCTTTTTTGGCCAGAAGAACATGACGCACGCTGCTCCACCCGCAATGACTTACGCGCAATAGAGCGAATGGATGCATCTGGCCGCGAGCCCGGTCAAGAAGGCCTGAGGGCCTGTCTGCGCTGTTCGGCCTTTTTTCCGCACGCCGTTTCAAAATTGTCGTGGGCCGGATCTTCAAATCTTGAAGGCCTAAAATTTGGCCACCACCGCGTGGTCGTTGCCGTTCAATGTGCCGTGTTGAGCAGCCGCAAGGACGGCCGGGACGATCTTCTCCGCCTCGTCGACGACCGAGAAATGTACGTCCAGACCGGGGCGGATGAAGGTTTCACCCTTCATATGCCCAAGCAGATTTAGGAATGGCTCCCAGAAGCCTTCGATGTTGGCGACGACGATGGGCTTGGCATGGCGTCCGAGCTGCGCCCAGGTGAGCTGCTCGACGAGTTCTTCCAGCGTCCCGATGCCGCCCGGCAGCGCCACGAACGCATCCGAGCGCTCGAACATCAGCTTCTTGCGTGTGTGCATGTCGTTCACGACGATCAACTCGTCCACGTCTTTCAGCATCTTTTCCCGCGATCCGAGAAAGTCGGGGATGATGCCCGTGACTTTGCCTCCGGCGCCAAGGGTCGCCTTTGCGACCTCGCCCATGAGGCCCAGGCTGCCGCCGCCATAAATGAGACGGATGCCGCTGTCGGCAAGCGCCTTGCCGAGTTTGCGTGCCGCGACCGCGTAGGCAGCATTAATACCGCGGCCCGAGCCGCAGTAGACGCAGATGCTGGAAATTCCGCTTCCGTTGCCAGCTTTGATTTTCGTTGCGGGAGCGTCCGGTGTCAGACTTTTCGTCATATGTGCTTTTGTGCCCTTTCGGGTGGTGTCATGCATTGGAAATTGGACATAGGGTTGCTGACCGCTCTCAGCTAGACTATCGCACGAAAAGCATGAGGGTATTGTGAGAGCCCGGCTGCGGCCTTTTCGAGCGGCCGGCCGCGCCGCAGCGCAACACCGCGCGGCCAAAAACTGATGTTTGGAAGCGGCTTGATGGCACCGCATGGCTGCCGGTGTTATGAAAAACGATCAATGCAAGGGCGGGATTGGTAAAAGGCGTAGTGTGATGGGGCGGACCACGAGCGCGGCGGCGGCGCTGGTTGCGGGCTTGACGCTATCCTGGGATCTGGAAGCAGCTATCGAGGTCGCCCATACCGCCAAGACAGCCTTGCGTACAAATTTCCCGACGACGCTTGCGCAGGCACAAGACCCCATTATCCCGCCGGTAAGGCGCGAGCAGCCCGTCACACCGTCGGACGCGCCACATGAAACGCCTGCACCTCCGACTGCTCAAGATACGCCGTCGGCGACCCCGGGTCAGGACATCATGGGAACCGTGCAGGATTGGCTCGCCCGCGCCAACCGTGAGTATCAAGGGACGGTGATCCGCGAGCTATCGCTCCCTTCCACCGGAAGCGATGCCATCGCGCGCAAACTTGCAGAAGAGCGCCAGGCCGAAGAGGCGCGACGCAAGGCTGAGGCCGAGCGGAGGCGAGCAGCCGAGCAACCCATCGCACCACCCGTTACTGTGCCGTCGCCTCCGCCCGCGACCGACGCCGACGCAGCCCGTCTTGCCGAGGAAATGCGGCGCGAACGCGAGAAGCTGGAAGCGGAAGCAGCCCGCATCGAGGCCGATCGCCAAGCGGCAGAAGAAAAGCGACTGGCGGAAGAACGCGAGCGCGCCGAAAGAGAGCGTCTTGCCGCCGAAGAGAAGCGCAAAGCGCAAGAAGCGGCCAGCCTGGAGGCGGAACGCAGGGCCGCGGAAGACAAGCGATTGGCCGAAGAACGCCAGCGCGGGGAGAACGAAAAGCGCGCCGAGGAAGAACGACGGTTAGCGGAAGAAAAACGCAAAGCTGAAGAACAAGCCGTGCGCCAGGAGACACAGCGCCAGGTGTCCGAAGAAAAGCGCTTGACCGAAGAAAAACGTCTCGCGGATGAACGCCAACGCGCTGAAGACGAAAAACGTGTCGAGCAGGAGCGCAGGCTGGCTGAGGAAAAGCGCAAGGCCGAGGAAGCCGAGCGATTGGAAGCCGAACGCAAGGCCGCAGAGGAGAAAGCCGCGGCCGAAAAAATTGCTGCCGAGAAGGCGGAGGCCGAGAGGCGTGCCGAGGAACAGCGTGTCGCGGAGGCAAAGCGCGCTGCGGAGGAAGCTGATCGGCGTCGCGCAGAAACGGAGGAAACGTCCAACGCAACGCCGCCGCCTGAGCCAGCGCCACAAACGGTCGAGGCGCCAGCCGACGAACCGCCGCCCGCCGCGACCACCGCAACTTCCGTCCATCCCGAGCACGTACCGCGATGTCCGAACGCGGGCCGCAAGGCGAAGGTGCCCGGGCGCTACGTCGTCGCCTACGGTGACAATCTGTGGAATATCGCCAAACGGCACTACGACGGTGGCCGCTTCTATCGCGCGATCTATCGCGCCAATCGCAAGAAAATTCGCAAACCCAGCCTGATCTACCCGTGCCAGCGGCTTTATGTGCCGCGCCGGCGCACCTGAAGGTTTCTCAAGCGCCGTCGCCGAGCAGCGCCGCCTGAACGGACGCACGGATGGACAATCAGCGCGCGCGACACTATTTCAGCCTGATGCAGAGACATCTCGACGGCACGCGCGCGACCGCCGCGCAGCATTTTTTCGCGCGCTTCCGGCCATCGACGGAGCATCGGCGCGTCCTGCACGCGCTTTGGCCCTATATATGGCCCGATGACCGCCCCGACTTGAAGCGCGTCGTCGTGCTTTCGCTGCTGCTGGTGCTGATTGCCAAGGTCGTCACGGTCGCGGTGCCCTTTACGCTGAAATGGGCGACTGATGCACTCGTTGCAGCAAGCGGCGGCAACGTGCCGCCGACGGAGACGGTACCCTGGCTGATCGGCGCGCCGGTGCTGGCGGCAATTTTCTATGGCGCCGCGCGCATCGTCATGTCGCTTCTCGTGCAGGTGCGCGAAGGCATGTTCGCCAAAGTCGCGATGCATGCCGTGCGTAAGCTCGCTCTTTCGACTTTCGAGCACATGCACCGCCTGTCGCTACGGTTTCACTTGGAGAAAAAGACCGGCGGTTTGACGCGCATCCTCGAGCGCGGCCGCGCTGGGATTGAGAACATCAGCCGAATGGCGCTGATGACGCTGATCCCAACCATCGTCGAGTTTGCGCTGATCCTGATTGTCTGCGCTATCGAGTTCGACTGGCGTTACATCGCCACCATCGTTGCGATGATTGCCGTCTATCTCTGGTTCACCGTGAAGGCGACCGACTGGCGCGTAGCAATCCGCCGCACGATGAACGACAGCGACACAGACGCCAACACCAAGGCCGTCGACAGCCTGCTCAACTTCGAGACCGTGAAATACTTCGGCGCCGAGGAGCGCGAGGCCGACCGCTACGACAGGTCGATGGCGGTCTACGAGAAAGCAAGCATCAAGACCTACACGTCGCTCGCCGTCCTGAACTCGGGCCAGGCAGTGATTTTCACGGTGGCTCTGACGATCTGCCTTGTGATGGCGGCGCAGGACGTCATGGCCGGCACGCGTACCGTGGGCCACTTCGCCATGGTGAATTTGCTGATGCTGCAGCTCTTCATGCCTTTGAACTTCATGGGCATGGTCTATCGCGAGATCAAACAGGGCTTGACCGACATCGAGAAGATGATGGAGGTGCTCGACCAGCAACCCGAGGTCGCCGACCGGCTAGGCGCCCGTCCGCTCACCGTGTCGGGAGGCGCCATCCGCTTCGATCACGTGCGCTTCGCCTACGATCTGGAGCGCGAGATACTCAAAGACGTCTCTTTCGATGTGCCCGCCGGCAAAATGGTGGCAATCGTCGGCCCGTCGGGCGCCGGCAAATCCACAGTCAGCCGGCTGCTGCTGCGCTTCTACGACGTAACGGGCGGCGCAGTTCTGATCGATGGCCAGGACCTGCGCGACGTGACGCAGAAGAGCCTGCGCGCCGCCATCGGTGTCGTGCCGCAGGATACCGTGCTCTTCAACGACACGATCTTCTACAATATCAAATATGGCCGCCCCGACGCGAGTGATGATGAAGTGATCGCGGCCGCGAAGATGGCTCAGATCGACGAGTTCGTGCAGACGCTACCCGACAAATACAACACGATGGTGGGCGAGCGCGGCTTGAAGCTGTCGGGCGGCGAGAAGCAGCGCGTCGCCATCGCCCGCACGATTCTGAAAGCGCCACCGATCCTCATTCTCGACGAAGCGACGAGCGCGCTCGACAGCCACACGGAAAAAGAAATCCAGGATGCGTTGGACCGCGTCGCCCGCGATCGCACGACCGTTGTCATCGCGCATCGCCTGTCGACCATAGTGCACGCCGATCAGATCCTTGTTCTGGAGCAAGGACGGTTGGTCGAACGCGGCACACATGCCGAACTGATCGCTGCGGGCGGCCTTTACGCGTCGCTTTGGGCGCGCCAGCGTCAGGCCGAAAAAGCGCGCGAGGAGTTGGCCCACGCGCTTGAGGAGGCGGAAAAGACTGGCGCACTTCGCGCCTCCGATATTAAGCTGACCGTCGCGGAATAGGTGCGCCGGATATCTGACAACCGGCTTACGGTTCGACCTTTTTCAAAAGATCGATCAGCCGCGTGTGTCCGAGGCCGACGGCCTTGAACTCCTGGAACTTATCGAGATTGGCGGGCTTGCCGACTTGGACGAGGGCGACCATGCCCATGCCGTAGTGTGGCAGGCACTTAAAGAAGTACAGTCCCTCCTTCTCGGCGGTGAAGGTGACCTCTTTGCTGTAGGCCCCCTTGATCGTGGCGACGCCCTCGGGCCAGATCTCCTTCACGCTCTCCGCGTTGTGGTTCTTGTCGGTCGGTGCGAATTTCACTGTGTCTCCGACCGCGACCTTGATGAACGCCGGTTGAAACGCCATCAACTGGCCCGCGTCGTCCTTGTTGCGCATCTCGATGACATGCTCAGCCGCGTGCCCGTACTGGGCGAACAGAAGCCCCGCCAGCGTGATGGCGGAGGCGAGCAGGATCTGCCGTGCGGTCCTCATTTGAGCGAAATCTCCCCAGGGTGTGCGCTGTTTGTTTTTTACAAAAAAAGTATACAAAATGAATCGCGACGTTCAAGCGTCCCGCGCCAACGGACGTGCGGTCGTTTGCCTCGTTACCAAGAAGCCGGGCCGGCGCTGTCCCGGCCGGGTCCCGACGCGCTACACTCTCACACCGGGCAGGGCCGCCTGCCGGCGCGGATGAAGGTGCGACGATGAGCGACGACGGCAAGAAGATCATGGCGGCGGTCTGGCGCGTATTCGTCGCTGCGCTTTGGGTGTTGCGCGAGTTGGCGCGCACCACCTGGTCGCTAGCGCGCGCCCCCATCGTTCTCGCGCTGAACGTACTCGCAGCCCTGATTGTGCTGTTTGAGGAGTGGGGCTGGCGTCCCCTTTCCGAACTGCTCGGTCGTCTTGCCCGCTTTTCGCCGATCGCTGCAATCGAACGCTGGATCGCGGGCCTTCCGCCCTATGCTGCGTTGTTGGTGTTCGCGCTGCCGACGGCGCTGCTGTTACCGCTCAAGTTTCTCGCCGTCTGGCTGCTCGCAAACGACCAGTGGTGGGCGGCGACCGCGCTTTTCGCCGGTGCTAAGGTCGTATCGACCGCACTGATTGCGCGCATCTTTATCCTGACCAAACCGGCGCTCATGCAGCTTGAGTGGTTCGCACGTGCCTACAACTGGTTCGTCCCTTGGAAGGAGCATCTGTTCGGGCTGATCCGCGCGTCCTGGCCGTGGCGCTACGGCCGGATGGTCAAGAACCGTGTTAAGCACGAGTTCAAACAGCAATGGGCCCGCATCAAGCCGCGCGTGTTGCGTTACCTTCAAGGCCTCCCTGTCATCGGACCACTATTTCGTCGCGAGCCGCGCGACGCGACTCCGATTGCGCTGCCGCCGCCCGACGTCACGCCGCGCGGGGAATGACGCTGCGAGCTACTTGCTGCCCTCGGCATAATTTTCGAGGTCGCGTGCGGTCGAATAGATTCCAAACAGGATACTTGCGATCTTAAAGGCGGCAAACGCCCACACGATAAGCCCGGCCGTCGCGCCGAGCAGCGAGACCAGTCCGATGAGCAGCCATTTGAGGACGAACACGATCCCGACTGCCAGGAGGGGCGCGCCGACGACGATCCAAAAAATGAAGGCGAGGGGAGATTGTTCAATAGCGCGCGTACCCCAGCCGTGCTGACGCCTCATGAACGCACCGGTAACGGCGACACCCGCGAGCAGCAAAGAACCGAGCCAGATCACGTAGCCCGTCCAGGAAAGGGATGGCAGCAGGAACGAAAAGAAGTTGCCGCCCATGTTGAGAATTGAACTGATTACGCCCGGACTGGAGGCGGTCCCCAATTCGCAAATGGGTGGCCGCGGAGGCGTGGGCTCACGAGGCGGTCTTACACATTCATCATAGCAGCGGTTGCAGTCCTGACGCTGTTCCCACGTCTCGCCGGAATATCCGGTCGGTACGCAACGCCCTAAGCTGCGACAGGTATCGTGGCAGGTATTCGTCCTCTGACGAAAAGCCCACTCTTCGGCCATGGGGTCGGGAAGGGTTGTGATTTGATCACGGGGGACGCACTCGGGCGTTGGCCTCCCGTATGCTTCTCCATGATACATGCGCACCAGGCCGTCTATCGGGTCAATCTTGTCGAGGTCGTAGCGAAGACTGGCGGCTGTAGACTGCAGACCCCAATGCCAGTTGATGTTTTCCGCGAGGTAGCCGAGCGCCGCCAGCACGGCGGCAGCGATCAGATACTGGACTTTCGGAAATCGCATCGGGGTATATCCTTCGACGCCGCGCAAGGGCCGATGTCTCGTCGGGCCGCAAACAGTATCACCGCGGGCGGCAGCGTTGCCACTCTTCACTGAGAGGCGCGCCGGAGCTCGAAGCTTTGGAAGGTTGCAGTTTGAAGGAAGCGAAGACGATCCTGATTGCCGGACCCACCGCCAGTGGGAAATCCGACTTCGCACTTCGGCTTGCGCAGGAGCGGCGCGGCACGATCATCAATGCCGACAGCATGCAGGTCTATGTCGAACTGCGCTTGCTGACTGCGCGGCCCGGCGCCGACGAGGAGGCACGCGTGCCGCACGCGCTCTATGGGCACGTACCGTCGCGCGACGCTTATTCGGTCGCGCGTTTCCTTGACGATGCCGCCGTTGCCATCGCCCGCGCGCGCGCCGAAGGTCGTGTGCCGATCATCGTGGGCGGCACAGGGCTCTATTTCAACGCGCTTCTCCAAGGCCTCTCGCCGATCCCGGTCATCGACGATGACGTGCGCGCTCGTTGGCGGAACGAAGCGGACCGGGTCGGCGCCCCGGCCTTGCATTGCGTTCTTGCCGATCGCGACTCTGTAATGGCGGCCAGACTGACGCCATCCGACACGCAGCGGATCGTGCGCGCGTTGGAGGTGATCGACCAGACGGGTCGTTCGCTCGCCGAATGGCAAGAGGAGCAGGGGACGCCAGTGCTCGATGCGGACACGTGCGAGAAATTCGTGATCGAGGTCGACCGCGACGAGCTTCACGCCCGCGCCGACGCACGCTTCGACAGGATCATGGCCGCTGGCGCGCTTGATGAAGTCCGTACTTTAAGGGAGCTGGGCTTGCCGTCGTCACTGCCGGCCATGCGTGCCATCGGCGTCGCGCCCTTGCTGCGGGCGCTGGGCGGCGCCCTGCCGATTGCGGATGCCGTTGCGGCCGCCAAGGGCGATACCCGTCGCTATATCAAGCGACAGCAAACCTGGCTAAAAAGACATATGATTACCTGGAATAGAATAAAAACACAATAAATGAAAAGTACCAAGGGCTATATTATCGCATTTATTCAAAGTTAGCGTTGACCGGGCAATCTCCCGACCCTAATTTGCACGCCGCCCAATGGAGGCGGGACGGCGCTCGTTGCTGCGCCGGTGAAGGAGTTGTGAAATGGCACGCACGATGACGGGCGCCGAGATGGTTTTGACGGCGCTCGCGGACCAGGGCGTCGAAGTCATATTCGGATATCCGGGCGGCGCCGTCCTCCCGATCTACGACGAGCTTTTCCAGCAGGAGAAGATCAGGCACATCCTGGTGCGCCAGGAGGGCGGCGCGGTGCACGCGGCCGAGGGCTACGCGCGCTCGACCGGCAAGGTCGGCGTCGTGCTGGTGACGTCGGGTCCGGGCGCGACGAACGCGGTGACCGGGCTGACCGACGCGCTGATGGATTCGATTCCGATCGTTTGCATCACCGGACAGGTGCCCACCCACTTGATCGGCAACGACGCATTCCAGGAATGCGATACCGTCGGCATCACGCGTCCCTGCACCAAGCACAACACGCTTGTGAAGAACGTCAACGATCTGGCGCGCGTGCTGCACGAGGCGTTTCACATCGCGCGCACAGGCCGCCCCGGTCCGGTCGTTGTCGACATTCCAAAGGACGTTCAGTTCGCGTCCGGCAACTACGTCGGCCCGTCGAACATTCAACACAAGACCTACCGGCCGAAGCTGAAGCCCGAGCAGCCGGCTGTGCGCGAGGCGGTCGAGCTGATCGCCAACGCCAAGAAGCCGTTATTCTACACTGGCGGTGGCATCATCAATTCCGGCCCCAAGGCAAGCCAGCTCTTGCGCGAGTTCGTGCGCCTCACCGGCTACCCGATCACATCGACGCTAATGGGCCTCGGCGCATATCCGGCGTCTGACCGGCAGTGGCTCGGCATGCTGGGCATGCACGGCACGTACGAAGCCAACATGGCGATGCACGACTGCGACGTGATGATCAACATCGGCGCGCGCTTCGATGACCGCATCACCGGCAGGATCGATGCCTTCTCACCAGGTTCGGTGAAGATCCACGTCGATATCGATCCGTCGTCGATCAACAAGAACATCTACGTCGACGTCCCGATCGTGGGCGATTGCGCCTACGTGCTGGAAGACATGCTGCGCATCTGGAAGGCCAAGGCGCCGGTTCTGGACAAGGCTGCACACAAGTCGTGGTGGAAGCAGATCGACGGATGGCGCGCAAGGAAATCGCTCGCCTACAAGAATTCCAAGGATGTGATCATGCCGCAGTACGCGCTGCAGCGGCTCTATGAGCACATCAAGGACCGCGACGCCTACATCACGACGGAAGTCGGCCAGCATCAGATGTGGGCAGCCCAGTTCCTTCATTTCGAGGAGCCGAATCGCTGGATGACGTCTGGCGGCCTCGGCACGATGGGCTACGGCCTGCCGGCCGCAATCGGCGCTCAACTCGCGCACCCCAAGTCGCTCGTGATCGACGTGGCAGGAGATGCCTCGATCCTGATGAATATCCAGGAATGCTCGACCGCCGTGCAGTATCGCCTGCCGGTCAAGGTCTTCATTCTCAACAACGAGTACATGGGTATGGTGCGCCAGTGGCAACAACTGCTGCACGGTAACCGTCTGTCGGAAAGCTACACGGAAGCGCTGCCTGACTTCGTGAAGCTGGCCGACGCCTATGGCTGGACGGGCATGCGCTGCGAGCACCCGGCCGATCTCGATGACGCGATTCAGGAAATGATCAATGTCAAGGGACCCGTCATCTTCGACTGCCGCGTGGCCAAGCTCGCCAACTGTTTCCCGATGATCCCCTCAGGCAAGGCTCATAATGAGATGCTGCTCGGCGAGGATGTCTCGGACGAAGAAGTCCAGAGGGCCATTGGCAAGGAAGGGAAGGTGTTGGTGTGAGGCGGCTCGTTGCGGTTGCGTGCGCGGTCATCGCCGCGCAACTGGCATTTCCCGCCGCGGCCACCGCGTGGGATCAGACCGCCAACATCAAGGACGCCGCCGCGCGGCTCGGCAAGCTGCACCGTCGAGAGGGCTCGGCCGGCGTGCTCAAGTTCCTCGATGCGTGCTACCGCACCCACATCCTCGCCAGCACGTTCTCGCAAGGCCTGGAGGCCTGCATGGCGCAGGACTACATGCACTCGCGCGTGCTCGCCGAAATCTATGCCCGCGTGCCTGAGGCTGATCGAAAAAAGCTGAACGTGCCGTCTCCCGAACTCATCGCTAAGAGTATGGGCGAGAGGTTCATGGCCGCCTTTGCGCAATACAAGGTGCCGATGAGCGAGGTCGAAAAGTTCAAGCTCACCGTCGACAAATACGGCTTTCCCATATTTCTGAAAGCCGTCTTTCCAAACCTCGACCGCAACAACGGGAAACCGAAGGAGAGGCCGCAGTAGGGGGCAATGCTGAAGCTCGTCATCGCCAACAAGGTCTATTCGTCCTGGTCGTTACGGCCGTGGATGGTCATGACCGCATTCGACATTCCTTTCGAAGAGATCGTGATCCCGCTGCGTCTGCCTGACAGCCGCGAACGCGTTCTGGCGCAGTCGCCGTCGGGCAAGGTACCGGCGCTCATCACGCCCGAGCAAACCATTTGGGAAAGCCTCGCGATCATCGAGTATCTGGCGGAAAGCTATCCTCACAAGCGCATCTGGCCGGCAGATAGGGTTGCCCGCGCCCACGCCCGCGCCATTGCAAACGAGATGCACGGTGGGTTCATACCGCTGCGCCAGGGCTGTCCGATGAATATCGCGGCTCACTACGCGACGCCCGAAATCAACGAGGCGCTGCAGCGCGATATCTCGCGCGTCGAGGAAATCTGGGCGGAGGCGCGCCAACGCTTCGCCAACGGCGGTCCATACTTGTTCGGCGAATTCAGTGCAGCCGACGCCATGTACGCACCCGTCGCCACACGGCTCGACACCTATCAGATTCCCGTGTGTGACGAGACGCGCGCCTACATTGATACGGTCCTCGACCACCCAGCCTACCGCGCTTGGCGCGAGGCGGCGCTGAGGGAAAAGTGGTCGATCCCCGACTATGCCGCCGGGCATACAATGATCAAATCCTACCGTTGAACTGAAAGACAGCCATGGTCGAGCCGCAAAAGCAGTCGCACTACCCAAGCCCCACCCGCACGCAGGAAATCGTATCGCGTACGCTGTCGATCATCGTCGACAACGAACCGGGCGTTCTGGCGCGCGTCATCGGCTTGTTCTCAGGCCGCGGCTACAACATCGACTCGCTGACCGTGACCGAGGTCGAGCACGAGAAGCATCTCTCGCGCATCACCATCATCACCAGCGGCACGCCCGCGGTCATCCAGCAGATTAAGCACCAGCTCGAACGCCTCGTGCCGGTTCATCGCGTGCGCGACTTGACGGACGAAGGCGGCTCAATCGAACGCGAATTGGCCCTCATCAAGGTTGCCGGCAAGGGCGAGAAGCGCATCGAGGCGCTACGGCTTGCGGAAATCTTCCGTGCCAAGGTGGTCGATACCTCCACCGAGCACTTCGTGTTCGAGATCACCGGCAAGCCGTCGAAAATCGAGACCTTCATCCAGATCATGTCCGAGCTTGGGCTGGTCGAAGTCTCCCGCACCGGTATCGCCGCGATCGGGCGCGGCGCGGGCACGCTTTAGCGCAATGGCCCGCCCAGAGAATGGCTTCTGCGGCAAAGCCTGACGCCATGATGCCAACCGACGTGTTGCTTTCCGCAACGACCTTCGCTCTCGTCACGGCCTTCACGCCCGGTCCTAACAACGCCATGCTGCTGGCGTCCGGCGTAAACTTCGGCTTTGCGCGAACGCTGCCGCACATTTCCGGCATCACCATCGGTTACGTGGTGATGTTCGCCGCCGTGGCCTTGGGCCTGGGCCGAATATTCGCCATCGAACCGCTGCTCTACGAGGCCCTGCGTTACTGCAGCGCCGTCTACATGCTCTGGCTTGCTTGGCGCATCGCGACAGCAGCCGACCCCTCCGACGCGAACGGAAGCGGACGCCCGCTGAGCTTCATGGAGGCCGCACTGTTTCAGTGGGTCAACCCGAAGGGAGTCGCCGTCGCTCTCGCCGCGTCGGCGAACTTCGTCAGGCCCGATCATCTGGCAACCGATCTGCCCGTCATGTCGGTTCTGGTATTAGCGGTGTCGCTCGCTTCCGCCGCGACCTGGGCGGCCTTCGGGCAAGGCTTGCGCGGATTGCTCGAGGACAAGCGCCGGCGCACTTGGTTCAATCGCGCCATGGCGATCGCACTCATCGCGTCGCTATGGCCGCTGTTTGCTGCCCACGCGCCCGGCCGTTGACACTGAGCACGGCCGCCTATCGCTTTTTGCCGCCCTTGGCGATCTTGCCGTTCTCGTTGGCGACCGTCAGCGCGGCAACCGAGACGTTGAGAGACTCATCGTTGGCGTCGACGGTCTCTTTGCCCGCCGAGCGGAAGCCCGGCGATCCGGGCTTGGACGGATAGAGCGGTGCGGCCGCAGGCCGCTTCGGGTTCATCGTCACAAGGAACGCCTGCAGCCGTGCGCGATATCCCTCGACGGTCTTATCGCAAAAATCCGACCCCTCGGCCGCCACGCATTTCTGCAGCGACGTATAGAACGGCGCCTGCTTCTCATGCAGCGCGACCGCCATGTCGATGGCCTGGCCGCACTCGTCCAACGTGAGCTTGCCGGCGTCCGCGCAGTCGGACGCGGAAATGAAGATGCCGCGCGGCACCTTCGCCTGCGGCTGGCTCGGCTGAGAGCCGCTTCCGCAGCCCGCCAGCACCGTCGAGGCGAGGAGGCTCAGAGCGATGTACCGCAGTCTCATTGGGTCTGTCCGTGTGACGTTGCGCAATAAGAGAAGAGTTACGATCGTATCCGCCCGGGGTTAGGGAGCGGTTAACGTATTGGTGCTTGGGACTGAATTCCCGCGTTGACCTGCCCAGGTGCGGTTGCGGCCCAACGCCCGCGCGCGGCCGTTGAAACGTGGCGGCGATCTCGTTAGGTTCCGCCCGAACTTGAGGCGCCGCTCGCTGCGCCTTGATCTATCAACCCAAGCCCGACCGACGATTCGACCGGGGAACCCGAAAGGCCGCCTATGCGCGTCTATTACGATCGTGATGCCGACATCAATCTCATCAAATCCAAGAAGGTCGCCATCGTCGGCTACGGCAGCCAAGGCCACGCGCACGCGCTCAACCTGAAGGACTCAGGCGTCAAGGAAGTCGTCGTGGCGCTCCGTAAGGGCTCGCCCTCAGCCAAGAAGGCGGAAGGCGCTGGCCTCAAGGTCATGGATGTTGCGGAAGCCGCCAAGTGGGCCGACGTGATCATGATGCTGACGCCCGACGAGCTGCAGGGCGACATCTACAAGGAGCACCTGGCGCCTAACATGAAGAAGGGTGCCGCGCTGATGTTCGCGCACGGCCTCAACGTCCACTTCAACCTGATCGAGCCGCGCGACGACCTCGACGTCGGCATGGTCGCACCGAAGGGGCCGGGCCACACGGTGCGCGGCGAATACCAGAAGGGCGGCGGCGTACCGTGTCTCATCGCAATCCATCAGGACAAGAGCGGCAACGCTCATGACCTGTTCCTGTCGTATGCGAGCGCCGTCGGTGGCGGCCGTTCTGGCGTTATCGAGACCACGTTCAAGGAGGAATGCGAAACCGATCTCTTCGGTGAACAGGCGGTGCTGTGCGGCGGCCTCGTCGAACTGATCCGCGCCGGATTCGAAACGTTGGTCGAAGCTGGCTACGCGCCCGAGATGGCCTATTTCGAATGCCTGCACGAAGTGAAGCTGATTGTCGATCTCATCTACGAGGGCGGCATCGCCAACATGAACTACTCGATCTCGAATACGGCCGAGTATGGCGAGTATCGCACCGGCCCACGTATCGTGACACCAGAGACGAAGGCAGAGATGAAGCGCGTTCTGGCCGACATTCAGACCGGACGATTTACGCGCGATTGGATGCTGGAGTGCAAGGCTGGCCAGCCGAGCTTCAAGGCGACGCGGCGCCTGAACGATGCCCACCAGATCGAGGAAGTCGGCGCCAAGCTGCGCGCGATGATGCCCTGGATCGCCAAGAATAAGCTGGTCGACAAGGGCAAAAACTAAGTCGCCGCCCGCGCCGGCGGCCGGCTCGACGAAGGAGAGTCGCCGGCGCCGAATTGGAGCGAAGGAAGAAGCAGCAGAACCGCGCCGGCGGCCGGCTCGACGAAGGAGAGTCGCCGGCGCCGAATTGGAGCGAAGGAAGAAGCAGCAGAACCGCGCCGGCGGCCGGCTCGACGAAGGAGAGTCGCCGGCGCCAATCAAAGAGAAAGAAAACCCGCGCTGCCACACTCTTGGGGAGGGTTTGCGTTTGGCAGCGCGAGCCTTCCTGTCGATGTCCGAGACAATCCCGATGGCTGGGATACTCACCCGGAGCCGACACGGGCGGCAGAGGAGCGGGGACCTCTGCCGCCCGTTTCCGATGCTGTCGCTTGCGCGACATCCTCGGATCTGACGGGGCGCTCATCGCGGCATCTGCCGCGTGGGCCCGTTGGCATCATGTCAGGCTGGCTGTGCGTCAGCCCCAGCCGGACAAAACTCACATGCAACACCGGATATTCAACCGGTCGCTGAGCGCTGGGGAGTTCTTGACTGTCGCCCCCCGGCGACGATGTCGTGATGCAGATATGCGGATCAGATCGTGACGGCCTGATGACCAAATGTTGTTCTTTCGTGGAGCCAAAAATCTTTCTTTTAGTTGGGAATAAAAATAACGCGGCAATATCAGCTGCCAGAGTATTTCAGGCGCGTGCTACTGCAAGTCGTTGCGTTTGACGTATTCGGGGCTGAATCGTGGCCGTTTTCGATTTCCCACCAAGTTTGACGGAAAGCGTATGAGCGAGGCCGGAATTGTACGCGAGAGCTGGCCGCTACCGGACGGGGTTCTACGGCGACCCCGGTGTGATTTGCGCGCCGTTTCTGGAACCTGGGCGTTCGCGCGCGATAACGCGGATGCAATTGCCGACAATTGGGCACGCGAGTCGCGTGCGCGGCCAGCATACTACAACGGTACGGTCCATTTGGCTCTCCGCATTTCCGTTGACGCTCACAATTTCTCGGCTGAGCTCATACCCACCGACTTTGCGAGCTTTCTTTATTGGCGCGCTCTGGGCCAGCCGGAAGCAGGCGTGCTCGATGTCTTCGGATCGGCGCTTGTTTTCGGTTCCGATGATGGGGTCCTGCTGGGATTGCAGAGAGCGGGAAACGTCAATTCCGGTCGCCTCTATATGCCGAGCGGCTTCATCGATCCGGACGATATCGGCGAGGGCGGAACAATTGACATCGCCGGAAGCGCCGCGCGCGAACTGACGGAGGAGACCGGCCTTGTTCCTGGTCGAGACGTCGAGAGGGAGGCGGGCTTTTATTTGGCCCGTTGCGGACCGCTTATTTCGATTGCGGTTCCATTTCGGGCCACAGTTCCGGTCATCGACCTGGCAGAGCGCGTGCGCACAACGCTCGCTGCGGACCCCGAGGCCGAACTCGCCGATGTCGTGGCGATCCGGGCAGCTCGCGATTTGGAGCGCTTCGACGTGCCAGACTTCGCCCGCCTCGTGGTTACCCATGTGCTCGACGGGGGTTGAGACGGGATCGGCCAATGAGGCGCAGGTTTGGCGTGCAGAAACCGCTTGGCTGACGCTGAACGTTGACGCATGGTGCCGCCGCTCCGCAGATCGTCCGGCGGAAGCCAGAGGGTTTCAACCACAATGGCGCTCACCTATCACGTCCTAGACGTGTTCACAGAACGCGCCTTCGGCGGCAATCCGCTCGCCGTCGTGCTCGACGCCGACGCCTTGTCGGCAAGCGAGATGCAGGCGATCGCGCGCGAATTCAATCTGTCCGAGACGGTCTTCATCCTGAAGCCGACGAGCCCCGGACACACCGCCCGCATTCGCATCTTTACGCCAGCGCGCGAGATCCCCTTCGCGGGACACCCAACGGTGGGTACGGCGGTGCTGCTGGCCGAGTTGCGCGCCTCCGCAGTGAAGGGCGAGCAGGATTCCATCATCGCGCTCGAGGAGGCCGCCGGCAGCATTCGCGTTGGCGTGCGGCTGCGTCCGGGCAGCGCGGCTTTCGGTGAGTTCGATGCACCTAAGGTGGTGGCGCAACCCGAAGTCCTGTCCGAGCCAGAGGAGATCGCCGCAGCAGTGGGGCTCATTCCGGCGGAGCTCACCTTTGAGAACCACAAGCCGACTCTGCTGCGCAGCGCCACCGCGTTCGGCTTCGTACCCGTCGCCAATCTTGAGGCGATCGCGAAATTACGCGTGGCACCCGTGCACTGGGCGCGCGCCTTCACTGATCGCAAGGTAGATGGCGTCTACTTCTATACGCGCCAATCCGTCCGCACCCACGCCGCATTTCATGCCCGCATGCTGGCGCCCGATCTCGGCATCGCCGAGGATCCCGCGACAGGCTCCGCCGCCGTCGGCTTCGCTCATGTCGTCCAGACTTTCGACGGATTGCCCGATGGCGTCCACAAACGAACCATCGAGCAGGGTCTGGAAATGGGTCGGCCCAGCCTGATCCAGCTAACCATGACCATACAGCGCGGCAAGCTCGAAGGCGTGCGTATTGGCGGTCACGCCGTCCGTGTGGCTCAAGGGAGCCTGCTGGTGTGAGCTTTCCCTACCGCCTCGGCACGCTGAGCGCCGGCACCATGCGCGCGAGCGTATTGTCGTGGAACACGTAGTGATGGGCGAGAGCGCCCACGGCGTGCAGCCCGATGATGAAGTACAGGATGTTGCCGCCGGCCTCGTGGATCTCCTTGAGCGTCGTCGCCAAATCCTTGTTTTCCGCAACCAGCGGCGGCAACGATAGTCCGAAAAAGGGGATCGGCTTACCACCCGCGCTTAGCATCAGCCAGCCAAGCAACGGCATCGCGATCATGAAGCCGTAGAGAAGGGCGTGGACCGTCCCGGCTGAAATCCGCTGCCAGGCGGCCGGCTTCGGAAAAATCACGGGTACGGGCGCCAACCTTTTCAGTACGAGCCGTACGAACACCAGCGCGAAAACCGAAAGCCCAAGCATGAAGTGCAGTGCCTTCATGGCCTCGCGCGCGTCGCTGCCGCGCTCGAACAACCCGCGCAGCTCGATCGATCCAAACACCACGGCGATGAGCAACGCCGTAAGCCAATGGATGGCGATGAGCGGCCGTGAATATGCGGTGGTTTGGATCGCACTGTTCATGAAATCACACCCTTCGGCAGAACTTAACGGCGGCTGCGGGCTACTTTGGTCGGCCCGACATGCGCGCGCCTTGAGCTAGCTCAAGGCCTTCCTCGGAAACGACAACGTGGCAAATTGCGATTTCCGGCAGGCTTGAGGGTCGCAGCCTTGCCTTTTTTATGGATTTTCGGCTTATATGGCCCCGCACGGGCAGGACCCGTCGCATTTTCAAGGACGAAGCCTTGAGACACGGACGTTTCGGTCTCCGGTCGCTTTCCGCTCTGACGCCTACCGGCGCCGGGGCCGACCTGTCATGGCTTGGCCTATGTCTCTCGCTTAGCGGCCCCTGAGCCGACTGATTGCCCGGCCGACGGGCGGTGCTCAGGGGTAGTCGATTGAGCGTATCTGAGAGAACGTAGAAGCGATGGTGGCAGCTTTGAGCGCCGCCCGACGAGGACCCAGAACATGACAGCCTCTTCCGAAGGCAATGCGGCCGCAACAAAAAGCGATAAGGACAAGATCATCATTTTCGACACCACGTTGCGCGACGGCGAGCAGTGCCCCGGCGCAACGATGACGTTTGAAGAAAAGCTCCAGGTCGCGGAACTCCTGGACGATATGGGCGTCGACATCATCGAGGCCGGCTTCCCGATCGCATCCGAAGGCGACTTCGAAAGCGTGCAGGAGATCGCCAAGCTGGCGAAAAGCGCGGTGATCTGCGGGCTCGCGCGCGCCAACCCGGCTGACATCGACCGCGCGGGCGAGGCGATCAAGCCGGCCAAGCGCGGCCGCATCCACACCTTTATCGGGACCTCACCGCTGCACCGTCAGCATCAGCTCGGCCTGTCGCAAGACCAGGTGCACGAACGCGTCATCCAGTCCGTGACGCGCGCGCGCAACTTCACCGACGATGTCGAGTGGAGCGCAATGGATGCAACGCGGACCGAGTTCGATTACCTCTGCCGCGTGATCGAGGCAGCGATCCGCTCGGGTGCGACGACGATCAATATTCCCGACACTGTCGGCTACGCGCTGCCGGAGGAGTATTTCGAGCTGATCCGCAAGCTCAAGACGAGCGTGCCTGGCATGGACAAGGTGGTGATTTCGACCCACTGCCACGATGATCTGGGCCTTGCCGTCGCCAATTCGCTCGCCGGCGTTCGTGCCGGTGCACGCCAGATCGAATGCACGATCAATGGGCTGGGCGAACGCGCCGGCAACGCCGCGCTCGAAGAAGTCGTGATGGCGATCCGCACGCGCCACGATTTGCTCCCGCACCACACCGGCATCCAAACCGAAATGCTGTCGCGCGCATCCAGACTCGTCTCGGCCGTGACGAACTTTCCCGTGCAGTACAACAAGGCCATCGTTGGCCGTAATGCGTTCGCGCACGAGAGCGGCATTCATCAGGATGGCGTTCTGAAGCACGTCGAAACCTATGAGATCATGACGCCGGAGTCGGTCGGCGTCGGCAAGTCCTCGCTCGTCATGGGCAAGCATTCGGGACGCGCGGCGTTCAAGTCGAAGCTGAAGGAACTCGGCTATAGCCTGGGCGATAACGCGCTCGAAGACGCCTTCAATCGCTTTAAGGCGCTGGCCGACAAGAAGAAGCACGTCTACGACGAGGACATCGAGGCACTTGTCGACGAAGGCGTCGCCCACATGAACGATCGCCTGAAGGTCGTAGCGTTGACCGTGATCGCCGGCACCATGGGCCCTCAAACCGCGACGCTGACACTTGATATTGAAGGTCAGTCGAAGACCGTGCAGAGCACGGGCAACGGTCCGGTCGATGCAACCTTCAATGCCATCAAGCAGTTGATCCCCCACGATGCCAGGCTGGACCTCTACCAGGTTCACGCCGTGACGGAGGGCACGGACGCCCAGGCGGAAGTCTCCGTGCGGCTGGAGGAGGAAGGGCGGATTGTGACAGGCCGTTCCGCCGATCCCGACACGCTCGTAGCCTCGGCCCGAGCTTACGTGGCCGCACTCAGCAAGCTCGTGGTTAAGCGCCAGAAGACGGCCCAAGCCCAGCAGGCGGTCTAAGGGCCGGTCCGCGCAGGACTATTATTCCAGTTCAGAGGGTAGCGGCGGTACGCTTTGGTTGGCGTGCCGCCCCTTCCGGCGTTAGTCTGCGCCGAAGAGGGTCGCGTGCCAGGTTTTGGAGTGGGGCGGGCGCTGCCAGGGCGGCGTGCGCCGCACTTGACCTTGCTTTGGTGTGTATTTTTCGGGCGCGGAACGGTCGGCTGCGCCGTTGGGTTTGTGTGTAATGTGGCGTTTCGCGGTCAACAGCGTCCTCCTTGCCGATGATGTCGCCATCGACTTGGGTACGGCCAATACGCTGGTCCACGTCGCCGGTCGCGGCGTCATCATCAACGAGCCCTCCGTCGTCGCTATCCAATCTCGCGCAGGCGCGCGCGAGGTGCTCGCGGTTGGCGAGAAGGCCAAGCAGATGCTCGGCCGTACGCCCGAAGGGATCGAGACCATCCTACCGCTGCGCGACGGCGTGATCGCCGACTTCGTCGCCACCGAGGAAATGCTCCGCCACTTCATCCGGCAGACCAAGACCATTGCCGGCTTCATCAGGCCGCGTATTCTCGTCTCCGTACCGGCCGGCGCCACGCCCGTCGAGCGGCGCGCCGTCTATGAGACCGCGCTTTCAGCCGGTGCTCGAAAGGTGTTCCTGGTCGAAGAGCCGGTCGCCGCCGCCATCGGCGCGGGGCTGCCGGTGGACGAGCCGGCCGGCTCGATGGTCGTCGATATCGGCGGCGGCACGACGGATGTCGCCGTGCTCTCGCTCGGCGGCGTCGTTCAGGCACGCTCGATTCGCTGCGCCGGCAATGCCATGGACGAGGCAATCGTGCGTCACGTCCGCCGTCGCCACCAGCTTCTAATCGGCGAAGCCAACGCCGAGCGGATCAAGGTCGAGGCCGGGTCCGCTTCTACCTACGTCAACGGCGAAACGGCGGAGATATTCATCCGCGGTCGCGATCTGCGCGAAGGCAAACCGAAGACCGTGATCCTAGGCCCGCACGACATCGGCGAAGCGCTCGCCGATCCGATCGAGCAGATCGCCGAGTTCATCCAACGCGCAATCGAGGACCTGCCGCCCGAGATTTCCTCCGACATCTGTGAGCGCGGCATCTATCTGTCGGGCGGCGGCGCCAAGCTGCCCAAGCTCGATAGCGAGTTCGAGCGCCGCCTCGGTGTGAAAGTTCATCTGCCGGAAAAGCCGGAGAACTGCGTGATCGAGGGTTCTGCCGCGATCCTGCGCCAAATCGCGGAACGCGACCATCTATTGATCAAGCCATGACGCAGACCGCGACGTCAGGGGAGGCAAAAACGCAGGAATGAGACGCATCGGAAGGCACCAGGCTTTCTTCGCGCGGGGCGACAGGCTCGTCGTCGCGCCGCGTCCGGTGCGCCTGATCCTGCCATTTCTGATCTTCATCTCCCTCGGTCTGCTGCTGCTGAGTCGCCTAGACCACAGCGCTCTGAACGAGGTGCGCTGGCGCGTCGCCGAATGGATGAGCCCGGCGCTGGAGGCGGCTATGGTGCCTCTCGGGCCGCTCCGCCGCGTCGGCCAGCACATCGCCGTTCAGGTCGATCTCTCAAGCGAGTTGCAGCGTCTCAAGGTCGAAAACGAAAAGCTGAGCAGTTGGGAATGGCGCGCGCGCGCTCTGGAGCGCAAGCTTGCTGATCTGGAAGGCCTGTCCCGAGTTGTTCGAGACCCGCAGCTCCAGTTCGTGACCGGTCGCGTCATCGCCGATTCGAGCGGTGCGTTCGTCCGCACGGTCATCATTGACGCCGGCAGCAACCAAAATGTCCGGAAAGGGTATCCCGTCATCAATGCTGACGGGCTCGTCGGCCGCGTGGTCGATGTCGGCGCGGATAGCGCGCGCGTGCTGCTCGCAAGTGACCTGAACAGCCGCATCCCAGTAACCATCGGGCGCAAGGAAATTCGAGCCATTCTCGCCGGCGACAACGGTCCGAAGCCTCGGCTGCACTTCCTCCCGCCTGCCGCTGATATTGCGGTTGGTGATGACGTCGCGACCTCCGGAACCGGCGGCCTGTTCCCGCGTGGCCTGCGCATCGGGAAAATCACGGGCGACCTTGCCGTGCCTCGCGTCAGCCTTCGCGCCGATCTCGATCGCCTCGAATACATCAGCGTGCTCTTCTACGACGATCCAATGCAGCAGTTGATGGGCGAAGTCGATGGGACGCGCAGTCGAGGCCGTGCGTCCAACGAAGCCATTCCCGGGCTGACACCAAGTGCGAGAGAACGCCGATGATAGCCCGCGCGCACATTGCCGCCGCGATCACCAGGAGCACATGATGCTTTTGCTCCGCCGCGCCGCGCCCGTCGGCTCCATTGCGCTTCTGACGATCCTTGCCGCACTCCCCTGGGGACTGCCCGCGGACGACCGCTTCTTCCTGCCGCTGCTTCCGGTGATCGCCATTCACTTCTGGACCTTGCGCCATGATGCCTGGGTTCCCGAATGGGTCGTTTTCCTTGCCGGGCTTTCGCTGGATGTCCTGACCCAAGGGCCGCTCGGTTACTGGGCTTTGATCTATCTCGTGGCGCATTTGATCGCGACCTTCAGCGTTCCGTTCGCGGCGCTGGGCTCCGTCTCACGCCTTGTGCTTCTCGGCATCGCGATTGCGGCCGTGACGATCGTATCGTGGGCCGTCTCCTCGCTTTATTTTTTCGAGATCGCCGATTGGCGTCCCTATGCCGTGGGCGCAGGCCTTGCCGGATTGTCCGCATTCTTTCTGGTGCCGATCCTGCACGCACTCGATGCGCCGGAAAAATCTCGCGACAACACTCGCCTCGTGCGCGGGGTTTGAATGCGCAACATGGACGATGATGATGAGTTGCGTCGCCGATTCAATCGGCGGGCGCTTCTCGTCGGTGGCACGCAGGCAGCCGCTTTGTCGCTCGTGGGCTGGCGCTTGTTCGATCTGCAGGTTCTTAGCCACGGCCGGTACGGGCCGCTCGCCGATGAAAACCGCATCAGCGTGCAGCTTCTTGCGCCCAAGCGTGGCCGCATCCTTGATCGCGTGGGCCGGGTGCTCGCCGACAACGACGAGATGTTTCGCGTCGTACTCGTGCCGGCGCTCGCGGGCGATGCTGTAGCTGCGCTCTCGACTGTTCGACGCATTGTGCCGATCTCCACGGAGGACGCAGACAAGCATCTGCGGCGCATGAAGCGCCAAAGCCGAAACCTGCCAACCGTGATCGCAGAGGGCGTGAACTTCGAGCAGGTGGCGCAACTGAACTTGCTTGCGCCTCAGTTGCCGGGTGTCAGGACGGAGATCTACTGGCGGCGGCGCTATCGCGGTGGAGCACCGGTCGGACACATCGTCGGCTATGTCGGCAACGTCGAACGCTTCGGCGTCGACGACGACGCCGTTCTGCGCCTGCCCGAGATGCGCATCGGCAAGAGCGGCGCCGAAGCGGGCTTCGAGGGCGTGCTGCGTGGGGTTGGCGGTGCGCAGAGGCTCGAGGTCGATGCACGCGGGCGCATCGTTCGCAATCTCGACAGCACCGAACCCGTGCCCGGTCGTGACGTAACGCTGTCCATCGACCAGGCGCTGCAGCAGGTCGTATTGGACCGCCTGCAACGCGAGCGCCGTGCCGCGTGCGTCGTAATCGACGTGACGACGGGCGAAATCGCGGCAATGGCATCCACACCCGCATTCGATGCGGCTGAAGTTGCCGAGGGCATCACCGAGCAGAGCTGGCAGCGCTTGATCGCCGCCGAAGACCGTCCGCTCCTCAACCGTGCGGTCGCGGGCCAGTACCCGCCGGGCTCGACATTCAAGATGGTGACGGCGCTTGCCGCATTGAAAGCGGGCGTCGTGGACACCAAGGGCCGTATCAACTGCGATGGCACTTTCACACTGGCCGACCAGAGCTTCCGCTGCTGGAAGCGCGGTGGCCACGGCACGATGGCCCTGCACGAAGCGATCCGATCTTCCTGCGATGTCTATTTCTTTGAGCTTGCGCGCCGGGTCGGCATCCGCGCGCTCGCCGCCACCGCTCATGATCTTGGCCTCGGGGAGTTCCACGATTGCGGCTTGCCTGACGAAAAGATGGGTCTCGTCCCAGATCCCGATTGGAAGCGCGGCCGATGGAATGCGTCCTGGCTCGCAGGCGAAACGATCCTTGCCGGTATCGGCCAGGGCTATGTTCTGGCGACACCGCTACAGCTTGCGGTCATGACGGCCCGCATCGCGACGGGCCGCCGCGTCACGCCAACGCTTGAGCGTCGCGTTCATGCCGGTCCCAGATCGGAGTTTGCGCCGATCGGATATGCGGATGCGCACCTGAAAGCCGTGCGCGCCGCTATGCTCGCTGTCGTGAACGACACAGGCGGCACCGGTGGTAACGCTTTCCTTGGCCCCGGCCGCCCGTCGATAGCGGGCAAAACGGGGACATCGCAGGTATCGCGCGCTTCCAGCGAAAACGCCCAAAGCGCGCTTCCCTGGGGGCAGCGCGATCATGCGCTCTTCGTTGGCTACACGCCCTTCGCAAATCCGCGCTTTGCCGCTGCCGCAATCGTCGAACACGGCGGCAGCGGCGGCCAGACCGCCGCACCACTCGTGCGCGACGTACTGCTCGCGGTCCTTGATCGCGCCGACCCGGCGGTGACGGGCAGCGCGGCGGATGGCTGGACCAGCGGCGGCAATTCCGGCACGGAGGGCTGAGCCATGCGCTATGGCAACGCCGGCAGTGGTGACGCTGGTGTTCTCGGTAAGCTCTGGCGCGTCCACTGGCCGGCGATTGTCGTCGTATGCCTGATCGCAGCGATCGGCACGGCCGCACAGTATTCGGTTGCCGACGGCTCGTTCCAGCCCTGGGCCGAGCGCCATGCCTTGCGCTTCCTGGTGACGCTCGCGCTCGTGCTGGCAATTGCCATCGTCAACATCGAGGTCTGGCTTAAGCTCGCGTATCCGGTCTATGGCGTTGCGCTGCTCTTGTTGGCACTCGTGCCGTTGGCGGGTGTCGACGCGTTGGGTGCACGCCGCTGGATTGATCTTGGCGCGCTGACCGTGCAGCCCTCCGAAGCCATGAAGCTCGCACTCGTCGCGGCGCTTGCGCGCTATTACCAGTGGCTGCCGCCGCAACTCGTCTCGCGGCCGGTCTACGTGCTGATCCCGTTATTGCTCATCGTTATTCCGGTGGCGCTTACGCTGCGCCAGCCCGACTTGGGCTCTGCGGTACTCTTCACCGTGCTGGGACTGTCGCTGATGTTTCTGGCCGGCGTCTCGGTTCTTTATTTTGCCGTAGGCGCCGCCGGCATTGTCGGCGCCCTGCCGTTCATCGTCGCCAACCTTCACGACTACCAGCGCCGTCGCATCGAGATCTTCCTTGACCCGAACCAGGACCCGCTTGGTGCCGGCTATCACATCACGCAATCGAAAATCGCACTGGGCTCGGGCGGCGTTTCGGGCAAGGGGTTCTTGCAGGGAACGCAAAGCCAGCTGGACTTCGTGCCCGAGAAGCATACGGATTTCATCGCCAGCATGATCGGCGAGGAATGGGGCTTTGCGGGATTGCTCGTTCTTCTGGCGCTCTACGGGCTTCTGTTGTTCATGTTGGTGCTGATGGCCTGGCGCAGTCGCAACCGTTTCTCGCGCCTGCTCGTCGCAGGCTCGGCAATGACGTTCTTCGTCTACGTCTTCATCAATATCTCGATGGTGACCGGCCTCGTCCCCGTAGTCGGCGTGCCCTTGCCGCTTGTCTCCTACGGGGGGACCTCCATGACGACGCTGATGGTCGGGCTGGGATTAGCCATGTCGGGCTATGTCCACGGCCAGCGCCCGATTCGCGGCAGCGATTTGGGGCCATTTCTCTAGCCGGTGCGCCGGGTTCCGCGGCAATGTGGGCGGAGTGCGCGCAGGGGTGGACAGAGGCACCCTCTGGTGCTAGAGCCACCCGCTGACGCAGGGGTCCGGCACACGGACCCCTTTGCCTTCCAGGGCTGCCACGCGGATTTGCGCGTGAGGTCCACGGATGGCCGGCGGGTGATTAGCTCAGTTGGTAGAGCAGCTGACTCTTAATCAGCGGGTCGAAGGTTCGAGTCCTTCATCACCCACCACTGCAAAATCAACCGGTTAGCAGCACTCCTTCGCTTCATTTCTAGTACCGGTTGGCAACCGGTTTGGCAGAGTCATGTTTTGCTTCTGTTCTTCTCCAGCTTGATGATCGCGGATGCCGCCATCACTTTCTGGCGCGCCTTCTTGGTACTCCAATTACGATCAGGCGACCAAGAAGCGGTCGTCCGGAGAATTCGAGCAACCTCCCGCTCGCTAGTCGCCCATGAGCTTCTCAAATTGCGGCACGAGGTTGCGGCAGGCGTCCGTCAACGACGCCTTGTTGCTCTTGAGGCAATCGTAGATGCGACCGCCACCCGGTTGAACCTTGGAACAGTATTGGAGAATATCGGCACTACATGTCGTGGCTGGTCCGCGCAAGGCTATGAGACGCTGATCTAGATCGCCAGACGCGAGGTAGGCCGTTAGGCGGCAACGCGGTGTCGCCTTGTTTTCGTGCGCGATCAGGCAAGCTACGATGCGGCTGGCGCCGGGCAGCACGGTGGAGCAATTTGCGGCGATCTCTGCAGCGCAATCCTTCTCGATGACAAGAGGCTGCGACTGAACCTGCCCGATTCCCAAAAGCGCAAGATGGAGCGCGACAAGCGGAGCGAAGTGGCCAACAACAACGGTTCGCATCTCGACGTCACCTTACTCTAGTTCAAGATCAGCACTCACAGGTCGACGCGGTCGATGGTCCAATCGACCGTCGGGATGTTGGGCAGCTCTCGGCCGTCGTCGACGCCGATTTCTTGCCTGATGATCCTCTCCAGTTTTACGTTCATCGCGCTCAGAAGGTCAGCATTCGCTTTGCGGTCGACGGCGAGGTTCTTCGCTTCCGAGGGATCGGTTGCGAGATCGAAAAGTTCGACATCGTTATTTGCGTACAGTTCGTCGAGCGTTCGCGGCACGTTGCGCTCCAAAGGCGAGAAATAGCGAGCGAACTTATAGCGTCCGTCGAACGCGGCGCGCACGCTGCCGCGTTTTTTCATATCCGGAAAGTAGCCCTCCTTGAGCAATTGTACGATGGGCTTCTTGCCCGCGATCTTCGCTTCGGTGTTGATGCGATATATCTCGCTGTCGTTGGAGGCGAGACCGCTATACGTGAATAGGATCGCATCGCGCACGTCGTTCACTCCGGCGCCGGCGGTGTTCGTGAAAACGCTTGCGAAGTCCTTTCCCGGCAGATCGCGCCCGGCGGCATCGCTCGCCTGCTCCTTGGTCGCTCCGACGAGCGAAAGCAGCGTCGGCGCGAAGTCGATGTGACCGGTCAGCGCCTTGCAGTTGCTGCCGCCCTTGACGTCCGGGTGTACGACGTACATCGGCAGATGCATCGTCTCTTCGTACACAAACGGCCCCTTGCCGCGAAGCCCATGAGCACCGGCTGCTTCACCGTGGTCGGTCGTGAACACCACAATGGTGTTGTCGTCCATTCCGAGATTCTCGAGCTCTGTAAAGATGCTCGCGAGCTGGAGGTCCACTGACCGGGTGCAATTGATGTAGTAGTCGTTGAACCGGCGCCACCGTTCCTCTTCGATCGGAATGTTTCCGAGAATGTAATCCCACAACTTTAGGAACTCGCCGTGCGCTTGGGGCCGGCCCGGTCCGTTGATCGGCTCGCGCAACGTGGAGGGAAGTGGCTGGTCCCACGTCGCTTTGTAGATCGGGTGATCCGGCGCACGCGCTGCATGCATCATCAGGTTGCCGGTGTCCTGGACATTCTCGTCCGGCGCATCGGCATTGAAGTACATGATGTCATGCGGATTGACGAGACTGACGAACAGGGCCCACGGCTTGCCGTCTAGACTGAGTGGTTGCCCCTTGCGCCGCATCCAGGTGATTGCGCTGCCGGCGACGAGATGGTCGAATTGATAGCCGCCGAGCGTGTGGCCGATGATGTCGCCCGGCCCGAAGTAGTCGGCAAAGCCGTAGGTTTCCATCTCCTTTGTCAGCAGCCGGTCTTCGTTGTTGTCGAACTCGGCGTTCAGGTGCCACTTGCCCTTGTAGGCCGTGTAGTATCCCTGCTTGCGCAGCATGTGACCGAGGGTCGGGATTTTCGTCGAGAGGCTGCCGACGTAGGGCACATCGCAGTTCTCGAACATCCGGTTGTCAACCGTGGTCAGGCCCGTGAGCATGACGGATCTCGACGAAGTGCACATGGTTGCCGGGCAGTAGTGGTTGTGAAAGGTCACGCCCTTCGACTGCAACCACTCGTGGCCGGGCAGCGACAGCCCTTTGGGCCAATGGGAGCGATAGCGCTCCTGGTCGCTGAAGACGAAAAGAATATTGGGTTTCTGGTTGCGCGCCTTGCGGCTCACCGGCGCGGGTTGAGCAGTTTTTTGCGCGATCTGCTCCGCGGCGGCCAGCGCCGGTAAATTCATCCCAGCCGCTAACAGTCCGGCGCTCGACCCTAGAAAATGCCGCCGACTCTGAAAGTGTTGCTTTTGTTTGGTCATGGAATCCCCAAACCAGGCATTTGGCAGCGCACCAAAGGCGCGTTGTTTCGCTGGACTGGTTTCTAATCTAGGCTTGGACATGCCTTGCGCTCTACGGCAAAACTGGTCAAATTCACGAATAAGGATGCCGATTTTAATCGCGTAAACGGACGAATTTGAATGCAGCGCTTTCGCGATTCAGAAGAATTGTCTTTGGCGTTAAAGCACACAAACGTTTCAGCAATGCAGGTCAGCCGCGGCGCTTTTCAGGCGACCTGGTTGCAGCAGTGCGTTGCCGATTGGAGCTTGCAGTACCTAAGCTTTGAAGAAGGTTGCTCGGTCTGTTCCGGGGACGCACCGAGCGAGCGCCTAGCCGTCGTCGTCCCTTTGAAGCGAGCGCCAGGGTTTCGCCTGCTAGGCCGAGACGTCTCGCCCCGTACGGTGTCGGTCTATGCTCCCGCGAGCGAGCACTCTGATGCGACAACGGCAGGATGCAGCGAGGTCGTAATTGTTGCGCCGCCGAACTTCGCGACCATCTGCCATGCCGAAGGGTGTGAACTGCCGCGGACGGGATCGAAAGTCGTGGAGGGCTCCGTTACCGGCATAGAAGCACTGAGGTGCTTACTCGTTCGCATGCCGATCGCACTGCGCGAGTTGGAGCAGTCGGGTGCTTCAGCTGAGAACTACCATGCACTTTCCGATGCGATGGCCCGCACTCTTGCCGATGCATTAAAAAGCGATGCGTCGAGAGAGGCGGCTGCCGGCCGTCCGAAGATGCCGCGCGGCGCTATACTTCGCCAACTTGAGGCTCTCATCGAGGCCAGCAATGGTGAGCCGTTGTATGCTGGCGAACTCGCGCATGCGGTTGGGATCAGTCAGGCTTCTCTCCAGCGGGTATTCCACGAATGGTTTGGCATGCCCCCGGCGCGCTATCTGACTCTTAGGCGCCTTTACATCGCACGTAACCGGTTGCGCGTAGGAAGGGGTGAAACCGTCACAAGCATCGCATCGGCGCTAGGATTCTGGGATTTCAGTCGCTTCTCAAAAGTCTATCGCTTGCTTTTCGGAGAGCTGCCTTCTGAAACGCTGCGCAACGGCCGGGCCGTGCGAAACATCGCCAGCGTGCCATAACGGCGGGGACCACCTCGACTGCCTAAAGCGTGCCGCATCGCAGTTGCGATCGGTCCTTGAGGTTAGAATAGCTACTCAATCCTCTTAATGGCTGGTGGGTTCCAGCGACCGTCCAAGGCCTGCGGCTTTGGTGCGTAGAGCCTCATCGTAACGCCGAGATGACCCGACTTCGGCGCGGGTAGCCAGTTAGATTCCTTGTCGGCCCCTGGGCTCTCAGCCTGAATGTAGATGTCGAGAGATCCGTCATCATTGTATTTCAGCGAGTCGCGATCGCCGATGGCGAAGCGGTTGATCGGGTTCGCGACCTGATACCCATCCGCATCATACATCGTCACAGACCAGAAGGCGCTTACGGGAGGTAACTCGCTCTGCCCGAAATGCAGTACGTATTTCTGGTCGGCGGTCATGGGCTTCCCTTCAGCATCACCAACATTGAGGGGGTAGATCGCGTCCTCCGGCTGGTTGGCGCCTAGCCCGACCATGGCAACGATGGCGCGCTTCAGGTAGTAGTTTCCATAGACGCCCATCGTATCGGTATTCATCTGCCACCCGTTTGCGATGCGCGCCAGCGTCGGCACCTTCTGCTGCATCAGCTTCAGCCCCGCCGCAGCGCCCCGAGCGAGCGCCGATCTGACTTCGGGAGAAAGCGCCGACGCATCGAAGGATTTTCCTGCAACAAGACCGATGCGTTCAAAACGCGCTAGTGACGACCAGTCTGTGATGTGCGGTGAATTTACTTTCATCAACTCTGCACCGTAGGCGAAGTACTTCTCAGCCGGTGTGGTGTTTACCTGGAGAAGAGGCGGCGTTTTCATGTCCACACTGGCATCAATTTCTACCGGTGGCGGTTTCGCTGGGCCTGGCCACTGGGAAAGCGGCGTTATCTTGTAGCCGTCCTGGATTTTGTGGACGGCATCATAGTCCTTCTGTCCGTTCGTTTGGGTTCGCCCGATGATCCAGACATAAGGGGTGGGCGCTGAAATGCGCTCCACATCAGTGGGTAGCTGTCCCTGGAAGCTCGGTGGCACGAGGGCGAAATTGGCAGCTTTGGTGCCGCTGGTCCGCTTGCCAGGCACAGCAAACACATCGGACCACATGTCGAGCATCGGCAGGAGATAGTAGCGCCCATCCGTGTCAGGTGCAGAGATAACCACCGGTTCCTTCGTCAGATCGACCCACGCCGACGAATACAGCGTGTCGAAATTAGGTCTCACCACCTCCCTGAATTCGGCAGCGGGAAATGCCCGCATGTGTGTGAACGAATTCATCGGCCCACGTCCCGGCATCTTGCCGGGCTCGATGTTCGTTAGTTGCCGCCGCGAGACATCCATTGAGAGCAAGGGATAGAGAAATACATACGCTTCTTGCGCTATTTCCGTTGCTTCCTCGGCTGATATCGATTGAGCAACCGCCGGATAGGAAATCAAGACAGCCGCAAATGCAGAGATGGCCGCTCGGCGAATACCTAGCGACAGAGTTCCCTTCATAAAATTCGACACCCCAGCCTCCTCTGCTCGCGCTGCACCTTTAACCGCTAACAAGACTCTTGGTGACGAAACCGGCGACATGTCATTCGGCGATGATCTTCTCTACGACCGCTTGGTAGGGATCCGTCTGCGCAATCTTTGCGGTTCGAGCCTTTGTGCCGGGCATGATCTCGAAGCGCGGATCGAAGTCCACCATTGTTGCGGCCAATTTACCTAGGATTGAGACGTCTCCTTCAACCTTCGCCGCTCCCGCCGCTATCTGCGCTTCCAGCGTCTTTGCGCCCATCATGGTCTGTTCTAAGTCAGAGCGATTGATTGTCAGCGTGAGGTCGGCCTTGTCCGCCTGGAGGCCCGCGATATTGGTCAGCGTGGCATTTTCCATCTCAACTATGAACTTCTCGCCGTTATCGGGAGTGACAAGGTTTATGGTGAAGCGCAAGCCATCCGCCTTGCGGCTGTCCATCTTAATGGCGAGGAAATTCAGGAACAACTCCGTCGACATGGCGCGGATGACATCCGGCGTCTTCGAAGAGCCGGTCTCGCCTTGCGGAATACCGCCGCGCAGTTCGTATGCTGCCGCCAGGAAACTGTTGCGCAGGCCCGGGTTCTCTTGCTGATAGCCCAGTTGTTCAAAAATGTCCGCCAGAAGGTCTTTTGCGTCCGCGTGATCGGGTTCGGCTTGAACGAGTTTGTTCACGATCTCCGAAGCGAGCAGGTATTTGCCTTCATCGTGCAGCTCTCGGCCGCGTGCCATGATCTTCTCGGACCCGCCCATCATCTCGACATAAAGCGGCGCTGAATCGGCCGGCGAGAGCGGGATGAGCGTTGCAGGATTGCAGTCCCAGAAGCCGAGATAGCGCTGAATGACCCCGCGGGCATTGTGCTCCGGTGAGCCGTGATAGCCTCGGCAATGCCATGCCGTCTGAAGACCGGCGGGAACCTCGTATACGTTATGGATCTGATTGATGGTGACGCCCTGATTGGCCAGATGCAGCACCTGATTATTCATGTTGGCATAAAGGTCGCGCTGTTGACGCAGGACTTCCTGAATGCGGTCGTTACCCCACCTCGGCCAGTGGTGTGACGCGAACATCACCTCGGCTTCGAACCCGAAGCGATAGAGCGCTTCGGCGATATACTTGGACCAGTTCAGCGGGTCTCGAACCGGCGCTCCGCGTAGCGTGTAGATGTTGTGCAGCGAGGCAACGACGTTCTCCGCCATCCAGAGCGCCTTCATCTGGGGGATATACGTATTCATCTCTCGCGGCGCTTCCGTATTCGGCGTGTTCTGGAAGATCATCTTGACGCCATCGACGTCGATTTCCTCGATCGGTGCGGAAACAAACCGCGTCGGCGCGATAAGTCCGACGGCTCCGGCTGAGATGCCCTGTCCAAGCCCCTGCCCGACAAAGCCATGCCGGCTCGCCGGCAAAAGCAGCCCATATTGATAGAAAAGCCGCCGGTTCATTGCGTTGCCGGCGTAAACGTTCTCCGAGATCGTGAACTGCATGAAGTCAGCCGGAGCGATGATAGGAACCTTGCCCGAGCGAACGTCCGCCTCATCTACGAGGCCCCGCACGCCGCCCCAATGATCGCCATGGGTGTGGGAGTAGATCACGGCCGATACGGGCAATCCGTCGCCGACGTGGTCCTGGAAAAGCCGCCAAGCGGCGCGAACGGGCTCGGCCGAAATTAGTGGATCAAACACGATCCAACCGGTCTTACCGCGCACAATGGTCAGATCCGATAGATCGAATCCGCGTACCTGGTAGATGCCCGGAATGACTTCGTAAAGCCCGTAATTGTTGTTGAGCTTGGATTGGCGGACGAGAGACGGGTGGATGCTGTCGAAGTCCTCATCCTGGTCAAGGAACTGGAAGCGCTGCATATCCCAGGCCACATGACCGGCATCCGCCTTGATCTGCAGCTCCTTCATCGGCGCAATCAGACCTTTCTTCTGTTCGTCGAAATCTCTCGTGTCAGAAAAAGGTAGGCTGTCCTTGGCCTTCTTCAGGATCTCCTGAGTGAATTTTGAGGGCGCTTTGCCTTTTGGGTGGAAGTGCCCCGCAAGCGGCGCCGGACTCTCAGCACGCGCGGAACTTTCCAGAACGAAGTTCGATCCAACCGCAAATGCCGCACCCGCGGCGGGAATCGCTTCTAAGAATTGGCGGCGGGTGGTCATGAAGAACTCCAACGTCTGGGTTTCGTGTTTTCCGAGCGTTCGTATATGTTTGGAGCAATCGAAACTTTGTCGGGAGGGAGCAAATTCGGTCGGAACTTGAGTTGCGGGTTTAGACCGTGCTGTCCGCTGCGACGGAGACATCACAAGCCTACTCCCGCTCGGCCCTGCATAGAAGCGGGATCCAGATGTTTCGCGGCATCGCAAAATACAGAGCGCCCGCAAGTAGCCATGCGCAGGGGATCGGAAATAGAGAAAGCAATTGACTCGGTACCGGCGTGGCGCGCAATCGCGGGCTGCAAAAACTTGAATAAGGGAGAAAGTTTATCCTGTGCCGGCATAGCAACAGCTCGCATTGCCGAATTCGGCTAGCCTCTTGCACAAATAGCGACCCCGAAGGGTTCGGATAATGCGCACTGCAGCGTCAATTTTGGCTGCGTTGATCGGGCTATTGAGCAGCAATACTGGAACATTGAGCGGAGGCATCGAGAGTGATGGGCGGCATGCCCAGATTGCTCCCAAGCCCGCACAAAGCGCTTGGCAATTGTCATTCACGACCTACGGCTGGCTGCCGTGGATTTCCGGAGACATCGCTGTAAAGGGCCGGCCATTTGATGTCGACGTCGGCGCCGGGCAGGTTGTGGACGCACTCGACTGGTCCAGCGTGCCGGCTTGGTTTAGCTACGCCGAAGCGCGAAATGGCCGTGTGATTTTATTTAATGACATTGTCTACTCCAAGCTCGCGAATTCAGCCGATTTTGCGAAATCGGGACCTGCCGGAATACTTACCCTGTCGGGGAATGTCAGCGCCGACTATGAGCAGGCCATTATCGAGTTCGGCGGCGCATACGAAATATGGTCCGGCGGAGCCGCTTCGGGAGCGACGGCGGTTCGGCTCTTGGCGGGCGGCCGGTACTGGCATCAGAACGCGATCATTTCGGCCGACCTGTCCGCGACGATCGAAGGCCTTGAAATAGAAGGGAGCCGAAGGCTGGCTAAATCCGGAAACGTGGACTGGGTCGATCCGTTCGTCGGCATTCATCTCAATCATAAACTAGAGGCGGGTCATAGTCTGTCGGTGCGCGGTGATATAGGCGGATTTGGCGCCGGCAGCGATTTCTCGTGGCAGATCATCGCCACATACGATTTCCAGCTCTGCGCTACGGACCGCTACACGATCGACGGCTACGTCGGCTACCGCGCACTGTCGGTCGATTATTCGCAGGGTTCGGGTTTCAACCGATACGAGTTCGACGCAGTGTTGCAAGGGCCCGTCATGGGCTCGACCTTACGGTTCTAGCAGTCACGAACTACTCTCTCACGCTCTAATCGCTCGGGGGTTGCTCATGTTGCCCAGTAGAACCATCGCAGTCTTGGCCATCGCCATAGCCGCGCTGAGCACGGCTCGGGCGGACGAGGCAACGGATCTTGCGCGCGACCTCTCAAACCCGATTTCCTCGCTGATCAGCGTTCCCTTTCAATACAACTTCGATCAAAACATCGGACCTGCTGAAGACGGGCGGCGTCATTTCATCAATATCCAACCGGTGATACCTGTCTCAATCAGAGCCATCGCCCGGCTGGTGCAGGAGTGGGTGGCAAGCATCGGTCTCGACCCAGCAAAGTTCGGCACGCACTCGCTGCGACGCACGAAGGCGGTGCTGATCTACCGCCGCACCGGCAATCTCCGCGCGGTCCAGCTCCTGCTTGGGCATTCAAACGCGGGAGGCTCGCCAGGAATCTCTCCAACGATGCGGCCGTGATTATTGTCCTCCGGCCACACTTCCTCGCTTCGAGGTTGCCGGCGCGGATTTCGCTATAAAGGCGCTTCGGCCCAATTCCGAGCCGCATCGCCGCTTCTTTCAAGCCGTAAGCGACCGCAGTCCCGTTGCTGGTGGTATTGTTCCCCGTCATGCTAAGGCCCTTTGCAATGCACTCCGTCGCCACCCGCATGCCTGATGCGCACGCGTCCGGGAACCGACCAAAAAATTGACGCGCCGGAGCGCTCAGCGCGATCAACTCGTGTTCCGTAAAAATCCGCCGCCGATCCTTGCGGCAGAGCGCGGCCTTCAGGGCGTCATCACTAGTCGCGAGGAGCCGCTCATTCCACAGGTCATCGAGTGGTGCGGCTGGGTGCCTGCGCTGGGGCTCGCTGCGCAGCACGTTGTTCACTCGAACGAGAAACGTAACGAGCGACGTTGAAAATCGTCTCTTCCAGTACGGCGGTTTGATCGCGTTGGCCTGGAAGAAAAAAACCAGTTTTCTGATCGTTTCCGAGCGTGCATCGTCGACCGGACGCCCCCGCCGTGACCGCTTTTTCTGCCAGTGCGAGATGATGTCCGCGCACGCGCGGATCGCGCGATCGAGATGCTCTGCTTCTTCGTTCGACGGCTTCAACCCGGCTCGCTGAAGAACGTCGCATCTGCGCAGGATATCCTGCAGCAGATTAATCGGGTGATCGGCTCGATCGCCGTGGCGTCGGAGTCCCACTTGAATTGCCAAAACGAGCGCTGTATCCGCCGCCGTCGATCGTCGGCGGTAGTTTTCCGGGTGTCGTGGAAGTGACCTCAAATCGTTGCTGCGCTCCGTCCAGCTAGGCAGCAGCAGAAGAACAAGCAGGTTCAAGGCTTCGGCGTACTGGCCCTTCAGAATGTTGTTTCGCAAAAGGTGAATTCGATCGTGTTCGCGTTGCGTTATCGCGGTCGCCTGCCGGAACGCCGCGCGTCGATGGTCCCTCATGATCTGCGTGAGGCGTTCCACGGCATCTGGCTTCGGCGCCGGCAGGGATCACATCTATTAGTTGTGCGCGTTTTCCGGCGAGCGCTGACTCCGTCCGCGGCGCGGCAATCAAAGCAAATGAATATAGCGATCGGGCGTCGAATCGAGGCGATCTTCTCGTGAGACTGGACCACCCAGAAGCTATTCGAACTCAACGATTGGCTTGTTTGATCCGCCACCCTTTCACGACAGCGTAGATAGCCGGGATAACAATCAGCGTCAGTATGGCCGATGAGATCATGCCACCGACCATTGGAACGGCGATGCGCTTCATCACTTCTGATCCGGCGCCGTGGCTCCACAGGATCGGCAACAAGCCGGCCATGATGGCAACGACCGTCATCATCTTAGGGCGTACGCGTTCGACCGCGCCCTCCATGATTGCGGCATGGATGTCGTTAAGCAAGAGGTCGCGTCCTTCGCGTACCGCAATCGTCTTGCGCTCTTCAAGCGCGTGGTCGAGGTAGATCAGCATGATAACGCCGGTCTCGGCGGCGACGCCCGCGAGCGCGATGAAGCCGACCGCGACGGCGACCGATAGATTGAAGCCAAGCCACCACAACAGCCACAATCCGCCAACGAGTGCGAACGGCAGCGAGAGCATGACGATCATCGTTTCCGTCACGCGCCTGAAGTTCAGGTAGAGCAATATGAATATGATCGCGAGAGTCAGCGGGATGACGATCGCGAGGCGCTGCTTGGCGCGTTCGTAATATTCGAACTGCCCGCTCCATACGGCGTAGTAGCCGGGCGGAAACTTTACGCTGTCGGCTACCGCCTTGCGCGCATCGGCGACATACCTGCCGAGGTCGCGATCGCGCGCGTCGACGAAGATGTAGGCGGCGAGCTTCGCGTTCTCGGTCCGGATCGATGCCGGTCCCTGCGTGAGCTTCACCTTGGCGACTTCACCGAGCGGGATCGACCCGCCGGCCGGGAGCGAGATGAGCACCTCCCGCGCAATTGAATCCGGGTCGGACCGGACATCACGAGGGTAGCGCAGATTGACCGTGTACCGTTCGCGGCCTTCAACCGTCGTCGTTACGGTTTCAGCTCCGATAGCCATAGCGACCACGTTCTGGACGTCGCCGATCATCAGCCCGTAACGCGCCAGCGATGTACGATCCGGTTCTATTTCGAGATAGTAGCCAGCGATGATGCGTTCCGCGAATGCGCTCGACGTACCCGGCACCGTCTTGATCGCCGCTTCGATCTCACGTGCCAGCCCTTCGATGACCTTGAGGTCCGGTCCGATGACCTTGACCCCGACAGGCGTCCGGATACCTGTCGCGAGCATGTCAATCCGCGCCTTTATCGGCATCGTCCAAGCGTTGGAAACGCCCGGGAACTGCAACGAGCGGTCCAGTTCGTTGATGAGTTTTTCGACTGTCATGCCGGTGCGCCACTCGCTTTCCGGCTTCAGGTTGATGATCGTCTCGAACATCTCCGTCGGTGCCGGGTCGGTCGCTGTTGCGGCGCGTCCGGCCTTGCCCCAAACCGTGTCGACCTCTGGAAACGACTTGATGATCTTGTTCTGAGTTTGCAGCAGTTCCGCCGCCTTGGTTATGGAAAGGCCGGGCAACGTAGTCGGCATGTAGAACAAGGTGCCTTCGTTGAGTGTCGGCATGAACTCAGACCCGAGTTTGGTTGCTGGCCAGATGCTGGCCGCCAGAACGGCAAGAGACGTTGCGATGATGAGACCTTTGGCTTTCAGCACGCCTCGGATGACCGGCTTGTAAATCCAAATCAAAAACCGGTTCACCGGGTTCTTGTGCTCGGGAACAATGCGTCCACGCACGAAAATCACCATGAGTGCTGGAACGACCGTAATCGACAGCACCGCCGCGCCCGCCATCGCGAAGCTCTTGGTATAGGCGAGTGGGTGGAAGAGCCGGCCCTCCTGCGCTTCAAGCGCGAAAATCGGCAGAAAAGACACGGTGATGATCAACAGTGAAAAGAACAGCGCGGGGCCGACTTCGCTCGCCGCTTCGATGAGCACCTCGGTTCGCGGCTTCTCGGGTCCGGCGCGCTCCAGATGCTTGTGCGCATTTTCGATCATGACAATCGCTGCATCGACCATCGCGCCAATGGCAATGGCGATACCACCGAGACTCATGATGTTGGACGAGATGCCAAGCGCGTGCATACAGATGTAGGCGATCAGAATACCGAGCGGCAGAGTTATGATTGCGACGAACGCGCTGCGGACGTGGAGCAGGAAGATCACGCACACGAGCCCTACGATGAGGCTTTCCTCTAGCAGCGTCGATTTCAAAGTAGCAATCGCGCGGTGGATCAGGTCCGACCGGTCGTAGACGGGAACGATCCGGGTGCCTTCGGGCAGGCTCGTTTTGATTTCCGAAAGACTCGCTTTGACGTTGTCGATTACGGACAAGGCATTCTGTCCATAACGCTGCACAGCGATCCCGGATACGACCTCGCCTTCGCCGTTCATTTCGGCAATGCCGCGGCGCTCGTCAGGAGCAAGCTCAACGCGAGCTACGTCGCGGATGAGTACCGGCGCGCCGCCGTGCGACTTGAGGACGATCTTCTCAATGTCGTCAGCGCTTCGCAGATAACCGCGCCCACGCACCATATATTCCGTCTCTGAAAGCTCAACGACGCGGCCGCCGACGTCCATGTTCGAGCCCCGGATCGCGTCACGGACCTTCGTCAGCGGGATGTCGAGAGACTTTAGCCGCTTGGGATCGACGACGACCGAGTACTGCCGCACGAAACCGCCAACGCTTGCGACCTCCGCGACACCCTCTGCCTTGGCGACGCTGAAGCGAACTTGCCAATCTTGCGTTGCTCGCAACTCGGCAAGCGTTCGCTTCGCGGCCATGACCGCGTACTGATAGACCCAACCGACGCCGGTTGCGTCGGGGCCGAGCGTCGGCGTAACGCCGACCGGCAAATTCCGGGTCGCCCCAGAGAGGTATTCGACGACGCGAGATCGCGCCCAGTAGATATCCGTGCCGTCCTCGAAGATGACGTAGACGAATGAAACGCCAAAAAACGAGAAGCCCCGTACAATGCGGGATTTCGGCACCGAAAGCATCACGGTGGAGAGCGGGAATGTGATCTGGTCTTCGATGACCTGCGGTGCTTGGCCCGAATATTCGGTATAGACGATGACCTGGGTGTCCGAGAGATCCGGGATCGCGTCGAGCGGAACGTGGCGCACGGAATAGATGCCGCCCGCCGCGATGAGCGCGACCGCGATTAGAATCAGGCCGAGGTTCGTGGCCGACCAGCGAATGATACGCGCGATCATGGCGTCCCTCCCGCGGGCTGCGCATCCTTGACTGGGGAATCTGCGGTGAAGCTCGAAAGCGCGGCCTTTAGGTTGCTTTCGGCGTCGATCAGGAAATTCGCGGAGACGACAACTCTCTCGCCCGGCTTGAGCCCATCGCTGATCTCGATCACGCCGTCTCCGCGCCGGCCAACCTTGACCGGTCGCGGTTCGAAGCGGCCTTCGCCGCGCTCGACAAGCACGATCGGACGTGACCCGTTGTCGATCAATGCCGAGGTTGGGACCGTCAGCACCTCGGACGCACCAGCGCCGGTGTCGATGACGACCTCGGCGTACATCTCATGCTTGATGCGATGATTTGGATTCTCAACCTCGATGCGAACGTGGCCCGTCCGAGTGATCGCGTCGAGTTCGTGAAGAATGAGCGTCACTTGACCCTTGAAGGTTTCGCCGGGAAGCGCGCGAAACGAGATGGTCGCGGGGTCTCCAATCTCCACCCGTCCCATATCTTGCTCAGCGACATCGGCGACGACCCAGATGCTCGACAGATCGGCGAGCCTGTAGAGCGGTTCGCCCATCTTCATCATCATGCCCTCGATGACCATTTTCTCCATGATCACGCCCGAGGCCGGCGACGGGTAGTCGAATGATGGCGCCACCTCCTTCGCCTTTCGCGCGGCATCGATGACCGTGTCGGGAATGTCGAGGATCTTGAGCCTTTGGTTGGCGCTGATTTGGCCGGCAAAGGCGCCTGCCTTGTCGTCGTTCAAGGCCCGCAAGATTTGCGGACTATAAACTTGGAACAGTGGTTCGCCGGCTTTGACGTCCCGGCCGGTCTCGTTGACGTAGAGCTTTTCAATGAAAGCATCCGCTCGCAACGAAACGACGCGCAGCGTCCTTTCGTCCGGTTTGGCGACGCCCGGCGCGCGGAGCGGTCGCGAAAACGAGGTCAGGCGCGCTTCCTCGCTTCGAACGCCCGCTCGTTGCACCTTATCGAGACTGACCTTGACGGTGTTGTCGACTGCGTCTGGCTCTTCACCTTCGTAGACGGGAATGTAGTCCATCCCCATCCAATCCTTTTTGGGTACCGGCGAGATGTCGGGCAGACCCATCGGGTTGCGGTAGTGAACGATCTTGCGATCGGCAGCGGGCGGTACCTTCGGCTGGTCGCCGGCGATTGCCTTCTCCTCATCGTCGTAGACTGGGATGTAGTTGCGACCGTCCTGCGTTTGCTTCGGCGCCGGCGCAAAGTCCGAATTCCCGTCCGGATGCTTCCAGTAGAGCACCTTGCGGTTGTCGCGCGGGGTGGCATCCGCGCCGGTGGCGACCTTGGTGGCGCTGGCGTGGCTAGGGTCTTGCGTGCTGCGGCGACCTGTCTGGTAGCCGGCGAATGCGCTCAAGAGGACCGCGCCGAGCGCGGTCCCGAGAATGATCGATCGTTTCATGGCGCTTAGTCCTTGGCCTGGAAGACGACGCTGCCTTCGATTGTCTTGGCCTCACCGGGGACTTTGGCCTGCAACTTAAGGGCCCATCCGCCGGACATCGTGAGATCGGCTTTGAAGCTGTAGACGCCAGGCTCGGCGGCGGGCACGGCCTCGTGCTTAGCCTCCATTTCACCCATGCTGTCGGGCGACATGTCCAAGCGCGTGCGGAAGATGACAGCGCCCAAAACCGGCGCACCGGTCCGTTTGTCGATGAGACGGACGGAAAGCTCAGCGCCGTCTCCGTTCTTGACGTCGGCCTTTACGGGGCGAAACTCGAAGTCGTTCGCACCCGCGTGGGCGCAGTCGCCAGCTACAAGAAGTACGAACCCGGACAGGACTGCGCCGAGGTGAAGCTTCGATATCATGGGATAAACCTTCCCTGTTGAGACGTTTCAGGCGCCGAAAACGGCGCGTCTAAAATGCGCGCGCGTGAGGGAGCGATCACTCTCTCGTGCGCCAGCAATCGTCTCAGGTTCGGGGAGGTGGTGGTTGTGGTGCTAAGTTAAACGGCGGCCTTGCCGCTTCCTCGGCATTCGGAAACCGCTGCGGCGGAGGCTTTGCGGCAATTGGCGCGTCGGCAAGCGCGCCGACGATCTTGTGACACTGAAGCTTGCAGAGGTTCGCCGAGCACGCCTTGTCCTTATCGCAATCCGGACAGTTCTGATGGCCAGGAGCGCTATTTTTCTCCGCCACCTTGTCTTTCATGCGATGGCAGTCGGGCATCGCCGTCGCTTTTGCGTCGGTCGTACTCGTCTGGGCGCCGGAGGGCGTGTGCGCAGCGATCGCAACGCGCACAGCAATCGGCGTCGCCGTTAGGCTAAACGCGATCAAAGTCGCCAGAACTCGCCGCAAGGTCCGCATATGCGCTTCTAAATAGGCGATTAACGGCAAGTGTTGCAAGAGCCCCTGCGTCTTGTAAGCCTCCCATTCATGCCGAAAGAACGCTACGGTGAACAAAACCTAATGCTGGCTCAGTCGAATTCCCAAAAATATCTGCGCGAGCCGCCTCACGACGCCCAGAGCGCATTCGCAACGAGCGCCGCGAAATACGCGAGCACCGCGCAGGACGGGAACGTCAGGCACCATGCGAATACGATCTTTCGCAAGACGCCCCATCGGACCTCCGACACGCGCTTGCTGGCGCCGACCCCGACGATGGAACTTGTGATTGTGTGCGTGGTCGAAAGTGGGATGCCGTACATCGAGGCCCCGAAAATCGTACTTGAGGCGGCGGCGGTCGCTGCGAACCCTTGCCACGTGGTGAGCCGCGCCATCTTCACGCCGATGGTGTGCACGATGCGCCAGCCGCCCGCGCTCGTCCCCAGGCCCATGGTAAGCGCGCAGATGACGATGACCCACCAGTGGATGACAAACTCCTGCGTAACTCCGCCGGCATAGAGGGTTAGCGCGAAAACACCGATGAACTTCTGTCCGTCGTTGAGTCCGTGATTAAAGGCGAGGAAAGCGGCGGAAAGCATCTGCAGACTATCGAAGTTTCTCTTCGCGCGTTGTGGCGCCGAATTGGCCGCCAGCTTGATGATGATGCGAGCCAGCACGAATGCCGCGGCAAAGCCCAGGCCGATCGACAGCACCATGCCGACGCCGACCTTCTGCCAGCCCGACCACTGCAGGGCTTCGAACCCTGAGCCTGCAAGGCCTGCACCTGCAAGCCCGGCGAGCAGGGCATGGGACTTGCTGACCGGTATGCCGAGCCGCGCTGCCAGACCACCCCACGCGATGATCGCGACCATGGTCGAAGTGATCGCCGGTATCGTGAGCGCCGATGGCGCAACGATGCCGCTGCCGACAGTTGTCGCGACTGCAGTCCCCGCCATGGCGCCAGCCGTATTGAGCACCACCGCCATGAGGATCGCCATGCGCGGCGTCATGACACCCGTCGACACGACCGTGGCGATGGCGTTTGGAGCATCCGTCCAGCCATTTACGAACTCGGCAACCAGTACGGCCAGCAGCGCGATGACGACCCCGGTCGTCAGCAGGTCCATACGCTAGGCCTCCTTTCGCGCAAGCGAAAGGATATGCCGGGCACAATGATTGGCGTCGTCGGTCATTTCTTCGAGCAAATGGAAAAGCTGGTGCCAGGCGATGAAGCCGATCGCATTGGCGCCCGGCCGGCTGTATTCGTCGACGAGCATGCGCTCCACATTAGAGACGAGGCGGTCAGCTTCCGCCTCTGCTTCATCGATCGAGCGAACGAGTTCGCGAACCTTCGAAAGTATCAGCCTCGACTCGCCCAGCATGCTGACGAGCCCATCCAGTTTACCGACCATACCGTCGGAGATCTGCATGAGCTTAACAGCTTCCGGTCGGAGCTCCTGTAAATGCAGCTTGTAGACATCGAGATGGATTGCGACCTTGCGCATGCCGTCGATGACGTTGTCGAGATCATCTGTAAGTTTCATGGAATCGGGAATGTCGAACCGCAGGATGAACGAATTATCAAGCAGTTCGTGAAGCTCCGCGACGATGACGTCGGCCCTGTGCTCGAAATCGACAATACCTTTGAGGTCATATCCCTTGCTCTCGAGAAAGTGGCGCGAACATTGCGTTACCGTCTCCGAAAGCTGCTTCAGTCGGGTAGCAAATATCTCGTTGTTCGACGGACCGAACAGTGCGGCCAGCGCATTTTGCGATCGTTTCATGAGTCGCCTCTCCGGCCGCGCCCGCGAGGCGGGGCGCTGAAGGCAATATTTGCTTTTTCTCAGCTCGGCAATTGCGGTCGCCCGGGTTCCACAGCCAATGGGTGGACAATCCATGGTTTTAGAAGGCGCATCGAAGGGGCGTTGCTGACAGAACCTGTAAGGTTCGGGTGAAGTCGGTTCAATCAACGAAGCTCAAGCTGAGGCGCGAATCCCACCGGAGAAAGCGCCATGTACAGATTTGAACTTGCTGCGATCGGAGTTCTGGCCGCGATTGCGGCAGGCCTCCTGGTCTTTCTGGTTCGCGTGGCAAATGCCGACGACGGTATCGTCGTGCCGTCGGGAATTGTTGTCGGGCCGCCACCCGAGGGAATGGCGCCGCTGCCGCCGGAAATCGTCGAGCCGCTCTTGGAGCAGAGCGATCTTGCGCCGGAACGCCTCGATGATGAGGACTAAAGGGGAAAGCGGCGTTGCCGCCGTCAGGCGTGGCAGCGCGCCCCGAGATATCGGTTGAGCAACCGGTCGTATGACGACACGACCGCATCCTGATCAGCCGTCAGTTTCTTCCCGGAGTCGCGAAGTTGATAAAAGCCGGGGGCACCCTTGCGATCGAGGCTATCCAACTCAGCACGGATCGTGTCGCACGTCTCTCCTTGTGCGAGCTTCACGGGGCCCGGGTCGCGCGGCCCAGTAGGCTCCGCCGAGCAACCTGTGAACGCGAGCAGAGCGAAGATTGTGATGATGGGATATGCGTGCATTCGAACATCAGCCGTATTTCGAAGTTCCGCACAAACGAACGACATCGCGAGGCTTGCACGCAAGCGTCGCGATGTCGCGTTAGAAACACTTACTGGGCGGGTGGCGCCTCTGCCTCAGGTGCAGCGCTGTCGGAGCTTTCGCTGTCGGTCGAGCTTGATGAGGATTCCGTCGATGTGCCGCTTTCTGCGGCAGCTGGTGCATCGGCCGGCGCCTCAGGAGCGGCTTCCGTCTGTGTGGCGGCATCTGTTGCCGGTTCCTCCGCGAGCGCCGCGCCGTTAAGCGCAAGGCTCGCAGCGAGCGCCAACGCGCAGGTGCGAGAGAAGCTGATAAGCATGAGCGTGGTTCCTCCTGGTTGATGAACTGACAGGCGTGCGTGATTAGGAAATGGGCGAGAGGCGGCGGTCATTCGAATGTCTTCAGGCGCTCGGGGAACTGCCGGACTTTCAGCGCCTTCATCTGCTGGCCCTGGCCCTCGAAAATGATGAGGACCTTTTCACCGACCCGGCGCTTCGAAAGCTTGACCTTGGGTGTCACGCTGAAGTTTCGGCCATCAGCAAGCTCGATCCGGCGCTGCTCGACGTCGATGACGCTGATAAGGCCGCTCGTGATCCCGTGCGTGGAATCCGCGTGCGCCGGAGCGGTGATCAGGCCGCATACGGCAATCGCAATGGCGGAATGCACGAAGTTCATCGCCACACACCTTCGCTTCAAGTCGGCGCGAAAAGTGCGCTGCTTGCCTTTCGATACCTTCGCGCGCGCTTTACACGGTGTGTAAGAATTGGCGGACGGCTGCTAGTGTAGAAGCGGCAGGTGTATGGTGAGCACCGTGCCTGGCGCGGCATCGTCGAGCCCGATCTCGCCTTCGTGAAGCTCGACTATGGCCGCCACGAGACTGAGGCCGAGCCCATGACCTGGAGTGGAGCGGGCCCTTTCAAGTCGATAGAGGCGCTCAAAGACCCTGGGTCGCTCCGGGGCGGGTATGCCGGGGCCGTTGTCGGCAACTGCGATTTGCAGATTGCCGCCCTCGCAGGTTGATTTGACGATCACGTCCGTGCCGGTCGGACAATGCCTGAGCGCATTGTCGAAGACGTTGGCCAACATCTGCACAAGCAACTCGCGGTCACCGGCGATAATAGCGCGCTCGGGCAGATGCGCGACATCGAGCGTGAAGCCCTGATCCTGGAAAACGGGCTCGTAGGCCTCCTGCACATCGCGCACGACGCTTGAAATATCGATTGGTATGAACCGTTGTCGACGGTCACCCGCCTGTAACTGGCCGATGTTGAGCAGCGCTTCGAAGGTGCCGACAATGCTGTCGACAGATTCGAGCGCGGCCTCGAAGCTCTGGAACTGCGCGGAACTTGCGGAAAATTCGTCCCGCATCAGCTCAAGCCGCTGGCGCAAATGCATCATCGGACGCTTCAGGTCGTGCGCGATGTCCGTCGACGATTGATTGACGTTTTCGACGAGGCGCTGAAGCTTCGCCAGCATCGCGTTGATACTGGATGCGACCTCGTCGAGGTCATCTCCGGCGGCGCCGGCCGGAACCCGGGCATTCAAATCGCCGCCAGCGACAGCGGAAAGTGTTGCCCGTAAGCGATTGATCCGCTTCTGAGTACCCTGCGAGAGGATGACCGCTGTTCCAACGCTGAGAAGGGCTGTGCCGAGAAGTCCCCAACCCAGGCTCTGCATCATAATTGATTTCGATTGACGTGCCTCGCGATCGGAGCGGCCGACGAGAAGCTTGCCCTGTGAGACATCAGCCCAGATCGCATAGTAGCGATTGTTGCGGCTTGCATCGGCAGCACTCGGCTGCCGCTGCTGGCGCGTGATGAGCTGCCAACCGTCCTCCCTCTTGATGTTGGTTACATTGCCGGCGTGAACGCGGCCGTCATTGCCGATCACGCTGAATATGCTGTCGGCGTCGCCGACCGACTCAGCTTCATCCGTCACGACGTTGATCAGCTCCTCGAAGCCGAACCGCCGATCAATGCTGAGAAGCGCATCACGCGCCCGCTCGACGCGGCGCACGATACCATCTTCGAGCTCCGACGTGGTGCTAAGGATCAGGACCGAAAACAGAAACAGCACGCTTGCGCCGAACAGCGCTGTGAACGCCAGCGCGGAGCGGAATTGCGAGCGCTTGAGAAGGTCACGGAGCATCGCGGATCGAATAGCCGCTGCCGCGAACGGTGTGAATGAGAGCCTCGCCGAACGGACGATCTATCTTGGCGCGTATCCGGGAAATGTGTGTTTCCACGATGCTGGATTTGGGGTCGAAATTGAACCCCCATACCCGCTCCAAAAGCATGTTCCTGGTGACAACGCGGCCCTTGTTGCGCAACAGGACCTCGAGCAGGACAAACTCGCGCGCATGCAGTTCGATCCGCTCTCCCGCGCGCGCTACGTAGCGTTTCTCGACATCCATCGCAAGATCGCCCGCCCGCAGCACGTTGCTCTCGTCCCGCATCGGTGGCCGCCGCGCGAGCGCGTTGACGCGCGCCAGAAGTTCCGACATGGCGAACGGCTTGACCAGATAGTCGTCTCCACCGACGTCCAGCCCCTGGACACGGTCATTGACGCCGCCGAGCGCGGTGAGAAACATAATGGATGTCTTGCGCCCTGCACCGCGCAGCGAGCGGGCGACGCTCAAGCCGTCGAGCCCGGGCAGCATGCGATCAAGAACGATCATGTCGTAGTCTTCCTGTATCGCCAGCGCCACGCCGTCGCGGCCATCGTTGACCACGTCCACCGTATGGCCGGCCTGCGTCAGGCCGCGATGGATGAAGTTCGCAGTTTCCACATCGTCTTCCACAAGCAGAAGTCGCATCGTGCCTCGTTCGCGAACGTGCGGTGCTAATGTCGATGCTAGGTCACCGGCCTACAAGAACCAAACAAATAGAACCCAAGCAAGAACATTGCCTGGGTTCCAAGCTTAGGGTGAGAATCCAGCGCTATCAGGAGACTTCGGTTCTCATGCTCATGGCGCCGCCAGATGGAACGAGGGGCCAGGGGGTAGGAAATGTTCCGGCACCGGCGGGCCATGAGCAGTCCAACCTTGGCCGCCCCACCTGACATTCGCTCTAAACAATCCTTACATGTCTTGAAAAGTTCGCCGGAAACACCGACGCGCTTGTGCGGCGTGGCGCACACAGAATTGTGACTTATGTGAATTTGATGCCATGGTCTCGCCGTCAGGTAGCCTATGGACCACCTGGCAACGGAACTTTGCATTCCGGCGCGGGATGATCAGCGAAAGCTTCTCGGGCAACGCGACGATGCGTGCGACGTGAATACGTGCTCCCGAAACGGAAAGATCGACAACCGAACAATCACAAATTGGCGCTCCGTCGAGCGTCTGAAGACGCCCGACTAAGAACACCTACTGGCGTGGTGCAAACTTCCGCTTTTCCCCTGGCCGCAAGCTCTTTCACGTAAACGCCGTGGCTGCAACGAGCAGCTACGCGAAACATTTGATCCAGGTTGGTTGGGCGAACAAACGCGCAATTGGATATCACAGCGGTGGCCCGAGTCGTCGTGTGACTTTCCAGTCAATCTCCGGTTGGCGCGCTATCCGGCGTAGTGCTTGCAGTCGCCACTCCAGATGGAGGGCGGCGCGGCTGAACGAGCGGTGTTTGCCGCATCTTGTTGCCGATCAAAAGCCCGACACCGGCCTTTAGGCCACCGCCCGCGATCTCTAATTCGAATCGCTCGGCATCGCGTCGGCGAATATCGGCGGCAATGTCAGCAGCCTCGTCCGGCGGAACGCCAAGTTCCTTGAGCGCGAGTTCCCCAAGAGCCATTGCGGATTCAAAAGTCTCGCGTACTTGCAGATCGACACCCTTTTCAATCAGGTCGTGCGCATGCTGCCGGTCGAACGAACGCACGACGAGCGACGCATTCGGAAACTCCGATTTGCAAAGCTCGACGACCCGATCCACAGCAGCGCGATCATTCACGCAAACTGCGATGGCTTTGGCCTCGTCAGCGCCCGATGATCGCAGAACGTCGAGGCGAGTGCCGTCGCCGTAGTAGACCTTGAAGCCGAATTCTTCGGCACTGCGGATCATTTCGACGTTTGTATCGATGATGGAAACATCCACGCCACGGGCGAGCAGCAACTGACTCATGACCTGCCCGACGCGGCCAAAACCGACGATGAGCACCGTCCCTTCCAGCCCCTCCGCCAGGTCAATCCCGTCCATGGAGGTGTGGTCCGGCTGCGGCGGTATCCAACGCAGCGCGAGGATCAGCAGTGGCGTCAGTGCCATGGAAATTATGACGGCGGCGGTGAGCACCGCATTCGTCGGTGCGTCGAGAATGCCGGCGCCCGTGGCAGCCGCGTACAGCACGAATGCAAATTCGCCGCCCTGTGCCATGAGTGCAGATCTATAGAGACCTTCGCTGTGGGGCGCTTGAAACAACCGTGCGATGATGTAGATGCCGATCGCTTTGATCACCATGTACGACAAAACGCAGGCAAGGATGAGCTGCCAGTTGCGCGCGATCAGCGGCAAGTCGAGCGCCATGCCGACGCCCAGGAAAAATAGTCCGAGCAGCAGGTTGCGGAACGGCTCTATGTCGGCCTCGAGCTGATGGCGGAAACTTGATTGCGACAGCAGGACGCCCGCGAGAAATGCGCCCATGGCCATTGAAAGCCCGCCGAGCTGCATCAGCGTCGCCGCACCGAGGACGACGAACAGTGCCGCCGCTGTCATCACTTCGCGCGCGCGCACGGCGGCGAGCAAATGGAACAGCGGGTTGAGGAGCCAACGACCGGCGACCAGAAGCGCCGCAAGCGCGGCAGCAGCAATTGCAATTGCTTGCCAGTATGAACCTGTGGCCGAATGGCCCGGCGCCAACAGGGCGACGATGACGAGCAGTGGTACGATCGCCAGATCTTCGAGCAGGAGAATCGAAATGATGCGTCGTCCCGCCGGTGCCGAACTCTCGCTTCTCTCGTTCAACACCTGCAAGACGACGGCGGTCGACGTGAGTACAAAGCCCATGCCGGCTACGAATGCCACCGCCGGAGAAAAACCGAGCGCGATACCGATCCCGGTGAGCAGAGCACCGCAGGCCACAACCTGGGCGAGCCCAAGGCCAAAAATATCATGACGTAATGCCCACAAGCGCGAGGGCTCCATCTCCAGCCCTATGACGAAAAGCAGCATCACCACGCCGAGTTCCGCGATATGGATGATGGCCTGCGGATCGGAAAAAAGCCCCGTGCCGAACGGCCCGAGCGTCAACCCCGCGACGAGGTAGCCAAGCACTGACCCGAGGCCGAGACGTTTAAAGATGGGTACCGCCACGACCATGGCGCCGAGCAGGGCGACCGCTTGCGTGAGATTGCCGGCTTCTGCTTCAGCGGCCATCGTCAACTCCGAGAGTTTTGTGGGGGGCGAAGCTAGCTAGGCAGGCCGCGCAGCCATGCCTTAGCCATCTATGGTGGGGTCGTCTCGACAGTGGATGATGATTGTGGCGCAAGTCGCAGGCACTACGCAATGGCGCATCTCGGTCGGCGACTTCTCGGCCACACCCGCGTTCGCACGACTGTTAGATGTCGGACGCGGAGCCGCGCCGAGCGACCTGGAAAATTGCAGATGAATGACGCCAGTCGTTCAGCGAGGGTCGCCGGATAAGCGCACGTCGGTCAACATGTCTCCCGCGAGCCAGCCGTGAAGATAACCGGCAGCCCGAAGAGCTGCCGTGTCTGGATCGTCGTAGGTCGCAAGCATTTCGCAAAGAGATTGAAAGCGTCCCCCGCCGCGGACCTCCGTTAAGACCATGTACTCTTCGTAGTCGAGTTCGCGCACCATTGGCGCGAGGTCGCTGCGCCAGACGACGAGATGGCGCTTTTCGCTCGTAGTCAAGAATGACGGAGCGGGCTCCTCGCATTTCAATGCCCGCCAGAGATCGAAGACGTTGCCGGCAACCTGCAGCAGCGTGACCGAGGGATGCGGTGTGAACACCAAGCGACTCCACACTTCAGGCGCAAAGTTCCCGAGAGCGGCCGCGTCGAGAACCGTCGCGTCCGGCGCATCGAACGCATCCGACACTGCATTCTCGATCTGGCTGAGCCCGACAAAGTCTTCCGTGAAGTCGCCGCCGACGCACGTCCTAAGATACTCGGGCAGCCGTGCGCCGAACCAGCGCGCATTCGCAGTTTGCGAAGGATACGCGGCGATGTAGCAGCGCGCGATCTCGTCAAACCTCTCATATCCAACGTATCGGGCGAGAAGGGGATACTCGCTTCTCAGCATATCGATCAGCCGCCCGGTGTAGGCGTGGCGATAGACGCCAAACAACGTCTCGCGCGAAGTGCGAGAATTGTCCTGAAGGAACTCCAAAATAGCGGAATCGCCTTTGAGGATAGCCGCCTGCAGCAGGTTCTGCATGTCGGCGAGCGAGCGCGCTGGCAGTTGAAATGTGCGAAAGTTCGTCACGAACCGCATCCTGTCACGGGCGCAAGCTCCGGAAGCATCTGTGTGGCGATGTCGCGCGCGATGCCGAGTTCCCTGACGAGTTCCGCAAACGGCGGGATGTTGTCATCGCGTTCGATGATTGTCGATACGGGACCGAAGCGTTCGATGGCGGCGCGATACAAATCCCAGACCTCCTCGGGAATGAGCGCGTCATGCGTGTCGATGATGTGGGTCATGTTATGCTCATGGCCCGCGAGATGGAATTGAACTACCCGGTCCGCCGGAATGCCGGTGATGAAGGCGTGGGCGTCATATTCGTGGTTGAAGGCGCTCACGAACACGTTGTTGACGTCGAAGACCAGCCAGCACCCGGTGCGCCGCGCAAGCTCGGCAATGAATGTCCACTCCGGCATTTCCGATTGTCGGAACTGGACGTATGTGGAGACGTTCTCAAGAGCGATGGGACGTTTGAGATAGTCCTGGACGCAATGGACACGCGAAACGACGTGGTCGAGCGCCTCCTGCGTGTAGGGGATGGGTAGCAGGTCGTGCAGATTGATGCCGTGGACACCGGTCCAGCACAAGTGGTCCGAGATAAACTCCGGCTCGCAGCGCTCGGCGAGCGCTTTGAGGTCCTGAAGGTACTTTCGGTCGAATGGAGCCGTGGAGGCGATCGAAAGCGAGACGCCGTGCATCACGATGGGGTATTGCGACCTGATCCTGTCAAGCATCCGCAACGGCTGGCCACCCGGCACCATATAGTTCTCGGAAATGACTTCGAACCAATCGACGCGTCGCTCGCCTTCGAGGATATCGGCGTAGTGCTGCGCGCGAAGACCGAGGCCGAACCCGAGATACCGAGGCCGGGGGGCTTCCACGACGTTTTGTGAGTTTCTTTCCGCCAATCGAGGTTCGATCATCCTCGGCCGCTCCGGCAAAAAAGGACGGCCTCTCCGGATCAAATCCGGAGAGGCCGCACGCATCACGACTTCTTCGCCGGTTCGAACTTCGCGCCTTCGATCTTTGCGCATTCGGCGGCGGTCGTCTCTGTGAAGCCCTGGCCTTTGCAAGCATTCTGACCCTTGCACGCGTTGCTGGCGGTCTTGCACGCGCTATGTCCTTTGCAGGCATTGGCCCCCATGCAATGACCCTTGGCTTCCTCGGCCTTGACGCTTGGAGCGCCAACCGCACCGGCGATGAACAAGGCTGCGGCAACAGCGGCGAGCGAAGCGCCCGACTTGGCTGAGATCATCATTTTGAAATTCCTCCTGGGAACTTTTCAAATAGAACCGGAGGCAACGGACGCCGGTCCCCGGTTCAATTGCATGCGACGTCCGAAAGCCAGCTACGTTGCGAGCGCCGCGGTTGTTTCACCGCCGAAGGCGCTGCAGCGAACTTTTTGCAAGTATCGGCGTGAATCGGGAAAAAGACGCCGGGACGGAGGCGGCAGCCCGATCGGGCGTTTGTTGATCTAAATTGTAACGCTCGCATCCCCGTTGTCGTAACCGCACGTATATCTTGGAGGTGGACGCCATGAAGATTCGTACAACCCTTAGCGCGCTCGCGGCCGCAGTCGCTTTGTCGGCTGGAGCTATTCCCCTCGCGGCGCTCGAACAAAAGCCGTTTGATGCCGCTGAGGTGAAAGCGGCCCAGGATGCAGGCATGCCGGTCGTCATCCATGTCACTGCGCCCTGGTGCCCGACTTGTACAGCGCAGCATGCTGCCATCGATGCACTGGCAGGTAAGCCTGAGTTCGCATCCGTTACACTGTTCAAGGTTGACTTCGATACGCAGGAGAATGCCTGGAAGGGCTTCGGCGCGCGCTCGCAAAGCACGTTAATCGCATTCTCAGGCAAGCGCGAAACCGGTCGCCTCGTCGGCGAGACCAAAGCCGCGCCGATCGAAAATCTTATCGCCGGCACGGTCTCTAAGTAGGCTCAGAGCAATCTCGCATGTCCATCGCAACGCTCGCCTTTGCTTTCGCCGCCGGGCTGCTCTCAACGCTGTCGCCGTGCGTCCTTCCTCTCCTTCCCGTCATTTTGGGCACTGCAGTGAGCGAGCACAGGCTGGGTCCCATTGCGCTCGCCGGAGGACTGTCATTGTCGTTTGTCGCAATCGGCATGTTTGTTGCGACGGTCGGATTTGCCATCGGGTTGGACACCGGCGTCTTTCGCACCTTGGCCGCCGCGCTGCTGATCGCCATCGGTCTCGTTCTTCTGGTGCCGCAGGCATCGGCGGCCTTTGCCGCGGCGTCCTCTCCCGTTGGTGCGTGGGTTGATGGCCGGCTTGGCAGTTTCAGCACGTCCGGGCTGCGCGGCCAATTCTTGCTCGGCTTGCTATTGGGCGCGGTCTGGAGCCCCTGCGTCGGCCCGACATTGGGTGCTGCGTCCGTCCTTGCGTCCCAAGGGCGCGATCTCGCGCAAGTGGGGCTCACGATGGCGCTCTTTGGTGTGGGCGCCGCGGTGCCGCTGTTGGTGCTCGGCACAGTGTCGCGCGATGCCCTGCTGAAGATGCGTTCGCGACTTCTGGAAGCGGGGCGGGGCGGCAAGGCCGCGCTCGGCGCTCTGCTGGTGGCGACTGGATTGTTCGTGATGACCGGGCTCGACAAGCACCTCGAAGCCTACCTCGTCAGCGTCATGCCGGCGTGGCTGACCGAGCTAACCACGCGCTATTAGTGCTGGCGTTCTAAATTTGCCAGAACTGCAGATGCAACTGGCGAGGGAACATCAATGGAAGTCGCGGCTCTTGGGCGTCCACGAGCCGTCCCGGGGGTCGCGCGCCGTATTGGGCAGGGCCGCGGTGCCTTCACCAAGCGTCTTCAGCATCGCGGAAAGATCGACGATATCTTCCGCAACGACATGGCTGACGAGCCCCTCCCGCTGGATGCGCCCGCGCACCATAAGAAACTGAGAGGTCATCACCACGCGGCGGAAGCGCTCGAAGATCTTGGGCCAGACGACGCAGTTGACGATGCCGGTTTCGTCTTCGAGCGTGATGAAGATCACGCCCTTTGCCGTGCCGGGCCGCTGCCGCACGAGCACGAGACCGGCGACGTTCACGCGCCGACCGGTGAGCCGATCGTTCCAGTGCTCGGCGCTGGTGACGATGCCGCGACGCCTCAGTTCCTCGCGGAAGAATACGCAAGGATGCGCCTTGAGAGAGAGGCTGATGGCCGAATAGTCGTGCACGACATGTTCGCCGAGCGTCATGGGCAGCAGATCGACGCCTGGCTCGGTGAAGAGATCATCGCTTTCGCTCGCTGCAAAGAGCGGCGCAGAAAGCGCGACGGAACCGTGCGCCATGGTCTGGCCCGTGCCACCGTCGAGCCCCTTGACCGCCCACAAGGCCTGCCGCCGGTCTAGCCCGAGCGAGCGGAAGGTATCGGCATCCGCCAAACGCTCAAGGACGCTCAGCGGAACGCCGCTGCGTCTCCAAAGAGAGGCGAGATCGCCATAGCCGGCTCCGCGCGCCTTGATGATGGCTTCGACGTGACCTTTCGATAAACCCCCGACGAGGCACAGGCCGAGCTGTACGGCGCAGCTTCGCGTCGCGCCGTCCGCATGCGCCAGCGTGCAGTCCCAATCGCTGGCATTGATATCGGGATGACGCACCTCGACGCCGTGCTCGCGCGCATCCCGCACCAGTTGCGCGGGCGCATAAAAACCCATCGGCTGACTGTTGAGCAGCGCGGCGCAGAAAGCGTCCGGATAGAGGCATTTGATCCAGGCCGAAACGTAGACGAGAAGCGCGAAGCTCGCCGCATGGCTTTCTGGAAAGCCGTATTCGCCGAAACCCTCGATCTGGTTGAAGCACCGCTCGGCGAACTCGCGCTCATATCCGCGTTCGACCATGCCAGCGATGAATTTATGCCGGAAGGTATGAATGGTGCCGACATGGCGAAAGGTGGCCATGGCGCGCCGCAGCCTGTCCGCCTCGTCGGCTGTGAAGCCTGCCGCCACGATGGCGATTTTCATCGCCTGTTCCTGGAAAAGCGGCACGCCGAGCGTCTTGTAGAGAACGGCCTTGAGTTCTTCGGAAGGATACGTCACCTTCTCCTCATCGTTGCGGCGGCGCAGATACGGGTGAACCATGTCGCCCTGGATCGGGCCTGGGCGCACGATCGCCACCTCGATCACGAGGTCGTAGAAGTTACGCGGCTTCAGGCGTGGCAGCATCGACATCTGGGCCCGGCTTTCGACCTGAAACACGCCGACGGAATCGGCCCTGCAAAGCATATCGTAGACTTTCGAATTGTCCTGCGGCACGTTCGTAAGCGTAAGCTCAAGTCCATGGTGACGCGCGATCAGGTCGAAGGCCTTGCGGATCGCGGTCAGCATGCCGAGCGCGAGAACATCGACCTTCAGGATGCGAAGGGCGTCGATGTCGTCCTTGTCCCACTCGATGAAGGTGCGGTCTTTCATGGCGCCGTTGAGAATCGGCACCGTTTCATCCAATCGCTCGCGTGTCAGTACGAAGCCGCCAACGTGCTGTGACAGGTGGCGCGGAAAGCCGAGCATCTCAGCCGCAAGGTCGATAGCCTGGCGGATCGCGGGGTTCTGCGGGTCGAGCCCCGCTTCGCTGATCTGCTTGTCGGTGAGCGCGCCATTGCGCGACCAGCCCCATACCGTGCTCGCCATGGTGGCGGTCACATCTTCGGTGAGGCCCATGGCTTTGCCGACCTCGCGGATCGCCATGCGCCAGCGGTAATGAATGACGGTCGAGCAGATCGCCGCCCGCTCCCGCGTGTAGCGGGTGTAAAGGTACTGGATAATCTCCTCGCGCCGCTCGTGCTCGAAATCGACGTCGATGTCGGGCGGCTCGCGCCGCTCGTTCGAGATGAAACGTTCAAACAGCAGATCGATGTGCGAAGGGTCGACGCCGGTGATGCCAAGCACGAAACAGACGGCGCTGTTGGCGGCCGAGCCGCGGCCCTGGCAAAGAATGTCCTGGGACCGCGCAAAGCGCACGACGTCGTAGACGGTGAGGAAGTAGCGCGCGTAGTCGAGCTTGCCGATCAGCGCCAGTTCCTTCTTCAGCAGCAGTTCGACCTTGTCGGGTATGCCTTCGGTGTAGCGATGCCGTGCGTGCGCCCAGGTCAGATCTTCCAGATGCTGCTGCGGCGTCTTGCCGGGCGGCACCGGCTCGTCCGGATATTCGTAGCGCAGCTCTTCGAGCGAGAAGCGGATGCGTTGAGCAACCGTGACCGTCCGCGCCACCGCAAAAGGCTCGCGCGCGAAGAGACGCGCCATTTCCTCGCCGCTCTTGACGTACCGTTCTCCATTGGCTTCGAGGCGATAGCCGGCGTCCGCAATGGTACACTTCTCGCGTATACAGGTCAGCACGTCGGCCAGCTGCCGCCGCGCCGGCTCGTGATAGAGCACGTCGTTGGTCGCGATCAGCAGAGCGCCGGTCTTTGTCGCAAGCTCGGCGAGCTCACCCAGACGGCGGCGCTCGTCGCCGCGGTAATGGAAGCTTGCGGCGAGATATGTCCTGCCAGGCGCTGCTTTCGCCAGCACTGCAAGGCGGTCGTTAAAGAGCGGGCTCGGCACGGCCGGCGGCAGGGCGATGAACATCTGCCCTTGCGAAGCGGCGATAATGTCTTCGAACTGAATATGGCATTCGCCTTTGACCGCGCACCGGTTGCCAGCGGTGAGCAGGCGCGTAAGCCGGCCATAAGCGGCGCGGTCCGTCGGATAGCAGGCAACCTCGAAACCGTCGGTCGTGACGAGGCGGACCCCGACCAGAAGCCGGATGCCGGCATCCTTCGCCGCCACATGCGCGCGCACGACGCCGGCAAGAGTATTGCGATCGGCGATGCCGATGGCGGCAAGGCCCTGCTCGGCGGCGCGGGCGACGATCTCGCGGGGATGAGACGCGCCCCGCAGAAACGAGAAGTTCGTCGCGGCAACGAGTTCGGCAAAAGCACTCATGCGAATACCCCATGCATGAACCAACGCGGCGCCAACGCACCGTCCTTGTAGAAGCCTGCACGAAAGAGCCAGAAGCGGTGTCCGTTGCCGTCCTCGACGACATAGTAGTCGCGCTCGACGTCGGCTTCGGCCCTGCGCCACCATTCCGGCGCGATGCGCTCCGGCCCCTCGGCGTGCTGCACCTGATGTAAGACGCCGCGCCATCGAAAGCGCCGTGGCGGACCTTCCGGGATGAGTGCCATGACCTCGCCCACTTCCTCCGGCCGCGTGAGCAATTGCAAAGGTCTGGCGGCGGCTGGCCTATCGGAACTCCAAACCGAAAATGCGCTGTCGGCGGCGTGCCGAGCCACGACGGCGCGCTCAGGAATGTGGCTCTGCCGGGGATGCAGCCGGCTTATGGCATCCTTGCCAAGACGTTGCGCCAGCCGGTCGATCAATCTCGCTTCATTGCCGACGTCATCATGGCTTTCGGAGTGCAGCGATGTCTGCCGATCAGCCAAAGGCCCTGCGACGGTGACGTGGAGAGCGGCGGCTTCGAAGCCGAAGCCAGCATCGAGTCCTCCCGACAGACGGCCAAGACATAGCGAAATGAGCTGCGCAAGATGCTCCGCATCACGGCTCGGCCGCGCCAGGCCGATATCGAGTGAGGCAACCTCGCCATCGACGCGGAAAAGCAGCAGACGCAGCTTGCGCGCGCCGACGCCATCCTGCGATAGGCTTTCCTTAAGCACCGCGAGCAGGCGCCGCGTAGCCTCCGTGACGTGCTCCTCGCTGACGATAGGCTCGGCAAACGAAAGCCGCGCGTGGTAGCGGGGCGGCGGGCAGGCGGGCTGTAACGGATCCGCAGCGTACCCCAGAGCTTGGTCGAGGCGGAGCAGAAGCGCCGCGCCGAAGCGTGCGGCAAGCGGTGCCCGTGGCTTGCGCAGCAGGTCGCCGATGCGGCGGAAGCCCAAACGGTGCAGGAGCGCCAGCGTTTCGTCGGGAAGGCGCAGCGCTGCGAGCGGAAGACTGCGGACCGCCTCTTCTTGACCTTCCGGCGCAATGACCATGCGGTTCTCGTTGCCGTGGTGGGCGACGGCCCAGGCGGCGCCAGCAGTATCGGCAATGGCGATGCGCGCCACGAGCCCGAAGCAGCGCAGACGGTGGGCGAGGTCGTCTCGCAAGCGCTCCTCGCCACCGTAGAGATGCGCGCAGCCCGCAATGTCGAGGAACAGACCATCGGCGCCGTTGGCATCATCCCAGGCCGTCACGAGCGGCGTGTAGCGCAGGCACCAGAGAGCGAGCTTGCGCAAGGCGGCTGCGTCGGCCGCGGGGTCGGCCACGCGCGTTTGCAGATCGGCCGCTTTCGAACGTGCATTCGACAAAAGCTCGCCGCGCACGAGACCGCAGGCGCGCGCGGCCTTATTGAGCGCAACAAGGCGCGCGCCGCCCTTGCCGGGTGCGACGAGCACAAGCGGGCGGTGGATGTCGAAGGCCTCAGCCTGCGCGGCGGATACGTTCCGCGTCAACGACAGGCGCGCGATCGGCCAGTTCTTCAGCCAAATGGAAACGACACGCGGCATGATCCCACTCGAGCAGCCATTGGCCGGTACGGCCGTTGCGGCACCGCTCCAGCGCGACGCGCCATCGTGGTGATGCGATCGCGCCGAAGTCGTTCTTCGCTGCCGGCGCGGCTGCAATGCGCCAGCGGGTTAGGGCAGCGCTCGCACCCGCTGCGCGGTGAGCGCGCAAAAGCACAAGCGGCGTATCGGAGGCAGCGGCGGCAAGGCTTAGCCTGCGGCTGCTCGTTAGGTCTTGATTACTCTCGACTGCGCCGACGACGAGCGCGGCCGCCTTCGAGCGCAAGGCTTCTTCCATCGCCCACAGAGCATCTTTTTCGCTTCTTGTTTCGACCAGGATGACCTTGCCGGAATCGAGACCGAGCTGACAAAGTCCGTGGCCATAAGGTCGGCCGAAGTCTCCAAAGGAGCGACGAGGGACAACCAGCAGCACTGGGCCCGACCGTGAACGCCGCGCCAGGGCAGCGAGCGCCACGGCAAAGCCGAAAGCCGACGGCGTGTCGCCATAGGCGGCGGCCGAGATCTCGTGCAAGGCTCCACAGGCGAGACCCGCGCCCGGAAGGTGCTGATCGACCTCAAGAAGACCGAACGGAAGACATGAACCTCCAAGTCGTCGTGCACTCTTTCCGTTGCTCTCCACGAACTGGCGGAGCGCGACGACCAGGTCGCGATCACGTCCGGGAGAGGCGGTAAGAACGGATTGCATGGCGCGGCAAATGATTGTTAGAAGGACGAAAACGTCTAGGAACAAAAAGAGAACAAGTCAAGCGCATTGATAGGTGGCGCATCGCAATCCGGCGCAAAAACATCAACTTGGCTCAATATCCGTCGACCACCGTGTAAGGCTGTGGAAAGCTGCCGCACAGCGCCATCAGCCCACCCAAACTCGTCGCGAACGATTTGACCGCGGACGAAAAGAGCCGCAGGCCATGCTTGGAACTCACAACGGCAACTAGAAGACCCACCGGAGCAAGCACGAGCCCCTCAACCAATTTTGCAAATAAACTTGGGGCGAAAGATCCCATCGCCGAAAGCCAGCCAGCACTGTTGATGCTGACGAGTACCTTGTTGGCAGCCACACGCCGCGCGCGATTGAATACCCATTTGAGCGTCGTGCGCTCTTCGGGCACATTCTCGTATACCACAGCCTCATCAAGCCAGCAGATGCGAGCACCAAGCTCCCGCGCACGCTGGAAGAATTCACCATCCGACCCGCCCGTAAACCGCAGCCGTTCGTCAAACCGCAAATTCAAGCCGCCACGCGCAACAAGCCGCGACCTCATGAACGTGTTGCTTGTGGCGGCGCTTTGGAGAACCAGACCGGTCACGCGATGCTTGCGCTTCGGCAAGCCGACCCAGGTAGGAGTGTCGGGTGGGTAGATGTATTCAACCGGACCTTGAAACACGTCGCAGTCGACCTTCGAGGACGCCGCTATGAAACGCTCTAGCCAGTCTCGGCTCGCCTGCTCGTCGTCGTCGATAAATCCAATCCAGTCCGGATCACCTTCCAGAGCCAATTCAACCGCCCGGTTCCGCGCAATCGGAATGCCCACATTAGGCTCGAGTACATATCTCAAATCTATGCGAGCGCTGCTTTGAGCCATCGCATGGAGCTTGTCTCGACTGCTTGGCTCGGAGTCGTTTTCAACAACGATTAGCGTTGCAACGAGATCGTTGGGTATGTTCTGCACCAGCAACGACTTGACACACGCCTCCAGCATCTTCGGCCTTCGGCGTGTGCAGACAGTGAGCGCTATTTTCAAGTCACGCCTTTAAATGGAGAAGTATTGTCGCACTTTCCGCGGCACAAAGAACGACATCAAATTTCCCAAGAACTTAAGTGTGTAGTAGGTAAAGGCGAGGCCCATGGCGGCGAACCAGCCCACAATGCCGAGGCCCGCCTGCCTATAGCGCGCCGTTATACGCCCAGGCGCGTTGACAAGATCTCTGAGGTATCGCCAGATGGAACCAAGCGGCGAGGCGCGGAACCACGCGGCATTCTTGGTCGCGCCTACCATCATCATGTCATGACCATGGCAGATCGCGCGTGAAATGAAGTGCGATGCCCCTTCTGGCGGTGGGTGCGACACGCGAGCCGAGCCGTGCCGGTAAATTTTGTATCCTTGGGACTTCAGATTTGCCGCCAGTGCCGCGCATGCGCCGCGATAACTCTTTAGCGTTGGGAACGGGTTCTGCCTCAAGATATCTCCGCGAAACACCACATTGTTGGCGTAGAAGCCGCGGGTTTCGTAGATCTCTGGACGTCCTGCGCTGCCATGCGTTTCGAACTGCCAAAACGCGGAGACGAGCTTTTCATAGAACGTATCGTTCGACAGATAAGTCTCGCCCCCAATTACCTTGATTTCGGGATTGCGCATCGCATCCATCAGAAGTGCGAGCCAGTTGTCATCCGGTATGATGTCGCTGTCGACAAAGAAGACAAGATCGGCATTCGTCTGCCGCACGCCTAAGTTTTTCTGCTCGTAATAGGGAAGTCCGACAGCTTCCAACAGTCGAATTGTGCCGGGCCAAGTCTTCTCGTCCACACACTCGGCGAGCACGGACGTAGGTAGATCCTTCGGGATCTCATCCGGATCGTAGATCAAAATGAGTTCAAATTTGGCATTCGTCTTGCTGGCGTAAGCGGCCGCCTGCCTATTCAGCTGGCGTAGCATATCTCGCGCACGATCCACCTCGGACAGCCGCGCGTTGTCCCATTCGACGATGAAAGCGACGTTCGATGTCATGACGTACACCCCCGCAGATGGTTTGGATGCCGCACTTTAGGTACAAAGAAACATAGCCGACAATCACTTATTCCCCGCATTTCACTACGCGCGTCACTTTTTCTGTGATGTGGCGGCTGAGCTACGTCTGCGATGGCACGTTAAAGGAAATGATTTCTGTCATTGTGGCGATCGCCATAAGCCACGTGGCATGTAGCTGCCGCATTTAATTGCTGCAGCGCCAATTCTGGCCGGTGTTAAGTTGCGTCTCGTGCTCCGATGATAGATGTCGCCGCCCAATCCCCGCGAAGCAGAAAAATGAATTCAGCGTGACAGCAGGTTCCGGATTCTATGACTACCCATCACGCTGCTCTGTCTCACGACCTTGGCATCCAACGCCACAAGGCGGTCGATGCCGGCGAAGGTGCGAATTTCAGAACCGACCTAGAGGGATTGCGCGGAATCGCCGTCGCGGTTGTGGTCGCGTATCACGCGTCTCCCGCGCTTGTTCCAGGCGGCTTCATCGGCGTCGATATCTTCTTCGTTTTATCGGGGTTCCTGATCACGACGCTGCTGGTTCGAGAGGTTGCGGAGACCGGAGGGATATCGCTCACCCAATTCTGGCTGCGGCGTGCCCGAAGGATCCTACCCGCATCCGCAGTCGTCTTGGCCGCGACGGGCATTGCCACGGCGATATTGTCGGACCCCTGGCAGATCCCGAGTGCACGCCGGGACATCATCTACGCAAGTCTGTTTGCCTTGAACTGGCGCCTCGCATCAGAGGGCACGGACTATCTTGCCCAGGATGACGCGCCGTCCGTGGTGCTGCACTTCTGGTCCCTTGGAATTGAAGAGCAGTTCTATATCTTCTGGCCTGTTCTCTTGCTTGTCTGCATCTACCTGTTGCGCGGCGGCGGGCAGGATCGCCAGCGACAGGCATTCTTTCGACTGGCCATCGCGCTGGGGTTAGTCTCATTCCTATTGAGCCTCTATCTCACCGATCACAATCAGCCGTTCGCTTTTTTTGGAACGCATACCCGCGCATGGCAGTTGCTGGCAGGTGCCACCATCGCGCTCGTCCTGCACACGCGGGAAGCGCCGACATGGGCGGCAAATCCGGTATTGGGTCTCGCTGCTTTGCTCGCGCTAATGGGAGCGCTCGCACTCTTCAGCATCGATACGCAATACCCGGGCATCGCGGCTGTTGTGCCAGTTGCGGCCGCGTGCGCAATCATCGTGCATGGTGCGTCCCTTGCCAATGGCTCGTCGGTCGTGCGAATGCTATCATTCAAGCCCCTTCGCTTTGTGGGTAGGGTCTCATACTCCTGGTACCTCTGGCATTGGCCGGTACTTATCCTCGGCGCGCCGCTGGCGGAGTCCTTGGGGGTGCTTGCCGTCCCCGTCCTTGTCGCTGCCTCGTTCGCTTTTGCGGTCGCAAGCTATCATTTCGTCGAGAATCCGCTGCGCTATTCCGATTGGATTCTCACACGAGCATGGCGCTCTGCGGCGCTCGGCTTTACGGCCGTCGGCTTGTCGTTAACCGGCGTGATCCCGCTCACAGCATCACGCACACCTAAAACCATCGTCATGCCCGATGGCGTGCGCTTGAGCGTGATCAGGACGAGCGAAACCAGGCCGCGTACTTACGACGACGGTTGCCACCTCGCTTTTTCAACAACGGCTTCGCCCGAATGCGCCTTTGGCGACATATCGAGCGGCAAGACCGTCCTGTTGCTTGGAGATTCGCATGCCGCACAATGGTTTCCGCCTTTGGAAATTGCGGCAAAGGACCAAGGCTGGCGGCTACTCGTGCGCACAAAGAGTGCATGTCCGGCTTTCGATATTGATATCTGGCTATCGGCCCTGAAACGACCTTACCGGGAATGCCGCGAATGGCTCGGCCGCGTTCTCGACGAGGTCGATCGCATTCGACCCGATCTGGTGATCGTCGCCAACAGTTCCAAGCATCCCGCCGTTGACAAGCACACGCAGCAGAAAGCGGAAGAGGTCGCTGCGGCTCAGATCATCGCGCAAGGCGAGGCGCAGATCGTCGGCCGACTGAGCGCATCGGCACGCAAAGTGCTTCTCGTAAGGGACGTGCCCGAATGGCCGTTTTCGCCGCCCACCTGCAACTATCGCAGCTATCCGGATTACAAATTATGCGACCGCCCGCTCGCCGAATTGGGCGGCGCCAATCGGTTTCCTTTTGGTGACTACACGGCCTCACGCAATGTCGCCGTGCTGGATCTGACCGACAAACTCTGCCCTCAAGGCGTCTGCCGAACTGTCATCGACGGCTTTGCAGTGACGAGTGACAGGCATCATTTGATGCCGTCATTCGCTGCCACGCTCTCCGAGAACTTCGCCGATGTTCTAAAGAGGTACGCTGGGGGCGGCAGCCAGTAAGAGCCCGGAATGACACGCGAACGGTGGCCAATCGCCTGCTCTTAGAGTTCCTTGGTGAGGAACTGGGCCCGTCCGTAACCGAACGACCAGTCTTCGTCGGTGCAGGTCACGAAGTTCATCATCACGTCGTTTGGCGCGATTCCGCAGGTCCTTTCGAGCGCTTCCGCCATCCCCTTGTAGAATTGCTCCTTCATTTCGCGCGTGCGCGGACGCGTGGTGACCTGGATCATCACAAAGTTCCTGGTGCGCGGAATGTTGAGGCCGGTGTCCTCCATGAGCATACGCGAAGGGCGGTGTTCGCTGACGATCTGATAGCGGTCACGTGCGGGCACCTTGAACGCATCCAGCATAACGGCGTGAACGGTGTCGAGGAGCTTTGCCAACTCGTCATCGCTGCGGCCCTCGTAAAGATCTATGCGAAGCAGAGGCATATGGGTCTCCTCAACAATGGTTATTTGCCCCGCGCGCGAAAGGCCGGGTGTGAGTGCGACGACGGTAGCCGCGGCTGCTGCCGCGAGTGTTTCCCGGCGCGTGACGATGTTCGGCATTCGGATACCTCCGCAATCCCGTACTCTTGAAGCACCCGAGCCGGCAGACTTGCAATGGCGGGCCTGGATTTTTTTGCAATCCTGAAGCCACTCATTTGTACCGCAGCGATCTGGAGAGGATCAGCACCTGAGTCACCGCCCTGCCACAGCGACTGCGATTTCGCGTTCGTGCGTGGAATTATCCACGACAACCTCATCTGCCCCGCGTACCAATCTGCGCATTAACGTTTGCGTACTTCGCCATCGGGGGTCGCGTTTCGCGTTAGACGAAACCGACGGGGGAGATGTCATTTAGTTTGCGTTTTCGTATTGCAACGCAAGCGCTTCTGCATGCGCTGGGCTTGGTATTTCGATTTGCACGCGCAGCGCTTTCTGCCGCTGTTGCAATGGTGTTTTTGGCTAGTGCTGCGAGCGCCGCCGCCGACACGACGACGTCACTAACGATCTCTCCCAATCCGAACGCGATGGGCAACCCGACGACGTTTACCGCGACCGTGGCGCCAATAGCGCCGGGTGGCGGCACGCCGACAGGCACGGTGCAGTTCTATCGCAACGGCATCGCCATTGCTGAATGGACGGCAACGCTGAGCGGCGGCGTTGCGACCTTCGTGCTCCCTCAGATTTTCTACGCACCCTCGGGTCACAACATCCACGCTGTGTACCTGGGCAGCGCCGATTACAACGGTTCCGCCTCATCCGTCGTGAACCTGTTCGTCTCGAAATCCGATACGACGACGGCGCTGATTTCGTCCGACGACACGAGCGATTTCGGCCAGAACGTCACATTCACAGCAACGGTAACGCCGACGCCGCCGGGTGCGGGCGTGCCGCCCGGCTTTATCCAATTCTACGACAACGGCAGTCCGATCGGCATCCCCGTTATAATGTCAGGCGGTCAAGCTTCGCGGTCCACGACCGCGCTGACGCCTGGCGCACACACGATAACCGCTTTCTACATCGGCACGGGCGAATACAACGGCTCGACGTCTCCGGCGCTGACGCAAGCCGTCGGAAAAATACCGACGACGACCGCAGTATCGAGCGCGCCAAATCCGAGTTTGCTGGGTCAGTCGGTGACGCTGTCGGCAACCGTGACGGCAGTAAGCGGCACACCAACGGGCGCGGTGCAGTTCTACGTCGACGGCAACCCGGTTGGCGCCGGGACTTTGAATGGCTCCGCGATCGCCACGCTTGCGACATCGGCGCTGACCACAGGTTCGCACTCCATAACGGCTCAGTACCAGGGCGACACGACTTACCTGACGTCCACATCGGCCGCCGCAACCCACACCGTCGACAAGGCCAACACGACGACCTTGCTGAGCGTCGTGCCCAATCCCAATCCTGTCGGTAACCCGACCACGTTGACCGCAACTGTCGCGACTGTCGCGCCAGGCGCCGGCACTCCGACGGGCACCGTCCAATTCTACTTGAACGGCACACCGGAACCCGGCTGGACCGCGACCTTGAGTGGTGGCGTCGCGACGCTTGTCATTCCTCAGTTCGAGTACGAACCGTCAGGTCACAACATCCACGCGGTTTACCAGGGTAGCCCCGATCATAACGGCTCGACCTCGTCGACCGTCAATCTTTTCATCCAGAAGTCCGACACGACGACGGCTGTCATATCGTCCCTGAATCCAAGCGACTTCGGTCAGAATGTCACCTTCACGGCAACGGTAACGCCGACGCCACCGGGCGCGGGTGTGCCGCCCGGATTCATTCAATTCTACGATAACGGCAGTCCGATCGGCATTCCGGTCATCATGTCGGGCGGACAAGCGTCCCGTTCGACGACAACTCTTACGCCTGGCGGCCACACGATTACCGCGTTCTACATCGGCACGGGTGAATACAACGGGTCGATGTCGCCAAGCCTGACGCAGACTGTCAACAAGCTGCCGTCAACGACGACGCTTATCAGCTCTTTGAATCCAAGCACATTCGGCGACAACGTCACGTTCACGGCAACGGTAACAGGAACGAGCGGCACGCCAACCGGGACCGCGCAGTTCTTGGTCGATGGTAATCCTGTGGGCACGGTGGCGTTGGATGCATCGGGTGCTGCAACCTTCGCGACGTCGGCACTCACAGCCGGCAGCCATACGATTACTGTCCAATACAGCGGCGACACCACCTATCTTAGTTCGACGTCCGCGACGGTATCTCAAGACGTCAACAAGGCGAACCAGTCAGCGCTTGTTGCGTTAGCGAGCCCGGCATCGATCCTGTTC